>MGZB01000057.1 GCA_001801995.1 Gammaproteobacteria bacterium RIFOXYD12_FULL_61_37 | reverse complement strand
TCTTCTGTAAAAGATGCTTCCGATTGTTTCTCGCCTTCTCGACGAGTCGGAGCACCCACACAAATTACCTAATCTGATTTTTAAAGAGCTTTTGCCTTTTGGGCCAGGAGATCATCTGATCTCATAATCTTCGAACTTCCTGGTTCCCTTCAGCTCCGTGCTGGAGGTGCGCATTTTAGTTTCCTGCCCGCGTTTGTCAACCGTTCTTTTTAACTTCGTGACAGGCCGCGTAAGGCGCTGTTTCGTAAATCCTTTTACACCTCAGCGGCAAATCCGTCCCGCTTAATGTCCAACCGAAGGCGCGCATTATAGGGTCGAAATCTGCGGGGTCAACAACTTTCTTCCCAACCCCTCATTTTTCGGCGCGACCGAGGCTGCCCCCCTGCTGTTAACTCAAGTGTGCACGGGCAAATTTACGTTTTCCTACCTGGCACACCAGGGTGGAGCCAGACTTGAGCACGAGCCCTTTATCATCAACCCGCTCCCCCTCGATCCGCACGGCGCCCTGGCCGATCATGCGGATCGCCTCGGAGGTGCTTGCCACCAGACCCAGTTCCTTCAGCAGATTCCCGACCAGAATCCCCCCGGAACCGGCCGATATCCGGCATTCCGGCATTTCTTCCGGCATCTCCCCTTTACGGAAACGGGCGATGAAGTTCTCCAGCGACTTGTCCGCCGCCGCCGGGGAATGAAAGCGCGCAACCAGCTCCTTACAAAGCTCGAACTTAATGTCCCTGGGATTGCCCCCCTCTGCCACTGCCCGCTTGAAACCTTCGATGTCGTCGAGGGAGCGAAAGCTCAACAACTCGAAATATCGCCACATCAAAGTATCGGAGATGGACATGAGCTTGCCGAACATCTCATCCGGGGCGTCGTTGATGCCGATATAGTTGCCCAGAGACTTGGACATCTTCTGCACCCCATCCAATCCCTCCAGGATCGGCATGGTCATGATCACCTGCTGCTCCTGGCCGTATTGCCGTTGCAGCTCGCGACCAACCAGCAGATTGAACTTCTGGTCGGTGCCGCCCAGCTCGATATCTGCTCGCAGGGCTACCGAGTCGTAACCCTGCACCAAGGGATAGAGGAATTCGTGGATGGAAATCGGCTGGCCCGAACTGTAGCGTTTGCTGAAGTCGTCGCGCTCCAACATACGGGCAACCGTGTACTTGCCCGCCAACTGGATCAGTTCGGCGGCCTGCATCCCGCCCATCCAGGAGGAGTTGAAGACGATGGTGGTGCGTTGCGGGTCCAGTATTTTGAAGATCTGGTGCTCGTAGGTCTGGGCATTCTCCAGTACCTGCTCCCGCGACAAGGGGGGGCGGGTGGCGCTTTTGCCGGTGGGGTCGCCGATCATGGCAGTGAAATCGCCGATCAGGAAAAGCACCTCATGACCCAGATCCTGGAACTGCCGCAGCTTATTGATCAGGACCGTGTGGCCCAGATGGAGATCGGGTGCGGTCGGATCGAAGCCGGCCTTGACCCGCAAAGGCCGCCCCTCGGCCAGTTTTTTGTCCAAGGTCTCTTCAAGCAGGATCTCTTCCGCGCCGCGCCGGATGATTTCGCGCATTTCTGCCAGGGTTGCCATGCCGGATTTCTCCCGAATCTCAAATCAAACCCTGCAATCTACTGCATGCCTGAGGAAAAAATAAGGGGCTGAAACGCAATTTCGCCGGACTGGGCCGAATCGGCCCAAAATAAAAAGGCCGCGCCTGGGCGCGGCCTTGCAGTGGGAGCGATCGAGACTAGACCGAGAAGGAGGAGCCGCAACCACAGGTGGTGGTCGCGTTAGGATTACGAATGACGAACTGCGCGCCCTGCAAACCCTCCGTGTAGTCCACCTCGGCGCCGGCCAAATACTGCATGCTCATCGGATCGATCAGCAGCTTGACGCCATCGGTTACCACCTCGGTATCCCCTTCACCGACGGCTTCATCAAAAGTGAAGCCATACTGAAAGCCAGAACAGCCCCCGCCCTGGATATGGATACGCAACATCAGGGAGGGATTGCCCTCTTCCTCGATCAGGGCAGCCACCTTCTTCGCCGCAGCGGAAGTGAACATTAGGGGCGCCTGATCGGCCGGTTCGTTCGTCATCGGATTCACCTCTTGATAACCCAAACTCGCATGATGGGTGAATTAATACCAATAACCAATCACGCAAGTCAAGTATCAGCACCAGGAACCATCGGCTTATCAGGCCTTGGGCGGACCCGCCAGTGGCTCCGGCTTCGCGCCGCCCAAGGGCGAGGATGCTGCGGGGGCCGCTGCTGGGGCTCCCGGCTTCTTTTCGCCCTTGCCGTCGTATCCGAGCATGCGGATGCGGTCTTCCTCGGTGCGGATCAACTGACCGTTGACCACGGCGCCCATGGCCATCTCCAGAAAACGGTAATAGACGGTGCCATGCACGTTGGCCTTCGGGGCCAGTTCGACGCGCTGGGAGGCGTAGACATTACCCTCGACCTCGCCATTCAGGATGACATTGGGGACCCGGATATCCCCCTCGACCTTGCCCAACTCGCTGACAGTCAGCGCGGTATTTTCATCCTCATCGGCATTGATATTGCCGTGAATCTTGCCGTCAACGTGCAGACCGCCGATAAACTTGATGTCGCCATTGACCTCTGTCCCCTTCCCGATCACGGTTGCGATTTTCGGGGCTTTCGGAGTAGTCGGCTTGGAAGTGAATTTCATTACTTGGCCCTCTATAACTTAACGTTCAGGTTTATTATTACCTTTAAGTAAACGAAACAAAACGATACCGCCGCTTGTTTAGTCTACGATCCTCCAGTCAAAACGCTCATTCACGCCCTCGACATCGTCACCGCCGGGATTCAGCTCGACGCGCCAATGGGCTGGTTTAAAGCCATCCGGTAACTTAAAGATTTCGTCGAGTTTCTGGAAATGCAGAAAGCCCACTTTCGTCAACGTCTCACCCTTCGCGATTTCCTTCATCGTCAGAGTCGTTTCCTTGCCGTCCGCGCCCACCCCGGTCAAAGAGATTTTGGCGTCGCCCTCGACACGGCGTTTCCCGGCCATCGATTGATCGATGGTAAACTGTAAACGGTATTCACCGGTAGTCTTATCCGCCACTGTTTTCAAATTATGGACGCGGAGCTGCGCCCTGCCGGGCCTCCCGGAGATGACGCCGCGCAGAAACAGCACCTCCTTCTCCAGTTTCAGCTTCTCATCCTGATAGCCGATCATGCTGTTCTTCATCTGAAGCTCTGATTCCTTGTAGACCTGATCCTGGCGCTCCAGGGCCGCGATCCGCCGCTTCAACTGCTCCCGCTCCTTGTCCAGCACCTTGATCTCGTCACGTAACTCGCCCAGCCGGACTGCGGCCTCGCCGCTGTCATAACCGGCGCGGCCACGGCCATAGTCGAAGGCCAGCCAGGTCGTGATCAACCAGATTATGACCACCGGCACCGCCAGGATGGGATAGTAGTCCCTCTGCCCGAGGACTTGATCCATCCTGGGCGTTTTGAAACGATCGGACACAAATCTCACGGCAACAATCCTATGGATTCCAAGCCCAGTTTCTCATCCAGACCGAGCATCAGATTCATATTCTGAACCGCCTGGCCGGCGGCCCCCTTGACCAGATTATCGATGACCGACAGGACCACTACCACATCCCCGCCCTGGGGCCGGTGCACCGCTATCCGGCACTGATTGGCGCCACGCACACTCCGGGTCTCGGGATGAGCGCCGGACGGCATGACATCGACAAAATACTCGCCGCGATAACGCTCCTCGAACAGACGCTGGAGGTCTCCAGGTTCGTTCGTCAAACGCCCATACAGAGTGGCGTTGATACCGCGGATCATGGGCACCAGGTGTGGGACAAAGGTCAGCGACGGCAGTTCCCCAAGGATGGCACCCAGGGTCTGGCGGATCTCGGGCTGGTGCCGGTGGCCGGGGACGGAATAGGCCTTGAAGCTCTCGCCGCACTCGCCCATCAGGGCATTCACGCTTGCCTTGCGCCCGGCGCCGCTGACACCGGATTTGGCGTCGGCGATCAAGCCCCCGGCATCGATCAGTCCGGCCTCCAGCAAAGGCAGAAAACCCAGGGTGACGGCCGTGGGATAACAACCGGGATTAGCCACCAAGCGAGCCTTGGCGATGGCCTCCCGGTTCAATTCCGGCAAGCCGTAGACGGCCTCGGCCAGGAGATCGGGACATTCATGGGGAACGCCGTACCAGCGTTCCCATTCGGCGGGATCTTTCAAGCGGAAATCAGCCGCCAGATCGACCACAGGGGTCCCGGCCCGCAAAAGCTCCGGGGCCATCTTCATGGCGGTGCCGTTCGGCGTGGCGAAAAAGACCAGATCACACTCGGCCAGACGGCCGGTGTCGGGTTCAGTGAACTTGAGGTCGATATGGCCGCGAAGATTCGGGAACATATCAGTCACCGCCGTTCCCGCCTCGCTACGGGAGGTGATCACCCTGGGCTCGACCCCAGGGTGCAGCGCCAGCAGGCGCAACAGTTCAACGCCGGTATAACCCGTTCCACCAACCACGCCTATATTCAGCATCCTGGAAACGACCCCTTATAAATGTTCGAGGAGGCAATCATAGCAGAGTGAGTGCCCGCAATATGATGCGGTTTTGTTTCAATCCCGCGTCCTTTCCCGCCCCCCCCCTGATTCCCCCTTCACTGATCACCCTCCCCCGTTCTAAACTGGCCCGTCTGCACCCGATACCAGGTCAACCCAAGAGGCAGCCCCATGGAAACCCTTGCAACTCTCTCCCTGATGCTCGGTTCCGCCTGGGCGGCGGGTATCAACCTTTATGCCGCCGTCTTCGTGCTCGGCTACCTGGCCAACACGGGCGCCGCCACCCTGCCTCCCAGCCTGGAGGTCCTCGCCGATCCCCTGGTCATGGGGATCGCCGGTATCCTCTACCTCATCGAATTCTTTGTCGACAAGACACCCGGCGTGGATACGGGCTGGGACGCCCTGCACACCTTCATCCGCATCCCAGCGGGCGCCGTGCTGGCGGCCGGCATGGCGCAAGGCATCGATGTGGGGCCGGCGGCCGAATTCGCCGCCCTGCTGGTTGGCGGCGGCTTGGCGGCCACCAGTCATTTCACCAAGGCTGGCACCCGCGTCATCATCAATACCTCGCCGGAACCCTTCTCCAACTGGGCCGCCTCCATCGCCGAGGACTTGGCGGTCATCGGCGGCCTCTGGACCGCCCTGTACCACCCGGTGGTATTCCTGGGTCTGCTGTTCGTCTTCATCCTTCTGTCTATCTGGCTGCTACCCCGCATCTGGCGCGCCTTGAAGCACATCGCCGGGGCCATCGGCCGCTTTTTCGGCGGGAAAGGCGGCGAGACGGAATCCCCTCCCGCAGGAAAACGGCGCGATGTCTTGCGCGAGCTTTACCGTGACGGAGACGACAACTCCCCAAAGGGGTAGAATTCCGCATGCTTTGGCTCAAGACCTTTCACATCGTGTTTTTGGTTTCCTGGTACGCGGGGCTCTTCTACCTGCCGAGGCTGTTCGTCCATCACGCCCTATCGGAGGACGCAGCGACCCGCGAACGCCTCTCCATCATGGAGCGCAAGCTGTTCTGGTTCATCACCCCCTGGGCACTGCTGACGGTGGCGCTCGGACTGATCCTGGCCAGCCTTTATTTCGACTGGGGCAGCTTCTGGCTACAAGCCAAGACGCTGCTGGTGGTAGTATTACTGGGCTACCATTTCTGGTGCGGCAAACTGATGGTCGCCTTTCGCGGCCCGGAAAACCCAAGGAGCCACGTCTGGTTCCGCTGGTTCAACGAATTCCCGCTTTTGATACTGTTTGCGGTGGTATACCTGGTTCTGTTCAAGCCGTAATGACACCATGAGTGATTCCAAACCCCTGGAAATACCACGCTGGCTGATGGGCCAAAACCCCTACGTGGCGGACGACAGCATTCAGTACCTGATCCACCAGGATGAGCCCCGTTTTGTCGCACGCTGGTGCTTCGGCCCCCCCGCCAAGCCTCCCCGCAATCCCGAACACCTCTATGTGGAAGACGGCGAGGGCGACGCCGTTCACGTCTTCGACTTCCTCTGGATCGACAAGGCCCCGGACACCCCCGCCTTCGAGAAAATGATGGGCGACGCCATCGACGCCATCGACCAGTGGCTGGAAAACAACATGGCACCGCCGACGCGGTATTTTTGAAAGGAGGCCGGCTGCCGGCCGGCCTCGATCAGATCTCCACACCGGGAACGGCATCCACCTTATCAGGCAAACTGGGCTAGCGCGGATTGGCGGACCTCGGGCGGGATTACTTCTTCCCCGGCTGGACGGTCGTCAGCCCGAAGAGTTGCCACATCTGCATGCCGCCCCGGTAGTAGGCCATCTTGTCGGCCGGATAGCCCAGTTTCAGCAGGCTGTGGATGGCGCGCGGGGACTGTCCGCAGAGAGGTCCGTTGCACCAGAAAATGAGGCTTTTCGCACCGGTGAAGTCCCATTTCCCGGTGAGATGGGTGGTGTCGGTCAGACCCCACTTTTCCAATTGCTGGTCGATGAAACCGACTTCGCCGCGTGGTTTGGCGCCGAGGGTCTCGAACAGTTCCAGCAGTTCCAGATCGTTTTCGTCCCTTTCGAATTCGGTGAAGGGAATATTGACCGAGCCGGGAATGGTGCCTTTCTGGTGCCAGGCGGGGGTGCGGGCATCGATCAGGAGGCCAGTGCCGCGCCGCAGGTCGTTTTCCATGAATTGGAAGATTTCGAGTTCTGCAACGGTCTTCACATTGGGATCGGCGGAATTGGGCTGGAGGCAGAAGGGGGGGCATTTGCGCGCGGTCTTGGCGAAATAGCCGTGCAGCACATATTCCGGGTCCTGGATGCGTTCGACCTTGACCGACCAGCCTTCATGGGTGACGTAGAAGTAGCGTTTGCCGGGTTCCAGCAGAATCTGCCCCGCGCTCGCCTCGCCTTCCTCGGCCTGCGCCTGTTTTGCGGTTTCCTCGGCCGCGCCCTGCGTGGGATGGAGGAAGAGGGCCGCACTCAACAGCAATCCGCGGAATAAATGGGTCATGATCGTCTCCTTGGGGCGCTTCATCAGAAAACGCTAATTCTTTGTATTGTCGTGGTTATAGCGGATCAGGACCTTTTCCCTCAGATCGTCGAGGCGGGTTCCCTTGACATGGCTCTCGTAGATCTCCTCTTTGCTCCGCTGGGATAGCTTCATATAGAGGGTGTAGGTGCCCAGGTAGTCTTGTTTCAGCTTTTCTTCGAACTGTTCCAGGGTGATGCTCGCGGTACGGGCACCGTCCGAGGCCGGTGGCAGTTGCGTGGCAGCCGAACCGGGGTTATTGGCATCCGACCTTTCCCCGGCCGGTCGCTGTTCGACCTTATCCGCCTCCTGGGAGATGGCGTCCAGATAGCCCTTGTCGTCGAGGGCATTGCCGGTGGACGGCAAGGCGGCCAGAAGCAGGAGCAGGGAGAGGCCGAGGTAACCGGCGTCGCGGCTTCCTCTGGATCTGTTCAGTGACATGGTCGTTTCCTCTCTCAAGATGTCCTTTGGGGCAAAAGACTGTTCGTTTCCATCCCTAGGTCCGTAACCGGTGCATCCCTGCACCACTTATGTCACGGGATTATAGACCCAGAACCTCAGACGATCTCGGCAAAGGCCGCTTCCGCCGCCGCCAGGGTGGCAGCGATGTCCGCGTCGCTGTGGGCGGCGGAGACGAAGCCCGCCTCGAAGGCCGAGGGGGCCAGGTAGATGCCGTGCCGCAGCATGGCGTGGAAAAATACCTTGAATTTTTCCTGGTTACAGGCCGTGGCCCCGGCGAAGTCGCTGACCTTTCTGGCGTCGGTGAAGAAGAGGCCGAACATGCCGCCCACATGGTTCTCGGCGAGGGGAACGCCAGCTTGGCGGGCCTTCTCCACCAAACCTGTCACCAGGGTCTCGACCTTTTTCCCGAGGGCGTCGAAGAAGCCGGGCTCGGAGATCAGCTCCAGGGTCTTGAGCCCCGCGCTCATGGCGACCGGATTCCCCGAAAGCGTACCGGCCTGGTAGACCGGGCCGAGGGGGGCGATCTTGCGCATGATCTCGGCCTTGCCGCCGAAGGCCCCGACCGGCATGCCGCCGCCGATGACCTTGCCCAGGGTGGTCAGATCGGGGGTGATGCCGTAGAGGGCCTGGGCGCCGCCCAGGGCAACGCGGAAACCGGTCATCACCTCGTCGAAGATCAGGACACTGCCGTATTGGTCGCAAACCGCCCGCAGGGTTTCGAGAAAACCGGGCTGGGGCGGGATGCAGTTCATGTTCCCGGCCACGGGCTCGACGATGACGCAGGCGATCTCCCGGCCCAGGCGGGCGAAGGCCTCCTCCACCTGCTTGCTGTCGTTATAGGAGAGGGTGATGGTGTGCTCGGCGAGCGAAGCGGGGACGCCGGGGGAGCTGGGCTCGCCCAGGGTCAGGGCGCCGGAGCCGGCCTTCACCAACAGGGAATCGGAATGGCCGTGGTAACAGCCCTCGAACTTGACGATCTTGTCCCGGCCCGTATAGCCGCGCGCCAGACGGATGGCGGACATGGTGGCCTCGGTGCCGGAGGAGACCATGCGCACCAGATCCATGGAGGGGACCAATTGGCAGACCTTCTCGGCCATCCGGGTCTCCAACTCGGTGGGGGCGCCGAAGGAGAGCCCCTTCCGGATGATTTCCTCCACCGCCCGGATGACCTCGGGGTGGGCGTGGCCCAGGATCATGGGCCCCCAGGAGCCCACATAATCGATATAACGGTTGCCATCCGGGTCCCAGATATAGGGACCGGCGGCGCGGTCGATGAAGACGGGATCGCCGCCCACACCCTTGAAGGCCCGCACCGGCGAATTGACCCCGCCGGGGATGCGATGCTGCGCGGAGACGAAAAGCTGATGGGAGCGGTTCATGACGGATCATCCTCTATAAATAAGGCGGTGAGACTCTCGCAGGCGGCGCGGATGTCGGGCGCACCGAATACGGCCTGGATCACGGCCAGCATCTGGGCGCCCGCCGCGATCAATGACCGGCCATTCTCGGGCGTTATCCCGCCGATGGCAACCAGGGGCCGGTCCAGCTCGGTGCGCCCGCGCCGGAGCAGATCCGGATCGGCCTGGACCGCGCCGGGCTTGGTCTGGGACGGGAAGAAGCGGCCGAAGGCAATATAGTCCGCCCCCTCTTGCCGGGCCTGCCGGGCGCGGTCGAAGTCGTCGTAGCAGGAGATGCCGATGATTGCCTCCGGCCCCAACACCGCACGGGCCACCGCGCAGGCACCGTCCTCCCGACCCAGATGGACGCCATGGGCGCCGCTCGACGCGGCGAGTTCTATGTCGTCATTGATGATCAGCAGGGCGCCATGGTCGCGGCAGAGCCCGGCCAGCGCCCTGGCCTCGGCCAACCGTCGGGCCGAATCGTCCGATTTGTCGCGATACTGGACGACCCGAGCCCCGCCGAGCAGGGCTTGCTCCACCCTGGATTCGATATGGCCGGCGCAGAGGGCGGTGTCGGTGATGACGTAGAGGCCGTGGAGCGGATGCGATGGAAATATCCCCAATGCCATGTTCATTGCTCTAGTTAAAGAACCAAGGGCATCTTAGCACGCAGCCTCTCAAGGCTTCTCCATGGGGGAGTCCCAAAATAGGGCATAATTTCCCTGCCAGGACCACAACCAAAGGACAAGGCACCCATGACCCCCGAAGCCTTCATCGCCAAGTGGCAACAGGCCAGCCTCAAGGAGCGCTCAGCCGCCCAGGAGCATTTCATCGACCTCTGCCGGATGCTGGGTGAACCGACCCCGGCAGAAGCCGATCCCAAGGGTGATTGGTACGCCTTCGAGTACGGCGCCAAGAAGGCCGGAGGCGGCGACGGCTGGGCCGATGTCTGGAAGCGCGGCTGCTTCGGCTGGGAGTACAAAGGCAAGGGCAAGGATCTCCAGGCAGCCTTCAAACAGCTCCAGCTCTACGCCCCCGCTCTGCAATACCCACCGCTGCTCATCGTCTGCGACCTGGATTCCATCGTCATCCATACCGCCTTCACCAACGCGGTGCAAGAGACCCACGTTATCCCCATCGTCGAGCTGGGCAAGCCGGAACAGCGCGCCAAGCTCAAGTGGGCCTTTACCGAACCCGAACGCCTGCGCCCCGGCCGCACCCGTAGTGATGTCACCGCCGAGGCCGCCGGGGCACTGGCCAACTTGGCCGAGACCCTGCGCCAGCGCGGCACTGAAAACGGCTCCTGCGTTTCCAGCACTTCCGCCATCCCTGGCGGTCGTCACGATCCCCATGCCGTGGCGCATTTTCTGACCCAATGTCTCTTCTGCCTCTACGCCGAGGACGCGGGCCTGCTCCCCGTCAAGCTGTTCGAACGCATCGTCGAGAAGAGCGCCAAGGCCCCCGATAGGCTCGGCACCCGACTCGGCGAACTCTTCCAGACCATGCGCCAGGGCGGTGAATTCCTGCTGGAAGACATCGCCTGGTTCAACGGCGGCCTGTTCCAGCACAGCGACCCCGTGCCCCTGGAGGCGTCCGACATCGACTTGCTGCTGGCCGCAGCCCGCATGGACTGGAGCGCCATCGACCCCGCCATCTTCGGCACCCTGTTCGAGCGCGGCCTCGACCCCGCCAAACGCTCCCAGCTCGGTGCCCACTACACCGATCCCGGCACCATCCGCCGCCTGATCGACGCCACCATCGCCCAGCCCCTGCGCGCCGAGTGGGCAGCGGTCAAGCAACAGATCGAAGAACAACTCGCCAAGGCCGATGGCGCCCAAGCCAAGTCCAGCGCCACCAAGGCCCGTGCGGCGGCGGAACAGCACTTCCACGGCCACCTCGAACGCCTGCGCCGGTTCCAGGTGCTCGACCCCGCCTGCGGTTCCGGCAACTTCCTCTACCTTGCCCTGCAAACCCTCAAGGATCTGGAGCACGAGACCAACCTCGAAGCCGAGGCACTGGGCCTGCACCGCAGCTTCCCCCAGGTCGGACCCGAAAACATCAAAGGCATAGAACTCAACCCCTACGCCGCCGAGCTGGCCCGTGTCACCCTCTGGATCGGCGAGATCCAATGGATGCTCAATCACGGCCAGGACCTCAACCGCAACCCCGTCCTCAAGCCCCTGGAGACCATCGAACAACGCGACGCCCTGATCAACCCCGATGGAACCGAGTCCCAATGGCCTGCGGCCGATGTCATTATCGGCAACCCGCCGTTTCTGGGCGGCAGCAAGAAACGGGGCGAGCTGGGGGACGCCTATTTCGACGGGCTCAACCGTGTTTATAGCGATCGGGTGCCCGGTAGCGCGGACTTGGTGACTTATTGGTTCGAAAAGGCGCGGGCGCAAATCGCGGCGGGGATGAGCCAGAGGGCAGGGCTGGTAGCAACACAGTCGATCCGAGCAGGATCGAATCGGCAGGTCTTGGACCGAATCGGCGCCTCGTCGCGGATATTCTCCGCTTGGGCAGACGAGCCCTGGATAAACGAAGGCGCAGCAGTGCGCGTGTCCTTGGTTTGCTTCGGGTCCGGGGGTGATAGCCAGGGGCTGCGATTGAACGGCCTACCGGTACAGGAGATTCACTCCGACCTGACAGGGAGCGGTGAAGAAGGAGGCGTCAATCTTACCCAGGCCATCGTCTTACCGGAAAATGCCATCGCCTTTGAGGGAACCAAGAAATATGGCGATTTTCAGATTCCGGGAGAAACTGCCCGAGAATGGTTGGCCCTGCCGAATCCAAATGGACGGCCAAACAGCGATGTAGTTAAGCCATGGAGGAACGGGCAAGACATCACTGGCCGTGCCTCCGATACCTGGATCATCGATTTTGGGGTGGATATGCCAGAGGCCGAAGCCGCCTTGTATGAAAGACCCTTTCAGCACCTGTTGACCCACGTGAAGCCCTATCGGGAAACGGTCAAGCGAGAACGAACTCGCCGCCGCTGGTGGATACACGAAGAGGCGCGAGTAAGCTTACGCCAGGCGCTGAAGGGGTTGCCCCGTTACATCGTGACGCCCCGCGTTGCAAGGCATCGTTTCTTTGTATGGTTAGACGTTTGCGTGCTTCCCGATACCCGGCTGCTTGTAATCGCACGCCAAGACGATACCGCCTTTGGCATCCTCCAATCGAACGCGCACCTTGTCTGGGCTACAGCAAAAGCCAGTCGGCATGGTGTTGGCAATGACCCAACATACAACGCAGCCTCCTGTTTTGGGACCTTCCCCTTCCCCGAAGGGCTCACCCCCGACCTCAAGCCCGAGGAATACACTAACCCCCAGGCCGAGGCCATCGCCCAGGCCGCCCGCCGTCTGAACGAATTGCGCGAGAACTGGCTCAATCCGCCCGAGTGGGTCGAACGCATCCCCGAAGTGGTTCCCGGTTACCCGGACCGTCTACTCCCCAAACCCGGCCACGAGGCCGACCTGAGACAACGCACCCTCACCAACCTCAACAACCAGAACCCCGCCTGGCTGCAAAACGCCCACCGAGCCCTCGACCAGGCCGTGGCCGCCGCCTATGACTGGCCCGCCGATTCGGCCGACGACGAAATCCTCCGCCGCCTGCTGCAACTCAACCTCGCCCGCTCCGGCGCCCACAAACCACCGGCATTGAGCCCGTAAGGAGTTAAGACATGACTGCACCAGAACCGATACTCAGCGCCTATATCCATCTCCTCGGCAGAGTTGTCCTTGAGGTTCGCGCCAGGTCAATAGGACCTAACAAGATGCCAGACGATCAGATTTTTGACCTGATGGATGCTATTCATAATGTTCCGCACATGCTCGCTCAGTATGGCTCCTTTGAGGACAAGATGATGAGGGAAAATTATCTTGCGCCTTACGATGAAAAATGGGGGGGAAAGGAGCGCTTTCGTCTCCTGGAGACGTTGGAAGACGCAATGAAACAAGCGAAAAATCGGGCCGCTGGCCGATGACGATATTCCCCAGGCCGTAGTCTTGAGGCGGTGCCCGGGATGACCCCTGGATCAGATGCCCAATGAAACTGATCCGATGCCGCCCGGCGGACATCCCATGTGAGAGGTTAGGTGGACCCCAGGGGCGCTCATCCGGAAACCAGCCAGAACCCGTTCGACGAAGAAAAGGCGAAGAGTCGGGCTAATTGATAAATGGGATTTATGTCAATCGGCTTCACTTTTCGCGTGGGCTGAGACCTTGGTAACCATAAATAGTATTAATTTGTAAAGGCTATGAGAGGATGCGGTGACGCCTCCAGGGATGGAGGTGGTAGGGCAACGCAGGGAGCAGTTGCCGAGGCACGAACCGCATCATTCGCGGTTGCGGGGCAAAATGACGCGGTTCACTGCCGTTCACCACATCCTACGAACTACACTTCTACTGAGAATCTCCATCGGAGAAGCCATTATGTCTCTGTTCAAGCCCCATGTCGCCGCGATGAAGCAGGGGTTCTACCCCGCGTTGACAGCAGTTTCGGACGCGCTGTCCAACCCCTCTGGCCTAACCGGGCCGGGATTCATAACCTCGGTTTTTGCCGGTCTGGTTGCTTGGCGCTCGGCGTTGAAACGGCTCATCAAGGCGAGCGACGGACTGGCCGGTCATGTCTTCGCAGCGCAGACTTGCCCCAGTCATTCACAGGCGGCCTTTACCCACGAGTTTGACTCTGCTGTCCTGGGGGTCATCCGCGTCTATGCCGCCCTGCGGCAGGTGGAACAACAGGAACCCGGTCCCCGCTCCGGGAACCTGGCACGGATGGCAAGGGGGCATCTGGAAACCCTCGCCATGTGGTTGGCCGATATCGTATTGACCTTGGGTGACCCGGAATCGATGCTGGATGAGGGTGGTGGGCGGGAATTCAATGTGCGTTTCTCCCTTCCCGATACCGTCGATGAATTGGATACCTTCGTTATGGCGCCGACGGGGTTCGATCGTGCGCACCTCCAGGATGCGCTATTGGTGGCCATGCCGTTGCCACAAATACGGCCTTCCTTTCAAACGGGTTTCTACCGTCCGGCGCCCAGGGAACCGAAACGCAATTCTGGGCTATCGTCATTCCTTTGGGGCGCCCTGTTCGGCGCGGTGCTGTTCGATTGGTTCGATGACGATTGAGGGATGGGGGTGTTACCACTACCGGGCTTGCCTTTGTGGTGCTGGCGCTGGTGTATGTGGAGCGGGGCGGCGAAATTCGCGCCATCTCCCTGCGCCGCGCCCCTCGAACCGAAAGGAGGTTGTATGCAGCCACACAGCAAGTCTGATTGGGAGCGCGTTAAGCGCGAAGCCGCTGAGGAGAAGCCGGTGGCTTTCGACCCTGAAACCGAGCCCTATGACCCCGAGGACCCCGCCGTGGAGGCGTATTGATCCAGCGCCACGTTGCGTCGGCGCGGTATCAACTGTCCCCGGCCCAATTGCATGGCATCGGCGAGCGTTCGCCAGGTGAACCGCTGGGCCTGTTCCACCGCGTTGGCCAGATCGATGCCCTTGGCCAGCAGGGCCGCAGCGGCGCTGGCCAGGGTGCAGCCGGAGCCGTGGTAGCCGTGGGGCAGGCGCGGCCATTCCCACTCATTCACCAGGCCATTGGCGTCGTACAGCCGGTTTATGACCCGATCGGTCTCTTCGTGACCGCCGGTGACGAGCACATGGGCGCAGCCGAGCCGAGTCAGTTCAGCGGCGCAGTCGCCGGGGGTTGACCAGCCTGAAAGGTGTTGGGCCTCGGGCAGGTTGGGGGTCAAAAGACTGCATTTCGGGATCAGCTCCGCGCGAATGGATTCGATCAGCCTTTCACCGCTCAGGTTGGCGCCGCCGCCTGCGGCCAGGACCGGGTCCAGCACCAGGGGCGGGGCATCCGGGGCGCCGAGCAGCTCGGCAAGGACCCGTGCGGCCCCGGCCGACCCAATCAGGCCGATCTTGCAGCAATGGATTGGGATATCGGCGAAGAGGGTTTCGATCTGACGGCGCAGCAAGCCGGGGTCCGTGGGCTCCATGCCGCAGACGTTGCCCGTGTCCTGAATGGTTAAACAGGTGAGTGCGGTGACCGCATGGACACCCATCGCGGCAGCGGCCTCAATGTCGGCCTGAATGCCCGCGCCGCCGCAAGGGTCATGGCCACCGGCCGCCAGCATCACCGGATTGTTCGAAAAAAGGGGGGTCCTGGACTCGTTCATGGCCCGCCATCATAGCGCACCCTGATTACTATCACGGAAGTGGAATTTACTTCGCCGAATCTTTACTACACTTCCATGAAAATAGCGGCAGGGGGTACTCGAAAGATGAGCCCGGAAATGAACGAACTGATGGGTGTCGCGCGGCACTATTGCCGGCTGGTGGAAGACTACGACGGGACGGACAACCATTGGCTGCAACATGTGGCCGAACTGCTGCCCCAACTGCACTTGGCCATATCGCGCTTGAAGGCAGTGAGGGAGACCGGCTGGGACGAGGGCGACGGGGATCTGGACCGCCGGTTCGATTTCTTCGTGCGCCTGAAGGAGACGCTCGGGGAGAAGGACCCCTACTGGCTGGAGTTCGACGCCAATTACGATTATCAGCAGATGAGCGGAAGCCTGGCGGACGACTTGACCGATATCTATTGGTCACTGAAGACGGGCCTGGATGAGCTGACCCGCACCCACGCCTCGCCCACCAAGGTCTTCGGCAAGTGGCGCCGGGGATACCGGATGCATTGGGGTCAACACCTCATCGACGCCGAGCGTCACCTCTATTCATTAGATGCCAAGGGACGGCTTTAGTAGGCCGGCCTTCAGGCCGGCAGACATGCCTGGGGCATTTCGCGGAATTGACGCCGGCAAGTCCCAACGCCTATGATTAGCCAAATTTGTTGAGTAGTTTAGAGAGGAATTTTCCATGACAGAAGCAACAATGGTCCTGGGTAGCGACGATCTGAGCCTTACCTCCGGCGCTCAGGCCAAATTCGCCGAGCTGATGCAGCAGGTGGAAGACAATATCGCCGGTGTACGTGTCTATGCAGCCCCCGGTGGCTGTAGCGGCATGAGCTTCGGCATGAGCTTCACCGATCAGATCAACGCCGAGCAGGATGGTGTGTTGGATTGTGAGGGCTTCAAGGTGATCGTCGATCAGGGGACCCTGCAATACCTGCGGGGTGTCGAGATCGACTTCGTCGACCGTGGCGACGGCAACGCCAGTTTCGTCTTCAACAACCTGCCCTCCTTCGGAGGCGGTGGCGGTTGCAGCAGCGGTGGTGGTTGCGGAGGCGGCGGCGGTTGTTCCTGATCCCTTCCGGGATTACGGCGTAAAACGGGGGCCTTTGGCCCCCGTTTCGTTTTCTCAGGGGACACGCCCAAACCTTGTAGGCCGCCCTTCTGAATTCCGGTTGACCGCGCCTCTCACTCCGCCGTGCGGATGACCCCGGCCACGATGCCGAGGATTTGCAGCTCCTCATGCCTCAGATAGATGGGTCCCATTGCCGGATTGGCCGGTTGCAGGCGGATGCCATCGGCCTCGATATAGAAACGCTTCAGGGTCACCTTCTCGCCGTTGATCATGGCGATGACCGACTCCCCATTCTCCGCCGTCTCCCGACGCTCCACGATGATGATGTCGCCGTCCTGGATGTGGTCGTCGATCATGGAATGGCCGCGAACCCGGAGCGCGTAACAGTTCTTGCGCACCATGTGGCGCGGCACCGTGACCGTCTCCCTCTCCTCGGGGATATCCACCGGATGTCCGGCGGTCACATAGCCCAGCAGCGGGATCTCCACCCCCTCCTCCGCCGCGACACCCAGGGGCTCCAGATCCGGATGCCAATAGGGACGCCGGTTTTTGGGCAAGAGATAGAAAAGGTTTTTCATGCGCGCAATGCCTGTATCTGGGTTACAGGGATATTGATTTCTTCTTATGTGTCAGCATCCTAGCATAAGACACCTCCTCCCACCCAAACCCGGCCATGACAGGCGCCACCGAGCCCTGTAACCTTCCGCTCCATGAGTCATCAACCGCGCAAACGCTTTGGCCAGAATTTCCTGCACGATCCGGGGGTCATCAACCGGATCGTCTCCGCCGTCTCTCCCAAGCCCGGAGATCGGCTGGTGGAGATCGGTCCCGGACAGGGGGCGATCACCAAGGAGCTGCTGAAGGCGGCGGGGGCTTTGCAGGCCATCGAGCTGGACCGGGATCTGGTCGGACCGCTGGCTGCCGCTTGCGCCCTTTTCGGCGAGCTGACCATTCACTTGGCCGATGCCCTCCGGTTCGATTTCACGGCCCTAGCTCAAGACGCCAAGCTGCGGGTGGTCGGCAATCTTCCGTACAACATCTCGACCCCGATCCTGTTCCATCTGCTGGAGCAAAAGGCGGTGATCGCCGACATGCATTTCATGTTGCAGCGGGAGGTGGTCGAACGCATGGCCGCCGATCCCGGCGGCAAGGACTACGGCCGGCTGTCGGTGATGTTGCAGGCCTGGTGCCGGGTCACTCATCTGTTCGACATCGGCCCCGGCGCCTTCAACCCGCCGCCGAAGGTCCATTCCGCCTTTGTGCGATTGACCCCTTACCCGGAACCGCCGCACCCGATCCAGGACCGCAACCGTTTCGCCCAGGTGGTGACCGCCGCCTTCGGCCAGCGGCGCAAGACCCTGCGCAATGCCCTGAAGGGCGTCCTTTCGGCGGAACAGATCGAGTCCTGCGGCATCGACCCCGGGGCGCGGGCGGAGACGCTTTCGGTGGGCGATTTCGCGCGCCTGGCCAATCGAGGGGAATAAGCCCCCCCTTGTCAATTCGGCGAATGCTGCCATATATATTGAAAGAACCCCGCATGACAAAGGAAAGGGCATGACCGACGAGACTTCCCCCACCCCCGAAGAGGCCACCCTGGAGACACCCATCGCCCGTCAGGACGATCTACTGCCGGGGCTGATCACCCTGTTGCCGGTTGCCTCGCGGCCCTTTTTCCCCGGCCAGATGATCCCTCTGCTCATGGAGGAGGTCCATTGGGGCGAGACCATCAAGACGGCGGCCGATAGCGCCCAGCACGCCATCGGCATCCTGATGGTCAAGAACGATGACGCAGTGGAAGCCCGGCCGGAGGACTTCGCCGCCGTGGGTGCAGTCGGGCGGATTCGGCGCGTGCAGGCTGCGGGACCTCATCTCCAGGTGCTGATCGAATGCGTGCAGCGCTTCCGCATCGACAGCATCGTCAAAACCGAGCGGCCTTTTTCCGCCCGCGTTACCTACATCCCGGAGCAGAAGGGCCGGGGCGATGACCAGCTCAAGGCCTATTCCCTCGCCCTCATCAACACCATCAAGGAATTGCTGCCCCTCAACCCCCTCTACGCGGAAGAGCTGCGCATGTTCCTGGACCGCTTCGGCCCAGAGGACCCTTCCCACCTGGCCGATTTTGCCGCCAGCCTGACCAGCTCCAGCGGCGAGCAACTGCAACGGGTATTGGAAGCGGTCGATCTGATGCCTCGCATGGAGATCGTGCTGGAGCTGCTGCACAAGGAGCTGGAGCTGGCCAAGGCCCAGAGCAAGATCCGCCAGGCGGTGGAAGAGCGCATGGAGCAGCAGCAGCGGGAGTTCTTCCTGCGGGAACAGCTCAAAGCGATCCAACAGGAATTGGGCATCGCCAAGGACGACCGCACCGCCGACATCGACCGCTTCAGGGAGCGGCTGGCGGAGCTGACCCTGCCCCCGGAGGCCGCCAAACGGGTCGGCGAGGAGATGGAGAAGCTGGCGATCCTGGAACAGGGCTCGCCGGAATACGCCGTCACCCGCAACTACCTGGATTGGCTCAGCCTGCTGCCCTGGGGCCGCTACTCCAAGGACAACCTGGACATCGTCCACGGCCGCAAGATCCTGGAAGCGGGCCACTACGGGCTGGAGGACGTGAAGAAGCGCATCCTGGAGTTCCTCGCCGTCGGCATCATGAAGGGCGAAGTGGCCGGCTCCATCATCCTGCTGGCGGGACCGCCCGGCGTAGGCAAGACCTCCCTGGGCAAATCGGTGGCCGATACCCTGGGGCGCAAGTTCTATCGTTTTTCCGTCGGCGGCATCCGCGACGAAGCCGAGATCAAAGGCCACCGCCGCACCTACATCGGCGCCATGCCGGGCAAATTCGTCCAGGCCATGAAAGATGCGGGGACCCAAAACCCGGTCATCATGCTGGACGAGATCGACAAGATCGGCGCCTCCTACCACGGCGACCCGGCCTCGGCCCTGCTGGAAGTGCTGGACCCGGAGCAGAACAGCGACTTCCTCGACCACTATTTGGACGTGCGCTTCGACCTCTCCAAGACCTTGTTCATCTGCACGGCCAACCAGCTCGACACCATCCCCGCCCCCCTGCTGGACCGCATGGAGCTGATCCAGCTCTCCGGCTACATCTCCAGCGAAAAGCGGGAGATCGCCCGTAAATATCTGCTGCCGCGCCAACTGAAACGGGCCGGCCTCAAGCGCGGCCAGTTGAAAATCAGCGCCGCAGCCCTGGACGCCCTCATCGAGGACTACGCCCGCGATGCCGGGGTACGGCGGCTGGAGAAGGGCCTGGGCAGCATCGCCCGCAAGGCGGTGGTCAAGATCCTGGACGGGGTGGAGACCCCCATCGAGGTCGGCCCCGAAGATCTGCGAGGCTACCTGGGGCCGCCCTTGTTCCGCGACGAACGCAACCTGCACGGGATCGGCGTGATCACCGGCCTGGCCTGGACCGCCATGGGCGGCGCCACCCTCAGTATCGAGGCGGTACGGGTCCACGGCTTCAACCGGGGCTTCAAACTCACCGGGCAGTTGGGCGAGGTCATGCGCGAGTCGGCAGAGATCGCCTACAGCTACATCCTCGGCCACCTCAAAGCGCTGGGCGCCGACCCCGATTTCCTCAAAGAAGCCTTCATCCACCTCCACGTCCCCGCCGGAGCCACCCCCAAGGACGGCCCCAGCGCCGGCATCACCATGGCCAGCGCCCTCCTCTCCCTGGCCCGCAACGAACCCATCAGCCGCCGCATCGCCATGACCGGCGAACTGACCCTTACCGGCCAGGTATTCCCCGTCGGCGGCATCCGCGAAAAGATCATGGCCGCCCGCCGCGCCGGCATCCGCGAACTCATCCTCCCCGGCGACAACAAAGACGAATTCGAAGAGGTCCCGGAACACATCCGCAAAGGGATGAAGGTCCATTTCGCCAATCACTTTGGCGAGGTGGCGCCCATCCTTTTCAAGAAGCTACAGTCATCGGCATGACCCGAGAAGGTATTTGCGTCTTACATCTGTAGGTGCGCATTCATTCACACACAATCTATTGATTGTGCGAATAAATTCGCACCTACGGCCACGCTCGCCAAGGAATCTGGGATCAAGAGCTGGGGCCGGGTCAGCGGGAATCGCCTATAGCTACACCCTCGGCCTCCTCAAAGAGCACAATATCGAGGATACCTCTTCGCCGTCCGTCAGAACGGAATATCGTCCTCGGGACCGTCGAATCCGCGATCCTGGTAGGGTGCGGAGGCACCCCAGCCCGTGTCGGCGGGGGGGGCGGACGGGGGTTGACGGGAGGGTTGATTGGACTGGAAGGCAGGGGCGGGGGCACCGGCGCCCATGCCGCCGCCCTTGGTATCGAGCATCTGCATGTTGTCGCAGATGATGTCGGTGCTGTAGCGGTCCTGGCCGCTTTGGTCCTGCCATTTGCGGGTCTGCAAGCGGCCTTCGATGTAGACCTTGGAGCCCTTGCGCAGATATTGCTGGGCGATCTCGGCCAGCTTGCGGTAAAGGGTGATCCGGTGCCACTCGGTGCGTTCCTGATTTTCACCGGTGTTGCGGTCCTTCCAGCCCTCGGTGGTGGCGATGCGAATGTTGGCCACATACTCCCCGCTGGTCATGGCCCGAACCTCGGGATCGGCCCCCAGGTTGCCGATCAGGATGACTTTGTTGACTGTGCCCTTTGACATCTTTGATTTCCCCCTTAATTGCCCGCGACGATCGCCGTGGCCTGCTCGCTATCGAATACCGCATTATCCACTTTCATATAGGCTACGCCATCCTCGGCGATAACCTGCACCGCCTTGACCCCCGGCAGGGTCATGAGCCGCTGACTCAGCAGGGCCATGTCCATCTCCCCCAGCCCTTCCAGCGGCAAGAGGAAATTGCTCAGGTGGCGGGGCCGGCGTATGCCCAGTGACGACAAGGCCCAGAGGGCCATCATGGCGGCGCTGAACAGGAAAACCGCCGCCAAGCCGAAACGCTGATGGACCGAGCCGCCGATCAGTCCGCCAGCAAAAGCCCCGGCGAATTGGCTGGTGGCGAACATCCCCATGGCGGTGCCGCGCATCTCGGCCGCCGCCACTTTCGACACCCAGGAGGGCATGATCGCCTCCAGCAGGTTGAAAGCGGCGAAGAAAAAGATCATGACCAGCGCGAACAGCCAGAGGTTGCCCGCCTCCAGATACATCAGGATCAGCGCCGCGCCCGCGACCAGGATGCCGCCGACGAACATCTCCTTCATTAGATGCCGCTTTTCGGCCAGGATCACGAAGGGCACCATCAGCCCCATGGCCAGGAGCATGACCGGCAGGTAGAGCTGCCAGTGGTCCACCGACTCCAGGCCGAAACGGTCGCGCAACAGCAGAGGCGCCACCAGGAAGACGGATGTCAGGGCCATGTGCAGCACGAACACACCGAAATCGAGCCGCAGCAGATCGCCGTCGGCAAAGACCCGCCCCATCATCTCGGGGGCCGGTGCGGCGTCATGGTGCCTGCGGCTGTGTTCGGGGGAGGGAACCAGGGTGACCATCAGCAGGATGCCGAGCAGCGCCAGACCCGCGCTGATCCAGAAGATCCCGCTGACGCCGATGCCGGCGGCCAGCATGGGTCCCAGGATCAGCGACAGAATGAAGGCGATGCCAATGCTCACCCCGATCATCGCCATGACGCGGGTACGCACCACCTCGCGGGTCAGGTCGGCGGCCAGGGCCATGACGGGGGCTGCGATAGCCCCGGAGCCTTGCAGCAGACGGCCGGCGATCACTCCCTCGATGGAGGTCGAAAGGGCCGCCACCGCGCTGCCCAGGGCATAGAGCAGCAGGCCGGTGATGATCACCGGTTTGCGGCCGATACGGTCGGACAGGGTGCCGACGGGGATCTGCAACAGGGCCTGGGTCAGACCGAAGGCGCCGATGGCGAGCCCGATCATGAGCGGCGTCGAGCCGGTCAGGTGGTGGGCGTAGAGGGCGAAGACCGGCAGGATGAGGAAGAGCCCCAGCATGCGGAAGGTGAAGATCGCCACCAACCCGGCCGCGGCCCGTTTTTCGGTGGGATTGAGGTCGAAACCCTGCTCTTGTCCTGACATTGCTTCGTCTGTTGCCGGTTACCAAAGAGCCGGTATAGTAGCAGATTACCCTCGACCCGGCGGCCCCACCAAACCCATGGATACCATAAGCATTCGCGGCGCGCGCACGCATAATTTAAAGGACATCGACCTCGATCTCCCCCGCGATAAACTGATCGTCATTACCGGGCTTTCCGGCTCCGGTAAGTCCTCGCTGGCCTTCGACACCCTCTACGCCGAGGGGCAGCGGCGCTACGTGGAATCCCTCTCGGCCTACGCCCGCCAGTTCCTCTCCCTGATGGAGAAGCCGGACGTGGACCATATCGAGGGCCTCTCGCCCGCCATCTCCATCGAGCAGAAGACCACCAGCCACAACCCGCGCTCGACGGTCGGCACCATCACCGAGATCCACGACTACCTGCGCCTGCTTTTCGCCCGCGCCGGTATTCCCCGCTGTCCCGACCACGGCGAGCCCCTGGAGGCCCAGACCATCAGCCAGATGGTGGATCAGGTGCTGGCCTTGCCGGCCGAGAGCAAACTGATGATGCTGGCGCCGGTGATCTCTGGCCGTAAGGGGGAATATCTCGGCCTGATCGCGGAGTTGCGAATGCAGGGCTTCGTGCGGGTGCGAGTGGACGGGGTCATCCACGAGATCGACGCCGTACCGGAACTGGAGCCCAACAAGAAGCACGACATCGAGGTGGTGGTGGACCGCTTCAAGGTGCGGGAGGATCTGGGCCTGCGCCTGGCCGAATCCTTCGAGACCGCCCTGCGCCTCTCCGAGGGGCTGGTGCGCATCGCCTGGATCGACTCCATGGATGGAGTCGGTAGGGCGAAGCAGGACGCCCGAGCCGAAGACGAGCCCGATAAAAAGGAACTGATCTTCTCCGCCAACTTCGCTTGCCCGATCTGCGGCTACAGCCTGGCTGAGCTGGAGCCGCGCCTCTTCTCCTTCAACAATCCGGCCGGGGCCTGCGAGAAGTGCGACGGCCTGGGGGTGCGCCAATTCTTCGACCCCCAGCGGGTGGTTTCCCACCCCAAGCTCAGCCTGGCCGATGGGGCGGTGCGCGGCTGGGACCGGCGCAATGCCTACTACTTCGGCCTGATCCGCTCCCTGGCCAAACACTACGGTTTCGACCCGGAGACCCCCTGGGACGGGCTATCCGCCGAGGCACAGAAGGCGATCCTCTTCGGCAGCGAGGGTGAGGCGATCAAGTTCACCTATTACAACGAACGGGGCGCGGGCGTCACCAAGACCCACCCCTTCGAGGGGGTGATCCGCAACATGGACCGCCGCTACCACGAGACCGAATCCAACGCCGTGCGCGAGGAGCTGGCCCGCTACATCTCCACCCATCCCTGCCCCGAGTGCGGCGGCAGCCGCCTCAACCGCGCCGCGCGCCATGTCTTTGTCGGTGAGCACAATCTGCCGGCCCTGACCCAGCTCCCCATCGGCCGCACCCTGGAATTCCTCGGCGCCCTCGACCTGCCCGGCAAGCAGGGCCAGATCGCCGAGAAGATCCTCAAGGAGATCCGCCTGCGGCTGGAGTTCCTGGTCAACGTCGGCCTGGATTACCTGTCGCTCGACCGCAGTTCCGAGACCCTCTCCGGCGGCGAGGCCCAGCGTATCCGCCTGGCCAGCCAGATCGGCGCCGGACTGGTGGGGGTCATGTACGTCCTGGACGAACCCTCCATTGGCCTGCACCAGCGCGACAATGATCGCTTGCTGAAAACCCTGATCCACCTGCGCGACCTGGGCAACACCGTCATCGTGGTGGAGCACGACGAAGAGGCCATCCGCATCGCCGACCACATCGTCGATATCGGCGTCGGCGCCGGGGTCCACGGCGGGCGCGTCATCGCCCAGGGCACGGCCGATCAGATCGCCGCCGTCGAGGAATCCCTGACCGGGCAGTACCTCTCCGGCGCAAGGCGCATCACCGTCCCCGAAAAGCGCACCCCGCCCGGCGATCAGTGGCTGCGTATACGAGGTGCGAAGGGCAACAACCTGAAAGGGGTCGATGCCGAGATCCCCTTCGGCCTCTTCACCTGCATCACCGGCGTCTCCGGCTCCGGCAAGTCCACCCTCATCAACGACACCCTCTTCCCCATCGCCGCCGAGCGCCTCAATGGCGCCAATCCCCTGGAGACCGCGCCCCACCAGGCCATCGAAGGGCTGGAGCTGTTCGACAAGGTGGTGGACATCGACCAGAGCCCCATCGGACGCACCCCCCGCTCCAACCCCGCCACCTATACCGGCCTGTTCACCCCCATCCGCGACCTCTTCACCGGCACCCAGGAGGCCCGCTCGCGCGGTTACCAACCGGGCCGCTTCAGCTTCAACGTCAAGGGCGGCCGCTGCGAGGCCTGCGCCGGCGACGGCGTCATCAAGGTGGAGATGCACTTCCTGCCCGATATCTACGTCCCCTGTGATGTCTGCAAGGGCAAGCGTTACAACCGCGAGACCCTGGAGATCAAATACAAGGGCAAGAACATCCACGAAGTGTTGGACATGACCGTGGAAGAGGCCCTGGAATTCTTCGACGCCGTCCCCGCCCTCAAACGAAAACTCCAGACCCTGACCGACGTGGGCCTCAGCTACATCCGCCTGGGCCAGAACGCCACCACCCTCTCCGGCGGCGAGGCCCAGCGCGTCAAACTCTCGCGGGAACTCTCCAAACGCGACACCGGCAAGACCCTTTACATCCTTGACGAACCCACCACCGGCCTCCACTTCCACGACGTGCAACATCTTCTGGAGGTATTGCATCGGTTGCGCGACCACGGCAACAGCATCCTCGTCATCGAACACAACCTGGACGTGATCAAGACCGCCGACTGGGTCATCGACCTCGGCCCCGAAGGCGGCGACCGGGGCGGCGAGATCATCGCCACCGGCACCCCGGAACAGATCGCTGCCTGCGAGGCGTCGCACACGGGGCGGTTTTTGCGGGGGGTGTTGGGGAGGGGGTGAGGATGGTCTATGGTCCTATCGTTCGCACGCTCCGGCAGGGTAATCCTGCCATTCCCAAAGTCAGCCTGGTAGTCAGTTATAAAAAGGAAAAAAAGAAGGGGACCCTCGTAGTTCGGAGCCCAAGTGCTTGACTTGAGATTGTATCCACCGAGAAGTTGGAGGTATC
>MGZB01000056.1:67739-110108 GCA_001801995.1 Gammaproteobacteria bacterium RIFOXYD12_FULL_61_37 | reverse complement strand
AGTGATTCGCCATTTCTTCTCTGTATTGAACTTTCATCAACTACGATCTGCCAGCTTATGCTGGCGCACTAATTATTCAGCTCCCCCTCCCTCCGGGAGGGGGTTGGGGGGAGGGTGGGGCGTAGACCGAGTACCTACGCCTGAATCGACCCCTTACCCCCTCCCCAACCCTCCCCCTGGAAGGGGGAGGGGGCAATTTCCGAATCGAGCTGAATAGTTACGAACAAATCAGCCTAACGCCTGTTCCAGATCGGCGATCAGGTCGCCGGCATCCTCCAGCCCCACCGACAGGCGCAACATGGCGTCGGAGATGCCGCGCCGGGCGCGTTCCTCCGGTGTCAGGCCATGATGAGTCGTGGTGCAGGGCTGGGTAACCAGGCTCTCCACGCCACCCAACGATGGCGCCAGGGCAAAGAGCTTCAAAGCGTCGGCGACGCGGGTGGCCGCCTTTCCGTCGCCCGCGACTTCGATGGTCAGCATGCCGCCGAAACCCTTCATCTGCCGGCGGGCGAGATCGTGGCCAGGGAAATCCGGCAGGCCCGGATAGAGGACGCGGGCAACCTTGGGGTGCGTCCGCAGGGCCTCTGCGATCCGCATGGCGGTGGCGTTCTGCCGTTCCACCCGCAGGGTCAAACTACGCAGACTGCGGGCCAGTTGGGCGGCGATTTCAGGGGCGATGGTCTGGCCCAGGTTCTTGCGCCAGCTCCACACCGGCATGATCAACTCCTTTTTTCCCATCAGCGCCCCGGCGGTGAGGTCGGAATGGCCGCCCAAGTATTTGGTGGCGGAATGCACCACGAAGTCCGCGCCCAGGGCCAAGGGGTTCTGATTCACCGGCGAGGCGAAGGTGTTGTCCACCACGGCCAGGGCGCCTTGGGCATGGGCCAGTTCGGCGATGGCGGCGATGTCGAACAGTTCCAGGGCCGGGTTGGTGGGCGTCTCGAAAAACACCATCCCCGCGCCTTGCCTCAAAAGGTCAGGCAGCCGGTCGATCTCGCCGCCTAGCAGCAGGTGGGTGGGTATGCCCAATTCCGGCAACTGGCCGGCAATCAGCTCCAAGGTGCCGCCGTAGGCGTCGCCCAGGCAGACGATACCCTTGCGTCCGTGGGCCAAGAATAGCGCCGACTCGGCCGCCATGCCGGAACAGAAGGCCAGCGCAGCCTCGGCCCCCTCGATGGCGGCAAGCTTTTCTTCCAGTGCCTGGATGGTCGGATTGAGGCCGTAGCGGGTGTAGAGCGCGCCGGGCTTGCGCCCCTCCACCACGTCCAGCAGGGCGGCGGTGGAGGGGAATTTGAAGGTCGTCGTCGTGTAGACGGGCGTATGCGGCGATCCATACGGATCAGCGATCTCGCCGGCGTGGACGCAACGGGTGGACAGTTCCTGCGAATGGCCTGGCATGCGTGGTCTCCTCTCAGAAAGTCAGATTCATTGCCGCCGGAATGACCACATCCTTGTAATAGCGGGCAGGATCGGCAAGCCGTACCCCTTCGATCAGGTCGCGCTCGCTCATGCCGAACAGCGGCACGTTGAGCGGGCAGGCCAGCAGCTCGCCACCCTCGGCGGTGAACATGAAGAACAGGTCTTCTATCAAGGGCAAGTCCAGCTCGTCCATGCGCTTCATGACCGCCTCGCCTACCTCGGGCTGGTCCGGCAGGCAGGCGAGCGTACCGACTTTGTCCTTGTGCAGGGCGTTCACCCCGCGCGAGCCGAAGAATACCGTCACCTTGGCGCCCTCCCTGAGCAGGGACAGGGCCGTCATCATCGCGTTGAATACCTGGCACAGCTCGTCATGGAAACACATGATCGAGACAGCTTTGTTTGTTTTGTCCATCATCCTGTCCTCCGTAATCAGACTGAAATTTCGGCTCCAGGGGCCGTCCGAAGCAAGCAGGGCGATAACCCTAGAAATCTTTTTTCAACCGCAAAGGACGCAAAGAACGCTAAGGAAACCCATTCGATGCATTTGTTCGGCGCAGTTTGTCTACGCGCAAGCAATCAATATAGTACTTGAATAGTGTAGACGAGAACGAACGGCGTCAAGTCATATTTTTGTGAAGTGTAAAGGGGTTACGCCAGGAAATACCGTAGCTTTGCTGCGTAACGGCTCCTTGCCTGGCAAGTGAGAGGCTGAGAAAAAAATCTCTCGCCATTCACTACCATGGGCGGTCAAGCGCTTCGACCCCCAGACCCTGTGATGCAATGCTTACCAAACAGTAACGTTAATTCAGTCGATTTGTAACCGTCCGGTTATCCATTCTCCACGGCGACACATAAAACACCATAAAGAACATGGCGTTATGATCTGGCATGGCAGGTGCTTTGAATCTTCCGACCCAGGCTGTACCCGGGTCGGGGCTGTCCGGCGACGCTTGAGAAGGCGTCGAATCGGGCCTGGCTGGAATTCTGGAGGAGACCCAAAATCATGAGCGAATTGCGCTTGTCTTCCATCGAAACCCGGGGCGTGCCGGGGAAAAAGCGGTACGCCATGGTCATCGACCTGCGGCGTTGCATCGGCTGCGACGGTTGCATGACCGCGTGCAAGGCCGAATACGACGTGCCACTGGGGGTGTGGCGTACCTGGGTGCCTTACCGCGTGGTGGGGACCTATCCCAATGTCCGCAAGCAGTTTCTGCCCCGCCTTTGCAACCACTGCGACGATCCGCCCTGTGTGCGTTCCTGTCCGGTGGGGGCCACTTATAAGGTGGAAGACGGCGGCTTCGTCCTGCAACACTACGACCGCTGCATCGGCTGCAAGGCCTGCATGGCTTCCTGTCCCTATAACGCCCGCTTCCTGCTGCCCAAGGACCGTAGTTACACCGAAATCACCGGCGTGGTGGACAAGTGTACCTTCTGCCACCACCGGGTAATCCAGGGCATGTCGCCCGCCTGCGTACAGACCTGCATCGGCCGGGCACGCATCTTCGGCGATCTCAACGATCCCAATTCCGAGGTGGCCCGTCTGGTTGCCACCCTGCCCACGCAGGTGTTGCGTCCAGAGGAAGGCACCAAGCCGAACGTCTTCTACATCGGCGCCGACCGCAATCTCACCGAGCATGGGCGCGCGGTCTATAACCCGCCGGAGGTCCTGGAACGGGACCGCCAGGCGTTCGACAACCACAAGGCTTAATCGGGAGCAATATCATGGGTGACTTCAACGTTTTCCATCACATGCCCTGGTCGGGGAGCTATGCGATCTATTTCTTCGTCATCGGCATCTCCGCCGCGCTGTTCTTCTTTTCCGCCCTTTCCTGGTATCGCGAGGAGTTCAAGTCCCTGCGCGCCAGTTCATTTTATCTTTCCCTCCTGCTGCTGGCTGTGGGCGGGTTGTTGCTGATCGGCGATCTGACGCAACCCGGCCGTTTCCTCAACATCATGAACCCGGCCTATCTCAACTTCGACTCGCCCCTGGCCTGGGGCGGCTTGAATCTGATTTCCTTCGGCCTGGTCTCTGTGGCCTATTTCTTCATGCTGCGCTCCAACGACGAGCCCAGGGGCCGCATCCTGGCGGTCATTGGCTCCCTGCTGGCGGTGGGTCTGCCGATCTATACCGGCTTTGACCTGACCGTGCATCAGAACCGTCCGGTCTGGAACTCACCGCTGATGCCGGTGCTGTTCGTCGCCCTTTCCCTGGTCTCGGGCGCGGCGGTTGCCTCCTTCCTGGCGGGCAAGAACGAGCAACTGCAAGTCATGCTGCGCCGTTTCATGCTCTGGTCGGCGGCTGGGGTCGGCGCCATGCTGATCTCACTGCTGGGCACCACGGCCTATGGCGGCGTGGGCGCGGAACAGACCTTCATGTTCCTGACCAGCGGCGTCCTGGGCGGCATCTTCGTCGGACTGGGCATCCTGCTGGGCACGGCGGCCCCCATCGCCCTGCTGGTGACCCCGTTCGGGCATCGCCAGACCGGTATCTGGTCTGCGGCCGCCTTGCTCCTGGTGGGAGGCATGGCCCTGCGCTACGCCATCCTCATCGGCGGCCAGATCGTGCAAACCTACTTCTGAATCGGGAGACAGACATGTTGAAGATGAATCGGAGAACCTTTATCAAGGTCAGCGGCGGGACGGCGGCGGCGGTTGCCACGGCCCCCAGCCTGCTCAAGGCCATGGAGGTCGAACTGGGTGGCAAGGACTTTTCCCCTGTCACCTACGGCGAACGCCAGGCCATTCCCATCACCTGCCACGTGTGCAATATCCAGGACGGCGCCATCGCCTTCGTGGAAAACGGGCGCATCGTCAAACTGGAAGGCAACCCGGAGCACGTCTCGACGCGCGGCCGGCTCTGCGCCAAGGGCAACGCCGGCATGTGGTACAGCTATGACCCGGACCGCATCCTCTATCCCCTGAAACGGGTTGGCGCCCGCGGCGAGGGCAAGTGGAAGCGCATCACCTGGGACGAGGCACTGACGGAGGTCGCCCAGAAACTGGACGCCGCCATCAAGGAAGACCCCAACAGCATCATGCTCAAGTTTGGCCGCCAGCGCTCCGGCGGGGCCCTCGACCGCTTCATGCACACCCTGGGCTCGGCCACCATCGTCAACCATACCTCGGTCTGTGAGTCGTCGAAGAAGATCGGTATGGAGCCCACCTGGGGCCCAGACATCGAGACCCCGGACTTCGCCAATGCCAAGTACATCCTCAACTTCGGCTCCAACATCATGGAGGCGGCCTATTTCCACAACCCCTACTCCCAGCGGATCGTGGAGGGCACGGCGGAGAACAAGGCCAAGCTGGTGACCTTCGACGTGCGTCTCTCCAATACGGCGGGGCGCTCCGACGAGTGGATTCCGGTCTTCCCCGGCACCGACGGCGCCGTGGCCCTGGCCATCGGCCACGTCATTCTGCGCGACGATCTGCAAGACAGCGACTTCATCAACACCTGGACCAACGTCAAGGTGGAAGAGCTGAAGACCCACTACCAGCAGTTCACCCCGGAATGGGCATCCAAGCTCTCTGGTGTGCCGGTGGAGACCATCGAGCGCATCGCCCGCGAGTTCGCCACCACCAAGCCGGCCACCACCTATACCTATCGCGGTCCGGCCAAGCACCTGTACGGCTCGTACAACGAAAAGGCCTGCATGATGCTGCCCATCATGACCGGCAATATCGAGGTGCGCGGCGGTTACTGCATGCCGCGCGGCATGGGCTGGCCCCAGCCGCAGCCGGAACCGCCCAAGCCGGCCAAACCCTCCTATCTCGCGCACCCGGATGAGTACCCCCTGGCCGGACACAAGGTCAGTCATCTCACCCCCTTCTGGATCGCCGAGGGCAAGCAGAAGATCAATGTCTATTTCTCCTACCAGGACAACGCGGTCTACACCAATCCAGGCGCCCAGGCCGTGTGGGGCAAGCTGTACCGTGACGAGAAGCTGATCCCCTTCTACGTCTCCATGAGCCCCTTCATGGGCGAGGAGACGGCCCTGGCCGACATCATCCTGCCCGACTGTCCCTACCTGGAGCGCTGGGAACCGGAGTCCATGCCCAACTCCCTCTGGCCTTGGCTCGGCATCCGCCAGCCCGTCATCAAGCCCCTGGGCGAGGCGCGCGAGAATCGCGTCATGTTGCGCGACATCATCCACAAGCTTGACGCCGACGGCTCGCGCGGCATGAAGCAGTACTGGAACTTCAAGGATGGCGAGGACCACATGCGCCACCACTTCGACAACGTACCGGGACTGAAGGAGGTGGGTGGTCTGGACTTCCTCAAGAAGCACGGCGTCTGGCCCATCTACGGCAAGCTCGATCCGGCCACCGGCAAGATCGTGGACAAGACCGGCAGGGAGATCAAGGCGGATTATGGCCTGCACAAGAAGGAGATCCCCGAGGCCGACATGGCCGGGGCCACCATCGAGGCCAACGGCGCCATCATGAAGAACGGCAAGGCTGTCGGCGTCCAGCGCAACGGCAAAAACTATGTCGGTTTCCCCACCGGCAACCGGCTGATCAACGTGCGGGTGGACCAGTGGGCCGAATACGGCTTTAACCCCATGCCGACCTTCAAGCGCATCCCCTGGCACGAGACCATGAAGGATGACGAGATGATCATGACCACCTACAAGATCAACGTCCACAAGCAGTCGCGCACGGCGGCGGTCAAGTGGCTGGCGGAGATCATGCATTCCAATCCGGTCTGGATGAACACCCTCACCGGCAACAAGATCGGCGTCAAGACCGGCGACCTGGTGCGGGTGGAGAGTGCCGTGGGCCACTTGGTGACCAAGGCCTATGTCTTCGAGGGCATCCATCCCAAGGTGGTGGCCATCCCCACGGCCTTCGGCCACTGGGAATATGGTCGGCTTGCCACGCTCAAACTGAAGGAAAAGGGCGGTGCCTTCGGCGCCCAGGACGACCCGGACCTGAAGAACGTCTGGTGGACCGACAATGGCGTCCATCCCAACGCCATCATCCCGGTGGTGGCCGATCCCATCGGGGGCTCCCAGGGCTGGTACGACACCGTAGTCAAGGTGACCAAGGCCGGTCCCAACGACAAGTACGGCGACGTGCAAGGTAACTGGGAAAAGCACCTGGAGGCCTTCAAGGAGACCCTGCGCTACGCCTACACCGGCGACCTGCACCGCAAGATGCATCCGGAGATGGCCGCCTGGGGCGGGCCGGAAAGCGTCAAGCACAAGCCCGCCGGCGGCCATTGACAGTAAGGAGATCATCCAAATGCAAGCCATGCGTTCCATGACCATGACCAGCCAGGAACAGAAAGAAGTCGAACCGTTCGACCCCCAGGAGGTAGCGGAAGACCTCAGGGCCAGGGCGGGGATCTACCGCCTGCTCTCCAATGCCTTCGGCGGGGAACCCGGTGCCGGATTTCTGACCGGGCTGCGCCAGCCGGAGGCGCTGGCGGGGCTGTCCGAGATGGGGATCAGCCTCGACAGGGACTTCACCGATCCCCCCCTGGAGCAACTGGAGGAGGTGCTGGCGGGCGAATACACCAGCCTGTTCGCCTCGCCCGGTGGCTGCGTGCCGGTGGAATCGGCCCGGCTGACCGGCAAGCTCCAGCAGGAACCTTATTACGAGGTTCAGGCCGACTACCGGCGGTTGGGCTTTGAGGTCAGACAGGGACGTTTCGCCACCTTCGATGACCATCTGGGGGTGGAGCTGGCCCTGGTTGCGGAACTGCTGGAGCAGGCGGGAGCGGCGGCGGCGGCCGCCGACGAACGGGAGCTGCGCCGTTTGAACAAGGAAGTCAAACGGTTCTGGACACTCCATCTGGGCCGCTGGGTGCGAGGGTTCGGACGGCTGGTGGAACGGGCCGCCGAACACTCCTTCTATCGCGAGATGGCCCGCCTGTTGCGGGGATTTGCCGAGGATGAACTCACGCGCAGGGGCATCAGGGTAGAGGACGCCGACGGCACGGTCCCCGAAACCCCCAAGGAGGAGACCGAGGGCCTGACCTGCGGCGGTGTATCGAAGAGTTATGACCGGTCCAACGAGGTTCCCGTTTCCCTCGTGGCGGGGTGAGTCTCCCTCGCGGTCCTTTTGAGGGTGGCGTGGCGCCACCCTCGTTTTTTCGAATTCACGCCCTTCCGCCCGAAGTGGATGGGAGCAAAGGTGCTTCGGGTATTTTCGGTAACAGAATGTAGGTCGGCCTTCAGGCCGACTGTCGCCCTAAAGGGCGGCCTACAACGATGAGAGGAAGTCGATGCGAACAGATCTATTTACCTGGCCAGAACTGGCCCCATTATGGGACGGCAATACGTTCGGCCTGGTCCACGACTGGCTGGGCGAGCGCTGGAACTATCTGATCCAGACCCAGCCACTGGGAGAGGAAGACCCGGATGCCCGATTTTTACAGGGGCTGGCCTATGCGGCGCTGGCCTTCTATTTCACCCAGAACCGTAACCAGGAGGGGGCCTTGCTGCTGCTGGTCGACGCCCTGCGGGTGCTGCCGGAGTTCCAGCCTGACCGCCATGGCCTGGAGATTGGGCCGGTGATCTCCTCCCTGGAGACACTCCGTCCGCTGATTCTGGATATCGCAAGCGAGGCCGATTGCCCGTTGCAACCCTTCACCTGCAACCCCCTGACCTATGCCGGGAGGCCTCAGTGACCGAAATATCGCCGAACGCCCTATCTCCCGTCATCGCCAGTTCTCAGCTTCCTGCCGCTGTCGCTGTCGATACCCCCCCATCCCTGGTCGTCGGCCGCTGGGGGAAAGACGCGGACGAGGCCCCGGCCGGGCCGGTATTCCTGTACGACGGCGAGGACCTGCCGGAGGATCTGTCGCAGCTCAACATCCTATTGCCGACGGCTGGCGAGGCCCGCGCGGCTGAACTGATGCAGCTCGGCGCCGGGCGGGTGCTGTTCGCCGATGCCGCCCTGCTGGACAGCGAGCTGGTCCGGCGCATGACCCAGTCCTTCGGTTCCGAACGCATAGGCGTCTGGCTGCCGCTCCGCCGCAAGGCGGTCTCCTGGAGCCTGGATAGGGTCTGCAATGCCGATTTCCGCTGCCTGACCCCCAGCCTGGGCGAGGCAGGCTGGGAAGTGACCCGAGCCGACGGCACGGCCACCGGCACCGATGCGGCCTGGTGGCTGGAAAAAATGCGGGAGCGGGGCGCCGGCCTGCTGCTGGTGTCGGTCGATTTCCAGGACGAAACGGATCACAACCTCTGTAGCACCCTGGTCGAGAAACAGGGAAACCTGCTGTGGCTGGCCCCCCGGTCGCAACAGGGGCCGGATTGGGGCGCGGAGGATTGGCATCGCTTCGCGGGCGTTTCACGCTTCGTCTTGCCGCAGGGGATGGACATCGCCGTCGAACCCCCAGCCGAGGAACTGCCCGCATGAGCAAAGGCCTGATCATCCTCTGGCTGGCCCTCGCCCTCCCGGCCCTGGCCCAGGCCGACGCCAGCCTCAAGACGCCCGGCGCGCTGGGACCGGTGATCGCCATGGCACCGGGGGTGTTGCTGGTGGATGCGCGCGGCCTCGAAGCCGTCCGCCAGCAGCAACTGCAAGGGGCAACCCCCTATGTGCAGGGCATGAAGCTGGTCCCCGGCATGGTCGTGGTGGTTGCCGACAGCGACGAGCAGGCGATGCAGGTGGCGGCGGCGCTGACGCAACCGGGCGGCCAGGCCGTTTACGCCTTGAGCGGAGGGGCGAAGGCCTGGCAGGAGATCCTGGACGAGCGGAAAAAGTCAGCCGCCGCCGTCCCGTTCAACTTCGTCATCCCCCACAACACCTGTCAACAGGGAAAGCCGTTACAGGAATACAAGAAATGAACCTCGTCCCCCAATTCCGCCGCGAGCGCTGCGTCCGCTACCGCTACCGCTACAGCGCCTGCGACCGTTGCCGGGAGGCCTGCCCCCACGGGGCGGTGTCGCTCTCGGACGAGGGCGCGGCCATCGATCCCGCCCTGTGCCAGAACTGCGCCCTCTGCGCTGCGGCCTGTCCGGCGGAGGCCTGGAACGCCGAGGCGCTGCCGCGCATTGAGATCCTCAAGCAGACCTTGGGCCGTGCTGCGTTCTCTTTCGCCTGCACCCCGTCCCAGGAGGAGGGCGACGCACGGGTCCCCTGCCTGGGGGCGCTGGATGCCAGCATCCTGGCCTATCTCGCCGGACGCGGTATTTCGGTCGAACTCAAGGGCGGCGGCCATTGCGGCGACTGTCCCCAGGGCGCGAAGGGCGCGGCCATGCTGGGGCTTGCCTTGGAAGGATTGGCACAGCTCCGGGAATCCCTGGGCAATGAAGGCTGGCCATCCCTGCTGTTGACCGAAAAAGAGGGCAGGGGAGAGGGAGATGGCCAACCGGTCGATACCGCCCGCCGCCAGTTGTTCCGCCGCTTTGCCGGTCATGCGTTTACGGGGACTGAGCAAGACCCCGCACCGCACAAGGCGATACGGATCGCAGCCCCCCTCTCCACCGTGCGCCGCGAACTGATACAGGCCATCTGGCCGACGGAGATCGAGGGCGAGATCCCCCTGGAAAATAGTCTGCCCCTGGCGGAGGTGAGACTGGGACCCGGCTGCAATGCCTGCGAGGCCTGCGCCAGGGTCTGTCCGACCGGCGCCCTCGCCATACGGGAGAACCAGCTCCGCTGGGAACTCCGGTTCCAGTTCAATCGTTGCGTCGCCTGCGGGGTCTGCCTTGAAGCCTGCCAGCCGGACGCCCTTTCCTTTGCCGAAAAGGCGCCGCTGGCCCTCGGGCGCGGCGGCAAGGAAGGGATGCCCCTGCGCGCACTGGACAAGCGCCGTTGCAGCCGCTGCGACCGCCTCTTCATCACGCTGGGACGGGAACAGCTCTGCCCGACCTGCGATGGCGACGCCCAGGACATGGCGTCCATTTTTGGCTGAATTCTTGCTGGAGATAAGCGACATGAAAAACGAAACCCAGATCAAACCGAACATCGTCCTGGATATGCTGGGGAAGGTATGCCCTCATCCCCTGCTGGGCGCCAAGCGGGTGGTGGAGGAGATGATGCCTGGCGAGGTATTGCTGCTGAGGTCCGATTGCCCCGGCACCCGTGACGATCTCTTCTCATGGGCGAAGGCGACGGGCAACGAGATTGCCGAAGCCGGAAAGGACCCGGAGGGCGTGGCTGAATACCTCATACGCAAGGGACAGAGGGAGATGATCGCCCCCGACGTGACACTGGACGTGACGGGCCTGGTCTGCCCAGGTCCGGTGATCGAGGCGAGGCGCCTCTTCAACAGCCTGGCGCTGGGACAGGTCATGAAGCTCATCAGCACCTGCGGTTCCGCACGGGAGGAGGTAGGCACCTGGTGCGCCGCGACCGGAAACCAGTTGTTGGACACCCGGCAGACCGGGCCGGACGCCTGGGCCTTCTTTATCCGCAAGGGCTAACAGGAACAACCCCATGCTGCACGATAACCACGGGCGGAGGATCGACTACCTGCGGCTCTCCGTCACCGACCGCTGTGATATGCGTTGCGCCTATTGCATGCCGGAGGGCTTCAAGGGCTACGAGGAACCCTCCCTCTGGCTGAGTTTCGACGAGATCGAGCGGGTGGTGGCGGCCTTTGCCCATCTCGGCGTTCAGCGCCTGCGCCTGACCGGGGGCGAACCCTTGTTGCGGCTCGGTCTGGCCGGGCTCGCCCGCCGCCTTTCAGCCCTGCCCGGCATCAGCGACCTCTCCCTGTCCACCAATGCCACCCAATTGGCGCGGCAGGCCGAGGGTCTGCGCGAGGCGGGCATCAAACGGCTCAACGTCAGTCTGGATTCCCTGGACCGGGAGCGGTTTGCCGCCATCACCCGACGCGACGCCCTCCCCGCCGTGTTGAACGGGCTGGCGGCGGCAAAGGCAGCGGGATTCAGCCCCATCAAGATCAACATGGTGGTGATGGCGGGCGTCAATGACCAGGAGATCGACGCCATGGCCGATTACTGCTTCGAACAGAGATTCATCCTGCGCCTGATCGAGACCATGCCGGTGGGAAGCACCGGGAGAAGCACCGGCTTCATGACCATCGGCCCCATCCAGGAACGGTTGCGCGCACGGCTGGGCTTGATTGATGGCTTGATCCCCGGCGGCGGTCCGGCCAGGTACCTGGTCTCGCCGGACGGGCGTTTCAGCGTCGGCTTCATCACCCCCCTGTCGCAACACTTCTGCGATAGCTGCAACCGGGTCCGCCTGGGTGTCGATGGCATGCTCTATCCCTGCCTGGGCGACAACGGGCGGCTGGACCTGCGGTCACTGCTGCGCTACGGCTGCTCCGACCCTGAACTGGAATCGGCCTTGATCGAAGGCGTGAGGCGCAAGCCCCTGCGGCACGAATTCACCGAGGAGCCGGGCAAGATCGTCCGCTTCATGTCATCGACGGGGGGGTGAGATCGATCTTGGCCGAAGTCAGCGCCGAGGCGCTTTCCATCACCGGTAGCGCGTGTGCCTCGTAGGAAAGCCACACGTTGCGTGCGTGCTCAGCGCTGCCGTCCACCGCACGCAGAATGCGTTCGGTGCGCGACAACTCACGACGAATCGAAGCAAGCGGTACGCGGCGCTCGCCGACACCGAAAAACGCGCGCAAATAGCCATCGTGCGCGGCATCGAGTACGACCCCTTGGCCGTACTCGCGGTGGGTAATTCGTTCGCCCGGCGCAAAGTTTGTACCGACATCCTCCAGCATCAGACCTCCTGCGCCAGCGCTTCCAGTCGATCCAACCAGGCTGCGAAATGCGGGCAGGCTGCACGAATGACAGGGATGCCGATCTCCTTCAGCAAGGCCACCGCTGTAGTTTTGCGAAACCCAACGCCGTACCCCTCCAGGCGTTTGCTCGGGTGCGTTTCTTTGCCATGATTGATGGCCTCCGGGCCGCCCACCCCATCAGAGGCTTCTTGCATCAGTCGGGCAATGTTCGGTTGGCCGTAGTACGCCGCAACCTGATTCGGGCTGGCGAAATACCATGCCTCGAATTCATGTAAAACAAGAAAAGGGATAAAACGCGGCGGGTGGTTCACCGCTTCAGACAACGCCTGTTCCATCGTATTGAGATGCGCAACCGTATTGTCGCCAGCACTCACGCCGGGAAAATCATCCGGCAAACCATAATAATCAAGCAAGGTGGTGACCCAGGCATCAGAGTCTTGCAGCAAGGGTTTTAAGCTATTGCGGACATTGCCCCACAGATTACCGCCGGTAATCTTTTTACCGCTTGCCAGACGCTTGCTCACCACACCCGTTGCTGTCGCATACACCTCAAATTTAGCCAGATGCGGTGCAAGAATTTCGCGCACAAACAATTCTTCCGTATCGCCCTCTGCCAGTATCAGTAAGCGCGTCATGGGCGGCCACCCAATACATTCTTCTCCCACAACTCGCCAATGCTGTAGTTCTCCAGCCAGGCCTGATAATCCTCAGCGGCAAGGCGGCGGAATACGCTGCTTTTGCCATCGTGCTCAGTGACGATGACCTGCTCAAGCGGAAAGTTATCCAGTAGCGTCACCGACTGAGTCGCCACCAAAATCTGCGTATGTTCCGAGGCCGCATCCAGCATCTCGGCTAACAAGCGAATTGCCAAGGGGTGCAAACCCAGCTCCGGCTCATCAATCACAATCAAGCTTGGCATCGCCCAGCGCGGCTGGTTGAGCAAAGTCACCAGGCTAACAAAACGCAAAGAGCCATCTGATAAAGAGTCAGCATCAAAATAAGCATCCGAATGGCGCTGCTTCCATTCAAGACGAATCATCTGCTCGTTACGGCGGAGCGGTGCCAGCATAAAATCTTCAAAATAGGGGATGGCAAGCTGAATCGTCGCCACAATGCGGCCATATTCCGTCGGCTGTTTTTGCTTCAGCCAATACAAATACGCAGCCAGATTGGCGGAATCCTCGCGCAGGTAGCGGTTGTCATCCACATTGCAGCTTGATTTCACTGCGGCTGTCGCGCTCGTGTCGTGGAGGTGATACATCCGCCAAGTTTCAATCTGTTGCTTGACCAATGCGATTTCATTGGCTGGGACAATGTCTTCATCATCAAGTGGCGCAAGCTGGTCTCCAGCAACCGGCATCAGTGTTTGTTCGTAAGAAAACTCATCGCTTTCACACGCAAAAAAACAGGCCTTGGTATTTTTTTTGCCATGAAACAAAACCCTGTCAGCCCCCCCCGCACGCTTGACCACCGTATCGCGATCACCCAATGCCGATGCGCGAAAGAACGAAAAAGCACCCAGCAAATTCGACTTGCCGGAGCCATTGGCGCCAATCAATACATTTAACGCGCCCAGCTCGATGATTTGACGCTCGATGGACTTGAAGCCATGAATGGTCAGTTTCTTTAGCATTCCAGCCCCCTGAACTAAGTAATTCGCAAGTGAAACAAACCCGCAGACTTGCCACCGTCGCGCAGCAAAATCTCCTGTGGATACTCGTGCGCCTCACCCCACAAGACCCGGCCAAAGTCGATGCGCTCGTCGGCGTTGGGGAGGGCACAACGCCAGCTCACTGCATCGGTGGCTGGGTTAACGGTGATTCGGCCGGCACCCGAGGGCAGCCAGAAAATCAGCGCGGCCTGGCCGTCGTAGAAATCTTGAAAAGACAGAATCGCGTCTTTCATCGCCGAAGCCAACCAGCTTTCGGCGTCCGTCGGGGTGAGCAAATCCAGACAACCGTCCAGCCCCGCTACCACCAAGGTGTTGCTGTCATTGCTCGGCAGGTCATCCGGCCAATGCCCGCTGGCCTGCACGAATTGACGCAAACTCCACACCTCGCTGGCCTTGCCGACTTGGGCCAGCGCCTCAGCATCCCACAACCAACTGGTGCCGCGCCGCTGCCACACGGAGTCGCGTAGTTGCTTCATAGCTCGTACTCCTCAAACAGCGTTCCTTGCTTTGGCTTGGGAGCCTGCGTAGCCGCCCAGTTGTTGAAGATCGACACCGCGCGGGACGCGGCATTGCGAGCCGGTGGATTGGCGGCGCGGCGCGACAGCCATTCCAGCAACGGCTTCAGGGCCACGTGGGGTTTGAAGTTTTCATTCTTGAGGGTGTCCGAGGCATTGATGCCGCTGCCGTCATAGCAGGCACCGATCAACACCAGCGACTGATCCAGATCGGAGGTGAGCTTGCGCTTGTGCTTGCCCTGCCAATCGCGCGCGAAGTCGAGCGGGTCGACTACCGTAAAAATCTTGCTCTTTTCGGCACACCAGCCGCGCTGCACAAACTCGTCCGGAGTAGTGATGGAGCCCTTCAGAAATTTCTGCAACTGATCACGGGCGATTTCAGCTTTGCCATCAAAAGTGCGCAGAAACTGACGCGTCATCGGCTCGGCGTTGACGGGGGGCGGCTCCTTGCCCTTGTCTGCATCTTCATCGATGAGCTGGTTGATACCCACCAGCGCATCCTTGACACTGATCGCGCGGCCCTCGTCCACGTACACCTTGCCGTAATGGCGCGAGAAGTATTCCAGCGACTTGCCACGGCGGATGACTTGAATGTCCGCAGCAGGCAGACCTTCCTTGACATGATTTTCCAGCATTGCCTGCAATTGGCGCACATCGGCCATCACCTCGCGGCGCATCCGGCCCCAGCTCACTGCTTTGGGTTCCTCAGTGCGTTTGCGGCACACGTGGATGATGTCGTACTCGATGGTCTTGGAGCCAAACTCGCCTTCGCCCTTGGTTTCGTCCGAACGAATTGGGTACGTCGCTTCGAGGTAGAAGCCCGCGTCAAACAACGACTCCAGCACGGCCACCCACGGATCGTCTTCGCTGTGGTGGAAGGTAAAGGCAAGGATGCCGCTTGGTTTGAGGATGCGATGCGCCTCGCGCCAGCACTGGGTCAGCAGACGCTGGTAGAAACCGTCAGCGTCTTCGGGTTCACGGGCTTTATTGGCGACAACTTCGAGCGCCTTAGGGACGTACTCGGGGTCAAATACATCTGGGTAATGGTCTTTCAGCGCAAGCCGCAACCAGACGTAAAAAAAATCTGACAGTTCTGAATAATGCAGCAGGCCGCCGAAAGGAGGGTCGGTAACGACCAAGTCAAAAGAGGTGTCGGCAATTGAGACTAGACCGGTGGAAGAGCCTTGCAAAATTTCGGCACCATTCACAGAATCACCGGGATACACCTTTTCGCTCCTACCGGCGGAAAGTCCTGCCACGTCGGAATGTTTGCGCTGAAGGAAGTCACGGCTAACAGGCTCCCACGGGGCTTGTATCCAGGCTTCGCCTTCGATAATAGCCTCTGCGCACGAAGACCAGTTTCCACGACCCAGAGTTGGAAATACGCAGTTTTCAACGACATTCGCTTTGGGATGGAAATTATTGTTGCTCAAGTGAGGAGCTAGGCAATCCCGGCTTATATCCCAGAAACAAAACATGTTCTGGGTGCGCAAGTATTGCTGAAACGCACCAAGCACATACTCCCGCACCGCCCCGGAATATGTGCCGATGGTCTTGATGGCCTTGAGCAATTGCGCGTGGATTAACAGTTGCCGCGAATTGAACATGTCTGCCCAATCGTTGTAGCCATACTGATCCAGCGGGTTACGCTGGTGCGTCATGTGGCCGAAAGGGAGCTTGCTACGCGGCCAGTACAGGGCAAGATCGGCATCCTTGCGCGATTCCCACTCCGCAAATGCCGCATCAGATTGCCGCGCAAGGGCATGATCGAAGGGTGCAAAGAAGCGTCCGTTGTACGATGCACCGTCTGCATCGCGCTTGGGTGCATAGCCCTGAATGGCATATGCGGCAACTGGTGCGCTTTTTCCTGTTGCGGCAAAGCTGGGAACCTGATCGCTCATGGTGCCGCACGACCCGCACAGGAACTTTGCCTGTTTCGGCACCGTTCCCCCATCCTTACCCGTCTTGAAGCTGACCTTGGTTTCCGGGCAAGTCACAGTTTCCGGTAGCGAACCGCGAACTTCCAAGAGCCTGATCTTGCTGGCACGTTCCTCATCCCACAGCGCAGTTGAAGCCGCACCATCCTGTACCGATCCACCAAACGGCTGACCGCTGGCATCGTTCTTCGGGCTACCCGCCAGCCACTGCGGATGCACCAACAGCGACATCTCGACCTTCTTGTTTTTGCCCTTGCCCAGCTTGACCATTGCGGCGTAGCCGCAATGCAGGCAAACGACACCACGCTTGGGGTCTAGAGTTGAGTACGGATATTCATCCGGCGCGACATAGAGCGGCACGTCTGGTGCCATGCGCGCCGCGCTGTCCTCAACGTGAAAATCGCTGTCACACTTGCCGCAGGTATGCTCCCAATATTTGACGGTGAGCGTCTTCACCGCCATCACCGGGCTGGTCATGATCGGCGTGCGGTGGCCGCAACCCGTCACCTGACACGGGCCGTGCTTGGCCCAGAAGGTGTAGATGATCTCGGGGCCTTCGTAGCTGTATTCGCAACGTTGTTCGTGCGTCAGCTTGAGCGGGTCGAAATCCGCCCCCATCACGCGCTTGCTCGGGACATGCGTCCATTTGCCTTTCTCGCCATTCGGGCCGTCGCAGTAGTAGTACGGCATGATCTGCGGCTTGACCTCGGCCTCGATGTCGGCGAGCAAGCGCTTCACTTCATCGAGTTCGACATTTGCCAGCTCTTGCTTCACGACGAACCACGCCACCGGATTCAGGTCGTTGCCAAACATCTGCATGCCGAGGCGCGAGCCTTCGACCAAGGTAGTGCCGCCGCCCATGAAGATGTCGGCGACCTTCAGATGCTTGAACGCGCCTTTTTTCTGGTGATTGGCGTAGTAGTTGTCCCACACCAGCTTGGCCGCGTGTGATTTATCTTCGGGCGCCTTGGTAGCCGCCGCGATCAGCATCGAGCGAAACACACTGGAACGCCGCCGCGCCCACCACTTTGACATCTGGTAAATCGGCTTGCCCGCGTTGCCTTCGATGATCGCCACCTGATTGACCGGCAGGATCGGGAAGTCAACCTCCAGACAAGTCTTGGGGCGGTTCGGATCGTTGAAATCCACCGTCTCCATAGCGACGACCTTGCCTGCGCCAACTGCCTTGGCAACTTCAATCGCCACTTGCTCTTTTTTGGTTGCCATTAACGGACTCCTACAGCTGCACCCACCGCCACTTGCGGCTGGAGCCTGGCGCGGAGTTGTTCATAAATCGGAATTTGAATGCCTTCTGCCACTTCCAGAGTGACGGCAAGACCGTAAGGAATAGTGTCGTCAAGGCTTGCCGTTGCATCCTTTTTGCAGGCGACATGCAGCAAGATAGTGTCGCCATCTTGATATGCCGCAATTTGCTTGGAGCCTTCAACAACCTCATGCTGCACCGTTCCTCGCAACACTTGGTTATGGTCTGCGTCTTGGCGAGCAAGTTTGAGAGGCAAATCTCCCCAGCTACCAACCGGAGAAATTTCCAGTTTTGCCTCGCGGAAGTTTCGGTGATCTGGATTGACAGGGCTGAACCATGCCAATGTCACCACCATTCGACGCCACACCTGACTGCTGGAAAGGCCGGGAGGAAGCGGAAGCCGATACTCGTGAATTTCATTCTCACGAATTTCGCCGCACCCCAGCACCGTGCCGCGCTGTTCGGTACACGCCAACACCCGCTCAATTTCAACCGAGCCATAGCCGAGGTAGCGAGCCATCACCTCTTTTAACTGGCGTGAGTTTTCCGGTGTTTTCAGCGCGGCAGTGATTGCCTTGCAAGCACCGTCATCTTGTTTGGCGCCATGCACCAGCAGCGCCTTGATGAGTACGGAAATCAACCCTTGCGGGATGTCCTCTCCGTGCTCCGAGCGCAGTGCATCGAGCACCTCATAAATGCGCGCTGCGCTGCGCGTGGCAAGAGCTGTGGCATTGCTGGTGCCCCGCGTATGAACAGTCTGTGACAAAGCGCCAGCCTGATTGCTATCCCAAGCGACTTTCTGTCCAGGCGCACCAAGCGCACCATCGAGGCAATAAAGAGACTGGCTGTTTAGTGCAGGAGTACGATAAAGCTGGCGACCGCCGGGAAACAGTATCTCCGGTTTGACCGAACGACGAAATCCATGTCCAAGCCGTGCAGCAGGGCTAAATAGAGATGCGTTGGGCAACAAGTCTGTACGCTGTCCCTGATGATAATTTTCAACACTGTCGGAATGCGTTGCACCGACCGATATGGCATTGATGGAATCTGCCGGCGACAGAATTCGCCGCCCGGACAACTGCGCCTGAATGCACTTCAGCACATGTTTGACTTTTTCTTGATCGGTCAACGCCAGATAGTCTGGCCCGGACAAACCGATGTCGATGGCGTCCATATAGTTTCCGGCGCTGACACAGAAAAGCACCCGATATTTCCATGACAGCCAATCAAGCAGCCTTGCCCAAGGGCTAGGCGTGTGAATGAAAGGGCGTGCCGGATCGCCGATGGATAGATTGATGACGCAAACACTGGGCGCTTGTGCGGGTACGGCACCTTCACCTTCAAACATCCGCCTGACCGCGCGCGCAATGCGATCCTCGAAAAAAATCTCGTCGGGAACATGCTCGCTCCGATTCATGGAATGGGGGTCTGGCTGCATGATGGGCAGCACATACACCAGACGCTGCAACGGATCGGATTGTCCTTCCACCATCTCACCATGCACGACCAAAGACGCCATCGCCGTGCCGTGCTTTCTCTCCCCCGGCTGGTAGTGCGCGGAAAGATTGTCTGGGTCGTCAAACAACAAACGCCCCTTCAGCGCCTGATGTTGCAGATTGGGAGCGCCATCGAGGATGGCCGCAATGGGTGGCAATTCAACCCTACCCTCGGGAATTTCAGTATCCTCGCCTTCGCCATCTTCTGTCACAGCAAGACTTTGTCCGGTGGGACGAAAGTACATGACGCCATGAAACTTGAAGAGCTGGATGTCAGTATCGTGAGCCTCGGAGTCCAGATCGCTCAAGAGCTGCCGGATACGCTCTGCCGGCAATTCAGCCTTAACCGCATGAAACGCGATTTCCGGCATATCAATGAAGCTGCCCAACGTCCGACCACCGACGGCCTCCAGCAGCGCGATAATGCTGCGCACGCCTTGCGCACGCCTTTCTTCTGATTTGCGATAAAACAGCTCAATCTGACAATGGATCGGTTGCCCCGGATTGATGGGCTCAAGTAAATCCCGCCAGCGATCCAGCATACCTGTCTCGCGCAGCGCCTCTTCGATACCCCAGCGGCGAATTTGCACGGTCTGGTTGAACACATCGCGCCATTTGGTTTTTCCAGTCGGCAATGTCTGATTGTTTTTCCATTGCTCCCATAGCGACAGAAGCTCCCGCATCCCGGCTTCATTGCCCATGGACACGAATAAGCGCCCTGCAAGCTTCTTTTTCTTCGTCTGTTCAATGGCTGTGGCGATGTCGTGAGCCAAATGGGCGTAGGTTTCCGGGAGGGTAATGCCTGAGAGCGTATCGGCAATGATCTTGCCGTCTCGATCAATAAAACCATGCTCTATCAAAGCATCTCTGATTTCCTTGGATTGATTGCGATTAGCTATTTCTTCAATATGGTTTCTAAAGAAATCGACGCCAATTTTCGGTTCTTCATAAAAGTCATCATTCGGCTCAACGTCATCGATATCCCATTCTCCGAGCCATTCCAATCCTACCGTTTCAACAGCCTGTTTGAAATCGTCGACGGCCCCCGCGATTTCAATTACCAGAACTGTTTCCGGTTCTAGGCCAGCCACGGAACCGCTGACACTGGCTTTGTAGCGATCGAATTCCTGCTGTAGAGCAGTCAGTTGCGCGCCCAGACGAATCACCTGCTTCCCGTGTCCAGGAACATGCGGTTGGCCGGATGGGAAGCCGTTGCCTTTGGGTGGCGCGATGGTTTTTGCCTGCGGGAATACCAGCAGAGGAAGAGAAGTTGCCATCAGCAATCCGCTCCATCTTTGGCTATTGCCTTGCTCTTATCGGTGGTCGGCTTCAAACGACCTTTCCATTGCTCCAGCTTCAGCTTGGTCACTTGCTGGGCGTTTTCCGTTTTCATGTCGAGCACAGCGCGGCGAACCACTCCAAGGCAGAACTCTTCGGTTTCTGCGAAATTCAATCCGAGCAGATGTTTCGCCAAGGTTGCTGGTTCATACCCCAAATTCACATTGCATCGCTGACCAATCGAAGTGATGTATTGCGTCAATTGCTCGCGGGTCGGGGTTGGCAATTCAATACGCAATTGGAATCGTCGCCAAACGGCTTTATCCAAAAGCTCGGGATGATTACTGGCAGCAACAACAACAACATAGTCAGGCATGTCATCTAGTTGCAGCAACAAAGAACTCACGACTCGTTTTATTTCCCCCGTTTCGTGAGTATCACCACGCTCTTTTCCTAGAGTCTCAAATTCATCAAAAAACAACACACAACGCTGCGTTCTGGCGTAGTCCAGGACGCTTTTTAATCGGCTGGATGTTTCGCCAAGATAGCTACCCACTAATGTTTCGTAACGAATAACGATGAGGGGATACATCAGCTCAAAAGCCAATGCTTCCGCCAGAGTCGTTTTGCCATTACCAGGCGGACCTGCTAGCAAAAGTCGGCTTCGCGCACTTAGGTTGTGGGCGTGAAGCAACTCGGCACGGTGCTGTTCTTCAATGAGCTCCTGCACCTGTATCTTGATCTTTTCAGGCAGAACCAAGCTGCCGAGATTCCGCTCTGGTGTAATCTCGTAGAACAGTTCTTTATTCGTGCTGCTCCCGTTCATCTTTGCAGCGGTAGGTCGAGCCGTTGGAAATACATTGCTTAGTATGGCTTTTGTCATGCGCTCGGCCAAAATTCTGTGGCCCTTGGATTTTTCTTCTTGAATCAACTCTTCGGCGACTTTACGGAGTGCAAGCGGATCGCCACTGGTCGCAGTCTTAAGTAGATCAACCAATAAGTCAGCTTGTGCCATTAGCGCATTCTCCAAAATCGTTTCAAACGCTTACTCATTTACTTATCTCGACAAATGGCGACAGCACCTCAAGCAGCGAAAGGCCGCCATGCGCCATCGTTGGGTAACCACCTTGGCTCTTCCACTTCCACCGGCCAACGGCCATAAGATGAGTGCCATGAGGGCTGTTGATTTGCATTGCCACGGGTGGCGCGAAAGGGCCGGTGTCACCGGAGCCTGCTTTGCTGCGGCCACTGGAAAAAGTCTTCTTGAGAAACTGTCCGACCTCGCCATCCGCGTCGGGGAAATAGCCGGTGGCGGCGTAGCCGTGGTCAGAGGTAATCACCAGCCGCCGTCCGGTCGCCAATCGTTCAACGAAGGCCCAGAAGTCGTCGCTGCTCAATTGTTGGGCCACGTCGCGTGTCAATGTGTCGAGCCCCTGACCAGCCCCTGACCCGTCATGTACCTTGCTGTCAGGCCAGTGGTGCCAGAACACCCAGTTCCGTGCTGTGTTGATTAGACCCTCGCAGTCCTTCCAAGCCATATCGACGCACTCGGTGTACGCCGGTTGGAGCTTGTGGGCGAGGCCGCCGCCGTTGTTTTGCAGTTGGCTGCGGCTGCCAAAGCCCAGCGCTCGGGCGAATTCATTGGTGTCGCCCGGCAATTCGGAGGCATTGGCAGTGACCTCGTGCAGCGTGAAACAGCGCTTCTTGGCACCTTGCAGCAGCCAGGGCAGTTCGCGCAGCGATAGGCCATCAAGGATCAGCACCGCTTTCGCGCTGTAGGGCTCATCCCACCAGCGCACCAGCCGATCCGAGGTTCGCTCCACCGTGTCGCCGAACGCCTGCCACAAGTCCCATCCGCCTGAAGACAGGAAATGATCGAGCACGCCGATTTCACGGTCGCGCCTGGTGACCTCACTCGGTGCATTGCCAGCGGCGAGGGACTTGGATGCGATTTCAACGGCCTTGTCGATGATGACGTGCCATGCGTCTTCGGGTGTGTCCTTGGTGAGCCGATGAAGAACCTCTGCGTCTATCGTCATCAGTTGTCTTCCTTCTCAAGGCTCAGTTCGAAGGTCATGCCATCGGGCAGCTTCTTGAGCAGTTCCTTCACCTGTGCGCCGGTCGCGGTGGACACCTTGATCGTCACCTCTGTAAGCGGGGTCGCGGGGCCAATGCCCCAGCCTTCCAGCTTGCCGATGAGATTCAGCGCCGAGGTGGGCGGGTTGCTCAGAGGGATGCGCAGCTTGCTGCCAGCACCGGTCGAACCGCCACCGAAGATCCCGCTGCCGGAGGGTGGCTGTGGCACCGTGGTACTGCCGTCAAACAAACCGCCATCGTCACCGCCAGTCGGCGATTGGGGTGCAGGAGGTATTGTCCCGCCTATGGTCGGCACCGCCGATGGCTCCATCAGGAACACTTCGTCAAGCTGGCGACCGGTGTAGGAGAGCTTCGGGCGCAGCCGTTTCCAGGCCGTATCTTCGTCCTCCCCAGGATTGGTCTGAAGCCATTCCATTTGACGCAGGTTAATGACGATCTTGCCCCGTGCGCACAGGCGTAGGATGCGTTCCTTCATTGCGGTTTCGCCAAGCCAAGGAATGCAGTCCTGACCAGCAGGGCGAGGCTCTTGCAGCTCGCGCAACAGCTTGCCAACCGCCGAGCTGTCGGCGGTAGCTTCGAGCACGAGGGCTTCAAAGTCCTCGGGCACAAACAGGTCGTTCGTCAGCGATTCTTCGATGCCTTCGGGGATTTGTGCCCCTTGTTTTTTCAGGCTCTCAACACTGAACACGCATTGGTTCGGGTCGGCGAAATTCCAGCGATGCAGTACCGCGAAACGGTCGAAGCGCTTTTTCAGGATGTCGCGCAGCGCCCCCTGGTATTCGGCATGCAGCTTTTTGTACTCGGGGTTCTGGGCGCTCCATTCCAGCGCTTTCATCTCGGCGCGGGCCAGAATAAGCAAATCGCGGTCTTGAAACGCATTCGACGAACCGGATCGCGGCAACAGGAAACGAATGGTATTGCGGCGCTTCTGCAGGTGGTCTTTGAGCCAGCGGCCAAGGCGTCGGCCAAGGCTGTCCGGTTCTTCCGGCAGCACCAAGATGAGCAAACGGTCATCCCAGCGCTCGGGTTGCTCGGTTTCATCCAGCGTTGACCAGGGATCGGTCTGCCAAGCTTTCGGCAGCGCGATCACACGGAAGGTCTTGGCGACCTCGTCGGTGCCGCCGATGACGTAGCGAACCTGCTTGGCGAGTTGGGCCTTATCGGAGCCGTCTGTGAACAGTTTGTCGTTGCGGGCGCAAGCCATCAGTTTGGCGCGGGGGTTTTCTTCCTCGCGGAAGACCAAGCGCGGGCCATCCTGATGGATGTTGAAGCTGTTCTCGACAATCGTCGCCAGCTCGACCTGGAATGCGTTGTCGTCGACGGCCTTGTTGCGCGTGATGTCGACCTGCAACGTCGCGGGTTCGGCACCGGCAAGGTTGCCGACAGCAATCGAACGCAGCCACAACGCGCCCACGATCTCCTGCAGGTGCGGGGCGAGGCTGGCGTGGTTGGCTACGGCTTCGGTGACCGAGATGATGTTCTGCTGCGCCTTCGCACGCAGCGTGCGGTGATGCTCGTTGGACACCGAATCCAGGAGAGCGCCGATGCCCGAAGCATCGTCATCCAGACGGAAATCTGCGGCCGTGAGCACCGGGGCCGCCTCGCCACGACTCTTGTAGAGGTTGGCCAGGATGCGAATCATGTCGCGGGTTTCCTGGGCATCGGTCGCAATCAGCACCTGCTCTTCAAGCAGGCGCAACAAGTGTGGAGCGAACGGCCAAGAGACCAGGAACTCCTTGCGCTTGCGCTCATGCTCAGCGGCAGGCACCTCCATCAAACGCAAGCTCTCGGTCACGTGAGGTTCAATGAGCGAGGCGATCTGGGGCTTGGTGATCTGCAGCCGGTTGGTGAACAGACGATGCAGCAGCATCCGGCGGCGATCCTGCTGTACCCGCTCAGGATTACCGCCCGCCATGAAGTCGATGGCGACCGGATTGACGCGGTGCACTTGCTGATAGGCGTCACTGCCACCATTGCGAACCGAAATCACGAGCACCAGCAATTCCGGATGCTCCTTGGCGATCTCGGACAGGATCTGGATGAAGTTAAACGCCCAGTTCTTCCAAGGGTACTGCTTGGTGTTGGTCAGGCCGTCGTACCACGTCTGGAATTCGTCTAGCAGCAGCATCGTGGGGGTGTGCTGCAACAGCTCAAGGATCAGCTTGTCGGACGGGATGTCGGTCTTGGCAGCGCCCATACCCTCCCACTTGCCCTTGATATAGGTGCCGTGGGGATGGCGCTCAAACAGTAGATCCCACAGAAATTTATAGCGCTGGCGGTGCAGGCTTTCGCCGATCACCAGCATCCCACTACGTAACGCGATCTTGCCGATTTGCGGATCGCCCAACGTGGTGGCCCACGAATTCAGCCAAGCACCGGTCGAGGCAGCATCGTTCACTGCGTGGTAGAGAGCGGCCATCAAGTGTGACTTACCGAGGCCGCGCTCGCCCATCACCACCACCGGACGCCCTTGGTTCGGGCCAACCGCCTCAATCCCTTTCAGCAGATCGTGGGTGGGGTATGTGATTTCCAGGAATTCTTTGGCCGCGATCTGAGTCGCGCCGGTATTGGTCTCGTTGGACAGCTCGATCGCCGTTCCTCTGAGGCGTTTTCCCCGAAATTCTTCCCGTAGAGTCAGTCCCTGCATGATTTTTGCTCCCCTTGGTTCGATTGACCGGATTCAATTGCTTCCATGTTTGGAATGGTTAATTTTTGTTAAATATCGGCACAATGGTGCATTGACTTCATGGCGATAATGAGAAGCGGCCTTGGCTCGACAGTGCCTGACCGCTGATGTTGTAGAAGTATACCGTCCAAATTGTTGGTCATGGTTTCAACCTACCCGATAGCCTCCAAACCGGCTCACCACCGGGTTACCGCCGGGTGACTTTCCCGTTTATTCAAGCGCATCTGGTTACTTGCCGGTAACCGGCCTCACAAAGCACTGATCCTACGGGCATTACAGCCACCTAATACGCCCCTGAGCCTGGCCGGAAACACCCACCGGGTTACCCGGCGGTAACCGTTCCGGGTATTTTCTGGCCTTCCGTATTTTCCCTCAGCCTCCAGTCGCCAGCGCCCATTGCGATTTATCAATCGAGTGGCCGTTGTTGGTGCGCTTATTGCTCCTTGTCTGGTTCATAAAGAGCGGGCAACGAAGGGGCACGGCGGAGGCATCTTGAGCCGCTGTGTTGAGAAGAAAACTGGGCGGGAGGGTTTTATGTCCATCAGCAGGCGGGATTTTCTTAAGCAGACAGGTACATTGGCGGGTGTGGCGGCGGTGGGGGTGTCCCTGCCCACCATCGCCCAGGCGGCGGAGAAGGCCAGCGTGCCCTACACGCCGGGCGTGGAGAAATACGTCAAGAGCCAGTGCGTCCATTGCGTGAACTTCTGCGGCATCGAGGTCAAGCTGCAAGACGACGTGATCCGGGCCATCTATCCCGACCGGGCGCGGGCGGAGTTCTATAACCGGGGCATCTGTCCGAAGGGGGTCGCCGGGCTGTTCAACACCTACAACCCCTACCGGCTGAAGAAGCCGATGAAGCGCACCAATCCCCTCAAGGGCATGGACCAGGACCCCAAGTGGGTGGAGATCGGCTGGGAGGAGGCCTTCGCCACCATCACCGAACGCCTGGCCAAGATCAAGGCCGACAACCCCGCCAAGTTCATCTGGCACCACGGCCACGGCAAATACCTGATCGGCGATCAGTTTCCCAAGGCCTTCGCCGCCGCCTTCGGTACGCCCAATGTCGTGCATCGCACCACCACCTGCGAGTCCTCGCGCCATGTGGCCGATGAGCTGACCTGGGGCTATCACGGCATCCTGCCCGATCTGGAATACACCAATCTCTATCTCAACTTCGGCGCCAATGCCTTTGAAGGGGAACAGTGGTCGCGCTGGCTGGATCACGCGACCCTCGACGCCAAGGAACGCGGCATGAAGCTCGTCACCGTTGAGCCGCGCCTCTCCCAGACCGGCGCCAAGTCCGACGAGTGGATTCCCATCCGCCCGGCCAAGGATGTGTTGATGCTGCTGGGCATGGCCAAGGTGCTGCTGGACGAAGGCACCATCGACAAGGAGTTCCTGGCCAACTACACCAACGCGCCGCAACTGGTGGGCGCCGACGGCAAGTTCCTGCGCGACAAGGACGGCAAGCCGCTGGTGTGGGACAGCGCGTCGAATGCCGCCAAGGTCTTGGCCGAGGGCGTGACCCCCGCCCTGCTGGGCCGCTTCGAGGTCGAGGGCAAGCCCTGCGCCACCAGCCTGCAACTGCTGGCCGACAGCGTCGCGAAGGTGACGCCGGAGCTGGTGGAAGAGGTGTCCGGCGTACCGGCCGCCCGCGTCGTCGCGCTGGCGCGCGAGTTCGCGCGCGAGGCGCGGATCGGTTCCACCATCGAGATCGACGGCCAGAAGCTGCGTTACCGCCCGGTGGCGATCTACTCCTTCCGCGGTCTGGCCGCCAAGGAGTTCGGGGTGCAGAACTGGCGCGCCGCCCTGATCGTGCAGATGCTGGTGGGTTGTCTGGATGCGGTGGGGGGCCTGCACCTGCACGGTGTCTTCAAGAAGCCCGACTTCTTCGAGCCCTCCAAGTGCGAGTACCCGCCCAAGCGGGTGGACCTGGCCAAGAGCGTCTACTTCCCGCACGGCCACCACGATGTCTGCCAGCAGGTGGCGCTGACCCTGCTCGACCCCAAGGCCTTCGGCCTGGGCTACGAGCCGGAGATGCAGATGTTCTATGCCACCAACCGGCCCATGTCCACCTCCGACGCCACCAAGCAGTTCGAGGGTTACAAGAAGACCTTCAACGTAGTCATCGACATCGTCGATACAGAGCTGGCGCAGATGGCGGACATCGTCCTGCCTGATCTCACCTACCTGGAGTCCTGGCACTACTTCCCCGGCCGCTGGACCCCCAGCCACAAGCACTATGCCATCCGCCAGCCGGTCGCCAACGCCTACAACATCCCGCACGAGGGCTACAGCATCCTCTGGGAGCTGGCCAATCGCCTGGGCCTCCGCGACAAGTACATCGAAGAGCTCAACAAGGTCTGGAAGCTCAAGGAGAAGAAGTTCGAGGCGGGCCGCGATTACAGCGCGAAGGAGGCCGTCGCCCTGCTCTGGGAGGAGAATGCGCACAAGCCGTTCGACTATGCGCTGGAGCATGGCTTCCTCGGCAAGAAGGTCGAGACCAAAGACCGCTACCTCAAGGGGGTGGAGGAGCAGTTCAAGGGCGCAGGCAAGCCGAAGATGAACCTCTACGCCGAGCAGTTGGTCACGGGCTATGAGAAGGTCAAGGAGACGGTGGCGAAGCACGGCATCAAGAACCTCGACCTGGAGCAGTACCGCATCGCCATGTCGCCGCTGCCGCTGCCGGAGCACGCCCAGCCGGTGCCGCACCGGGAGGCGAAGGACTATCCGCTCTATCTGGTCACCCACAAGACCATGTACCGCAACCAGTGCGGCAACACCGGGCAGAACCCGATCCTCAATGCCCTGGGCGGCACCGACGAGAACCGGATCGTTCTCAACACGGCCACGGCCCAGCAGCTCAACATCAAGGACGGTGACACCGTGATGATCGAGACCCGCGTCGGCAAGGCGAAGGGCAAGGCCAAATTGAGTCAGGGCGTGCGGCCGGATGTGGTCACGGTCTCTTACAGTTACGGCCACTTCAGCACCGGCTATCCCGCCTACGCCAGGAAGGGCACCTGGATCAATCAGGCGCTGGAACTGCATCCGGACCGGCTGTCCGGCATGAACTCGTTCAACGACACTAAGTGCAAGCTCACCAAGGCCTGAGCGGGAGACGACAATGACCAAATTTGTTCGCGTTATCGATACCATGCGCTGCATGGGCTGCCGCTCCTGCGTGGCTGCCTGCGCGGTGGAAAATAACTTCACCCCGGAGGCACCCTGGAATGTGATGGTCGAGTACGAGACCGGCGCCTACCCCAACACCGGACGGGTCTTCGCCACCCTGAACTGCATGCACTGCGAGAACCCGCCCTGCAAGACGGCCTGCGATGCGGCCGGCTTCAAGGCCATCAGCAAGAACGAGTTCGGCGTGGTGCTGATCGACTATGAAAAGTGCAGCGGCTGCCGTTACTGCGTGGCGACCTGTCCCTACGGAGTGCCCCAGCACAACGAGCGGGTGGCGGGGCTCTACCCTGGCGCCAAGGAGGCCACGCCCTACGAGGCGATAGCCACCGAGAAGCGGCATCCCACCCATCGCAAGCTCCCCAATGTCGTGGAGAAATGCACCTTCTGCTGGCACAAGCTGGAACCGGCCATCGCGGCGGGCAACCTCCAGGCCATCGGCAAGGACCCGCGCCATACACCCACCTGCGACCTGGTCTGCCCGGTCGGGGCGCGGATCTTCGGCGACCTGGACGACCCCAACAGCGAGGTGTCGCGCGTCATCGCCAGGAAGAAGGCGGCACCGATCAAGCGGGAGTTCGGCACCAAGCCACAGGTCTATTACGTACTGGAAGGGGGGGACAACTGATGAAACGCTTGATCACGTTACTGGCCATTGCCGCCTTGGCCGTCCCGGCCCTTGCCACCGGCCCCTTCAACGCCGCCCTGGACGAAACCGCCGAGCAGATCCGCAGCGGCGCCCTGGATGTGGGCAAAAAATACTCCATGGACTTCTCCGACCGGTTCCACACCATCCACACCAAGGCCCTGGGCATGGGTTGCGTGGCCTGCCATGCCACCCAGTCCTATAGCCCGGACCACCTGTACCTGCGTGCGGCCGAGTTCCCGCAGCGTGGCCATCCGGGTCCCGTCCCCCGTGCGGACTGCATCGGCTGCCATCAGCAGCAGGGATCGGCCACCCCCTGGTATGGCATGGTGCGGAAATGATCGCCGGTATCGAAGGCCGCGCGGCGGTCCGTGACAATTCCCCGCCCCTGGTTGACACCCTGGGTGCGGCGGGCTTGAGTCAGGACCGCCTTGATGAGCTGGCTGCCATTGCCGAGGATCGCAGCCGTATCTACTGGCTGCTGTCGCAGCTTTTCCTGAATCCGCCGGACGAGGGGCTCCTGGCCGGACTGAGATCGGTGGCGGAGGCCCGGCAACCGGCACCTGGAGATGGCATCGCCGCCACCCTGGACCAACTGTGCGAGGGATTGCATGAGGCGGCGGAGACCGGCGACTTGCGGATCGAATGCCTGCGCCTCTTCGGTGGCGTCCGGGAGGGTTACGGCCCGCCCCCGCCATTCGAATCCCTCTACCGGGAGGGCCGACTCTTCGGTGAGAGCACCCAGTCGGTGATCGATCATTACCGGAAGAGCGGCTACTCCCTGGCCTATGAGGAGACGGGACCGGAGGATCATCTGGGCATCGAACTCAAGTTTCTCGCCCTGCTCTGTTACCGGGAGAGAAACGCATGGATCAGTGGCGATCCGGCCGGTGGCCGGAGATGCCTGGAGGCGGAACGCGCCTTTATCGAGGAGCACCTGCAATCCTGGGTACCGGCCTATTGCGCGGGCCTGGAAAAGGAGGCGTCCGCTTCGTTCTACCGGGCCGTTGCCAAGTTAACCGCCGAATCCATCGCGTTCGATGTGCGCCAGGTCGCTGGGATGTTAGAGACGTTTCCCCCTGCGGGAGCGGAAGAAGACAAACGAGGAGATCAACCATGAACAGATCCATGTGGATAGGCGTCCTGCTTGCCGGAGGAATCGCTTTTTCCGTCCCTGCCCATGCCGGCGATCAGGGGGCCATGCTGGGCAATACCTGCGCCGGCTGTCACGGCCTGAAAGGCGCCAGCGCCGGTGAGACCATGCCGATCATCGCCGGCCTGCCGCGCGATTTCATCTATACCGCCATGCAAGAGTTCCGCGAGGGAACGCGCAGCTCGACCATCATGGGCCGCATCGCCAAGGGCTACAACGATACCCAGTTGGCGGCGATGTCGGACTTCTTCGCCAGCCAGAAATGGGTTGCAGCGGCGCAACCGGCCGATCAGGCCGTTCTCAAGCGCGGCGAGAAGCTGCACCTGAAGCGTTGCGAGGCCTGCCACCGCGACAACGGCGCCAGCCAGGCGCTGGACATGCAGCCCCTGGCGGGCCAATGGGCCGGTTATCTGAGAATCTACATGGATACCTGCCGCGACACGGGGTGGAAGAACCGCCACCCCAATGCCATGACCGTGCTCTGTAACGATCTCGGTGCCGAGGATGTTTCGGCCCTCGTGCAGTTCTATGCCAGCCAGAACAAATGAGGAGAATCGATATGTTTGATCTCAATCGCAGGGGGTTTCTCAAGGTGCTGGGCTGCATTCCGCTTGCCGCCTGGGGCATCGCGCCGCGCGCCGCCAATGCGGCTGCCATGGCCCGCGTGGTGGTGGTTGGCGGCGGTTACGGCGGCGTCATTGCCGCCAGATACCTCAAGATGGCCGAGCCGGGGATGGAGGTGACCCTCATCGAGCGGAACAAGAACTATGTCTCCTGCCCCCTGAGCAACGAGGTGGTCGGCGGCGAGTCGAGCATGGAAAAATTAACCTTCGGCTACGACAACCTGGCCAAGCAGGGCATCAAGGTAGTCATCGACAGCGTCGAAGCCATCGACCCCCAAGGGCGCACGGTGCGCGTCAAGGGCGGCAAGTCCTACCCCTACGACCAGTGTGTCGTTTCGCCGGGCGTCGATTTCAAGTGGGGCAACATCAAGGGCTACGACGAGGCCGCCAGCCAGACCATGCCCCATGCCTACAAGGCCGGGCCGCAAACGGTACTCCTGGCCAAACAGATCAAGGAGATGAAGGACGGCGGCACGGTCATCATCAGCGCGCCGGACGACCCCTTCCGCTGCCCCCCCGGTCCCTACGAGCGGGCCTGCCTCATCGCCAATTACTTCAAACACCACAAACCCCGTTCCAAGGTGCTGATCCTCGACACCAAGAACAAGTTCTCCAAGGAAGGCCTCTTCAAGCAGGCCTGGGCGCAGCACTACCAGGGCATGATCGAGTGGGTGTCCGGGGATAACGACGGCGCCGTGGCGCGGGTAGACCCGAAAACGATGGCGGTCTACACCCAACTCAACACGCACAAGGCGGATGTGGTCAACATCATCCCCGATCAGCAGGCCGGCAAGATCGCCTTCCTGGCGGGGCTCACAGACAAGAGCGGCTGGTGCCCGGTGGATTTCGCCACCTTCGAATCGACGGTCCACAAAAACATCCATGTCTTGGGAGACTCGACCATCAGCCCGATGCCGAAATCCGCCTACTCGGCCAACTCCCAGGCCAAGGTCTGCGTCGCCGCCATCCTTGCCCGGTTGCGCAATGAACCTCTGCTGACCCCGGCCCTGACCAATACCTGCTACAGCATCCTGGCCCCCGACCACGGCATCTCGGTGGCCCACATCTTCGAGCTGAAGGATGGCAAACTGGTCCAGGTGCCCGGCGCCGGCGGGGTCTCGCCCATGGATGCCTCCCCCGCCTTCCGCAAGCTGGAGTCGATCTACGCCTACAGTTGGTTCAAAAACATCACGACGGAGATGTTTGGATGATGCCAAGCTGACCGCTCGCCTGGGGTGCCCGACCCAATGGACGAGGGAGACAGGGGAGGGGATTCCGGCCCTATCGCGGCAGGGATCCCCTCCTGGGGCCGACTCATAACCTATCCGAGAACACCGACATGAAGCCGAAATACGCCGCCATCGCCCTGCTCGCGCCCCTTCTTGCCGCCTCCGCTCCGCCGGCCCAGGCCTACGACGCCGACTGGAAGCGCGGCCGTGTCTATTTCCGCGGCGTCTGCACCACCTGCCACACCGCACAGGGCGGTGCCATCCATCCGAACGTCCGCGTCATGGAGGAATGGACGAACTACCTGAAGGACGACAAACACGCCGGCGGCAAGGATACGGTCAGCCAATACATCGGTAAGGCCTATCGCGACAGCATCAAGGACGGCAACAAGGCCGCCGAGAAATTCGCCGATGTCCCCGATCAGGAATTGCTGGAAGACATCAAGTCCTTCCTGCTGAAGAGCGCCAAGGACGGGGAGAGCCCGGCCAGTTGCAGTTGATCGCCTAGCAGCCTTACCGTGAAAAGCAGTGTGTAGGTCGCCCTTCAGGGCGACAGTCGGCCTGAAGGCCGACCTACGTTACCGTGAAAATCCGTAGGGCGGATAAGCGTAGCGCATCCGCCGTGTCCGGCAACGCTGTGGTGGATGCGCTATCGCCTATCCACCCGCAATTTTCATCTTCCGGGGTGGTTCGCCTCGCCCCATGATCCTTAGCATCTCTGGACGCTCCAGCGCGTAGTGACACAACCAGCCGCCCTGAATTTGGCGGAAACCCTGGCGGGTTCAGCCCTGCGGCCCTTTCCAGATTCAGACGCATCGATTTCGTATGAGGCCCTTCAGCCCATCGAGATCCCTGCAGGCGGCGATGGCATCCCGGTCGAGGCAGGGAATGGGACGGCCCTCCTCCAGCCGGAATACCGCCGGCAGGGGGGTGGTCAGGCCGGGCCAGTCACGGCGGAACTCGTCCCGGTGCTGGAACCGGCACTCGACCCCCAGGGACTCCACGAAGGAGCGCCATTCGGCGCGTTCCTGGAAATAGCCGTAGGTCAGGGCGCAGAGATCGCACCGATAGGTCTCGGGGGAGAAGATCTTGTGGCCGATATCCGCAAGGGTGTTGAACAGGCCGCTGTCGGCGTTGTAGACGAAGAGCAGCTTCATGAAACGATCTCCCCGAAAAAAGCCTCCAATTCTTGAAAATAGTGCAGATCCTCCGGCCGGTCCAGGTCCCGTTGTGGCGGCAGTTCGACCCAGGAGATGCCGCCTTCGCGCAGGCGCTTGCGGCTGATCTCCAGTACCTGGGGACTCCCCCAGGGGATATCCCGGAACAACTCTGGCGGGCAGGTGTCGCGCAGGCCGATGAGCACATAACCCCCATCCAGGGCGGGACCCAGCACGACGGGGGCATCCTCCAGGGCCGCGAAGGCCTTCATCAGATAGGCCCGGTCCATCCCCGGACAATCGCTGCCGATCAAGACCGCGCGGGAGTCCTCGGCCAGGCTATGAGCCAAGGCATGGCCCATGCGTCCACCCAGGTCTGTCCCTTGCTGTTTCCGAACTCTAAACCCATGGGTAGCCGCCAGATCGATAAGGGCAGGGTGTCCGGGATCGGGGGACCAGAGTTCCGTTGCCACGCCCGGCAACCTCGCAGCCTCGGCGAGGGTCCTCTCCAGCAACCGGTAGTGGAGCCGGGCTGCCCCTTCCTTGCCGAGCGCGGGGATGAGCCGGGTCTTGACCCGCCCCGGTTCCGGCGCCTTGGCGAAGACCAGGAGCCTCTTAGTCTTCATGGCGCTGAGCGGGGTAATAGCGCCGGGCCAGGGTCGCGGGATCGGCGCCCAGCCAATAGGCCAGACGCAGACGCCACATGAGCAGGATGGTGCGCCCCATGCCTCGGGTCTCCCAGTGGCGGCTGGAGGTGGTCAGGCAAGTATCGAGGCAGACCGGCCGGCCGTGGGCGAGCAGCCGTTTCGACAAGGCGATGTCCTCCATCAGGGGGATATCGGGGAAGCCCCCCACCCGCTCGAAGAGTCTGCGGGTAACGAAGATGCCCTGATCCCCGGTGGCGATGCCGGTCAACCGGGAGCGCAGATTCATCATGCGCTCCACCAGCCGCAACAGGGGGTGGCGCCCGGAGAGGGCGACATCGAACCGCCCCCATCCCCGGCCGCTCTCCCGCAACGCACTGAGCAGGGCCGCGCCGGCCCCCGGCGGCACCCGGCTGTCGGCATGGAGGAACCAGAGGACCTCGCCGATGGCCAGCGCCGCGCCGGCGTTCATCTGCCTGGCCCGCCCCCTCGGGGCCGCGATGACCCGGTCCGCCAGGGGCAAGGCCCGCTCCGCCGTCCCATCCTCGCTCCCCCCGTCCGCCACCAGCACCTCGCAACCCAGCCGGCGTAGCGGCAGCAGCGCCTCCAGCAGGGGGACGATGCCCTCGGCCTCGTTCAGCACCGGCAGGATGATGGAAAGGGGGGTCATCCGGCCCCCAGCGCCCCGCCGCAACTGGAGCCCTGGCCTGCGGTACAACCGTAGCAGTGTTCCCCCACCCGGATCGGGTTTCCCGAGAGATCCCGCTCCAGCAGGTGGCTCAGATGGGGCCGTGGCGGCTGGGCATCCCTACCCGGAACCCCTTGGCTGCTTCCCTTCTCCCCCCAGCCTATCGGCAGCCCCAGCACCTGGTTGAAGTCGCAGTCATAGAGATAACCCTGCCAATCGACGCTGACGAGACGCCGGCACATGACCTGTTTCCGGTTCGCGGGGCAGTGGTTGGCCTTGAGCAGGTCGAGATAACCGTCCAGCTCGCCCCTGGCGAGCAAGAGGTTGCCGAAGCGCCCGGCGGGCAGGTTGGCCAGGGTCAGCAGGCGGTTGAAATGGATGCCGTGGCGCTCCCGCAGTTGCTGTTTGTAGTCCGCCTCCAGTAGCGGCTGAGACGGGGGGAGCGAGGCCCCCTGCGGGTTATAGACCAGATCGAGGCACAGGCCGGTGCCGGGCATGCCGTAACCCTCCCCATTCAACAGGCGCAGCCCCTCGATGCTTCGGGCGAAGACCCCCTTGCCCCGCTGGCGGTCCAGGTTCTCTTCCAGATAACAGGGCAACGAGGCCACCACATCGACCCCCTGATCGGCGAGGAAACGGGCCAGCCCCTCCTGCCCCGGCTCCAGCAGCACCGTGAGATTGCAGCGGTCGATGACCCGCACCCCCAGCGCGCGGGCGGCGACCACCAGCGCCCGGAAGCCGGGGTGGAGTTCCGGCGCCCCGCCGGTGAGATCCAGGGTCCGGAAGCCCCCCTGTTCCAGGACCTGGACCACCAGGCTCCGGGTCGCCTCATCCATGGACTCCCGGCGGTGGGGCCCCGCCGCCACATGGCAATGGAGACAGCGCTGATTGCAGCGGTAGCCCAGATTGACCTGGAGGCTGTCCGGTTGTTCCCGCGACAGGGCCTCGAAACGGGTGGGCAGCAGGTGCGGAAGCAGATCGCGCATCCCCGGTCCCTCAGCAACAGAGGGAGAGGCCATCCGCCTCCCCCTGGGTATCAAAGGGCAGTTCCGTCCCGCAGCCGTCGAAGATCCCCAGGTGCCTCGCCCCCTCCCCGAAGAGATCGAAATGGGGATGGAAGCGGGTCTCCTGGAGCATCCGCCGGGTATTGCCGCAGATGGGGACCACCTTGCCGGTGGGAAAGAGGTGGTGCTTGTCCAGCCGCCATTGGCCCGGATGCTGTGGCAAGCTCCCCCGGTAGACCGCCGCCTGGCCGTAGTCCTCGCAGGCCGGTTCCAATCCGGCCAGCTTGAATAGCCGGTAGGTGGCGGAGAAGAAGCGGGCCGGGGCCAGACGCGCCTCGATGGCGGGGTCCTCGATCCCCAGGGGGCGGTCCTCCACCAGCCTGGGGTCGGCGAAGCCTGCGGCACGGGCCAGTTGGAGGAAGTCGTTCCAATAGAGAGCCCCGGCCAGGCACTCCCCATGCAGCACCGGATCATGGGAGAGTTCCGCCGGCAGCCGCCGGTCGGCGTAGACATCGGAGAAATAGAGCTCGCCGCCGTCACGCAGCAGGGCATGGGCCTGGCCCAGCACGGCGGGCTTGTCGGGGGAGAGATTGATCACGCAGTTGGAGACGATCAGATCGAAGCCGCCCGACTCCAGCCCCAACCGGTCCAGATGCTCGATCTCCCCTTGCAGGAAACGGACGTTGGAGCGGGCATGGCCATAGCGTTCGCGGTGATACTCCCGGTGGCGCTCGGCCACCGCCAGTTGCCCGGCGGTCATGTCCACCCCCACCACCTCGCCCGACTCCCCGACCAGCCGGGAGAGCAGGTAGACATCGCGCCCCGATCCGCACCCCAGGTCCAATACCCGCAACCCCTCCAGCAGATCCGGTGCGACCAGGCCGCAGCCGTAGTAGCGCCCGCTCACCTCGGGGTGGATATCGGCCAGCAGCGGCTTGAGATAATCGGGCAAGGCAGCAGGGTCGCAACAGGCATCGGTGCGCAGATCGGCGCTACCGGAAAGCCGCTCGCCATAATATTGCTTGACGTTTTCGTAGAGGGATTCGCTCATTACAGATGTCACTTTATCGATCGTTGTTTGGGAACTTGTTCCATTGCCTTGCGCCGACGTTCGGTGGCGATCCGGTCGCGGATTCGGATCAGATCGCCGTCCAGGGCGGGCTGGCCGTGCCACCACTGGTAGTCGGGGGATTGGTGGCCGGCGCCCAGGCGGACGTTCGACAGGTGATCCTTTGTGCCTGCCTCCAGTTTTTTCAGTTCTTCAGCGCCTGGCTCAGGGGCGCCCTGGATCAGGGCCAGGGCCTCGGCCATTTTCAGTTCCGCGACTTCCACCAGACGTTGCCCGGCGGCCAGTTGTTCGCTCACGTAGCGGGGGCTGTGGCAGCCGGAACAGATCAACTGGCGGGCCATGGGGTCGCTCTTGGGCACCATGGTATCGCCGTGGTCCTTGTCGTGCAGATGGCAATAGGCGCAACCGGGCGCCCGGTAGTTGCCCCGTTGCAGGGGCTGATCCCCACTGGATCGGTCCAGACGCGAGATGACGCCGTGTTTGGAGGTGGCGTAGCTGTGGCTCGCCGGGCCTTTGTGGCAATCGATGCAGACTGGGTTTTGCCGGGCCTGGGCAGCGGACTGATGCCGGTCGCCGTGGCAATCGCTGCATACGACCCCGGATTCGGCCCCATGGGGACCGGTTCGCAGGGTTTCGATCACCATGGGGTCCCACTTCCAATGACAGGCGACGCACTCGGCATCGGTGAATGGCCCCGGCGGCACGGGCTCACCGGCCCATAGGGGCAGGGTGACGAGGGAGAACAGAAGGGCAATGAACCCCATCAGTTACGCTCCCGGTTGTGGTCGGTGTAGGCACCACCCTGCCAGAGCCCGCCGGAATCGCTTTTGATCCCTGCCTTCCGCTCCGCTTCGCCCAGCGCGCGCAAATCCCGCGCCCCGGCCTCAATCCGCTGCATGGACTCCGACATCCGTTTGTGACCTCTGGCGACCCCCGCCCAGTGGCCGTGGGCCGCAGCCTTGTAGGCGCCGAGGTTGTCGAAATACCACATCTCGAAGTAATCGCGCTCGATGGCGGAGACGTTGTAGAAGGCCGAGGCCTGGCCCTCGAAGTAGCCGATGCGCACCTTGGAACCTGGGCCGCCGGGCGCCTCAAGGGGATAGGGCGGACGCTCGCCGGGGGCGGGAAAGAGCAGGTCGTCGGCGCGCAATCCCTTGAGGATGTCCTCCGTCGCGTAGAGCTTCTGCCAGGCCTGTTTGCGTTCCTGATCCAGCGCCGACAACCAGCCCCTGGCCTGTTCCTTCTCATGGCAATCGCCGCAGAGGCCGATCCATTCCCGGCGCAAGGCCTTGTTGGCGGAGGTGTGCGGATTGATCTCTTGCAGGCCGAACTTCCACAGGGATTTGCGGGCCACCTGATGGCGGCCGCCGTCCATGTGGCAGTAGGCGCAGGTGGGAACCTTATAGTTTCCCTTGACCAGCGGCTTCGACCAATCCCATTGATCGCCCTCGGCCAGATAGAGGCGGCCGTGGGCGGAGGCGAAGTAGCTGTCGTCGTCCGGGTGCGGCGGGCCGGAGTGGCAGGTGATGCAGGCCTCGGGCCGCCGCGCCTCGGCGGCGTCGAAACGGTGCCGGGTATGGCAGGAGTCGCACTTGGTCGCCACCGAGTGGCACTGGACGCAGGACTGCACCTCGGCCTTGGGCTTGTCCACGAAGTGGGGGGCGCTCAGCGCCCGGTCCATGGCCAGCACATGGCTGGGAAAACCGTAATCGGCCTCGTCCTTGAACTCGCCATGCTGTTTTTCGTGGCATCCACCGCAGACCTCCGGGGTCGGCAGGTGCAGCCTTTGATGGTCGTCCCCGTGGCAGGCGCTGCACCAGACCCGCTCACCGGCCTTGGCATGGCGGCTGTTGCGCCAGTCGGCGACGATGCCGGGGGTGATGGATTCGTGGCACTGGACGCATTGCTCGCCCTGGAAGACGCCCTCCACCATTTGCGTCGATTGATAGAATTTCGCCGGGTCCCAATAGCCCTGCACCGGGTCCGGGGACCAGAGGCGCGAGTAAAGCCCGGCGCCAGTCCCGCCCTTGCTCCACTGCACATAGGCGAAACCGCTGGCCAAGGCCGTCAGGGAGAGGACCAGGACGATCAGCGGGGTGCGCACGAGGGACATCTCCGGTTGCTATTCCGCCACCAGCGGACCAGGCCCACCAGCGTCAGAAGCAGGAACAGGCCCAGGGCCTGCCAGAGGTTGCCCGGTTCGCCGCTGGGGACGGGCCGAACCGATGCGGGTGACGCGGCATTGCGCCCCAGATAGGCGAGCAGAACGGTCTTCTCCTCCGGCGTCATGACATCCACCTTTCCATGAAGACCGCCGAAACGGTGAGAGACCTCCATCCGCAGGGACATCTGGCCGGTCAGCTCGCGCCACTCGATTGCGCTGTGACGGTCCGGCCCCGGCAGATTGTGGCATTGGGTGCAGTAGGATTGCAGCAGCCGCGCCCCCTCGGACCGGGGTTCGGGGAGCTGGCCGGGAGACAGCCCCGGCGGCAGGGTTTGCCTGTTCGCCGCGCAGATGTCCACCCCGGCCCAGGTGTGGCCGGCCGCGGCCGGCAAGGGTAGAAGCAGCGCCAACAGCAGAAGCAGCCAGCCTTTCATCTCCAGCCCCCGATGCGCTTGATGGGATTGAAGGAACTCAATATTCCCTCTGCCGCGCGGCGGCCGGCGGCCATGGCGGTGACCGCCAGATCGGGTCCCAGGGTGTTGTCGCCCCCGGCCCAGACCCTGGGATGGGTCGTGTGCCCCCGGTCATCCACCCGGATACGCCCGTCGTCTTCTATCGCGATGTCGAATCGCGCCAGCCAGGTCGGCGGGGCCGGTTGCTGGCCGAGGGCGAGGATCGCCCGGTCGCAGTCGATGAGCCTCGGGCCATTCGGCGTCTGGAACAGCACCCGACTCAGCCTGTCAAGACCGAGGAACCGTAGGGGCGTGTAGTCGAACAGAAATATGGCGCCTTCCTCGCGGGCCAGCCGGACCTCCTTGGGCGAGGCCCGCAGGCGCGCCTCCGGCCCCCGGTAGGCGACGGTCACTTGGGCTCCGAGCCGCAGGGCGGCACGGGCACAGTCCATGGCGGTGTCGCCGCCGCCGAGGATCAAGGCCCGCTTGCCCTGCAAAGGTTCTCCCGACCCGGCATTGACCCGCGCCAGCCAGTCAAGGGCCTGTTCCACGCCGGGCAGTTCATCCCCTGGGAGGGCAATTGCACGAGACCGTTGCGCCCCCAGGCCAAGGAAGAGGGCATCGTATTGTTCAAGCAAATGGGCCATGAGGTTGCCATCCACATCCCGGCCCAGCCGGAATTCCACCCCGGCCTCTTCCAGCAGGGAGTGACGCCGGTCCAGCAGGGACTTGTCCAGCTTGAAGGCGGGAATCCCGGTCCGCAGCAGACCACCGATCCCGCTCTCCCGGTCATAGACCCTGACCCTCACCCCCGAGCGGTTCAGCCGGTCCGCGCAGGCGAGGCCCGCCGGTCCGGCGCCGATGACGGCCACTTGGCGGCCATTTCGCCGAATCGATGAAATCGGCCTCTGAGCCCGCCCTGCCAGGGCGCGCTCCAGGGTGCCGATGCTGACCGCACCTTCCAGCCGGGCGCGGGCGCAAGCCCCCTCGCAAAGCCGGTACTGGGGGCAGATGGCGCCGCAGACCTCCGGCAGGGGGGAGGTTTCATGCACCAGTTTCCCGGCCCGCTCCCAATCGCCGCGCGCCGCCGCCGCCAGCCACTGGGGTATCCGGTTGCCCAGGGGGCAGGCGTTGCGGCAGCCGGGTACGCCGCAATCGAGGCAGCGGGCGGCCTGCTCACGTAATGCCGCATCGGACAGGGGCCGGTCCGCCACTGCCCAATCCAGCAGACGCTGGCTGGCGGGGCGCAGCTCCGGTTCGACGCGCGGCACGGGCGGCAGGGCCTCCCGCTTCAGCAGATGGGCGCCATCCTGGCGCAGGGCGGGCCGGAACAGGTTACGGACGTCGCGGATCGCCAAGGCATCGGTGGGGCAGGAGATGACGCAGCGGGCGCAGCCCATGCAATCCTCCAGCCCGGTAACCCGGCCCTGCTCCTTGCCCTGCCGCCATACCGGAATACCCATGTCGCAGACCTGCTCGCAACGGCGGCAGTCGATGCACTTTTCTCGCGCCATTTCGATGCCATAGAAACCGGCATGGTTCAGCAGGCCGAAGGTGGCGCCGAAGGGGCAGAGATAACGGCAATAGAAACGGTTGCCGGTCAGGGGGACGAGGAAGAAGCTGCCGAAATAGCTGAGGCCCACCACCAGACCGAAGGCCCCCACCAGGGCGGCGCTCCAGGCATTGGGCGGGAACTGGGTGACCGCCATCACGCCCACATACCAGACAAAGAAGAACCACTTGCTGTGGCGCAGGCCCCAGGCCCAGCGGCCTCGCGGGGTCCGGTGACGAAAGGGAAAGCCGACCGTCTCACGGATGCCGACACAGGGACAGCCGAAACCGCAGATGATCCGGCGCCCGAACAGGAATACCAGCAGCAGCACCAGGAAGAAGCTTAGGGTCCCCGGTGTGTGCAGGGCGGGAAATACCGGCCGGTTCCAGGCGTAGCCAACATGGGGTTCGAACAGCGGCGACAACCAGGGGATCAGCCACCAGAGGCAGGTCACCACCGTCACCAGGATGATCAGCCGCTTGCGGGTGTAGGGATTCCGCTCGGCGCGGATACGCCAAAGCCCGAAGGCAAGGATGATGGCGTATTCGGTGTAGCGGTTGAGCCAGATCGGGCTCTCGTAGAGAAAGAGCCAGGCCTCGTTGAGCCAGCCGGCGAAGGCCAGGGTAAAGGCGGCCATGGAGAGCGCCATGACCCAACCGCGATAGCGGCCGGGCAGGGTGTCCTGGCCGCCCGCCCCGGCGGGACTGGCTTCGTGACTGATGGCTGCTGTTGTTCCCATGGCTGCATCCGGACTATCCGCCTGTCTCGACCGGCAGGCCGGTCTGGTTCCACTGGGTCATGCCGCCGCTCACCACGCGGAGATCGGTAAAACCGCGACCGGCCAGCCATTGGGCCGCCTTCTTCGAACGCCGGTCGGTGGTGCAAATGATGGCGAGGGTCCGCCCCACGAAGGGCGACAGCTCCGGCAACCGTGCCTCCAACTCCTCCAGGGGGATATTCAGGGCGCCGGGGATATGGCCGAGCACACCCCGGTAGTCATTGGCGCTACGCACATCGAGCACCAGCAGCCCCTCGCCCCGGTCGAGCCGGGCGCTCAGCTCCTCGATGCCGAGGGTCCGCTCCCGCACACGGCCGACCAGCCGTGGCAGAAAGGCCGCAACGGCCAGCAGCGCCAGGGCCAGCAATCCCTTCTGGATCAGATTCTCTCCGCCCGCCATGGCCTCGCGCCCGGCATAGCCCAGATAGGTATAGGCAATGGCGCCGGGCAGCATGAAGAGGGTGCTGGCGATCAGATAGTGGGAGAGGCGGATGCGGGTCAGCCCCAGGGCGTAGTTGAGCAGATTGAAGGGGAAGAGCGGCACCAGCCGGACAAAGGCGACGAAGCGCCAGCCCTCGGCTTCGACCCCCTCCTTGAGCTGTTTCAACCGGCCGCCGATTTTCTGCTCCACCCAGCCGGAGGCGAAATAACGGGCTGCGAGGAAGGCCAGAACGGCACCTGCCGTGGCGCCGGTCAGATTATAGAAGGTCCCCAGCACCGGCCCGAACAGGGCGCCGCCCGCCAGGGTCAGCACTGATCCGGGCAGGAAGAGCACCGTGGCCAGGGCGTAGATCAGCATGAAGAGCAGGGGACCGGCCACTCCCGCCCCCGCCACCAGCCGTTCCAGCGCGCCGGCATCGAGTCGGTCGCGGTAGACCAGTGCCAGGACGATGGCCCCCGCCAGCAGGATCAGACCTGCCCATCGCAATAGCCGTTCCCGTTGCATGGCTACCACCTCCGGTTGATGCTGTAT
>MGZB01000056.1:0-67727 GCA_001801995.1 Gammaproteobacteria bacterium RIFOXYD12_FULL_61_37 | reverse complement strand
GAGCCGGTCCACCTGTTTTGGATCGCGAAACTCCTCCAGACCGATCTCCATCTCCAGATGCCCTTCGGGGGGTTGCGCTACATAGGTGCCGAAGATCCGGTCCCACCAGGGCAGGTTGAAGCCAAAATTGGAATTGACCAGCGGGGCATGGACCGAATGGTGGACCCGGTGCATGTCCGGCGTCACCACAAACAGCCGCAATACCCGGTCGATCCCCGCCGGGATATAGACATTGCCGTGGTTGAACATGGCCGTGGCGTTGAGCAGCACCTCGAAGATCACCACCGCCACCAGGGGTGGCCCCAGCACCAGGATGGTGGCGAACTTGATCAGCATGGAGAGGATGATTTCGAGGGTATGAAACCGGGCGCCGGTGGTGACATCGTAGTCGAGGTCGGCGTGATGCACCCGGTGCAGGCGCCAAAACAGCGGGATGGCATGGACCATCACATGCTGGAGGTAGATGACGAAATCCAGCGCAATCACGGCGATGACCACCGCCGGCAGGAAGGACACTTCGTAGTAATGGAGCAGCCCCCAGCCCCGCCCCTGGGCCAGGGCGGCGACACCAACCGCCGCCACCGGAAACAGCAGGCGCAGCACCAGGCTGTTGAGAAACACCAGGGCCAGATTACTGCCCCAACGCCCCGCCTTGGAGACAGTCAGCGCACGGCGCGGGGCCAGAACCTCCCAAACCGCCATGAGGGCAAAGACGCCGAAGAAGAAACCCAGCCTAATGGGCAGCTCGTGCCCGAGAATCCACTCGTTCCAGTTCATCGCTCGCACTCCACCTAACCGGATTTACTATCATTATCTTGGCTAAACAATATTCAATAGATCTCTTGATTAAGTGAACATCAAGCATTGACAAATGTCAATCGAACGTTTCAAGCAGGACCTCATTGCCTTGTTTGCCTGCATCGCCAAGGCGATGAGCTGTGGTAACGATCATGGGGCGAGGCGAGCCACCCCGGAAGATGAAAACGCTAACGTAGGTCGGCCTTCAGGCCGACTGTCGCCCTAAAGGGCGACCTACAACACGTATTTCCCATTACGGTAATGGTAAATTACGGTGACACTTTACTAAATACACTTTATAAAGTGTATTTAGTAAAGTGTCACCGTAATTCTAAATACACTCTATAAAGTGTATTTAGTAAAGTGTCACCGTAATTCCTAGCCCGGTGGGCATATGCCCACCGGACTCCACGAAATCAATCACTCCTCCCCCTCCAGCGCCGAGAGGCCGAGCTTCTTCATCTTCTCCCAGAGGTTCTTGCGGGTGATGCCGAGGGCGGCGGCGGTTTCCTTGATGCGCCCCCGGTGGGCCGCCAGCATCTGCCCTATGTAGCGCCGCTCGGTGGCGCGGAGGTGGGTCGTCAGACTGGAATCCTCCTCCTCTTTGGCGCTGGCGGAGGGTGCGGCCTGATCGAAGAGGTCCCTGGCCGTGAGGGCGCTGTGGGGAGAGAGGATGCAGGCGCGTTCGATACAGTGCCGCAGTTCGCGCACGTTGCCGGGCCAGGGAAAATCCACCAGGGCCTGGGTCGCCGCCGGGTGGAGGCCGTGCCGTGCAGGGTTTCCGGCGGCGAACTCTTCCAGAAAACGCTCGGCCAGACAAAGGATGTCCTCTTTGCGTTCGCGCAGGGGCGGAACCTGGACGTGAATGACGTGGACGCGGTAGTAAAGGTCCTCGCGGAAGGTTCCTTTTTCCACCATCCGTTTCAGGTCCTGATGGGTGGCGCAGACCAGACCGATCTCCACCGGAATCGCCTTCTCACCGCCCACCCGGACGATGGTGCGCTCCTGGATGGCGCGCAGCAGCTTGATCTGCATCGCCAGCGGCATGTCGCCGATCTCGTCCAGGAACAGGGTGCCGCCGTGGGCCTGCTCGAAATAGCCCTTTTTCTCCCGAATGGCGCCGGTGAAGGCGCCCTTTTCGTAGCCGAACAGCTCCGCTTCGAGCAGGGATTCGGTCAGGGCGCCGCAATTGACCGCGACGAAGGGGCGTTTGCCCTGTGGGTCACGCAGCCCGTGCAGGGCACGGGCGACCCGTTCCTTGCCCACGCCCGATTCCCCGGTGATCAGCACCGTCCCGGAGCTGGCCGCCACCCGCACGAGTATCGCCTGGATCTCCCGCATGGCCCTGGAGATGCCGAGCGGCGTAGCCCCGCCCGGCAGGGGCTGGTTGCGCCGGCAGATGGCGCGGATCTTGTCGAGCAGGGTACTGACCTGGAACGGCTTGGTCAGATAGTCCTCGGCGCCCAGCTTGAGCAGGCGCACGGCATCGTCGATCGCGCCAAAACCGGTGATGAAGATGAACGGCGGCAGTGCCATGCCCTGGGCCAGCAGTTCCTCGAACAGCAGATGACCGCTGATGTCGGGCAGGCGGATATCGCAGACCGCCACCAGGTAGTGTCTGCTGGCCAAGGGCAGCCGGGATTCCTGCCCGTAGCGGAACCAGTCGCAGGCGTAGCCTTCCATTTCGAAACGCTCCACCAGGGCTTCACCCATGATTTCGTCGTCCTCGATCAGACAGATGCGGGGGGGTGATTTCGTCATGCTTGCCGCCCCATGGGTAGCCTTACGGTGAAACAGACAGCGTCCGGCAAGTTTTCGGCGGTGATTCCGCCGCCCAGTTGCCGCGCGATCTGGTAGCTGACCCAGAGGCCGAGACCATGTCCGGTGGACTTAGTGGTAGCGAAGGGTTCGAACAGGTGGGTCATGAGTTCGTCCGAAAGCGGGCTGCCATCGTTGGTGATCGAGAGGATCAGCTCCCGCTCCACGAGCGATATGCCGCAATCGATTCGCCCGCCTTCATGGGTGGCCTGGATGGCGTTCAGCAGCAGGTTGATTAGTATCTGGCGCACGTCGGTGGCGGGCAGAGCGGTTTCGCCCGCCAGTCCGTTGAGCCATTCCAAGTGCAGCAGTTTCTTCCGTGCCTGAGGCTGAAGCAGTGTATGTACGTCCTCAATGTCGTTCGGCGTCAGCGGGCGGCTCTGGGCGCTGGCCTCCACCAGCAGGACACGCACCGTATCGCCGATCTGCATCAGGCCCCGCTCTAACAGGCCAACCGTCTTCATCACGCGGGGGTCGATGTCCGGGCGCTGCTTGAGCGTGTCCACAGCAGTCAGCATGCCGCCCAGGGGGTTGTTGACCTCGTGGGCGATACCAGCCGCCAGTCGCCCCACTGCGGCCAGCCGCTGGGATTGCATCATCTCGTTTTTCATCCGTTCGTTCTCCCGCAGTTCCTCCACCATCTGCGAGAACGCGGTAAACAGCTGTCCAAGTTCGTCCCGGTAGTCATAGGTCTCCAGGGCTGGTGTATCCAGGATGCCCGACCGGATCTCTCCCATGCTGGAGGAGAGTTGCACCAGCGGCACCGCCATGCGGCGCCCCCAATACCAGTTGATGGGCAGGAGAACCGCCAGGATCAGCAACGCAATGCCGCCCGCACGTTGGGCGGTCGCCAGGAAGCGAGGGATCGATACCGTCCGGGAATAGAGAATCAGCAGGGTGCCGAGGCGTTTTTCCCCATCGGCGATAGGCGCTGCGACGAAGATCCGGTCCGAGCCTTCGATCTCGAAACTCTGGGTGGTTTCTCCCTTCACCTCCTTCAGCCGCTCCGCCAGTTCCGCGTAGTGCGGCCCAAAGCGGCGGAAATCGGCCAGGGTGGGGTAGGTCTCCGGGAGGGTGGAGACATAGACCTGCTCCTGGTTGTCCAGCAGGATCAGGGCGCTCGCCTGAACGGGGTTCTCCGGCGTGGCGCCGTGGAAGGGGGCATTGATAATCTCGAAGGCGCGCCAGACATCGTCGTGCAACATGGCTGGAAACAGCGTGTTGGAGAGGGTGCGTCCCAGGCTGTCGGCGCTGATGAGCACATCCTGGCGCAGGTCGTCGTAGGCCCGGAACATCAGGGAGAGACCCACCAGTCCGGCCGTGACCAGGATCAGCAGACTTCCCCAGAGGGGGATCTTGACGCTGAAACTGAGGTCGAATAGCGATCTCATCGCTCGCCCAGGGCGTTCATCATCTCGGTGATGACGTTGTAGACGGCGGGATCGCCCGGCGTAAAGCCATCCAGGTTGAGGCGCTGTAACAGCAGAATACCTTCGGGGTCTTGCTCCATCCGCAGCAAAGCACCCTGCATCGCCTTGAAATCGCCTTCCGGCACCGAATGGTGGGCGACGAAGGGCGGAAAGCCGTATTCCGGCGAGCGGCTGACAATACGGGTACGTGCGGTCAACTCGGGTTTGATCTTGGCCAGGGTATCCCAGACGAAGCTGTCCACCGCCGCGCCCTGAGCCACACCGCTGGCCACCGCCTCGATGGCCTTGCGGTGCGACCAGGTGAAGAAGGTGCGGCTGAAGAACCGCTCAGGCTCCTCGCCCACCTGGTGGAGCTGGTAGCGCGGCACCAGGTAGCCGGTGTTGGAGTAGGGGTCGGAGTAGGCGAATACCTTGCCCCGGAGCTGGACGAGCGATTGGGTATGCGGGTCGCGCGCTGAGACGATGAGATAGGAACGATAGAGGGGCTTGCCCTGGTTGACGGGCACAGCCAGCAGCCGTACATGGTTGCCGAGGTGTACATAGGGATAGTCGCAGATCCAGGCGAAATCCAGCTTGCCCAGCCGGATCAGATCCATGGTCTCCAGATAACTGTCGCGCTGCACGAACTCGATCTTCCGTCCCAGCCGCCGCTCAAGGTAGGCGCGCCAGTCGTCGAGCACGACGTGTTGATCGTGGAGGAAGGCCGGCGTCATACCCACCCGCCACGCGGGGGTTTCGGCCAAAGCTGGCACTGCTGTGATCAGTACGGCGAATAGGGCGAGTACAGTTAACCTGAACGGATGGCACGACATGCGGTCCCCCTCTCTCCAGTCGGAGGGTCACCACTGGGTAACCCATGTGATTCTGACTGGTGCATCAGGTTACCAGATGGTGACCGGGCCTTGTCAAACGCCCACACAACCCTCTCCGGCGGGGTTGGGCCGATTCTTGCTGTGTAACCCGGAACTCTTTGAAACCGTTGGTGGACATGACAGATTCGAAAAAATTGGCATCCCGTTACGGGCTCAGCTTTCGGCGGGAATCCTGCCTTGCCGCCCGCTCATCGCCCAGGGCCTGTTCCCGCTGCGCCGAGGCCTGCCCGGCCAGGGCTCTGTCGGTAAGCGAGCGCGGCGTCGATCTTGCCCATGGTTGTCTTGGGTGCGGCTGCTGTGTTGCCGCCTGCCCCAGTGGCGCGTTGTCGGCCCAGGGGTATCGGATTCCCGACAGGTTACTGGAAGGTAACCACGCGCTTACCGTCGAGTGCTGGAAGGTGCCGCCCCCTCTGCTGGCCGAAGGTGCTCACGCGGTCCCCTGCCTGGGTGGCCTCACGGCGGCCGACCTGCTGGAGCTTGTACTGGCTGCGGGCGAAGGGCGCTCCCTGGTGCTGATGGATCGAGGCGGCTGCGCTTCCTGCCGGGCCGGTGGACAGGCCCAGCCCCCTGTGGCGACACAACTCGAATTCGTGCGGCATGCCCTGACGCAGCTCGGCTGGCCGCAACAGGGCCTGCCCGCCCTGCGGTGCGTCCCGCTGCCTTCCCCGATCTTGCCCGTTGAGATCCCCACGCCTGCCGAGCGCGAGGCAATGGGACGGCGCGCCTTCTTTCGATTTCTGGCAGGCAAGGCCGCCGAGGCAGCCACACTGGAGCCCCCGCCATGCGGCTCGGTCAGGCATGGGGCCAGGCACGGAGAGCAGCCCTTTCCCGAGCGGATACGCCTGCTGGCAGCCTTGGAAAAACTGGCGGCACTGCGCTCTATCCCCTTGCCGGATGGGCTTTTTCCGGCGGTTTCAGTCTCGGGAAACTGCCAGAACCACGGGGTCTGTGCCGGTGTCTGCCCGACCGGGGCGCTGACAGGTTACAAGGAGACAGAGGGGGCTGGGGTCCGGTTCGAACCCTGGCTGTGCGTAGGTTGCGGGCTCTGCGCCAGGAGTTGTCCGGAGGGTGCGCTCGACCTCTCCCCGGTGGATGGGCTTGGCCCAAGTGCTCGGATCAGGCTGACCCGGTTTCCCTGGCGCGAGTGCCCCTCCTGCCAAACCCGCTTCCCCTCCCGTGACGAAGGCATCTGCCCAGGCTGCAAAAGGAGCCGTAGCCTGTTCGACGACCTTTTTGGCGGTAAAAATCACCCCTGATTTTCACCTCTTCGAGGTCGCTACTTTGTGGCGCGTTGTATGCAGGCAGATAAGGTGAGATGAGTTGAGCTGTAATAACCCCCAGGATCAACCGCGGAGGTATCCATGAAAGAGAACATGCCCAACCCCAACATCAGCCGGCGCCGTTTCCTTCAAGCGGCCGGAGTAGCTGGCGCGGCCGGCGCGGCCGGTCTCGGGCAGTTGCCCGGTTTCTCATCCATCGCCCCGGCCCAGGCCGGAACAGAGCCCGGAACGCCCCCCGAAACAGTGATCACCAAGAGCTTTTGCCACCAGTGCCCGGCGCGCTGCGGTATCGACGTCTATACCACCGATGGCCGTGTGCATGCGGTGTACGGCACGCTCGATAACCCGCTCGCCAACGGCCACCTCTGCCCAAAGGGCCATTACGGCCAGTACATCCTCTATGACGCCGACCGGTTCAAAGGGCCGATGAAGCGCACCAACCCCAAGAAGGGGCGCGACGAAGACCCCGGCTTCGTGCCGGTCAGTTGGGACGAGGCGCTCGATACCCTGGCCAAGCGCCTGAACGATCTACGCGACAAAGGCGAATCCCACCGTTTCGGCCTGTTGTTCGGTCGCGGCTGGGGCGCCACGGACGCAGGCCTGTTTGGCGACTGGAGCAAGCTCTATGGTTCGCCCAATGTCGGGCTGAATCACTCGTCCATGTGCTCCGATGCCAGCAAGAAGGCAAAACTGTGCGTGGACGGCAACTATGAGTACAACTCCTACGATTACGTCCATACCAACTACATGCTCAATTTCGGCGCGGGCTTCCTAGACGCCTTCCGGCCCCTTAACGCCAACATGCAGGCGTGGGGCCAGATGCGCTCCAAATCGCCGCGCACCAAGGTGACGGTGGTCGATGTCCACACCAACACCACCGGAGCATCGGCGGATCGTTCCCTGCTCATCAAGCCCGGAACGGACGGCGCCATGGCGCTGGCCATCGCGCACGTCATCCTCACCGAAGGCCTCTGGGACAAGCCCTTTGTCGGCAATTTCGCCGATGGCGTGAATCGCTTCAAGTCGGGCGAGGCCGTGGCGGCGGTCTTCAGCGACGACGACATCCAGAACCGGGCGCAGGCCAAGGAGAAGGCCGCCGCCGAAAAGGCGGCCGCCGACAAGGTTACGGCCGAAAAGGCCGCCGCCGAGAAGGAGAAGGCCCAGGCCACGCTGGCCAAGCTCCTCAAGGAAAAGGAACAGGCCCAGGCCAAGGGGGACGCCGCCGCCGAAAAGGCCATTGCCGAGAAGATCGCCAAGTTCGAAAAGGAAGAGGCCAAAAAGGCGCTCTCCGAAGAGACCGACCTCAAGCAACGGGAGGCCCTCGAAAGGGACAAAAAACCAGAGCCCGAAATCAAGGCCGGGGACGCGCTGTTCGAAGAAAAATGGGTACATGGCTTGCCGGAGTGGTGGAATGCCGTGCTCAAGGAATGCACCCCGGAGTGGGCGGAGAAGATCACCAGCATCCGCGCCAAGGACATCACCGACGTGGCGCGGGAGCTGGCCACCACCAAGCCGGCGATGGCCCTGTTCGAACGCGGTGCGGCGGCGCATACCAACGGTGTCTACAACGGCATGGCGATTCATTCGCTGAACGCCCTGATTGGCGCGATGTTCGCCGAGGGCGGGCTGGCCAATACGATGAAGACGCCCTGGGCCAAGCTGGATGTCAAGGCGGATGACTTCATGGACGACTACGCCAAGTCGCCCGACCGCAAGAAGCCCAGGGTCGATAAGGTGAAGACTGACGAATGGCCGATGGCGTCGAACATGATGCAGGAAATCGCCAAGAATCATAACGAAGGCAAGCCCTACAAACTGGACACAGTGATGTTCTATCTCACCGGGCCGGTCTTTTCGGGGCCGGACTGTTTCGCCTGGGAAGAAATGATGGCCGATACCTTCGTCGTCGATACCTCGCCCTATCCGGGTGAAACGGCGGTGTTCGCCGATCTCGTCCTGCCCGACCACACCTATCTGGAACGGTTGCAGATCGCCGACTCCTACCCCTTCCAGGGCTACCCGATTTCGATGATCCGCACCCCGGCGGTCAAGCCGCTGTACGACACGCGGGTGTTCGGCGACATGCTGATCGACCTGGGCAAGCGCATCAAGGGACCGATGGGCGAGTACTACAAGAAGCTCGGCAACACCGAAAACATCATCAAACAGATGGCCAAGGGTTTCGAGGAGAAGCCTGGCGACAATGGCGTCAACGGCTACGAGAGCTTCCGTGAGAAGGGCGTCTGGTACAAGAAACCTTACCAATATCGCCAGATTCGCGGCGAGTTCTATGAGTGGAACAAGGCGACCAAGTCCTATTCCAAACGGATGACGCAGGAAGCGGTGAAGCAGAAGTTGCTCAAGACACCCAGCGGCAAGTTCGAGTTCAAGTCCGCCTACCTGGAGGACGAGCACTACGTCCATTACATCGTGGAGAAGACCGGCATCCCGGCGGAGAAGGTCGGATTCCCTCAATACTTTCCGGCACGCCACGAGGGCGGCGGCGATCTGCACATGGTCAGCCCCAAGCTGGCGTTGCAGGCGGAGGGACGTAGCGCCAACCTGCCCCACGCCACTGCGAGCATGCAGCCAACCCAGGGCGGCAAGAAGACCGTGTATCTCGAAATCCACCCCGAAACCGCACAAAAGCGCGGCATCAAGGATGGCGACCGGGTACGCATCCGTTCCACGGTCGGCGCCATTGAGGTCACGGCACGCATCTATGGCGGCATCCGCCCGGATACGGTCGCGCTGCCCATGATCCACGGCCACTGGGGCATGGGGCGCTGGATGAAGGATGGCAAGACCTCCGTCTCCGGCAGCACCAATGAGGTGACGCCCAATGTCTCCGAACCGATCTCCGGCCTGGCCTGCTACCACAGCGGTAAGGTCTTCGTGGAGAAAGTTTGAATCGTTAGCTTGAAACCTTGAGGAGGCCTAATCATGGCTACATGGGGAATGGTCATCGACCTGGAAAAATGTACCGGCTGCCAAGCCTGCACCCTGGCGTGCGGCATGGAGAACAACCGGCTGCCGGGTGAAAACTGGCAGGATGTGATCTTTTTTACCGAAGGCAGCTACCCGAGCGCCCAGCTCAAATGGTTCCCGCGTCCCTGCCAACATTGCGAGAACCCGTCCTGCATGGCGGTGTGCCCCACCGGCGCCACCTTCAAGACCGCGGATGGTGTGGTGCTGGTGGACTGGGACAAGTGCATCGGCTGCAAATACTGCATGGTCGCCTGCCCTTATGGCGTCCGTTTCTACACCGAGGAGAAGCCGCTGGTGTCCCCGGACATGCGCAAGGTGCATGCCAGCAAGGACGAGCACTCCTGGAACCCGCCGTGGAAAATGCCGGATGCGAGGGAGGACTGGAAGCACGGCGTCGGCATCCAGCCGCACGATGTGGTGTCGAAATGCACCTTCTGTTACCACCGTGTCTCCATGGCGCCGCCCGGTACGCCGGACCTCGATCCGCAAGACCCGAAGCTGCGTGAATTCACGCCGGCCTGCGTGGTTACCTGTCCACCAGGTGCCCGTCTCTTCGGCGATCTCTCCAATCCGGAGAGCAGGGTCTCGCGCATGATCGGCGACAAACGGGGCGTGCGGCTGCTCGACCAATTGGGCAACAAGCCGCAGGTCTATTACCTCACCGGCGATGGCGGCGCAGTGCCGAGCAACCGGGCCATCGACAAGAAAGCCTGACGGAGGATCATCATGAACTTCATCTATCCCAAAACCCCCGGCGAGGCCATCGCCGGTACGTTCAGAATGTTCGGCGAGAACCATGTCACCGCCAATCTCTGGAAACTGTCGGTGGCGGTGCTGGCGGCCAGCCTGGCCTATGTGTTCTACATGTTGTCCAGCGAAGGCCACGCCGCGTTCAATACATCGAGCGACGGCGTGAACTGGGGCAGCGCGATTGCCACCTATGTCTTCTTCGCGCTGACCTCTTCCGGGCTGACCTTCATCGCCTCGCTGTCTACGGTGTTTGGCTTCAAGCAGTTCTACCCGGTCGCCAAGCGCTGCATCTGGTTGGCAATCGTCACCCTGATCGCCGGCTTCGCGGTGCTGGCGCTGGAACTCGGCCATCCCTTCCGCATGCTGTGGGCGATGCCGCTCGGCATGCAGATCCGGTCGGCGATGTTCTGGATGGGGGTGTTCTACTCCATCGACCTGGTGCTGCTGTTCATCAAGTTCTACCTGCTGTGGCGGGAGGACTGGGACAGCTCCCTCAGCCGCTTCGTCGGCGCCTCCTCCTTCGTCGCCGTGGTGCTCGCCTCCGGGATGCTGGGGCTGGTGTTCGGCTCGCTGGCGATGCGTCCGATGTGGTTCGGTTCCGCCACCTCGCTGTTCTTCATTATCTCGGGGGCGCTCTCCGGCGCGGCGGCGATCGTGGTCAGCGTCTATCTGGCCTACGGCTTCGATACCAGGAATATGCCTGCACCGCTACGCGCCCTGAAGCTGAGCGATCAGTTGCCCAAGGTCTTCGCCACGCTGATCGGCATCGTCCTCTTGTTCCTGCTCACCCGTATCTGGGTGGGGCTGTGGAGCAATCAGGACGGCATGGAAGGCTTCGTCGCGCTGCTCCGTGCCCCCTGGTTCCACCTGGAGGTTTGGGTCTGCCTGGCGCTGCCGTTCCTGATGATGCTGTCGCCCAGCATGCAGGTAAAACCCCGCTGGCAGGTCCTGGCGTCCGTTCTGGTGTTGCTCGGCATGTTCATCGAGCGCCTCCAGTTCATCGTCGCCGGACAGAACGTGCCGATGTTCAAGGGAACCTGGATGAACGCCGTGACACCCTACACACCATCATTGACGGAATGGGCGCTGGTGGCGGTGGGCATCAGTAGCGCATTGGCCCTGTATGCCCTTGGCGACCGCCTGTTCAACCTCTCCGACGCGCCGAAGGAGCAGGCCGGATATTGACCGGCCAAGGCGCGGGGCGAACCGCAACGGTTTACCCTGCGCCTCCCCCCTCACCGCATGATCCTCTCAAACACAGGGCAAGAACCGATGGATACGATAGACAGCACCGTCCCTCCCCGCGCCGAGTTCTGGCAGTGTCTGGCTCAGGCATTCTATGCGCCGCGCGGGGAGCATTTTTCCCGCTCGTTGCGCGAAGACCTGCCAGAAGATTTGGTGGAGCTGGCCTCCCTGCTTGGCCGGGACCTTTCCGGCGTCATCGGCGAGATACGAGAGGTCTTCTTGCAAACGGATGCGGACTCCCTGCTGCAAACTTACAGTTCCCTTTTTCTGGTGCCACCCATCCCCGCCAAGCTGAATGTCGCCGTCTACCTGGACGGGACTCTGCTCGGCCCCCAGTGCAAGATGCTGGAGAAGACCTATTTGCGCCACGGGATCGAACAGTCGCCGGAGATGCACGACACTCCGGATCATCTCGCCACGGTGTTGGAATTTCTGGCGCTCCTTTTTTACAAGCGGGATTGCGTCGGCGCGGGAAAGCCTGAGACCCTGCGGGATGACTTGGAGTCCGTTCGCGGCCTGCTCCTGCGCACGGTGCCCGAGATCGAACGCCGGGCGGCTCAGACAGAGCGGGAACGGGCGCTGCCGGCGGTCTACTCGGCGCTGCTGCGTCTGGTCCTGACCCTGCTGCACGATGAGCAGGCGCTCTTCTTCCCCGCCGCCATCAATGATGAGACCGCGACGTCCCCCGGTTATTTCAGCAAACGCGACACTGCCCCCGATCTCGTTGCCTGCACGGAGTGCGGCAGGCCAGTGGCCACTGCGCGCGAACTGAAGGTCATCGCCGACCGGTTACGCCAGAGCGGGCTGCCGGCCGATCACCTGGGGCTATGCCCGGACTGCCGCAACGCACAGTATGGCTGGAGGCCCGGCCGGGCCGACTTCGACCTGCCCGGATTTCGATGATTATTAGCGCAAAGAAACGCAAAGCACGATCATGGCTGTCTACGAGGGTAAGTGCTCCCCGGACGGGAATCCTTGAGCGCACCCGACAGGCGCACTGCCGGGACGGAAACCCCTGTTGCGTTTGGCGGAGCGCATCCAAAATCGAGTTTCGCGGCACCCTCCCGGAGGGCGAGGGGCAAACGAATCACTACCTGAGGTTCTCGCCAAGATTGCGGTTAATTCCCAACTTACGCATCTTTTCCCAGAGATTTTTGCGGCTGATGCCGAGTTCGGCCGCCGTGTGGCCCAGGTGTCCATCGTTGCGCACCAGGGCATCGCGGATGAAACGCGCCTCGCAGCCTTGCAGGTAGCTGTTCAGCTCCAGTTCCTCCGCTTGTACCGGCGCCGTGTCACCTTCGTCGAACAGCGCCTCCGGCTCCAGCAGCAGATCGGGGGTCAGGATGGCGGCGCGTTCGATGGCGTGGTGCAGTTCCCGCACGTTGCCGGGCCAGGCGTGGGCGAGGAGTGCCTTTTCGGCGGCGCGGGAGAGTTGCTTGCGCTCGCCCTTGATGGGCTGCTCGTCGAGAAAACGCTGGGCGAACCAGAGGATGTCCTCGCGCCGTTCCCGCAGCGGCGGCACCTTGATCTGGATGACGTGGACGCGGTAGTAGAGGTCCTCGCGGAAGGCGCCTTCCTCCACCTGCTTGCGCAGGTCCCGGTGGGTGGCGCAGATCAGCCGCAGGTTGATGGGGATCTCGGTATCGCCGCCGACCCGGACGATCTTGCGTTCCTGGATGGCCCGCAGCAGCTTGACCTGCATGGAGAGTGGCGTGTCGCCGATCTCGTCGAGGAACAGGGTGCCGCCGTCGGCCTGCTCAAACACCCCCTTGCGCTGGCGGGCCGCGCCGGTGAAGGCGCCCTTCTCATGGCCGAAGAGTTCCGCCTCCAGCAGGGATTCGGTGAGGGCGGCGCAATTGACGGCGATGAAGGGCTTGCCCCCCCCGGCGGGGTCGAGGCGGTGGATCTGCCGGGCGATGACCTCCTTGCCCACGCCGGATTCGCCGGTGATGAGGATGGTCGGGGCGTGTTGCGCCAGGCGCGGCAGAGTCCGCGCGATCTGGCGCATGGCCGGCGAGATGCCCAGGGTACAGCCGCCCTCCGGGCAGGAGGGGACAGGGTTGCCGCAGAGGGCGCCCGCCTTTTCCACCAGATCGTCCAGGTCGAAGGGCTTGGTAATGTAGTCGGCCGCGCCCAGTTTCAGCAGCGCCACGGCGCGGTCGATGGAGCCCTGGCCGGTGATAAAGATGAAGGGCGGCAGACCGATGCCCCGTTCCAGCAGGCGGATAAAGATCTCCTCGCCATTACCGTCCGGCAGGCGGATGTCGCTGACCACCAGGGCATAGTCACCCCCGGCGATAGCCGCCAGGGCCGATTGGGCCGTGTGGCACCAATCCACCAGATAGCCCTCCAGCTCGAAGCGGTCGAAGAGGGACTCGCCCATGATCTCATCGTCCTCGATCAGGCAGAGGCGGGGTCTCGTCAGGTCGTGCATGGTTCCTCCGGCAGGGGCAGGGTCACCGCGAAACGGGTCTGGCCGGGATCGCTCTCCACCAGGATGCCGCCGTTCAACTGGCGGGTGATCTGGTAGGTGATCCAGAGCCCCAGGCCGTGCCCGTTGCGGGAGAGGCGGGAAAAGGGCTCGAACAGATAGGGCATATCCTCGTCCGGGATGTGGGCGCCGTCGTTCTTTACCGCCAGGGTGAGGCTGCGGCTGTCGCGGTAGACCTGGCACTCGACCTGCTTTTCGGCGGCGCGGATGGCGTTGAGCAAGAGATTCAGCAGGATCTGCCGCACCAGGGTGGAAGGCAGCGGCAGCCCGGTTGCGATGTGGTTGTCCCAGACGAGCCCGATCCCTTTGCCGGCCGCCTCGGCGGCCACCAGGGTGCGGGTGTCCTCGATGTCATGCCGCGACAGGGGGTGGCGGCTCTCCAGCCGCGCCTCCACCAGCAACGCGGCCACCGTGTCCTTGATCTGGCTGAGACCGCGCTCCAGCAGCGACAGGGTCTTGAGGGTGCGGGGATCGTTGCTGCCGTGGCGCTTGAAGGTGTTGATGGCGTTCAGCATGCCGCCCAGGGGGTTGTTGATCTCGTGGGCAATCCCGGCGGAGAGCCGGCCCACCGCCGCCAGGCGCTCGGTCACCAGGATCTCCTGCTCCAGCCGCGCCTTCTCCACCAGTTCCTTCAGCATGCGCTTGAAGGAGGCCCCGGCGCGGCCGATCTCGTCGTTGGATTCGAACAGGTCGCAATGCAGCCCCTCGGGCACCCGCGGGCCGATCTGGTCCATGCAGCCCGCCAGCCGCACCAAGGGACCGGCCATGCGGTTGCCCCAGTACCAGGCGATGGGCAACAGCACCGCCAGCGCCAGCAGCGTCATCAGGGCGGCGCGCTGGGCGATGCCGATGAAGCGGGGGATGAAGGGGCCTTTGGTGTAGGTCATGACCAGGGTGCCCAGGCGCGCCCCGTCGGAGACGATAGGTATACCCACGAACAACCGGCTGGAACCGGGCTGGGCCGTGGCGACCGGGTTGTGGCCATCGCGCCCCGCCGTGGCCTCGCGGATCGCCGCGAACTCCGGATCGAGCCGGACGGGATCGGACAACATGGGGAACTGGGCCGGGCGGGTGGAGACATAGACCTGGCCCTTGCCGTCCAGCACCAGGATGGTCTCGGCGAGTTCAGAGCGGTCGGCCTCTTCGCTCTGGAAGGGGGAGTTGATGATCTCGAAGGCGCGCCAGGCGTCGTCATGGGTCAGGGGACCGACCAGGGTATTGGCCAGCACCCGGCCCATACTCTGGGCGTGACGCAACAGGTCGTTGCGGGTCTCGTCGTAGACCCGGAACAGGATGGAGGCCGTCACCAGGATGGCGGTGATGCTGGCGAGGGAGAGCACCCGTAGCGGGATCTTGTAGCGCAGGCTGAGGTCGCGCACGAAATATCTCACGGACGCTTCTCCACCCGGCCGGCCATCTGGGCGATGCCGTCGAAGAGGGCGCGCTCCCCCGGCACGAAGCCATCCAGATTGAGCTGGGACAGCAGCTCCCTTCCCTCCGAATCGCCGCCCATGGCGACGAGGACTTGGCGTAGCGCGGCGAATTCGGCCTCCGGCAGGGAGACACGGGTGACGAAGGGCGGAAAACCAAACTCCGGCGACTGTTCCAGCACCCGCGTCCGGGCCGTCACCAGGGGATAGAAGCGCTTCAGAGTCTCCCAGACATAGCCGTCCACCGCCCCGCCCTGGGCCAGCTCGACCGCGACGGCCTCCACCACCTTGCGATGCGCCCAAGTAAAGAAGGTCCGGGCGAAAAAGCGTTCCGACCGCTCCCCCACTTGGGACAGGGCATGCTGGGTATAGAGAAAGCCGGAGTTGGAATCGGGATCGGAATAGGCGAAGACCTTGCCGCGCAGATCGAGCAGGGACTCGGTGCGGGTGTCGCCGGCGGGGACGATCAGATAGGAGCGGTAGAGCGGCTTACCCTGAAACAGCGGCACCGCCAGCAGCCGCAGCCGCCGCTCGTTTTTCACGAAGGGAAAGCCGCACAGCCAGGCCGCCTCGATCCGGTCCTGGGTCAACAGCTCCACAATCTCGCGGTAACTGCCGCGCTGCACGAAGACCACCGGACGCTGCAAACGCTCGGTCAGATAGATGCGCCAAGCCTCCAGGAAACTGGCCTGGTCGTCGAGGAAGACCGGCGTCAATCCGAGCCGCAGCGGCGGCGCCTCGGCGAAGGCGCGGGGCGCCAGCGCGCTCAGAGCCAGCGTTGCGCAGAAGTGCCTTCTCGTCAGGGGGGGTGTTACCATCTTCCTCTACTCAGGGACATGAGTGGCTGGCAATGGTAACACCGGCTTTTCCTGCCGTAACCATCAGGTAATGCTACAAAAAAACCTGGGCGGAGACCCAGGTAAGGCTGGAGGATGGTGAGAGGAGTTTAGCGCTGGATATTCATGGGCATATCCCGGCGCGGTTCGAGCCGGGGTCTCCATGCGCCCCAAAGTTCACTTCGCGCGGTTGACACCGTGGCAGACAGCCAGACGCATCCCCTCACCCGCCGGATTGCTCTCGTCGGCCAGGACGACGCGGTTGATCCGGTCCATCAATTCCTCCCGCCGGAGATGCGCCACCACCTCCAGGCATTTGCGGCAGGGGGTCCCACCCGGATTGATCTTTTTCACCAGGGTGATCCGGGTCATAAGGGACCCTGGGCGCACAGAGTGTGATTCTCTCACCCTCAATCGTGATACCGCCGCGTTCGCGTAATTGCCGCAGCGTCCGGTACAACACCTCATGCGTCAAGCCAAGCTCCGCCGCCCAGCTCTTGCGGGTCTGGTTCAGTATGATTGCGCCGTCGCTGCCCTCGGCCTCGACGTAATGCAGGATTCTCGCGGCGGCGCTGTTCAGGCTGAGCAGCTCACCCTTGGCGCGTAGCCGGCGCACCTCCCTGGCCAGCAGGTTGATCCAGGCGCGGTTAAAGACCGGTTCATTCTCCAGAGCAGCTTGAAAAGCGAAACGCGGAAACAGCAGCAGACGGCCATCCGTGGCGGCGACCACATCGCAATGATAGGTCTGCGCATCTAGGCTTGCCTCAGCGACAAAGCCACTCCGTGAACGTTGCAGGACGATTTCAGCTCCACCGGGGGCATGGCGTACCAGACGGATCTCTCCGCTCAGCACGCACAGCATGGCCTCGGGGAGCTGGCCGCGCCGATACAGCAGTTGTCCCTTCTTGAATACCCGTATTCGCGCCGCATCCCGCAATATCACAGGGATCGGCCCAAGAGCGGGTTGTTCTATCCTGAGCTGCTCCCAGTCGATGGGCATATCGTTAATCCTCCGACAGCATTACGAAACCATCTCGCCCCAGCGTGTGATTTGAATCATATGCCACCCCCAAGCCCCATGACTACCATGGAAAACGTTAACTACAGGAAGAGAGCCGATATGAAAAAAAAAAACGATACCAACGCTATTAAGCGCGGTTGCCGCCTTTGCCCTGATGGCCCCTGTCCAAGCCGAGCAGACGCACGACCCCAGCATGCACATGCAACATATGCAGGGCATGCAAACGATGGGGGCCGAAACGGCGGCATCCGACACTCGCGCCATCGTCCATTTCCCCGATCAGATGCGCATTCACACCCTGGCCCATATGCGCGATCACCTGTTGGCCCTGAGCGAGATCCAGGAGGCGCTGGCGCTCGGGAAGTTCGAGAAGGCTGGTGAGATCGCCGAACAGCGGCTGGGCATGACGGCGATGAAACTGCATGGGGCCAAAGAGCGCAGCCAATATATGCCGGAGGCGATGGCCGCCATCGGCAGCGAGATGCACCGTGCGGCCAGCCGTTTCGCCGTAGCCGCCAGTAACGCGGCGGTGGTCGACGAGGTGAGGCCGGCACTGGCTGCGCTTTCGGATGTCACCCGCCAGTGCGTGGCCTGTCACAACGGCTTCCGAGTACAGTGATGGGCGGTTGAATGGCACCCCGGCGCCTACCTCGGTGGCCAATTCCGGCGGCGGGTCCCGTAGCGGTTGCCCAGGGGCTTTCAGGGCTTGCTCCTAACCGGGTTGGCACTACGCTATCTATTAGGGTGGCCGCCGCCGCGGCGCGCGAGTTCGCCGTGGAGGTCACCTTCGACGAGCCGCCCGCACGCTTCGCCATCGATCAGGAAGCCGAGGTCGCGATCCGCGTGGGCAATGCGCACGGACTGATCGTCCCCCTATCCGCCGTGATCCGCCAGAAAGAGCAACCCGGCGTGCTGGTGGCGCGCGGCGGACGGGTGCATTTCCAGCCTATTGAGGCCGGTAGCTCTGGGAAGGACAAGGTATTGGTGCGTAAAGGCCTCACCGTGGGAGAGTCTATCGTCCATAGGGCGCAAGCCATCAAACCGGGCGCGAGGGTACGCCCGGTGGAGGAGTGAGGTGGACCTCGCCATCAAGGACGCCCAGCGCCACCTGGGCAAGTTCGCCGCCTCCATCGTCGGGGTAGGCCTGCTCATCGCCATCGTGCTGATCATGAACGGTATCTTCCAGGGCAACACCGCCGACGGCGTGTGGCTCATCGACAATACCGACGCCGATCTGTGGGTGGTGGAGTACCGCCGCGGCGGGCCGTTCAACGAGCAGTCACGCATCCCCGAGGATGCCTGGCGGAGCGTGGCCGCCACACCCGGCGTGGCCCTGGCAAGTCCGTTCATCACCTATGCGGTGCAGCGCGAGGTGGCGGGGCGCGAGCAGCACTTCACCATCATCGGCCACGACGTCTTCGGCGGCCTGGGCGGCCCCGGCCGCCTAGTCGCCGGGCGCCCTATCGGCCGCGCCCATTACGAGACGGTGGCAGATATGAAACTCGGCCTCAAGCTCGGCGATTCTGTCCGGCTCGGGCCGCACGACTACAGCGTGGTGGGGCTTACCAAGGGGGCCGTGGACTTTGGCGGCAATCCGCTCCTCTATCTCTCCCTGCCGGACGCCCAGGAGGTGCTCTATCAGCAAGACAACCGGGCACGAGAGGCAGCGCTGGCCGCCAGCGGCTGGAACGGGTCGGCTACACCCCGGCACAGGCAGACAAACTGCTGCCCCTGCTGGCCGGCAACAGCGACACCATCAGCGCGGTCCTCGTCCGCCTCGACCCCGCGGCGGACGTGCGTGTGACCGCCCGCCACATCGAGGAGTGGCTCTATTTCAGCGTGTATACCACCGGCGAGGAGCGCAGCTTGATGCTCGAAGGTCGGCTCAAGAAGATGAGCGCTATCCTGGGGTTGTTCCGCACCCTGCTGGTGATCGTGTCGCTGGTGATCATCGCCCTGCTGATCTACGTGATCACGGTGGAGAAGATCAAGGCGATCGCGACCCTCAAGCTCATGGGCGCCTCCAACTGGGTGATCGTGCGCCTGATCCTCGAACAATCGGTGGTGCTCACCCTGGCCAGCTTCGCCCTGGGATGGACGATGGTGAACCTCACCAAGGATCACTTCCCCCGCACCTTGGTGCTCCTGCCCGAAGAGACCCTCATCACCTTCGGGGTGTTCTTCGTCGGCGGGATTCTGGCGAGCCTAGTCGGGATCGTTCATGCCCTGCGCACGCCACCCTCGCTGGCGCTGGGGGGCTGAGGTGAGCATCCTGCATGTAGAGGGACTGAGCAAGACCTTCGGTCACGGCGAAACGGCGGTGACGGCGTTGCGCGACCCCTCGGGTTCGGGCAAGAGCACGCTCCTGCTGTGTATCAGCCTGATCCTGGAACCCAGCGCCGGGCGTATCGCCATGAACGGCCGGACCATCTACGACAACGCCTGGACCGGCATCGACGTGCGCCGCTACCGGCGCGAGCACATCGGCTTCATCTTCCAGGGCCATAACCTGATCCCCTTTCTCAACGCCCGCGACAACATCGCCCTGGCCATGGAGATCAACGGCGCACCGGGCCATGTGGCGCGCAGCCATGCCAACGAACTGCTCGACTACCTTGAGCTGGGCCACCGCGCCGCCTCGCTCCCCGCCAATCTCTCCGGCGGCGAGCAGCAGCGGGTAGCCATCGGTCGGGCGCTTGCCAATTCCCCGCCGCTCATCCTCGCCGACGAACCGACCGCCTCCCTCGACACCGCCCGCGGCGCCAAGGTCATGGAGCTCCTGAAGCGCATCGCCCGCGAGCGCCAGGCGGCGGTGATCGCCGTCACCCACGATCTGCGCATGATCGAGGGGTTCGATACCATCTGGCGCATCGAGGACGGCCGGCTGGTGAAAAGGCAGACGTAGCGCATGTCCACACCCGACGCCATAGTCGTTGGACATCTCGCCAAGCGTTTCGATAGGGTCGACGCCGTTGCCGGGATCTCCTTCAGCGTACAGCGCGGCGAGTTTTTCGGCTTTCTCGGCCCCAACGGCGCCGGCAAGAGCACCAGACCAGAGCAGCCCAGCATCTCATCGGCGTGGTGCCGAAGGCCATCTGGGCAGGGCAGTTGGGGGTTACCCCGGAGACCCTGTCGCGGGCACTGAGCAAAATGGAGATGGAAGGGATGCTGGAGCGGCTTTCCGGCAAGGGCTACCGTCTGCTGCGCCCGCCGGTCTCGCCCTCCGCGCTTCGAGGGCGCCGCAGCTGGACAAGCCCGCCGGACATCTTGAACGGTCAGCCTCAGGTAACCCGGAGGCGGCCCTCTCCGTTGGCGATCTGTTGGATGTCCTGGCAGTACACCAGCACGGCGGTGCGGGGTTCCCGGTAGCGTTCGATGATGTCCAGAAAGCCGACGCTGACTGTCGCCTCTCCCCTTGCCTGGGTGCGGACCCGGTTCATCCGGTCCAGGATCAGCGCCTGCTCCTCCACGTAGAGGCAGTCCTTGGGGTGCGACAGTATCGTCTCGAACACTTCGTGGAGATGATTCAGCTCCAGCGTCTCTATGGTTTCGCCCAGTTGCGCCAGAACGCTGTCCAGGGCCTTTTGCAGGGCGGGGCGTTCCTCTCCCTTGGCGCGGCGCAGCCGGTCGAAGGCCCGCTCCTTCTCGAAGCCAAGCCGCTCCTTTTCTTGCTTGATGCGCTCGAATCCCACCCGGACCCGCTCCAGGAAGCGGTCGAACAGGGTCCAGGTCAGCCTGTTCCGGGCCTCGGCCAGGGTAGGGGCCGGTCCCGCCAACTGATGATCGCTGAACCAGACCAGCCGCTGGGGGACATCCCGTCGCAGGACTCCCCCCTCGTCATCGACGCCGAAGACCTGCCGCTCCTGGCGGTGCGCGGTCAACAGGAGATAGGCCTCGCCCTTCCCGCCGGCGGCGACGTAATCCCGAATGGCCTGGCTGTCGCGGATGACCTCCTGCATCTGCTGGGTCGAGGCGAACAGGGCATGGACGAGGGGATCGAACTGGAAGCTCTCAGCATCCAGCCTGACCGGTCCCGGAATGGCCCCGGCCACATGACCAGCCTGTTCGAGCGCCGCCGCGATGGGCCGCCGGTAGCGCTTCGGCCAGCCACGGGCCTGCGGCAGACGCGAATCCACCAAGGAAACGGCCCGGCCCAGGGCTTCGTCCAGCTCTGGAACGTCTGGACCCTCGGGTCTGAAAAATCCCAGGAGAAACGCCAAAGGGTCCACCATACCTCCTCAGGTCCAGCCAATTTTGGGCCAATCGCCATTTTCACCCGCCAACTTTCCAGGATGTCGATGGCAATTCGCAAGATCTATTCCTCTACCCTATCCATGGCGGGACTGTTCCGGCGAAGGCGCGGTGATTGCTCAGGCGGGCTTGATGCCCTCGATACTGGCCGATACCAGATAGTCGGTCACCGGCCGGTCCGGCGCCCAGTCGCGGATGAATTCGCGGCTCTCCGCTTTCGGGACCACCCGCGTCTCGACGAAACCCGCTGCTTTCAGCATCGCCTCCACCTCCTCGATGCGCGAGGCCCCGCCCATACAGCCGGTGTAGAGGGCGAGGTCCTGGCGCATCGCCTCGGGCAACTCGACCAGCGCGACCACATCGGAGATGGCCAGCCGGCCGCCGGGGCGCAACACCCGGAAGGCCTCGGCGAAGACCTGGGGCTTGTCCGGCGAGAGGTTGATGACGCAGTTGGAGAGGATCACGTCCACCGAGGCGTCCGCCACCGGCAGGTGCTCGATCTCGCCCAGGCGGAACTCGACGTTGTTCAGACCGGATTTGGCCGCATTGGCGCGGGCCTTGGCCAGCATCTCCGGGGTCATGTCCACGCCGATGACGCGCCCCTCCGTACCCACGGCGCGGGCGGCGAGGAAGCAGTCGAATCCCGCGCCGCTGCCCAGATCGAGCACGCATTCGCCCGGCCGCAGGGCCGCGATGGCTTGGGGATTGCCGCAGCCGAGGCCCAGGTTGGCCCCCTCGGGCACGGCGGCCAGCTCCTCGGCGCTGTAACCCAAGGCTGTGGAGAGGGTAGGGGTGGGGGCGTAACAGCTTCCCGTGGCGCAACAGCCGGTGGCATCAGCCTGGGCGGTGGCGGCGTAGAAAGTGCGGACTGCCTGGCGGAGGGAATCGGCGTCGGCTTTGGTCATAATCAGGCCTCTCTTCTGGTGTGACGTGGATCTGGGATCAACAGCAACCACCGCCGGTTCGGATGTCGATCTGGGCAAAGGGGTCCGGCCGCTGCTGCAACAGGGCCTTGATGGACTCGACCGTCAGGACCTTGCCCGTGCTCTTGACCTCGCCGTTTAGCCCGAGACCGGGGGTGGACATGATCCCGGCGTCGATGATGGCGTTGATGTCGCTGATCTTTTCGATCTGGTATTCGAGCCCCAGGGCCTGGGCGGCGGCCTCGGCGTGCTGGGAGAGCTGGGTGCATTTGGCACAGCCGGTGCCGTAGATCTGGATCTGGATCATGATTTGAACCTCAGGGGTAAAAGGTGCCGAACAACAGGCCGGTGAGGGCCGCCATGACCACCACCAGTGTGCAATAGACCAGGGTCTTCTCCGTGCCCAGGATGCTGCGGATCACCAGCATGGAGGGGAGCGACAGGGCGGGACCCGCCAGCAGCAGGGCCAGGGCCGGACCCTTCCCCATGCCCGCACCCATCAGGCCCTGGACGATGGGGATCTCGGTCAGGGTGGCGAAGTACATGAAGACCCCGGCCAGGGCGGCCAGGAAGTTGGCCCCCAGCCCATTGCCCCCCACCGCCGCGTTAACCCATTCGGAGGGGATGATCCCCTCTTGGCCGGGACGCCCCAACAGGAACCCCGCCAGCAGCACCCCGCCCAGCAGCAGGGGCAGGATCAGCTTGGCGAAGCCCCAGCTCTGTCCCAGCCACTCCTCCCCGTCGCCAGGCTGGAAGGAAGCGGACAGGGTCAGACCGAGCAGACCGGCAGAGAAGGCGATCTCCGGGTATTGCGGGAAGATGCCGGCCAGCAAGGCGACCAGTAGAGCGGTAGCGGCGAGGGGCTGCCAATGCCAGCGCCAGCGGAGGATCAACAGACCCGCCAGACCCAGCCCCGCCAGGGCGGTCAAAGGCCATTTCCAGGTATACAAACCATGCCAAAGCGCGCTCTCCTCGGCACTGGCCGGTGCCCAGTTGGCGAAGACCAGCACGGCGATCTGCAAGGCGAAAAAGGCCGTTGTCTCGGCGAGCGGCCGCTCCGGACCATCGCCGCTGACGAATCCCTTCGCGGCCCCCGCCCGCGCCGCCTCTTCTCGACGGTAGATCCCGTGCATGATCCCGCCGATCACCAGGGAGAAGGCCACCGCCCCCAGGGCGCGGGCGATCCCCAGATCCGCCCCCAGCACCTTGGCCGTCAGCACCACCGCCAGCACGTTGATGGCCGGTCCGGCGTACAAGAAGGCGACCGCCGGTCCCAGCCCGGCCCCGCGCCGGTAGATGCCGCCGAAGAGCGGCAGCACGGTGCAGGAGCAGACCGCCAGGATCGAGCCGGAGACCGAGGCGACCCCATAGGCCGCGAACTTGTTGGCGCCGGGGCCCAGGTACTTCATCACCGCGTCCCGGCTGACGAAGACCGCGATGGCCCCGGCGATGAGGAAGGCCGGGATCAGGCAGAGGATCACATGCTCGCGGGCATACCAATGCAGCAGGGCCAAGCCCTCCAGCACTGCGTTGTCGAAGCGCGGCGTACCCACCGGCAGGAAGAAGGCCAGCAGGAAGAGGCCAATCATCCAAACCAGCCAACGCAGTTCGGTAGGGTTCTCCTGCACAGTCTGACGCAGCCGCGTCTGCCAGGCGGCGATAGGGGTGGGGTTCGAGGTCGTCATGATTGCATTTTCTCCAACAAAGAATATTGAATCACCTTCAATTCGCAGGGCACTGAAAAGCTCAGGGCGCATTCTTGTAATCGTTGTCCCGCCAATGCCCAAACTCCTTGCAGGGCGGGTCCGGTCAGGCATGGGTACTCTTCCCTCAAGATCGGGGGGCGTCAGGCGCCTGACATCAAGGGAGACGCGCAAACCCACGAAAGGATGCAGGGGGTGGCGGATCGCCAGGACCGGTTAATGTGAAACACGCGCAGCATAATAGCTCCCGAAACATTACAAGGGCGTACGGACAAGCATTTACAATGGCCCCACCCGTAGTGCCAAGCAGTCACTGGACCTCCGCCGGGTACGGGCGGGGGAACATCACACAGGCAAGTTGCCCCATGAGTTCCGTAGAAACATGAATGCAGTAGAAATCGAAGAAGCCATATCGGACCTGGCCCTTCAGCCCTTCGATGCGGCGGAGTTCCCGTTCGCGTTTTTGGCCGCTTTCGGCAATAAGGACACGGCGCTCAAGCGCCTGCGGTCTGGCAACAACAATGCATCGGATGTGCCGGGTGGCGTACTCCAGCGCAACAATGTCCATATTGCCGTGTGCGAAGCCAGTACCGTGGGCGAAACCCTCAAGGCGTTGCGCGCCAGTCCCGCCACGATAAAAGCCAAGGCCAAGTTCATCCTCGCCACGGATGGGCAGACCCTGGAGGCCGAAGATCTGGCCGGTGGCGAAACCATCGCTTGCGCTTACCCGGACTTTCCCAACCATTTCGGCTTCTTCCTGCCGCTGGCCGGCATCTCCACCATCAAGGAGATCAAGGACAACCCCGTTGACGTGCGCGCCACCGGGCGGCTGAACAAGCTGTACGTCGAACTGCTGCGCGAGAACCCGGACTGGGCCAGGGACGAGCGCCGAGCCGACATGAACCACTTCATGGCCCGGCTGGTGTTTTGCTTCTTTGCCGAAGACACCGACATCTTCAACGGCGAAGGCTTATTCACCCACGCCGTCGAGCAGATGAGCGAGCGCGACGGCAGCAACACCCATACGGTGCTGTCCGAAATTTTTCGCGCCATGAACACGTCGATTGAGGCGCGTCGTGCGCTGTGTAGGTCGGAATTTATTCCGACAGGCGATGTCGGGTTAAAACCCGACCTACCCCTCAGACCGTGGGCGGATCAATTCCCCTATGTGAATGGCGGCCTGTTCTCCGGCGCAACCGACGTGCCGCGCTTCACCCGCATGGCGCGCACCTACCTGATCCACGCCGGCAACCTGAACTGGAAACAGATCAACCCCGACATCTTCGGCAGCATGATCCAGGCCGTGGCCGACGACGAAGAGCGCGGCGCCTTGGGCATGCACTACACCAGCGTGCCCAACATCCTCAAGGTGTTGAACCCCCTGTTCCTGGACGATCTGCGCGCCGCTTTGAATGAGGCGGGCGATAACAAAATCAAGCTGCTGAATTTGCGCAAGCGCATGGCGCGCATCCGCGTGTTTGACCCGGCTTGTGGCTCCGGCAATTTCCTGGTCATCGCCTATAAACAGATGCGCGAGATCGAAGCAGAAATCAACCACCGCCGGGACGAACTTCATCTGGGCAGCGAGATACCACTGACCAATTTCCGGGGCATCGAACTGCGTGACTTTCCGGCAGAGATTGCGCGCTTGGCGCTCATCATTGCCGAGTTCCAGTGCGACGTACTGTATCGCGGACAGAAGGATGCACTGGCGGAGTTTCTGCCGCTGGATGCGCAGAACTGGATTGTTTGCGGCAATGCACTGCGGCTTGATTGGCTTTCGATCTGCCCCCCAACTGGTACGGAAACCAAAATACTTGGCGACGATTTATTTAACTCACCGATTGACCAAGCGAAAATTGGTTTTGAGAACGAGGGTGGTGAAACGTATATCTGTGGCAACCCCCCATATATTGGAGGGAAAAAGCTAAACAAGGAACAAAAGGAAGACATGGTGGCAATCGGTTTGGGAGACCTATTGCAGCTAGATTATGTTTGCTCCTGGTTATTTAAGTTCACCGAGTACGAAAAATATAGTCAGGCTCAAGCCGCATTCGTGTGTACAAGCTCTATATGCCAAGGCGAACAGGTCGCACTGCTGTGGCCGCATATATTTAATTGTGATTTGGAGATTGCATTTGCTTACGAACCATTTAAATGGAGTAACAACGCAAGTAACAATGCTGGGGTTGTATGCACAATAATTGGGATCGGTCGAAAGAAAAATCAAAAAAAGATTTTATTTTCATCTGAAACAAAAAAATACGCCGAAAACATAAACCCTTATTTGGTAGATGCCCCAAACATATTAATAGAGTCGATATCTGAGCCAATCAACGGATTGCCTACTATGTGCATGGGCAGTAATCCTGTGGATGGCACAAATTTGGTTCTAACGAGCGATGAAGCCAAAAAGATAATATTGGATTATCCAGAATCGAAAGAATTTATTCGAAGATACATTGGGGGTAATGACATCCTTAAAGATACATATAGGTATTGTTTATGGATTTCAGATGAAGACACTGACGCAGCATTAAGTATCAGGCCAATATATGATCGAGTTGTCAAATGCAAAGAGTATCGAAAAAATGCTGGAAGAGACGCAAAAAAAGTAGCTGATAGGCCCCACAGGTTTTGTTACAGGACGTATCAAGACGCTCTTGCGATTGCATTGCCAAAGACAAGCTCCTCAGGAAGGACTTATATCCCCGCAGTGCTCATTCCTCCGGGTAACGTTATAAACGTAGACGCATTTGCAATCTACGATTCTGATTTAGTTACGCTGTCTATTGTTTCATCGAAAATGCACAATGTTTGGCTTGCAACTACCTCTGGTAGGTTAGGGGATGGGTATAGGTACTCGGTAAAGCTTTCTTACAACAACTTCCCTGCCCCCAAGCTAACTGAACAAAACAAGGCGGATCTAACCGCGTGCGCCGAATACATCCTGCTCGCCCGCGAGGTGCATTTTCCTGCCACCAACGCCGACCTGTATGACCCGGACACCATGCCGGAGAACCTGCGTCACGCCCACGAGCGCAACGACGAAGTGCTGGAGCGCATCTACATTGGTCGCCGCTTCAAGAACGACACCGAGCGGCTGGAAAAACTGTTTGAGCTTTATACCAAGATGACGGCGGCGGCCAAACGCCCCTCACCCCAACCCTCTCCCCGGCAGCGGGGCGAGGGAGCCGTTACAAGCAAAGGGAGGAAAGCATGAGCCAGAAACCCAGTGATGTGCCTATCAGCCTGATTTCACCACCCGCAGGTTATGCCGACTGGCTGGCCGATCTCAAGGGCCGTATCCACACCGCCCAGCAGCGCGCCACTCTGGCGGTCAACCGCGAACTGGTGCTGCTGTACTGGCAAATCGGGCGCGACATTCTGGCGCGGCAGGCCGAGCAGGGCTGGGGTGCCAAGGTGATCGAGCGGCTGGCGCATGATTTGCGCACCGCCTTTCCTGAAATGAAGGGGTTTTCCCGCGCCAACCTGATGTACATGCGGGCCTTTGCCGAGGCGTGGCCGGATGCCGCAATTGTCCAACAGGCTGTTGGACAATTGCCCTGGGGGCATAACTTGGTGCTGCTCACCCGGCTGAAAGATTCGCAGCAGCGCCTGGCCTATGCCCAGAGCACCATCACGCACGGCTGGTCGCGCAATGTGCTGAATATCCATATCGAAACTCGCTTGCTGGAACGCACAGGCAAGGCCGTCACCAACTTTGATGTCAGCTTGCCCAAACCGCAATCTGACCTGGCCCGCGAGTCATTGAAAGACCCGTACCGCTTTGACTTCCTAGGGCTCAGCCGCGAGGCGGGTGAGCGCGAGATTGAAAATGCCTTGGTGAAGCATGTCACCGAATTCCTGCTGGAGCTGGGGGCAGGTTTTGCGTTTGTCGGGCGACAGGTGTTGCTGGATGTGGGCGGCGATGAGTTTTTCATTGACCTGTTGTTCTACCACCTGAAGCTGCGCTGCTATGTGGTGATCGAACTCAAGGGCGGTAAATTCAAACCCGAGCATCTGGGTCAGCTTGGGTTTTATCTGACCACTGTGGATCGCCAGGTCAAAAGCGAGCACGACAACCCAACCATTGGCCTCTTGCTCTGCAAGAGCAAAAACAAGGTTGTGGCCGAATATGCCTTGGGCGATAAGTCCCAGCCCATGGGTATTGCCGAATATAAATTGCTCGAATCCCTGCCTGCCGAGCTGCAAACCAGCCTGCCCAGCATCGAGCAGATCGAGCGCGAACTGGCAGGCGACGACATATCCACGGAGGACGATTCGCAATGACCAACCCGACCAACACTTACACCGTGCCGTCAGTGTCCATCATCACGGCGCGCACCGGTGCTTCAGCCAAGGCCAACGCGCTGGGGATGCGCGCCATGCAGGAGCGCGCCTACGCCAAGCGCGGCGAGCAGTATCTGCTGATCAAATCGCCACCGGCATCGGGCAAATCTCGCGCGCTGATGTTCATCGCGCTGGATAAGCTCAACAACCAGGGCTTGCAACAGGCCATCATCGTGGTGCCGGAGCGTTCCATCGGCGGCAGCTTTGCCGATGAACCCTTGAGCCAGTTCGGCTTTTATTGGGATTGGCAGGTCGCCCCGCAGTGGAACCTGTGCAACGCCCCTGGCGTGGATGAGCCGCGCGTGGCCAAATCCAAGGTGGACGCGGTGCGCAAGTTTCTGGAGAGCACCGACAAGTTGCTGGTTTGCACCCATGCGACCTTCCGCTTTGCGGTGGAGGAGCTGGGCGTCGAGGCTTTCGACAACCGCCTGATCGCCATCGACGAGTTCCACCACGTCTCCAGCAACCCGTGCAATGTGCTGGGCAGTCAGTTGGGCGCGTTCATCGCCCGCGACAAGGTGCATCTGGTGGCCATGACCGGCTCCTACTTCCGTGGCGACAGCGAGGCCGTGTTGGGGCCGGCGGATGAGGCCCGGTTCGAGACGATCACTTACACCTACTACGAGCAGCTCAACGGCTACCAATGGCTCAAGTCGCTGGACATCGGCTATTTCTTCTACACAGGCACTTACGTTGATGCCGTCACCAAGGTGTTGGACCCGGCGCTGAAAACCATCATCCATATTCCCAATGTGAATGCCCGCGAAAGCCTGAAAGACAAGGAGCGCGAGGTGAATGAAATCATGCACGGCCTGGGTGAATGGAAAGGCGTTGACCCAGCCACCGGCTTCCATCAAATACAAAGCAAGGACGGTCGCGTGCTGAAGGTGGCCGACTTGGTGGACGACAGCGACCTCGCCATGCGTTCCCGCGTGCTGGCTGCGTTGAAAGACCCGGCGCAGAAAGAAAACCGCGACCACGTGGACATCATCATTGCGCTGGGCATGGCGAAGGAAGGCTTTGACTGGATCTGGTGCGAACATGCGTTGACCATAGGCTACCGCAGCAGTCTCACTGAAATTGTCCAGATCATAGGCCGCGCCACCCGCGATGCCGAGGGCAAGGAACGGGCGCGCTTCACCAACTTGATCGCCGAACCCGCAGCCGAACAGGCCGCCGTAGCCGAGGCGGTGAACGATATGCTCAAGGCCATTTCCGCCAGCTTGCTGATGGAGCAGGTGCTGGCGCCGCGCTATGAGTTCACGCCCAAAAACAACGGCCCGAAGGATGGCTTTGATTACGGCGAGGAAGGCTACAAGGATGGCGGCCACAACATCGGGGTGAACAAGGATACTGGTCAGATCCATCTGGAGATCAACGGACTGGCAACGCCGCAAAGCCCGGAAGCCACGCGCATCTGCAAGGAGGACCTGAACGAAGTCGTCACCAGTTTCTTGCAGGACAAGACCGTGCTGGAGCGCGGCCTGTTCGACCAGGAAAACACTTTGCCCGAAGAGCTGACCCAGTTGCGCATGGGCAAGATCGTGCGCGAGCGTTACCCGGAATTGAGCGAGGGCGACCAGGAGGCGATTCGCCAACACGCCATCGCCGCCATGAACATCACGCAGCAGGCCAAGCTGGCGCTGGCCCAAGCCGACGCGAATGGCGACGGCGCCATGCAAGGCACGACGGCCTTGCTGGATGGGGTGCGCAAGTTCGTCAACGTGCGCGACCTGGACATCGACCTGATCGACCGCATCAACCCCTTCGATGCTGCCTATGCGGTGTTGGCGAAAGCGATGGATGAGAAATCGTTGCGCCAGGTGCAGGCCAGCATTGCCGCCAAGAAGGTGGGCATCCCCGAGGACGAGGCCCGCGAGCTGGCAAAGCGTGCCTTGCAGTTCAAGAACGAGCGTGGCCGCCTGCCGGACATCAATTCCGCCGATGCGTGGGAAAAGCGCATGGCCGAAGGCGTGGCTGCGCTGACTCGCTACCGCGCACAAGCGAAGGCGGCACAGGCGCAAGGAGATCCCAGCAATGGCTGAGATGGACGATGACGAGCTGCTGGATGCGCTGGGTGTAGAAGTCGCCCCGCTCAAGCCTTCCAGCCGAACCCCGCGCGAGGAACGCATCATCGCTGGCTTCGAGGATATCCTGCGCTTCCATCAAGCGCATGGTCGCGCCCCGATGCATAGCGAGGGCCGTGACATCTTCGAGCGCCTGTATGCCGTGCGCCTGGATCAGCTACGCAAGTTGCCGGAAGCGCAAACCCTGCTGGCCGGATTGGATGGCCCCGGCCTGCTGTCCGGCGCGGCAGCGGGCCTGACCGATGTGGATGACTTGGACGAAGATGCCTTGCTGGCCCAACTGGGGATTGGCGCTGAACCCTCCGATCAAAGCGATATCACTGTGCTGCGTCATGTGCGTTCTAGCGTTGAAAAACGTGCAGCAGAAGAAATCGCCGACCGCACGCCGTGTGCGGATTTTGACAAGTTCCAACCGCTGTTTGAGCAGGTGGAGCGGGAGTTGAAGGCTGGCATTCGCATAACGCTACGCTTCGGACGCGATACCAGTATTGCCAGCGGGAACTACTTCATTGTCGGCGGGCAGCTTGCGTATGTGGCCGAAGTGGGTGAAACCATCAAGGCTGCGTATGGGAAAAACGATGCTCGCTTGCGCGTGATCTACGCCAATGGCACAGAAAGCAACTTGCTGCGGCGATCCCTAGAGCGGGCGCTCTACAAGGACGACACCGGCCGCCGCCTGACCGACCCGGACATGGGGCCGCTGTTTGGTGATGCACCCGAGCCAGACGACATTGAAACCGGAACCATCTATGTGCTGCGCAGCCTGTCCAGCCATCCATTCGTCGCCGAACACCGCGAGCTGATCCACAAGATCGGCGTGACCGGCGGCAAGGTCGAGACGCGCATCGCAAATGCGGAAAAGGACGCCACCTATCTGTTGGCCGACGTGGAGGTGGTCGCCACCTACAAACTCCACAATCTGAACCGCACCAGGCTGGAAAACATTTTCCACCGTTTGTTCGGCGTAGCGCAGCTCGACTTGACCATCGAAGACCGTTTCGGAAATCCAGTGAAGCCGAGAGAATGGTTCCTAGTGCCGCTCCATGTCATTAACGAAGCGGTTGAACGCATTCGGAATGGGTCGATTACCGAGGTGGTCTATGATCCGAAGTCGGCTCGGTTGGTGGATTGAGCATGGCGAAATTTTCTGGCTCGACCAATCTCAGTATCGGTCTCGTGGGCAGTCTAGGCGGTCATCAGGCAGTGCATGGTCTACAACGCCAAACCCTGCTCATGACTCGTACCACCCCTTACTCCGATTCACCACCCGCACTACCAGCAGCATCACCGGCACCTCGATGAGTACCCCTACCACGGTGGCGAGGGCCGCGCCGGACTCGAAGCCGAAGAGGGAGATGGCTGCGGCCACCGCCAGTTCGAAGAAGTTGGAGGCGCCGATGAGGGCGGAGGGACCTGCCACGCAGTGCTCCACGCCCAGTCGCCGGTTGAGCCAATAGGCCAGCCCCGAGTTGAAGAGGACCTGCACCAGGGTCGGCACGGCCAGCAGGACAATGACGAGTGGCTGTTCCAGGATCGCCCGGCCCTGGAAGGCGAACAGCAACACCAGCGTCAGCAACAGCGCCGAGAGGGACCAGGGGTGCAGCGCCGCCATGGCCCGGTCGAATCGGGCCTGTCCGCCCTTGAGCAGCCAGGCGCGGGCGGCCTGGGCGATGGCCACCGGGATGAGGATATAGAGCACCACCGAGAGGAAGAGGGTGTCCCAGGGGACGGCGATGGCGGAGATGCCCAGCAGCAGCCCGACGAGGGGGGCGAAGGCGAAGACCATGATGCTGTCGTTCAGGGCCACCTGGGTCAGGGTAAAAAGCGGTTCGCCCTTGGTGAGGTGGCTCCAGACGAAGACCATGGCCGTGCAGGGGGCAGCGGCCAGTAGGATCAGCCCGGCGACGTAGCTATCCAACTGTTCGGCGGGCAACCAGGGGGCGAAGAGCTGGCGGATGAAGAGCCAGGCCAAGAGCGCCATGGAGAAGGGCTTCACCGCCCAGTTGACGAACAGGGTCACGCCGATGCCGCGGGCGTGGCGGCGCACCTCGTGCAGGGCCGAAAAGTCGATCTTCATCAACATGGGGACGATCATCACCCAGATCAGCAGCCCCACCGGGATGTTGACCTGGGCCAGCTCCATTTTTCCCAGGGCCTGGAAAGGGGAGGGCAGGAGCTGCCCCAAAGCGATGCCGGTGCCAATGCAGAAGAAGACCCAGAGGGTCAGCCAGCGTTCGAAGAAGCCCAGTTCCGCCCCGGCGGCGGCTTGGGCGGTGATTTCACAGGGGACGCTCATGAAGAACCTCGTGGAGTCAGCAGCAACAGTGGCCGGTCTTGCCGTGCTCTTGCACCGGCGGGCAGGGGACCGTGCCGTAGGAACAGAAGACGCAGCAGTCCCTCGGCTTGGGACGCAGCAACGCGCCGCAGCCCTGGCATTGGTAATACCACTGGCAGGCGTCGGTGGGCATGGTCTCTTCGCGCCGGTGGCCGCATTCGGGGCAGGTGAGGGTGGACAGCAGGGTGGGCGTATTCATGGGTTAGAGTTCCAGCGCCCCGACCACCGCCGGAATGAGCCGGGCGCGGATGTCATCCCGCACACGGATAAATGACTCCAGCGGCTCGCCGTGGGGATCGTGGAAAGGGAGATGAATCGAGCGAACCGGGCGTGGAAAGATCGGGCAGCTCTCCTTGGCGTTGTCGCAGACGCTGACCACCAGATCGATCTCCTGATCCAGTAGCTGGTCCACGTCCTTGGGGTAGAGGTCTTCCGTGGAGACGCCAGCCAGGCGCAGGGCCTCGATGGCGCCATCGGCCACCTTGGGCTGGGGCCGGGTGCCTGCGGAGAGGGCGCGGACCCGCCCGGTCAGGTCGTGATTGATCAGCGCCTCACCCATCTGGGAGCGGCAGGAGTTTCCGGTACAGAGGATCAGAACGGTTTTCATCGCCGGCTCCAAGGTGTGGGGTGTTTCACAGGCCGCGCCCGGCGCCTCGACTTCGGGATAGCCGTCGCGCATCGCCTCCAGGACTCGGTAGCACCAGAGCGGCATCTGGGGATTGAGGCGGTAGTGCATCCATTTCCCCTCGCGGCGGGCGGTCACCAGCCCCGCCTCGCGCATCACCGCCAAGTGGCGAGATGCCTTGGGCTGGGGAATATTCAGCGCGGTGTATAAGTGGCAGACACACTGCTCGCCGCCGTTGAACAGCAGTAGAATCAGCTTTCTACGGCTCTCGTCGGCCAGGATGTCGAATAGCAGGGTTGCGTCCATGGCGGCATTATATCCGTTATGGCGAATATGATGTCAAGTCGCCCCATTACTCTGGACGGTGATCCTCCCCACTGAACCGCTCCTTCAGTTGCTGCCGGATCGCCCGGAGGATGCTCAGGCGAGCCAGCTTCTTGTCGTTGCCGGGAACCACGACCCAGGGGGCGTGTTCCGTGCCGGTTCTTATCACCATCTCATGCACGGCTATTTTGTAATCGTCCCACCGCTCGCGGTTGCGCCAGTCTTCTTCGGTGATCTTGTGCTGTTTGTAGGGGACTTCCTCCCGTTCCTGGAAGCGGCGCAACTGCTCTTCCTTGTCGATGTGAATCCAGAATTTCAGCACCAGGATGCCGTTCTCGATCAACTGGTCCTCGAATTCGTTGATCTCGTTGTAGGCGCGGCGCCACTGGGGTTCCTCTGCAAACCCCTCGACACGTTCGACCAGCACCCGGCCGTACCAGGAGCGGTCGTAGATGGTGATGCGTCCGGGGCGGGGGATATGCCGCCAGAAGCGCCAGAGGTAGTGATGGGCCTTTTCTTCGTCGGTAGGGGCCGCGATGGAGATGGTGCGGTAGAGGCGGGCATCGATGGCATTGGCGAAGCGGCGGATGGCGCCGCCCTTGCCGGCCGCGTCCCAGCCTTCGAATACCAATACGCAGGACTGGCCTTTTTTATAGGCAGCCCAGGCCAGTTCGTTAAGCTCGGCCCTCAGCTCGCGCAGTTCCTTTTTGTACGCCTCCCGCGTTATCGATGGGGTCAGATCCAGCTTGTCGAGCAGGGTGATTTGAGCGGAATCGGATTGGGGCAGATTGAGCCCAGAGTAGGGCGGTTCTCTGGACAGGGGCTGGCTGTCCGCCGTCGCCATCCTTTTTCCGACCAGGGTAAGCAGGGTGCGCGCGGTGGTCAGATCGCGGTACTGAGGGTCCGTCGCCTCGATGATGTGCCAGGGGGCGACGCCGGTGTCCGTGAGGCTGATCAGACGTTCCGCCACCCGTTCGAACTCGGCATAGTGCTCGGAGAAGCGGTGCTTCTTCGGCAGCATCTTCCAGCGGCTGCGATCGTCCCTGGACAAGGCCTTGAGCCGCTTCCGCTGATCCTTCTCCGACATGTGATACCAGAATTTGACGATAAGAACGCCTTCCTCGGCCAGCGTGCGCTCGAAATCCTCGATGCGGCGGAATTCATGCCAGAGCCGTTCATCGCCCCAATCGCCAAACATGCGCTTTTCCAGTAGTTCGAGATACCAACCACCGAAAAAGACAGCCATTTTTCCCTTGGGCGGCATGGCGCGCCAGAATTTCCAGTATCGGGGATGGGTCATCTCCTCATCGGTCTGATCCCAAAAGGCATAGGTGGCAATGCCGCGCGTATCCATCCATTCCGAAAGGCGATTGACGACCTCGCCCTTGCCGGCGCCCTCGATCCCGGCCACGATCACAATCACCGAGATCCGTCGGGAGAGAGCAACCTCCCGCTGCAACGCCAGCAACTGGGTACGGAGTTCGGTTTCCTGTTCCTTGAACTCAGCCTTGGACACCTTGCGATTCAACTTGGCCGCTTCGAACATGCATCACCTTGATTGGATAAACTGAATAGGTAAGTATAGTTTTCTTGATAGCCATCCTTGCGTACTGGATTGATATACATCAGACAGATGGGGATGTGCCTCGGTAAAAACTGATCGGCTGGTTAGTGATGGCTCCTCTTCGCCTGCTTCAGCCCTTACCTTAATAAGTACTCCGGCGAAGCCGAAGGACGACCCCCGAGCCCGAAGGCGAAGCCGGCTTGGGAACGTTGATTGTTTCGTTACCCGTAACACTTACTTAATTTGCGTTATATGTTATGCTTAATGCAGGCAATTAAGAGGTGGAGTCGTGAAACAGCAAGGTGATAATTTAACTGTAGATGCCATCTTGGCGGAGACAAGGCGCGGCCGTCCCGTTACCGGTAACGCAAAAACCAATGCCCAACGTCAAGCCGAATGGAGGGAGAGGCGTCGTTCTGCCGGGTTGTCTCCCCGAACGGTTTGGGTTGATCGCGTTACAAGTAACGATATGTTTCATGCGGAACTTAATGTTACTGATAACGCGAATTTATTGATGCTGGATGATGCTAAACGGCGGATTGATAAATTGAGCCGGGAATTGAACGAGGCGGCCCTTGCCAATTCCCATTTAATGCAGCAGCTTTTGGAAGAGAAGAAGCGAAGCGATTACTTGCTGGTTGAACTTAAAGCCGAACGAAAGAGAGTAGTTGGATTAAGGGGTCAGTTGGCTAAGGTAAAAACTGTTACGGTTACGCCATAACAAAATAGAGAGAAACGTAAATGAGCAATGTTGAAAATCTCCTCCTCGAACATCTCCGCGCAATTCGTGCTGACATTTCCGCTCTTCGTGAAGATGGAAGAGAAATCAAGCAGCGGTTATCTGGCCTTGAAACCGGTGTCGCCGGTATTAGACGTGAAATGGTGGGGCATTATGAAGACTCGACCTTGCTGCATAATCGTGTCGATCGCATCTCTGAACGTATCGAGCGCATTGAGCGACGGCTTGAACTGCAAGACTCGATGACTTAAAGCAGGCAGGATGCCGGGAACGTTACCCCCCGGTGCTGCTTATTATCCCAGAATTGCAGGCCCCCAAGGATGGGGGCTTTTTATTGCCTAGACGATTTTAAAGACCCTGATTATCTTGTTAGCTGTAACGCGAATCCTGCCGTCCGTTGCCTGCCTGCTTGCCTGCCCCGCGCCCGCTAAACTGCTCTTTTATGCCAGCAAAGGCTGGAAATTATCATGCCAACCACTCAGGCCGCATGACCTTAATCGTCTTTTCTTACTAAATTGCGCATAATGCCTATTATGTTAAATAACGTATCTACACAACAAAAAAGCCGGGCATCATGCCCGGCTGCTTGAGAAGTCCCTTCAAGGTTGCTTCGGGGGAACCTGCTTCTGGTGTTCGAGGACGGAATTGCGTAGCGATTCCATTTCAAGACGCATCTCTTCCCGCAGCCGCTCGATACGGTCCATATGCTGGCGCAACCAGTCGGGCATTTCCGTCTGATTGGCTCCTTGGGCACGTTGAAGTTGCTCTTGCCGAAGCGCGTCCATTTCGGCGCTGAATTGGTCCCTGAGCTGGTCCATACGCTGAATGCGTTCCTTGGCCCAATCGGGCGTATCTTCGGCCTTTCTGCCCAGGTTCTCGATAATCTGCGACTGTGGCGCGCCAGTCATCGTGTCATTGGCCGGCTTATGGGAGATGGCGCGGAAAAACATGAACACGACGGCGACGATGACAAATCCCAGGGCCATCTGGGACCAGAACCCTTTGTCGTGGGTGGTATCCCGCGACCCAGCCCCTCCCGCGCCACCGGCTGACTGAGCCTTGGAAGCCCCGTCTCCCTCGGCTGGGACAACGCCGATGCTCTGGAGCTTTTGCCAGAGGCCGTGGGGTATCGACTCCCCGTCTTTGGACCCGAGCACCCCTATCTGGCGCAGCTTGTCCATGAGGATATTTCCCTTGGTTTCTTCGCTCATACCTTCTTTTTCCTCCGGCATGAGGAAGACCTTATCGTCTTCGGATGCTTGGGTTGGTGTTGGGTCGGTTATATTCTTTTGGGCCTTGGTCGCGGCCCTTCTCTTGGCGGGGGTCTTGGTGCTTGCGTTTTTCTCTTCAGGACCGCCTGTTGTTGAGGTTTCGTTCTCGTCCGTCATTGGTTCCTCCCCGGCGTATTTTTCTGTGGGACCAGGGTTAATGTTAGCGCATATCCATGCGCATGAGGATTTGGCACACCGATTCCATGCTGATATCCAACTGTTGTCCAATAGCCTCCAGCGAGATGGGTTCCGCGTCCATACCGGCGGCCCAGTTGGCGACCACGGCGCAGCAGGCGTAGCAGATCCCGGCCTCCTTCGCCAGCGCGGCCTCGGGCATGCCGGTCATGCCGACCAGGTCGGCGCCGTCGCGCTGCATTTTTCTGATCTCGGCGATGGTTTCGAGCCTTGGGCCTTGGGTGGCGCCGTAGCATCCCTCGGTGACGACTTCCACGCCGGCCAGAGTGGCGGCATCGATGAGTTCGCCCCGCAGTTGCTCGCAATACGGCGTGCCGAATTCGATGTGATCGACCGGACGGAAGTCGCCGTCGAAAAAGCTGTGCTCCCTGCCGTAGGTGTAGTCGATTATCTGATCCGGGATGACGATGCTGCCCGGTTGCATGTTGTGCGAGATGCCACCCACGGCGGCTACTCCGATGACACGCTTGACACCACTCTCCTTGAGTGCCCAGATGTTGGCGCGAAAATTGATTCTATGGGGCGGGATGCGATGATCCCCGCCGTGCCGGGGAAGAAACACGAACAGCTCCCCTCCCCTCTCGCCGAAGGCCAGCGGGGCGGAGGGTGCGCCGAAAGGAGTCGCGATATGTTCCTGCCGTTGAATGGACAGACCGGGAATGCGGTCGAGCCCCGTACCACCTATCACGCCGAGCATAACCCCTCCTTTTGACATACCAAAAAAAACCGGCCTTGAATCGGCCGGTTTTTCATCTGTCTGGAATCTTATAGCTTCCCGGCGTGGCTTGCAAGATAGGAGGCCACGCCATCCGGACTCGCGGTCATACCCGCATCGCCGTTCTTCCAGCCGGCGGGACAGACTTCGCCATGTTCCTCGGTGAATTGCAGGGCATCGATCATGCGCAGCATCTCATCGACATTGCGGCCCAAGGGCAGGTCATTGACCACCTGGTGACGCACCATCCCGGCCTTATCGATCAGGAAGGAACCACGGAAGGCGACCGCGCCGTTGGGGGTTTCCACGTCGTAGGCCTTGCAGATGGCGTGGGTCAGATCGGCGATCAGGGGATAACGGACAGGACCGATGCCGCCGGCATTGACGGGGGTATTGCGCCAGGCGTTGTGGGTGAAGTGGGAATCGATGGAGACGCCGATCACTTCCACGTTCCGCTTCTTGAACTCTTCGATACGATGATCGAAGGCGATCAGCTCGGAGGGGCAGACAAAGGTGAAGTCCAGGGGATAGAAAAAGATGACGGCATACTTGCCGCTGATGGTCTGTTTCAGATTGAAGTTGTCGACAATGGAACCGTCGCCCAGTACGGCATTTGCGGTAAAGTCCGGTGCTTCGCGTCCAACGAGTACGCCCACGATGGCCTCCAAATGATAATTAGACTGAATAAAGAGGCGTCATCCTATGTCGAGCCGCCTGGCAATTCAAGAGAAAAACCCTGGGTCATTCTCCCGCGACGGCATAGATCCCCGGCGCATTCCGCAGATAGCCCTTGTAGTCCATGCCGTAGCCGAAGACATAGCGATCCGGGACCTTCAGGCCGATGAAATCGCCTTGAATATCCACGCCTCTGTCGTGTTCCTTCTCGCACAGCAGGGCCGAATAGACCTCGGCTGCGCCCATTTCGCGGCAGGCCTCGATCAAGGCCTCCAGGGTATAGCCCTCGTCCAGGATGTCGTCGATGATCAGCACGGTCTGCCCCCGCAACGAGAAATCGGGCCGGTGGACCCAATTCAGATCATGTCCCTGGGTGGTCTCACGGTAGCGGGTGGCGTGGATGTAACCCTGGCGCAGGGGGAAATCGAGCCGCGTCAGCAGGCGTCCGGCCGGGATCAGGCCACCGTTCATCACACTGAGGACCACCGGGTCGCTCGTCCCCAATTTGGCCGTAATGGCCGCTGCCATGGCATCGATGGCCGCCTCCACCTGCTCCAGGTCGTAGAGACAATCGGCGTTATGGAAGACGAGGCTGGCTTCTGCGGGGGTAATGGCCATGACTAGAGATCCAGGGCAAGGGTGGCATTTTCCATCTCGAACTCGGCGGCCAGCAGGGTCGCCTTGCGCCAGCGCGGGTCGAGGTGGAGCTTACCGGCGGCGAGCGATTTCCTGCCGTGCATGCGCACTAGGCGGGACTGGGAAGCGGGATTGCGGTAATCCCGCAACTCGTCCAGGACTTGGCGCGCGGCCTCCGGATTGTTGCAGACCAGCGCCATGTCGCAGCCCGCCTCCAGGGCAGTCCGCGCGCGTTCCCGGTAGCCCCCCGCAAAGGCCGCTGCCGACATGCTCAGATCGTCGCTGAAGATCACGCCCTGAAATTCGAGCCGCTGCCGCAACACCTTCTGCAACCAGAAGGGCGAAAAGCCGGCCGGCAGGGGATCGACCTTTTCGTAGATCACATGGGCCGGCATCACCGCCTCCAGACCATGGCCGATCAGCCGTTCGAAGGGGATCAGGTCCTCCATCAGCAGATCCTCGAAGCGGCGCCTGTCCACCGGCAATTCCAGATGGGAATCCGCCGCCACGTTGCCATGACCGGGGAAATGTTTGCCGACGCTGACCATGCCCGCCTCGCGCGCGCCGGCCATCCAATGCCCGACCAGATCCGTCACCACCTCGGGACGCGCATGGAACCCCCGGTCGCCGATGACGCTGCTGATGGGATTGGCCAGGTCCATGACCGGGGCGAAACTGAAATCGACCCCGCAGGCGCGCAGTTCCGACGCCATCAACCAGCCCAGGGCATGGGCCGCCGCCCTCCCCCGCTCCGGCGCTTCGTCAAAACGCCTGCCATACCAGGCGGCTGGCGGAAGGCGCGTAAATCCATCACGAAAACGCTGAACCCGTCCCCCTTCCTGATCCACCGCGATCAGCAACTTCGGCTGACGCAGGGCATGGATCTCTTCGGTCAGGGCCTTGAGCTGTTCCGGCGATTGGTAATTCCGGCTGAACAGAATGACCCCCCCGGCCGCCGGATGCTGGAGCCTGTGGCGCTCCTCCTCCGTGACGCCGAAACCGGCAAGATCGAGCATTACAGGGCCGTGGCTCATAGGGCGCAGCTATCCAAAGGGGAAAAGATGGGCAATCTTCGCACAGTCATGGGGATCGGCAAACCTGCCGCGCTGCCGTGCGGGGAATCGAAAAGGATGAATGGGGAAATTCAGCTTAATAGGTAGCAGGTCGGGTCCAATACGCCGGCATCGATAAAACCCTGGCGGCGGAGCCGGCAGGAGTCACATCTTCCGCAGGCCCTGCCTTCGGCATCCGCTTGGTAGCAGGAAAGGGTCAGGCTGTAATCGACGCCCAGGCGAATTCCTTCACGGATGATATCGGCCTTGCTGAGATCGATGAGGGGTGCGTGGATATGGAACTTCCTGCCCTCTATGCCTGCCTTGGTGGCCACATTGGCCAGTTGCTCAAAAGCGGCGATGAAGGCGGGACGGCAGTCGGGATAGCCGGAATAGTCCACGGCATTGGCGCCGATGAAGATGTCTTGTGCCCCCAACGTCTCGGCATAGCCGAGGGCGATGCTGAGAAAGAGGCTGTTGCGGGCCGGAACATAGGTCGGGGGGATGCCGTCCACCGGTGCTTCCGGGACCGGAATTCCAGGGTCGGTCAAGGCCGAGCCGCCAATGGCGTTCAGATCGACCGCGACGACCCTGTGATCGGCCGCGCCTAGGACGCGGGCGATGGCTGTGGCGGCATGGAGTTCCACCACATGGCGCTGACCATAACGGATGCTGAGGGCATGACACTCGAATCCCCGGCTCCGGGCCATCGCCAGAACGGTGGCGGAATCCAGGCCGCCGGACAGCAATATGACGGCCTTTCTGACTTGTTTATCCATCGATCAGCGCCCCTTTTCCTCGCCCCAGAGGAGCCTGTGCAACTGGATCTGAAAACGCACCGGCAGCCGGTCGACCAAGACCCACTCGGCCAGCTCCCTTGCCTCTTGTTGTCCGGCGGCAGGGGATACGAGGATCTCGCAACGATCCGCCAGCCGCCAATGGGCGATCTGCTCCCTGGCCCAGTCGTAATCGGGCCGGTCACAGATCACGAACTTGAGCTGGTCGTTGCGATTCAGGTGTTGGATATTCTCGAACCGGTTCTTCCCAACCTCACCGGACCCCGGCGTCTTGAGGTCCATTACCCGGCTGACCCTGGGGTCCACTTCGGCGATATCGAGTACGCCACTGGTCTCCAGGGAGACCTCGTAGCCCTCGCCTGCCAGTTCCTTCAGTAGCGCAAGACAACCCTTCTGGGCCAGCGGCTCACCCCCGGTGACCGTGACATAACGGCAGCCGAAGCGGGCGGCGCGGCAGAGGATATCGTCGATGGAAAGGAGGTCGCCGCCCTTGAAGGCGTACGGGGTATCACAGTAGGTACAGCGCAGGGGGCAGCCGGAAAGGCGGATAAAGACAGTGGGAATCCCGGCCGTGCGGGATTCCCCCTGAATTGAATAAAAGATCTCCGTCAGCCGGAGTGTGCCGGACATCGTCCTTAGGGCTCGTAAAGAAATAACTTGGACAAGATTGCGCTCGGATTCGGGTCAGGTTTGGGCGCGGCGACTAAGCAAAACCGCAGGCGTAGCAGCGCTACGCTGAGGATTTTGTGATTCCGTCCTTTGGTCCGTAAACGGCACGTCCCTGTGCCACTCCTGAGCTGCGTCCAAAGATGGCCCGAAGACGAGATGCAAGATGTTCAAGTTATTCCTTTACGGGCCCTTAGATCAATGCCCTTCCTGTCCGATCCGGGCCAGCCGCTTGCGGGCAAGCTCGGCGGGAGTGGTGGAGGGATATTTGGAGATGACCTGGTTCAGCAAGGAACGCGCCTGGCTCCAGTTCTTTTTCTCATGCTGGATGAACCCCATTTTCAATAGGGAGTCCGGCACCTTGGCGCTGTACGGATAGTTGCTGACCACTTTCTGAAATTCGGCCAAAGCCCCGTCGAAATCCTGCATCACATAACGGGCCTCGCCCAGCCAGTACTGGGCATTGTCCGAATAGGGTCCCACCGGATAGGAAGAGAGAAAGGCGCTGAAGGACTCGGCCGCCCTCTGATACTCGCCCTTCTTCAACTGCTCGAAGGAGGCCTGGTAAGCCGCTTCCTGATGGGGATCGGGGGCCTGTTGCCGGGGTGGAACCGGGGGTTGCCCGGCATCGACCGCAGCGCCCCTCTCCGGCGCGGGTTCCTGGGCAGGTTGAGAGGGGTTAGGCCCTGGGGAACCCGCCGCCCCCTGGGACGGCGGCGGGGCAGGCTCACCACCGGGCAAGGAGAGACCCACATTCCCCGTCGAGGTAGGTTGGGAAGCCGGCGGTACGGCACCGCCCCCTGCCTGGCCCTTGAGCCGGAGATCCAGATCGTTATACAGATCCTGCTGACGGCGTTTCATCGCATCCAAGGCGTGTCCCTGGATCTCCAGCTCGCCGCGTAACTGCTGGTTCTCCTGCTGCAAACGCTCTACCTTCATCACCAGATCGGCCTGACTGCTGTTGTTCAGCGCCTGTTCAAGCCGGGCTACCCGCCTTTCCAGGTCGCTGTTTTCGCCGAACAGCGCCCAGCTATTGGGGCTGACGAGCCCCAATGAAAGACCTAGGAGAATGGCAGACTGTAGTCTTTTCATCTGTAGACGATCTCGACACGCCGATTTTTGGCCAAGACATCATCGCTGCCGCCGGCTTCGGCGGGACGTTCCTCACCGTAGCTGATGGTCAGGATCTGGCCCGCGGAGACGCCGGCGCCGGTCAGGATATCCCTGGCGGCAGTAGCCCGGCGTTCACCCAGGGCGATGTTGTATTCGCGGGCGCCACGCTCGTCGGTATGGCCTTCCAGGGTCACGCTGCCACGGCTGCTGGCGAGCTTGCGGGCATGGGCCAGCAGAATCGTACGGCCCTCAGGGGTAACCTCGTTGCTGTCATACTCGAAAAAGACAACCTTTTGGGACAAAGGGTCGCCGGGGGTGCCTAGTCTGTTGGCGCCATAACGACTCTCGCCAGCCGCTCCGCTGGTGTCGGCCCCGCCCGCGACGGGAGCGGGTCCGTCTTTACGGTTGCTCATACCGCTACAGCCGGCCAGCAGCACAGCCGAGAGGGCCAGGGGCGCCAATTTAACGGAGATCTTCATGTTCAACTACCTCTTGCTAACAGGGTTCGGAATCAATTCCAAACCGGTAAATACTCCGGGGAGTCCCGGCAATTCACTATTTAGGAGTCATACGCCAGAATTACATCACTCTGTCTGACTGCTGTTTTCTAAATTCTACCTTCTGAATCCTTATTTTACATTAGGCGCCCAATCGGGTTCACGGACATCCCCGGCCTGAACCGAGAGGCGTTGCTTGACCCTGCCATCCACGGAGACGGCGGCCAGTACACCCTTGCCACCCTCTTTGGTCGCGTAAATTATCATGCTGCCGTTGGGCGCAAAACTGGGCGACTCGTCAACCCTTCCATCGGTCAGTACCTGCATGGAACCGTTGGCCAGATCCACCAGACCGATCCGGTAACCGCCGCTAGACTGGGTCACCAGGGCGAGGGATTTGCCGTTGGGGGAGTAGGAGGCGCGGGCGTTGTAGCTTCCCTCGAAGGTCACGCGCCTCGGTTCGCCGCCACCGGCGGAGACTTCATAGATCTGCGGCTTGCCGCCACGGTCGGAGGTAAACGCCAGCTTGTGGCCATCGGGCGACCAGCTCGCCTCCGTGTCGATGGAGAAATGGTTGGTAATTCGGTTAAGGCCGCCGCCGTCCAGGTCGTAGACATAGATATCGGGATTGCCGTCCTTGGAGAGGGTCATGGCAAGCTTTTTGCCGTCTGGCGACCAGGCAGGGGCGCTGTTGATTCCCCGGTAGCTGGCAACCTTGGTGCGCTTGCCGGTGAAGACATCTTGCACATAGATAGACGGCTGATCCAACTCGAAGGAGACGTAAGCGATGCGGCGCCCGTCAGGCGACCAAGCGGGAGACATCAGCGGGTCATGGGAAGAGACGATAGTCTGTGGGTTAAAGCCGTCGGAGTCGGAGACTTGCAGGGCGATCTGCGAGTTTACGGTAGTCTCTCCCTTGGCCGTGATGTAGGCCACACGGGTGTTGAAGGAGCCGGGCTCACCGATTATTTTTTCGTAGATCATGTCCGCGATCTGATGGGCGGTGGAGCGTAGATCGCGGGCGTTGCTGGTCATGTTGTAACCCAGCAGTTGTTGCCCCTTGTTGACATCGAGCAGCTCGAAACGGACCTGGTAGCTGTCGCCGCTGGGGGTAACCTGTCCCACCACCAGATAATCCTGTTTCAGGGCCCGCCAGTCCTTGAAGTCCACCTGGGTGCCCACGTTGGGCTTGGCCACCATGTCTTTCTCGTCCAGGGTACGGAAACGGCCGCAACGCTTGAGGTCGGACGCTACAATCTCACCCAGGTTGAACATGGGCGCTTCCCCGGAACCAGCGGTGCCGAAGGGGACCACGGCGATCGGCAGGGCGCCTTCGGTCCCGCCGGTAATCTGAATGGTCAGGCTCCAGGCCGGTGCGGCGAGGAGCATCAACAATAGGATCGTGAAGGGTCGTTTCATGGCTCTCACTGATTGTCCGGGTCAAAAATAAAGTCAATGTCGTTCAATCCTGGGGGCGGCGGCGGGAAAGGATCGGACTTCACTACCGCCGCTTCCGCCGACCGGTCGAAGGCCTCATTACCGCTGCCCTGTACCACCTGCACACCCAATACCGTCCCGGTCGTGGAGACACGGACCTGGAGCGTGCATTTCAGGCCGGTTCCGGTCCCCGGGGGCCGCAGCCAGTTACGGGTCACCAAGTCCTCGACCGCCGCGCCAAAGGCGTTAAAGGCGCGGTCGTTCTGCTCGGCGCTTCGCGCATTCTGTTCTGCCGCAAGGGAATTTTGCAACTCCTGTTCATGCTGCCGGCGGATCTCTTCCTCGCGCAGCTTGCGATCAAGCTCGGCTTGGCGGCGCTTCTCGGTTTTCTTATCTTCCTCGGCCTTCTTGCGCTTCTGTTCCAGGTCGGCCAGCTCTTTTTTCTCGGCTTCCGCCTTCGTTTTGGCCTCCTCTTGCTTCTTGGCCTCTTCCTTGCGTTTCTTTTCCAGATCGGCCAAGTGGAGCTTTTCCGCCTCCTGCTTCTTTTTCAATTCCGACAATTCCTGCTCGGCCTTGGTCTTCTCGGCCTGCTTCTTGGCTTTTTCCTTCTCCTGTTCCTGCTTGATCTGCTGGGCCTCGGCGGCGACTTTGTCTTCGCTGATCACCTTGGCCTGAATCACGTTCACAGGAGGGCGGCCCACCTTGGGGTCCTCCAGCCAATCGACCCCGACCACCAGGAAAAAGATCAGCACCAGGTGCATGGCCACGGCCATCATGAAGGCCTTGGGATTGCGCTTGATGATTTCCATCGCCTTATCCCTCCGGCGTCTCGGTCATGAGACCCACATTGGGCGCCCCTGCCTTCTGAAGCAATTGCATGGCCCCTACCACCTTGCCGTAATCCACGTCCTTGTCGCCTTTTACCAGAACAGGGGTTTTGGGGGCGTTGCGCAATACCGCAGCCACCCGTAGTTGAAGGGCCTCGGCCTCCACCGGCTTGTCCTTGTCGTCGCCGATGTTGACGTACATGAGACCGGCCTTGTCCACCGACACGATCAGCGGCTCTTCCTGGTCGGGGGGTAGAGGTTCGGAATCCAGTTGGGGCAGATCCACCTTGATCCCCTGGCTGACCATGGGGGCAGTGACCATGAAAATGACCAACAGCACCAGCATGACGTCAATGTAGGGGACCACATTGATTTGGGACATGGGTTTGCGACTGTGTCTGGAACGGGCCATGGACGGGATGATTTCCTGTGAATTCTATCAGCTATGCGCCTGCCGTTGCAGGATGGTGGTGAACTCGTCGAGAAAACCCTCGTAACGGTTTTCCAGCCGCTCCACGTCATTGGCGTAGCGATTATAGGCAACCACCGCCGGAATGGCGGCAAACAGGCCGATGGCGGTGGCGATCAGTGCCTCGGCGATACCGGGCGCGACCAGCGACAGGGTCGCCTGCTTGACGTTACCCAGCGCCTGAAAGGAGTTCATGATCCCCCACACAGTGCCGAACAGGCCCACGTAGGGGCTGATGGAACCGACCGTGGCGAGGAAGGATAGATGGGTCTCCAGGTAATCGATCTCGCGATTCATGGCCACCTGCATGGCGCGGCGCGCGCCTTCCACCATATCCATCGGCGCGATGCCCTTGTGTTCCTTTTGCTTGGCGAATTCGCGGAAGCCCTCGCGGAAGATGGACGTCAGACCGCGCGAGCCATCGTCGTCGCGGGCCACTTGGCGGTAGAGTTCGGTCAATTCGTTGCCGCCCCAAAAACGGCGTTCGAACTCGTCGGCATCCCGGCGCGCACGGCGCAGGGAGATCGAGCGGTCGAAGATCATGGTCCAGGAGACCAGCGAGGCCAGAATTAGCGCGGCCATCACCAACTGGACCACGGGGCTGGCGCCCAGAACGAGATTGACGAACGAGAGTTCAGCTTGCATCTAATTTGTTACCGTAAAAAACGAGACCCCAAAGGGTCGTGTCTGTCCATTTTTACTGTGAAAACACGAATCGTAGGGTGCGGTTCGCACGCTCACAGCACCCTACGTGCCATATCAGCCGGTATCGCCGTCGGCTTGAAGCGGGCGATGTCGATACAGGCCACCTTGACCAGGGCGCGGCAGAGGCACTCCTCCCCACGCTCCACGGTCTGACTGAATACCAGACTGGCTTTACCGGATTGCTTCACCGAGGCGGTCACCGACAGGAGTTCGTTGAACCGGGCGGGCTTCAGGAACTCCACCGTCATGTCCCGCACCGCGAACACAATGCCCGACTCCTCGCGCAACCGGTCCTGCTCGAAACCCAGCGACCGAAGCCATTCGGTGCGGGCGCGCTCCATGAATTTCAAGTAGTTAGTATGATAAACCACACCGCCAGCATCAGTATCTTCGTAATAGACCCGGATCGGCAGAATAAATTCCCTGCCCTGTTCAGACATCGTCTCCCCCGAACAAATCCCTGACCGCCGTCTGATCGTTGCGCGACGGCGGCATCAACCCAAAATGGAGATAGGCGTTCCGCGTGGCGATGCGTCCGCGGGGCGTGCGCATCAGAAAGCCCTGCTGGATCAGGTAGGGTTCCAGCACGTCCTCGATGGTCCCCCGTTCCTCGCCGATGGCGGCGGCCAGATTATCCACCCCAACAGGGCCGCCGTCGAACTTATGGATCATCGTCTCCAGCAGCTTCCGGTCCATGTAATCGAAACCGCAACGGTCCACGTCGATCAGATCCAGCGCCTTGTCGGCCACAGCGCTGTCGATATGGCCGCTCCCCTTGACCTGGGCGAAATCGCGCACGCGGCGCAAAAGACGATTAGCAATGCGCGGCGTGCCACGGGCGCGGCGGGCGATCTCCATGGCGCCGCCGGCGTCGATGTCGATGCCGAGGATGTTCGCCGAGCGCCCGACGATGTGGGCCAGATCGCGCTCATTATAGAACTCCAGCCGCTGCACGATGCCGAAGCGGTCGCGCAGGGGCGAGGTCAGCAGTCCGGCCCGCGTGGTGGCCCCCACCAGGGTGAAGGGTTGCAGGTCGAGTTTGATGGAACGGGCGGAGGGTCCTTCGCCGATCATGATGTCGAGCTGGAAGTCCTCCATGGCCGGGTAGAGGATCTCCTCCACCACGGGGCTGAGGCGATGGATCTCGTCCACGAAGAGGACATCGCGGGGCTCCAGGTTGGTGAGCAGGGCCGCCAGGTCGCCCGGTTTCTCCAGCACGGGACCGGAGGTCTGGCGCAGGTTGACCCCCATCTCGTTGGCGATGATGTGCGAAAGGGTCGTCTTGCCGAGTCCGGGCGGGCCGAAGATCAGGACATGGTCCAGGGCCTCGCCGCGATGGCGGGCGGCCTGGACGAAAATCTCCAACTGCTCGCGCACCGCCGGCTGGCCGACATAGTCGCGCAACCGCTTGGGACGGATGCTCTGATCCAGGAGCCGGTCCTCGGTCAGGGGCTCGGCGGTGATCAGGCGTTCCTCTGTCTTCATTCTGAGAAACCCCTATTCAACCGCAAAGAACGCGAAGGAAGACGTTGCGTTGCATTCATCTGTCGGGACGGGCGTGGAACACCGGCAACTCACCACCTTTCTTTGCGCTCCTTTGCGTTCTTTGCGTTCTTTACGGTTAAACGAGGAATTTAGGTTCATGTCAACCCAGGGCACCCTTCAGCGCGGCGCGGATGATCTCCTCGCTGGCCATGCCCTCCCCCGCCACGGCGCGAACCATGCGACTCGCATCCAGGGGCCTGTAGCCCAGGGCAGTCAGGGCGCTGACGGCATCTGCCACCGGGCTTTCGACCGACAGGTTGGCCGTCGTGGCGGGAAGCGTAATCCCCTGCCCCAGGGACATCTTGTCCAAACGGTCGCGCATCTCGATGATCAGCCGCTCGGCGGTCTTCTTGCCGATGCCGGGGAGACGGGTCAGTGCCAGGGCATCATCCGCCTGCACGCAGGCGGCAAATTCACTGGCGCTCATGCCCGACAAGATAGCCAGGGCCATCTTGGCCCCCACCCCGCTGACCTTGAGCAGGGCGCGGAAGAGCTGGCGCTGGTCGTCGCGGGAGAAGGCGTAGAGGATATGGGCGTCCTCGCGCACCATCAGGTGGGTGAAGAGGGTCACCCGTTCGCCCAGCCCCGGCAGGTCGTAGAAGGTGGACATGGGGGCCTCCAGCTCATAGCCCACCCCTTGGACATCCACCAGCAACGCCGGCGGGCGTTTCTCCAGGATCAGACCGGAGAGGCGGCCGATCATCGGACTGCCCCGGCCATTCTGGTGAGACGGTCGTTCAGCGAAAGGCTATGGGCATGGGCCAGGGCAACTGCCAGGGCGTCCGCCTGGTCGGGACTGAGATCTTCGCGCAGATTCAACAGCAACTTGACCATGTGCTGGACCTGTTCCTTGGCGGCGGCACCGTTGCCCACCACCGCCTGCTTGACGGAGCGCGCGGCGTATTCGTGGACCGGCAGGCCCTGGGTCGCGGCGGCGCAGATGGCCGCCCCCCGCGCCTGCCCCAGTTTCAGGGCGGAAGAGGCGTTTTTGGAGAGAAAGACCTCTTCGATGGCGAATTCATCCGGGCGGCAGCGCTCGATGATCCCAGTCACCGCGCGAAAGATATCCCCCAGCCGATGCGCGACCGTCACCTCCGGCGAGAGGCGGATGCAGCCGCTTTCGACCTGACAGGAGCGCGCCCCGTCGCTGTCGATGACGGCGTAACCGGTTATGCGCGAACCCGGATCTATGCCCAAGATGCGGCGGCTTTCCATGGCTGGGCTTAGCCCAGGGCCTCCATCACCGCTTCGGGAATATCGGCGTTGGTGTAGACCTCCTGCACATCATCCAGATCCTCCAGCATGTTGATCATCTTCATGACCTTTTCGGCAGTCTCGGCGTCCAGGGCGCTCAGGGTGTCCGGGCGCATGGTCACCTCGGCCATGACGGGCTCGAAACCGGCGGCGGCCAGGGCGTCCTTGATGTCGGCGAAGGCCTCGGGGGAGGTCAGAAGGTCGAAGGAGCCGTCGTCGTAGCTGGCCAGGTCCTCGGCCCCCGCGTCCAGGGCCACCGCCGTCGCCGCGTCCTCGTCGGTCCCGGCTTCGAAGCTGATGACCCCGCTCTTCTTGAACATATAGGAGACGGAACCGTCGGTGCCCAGATTGCCGCCGCATTTGGAGAAGGCATGGCGCACCTCCGAGGCGGTGCGGTTGCGGTTGTCGGTCATGCAATCGACCATTACCGCCACTCCACCGGGGCCATAACCCTCGTAACGGATCTCCTCGTAATTTTCCACGTCCGTGTCACCGGCGCCGCGCTTGATGGCACGTTCGATGGTGTCCTTGGGCATATTGGCCCCATAGGCCTTGTCTACCGCCAGCCGCAGACGGGGATTGCAGGCAATGTCGCCTCCGCCCTGACGGGCAGCGACGGTGACCTCGCGGATCAATTTAGTCCAGGTCTTGCCGCGCTGTTTGTCCACGGCAGCCTTCTTGTGCTTGATGTTGGCCCATTTGCTATGCCCAGCCATAGGAATCCTCGGAAAATAATGTCAAGAAAATCACGGCATTGTACCAAAAGAATCGCCTGAAAGGATGCGGGTCCCTATCAATCCCGGTTCGGGCGCCGTTGCGTCATCCGTCCCTCGATACGCAATTGCGCAAACCGGCGGCCGACTTCCGCCAGTTGCTCGGCCCCCTCCAGCCGTTCGCGCACGCTGAGATTGAGGGAGCGCCTAATCGCGGCCCTCTCGACCCCCGGCCAATCGGCGGTCAGCCATTCGTTGTCTTTTTCGGCACTCACGAACCAGCCTCCTCGCGGATCAGCCTGAGGTGCTCGATGTCGTCTTGATCCTTGGGGCGGCCAGCGGTTGTCTTCATCTGGATCAGGGTGGAAATGGAGGCAAAGGGGACGGCAAGGCCAGGCTCCAGCTCGGCGATCAATCCCTGTTCCCTTTCCGCCACTGGATCAAAGGGTTCAGCCGCGAAGAGGTCGATAGTGGTTTCCGGGTAGTTGTCGCTGTATAGATTGAAAACGGTCATGTTTTTTTGCTCGATCCAGGCGCGGCGTTTCTCCCCGTCGCAAAAATCCATCATTTCGACCGGTAGCGAGGGGCGATAGCCGAGTTTCGATAACGCGGACAGGACCCTTTCGATATTTGATGGACTCAACCGAATCACAAGATCAAGGTCATGGGTCAAACGCTGGTACCCGTGCGCGATCACAGCCAGACCGCCAACGACAACGTAATCCGCCCCAATGACATTGAGGGCGCGGAAAACGGCAATGAGGCTTACTACTTTCATGGTACCCGGTGTCCTCATCCTGCGACGGCGCCAGTGTAGTCGACGGCGTTCTTTGAACAAAACAGGGAAGGGATACCCTCATCGACTACCACCGATCGACAGCCCCTGGCGTACAATACAAGGCCATTCGTGAATTCAGAATCAACGCCCATTATGAACGACAAAGAGCATCCCATCCCGACCGAAATCAACCTCCACCGGAAGTCCCGCTTGCTGACCATCGCCTTCGCCGATGGCAACCGGTTCGAGCTTCCTTGCGAATACCTCCGCGTCAATTCGCCTGCTGCCGAGGTCAAGGCCATGGGGCAACCGGTCGTCGGCAAGGAGGAAGTCAACATAGAAAGTATCGAGCCCCAGGGGCACTACGCCGTGCGTCTGGTCTTCGACGACGGCCACGATACCGGCATCTACGCCTGGGAGACCCTCCATGAGCTGGGGCTGAATTACGAGACCAACTGGAACCGTTACCTGGAGCAGTTGAAGGCGATCGGCCACGAGCGGGAAACGGCCCTAGTGGCGGGGGACCAGCCTCTGGAGCTGAAGGTCCTCTATTTTTCCTATCTAGTGCAGAAGCTACGGAAGGAATCGGAACAGGTCCGGGTCCCGCCCAAGGTGGCGGACATCAAGGGACTGCTGGAGTGGTTGCGCCGGAAATGGCTCGAAAGGGGCTACCTGCTGGCCGACGACCGGGTGCGGGTCACGGTAAACCGCCAGTTCGCCGAGCCCTTTACCCGGCTGGAAGATGGCGATGAGATCGGTATTACCCCCAACTCTCCCAATCCACCCCCTCCTCCCAACTGATGGCCCGTTCCGCCGCGAAGGAAGCGCATTCACCCTTCGCGGCAGGGGACATTTTCACAGCCGATCAGTATTCGTAAGCGTCCTGACCCCGCTGGAGCCCGTATTTTTTCAGCTTTTCCACCAGGGTGGTACGGCGCATGTTGAGCCGCTTGGCGGCGTGGGCGACCACACCTTCGGCTTCTTGCAGCGCTTCTTTGATCAGGTTGAGTTCGATGCCGCCCAGATAATCCTTGAGGTCGAAATCCTCGGGAGGCAGCCGTGGCGAGGTCAGCGTGGAGACCAGGATCTGGCGATGGGGTGAGCCGCCCGCGATTCCGGTGGGGATGCCGGCACGGTATTTTTCCGGGAGTTGCTCCACATCCACCAGGCCATAGGAGTAGAGATAGGCGAGGTGCTCAATCAGATTGGCCAGTTCGCGGGCATTGCCCGGCCATTGGTATTGGGTCAATACGGTGATCGCGGCGGGGGTCAGGCGAACCGCTCCCCGCTTCTCTTTCTCGATGCGGGTGACCAGATCGTTGATCAGAAGCGGGATGTCCTCGGCCCGCTCGCGCAACGGCGGTACTTCCACCGGGAAGATGTTCAGGCGGAAATAGAGTTCCTCGATAAACCGGCCCTGGCTCACTGCGGTTTCCAGGCAGCGGTTGGAACCGGCCAGGATTCGCACGTCATTGGCGGCCGTCTCTCTTTTTCCCAATGCGGTCCCCCACTCCCTCATCAACTGGAGGAGCTTGACCTGCAAATCGGAACTCATCTCCTCGATACTATTGATGAACAGGCTTCCTCCCTCGGCCCGCTCCAGATAGGAAGGATGGCAATCATCGGCCTCATCGGGAAACAGTTCCTTTCGCAGGCGATCGGGCGTGATGGCGCCGCAATTGACCGAGATGAAGGGCTTGCAATGGCGCCGGGACTGGTAGTGGATTTTTCTCGCCACCACCTCTTTGCCGGTTCCGGTTTCCCCCAGGATCAGGACCGGGGCCTCGGCCATGGCGACCTGATCGATCATCTTGCCGATCTTGTTGGCGGCGCGGCTGTTGCCGGAGAGGCTGCGGAACAATTCGACGCGCCGTTGCGCGCCCGTGCCGTCGTGCTGACCTTCGTAGAAAAGCTGGGCCTTGTGCAGAAGGGTATTCAATCTTTCGAAGCGGGTCGGCAATTCCAATACGTCAAGAATGCCGCCGTTGAACAGGTCACTCGAAAAGGAGGAATCCCTTTCGATCAACTGGAACACGGGGGGATGGGGAAGAAATTCCGAAAGCCGGCGTGAAAGGGCGAGCCGCTCGCTTTCATCGCAGGCGGGATCGAGAAACACAGCCAGACAATGGTTGCTGCCGAATTCCCATTGACCGGTGAAGAAACTGTTGATGTCGGAGACAACATTCAATTCGTGCCCCAGGAATTGCAAAACGGTCGTAAGGTAAGCGGCCGTCTCTCGATTGTCGGTCACGAGAACAGATTTTGGCCTAACCGTGTTCATCAGCGTTTCCTTTATTCTTTGTGAAATGCCACTGGAGAATGAAGTCTTTAGGTATAGAAGTTAAACACTGACCATCGAAGATGTCAAAAATCCGCCATACGTCGTGCATCCAGCCCAGGGCCACAGCAGAAAGCCGCCCGAAAAGGGACGCTGCTGTGGTCTCTCCCGAAACTAAACGCTTGCCTATCCCGGCAGGCGGAGGAAGTTGTCCCGGTAGTGGATCAGTTCGGCGATGGAGTCTTTGATGTCGTCCAGGGCCAGATGCTTGGACTCTTTCTTGAAGCCCTCGTAGACCTTGGGTGACCAGCGCTGGGCAAGCTCCTTGAGGGTGCTGACATCCAGGTTGCGGTAGTGGAAATAGGCTTCCAGTTCGGGCATGAGTCGCGCCAGGAAGCGGCGGTCCTGGCAGATGCTGTTGCCGCACATGGGCGAGACGCCCTGGGGGACATGGATTTTCAGAAACTCCAGCGTCTCCCGTTCCGCCTGGGCCGGGTCATGGCCGCTGGCGCGGACCCGTCCGGTCAGACCCGATTGGCCGTGTTGCTTGGTGTTCCACTCGTCCATGGCGTTCAGGATCGCATCCGGCTGGTGGATGGCGATCACCGGCCCCTCGGCCAGGATGTTCAGCCGGCTGTCGGTTACGACGGTAGCTATTTCGATGATGCGATCGTTCTGAGGGTCCAGCCCCGTCATCTCCAGATCGATCCAGATCAGGTTCTCTTTATTGTCCAGTGCCATGGCAGTCCTCCCCCACAATTGACCGGGCGATTCTAGCAGAGGGGCGGGGGCCACTGTATCCTTGTGGCAGGTCAATGGTTTTGAGGACTAGCAAATGAAACGAATCACGGCCCTTGCGCTTACCCTGTTTATCGCGGCGCCGTCCCTGGGGGCGGCCGAGCCGGAGAAGGGTAAGGCGCTCAACCAGCAACACTGCCTGCAATGCCACGGCGGTGAGGTGATGACCCGCCCCGACCGGCGGGTGCAGGACCGGGGACAACTGCGCAATCAGGTCAGCCGATGCGAGCAGAACCTCAATCTGCGCTGGTTCGAGGATGATATCGACAATGTCACCGAATTCCTGAACCGCGACTTCTACCACTTCCCATGACCCAGCGACGGCTGACCCGGCAGCAGCGCGAACGTATCGCCAACATCCATCAGCGGCGGCTGGATAAGGCGTCGGAACAAGCCGAGGCAGTCCTGGGCGAGGCGGAAAGGGAACACCGCCTGGGCCGGGTCATTACCCGTCACGGACGCAACCTGGTGGTGGAGGACGAGGAGGGCCGTCTCCACCACTGCCTTTTCCGCCAGAATATCGGTCATCTGGTCTGCGGCGACGAGGTCGTCTGGCAGCCGGCCGGCGAGGAAAGGGGCGTCGTCACCGCCCTGCGGGAACGAAGCTCCGTCCTGGTCCGCCCCGACTACAGCGGCCATGAAAAGCCCCTGGCCGCCAACATCAGCCGCATGATCATCCTGCTGGCGCCGGAACCCCCGCCCCTGCGCTATCTGCTGGATCAGTACCTGATTACGGCGGAATGCCTGGGCATCGAAGCAATCATCTGCCTCAACAAGACCGACCTCCTGAGTGCCGAGGCCATGGCCGCCTTCGACCGGGACTTCGGCGACTACCCCGACATCGGCTATTCCCTGATCAAGGTCAGCGCCTCGCGCGAGACAGGGCTGCAACCTTTGGTGGAACTGATGACTGGCCAGACCAGCATACTGCTCGGCCAGTCCGGCGTCGGCAAGTCAAGCCTGGCCACCACCCTGCTGCCCGATTTCAACCTCCAGACCGGCAAGCTTTCCGAGGCCTCGGGACAGGGCTGCCACACCACAAGCACCGCTACCCTCTACCATTTGCCGGGCGGTGGCGACCTCATCGACTCCCCCGGCGTACGCAGCTTCCGCCCGATCATCGAGGATATGGAAGATCTGGAAAGGGGCTTCCGCGAATTCGCCCCCTTTCTGGGACACTGCAAGTTCAGCAACTGCCGCCACCGTGAAGAACCGGGTTGCGCCCTGACCGGGGCCATGAAACAGGGCAGGATCGATCCGCGCAGACTCGACAACTTTCTCCACATGGCGGCCCAGTTCGAACGGGGAAAACGGCTCTAACAGCGGGATTATCTCTTCCTTTGTAATGAATCGTTATGATTTGTAATAGGGGTCAAAAAGGAAGAAAATCCCCGTATCAAGGCCCTCCCGGAAACACCCGATGTCCCTTTCCAACGAACCCCGCAGACCAGCCGTCGAGGTCTTCGAGTGGGATCTGGACCGCATGGTTTTCCTCCGCCCAGATGGGCTCTGGGTCAATCAGAGACAGAACGCGCCCGGTGACGCCACGGTCCACCGCTCCCAGGACGAAGCGATCGCCGAGGCACGGCGAATGCTGAAGACCCAGCACGGCGGCGAGCTGATCGTGTTCGGCTCGGACGGCAGGATCGTCCGCTTCAGCGACACCCACGCCGAGGACGATTGAGGCCCTTCTCTCCTGCTGGGCTATCGGACAAGGCCGCAAACCCCTGATATTCGTCCTCGAAGATCCCCTTGCCGCAGCTCAAAAACTCGTCCAGGGACCAAGGACTGTCACTGATCCGATGTCTGAATCCGGGCCGGACCACATACGTCAGCGCCGTCTGGATTCGCCCAGATTCCAATTCCACTTCGACCTCCTGCCTCTCATACATTTCACCCTCGAAGCGATCCAGGCGCTTCCAGGCCCGCAGGGTCAAATCTTCGTACAACAGGCCGTCGACAGAATCGCGGGGACTGGGGACGATCCCCGGATAGACCTCGGCATAGACCAGGTAGCTGCGATATCCCCGCAACAGGGCCGGGGTCCCGGTCAGCGTCATCCCACTGACCGAGGCCAGGATCTCCCCGGCCATGAGGGTGCCGTAGGCAAACAGATTGCCGGACATCATTCTCGACAGGGCCTCCGCAATTGGGCGCGGATTATTAATCCCAATCTCCTCATTTAACCGCAAAGGCCGCGAAGGAATTCATTGGCTTGTCTAGGTCTCGCCCCTGACCAGGAAGGTAGGAACAAAGATAAAGACATCGGGTTGTTTTCCTTAGCGTTCTTTGCGTCCTTTGCGGTTGATAAAGAGGTTTCTAGGTTAATCCACGCCCCCTCTCGCGGATCAGCGGCACCCCCCGCCGGAGCAGCCGCCGCCATGACTGTGCGGCGTACCACTGGGGCCTTGTCCGGGGCCAAGATTGATCCTGATGCACAGATTACCCACAGGGATGGTGCCAAAGGGACATTGGGCAACGGGAGGCCGCGAGTAGTTTTCGACACAATCCCCATAACGCCTGTCGTAGTGAGTGCCCCTGGGACACCGGATGGTCGTCTCCTTGACGACGCATTTGCGAAGACTCTTGCTCCAATAGGTACCCTTTGGACAACTGGCGCTCTGGGGTTTCTTGCAGTTGCCTGAACCGGAGTCGAAGGTGGTTCCCTTGGGACATCTGATGCAACGGTCGCCGTATTTATGGGTCCCCTCCGGGCAACTCTGCGGCCGCACACAGGCCCCGTCGCGCAGGGTGGTGCCTTGGGGACAGGCCGGCCCGGTCACAGTCGGCGTATGGGCCGGTTGGACCGGTGTTGGGGGTTTCGGCGTGAAGCCGGTGGGCGTGATGCTCAAGGGCACGCAATGCCGGTCATTGTTGGGATTGACATCGACCGGCCCATGACTGGAGGTCTCGATGATGGCGCAATTGACCATGCCCTGGCCGATACTGGTGGGCAGATGCAGCCTGAGCATCAGGCTGATGCTGCCACCCGGCGGGATGAGGGTCTCGCTGTGTTCACAGGTAACAGCAGTGCCGGCCGAGGCGCAGTTCCAGGTCGAGGGCGCCGCCGAGCCGAGGCCTATCCCAGCCGCGGGCAGTAGATCCGTCAACTTCGGCATCCCCCTCCAATCGGTGCTGCCCCTGTTGGAGAACTTCAGCTCGAAGATGCATTCCCCGCCAGGGGCACAGCTCCCCACCTGTGACTTCTCCACTCCCGTATCGCTATTTCCCGTCGGGGGCTGAGGCTGCGATTCCAGATTGACCGGCACACACTGCTCATCGTTGGCCGGCGTGTCATCCCGTTGCCCGGCGGGACGCTTCACCCGCACGCAGTTCAGCGCCCCCGGCTGCATGCCGCTGGGGAGTTGCAGGCTGACGCTGAGCTTGACCGCCTTGCCCGGATTGAGCCCCTTGCCGGGATGGCTGCAATCCAGGGTGGCGCCGAGCTGCCGGCATGTCCAGGGGGCGGAGGCCGCCAGGAGGCTTGCCCCCTGGGGCAGGCTGTCGCTCAACTGGATCTGGCCGTTGTAGCGGCCGGGGCCGTAATTGACGAGGTGGAGATCGAAACCGCATTCCCCTCCCGCCTTGCAATGGGCGGAGGTCTGTACCTTGGTGACGCCCAGGTCCGGCGCTGGCGGAGGCGCTACCTGGACAGGGATGCAGTGCCTGTTGTTGCCGGGATTGGGGTCCTGAGCGGCGATGGCCGGGGCAAGATCCACACAGTTCTGCATACCGGGCCGGAGGTTGGCGGGCATACGCAACGTGATATTGGCAAAGCCCGGCGCGTTCGGCGGCAAAGTGATAGTCCTGGGGTAGCGGCAATTGATGGTCTGGCCATTCTGGGTGCATCCGACCGACGACCTCACCAGGGTTGCGCCGGGGGGCAGGGTATCGACCAGTTCGGGCTGGCCCGTCCATTCGCCGGGGCCCCGGTTGACGAACATGAGACGGAAGATACAGAGCCCGCCGGGCTGGCAGGGACCGCTCTGCTGCATCTTGCGGACCTCCAGGTCAGGCCGTGTGGTTGGAGGCGGCTGCCGGGTAGGCGGAATCCTCACGGTGTGGCAATCGGCATCGTTGGCCGGGTTCCAGTCCCCGGCCATGCCCGCCATGCCGGGGAAGAGCAGATCAATGAGCGTCCGGTCGATCAGCCCAGTGGGCGGAAGACCGTTGTCACGCTGGAGTATGGCGATGGAATTCATGGTGTTGATATCGAGGAAGCCGTCAACGGCGCCCACCGGGTAGCCATAACCTGCAAGCAACTGCTCGACCGCCAGGATCACGGCGGGGTCGTTCGGATCGCGGCTGGGCAGCCAGACATCGGCGACGCAGTTCTCCACCCGCTGGCCGGCAAGCCCGAAGGGCAGGAGCAGGTCGATCTGCAAACTCACCGAATCACCGGGATTCAACGTCACCCAGCCATGGGTGCAGATGACATTCTGTCCGTTCTGGTTGCAGAGCCACTCCGGTTGCGCCCGGTAGTCCAGCAAGGTCGCGCCGGGCGGCAGGGTGTCGATCTCCCACAAGGGGCCGGACCAGACGCCGGGGCCATTGTTGCGGACGGTGATGGTGAAGGTGCAGACGCCGCCGTCCTGGCACTCGGCCGGGCCGTCCTTGATCTTCTCCAGATCGGGTCCCGTCTCGACCGGCGGCCCCGCGACGGGCGGATCGACGATGCCGGGGGGCTCCTCGACCACCGGCGGCTCCTCGACCACCGGAGGGGCTTCCGTCCCGCAGGGCTCATGGATCTCGATATCGCCGATCTTGGTGGCATCGTTCCGCGTGAGCGAATCCATGTCGATGGTAAGTCCGTCAGCGGCGACGTTGAGAGCTGAATCGACCATAAAGGATTGGGTCGGGCCAACCGGCGGATAGGGCTCGCCGGAGGGAGGATAGGGCTGGGTCGCACCGAGGGGCAAGAGTTCGTCGAACGCCATCAGGGGAGATCCCTGGGGGCCATGGACCTGGGAACCATCGTCACGAAGCCCCGAGGTGGAGGTGAAACAAGGACCCGATGGCGAGCAAAGCATGTCACCGCTCATCCAGGCGAACTCATCGGGCTTGTTCGGGTCCAGCGCCCAATTCAGGTCATAGCCATAGCCGAAGTCGATCCCACCCGAGCTGTTGGCCCGCAGCCAAGGCTCCTTCTCGTTCTTACGGTCGTAGAAGCCGACATCGTAGCGTCCCTTGAGTTGCCAGATGCCCTTGTCGTCAAGCTCGTAGCGGAGCACGCGCGATTCGTTGGGCGTGGCGAAGGGATTTTCCTGGTCCAGGCCGAGATTGCGCACACCACCGCGCTCGCTAACGAGCATGACATTGCTGGCGCTGCACTCCGCGAAGGCGATGTCGCTCACCGGGCGGCTATGGCCCTTGGCGGCGATATCGGCGGGATCGGTGAAGAAATCGGGCTGGACGAACTCCCTGCGCACACTCGCCGGGTCGAAGGCCCCGCCGGCGCCGATGCCGACGGACCAAATGGCATTTTTCTTCTCGTCCGCCCCGGTCGCGGCAAAATCGGCGCTACCCAGGGCCTCGGAAGACCAGACGGCGTAATAGAGGCGCACCTGGTTGCCGGTGAAATCCTTACGCACCCCCAGCCCCCAGATCCGGCGGCGAAAGTCGGCGTAGTTCCAGCAATCGGGTGTCTTGGAGAACTGCGTGGCGCAGCCCGCGATGTTGGCCGTCTTGGCGGGGTCGAAGGGGATCGGTGGTAGGGACTGTACGGTGCCGGACTGGGCGTCGGTGAAGTTGGACCGCCCCTCGACACCGTGGTCGTAGCGGCCGAGATCGCTGCCATCCGCCAGCTTCAACCGGTGAATCATGCCCGTCTCCAGGTCGGAGACATAGAACTGCTTGTTCCACTTATCGTAGGCAATATTGCCCAGCGCGGCGCCTGAATTCTCCCGCCCATCCAGGGTAATCCGGGCGAAGAGGGCGGGCTTGTAGCCGGTGGCGGCATCGAGTTTCCAGACCGTGCCCGGACCGCCGCCGGGGCCCCACATGCCGGGCATCCAGGAGGCGTTGTCGGCCGTGCGGTGCAGGCCGAAGGCCGAGGTCGCGGTGAGGTAAACGTTGGGACCGGCATCGTCGAGGGCGATGCCGAAGACCTGGCCTACCTCGCCGGCGGTGACGGGGTTGCGTTGAGGTTCGTTGATCCAATGCTCACCACGCGGGGCCAGGGAGGGGTTGCGCAGATCCAGGATGCTGCCGGCCACGCCCTTGGTATCAATGACGGGGTCGCCACCTCCCCCGGCCGTGCCGGAAAAGCGCGTATGGTAAGCCTCGCCGGGCTGCATGGGGCCATCCTGGGCCTGGACCGGGGCACCCGCAACCGCCAGGCAGAGCATGGCGGCGATGGCGATCCAGCCTCCGGCTTTCCGGAACGGGACGATGAGGCCGAAACAAGGAAACGGCGGAAACAGCGTGGGCAAGGACATGACACTCCCCCTGACGAATCTATCTGGTCTGAACTATAGTCCAGCCTATCGAGGCCAGGGATGAAATATCTCGCGCGGTTCAGGGATGAAGAAACACAAAATCGCGTTTTCGGTTTTTGTCTCTCGGCGGATACGCAGGTGCCCATACGATGAAAAGGCGACAGTTTCTCCTCTCCTCCACCGCGATGATCGCGGGATTCGCCGCGCCCCGCCTTGCCGGCGGCACATCCCCGGTACCCCCGCCGTCTACTGGCGCGGCGATCTACTTCGTCCCCGGCTATAGATCCGACATAGCGATCTACAAGGGAGAACCGGCGCAGACATCCTCCTTCCTCCGGCGCTCCTTCCCGAAAAGTTTCACCCAGGCGGGCACGCTGGTGACGCGGATCGACGAGCGCGACGGTTCCGTGCGCCAAGCGTTGCTACCGGTCATCGGCCACGAGATCAGCCTCAGCCCGGACGGACGGCAGGCCTTCTGGAACAGCATGAACGGGACGAGCATGATCTCTTTCGATCCGGAGACGTTGGAACTGGATGTCTTCGCCAAACCCCAGGGCGAGGACCGGATCGGCGGGGGGCATGCGCTCTATAGCGCGGACGGCAAGATATTGTTCGTGGCGGAACGCAAGCTGTACGGTCCGCGCCGGGGCAAACCGGAGCACTATTATGGACAGATCACCGTCCGTGACGCCCGCACCCTGCGCGTTCTCGACCGATTCAGTTCGCAGGGAATAGCACCCCATGACATGGACTTGACTTCCGACGGCAAACACTTGGCAGTCGCCCATTACGGCACCCTCACGTTGCCCTCGGCGCGGGGGCGCGCCGTCGTTGCCGAACCGAGCCTCTGCATTCTGGAACTTGCCACCGGCAAGCTGGCGCAGAAATGGAGCGGCCCGGCCGGCAGTCATGAGATCAGGCACCTTGCCACCTGCGGACATGACCGCATCGCGGCCATACAGATCAAGCAGGCCAGCCCGGAAGAGTTTCGGCGCTTCCTCGAACCCGAGGAAACCATTTCCGAATACGATGTCTGGGCATCTCCCGGCGAACATTACCTGCCCGGCCCCATCGGTTTTTACGATAGGGCGAAACCGGAGCAGCCACCCGAGTTATCGGCGGCGGCCGATGGGCGCTTGATGCGCCAAGGCCAATCGATCATCCATGACCCGGTCCATGACGAAGTGATTGCAACCTTTACCAGCTCTCACGTCCTGATGGTGTTTTCGGCAAGCGACGGCCGTTTGAAGCACATCATCCACACCGGCGAACTCGGCCTGCGCTACCCCCGCGGCGTCGTGCTCCATCCCGACGGCATCCACTACGCCGTCTCCGGGAGCTGGATGGGTATACATCTGTTCCGGCGCGGGACCCATGAACCCATTGTCTCCCGCGCCATCCACGGCGTCTTCTTCAACCACAGCCACCTATCAGTCACTGGCCACGCATAGCACCCACCGCAGGGGAACTTGCCTTTACAACCACCCAAATCGTGACTAGATTTGGGAAGTGGGGTGTGGGGTTTCTAAGATCCGGATCGGACATACAGATGGCGTGGAGCCGAGGAGGTGGTTATGGGAAGCGTTCTATCGAAAATTCTGAGATTTCTCTCTAAGGGCTTGGTGGCGGTGGTTTTGGCTTGCACGTACTTGGTAGGTGCGGCTGTTACTTCCGCCCCGGTTCAGGCGCATGGCTGGCATTGTGATTGGTATCGAGGACACAATCATCCCAGGGCATGCCGTGGCAGGGGCTGGAGAGGACGCGGAGATCGAGGGGGCCGTGGCTGGAGAGATCGTGGCCGGGGCGACCGTGGCAGGGGTCGCGGCAGAGGCCGCGGTGTCTGGATCAGATTTTAGAGTCTGAAGCTGTCGAGGGTATATGAAACCGCTGCCGGGAATTCGGATTCCCGGCAGCGGTTTTGTTTTGGGCCCGACGGTGCCATCGCGGCAACGTTGGCCTATTCCTCATTCAATCCCTTCCGGATCATTGCACTCATCTCCGAATAGGACTTCATCAAGGGTGCCAGGATGCCGTGGAGCCGGTTCTTCGCGATCAGCCTGTCGTGAAGCGCAAGGTAGTCGATACCCGTCCCGAGGAAGCATTCGACGGCATCGCCGGGGGTTTCCACGATGGGCTCTCCCCTGACATTAAACGAGGTGTTCAGCAACACCGGCACGCCGGTCAGGGCGTCGAATGCCTCCAGTAGCTGGTGGAGACGCGGGTTGGTCTCCCGGCTGACCGTTTGCACCCGCGCCGTGCCATCGACGTGGACTATCGCCGGGATCCTGTCCCTCCATTCGGGGCGCACCCGCTTGGCAATCAGCATGAAGGGGGATTCCTCTTCGCCCTCGAACACCTCCTGCGCCCGTTCCGCCAGGACGAGCGGCGCGAAGGGCCGGAAGGGCTGGCGGTGCTTGACCCGCGCGTTCAGGCGGTCCTTCATCCAGCCGGGACGGGGATCGGCCAGGATGCTGCGATTGCCGAGGGCGCGGGGGCCGAACTCGGAACGGCCCTGAAACCAGCCGAACACCTTACCGTCCGCCAGCAGCCGCGCCGTCTCGCCGCAGATATCCGTGCTGACTTTGCTTGTGGTTTGCAGGCGGATCAACCGGTTACCCATGACCTCGGTTATCTCCTCGTCCTTGTAGGGGATGCCTAGATAGGAATGCTTCATCACAAAGGAGCGCGGCTGTTTCAGGATCGCCAGGTGACCATAGAGGGCGCAACCGATGGCGATGCCATCATCCCCCGCCGCCGGTTGAATCCAGACATTATCGAAACCTGCCTCTCGCACGATCTTGCCGTTGGCGACGCAATTCAGCCCCACGCCGCCGGCGATGCAGAGATTCTTGGCGCCGGTCGTTTCCCGCAGCCAGCGGGCGCGGCTGATGAGCGCCTTTTCCGTATCGTCCTGGACACGCCATGCCATGTCTTCCCAATGCGGCATCGAGGGGCTCGCCTCCCACTTCTTGCTGCTGTCCGGCAGCCAGGGCTGATTGAACTCCTCGGTCCAATCGGGGACATCCAGCTCCCCATCCTTGAGGGAGAGCAAGGGCTTTATCCGGTCCGGGCGCCCGTAAGGGGCAAGCCCCATCAACTCGCCGCATTTGTTCCAGTTACCGAACACATAGGTGGAAACCCGGCTGTAGAGCGCGCCCAGCCCCGCCATATTGAAGAACTCCTCGCTGAAGAAGCCCCGGCACGGCGCAAGCCAGACCTTCTTCAGGGTTTCGAGACGGGTGCCTTCAAATTTATAGAAACTCTCGGACTCTCGCGCGAGCGGGTGCGGCGTCCCGTCCGGTGGAACCTCTTCCGTTACGTCCGAACGGTAACTGCCCACCCCGTCCACCACCATCACAGCCCCCTCCTCGAAGGGGCAGGCGGCAAAGGCACTGTAGGCATGGGCGAGGTGATGGGAAATCGTCACCACCCTGTCTGACTTGGAGAAGTAGAGGGGATGCCTGGACGCCTGCGCCCTCTCCTCCTCGTCCATGAAAAAGAGCGCGCCCTGAAAGGTCAGGCGACGCTCCATCTCCTCGACCGGCAGGATGTAGCAGTTGCGGACCACCAGATCCAGGTCATCCATCGAGATGCCTTCGGCATCCAGACAGTAGTCGATGATCTCCTGATAAAAACCGCTGTCGTGCTTTTCGCGGGTGATCCGTTCCTTGGAAATGGCATAGGCAATCTCGCCGTCGCGCAACAGACAGGCGCTGGTATCGTGATCGTAGGCGTTGATCCCGAGCACATAGACAGGTTTCTTGGACATCGTTCCCCTCGCTTCCAAAGTCTTGTTGGCTTTATCGGCCATCCTGAAGGTATTTACTGGCCGGTCATTGATTATGCTAGTTGACCGGCATGACTTTGCCCATGGCTCTTTTCCGGGCATCGTTAGTGTGAAAATAGCGAGGTAGGCCGGTCTTCAGGCCGGCTGCGGCGCCAATGGACGGACTGAAGGCCCCCGGTCACTCCCCGCTGATCGCCTTGGTGATCAGGGGCACCAGGGGTTCCGGCAGTTTGAGTCTGCCGGAAAGGGCGAAATCCTGGGCGGCGCTGGACATCTTCTTCCAGGTCTTGCGGATGATGTCGAGCCACTTGGCTTCGTCGTAGCCGGGTTTGCCGCTGGCGAAGGCAAGCATGTAGTGCTCGATGAAGACCAGATTGGCGACGTCCTCCAGCAGTTGGGTATCGGCGTTGACCTTGAGGGCGCGCTTGCCGACGGCCTTTTTGACGCGCTCGATCATGGCATCGTCGTAGCCCGCCTCGCGCATCAACTCGCCGGTAGTCTCGGCGTGGAATTTGTACAGCCCGGTGCGCCAGGCAAGATAGCCGTCCCGGTTCATGGGATAGCTGTCGCGCGGTACGGTCCAGCGCCGGATGTGCTGGGCGTGGATGGCCAGTTGTGCCGCTTCCGGTGCGTCAGGGGCGAAGCGTCCGAGCATCTCGGTCATGCGCCGGGAGTAGAGCAATTCCTTCGGCTGACCTTCGTCCTGATGGGGATCTTCAGCATTGGCGGCATCGAACAGCGCCATGGCCTTGTGGAAGTATTCCGGGTTTTCGATCATTGTGCTGCCTTGGTCGTGGTTGGAAAATTGATCATTGACCCGGATTGTAACCGAGCCGTCCCTTTCGGGTGAGTGGCGCACACCACCAGGGTGCGGCGCCGGAAAATGGGAATTGACAGGGTGGCCCAAAGCGTCTAATGGGGTTCAAACAGCCTGAAATGGCCCTTCCACCAAAACGATTGCGACGGAGGATGACGATGACCAATATCAAAACAAACGCCCTGCGATGGGGACTGAAAGGCGCCGTACTCTTTACCCTGATCCTTCCCCTGGGTGCGCCTGGGCCGGCCCAAGCCGCCGAAGCCGGGGCCACCACGCCACCGCCCGGCAAGGAGATCGCCTTTGACCGCAAGCTGGGCAACTGCCTGGCCTGTCACGCCATTGAGGGCGGCGACAGCCCCGGCGACCTCGGTCCACCCCTGGCGGCCATGCAGCAGCGCTTCCCCGACAGGGCCAAGCTGCGCGCCCAGATTGCCGACCCCCGCAAGTTCAACGCCGACACCCGCATGCCGCCCTTCGGCGCCTATAAGATCCTGTCGGACCAGGAGATCGACCTGGTGGTGGATTTCATCCACAAGCTCTAAGGGCCTGTCCATGTTATTCCCGGACAGGCCCTAAGTTAACCTTCCCGCACCTAACGATATTGGAGACATCGAGCATGAACACTGACATGAAACGCCGCATCTTCCTCAAGGGCTCCCTGGCCACCGGTGCCCTGGGTATCGCCGCCGGCGCGGGCCTTCTGGTCCCGCAGAACGTCCTGGCCGCCTGGAACAAGGATGCCTTCACCGCCAAGAAGGCAGAGGACGCCATCGGCGCCCTGCTGGGCAACGCCGTTACCGAGGCCAGCGACGCGATCCAGATCAACGCCCCCGAAGTCGCCGAGAACGGTGCCGTGGTGCCGGTCACCGTGACCACCACCCTGGCCGCCGAAAGCATCTCCATCCTGGCTGCCGACAACCCCATTCCGCTGACCTCGACCTTCGTCCTGGGCGAGGGGGCCGAGGGCTTCGTCGCCACCCGTATCAAGATGGGCAAGACCAGCGACGTGATCGCCGTGGTCAAGGCAGGCGGCAAGCTCTACAGCGCCCGCAGGAACGTCAAGGTCACCGTCGGCGGCTGCGGCCACTGATCCGGCAACGATTTTTAGAGAGAGGTCACAACAATGTCGAACACCATCAAGGTCCGCGCCAAGTCCGACGGCGGCGTCGCCGAAGTCAAGTGCCTGATCACCCATCCCATGGAGCAGGGCAACCGCAAGGACAAGACCACCGGCCAGGACATCGAGCCCCATTTCATCCAGGATGTCACCATCGAGATCAACGGCAAGGTCGTGGTCTCAGGTGCCTTCAGCGGCGCCATCTCCAAGAACCCTTACCTGGCCTGCCGGGTCAAGGCCAATCCCGGCGACACCCTGAAGGTCACCTGGGTGGACAACAAGGGCGACAAGGACAGCGTCGAAGACCAGGTCAAATAACCATTCAGATGGAAAGCGCGGCCCCGGCTTCCGCTTCCAGAGGAGGAGATTCCATGAAGAAAGCGATATTCGCCGTGCTCCTGAGCGCCCTTGCCGCCGCGCCGTCCGTGCAGGCAGCGGCGCCGGTGGCCAAGGCCGTCACACCCGCCGACGACCTCAAGCTCTACCGGAGCTACTTCATGAAGAAGTTCCCCGGTTTGCCCCTGGACGGTTATGCCAACGGGGTCTATGCCATCGACAGGGCCTCCCGTGACGGTTGGGAGGCCATCGAGGAATTCCCCCCTTACGAGCCCTTCGTGGAGGAGGGCAAGGCCCTTTGGAACAAGCCGTTCAAGAACGGCAAGGGTTACAAAGACTGCTTCCCCGGCGGACCCGCCCAGAACAAGAACTTTCCTTACTTCAACAAGGTCCGCAAGACGGTGATCACTCAGGAGTTGGCCATCAACGAGTGCCTCCAGGCCAACGGCGAGGAGCCGCTGAAATACGGCAAAGGCAAGATCGCCTCGCTGCTGGCCTACATGGCCTTCGAGTCGCGCGGCCAGAAGACCAATGTGGAAATCACCCCGGAATCCCTGGAGGCCTACAACAAGGGCAAGCAATTCTATTTCGCCCGCCGGGGTCAGTTGAATTTCTCCTGTGCCCAGTGCCATTTCCAGAGCGTCGGCCAGCGCATCCGCTCCGACATCCTGAGCCCCGCCCTGGGCCAGACCACCCACTGGCCGGTCTACCGGGCCACCTGGGGTGACATGGGGACACTGCACCGCCGCTTCGAAGGCTGCCTTGAACAGGTCCGGGCCGCGCCTTTCAAGCTCCAGGGCGAGGAGTACCGCAACCTGGAGTTCTTCATCACCCACATGAGCAACGGCATCCCCTTCAATGGACCCTCGTTCCGGAAGTAAAGCAGTAGAAGAGTGATTATTCAGCTCGATTCGGAAATTGCCCCCTCCCCCTTCCAGGGGGAGGG
>MGZB01000055.1:125977-307759 GCA_001801995.1 Gammaproteobacteria bacterium RIFOXYD12_FULL_61_37 | reverse complement strand
CGTAGCTGCCGCTCATCTTTTCCAGGCTGGCGAAGTCCAGTTGTCCCACCCAGTCCTCGTGAACAAAGCCGCGCAGCAGATCCTCCACCGCCTTGGGGTGGGAGAAGAGGTGCTTGTAGGCGTTGTCGTGGCTGGGCTGGGTTGCCATGGGGTCTCACGGGGTACTTGTCGAAGAAACTATACACAAGAAAGACAGGGAAAGCAGGAGATGACCATGTCCCATGGGAATGCCGTCCGGGGTCTGTAGGCTGGGCTTCAGCCCGGCAAGCCGCCCTGAAGGGCGGCCTACGGGGTTCAGTGACGACCGCGTCGCTGACCCGACAAGGACCTCCGCCGATCTGTAGGAAATCCGACATCCGGCGCCTGGTTGGCTGCAAAAATCCCGCTATCCCAAACCGGCTTTTCCTTTCGTTTTCATTGCGATAGGTAATTATCCCGCTCGGCCGCCACCCCCTGGCACGTTTTCTGTAGAGGACCTCCCATCGAAACCACTGGCGATGGGTCCATGGAATATTTCCTCATCCTTCTCTCGACGGCGTTGGTCAACAACGTGGTGCTGGTCCGCTTCCTCGGGCTCTGCTCCTTCATGGGGGTGTCCAACAAGCTCGACTCCGCCCTGGGCATGGGGATGGCGACCACCTTTGTCCTGACCATGGCCACCTTCACGGGCTGGCTGCTGGAGTACTTCGTGCTGGCGCCCCTGGACCTGGGTTTCCTGCGCATCCTCACCTTCATTCTGGTGATTGCCGTGGTGGTGCAGTTCACGGAGATGGTGGTGCGCAAGGCCTCGCCGGTGCTCTATCAGGTCCTGGGGATCTATCTGCCCCTGATCACCACCAACTGCGCCGTGTTGGGGATCGCCCTGCTCAATGTGCAACAGGGGAACGGCCTGCTGGAGAGTCTGCTGTACGGTCTGGGTTCGGCGCTGGGATTCACCCTGGTCATGGCGCTTTTCGCAGGATTGCGCGAACGCCTGGCCCTGGCCGCCGTACCCGCCGTCTTTCGCGGGGCGCCCATCGCCTTCGTGGTGGCGGGGCTCATGTCCCTGGCCTTCATGGGTTTCGCCGGTCTGACCAACCACTGAGGGGTTGCCATGATTCTGAATACCGTTTTCAACCGCAAAGATCGCAAAGAAACGCAAAGAAATACAATTACCTATATGCGTATCACCTCCTGTCCGGAAGGTGAAAGCGCCGAAGGATGTAACCCGCTACCTTCCTTCGCGTTCTTTGCGTCCTTCGCGGTTGAACTGAGGTTTCTAGGATGATATTTGCCGTTCTCATCCTCTCCCTGCTGGGCCTGATCATGGGCGCCCTGCTCGGCATCGCCGCCCGCTATCTGGCCGTGGAGGGCAACCCCCTGCTGAAGGAAATCGAGGGACTCTTCCCCGGTTCCCAGTGCGGTCAGTGCGGCTATCCCGGATGCAATGCCGCCGCGGAAGCCGTAGCCAACGGCCAGGCGCCGGTGACCCTCTGTCCCCCCGGCGGCAAGGGCCTGGCCGAGACCCTGGCCGGCAAACTGGGGGTCAGCATCGATCTCTCCAGCGTGGAAGAGAAGGAACCCCGTTTCGCCTTCGTCCATGAAAACCTCTGCATCGGCTGCACCAAATGCCTCAAACGCTGCCCCACCGATGCCATCATCGGCGGACCCCGGCAGATCCACGGGGTCTTCGCCGAGGCCTGCACCGGCTGCGAGAAGTGCTTCGAGGTCTGCCCCACCGAGTGCATCGAGATGCGCCCGATCCCGGCAACCCTGCAAACCTGGTACTGGCCGAACCCGGCCAAGGCGGCCTGACGATGAAGATCAAGCTCTTCCCCATCCGTGGCGGGGTCCATCCCGAGGACCGCAAGGGACTCAGCGCCGGCATGGCGATCGAGGCCATCCCCCTGGCGCCGCTGCTCCATATCCCCTTGCAGCAGCACATCGGCGCCCCGGCGGAACCCCTGGTGTCGCGCGGCGACCGGGTCAAGAAGGGACAACTGCTGGCGCGTGCCCAGGGGGCCATCTCCGCACCTGTGCATGCCCCCACCTCGGGGCTGGTCATGGGGATCGGCGGCTACCCCGCCCACCATCCCTCCGGGCTCAAGGTGCGCACCATCAGCCTGAAGCCCGATGGCAAGGAGGAGTGGATCGAGGGCCTTGACCCGGTGCCGGACCCCTTCGCCCTGGCGCCCGAGGAGATCGCCCGGCGCGTGGCCGAGGCCGGTATCGTCGGCATGGGCGGGGCGACCTTTCCCTCGGCGGTGAAGCTCGACCTGCGCAAGCGTTACAGCCTCCACAGCCTCGTCATCAACGGGGCCGAGTGCGAGCCCTATCTCACTTGCGATGACCGCCTGATGCGCGAGCAGCCGGAACAGGTCATCGAGGGGGCGCGGCTGATGGCGCGGGGCCTGGGGCTGGAATCGGTCCTGATCGCCATCGAGAACAACAAGCCGGAGGCCCAGGCCGCCTTGCGCGCCGCTGCCGCGCCCTATCCCGCCGTCAAGGTCATCGGACTGCCCACCCGCTACCCCATGGGTTCCGAAAAACACCTGGTGCAGACCCTGACCGGGAAAGAGACCCCGGCGCGGGGGCTGACCGCCGACATCGGCGTGGTGGTGCATAACGTGGCCACGGCCCTGGCCATGCATGAGGCCCTGCGCCAGGGCCGCCCCCTGATCGACCGGGTGATGACCGTCACCGGCGGCGCCATCGCAACCCCGCGCAATCTGCGTGTTCCCCTGGGCACCCCGGTCTCCTTTCTGATCGAGCTGTGCGGGGGGTTCAAACAGGAACCGGCACGGCTGATCAGCGGCGGCCCCATGATGGGCCAACCCCTGCCCAATACCCAGGTTCCGGTGGTCAAGGGGAGTAACGGACTCTTGGCCCTGACCGCCGCCGAGACCCAACAGGCGCCGGAGATGCCCTGCATCCGCTGCGCCAGTTGCGTCGGGGCCTGTCCCTGCGGCCTGACGCCCCTGGAGATCGCCGCCCGCATCCGCGCCGGGGCGCTCGACGCCTCGGTCAACCGGGGCTTGCTCGACTGCATCGGCTGCGGCTCCTGCGCCTATGTCTGCCCCTCCCACATCCCCCTGGTGCAGTATTTCAACCATGCCAAGGGCGAGCTGGCGGCACGCCAGCGGGCGCGGCACAAACAGCTCGAAACCAAGCGCCTGGCCGAGGCCAGGAGCGAGCGTATGGAGGCGCTGCAACGGGCCAAGCAAGAGGCCATGGCAAGGCAGAAGCAGGAACGGGCGGCCAAGGCCGCCGGAGGCGGCGAAGCATGATGATCCTAAAAACCGCTTTTAACCGCAAAGATCGCAAAGAAACGCAAAGTAATACAACAGCTTACATACGCCCAGTCTCTCGCCCGGAAGATGAAAGCGCCAATGGATGTAACCAATTGCCTTCCTTCGCGTTCTTGGCGTCCTTCGCGGTTAAACAAGGAAATTAGGATGAAAGAACCAACCCTCATCGCAGCGCCCTACAGCCACGCCAAAACCAGCGTCTCCCGCACCATGGGGCTGGTGATGCTGGCCCTGCTGCCGGCCACGCTCTTCGGCCTCTACCAATTCGGCTGGCCAGCGATTTTCCTCTTCACCGTCACCCTGATTTCCGCCGTGGCGGCCGAGGCCTTCTCCCTGCGGCTGGCGGGCAAGCCGGTGGGCCTGTTTCTGAAAGACGGTTCCGCCCTCCTCAGCGGCTGGCTGCTGGCCATGACCCTGCCGCCCTGGGCGCCCTGGTGGATCGGGGTGATCGGCGCCTTTCTGGCCATCGTCGTCGGCAAACAGATCTTCGGCGGCCTGGGCCAGAACCTCTTCAACCCGGCCATGGTGGCGCGGGTGGCGCTGCTGATCTCCTTTCCCCTGGAGCTGACCCTCTTCACCGCGCCGAGCCCGCTGTTTTCGGCAAGCGCCCCCGGTTTTCTGGAGGGCCTGGCCGTCACCTTCGGCGGCTCGAACGCCATCGACGCCGTCGCCAGCGCCACCCCCCTGGGTCATTTCAAGACCGAATTGGGCCGTGGTCTGACCCTCGGCCAGGCGTCGGAGGGGACCGGCAGCCTCTGGCAACTGGCATGGGGCCAGATTCCCGGCAGCCTGGGCGAGACCTCCGCCCTGCTGATCCTGCTGGGCGGGCTGTTCCTGATCCACAAAAAGGTGATCGGCTGGCACATCCCCCTGGCCATGCTCGCCGGTCTGGCCCTGCCCGCCGCCCTCTTCCACGGGCTCTATCCCGGTCAGTATGTGGGACCGCTGACCCACTTGGTGTCCGGCGCGGCCATGCTCGGGGCCTTCTTCATCGCCACCGATCTGGTCACCTCGCCGGTCTCCCGGAGCGGACAACTGCTGTTCGGCGCCGGTTGCGGCCTGCTGGTCTATGTCATCCGCACCTGGGCGGGCTATCCCGAGGGGGTCGCCTTCGCGGTGATGCTGATGAACGCCTGCACCCCTTTGATCGATCACTATTTGAGGCCGCGCATCTACGGCCGGGACCGCCGGGGCGAACCCTTGAACACTGACGGCAAGAGGGAAAATACCTGATGGACGAGCCCAACAAACCCCGCTTCCGCGATGGCATCCCCTACCAGGCGCTCCTGCTGGGCGGCTTCGCCACCCTGGCCACCCTGCTCCTGGTCGCGGCCAATATGGCAACCCAGGGGGCCATCGAACAACGCCAGAAGGAAGACCTGCAACTCTTCCTGACCCAGGTCATCCCTCCGGCCCAGAATGCCAGCGGCCTGTTGGAGAACAAATTGCAACTACCCGCCCCCGGCGGAAAGCCAGTCACCGTCTATCGCGGCATCGGCCAGGGCCGGATCAAGGCCCTCGCCTGGGAATTGAGCGGCAAGGGCTACGCCGGTCCCATCCGCCTCATCCTCGGCCTGGACGCGGAGGGAAAGATACTCGGCGTGCGAGTCCTCTCGCATGCCGAAACCCCCGGTCTGGGCGATAAGATCGAGGCGCAGAAGGACGACTGGATATTGGGCTTCAACGGCCTCTCCCTCGGCGACCCGCCCGAGGCGCGGTGGAAGGTGAAAAAGGACGGCGGCCAATTCGACGCCTTCAGCGGGGCGACCATCACCCCCCGTGGGGTGGTGGGGGCCATCCGTGAGGGGCTGCGATTCTTCGAAGCCCACAAGGCCGAATTGCTCGATCCGCCAAAGGGCAGCCAAACCTCCGGGAGAACCGAACCATGAGCGGCATCTACAGCAAAATTGCCCGCGACGGCCTCTGGGACAACAACGTGGTCTTCGCCCAGATGCTCGCCCTCTGCCCTACCCTGGCGGTCACCGGCAGCGCCACCAACGGGCTCGGCATGGGGCTGGCCACCACGGCGGTCCTGGTGGTCTCCAACATGCTGATCTCCGCCCTGCGCCGGATCATCAGCCCCGATGTGCGCATCCCCGTCTACGTGGTCATCATCGCCACCCTGGTGACCCTGGTGGACATGGGCCTCAACGCCTGGGCCCATGACCTCTACAAGGTGCTGGGCCTCTTCATCGCCCTCATCGTGGTGAATTGCGCCATCCTCGGACGGGCCGAATCCTTCGCCTCGAAGAACCCCATCCTGCCCGCCGGCTTCGACGGACTGATGATGGGGCTCGGCTTCACCTTCGCCCTGGTCCTCCTCGGCGGCGTTCGCGAGACCCTCGGCAGCGGCACCCTCTTCAGCAACGCCGCCCTGCTGCTGGGTCCCTGGGCCGCCTTCCTGGAACTCAAACTCATCCCCGATTACAAGAACTTCCTGCTCGTCATCCTGCCGCCGGGGGGGTTCATCCTCCTGGGCTTCCTGCTGGCGGGAAAGCGGCTGCTCGATCAAAGAGGAAACCCGTCATGAACGTGGGGGTCGCCTACGCCGCCAGAACCAAACAGGTCTGGCTCAAGCTGGAGGTGCCGGACGGCAGCACCCTGCGCGATGCCATCGTGCTCTCCGGCCTGCTCCGGCAGTTCCCCGACATCGATCTGGAAAAACAGAAGGCCGGCGTCTTCGGCAAGATCACCAAACTGGACGCCAAGCTGGAGGAAGGGGCGCGGGTGGAGATCTACCGCGAAATCACCGCCGATCCTGAGCTGGTGGAACGGCGGGACAACTGAGCCGCTTCTCAACCCTAGCAGCCCTCTTCCCTTCCAATTTACCCCCCGTGACCTTAGACTCTGGCCGCATCGTCACGCATTGGGAGCACCGCACATGAGCGAAACCAAACACTGCCGCCTGCTGATCCTGGGTTCCGGACCCGCCGGCTACACCGCCGGGGTCTATGCCTCCCGCGCCAACCTGAGCCCGGTGCTGGTCACCGGTATGCAGATGGGCGGCCAGCTCACCACCACCACCGAAGTGGAAAACTGGCCGGGCGAGCCCGAGGGGGTACAGGGTCCCGATCTGATGGAACGCATGCGCCTGCACGCCGAGAAGATGGGCACCGAGATCATCTTCGACCACATCCACAAGACCGACCTGAGCCAGCGCCCCTTTCGCCTGACCGGCGACTCCGGCGAATACAGTTGCGACGCCCTGATCGTCGCCACCGGCGCCAGCGCCCGCTACCTGGGCCTGGAGTCGGAGGAAAAATTCAAGGGCAAGGGCGTCTCCGCCTGCGCCACCTGCGACGGCTTCTTCTACCGCAACCAGAAAGTGGCCGTGATCGGCGGCGGCAACACCGCCGTGGAAGAGGCCCTCTACCTGGCCAACATCGCCTCCCATGTGACCATCGTCCACCGCCGCGACCAGTTCCGTTCCGAGAAGATCCTGGCCGACCGGCTCAAGGCCAAGGCCGCCGAAGGTAAAGTGACCATCGAGTGGGATTCGGTGCTGGACGAGGTCCTGGGCGACAAGACCGGCGTCACCGGCATGCGCGTCAAAAACGTCAAGACCGGCGCCACCAAGGACATCGACCTGCTGGGCGTCTTCGTCGCCATCGGCCACCGGCCCAACACCGAGATCTTCGAAGGCCAGTTGGCCATGCACAACGGCTACATCAAGGTCCAGGGCGGCATCGACGGCAACGCCACCCAGACCCATGTGGAAGGCGTCTTCGCCGCCGGCGACGTGGCCGACCACAACTACCGCCAGGCCGTCACCTCCGCCGGCACCGGCTGCATGGCCGCCCTCGACGCCGAACGCTTCCTCGACGCGCAATAGACGCCGACATCCCTCCGGTCCTTCGCATTTGATTGATCGTTCCCTCGCTCCGGCGTGGGAACGCATCCCCGGACGCTCCAGCGTCCCGAGATCGCAGAAATAGCCTAGCCCTTCTTTTTCATCTTCCGGGGCGGGTTGTCTCGTCCCATGGGCGGTTAGCGTGAAATCCGTGTTGTAGGTCGCCCTTTAGGGCGACAGTCGGCCTGAAGGCCGACCTACGTTAGCGTTTTCATCCTCCGGGGCGGCTCGCCTCGCCCCATGATCGTTAGGCCATAAGGATGTGCAAACGACGATGATCTACACTCATGTGTTGAACAAGGGCGGGCGCGGGGCGGCTAGTCCGCCCAATCCGGAAATTGCACTCCATGACCATGAGCAGCCAACCATGAAACCACACCACCTGTTGCTCCTTCCCCTGCTGCTGTGGGGCAGCCTTGCCTTGGCGGATTATCCGCTGGAGATCATCAAGCTCAGGTCGAATCTGCCGGAGGAGCTGTTGCCGTCGATCCAGCCTCTGCTGGGGCCGGGCGAGAATATCAGCGCGGCGCACAACATGCTGTTGTTGCGCGCGGCGCCGGAGCGGATCGAGGAGATCCGGCAGGTCATCGACCAGCTCGACCGCCCTCCGCGCAAGCTGTTGATTACGGTGCGGCGCGGGGCGGCCGAGATAACGCGGGGAGAGGGTTTTACGAGCAGCGACGGGGATCAGCGCATCCAGACCCTGGAGGGACGCCCCGCCTTCATCCATAGCGGCAGTTCCATCGCCGTGCCGGAGCGGACCACCACCCTGCGCGGCGGCGCGGTGATCACCCAGCGCACCACCGGCTACCGCGACGCCCTCCAGGGCTTCTATGTGGTGCCCCGTGTCGTCAGCGATCAGGTCACTTTGGAGATCCACCAGCAATACGACCAGCCGGGAGGACGGCGGGGGACCATTCAGACGCAACGCGCCGACAGCGTCGTCTCCGGCCGGCTGGGACAATGGATCGGTCTGGGCGGAATCAGCCATCAGGTCCGTCGGGAGGGGAGTTCCCTCTCCGGCTACGGCAGCCGCCAATCGGTCCAAACCCTGGATCTGCAAGTGCGGGTGACGGAGCTTCCCTGACCGCCATGGCGCAACTGATCCTCTTCAACAAGCCCTACGGCGTCCTGACCCAATTCACCGACAAGGAAAACCGCCCTACCCTGGCGGACTTCATCGCCATTCCGGGCGTCTATTGCGCCGGCCGCCTGGATCTGGACAGCGAGGGCCTGCTGCTGCTCACCGGCGACGGCGGCCTGCAACACCGGCTATCGAACCCCAAGGCCAAGACCTGGAAGACCTATCTGGTCCAGGTGGAGGGCATCCCCGATGAGGCGGCCTTGCAACGGCTGCGCGACGGGGTTCTGCTCAACGACGGCCCTACCCTGCCCGCCCAGGCCCGGCTGATTCCCGAACCGGCCCTCTGGCCGCGCGACCCGCCCGTCCGCTTTCGCGCCCAGATTCCCACCGCCTGGATCGAACTCAAGATCCGCGAGGGCCGCAACCGGCAGGTCCGGCGCATGACTGCCGCCGCAGGCTTCCCCACCCTGCGGCTGGTCCGCGTCCAAATCGGCCGGTGGGGTTTGGAGGGCCTGCCGCCGGGGGAGTGGCGGCAGGTCGAGCTTCCCTGAAGCAGGAGTAATGAGATACCGGCACCGGCCGAGACTCGCATGGCCGGACGCGATCCGGTCAAGTTCCCTGCGGGGCGAGTAGGATACTGAAACCGCAATAGCGTGGTTCTAAAAGCAACGATGGCGATTAAGCGTATTTAGTAAAGTGTCACCGTAATTCGTAATTGCCGCCGCAGGCTTCCCCACCCTGCGGCTGGTCCGCGTCCAGATCGGCCAGTGGGGCTTGAAGGGCCTGCCGCCGGGGGAGTGGCGGCAGGTCGAGCTTCCCTGAAGCAGGAGTAATGAGGTAGCGGCACCGGTCGAGACTCGCATGGCCGGACGCGATCCGGTCAAGTTCCCTGCGGGGCGAGTAGGATACTGAAACCGCAATAGCGTGGCTCCAAAAGCAACGATGGTGATTAAGCGTATTTAGTAAAGTGTCACCGTAATTGGGGATAGCGTTCGCGGCACAGGGGCTGCGCCTTGAAGCAGCGGGGGTGGAAGTGTCACCGTAATTCAAGTCCTCTCGATTGAAGGGTTAGGTGACTCGCGGTACACGGTGGTCTTTGGGGCTAAGAAAGACCACTCAGCCAAGTCTTCAGATTGACCACGCTGGCCCACCACGCCTCTACAAGCTTTGCGTCCACTTCTACTCGCTTGCCTGAATCGTCTCGGAACGAAAGATCGCCACGATGTGCGATCTTATTTCTGCATCTGAAGATGTTATCGATGGCCCGGTAGTTCGCTTCGAATTCCTTCCTATAGCTGCGTGCGAAGGCTTCTTGAGCAACAGAGTCGAGAAGCTCTAGAACACGCACAGAGACCTTTGCTTTGTCTTCCAGGTAGTCAAACGCGGCTCCCGCCGGAGAAGCCTGTGCGAAAAACTTGCGCTTAACCATTACCTCCGCACAGATTGCGAGTTCTAGAACGGCTCTTCGAAAATTTCCCTCAAACCATGCAGTCTGGGCGTCGGACAGAAGTGATTCTGATAGCGACGGTTCTTGAGAAGTGACTAGAAAGGAAAGCAGGCTTGGCACATCAGAGGGAGTTAGCCTCTTTGCGCCTAGCGTCCCGTGAAGTCCCGCCACCGGTTCAGCGACGAAAGTTGGTGTTCCTCGCAACTCCATTCCGTCTTCGCGATACCACTTTGGGTTGTGAAAGGAATGCTCCCAATCCGGTAAGGGACGGACTAGTGGAGTGTGAAGCGAGTATTGGAAGAACCTTAGAAAGCGGTTGGAAACTGAGGTTGCGACATCTTGATACGCCGGCAATCGCGTTCGCAGAAAGGTTGATTGCACTGTGAGATCGTTCTTCCCATCGGGCGTAACGATTGGCTTGGGACAAGCTTCTAGTTCGTCCCGAGAAATCACCAGTTCGATGAATTGGATGGCAGTAATCCAGTCCTCGTCTTCGCTTAGCTTGCTTCGCCAATGATCAACTGCCTTAAGGCGAAGAATGACATTGAAAGCTTCAATATCAAATGTCCATTCAGTTCCTAGTCCGTCTGGCCACGCTATGAGGCACGGCACCGATATGTCTATGGTGAAGCGAGCAGCAAGCCTGGGCATTCGAGGCACCTAACGAATAGCGTTTATCCGCCGCCAGGGACGAACGAGGAGAGCGCAGGCGGACATTGCGGCGGATAAACCTCGTTGGATTACGGTGACACTTTACTAAATATACTTAATGAATTATATATTTAGATACGGTGACAGTTTAGTCAAAATACTAAATATGCCACTTTCTCGCCACGTCGCGATTGCCCCGTCTCGTTATGGAACGCCGAATATAGCGATAGAAATTCGGCATTATCCTGTCCGTCCACGAAATGGTGGGCATGAGTACATGCCCACCCTACCCGGCCACGAGTCCAATACAAGGCCGAGGGGAAAATGGCAACTCACCCGGCGGCCGCTCTCCAGCAGGCTTTCCTTGGGATAGGTTTCCCGGCACAGGGGCTGCGCCTTGGGGCAGCGGGGGTGGAAGTGGCAGCCGGGGGGCGGGGCCGAGGGCGATGGCATGTCGCCTTGCAGGGGTTGTCTTTCGACATGGCGGTTTGCCTCCGCGATGGGGGCGGAGTCGAGGAGTGCGCGGCTGTAGGGATGAAGCGGGGTTTCGAGCACCGCCTCGACGGGGCCGCATTCGACGATGCGGCCCAGGTACATCACGGCGACCTCCTGGGCCAGGTAGGAGACCACGGCGATGTTGTGGGTGATGAAGAGGTAGCCTATCCCCAGTTGCTGTTGCAGATCCTTGAGCAGGTTGAGAATCTGCGCCTGCACCGAGACATCCAGGGCGCTGGTGGGTTCGTCGCAGATGATCAGCTTGGGGTCGAGCGCCAGGGCGCGGGCGATGGCGATGCGCTGGCGCTGGCCGCCGGAGAATTCGTGCGGGAAGCGGTCCAGTGCCTCTTCGGGCAGCCCTACCTGTTGCAGCAATTGGGCGATCCGGGCGCGGAGCTGGTCCGGCTTGCCCGCCTTACCCTGGGCGCGCAAGCCTTCGGCGACGATATCGGCCACCGGCATGCGGGGGTTCATGGAGGAATAGGGGTCCTGGAAGACGATCTGCATGTCGGCCCGCCGCTTGCGCAAGGCCGCGCCGGAGAGTCCGGCCAGGGATTCGCCCTGGAGCAGCACCTCCCCGGCGGTGGGGCGGATCAAGCGCAGGATCGCCTTGCCCACGGTGGTTTTGCCGCAGCCGGATTCGCCCACCAGGGCCAATGTGCGGCCGGCGGCCAGAGAAAGCTCGACCCCATCGACCGCGCGCACCTGGCCAACTGTACGGCGCAGCAATCCGGCGCGGATGGGGAAGTGGACCCGCAGCCCCTTAATCTCGATCAGCGGGGCCTGGACCGGCGGGTTCCGCCCGGCATCGGCTGGCGTGGGATCAATCGAGCCCGGCCCCGTTGCGCTGAGATCCGGCTCTTCGGCGAAGTGGCAGCGCACGGCGTGTCGCATGGCGACCAGGGTGCAGAGGGGAACCTGCCCCTGACAGGGCTCGCCCGCCCTGTCGCAACGATCGGCAAAACGGCAACCGTCGAAGCGCCGCCGGGGGGAAGGGACGCTGCCCTTGATCACCGCCAGGCGCCGCCCGCGCTTGCGGCTCTCCGGCAGGGATTGAAACAGCTTGCGGCTGTAGGGGTGGCGCGCATCGCGAAAGAATTCACCGCAATCGGCCGTCTCCACGATCTGGCCGGCGTACATCACCCCGACCCGGTCGGCGGCCTCGGCGACCACGCCCAGATCGTGGGTGATCAACAGCACCGACATGCCCGTCTGGCGCTGCAAGCCCTTGAGCAGATCCAGGACCTGGGCCTGGATGGTGACATCCAGGGCGGTGGTCGGTTCGTCGGCGATGAGTAGGCTGGGCCGGCCCGCCAGGGCGATGGCGATCATCACCCGCTGTTTCATGCCGCCCGAGAGTTGGTGGGGATATTCGTCCGTGCGCCGCTCGGGGTCAGGCAGGCCCACCGAACGCAGCAGTTCGATGACCCGCAGGCGCGGATTGCGGGCCTGTTCCGGCTCGTGCAGCCGCACCGCCTCGGCGATCTGCTCGCCGATGGTCATCACCGGATTGAGGGAGGTCATGGGCTCCTGGAAGATCATGCCGATGCGCCCGCCGCGTTCGCGGCGCATGTCGCGCTCGATCAGGTCGGGCAGGGATACGCCGTCGAGCAGGATCTCGCCGGACTGGATGCGCCCCCCCGGCGGCAGCAACCGCATCAGGGCCAGCGCAGTCATACTCTTGCCGCAACCCGACTCGCCGAGCAGGGCGAAGGTCTCGCCCCGGCGGATCTCCATATCGACCCCATCCACCGGCCGCACGGCATCCTCGCCCTCGCCGATGGCCACGCAGAGGCCGCGCACCCGCAACAGGATCGGGGAATCGCTCATCGTTCATTTCTCAGACGCGGATCGAAGGCATCCCGCACCGCATCGGCGAAGAGGTTGGCGGCCAACACCAATATGAACATAAACATCATCGAGGCCAGCAGGGACCACCAGACCACCGGCTCGCGGGCCATCTCCAGGCGGGCGCTGTTGATCATGTTGCCCCAACTGTAGGTGGTGGGATCGACGCCGATGTTGACGTAGGAAAGCACCGCCTCGGCCAGCACCAGGCCGCTGAAGTCGAGCACCAGGGTGATCAGCACGATATAGCCCACGTTGGGCAGGATGTGGCGGGCCAGGATGGTGAAATGACCCACCCCCATGGAGAGGGCGGCCTGCACATAATCCAGTTCGCGCAACTTCAGCGCCTCGCCGCGCAGCAGACGGCAGAGGCCGGTCCAACTGGTTACGCCCAGAATCAGGCAGAGGAACAGCAGGCGCATGTCGGCCCGCTCCTGCACCGAGCCGAACTGCTCCGCGTGGTTATCCATGTGCAGGTTCAGCATCAGCACGGCGGCAGCGATCAGCAGTACGCCGGGGATGGAGTTCAGTGTGGTGTATAGATACTGGATCAGGTCGTCGATCCAGCCGCCGAAATAGCCGGCCATCATGCCCAGCAACAGGGCGGCGGGCAGCATCACCAGGGTGGTCAGGGTGCCGATCACCAGGCCGGTGCGGATGCTCTTGAGGGCCTGATAGAAGACATCCTCGCCCACCTTGTCGGTGCCGAGCAGGTGGTAGTGCTGGGCCAACTGCCAGGAGGCCGCGCCCAACACCAGGATCATGCCGAGCATAACCAGCACCGTGGTCCAGGGGATATCCTCCTCGTCACCGGTGAAAAGGACCTCCATCTGTTGCAGGAAACCGCTGCCCTCCCGCCAGGCCAAAAGCCCGGCCAGCAGGGCCACCACCCCGGCCCACAGCAGCAGGCCCTCGAAGGCGCCGACCAGAAGCAGCCGCGCCTGATCCAGTATGGCCGCGCTCCCCGTGGCGAGGTGGCTTCCGGCATGCTCCAGGCGGGGATAGTCGCGCACCGTATTGCCGTCCGGGGTCTCGATGTTCTCCTTGGCGTAGAGATGGAGCGCGAGCGGGGCGGAATAGGTCTTCTCCTGGCGGGTGCGCAAGGGGCTGGCGATCCGGTCGAAGAGGCTCAGCACCTCGCCGGTCTCCACCCCCTTGGCGTCCTGGGCGCGGAAGTGGACCGAATCCAGCAGGCCGACGGCGACATAGGCGAACAGTACGATCAGCGAGGCCACCCCCACCCGGCTGCGCACCACCTTGCGCCAGGGCGCGCACAGGGGTTCGCGGCGGCGGGCATAACCGGCGAACAGCAAGATCCCCGCCACCAGCAGAAAGATCAGGGCGTCCGTCCAGAGGATCACCAGTTCGGGCATCATGACAGCCGCACCCTGGGATCGACGAGGGTATAGGAGATGTCAGTCAGCAACAGCCCCAGGATATAGAGGACCGAACCCAGGAAGACCATGGAGCGGACGATGGCGAAGTCCTGGCGGCTGATGGCGTCGATGGTGTAGCTGCCGAGCCCCGGTATGCCGAAGAAGGACTCGGTCACCAGGGCGCCCATGAACAGCAGGGGAATGGCTGCGACCACCATGGTCAGGATGGGGATCATGGCGTTGCGCAGCACATGGCGAAAGAGCACGGCGTTCTCCGACAGGCCCTTGGCCCGCGCCGTGCGTACATAGTCCTTGTGGATCTCTTCCAGAAAGAGGGTGCGGTAGACCCGGATGCCGGACCCCAGACCGCCGACCACCCCGATGATCACCGGCAGCACCAGAAACTTGGCCGCCTCCCAGCCGGTGTCATAGCCCGAGATGGGGATCAGCCGCAGCAGCTTCCCCACCAGCCATTGACCGCCGATGATGTAGAAGAGGCCCGAGATCGACATCATGGCGACCGCAGCCACCACCACCGTCAGATCGATAGGGGTCGCCCGGAACAGAACGACCGCCAAGGCGATCCCGATCGTCGTCAGCAGGCCGATCAGAAAGACCGGCCCGGCAATGGCCAGGCTGGGCCACATGCGCTGGGAGATGTCGTAACCGATGTCGCGCCCGCTGTCGGAACGGCCGAAGTCGAAGCTGAACAGCTTCACCGACTTCTGGAAGAAGATCGTCCCGGTCAGTTGCTCCAGCCCTTGCGCCTGCCCGTTGTAGAGCAAGGGCAGATCGTAGCCCCGCTCCGCCTTCCAGGTCTGGATCGCCTCCGGCGTCACCCGCTTGATGCCCAGATTCATGCGCGCCATGTCGTCCGGCGGATTGACCACGAAAAAGAGCACAAACGTCAGCACATTGACCCCGACGAGGATCGGGATGGCATAGAGCACGCGGCGAATGATATAGGCCATCATGGGGCGCGGAACCTGTTAACCCGGCAGTTCGCAGGGCAGGCAACGCCCTCTCTACAGAAAATCATCACAGCAACCCTGTTCAATCACGAAGAGAGCCTCCCCGCCAGCCATTGGACGGCAAAACCGGCGAATCCGAAGGCGGATGTTAGCACAAGGATTCTGCCGCTCGCCTCGCCTTGGGTTGGCGTGAAAATCCCTGTTGTAGGTCGCCCTTTAGGGCGACAGTCGGCCTGAAGGCCGACCTACGTTAGCATTTTCATCTTCCGGGATGGCTCGCCTCGCCCCATGATCGTCAGTCCTTTGAAATCCGCCAGCACCGATGCGGCTGGTAGCGCTGAAAATCCGGGGGGATGGTCTTGGAGGTTATCTCTTCGAACTGCGCCTCGCCTTCCAGTTCGGGATCGAGTTTGAAACCCCGGCGGTTGTTGGAGAAGAAGAGTTCCCCGGCGGGACTGAGCAGCCGCAGGGTCTTGCGCAGCAGCCAGGGGTGGTCACGCTGGATGTCGAAGGCATCTTGCATACGCTTGGAGTTGGAGAAGCTCGGCGGGTCCAGCACGATGAGGTCGAAGCGCTCGCCGGCCGCAGGGGCGTCTTGGATGAACTTCAGCACATCGGTACAGATCAGCCCGTGGCGCTTGGGGTCATCCAGTCCGTTGAGGATGAGATTGCGCCGGGTCCAGGCCTGATAGGTCTGTGACATATCCACCGTGAGGGTGCGCCTTGCGCCGCCGGCGGCGGCATAAACGGTAAAGCTGCCGGTATAGGCGAAGAGGTTGAGCAGGCTCTTGCCCTCTGCCCGTTCCCGGACCATCCGGCGGGTATCGCGGTGATCGAGAAAGAGCCCCGTGTCCAGGTACCGCCGCATGTTCACCTCGAACAGCAGGTCCCGCTCGCGCACACTGAAGAAGGGGGCATCCTCGTCCAGCTTCTGATATTGGTCGCTGCCCCGTTGCCGCTGGCGTGCCTTGAGGGCGATATGATCCGGGGGAATCTCAAGCGCGGCGGATAGCGCCTCCCGGTGCGCCGCTACCTGCGGCTCCTCCAGGGGACGTTTGCCCTCGAACAGTTGCAGGTGCAGCCAATCGCCATAGAGGTCGATGGCGTAAGGCAGCTCGGGGATGTCGCGGTCATAGAGCCGGTAGGCCTCCAATCCCTCCCGCTTGGCCCATTTGCGCAAATGGCGGCTGTTTTTCAGCACCCGGTTGATCAGGGCGTCCGTCTGGCTCATGACGCCATCATGTCCTGCCTGCGGCCGCTTCTTTCACCTCGCGCTGCTCCGCTCCCTCTGCCGGTGCAGGCGCACGGCGGGGATAATGAGGGCGGCGAGGGCCAGCAGGGTCAGGATGACGGGCCACCAGAGGGGTTCGTTCCACTGGATGCGGAATTCCCGGCGCCCTTCGGGGTCGATGCGCTTGTACTTGAGGGTGTTGTTGGCCATCAAGTTGGGTTTGACGTTGTGGTACCAGGCGTGGTGCAGGGAGAAGCCCTTGGGGAAGAAGCCCCAGATCCAGGGGGCGTCGCGTCGCAGGATCTCGGTCATTTGGTTGATGACGGCCTGCCGCTCGGGTCCGTTGGGCATGTTCTTCATGCGGTCGAAGAGGGCGTCGAACTCGGGGTTGGCATAGTTGGCGGCATTCTCGCCGCCATGCTCCACCTTGCCGTTGGGGCCGTGGAGCAGGAAAAAGAAGTTCTCCGGATCGGGGTAGTCGGCGTTCCAGCCCCACCAGAACATCTGCCCGGTTCCTTTCTGCATCTTTTCCTGGAAGCGGTTGTAGTCAGTGGTGCGCAGGATGAGCTGAACGCCGAGCTTGTCGAACTGCTTGCGCAGCCAACTCAGGCGCGACTTGTCGTCCGGCCCGGCGGCGGCCACGTCGAAGTAGAGCACCAGGGGCTTGCCGGTGGCGCTGTCGATGGCGTCGGGATAGCCAGCCTTGGCGAGCAGCCCTTTCGCCTCGGCGATGGCCCGGCGTTTGAGGCGTCCTTCGGACTTCTCGAAGACATGGGGGTTATAGTCGCCCTCGCGATGGCCGAAGATGCCCGGCGGCAGCGGCCCCTGGGCAGTGAGGCCGCGCCCGTTGGCGAAGATGGCGATGTATTCCTCGTAATCGACCGCGATGGAGATGGCCCGGCGCAGCAGCCGCGCCCGTTCCGTATCGCCGCCCACCACAGAGTCCTTCATGTTGAAGCCGAGGTACATGATGGAGGTGGTGACGGCGGTCGTCAGATTGATGCCCTTGCGCTTCATGGCGCCGGTAAGGCCGGCCTCTCCGCCCGTGTCGAAGCGTACCGCCTGGTCGAAGCTGTCGGATGTTATCCCTGATGTGTCGTAATAGCCCTGCAAGAACTTGTTCCAGTAGGGAATATCTTCCTTTTCCAGGCTATGGACGGCCTTGTCGATCAGCGGCAAGGGCCGGCCCGCGTCCGCCAGCAGTCCCTGGTCCCGGTCGTCCGGCTCCCCTTCTGCGGGATAGGTCTCGCCGTGAAAATTGGGGTTGCGGTCCAGCACCATGCGCAGATTGGGATTGTTCTCCGCCAGCAGGAACGGCCCGGTGCCCACCGGATACCAGTCGAGGCTGATGTTGCGCTCCTCCATGCCCGGCTGGCTGTAGAACCGGACCGCCTCCCAGGGCATGGGGGCGAAGAAGGGCATCGCCAGCCAATAGACAAACTGGGGATAGACCCCCTTCAGCCGGATGCTGAAACGGTGTCGGTCGATCTCCCGCACCCCGGCCATCTCGAATTGGCGCAGATCGAGGAAGCCCTTTTGTTGCGGGCGCTTCTCCTCCGCCGCGATCCGTTTGGCGAAATCTTCGAAACCGTCGATGTGTTCGGCCATCAGCCCGGCGATGGGGGAATGGGTGCTGGCCTGGGCCAGGCGCTTGATCTGGAAGACATGGTCGGCGGCGGTCAGCTCGCGCGTGCCGATCTCGGCGAAGTCCTTCAGGGCATGAACGCCAATCAGGTCCTTTTCGCCGAGTTCGAGATAGCGAGGCGTTCCATCCGGCTTGAGGGCAAAGGCGGGGTGGGGCTGATAGCGAATCCCCGGCTGGATGCGGATCTCGTATTCGCTGAAGGCCACCGTCGCCGGATCGGCGCCTTCGGGCAGGGGGCTCCCTTGGGCATCCAGCAGCCGTGGCTTGGGGACCTCCGTTGCGGTCAGGGGGATCAGCTCATAGGGCCGCTTGAGAAAGTGGTATTGCAACGGCGGCTCGTAAATCTGGGCAATGAAGGCGTATTCGTTCGAGCTGTAGGAACGGGCCGGGTCCAGATGCTTCGGCTGCTCCGAAAAAGAGCTGTAGAGAATCCGGAGCCCCTCCTCCCCCTTCGGATAGGGGTTGTTCCAGGGCTTACCGCACGCCGCCAGGGAGAGGGAGATAAGAAGTGCCAGGAGGATTCGCATGGGGGACTATTCTTTCACAGGCTGGGGCGAAACCACTAACGATCATGGGTTGGAAAGTCTCCAGTAAGAGCTACCATTTTCCCACGCACAATCAGCCCGCCAAACCGGGCCACAACAACACGAGGAACGCAGCATGCAATACCAACTCCCCCCCCTGCCCTACCCCATCGAGGCGCTGGAACCCGTCATCTCCCGCGAGACCCTCCAGTTCCACCACGGCAAGCACCACCAGACCTATGTGGACAACCTCAACAAGCTGGTGCCGGGCACCGAATTCGAGGGCAAGACCCTGGAAGAGATCATCCCCAAGGCCAGCGGCGGCATCTTCAACAACGCCGCCCAGGTGTGGAACCACAGCTTCTACTGGAACTGCCTCAGCCCCAACGGCGGCGGCGAACCCAGCGGCGCCCTGGCCGAAGCCATCAAGGCCGCCTTCGCCGATTTCGCCAGCTTCAAGGAGAAATTCAACCAGTCGGCGGCGACCAACTTCGGCTCCGGCTGGACCTGGCTGGTGAAGAACAAGGAAGGCAAGCTGGAGATCCTCAACACCTCCAACGCCGGCTGCCCCCTGACCGATGGCAAGACCGCCCTGCTCACCGCCGATGTCTGGGAACACGCCTACTACATCGACTACCGCAACGCCCGCGTCAAATACCTGGAAGCCCTCTGGGGCATCGTAAACTGGGACTTCGTGGCCGGGAATTTTGCCGGTTAGAAAACCGGGATCAAATCTCCGTCATGAAGGGGCCTCCAGCGGAGGCCCTTTTTTATTGGGACTGAGAGGCTGTGGATTCCCCCTCCCCAACCCCTCGCGGAGTTGGAAGCCCAGCCTTTCGGGTTCATCCTCAAACCCGTGACTTTGCCGCCCGTGTCACTACTTCGTCCTCGGACAGGGGATTTTGGGGGTGGTGGCTGAGGCATAGGGGCGTGGTGACTTTCACCGGCCTCTTCATCCCTTCGGTGGTGAAGTAGAACTCTCCGGCCCCGAGATTGCCGATGTCAGTGGCGGCACCCCCCTTGGCCGCCATCAGCTCGCGGGTGGCCGCGATCGTCGCGGGCGCATTCATGCGCCCATAGAACTGGGTGGTGCAATTGCCGATGATCTTGTTATCGATCCCCTTGGGCACCTGGGTGGCGAAAATCATGCCGAGCCCGTATTTGCGCGCCTGGGCCACCAAGGACAATGTGCTCCCCTTGCACGGCGTCATCTTGACGGCTGGGGCGAAATTCTGCGCCTCGTCCAAAACATAGAGCGCGGTCAAGGGCCGCCCCGGCGGGGACGGATTCTTCTTGATGAAGGAGAACAGCGCCATCTGCAATTGATTGACGAAGGCCTGGCGGGTCTCGTCCGAGGGCAGGCCGGAGAAATTGATCACCGAGATACGGTTTTTCCCCGGCGACCGGGCCGTGATCAGCAGTTTTGGGTCGAGTGCCGTCCCCGATGCTGCTAAGAGGGGATTCTTGGCCATCGACGCCCTCAATTGGTTGCCCATTTCGCGGGCGAGTTTTTCCGCATCATCGATATCGCTGATGCCCTCGGGCAATTCCGAAAGAAAATGGGTGAAGCTGTGCAGATCACCATCCATCCGCAGGGCGAAATACTTCAGTGCCTGAACCAATACCCCCTCCTTGAGCGCGGCCTTGGCCCCCGTTGCACCGACGACCGGATGCAAGGTGGCTGCAGCCATGTGAACGGCGCGGTCGAGTTCGTCCGCGTCATCCCGGATCGCGGAAAAATCCGGCAGCGAGGAAAGTACCAGCGGATTGCCCCCCGCGATGCGCGGGGTCCAGATAACCACCTCGGCGAGTTCCTGATAGCGGGCGGCCCTTTCGGCCTCGCCCTCGCCCCAGACGCCGGGGCGTTCTGGCCAGGGATCACCGAGACGGGCAAGGTCGTTGTTGGTATCGAGGACGATGGCGGGGATGCCGTGCAATGCCGATTCCTCGATGATACGACGCAGCAAAACCGTCTTACCGGAGCCGCTACCGGCCAGAATGGCGGTATGGCGCGACAAGATCGACAAAGGGATGGAATAGGGGACGCCGGATTCCTTCGCCTTGCCGACAGGGATGACATCGGCATTGTCCCCCTGTGAGCGGTCGGGCTGTCCGCCCTCCGATGGTGGCCTCTGTTCCGTCTCGATCCCTGGGATCGATGGTGGCCCAGATCTCTGTCCCGCTTCGCAGAGGCCGGTAGCTCTGAATAGCGCGGTATCGCACAGGGGTTTGCGTTGCCGAAGCCAATCCTCGAAGCCCTCCGGTTTCTGATGCAGCATCAGCTTTAGCGCGACCAGTGTTCGCAAATCGTCCCTGCCCAGAGGAACGAATCTCCCGCCGGCATTTTCAAATTCATCGGCCAGTTGGGCAGAAACGCGGCCGGACGGTGGAGGGGTATTGCGCAGGATGAACAGGCGGCGAAAGGGCAAATCACGGTCGATGCCGGAGGCGGTGATCGCCGCCTTCAGCCTTGCCTGGAAGGCCATGGCATGGTTCTGATTGAGGACACGGAAGCAATAGTGCTCTTCCCGGTCGTCGTCGCAGCGATGGATGAAGCGCAATCGGCCATGCAATGCCGGGCGCCTTTGATCGAGGTCGCCATCGACCAGCAGATCGACCCCATCGGCAATCTCGGTCTGATGCACATAGATGCGCAGCAGGTCTTGCATCAAGTCGCAGAAGAGGTCGTCTTCCGCGCCCGGATCGGTCAAAGTCTCTGTCTGGGCGTTGGATTTGGCCTGGGCGAATTGACGATCGAGATCCGGGCCTTGAACCGGCCTGGGTTTAGGTTCCAGCCCGGCAAAGCGGGCAAGTTCCTCAACGACGCCCGAGGCAATGCACCTCTTCCTGTGGGCCTCGCATTTCATCAGGAGTTCGCGCGGACTGAGGGCGATGGCGGAATCGAAGGCGTCGGGATGGAACGGCCATGTGGGATAGGCGGGGTGGAAACCGCGCTCGGCATAGGCGGATTCCAAGCGGTTGCGAACGATGATCTCGGCGGTCTCCCTTTGGGTGATCGGCGACAGCAGCGTCGGTTCGTGGAAGCGCTGGGTCGCGCTCCTCAAGGCCCTTTCCTTGAGGATTTCCCAGGTCGCCTCAAGGCAGGAGACGAGGGTCATCGCCCGATGCTTCACATCGTGCAAGTCCATCAGTCCACCGGCCAGGGCTTCGATAATCGAGCGCGCCTTGCGCTCGCCGTCCTCGTCCGTTTCCTTGGATGGACCGGCCCGCAGATTGGACTCGCTGAGGATGGCATCGATCTGGTCGATGGCAATCATGGTTGGCCCGGTAAGGCCCATGATCCAGGAGAGACCTCGCACGATTTCGATGGCAGGGCGCTGGTGGCCAAACCCGAAGAGCCCTGCTACATCGAGGGGGATTTCCAGCCCCTGTAGCCAGTTATAGCCGACATTGACGGCCTCCCTGTCGGCGGAATTCAACAGCAGGAGCGCACGGAACACATCCTGATGGCTCTGGGTCTCGCTTCTGGAGAGTTGGGCAAGACGGTCGAGATAAACTTTGAAGACATAGGCTGGAGGGAACTTGGCGCCGGAATCGAGTTGCAACTTGTCGCTGGCATCGCCAAGCAATCCCGGCTTGTTGGGTTCGAGGATCGCACCCAGTTTTTTTATCAGGAGCTGGTATTGGAATTGGCCATCGCCCATCTTCCGATGGAGTGAATTGACAAAGCCAAGGCAAACGGTCGGCCAGAAATCCCTGACATCGACCAGATCGATCAAGACGAACCAGCCGCCCCTCTCCCAGACCCGCCGACGCAGATTGCCCACCAAATGGGTTTTCCCCGCGCCGGCGGGACCGACAATGACTTCGCCGAGGGGCGCTGCCATCGGGTCACGGGTGCGGCGATTGAACTCGGACATCAAGCCATCGGCAACCTGTCCATTTAGCGCTTCGACATGATAGGCGCTGTCGTGCCAAACACTGTGCAACTGCCTTGTCCAGTCGAAGTCGGCTTCCTGGAAGGCAGCAAGGCCAGGATCGCTCCCCTTCATGGCTAGGCCCCGAAATAGAGGATATGGCGAGGATTGCCGCCGACATCCAATGCCGCTTCCCGGTCTGCGGCGGTAATCTCGCGGTTATCGTCGAGGATCATCAGTACAAGGACAGCTTGCCGCTGCATTTCGAGCAGGGTCCGATCGAGGGTGGCCCTGTCCAGATCGGGCATGGCCGCGCGCAACTGGTGCAGCCTGACCCGCTGCTTCGTATTGCCATGGGTCAATTGAAAATAGGCCTGGCGAATGCGCTGCTCGATCTCGCCCGTGGCAGTGGGCGCCATTCCTCCTTCGATAGGAAACAATTCCGCCAGTGCAATCCCCCTCTCCTGAAGGAATGGCATCAATCGCATCAAGAACGACCGAAAGATCGGCGCGGCGGATTGGGTCTTCGGCAGTTCCACGCCAGGGTGCCTCGCCGCCCAGGCCCAACCCTTGTCCGTGACCTCAAGCAGGATCGTTCGGCCTTGCAGGCTCATTTCGAGCAGGCCCGCCTTTATCAACCCCTCGCGTATCGCCTTGGTGACCTGAAACGCCCTATCCTTCTGCAATCCCCGGCCCCCTTCGGCAATCAGGGACCAGAGTAACAACGCCTGCCAACTTGAAGGGTTGATGGTCATTTTGCGCTCCCCTTTACCTGTGTATGTCGATATTCAGATGCCATTACCAGTTCGCCCGCCTATATTTCACGAAATCGCGAATCTTATCCAGGCATTGCGGGGTGTCTCGCAATACCGCGTTGCTGCTGAGACGTAACACCAGATAGCCACTGAGATTCAGTTCGTAGTCGCGCTGGCGGTCCGCGTCGTATTTCTCCACGTCGCCATAGTGTTGTTCCCCATCCACCTCCACCAAGACCCGCCCCTCCCGCCACACCAGATCGACGCAATAGCGACTGCCGCGCACAGTCTCGACGGATTGGTTGAAGGCAAACAGATACGACAGTTCGGGGTCCCTTCTTATCACCACCGCCAGCCGTTGCTCAGCACGGCTGTTGTGATGGGGGCGCCCCCGGACGGTACCCAGGAATTCCACAGGCGACTTGGTGTTGGTCCGGGGCTTGGCCCTGTCCGAATCCGCAGTAACTAATGCGCCGTCATATGCGCCATACAGGATGCGTTGCAAGGGGAGGTAATGGGTGCTGCCGACGGGCAGTAATGCAATGACCGCCAGAGGCCCGTTTTCCGCCAGCCATTCCAGGGAACGCACCAAACCCCTGGCTTGATCATCGGAATCCAATCGGGAGATTTCCACGATCATCAGCAAGCCGCCAGGGTGGATGGCCAGACAGAGTTGCTGTAATTGGATCTGCGCCGGGATACCGGCGACAGAAGGGGGCCGGCCGGAGAGGACAAGATCGACGGCACGCTCGGCCCAGTCGGGGGCCAAATCATGAAACGGGCCGTCCTTCCTGATGTGATGGATTTCGATTCTCGCCAGCTCCCGCCCCGCCGAGGTGTTCTCGCAAGTCAGGAAACCCTCGCCACCGTACCAAAATGGCCAATTATCCAATGCCGTACTTGCAAGCAGGGCAAGAACCTCATCGTCCGTCTCCATCGCCTGCTCCGGGCCGATCCTAACCATCAGCGGCAAACGCTCATGAATGGCAAAGTCAGCCCCCGAAAAATGCGCCGTTACCGCATCGCTTGAAAGGCCGATATAGACGCTGACCTTTCCCGCCCTTGCATGCAGTATGGCCTCCATGAGTGACCCTGGCGCTTCTTGGGCATGCCTCCCGCTCATGGATTAACTCCTCCGTCATTCTGGTCGGACATGCCTTCTTGCCAACCTCTTCGATAAACCCGTCCTGCATTATGGGCCGGGAAGAAAATTATTCGTTACAATTGCGCACCGATTTTTTTCAAACTACGGAGTCACCATGGGCTTTTTGGACAACAAGAAGATCCTCGTCGTCGGCATCGCCAGCGACCGTTCCATCGCCTGGGGCACCGCCGAGGCCATGCACCGCGAAGGCGCGCAACTCGCCTTCACCTATCAGAACGACAAGCTGAAGAAGCGCGTCGAGGCCGCCGCCGCTGAAATGGGTTCCGACATCGTGCTGCCCCTGGACGTGGGTGACGACGCCCAGATCCAGGGCGTATTCGAGGAACTGGGCAAGCGCTGGGACGGCCTGGACGGCATCGTCCATTCCGTCGCCTTCGCGCCGCGCGATCATCTGGAAGGGGGGTATCTGGACAACCTGACCCGCGAGGGCTTCGCCATGGCCCACGACATCAGCGCCTACAGCTTTGCCGCTCTGGCCAAGGCCGGCCGGCCGATGATGCAGGGCCGCAAGGCCGCGCTGGTCACCATGACCTACCTGGGCGCAGTGCGCGTGGTGCCCAACTACAACGTCATGGGCGTGGCCAAGGCCAGCCTGGAGGCCAATGTGCGCTACCTGGCCGATTGCCTGGGTCCCGAGGGCATCCGCGTCAACGCCGTCTCCGCCGGCCCCATTCGCACCCTGGCCGCCGCCGGCATCAAGAACTTCAAGAGCATGCTGGATGCGGCCGAGGCCAAGGTCCCTCTGCGCCACAATGTCACCATCGAAGAGGTCGGCAACGCCGCCGCTTTCCTTTGCTCCGACCTCGCCTCCGGCATTACCGGTGACGTGCTTTACGTCGATTCCGGATATCACATTTTGGGGATGTAATCGGGCTTGAGGGCTCGTGAAGAACGCAGAGGCGCTGGGTAAAACCAGCGCCTCTGCGTCATCGTCAATTCGTCACTGAGAGGCTCGCGGTCTTTTCCTTGCCGGCCGTCGCAACCCGGTTCTCGGTGTAATATTCGAGCACCTTTTTCACGTAGCCCTGGGTCTCGGGAAAGGGCGGCACTTGGTTGCCGTGCTTTTTCACGTTGTTTTCGCCCGAATTGTAGGCCGCGAGGGCGAGGCTGAGATTGGAGTTGAACATGGCGAGCAAATCCCGCAGGTAGCGGGAGCCACCGTCCACGTTCTGGTAGGGGTCGGTGATATTGGTAACCCCATAGCGCTTGGCGGTATCTGGCATCAATTGCATCAGGCCTCGCGCGCCCGCCTTGGAAAGGGCGTTCGGGTCGTAACCCGATTCCGCCTTGACCATGGCGTGCAGCAGTTCCGGCCTGAGACGCACCCGCCGCGCCGCCTCGTCGATGATGGGGGCGTGGCGGGCCAGATTGAGCCGGTATTGAGCGGGGTCCCACCCGCTGGGGGAACCGGAACGGGTCATCCCCGGCGGGGCATAGGAGCTGATCTCGCCGATGGATTTGGAACGCCACAATAGCTTGTAGTCGCCCTGCATCGGCTTATCCGAGAAACAGATGCGCCCCTCCACATCCTGATACTTGTAGATCTCGGCGGAGGCAGATTCGGCGACGGCCAGCAGGATGATGGTCAGCAGTGCGTAACGCATTCCGTTCGATACCGGTTGATGGGGACACGACAGCCCCGACACAACTTACTTTATCGAACAAAATCAGAATATTTTCAAGATTATTTTACGTCATGCGCAAATATATAGACCTATATCACTGAAAACTGGCCATTCACAGAACCGGATATCTCTTAATCAAGCCCCGCAGCACTTCTTGAACTTCTTGCCGCTGCCACAGGAACAAGGATCGTTGCGCCCCACCTTGGGCGCTTCCCGCTGCACCGTCTCCGGCTTTACCTGTTTTCCGCTCAGGTAGTACCAGCGTCCTTCCTCTTTGGTGAATAGGCCGGTCTCGTGGTGCTTTCTCAGCGCCCCCTTGTCGCGGTATTGGGCAACGAATTCAACCTCGCCCTTCTCGTCACCGGCGCCGCCGCCGACCAGGCTACGAACCTCCAGGCCCATCCACTGGGACTCGGCGGCCCAACGCCTGGCAGCCGCCGCGTCATGGTCGTGCCGGGAACTGGGGTGCAGACTCTCGGTCAGATGTTCGATTTCGCCCTTGGCATAGGCGGTGTAACGGGACCGCATCAAGGCCTCGGCACTTTCCGCCGCTTGCTCGCCGCGAATGATGGGGCCGCAGCAGGCGTCATATTCCTTACCGGAACCACAGGGGCACTGGCTCATGGCTTCACTCTCCAGGTTATTTCGGAAAAAGGCGAAGAATGAAGGAAAAGAGGGCTGTGCTCAATCTCAACCGGCAAGCGGCTCATGCCGAGGGAAATATTGCGGGCAGCCAGCAATCGGCCCATAAGCCGATCTGCCGCCGCGTTACTTCTTCTTTTGCAGCTCCACCAATTCCTTTAGCAACGCCTCGATATTGGCCAGGCGTGTCTCCATATTTTGCATGTGTTGCGGCATCATTGCCTGCCCCTGTTGCATGCGCTGCATCATGCACGGCATGCCGCCACCCTGCGGGTTGCCCATCATGGGCATGGCTTGGGGCGTGGCATTCGCGTCCTGAGCGGTTTCCGCCGTCGCGGCCGGCTGGGCGGAGGCCCCGAATGAAATGGCCCCGGCAAAAAGAATGGTCGTTATTGCTGTCGAAATCTTCATAGCGCTTTCTCCTTCGGTTTAAAAAACCCGCCGTTCTGCGGCGGGCGAAAACAGGACAGGCCGGACCCGCATCCGGCAGGAACCCGCTTTGTCTGTCTAAGGCGTTGGGCAGCCGCCTTAAGCATAAGTTCCTCCTCGAACCCCGGAAACCCTTGAGATTCGCGGGTTCGTCAACATTTAAGCAAGACCGGAGGCTGGAGACCCGAGGCTGAAGGAGGGAGGATCGCTTTCCCTCTCTTTCCTCAGGTCTCAAGCCTCAAGTCTATAGCCAGTTTGGAGAACCAAGATGACCGATCCCCTGCATATTGTCTGTCCGAAATGCATCGCCGTTAACCGCATCCCCAGCCAGCGTCTGGCCGACAACCCCAAATGCGGCAAGTGCGGCGGACCTTTGTTCAACGCCCATCCGGTGGAACTGAACTCCGGCAGTTTTCAGAAGCACCTCCAGCGCAACGACATCCCGCTTCTGGTCGATTTCTGGGCGCCCTGGTGCGGACCCTGCAAGATGATGGCCCCGGCCTTCGAACAAGCCACCGCCCAATTGGAACCCCGGGTGCGTCTGGCCAAGATCAACACGGAGGTGGAACAGGCATTGGGTGCGTCCCATGGCATCCGCAGCATCCCGACCCTGGCCCTGTTCCATCATGGCCGCGAGATCGCCCGCCAGGCGGGGGCGATGGGAACCGCCGACATCGTCCGCTGGGCACTCTCCCACCTGTAGCCGGATTCAGTTCAAAAGCGACTCGATCACCCGTTGCGACTGCGCCCCCACCAACACCTTGGCGATGGCCTCATGCCTCAGCACGACCAGGGTGGGGGTGGCGCGGATGTTGTAATCGTTTGCCGCTTCCATGTCCCGCGAGACATCGATGCTGACGACGTTGGAATTGGACCGCCCCAGTTCCGCGATGATGGGCGTCATGCCCCTGCATGCCCCGCAGCGGGGACTATGGAAATAGAGCAGCGCGGGGCGGCTGGGATCGAGACGGCGGGTCAGATCCGAAGCGGGCACGGGCAGGCCCTGCAACCGCCTCGATTGCCAGAGAATCCAGACCTGGAGCAGGACAAAGAGTCCAACCAGGGCCAGGGCGATGGTGACGATGAGTGACATGGATGGCTCCTTGCGAGGCTTCGGGTTAGGCGGATGGTTTGCCGCTTACCCCCCAAGTCTAGCGCCTCCCGCCCGAAATCTCTCCGAGGTAAGCCGCGCCGACGGACAGCCTGAAGGCCGGCCCACCCTTTTTCCGTCTTCCGGGGCGTCGGCTCGCATTCATGGCGGCTAGGTTGTTACCGGCCGGACCCGGCGACTAGAATAGCCCTCTGTCTCCCGAAGGACGATCCCATGAGCACCGAATTCCAGCAACGCGCCGAAGAACTGGTGGCCGCCGGGCGCTTTCTTTATCAACGCGGCTGGGTGCCCGCCACCAGCGGCAACCTCTCGGCGCGGCTCAAGGACGGACGCATCGCCGTGACGGTCTCCGGCCGCCACAAGGGATTCCTGACCCAGGGCGACATCATGATCACCGACGCCAGCGGACAGTCCCAGGACGGCCGCCGCCCCTCGGCCGAGACCCTGCTCCATGTGCAGATCTACCGGCGCTTTCCCGACATCAACGCGGTCCTGCATCCCCATTCGGTCAATGCCACACTGCTTTCTCGCCTGTTGAGCGAAGATCTGGTGCTGCAAGACTACGAGCTGCTGAAGGCCTTCAACGGCATCGACAGCCACGAGTGCAGCGTGCGGGTGCCGATCCTCCCCAACGACCAGGACATTGCCCGCCTGGCCGCCCAGGTGGATGCACGCATGGACGCCTGTTCGCCCCTGCACGGCTACCTCATCGCCGGACACGGCTTCTACACCTGGGGCCAGAGCGTGGAGGACGCCCTGCGCCATGTGGAGGCCTTCGAGTTCCTGTTTGAATGTGAAATGCGTTTACGCGGAGTCAACAAATCATGAGCACACTGACCCTTTGCCGTAGCGATTCCGCCGAGCGGATCGAACACCTCGCCGACCACCCGGCCATCGTCGCCAAACTCGCCGGGCTGGGCGTCCGCTTCGAACGCTGGGACGCCGACGCACCCCTCTCGGCCGATGCGGGGCAGGAGGAGGTCCTGGCGGCCTACGCCGGTTCCGTCGAGCGGTTGAACAAGGAGTACGGCTTCCAGTCCCTGGACGTGGTCGCCCTGCGGCCGGACCATCCCCAGCGGACCGAACTGCGGGCCAAGTACCTGAACGAGCATATCCACGCCGACTTCGAGGCCCGCTTCTTCGTCGATGGCGCCGGGCTCTTCTACGTGCATCTGGGCGATCAGCTCTACATGATCCTCTGCGAAAAGGGCGACCTCATCTGCGTCCCCGCCGGGGTGCCCCACTGGTTCGACATGGGCGCCGCGCCCGACTTCAAATGCATCCGCTTCTTCACCACCCCAAACGGCTGGGAAGCAGAGTTCACCGGCGACCCGATCAAGGCCCGTTTCCCCGACTACGACGCCTATCGGGCGGCCCTTTGATGATCCTGGCGATCCTGACCGACATCGAGGGGACCACCACCTCGGTCTCCTTCGTCTTCGATTGCCTCTTTCCCTACGCCCGCGCCCGCCTGGCGGCGTTCGTCCGGGAGAATGGCCATGACCCGGCGGTCAGGGAACAGCTCGACGCCGTGGCGCGTGAGTCCGGCCGCAGCCTCAGCGATGACGAAGCGGTGGCGCAATTGATCCAATGGATCGACGAAGACCGCAAGATCACGCCCCTCAAGGCACTGCAAGGGATGATCTGGGAGGCGGGATATCTGAAAGGCGACTTCACCGGCCATGTCTACCCGGATGCGGTGAAATACCTGCGCCAGTGGAAGGCGCAAGGGCTGGCCCTCTATGTCTACTCCTCCGGTTCGGTCAAGGCCCAGCAACTCCTCTTCGGCCACAGCGACGCGGGCGACATGAGGCCCCTCTTCTCCGGCTGGTTCGACACCCAGGCCGGCCCCAAACGCGAGGCCGCCTCCTACCGCCTCATCGCCAGCCAGATCGGCCTGCCGCCCGGCGACATCCTCTTTCTCTCCGACATCAAGGAAGAGCTGGACGCCGCCCGCGCGGCCGGCATGCAAACCATTTGGCTGGTGCGCGGGGCGATCCCGGACCCCGAGGCAACACACCGGCAGGTGACGAGTTTCGATGAGATCCGGATTTAGCGTGAAAATCCGTGCGTAGGTCGCCCTTCAGGGCGACAGTCGGCCTGAAGGCCGACCTACGTTAGCGTGAAATACGCGAAGCACCTTCGCTCCCTCCCCCTCCGGGGCATAAGCGCTAACTTATCCGAAACTATGCTAAGAATGTGATTAAAAACTGTCAAATTTGCATGAATTTCACTTAAAAATCCGACGAAAAATACCTTAGCGCGCTTAAGTTAGCGCTTATGCCCCTCCGGGGGGAGGGTTGGGAAGGGGGAACGATCAGGGGGCGAGGCAACTTTTCATCTTCTGGGGTGGGGTGCCTCGTCCCATGATCGTTAGGGCACCTTGTAGGTACTCTCTACCTTATCAAAGAACGCTCCCCCGAACCGCCGCTCCACATAACCATCCAGGATTGCCATGAACTCCTCGGCGATGCGGTCGCCCTTGAGGGTGGCTGCCTTTTCGCCGTCGATGAAAACGGGGGCTGCGGGGTTCTCGCCGCTGCCGGGGAGGCTGATGCCGATGTCGGCGTGCTTGCTCTCGCCGGGACCGTTGACGATGCAGCCCATGACCGCCACGTCCAGGTTTTCGACGCCGGGGTATTTCCCGCTCCAGACAAGCATCCTCTCCCGCAGATGATCCTGCACCTGCTTGGCCAGTTCCTGGAAGAGGGTGCTGGTGGTGCGACCGCAGCCGGGGCAGGCGATGACGACCGGCATGAAGGCGCGCAGGCCCAGTGCTTGCAGAATCTCCTGGGCGACGATGACCTCTTTGGTGCGGGGCTCGCCCGGCTCGGGGGTCAGGGAGACACGAATGGTGTCGCCGATCCCCTCCTGCAACAGCACCGCCAGGGCGGCGGTGGAGGCGACGATCCCCTTGGAACCCATGCCCGCCTCGGTCAGCCCCAGGTGCAGGGCGTAGTCGCTCTCGGCCGCCAGCAGGCGATAGACGGCGATCAGGTCCTGGACCTTGCTCACCTTGCAGGAGAGGACGATGCGGTCGCGGCCCAGACCGAACGACTCAGCGCGGGCGGCGCTCTCCAGGGCGGAGGCGACCATGATGCGGTGCATCAGGGCATCGGGCTCCAGCGGCGCCTCGGCGCGGGCGTTCTCGTCCATCATGCGCGCCAGCAATGACCTGTCGAGACTGCCCCAATTCACGCCGATACGCACCGCCTTGCCGTGGCGGGCTGCGGTCTCGATCATGGCGGCGAAGCTGGCGTCGCGGGTCTGGCCGCTGCCCACGTTGCCGGGGTTGATGCGGTACTTGGCCAGGGCCTTGGCGCAGGCGGGGTGCTGCTCCAGCAGGCGATGGCCGTTGAAGTGGAAGTCCCCCACCAGGGGGATATTGATACCCTGCCGGTCCAGTGCCTCGCAAATATGGGGCACGGCGGCGGCCGCCGCCTCGTTGTTGACCGTGACCCGCACCAGCTCCGAACCGGCGCGGGCCAGTTGGGCCACCTGGGCCAGCGTCCCCGCCACATCGGCGGTGTCGGTGTTGGTCATGGACTGCACCACCACCGGGGCCGTGCCGCCGAGGCACAGGTGACCGATGCGGACGGGGGTGGTCTTATGGCGTTGAATCTTGGGGTGCGTCATCTGTTGTCCACTAATTCAAAGGGTCGTAATGGCCGCCGATGGCGAAGATATAGAGGCTTTTTTCATCGAATTTGTAGATCAGGCGGTCCTTCTGACTGAGCCGCCGGGACCAGAAGCCGGAGAGGTTATGGCGCAGGGGTTCGGGTTTCCCCGTTCCGGTGGCGGGATCGCCCCGCAGCATCTCTTTCAGCATGGCGCATAGGGCCTGGTGCAGGCGCTTGTCGCGGGTTCTGAGTTCTTCGTAGACGGACCAGGTATTACCCTCAAACACCAAGGATTTCATCGGTCTCGTCGTCCCTGGGTTTGTACCCGCCATCAGTCGCATGGGTCCGCGACGATTCGGCGATTTGCCGCATCAGGCTGGAGTTTTGCAGGACATAGAGTGTTTCCTGCTCCCGCTCCCAATCCTCCGCGCCGACCACCACGAAGTCTTCACCATTCCGCCGCGTTACCCGAATCGGCAAGTGCTGGCTGATCACTTGCTCCACGAAATTCTTCATCTGGTCCCGGAATTTGTTCACGGTGACGCTGTGCATCGAACCCCCCTTTCATGTACGGCAACTCCGTACATGATGGGCGTGAAGGGGCGGGGAAGCAACAGGAAAACGGGGATCAGTCGGTGAAGAACGCCGCCACGGCGCACTCGAACCCCGGCAGTATGGCCTGATCTCGCACCCAGTCGCCCTGTTGCAGGATCTGGAACTGGGTCAGGGAGCCGTAGGTGCGCAGGGTCTTGCTGGCGGGGTCGGCGATCCAGACCGCATCCACGCCGATGGCGAAGTACTCTTCCAGCTTGCGTTCAACGTCGAGCCAGCGGTCGTGGGGGGAAAGGACTTCCACCACCAGCTCGGGGGCCACGTCCAGGTAGGAGTCGGACCTGACCTGACTCAAGCGGGCATGGGAGATGTAGAGCACATCGGCCCCGCGCACGGTGTCGGGGTTGCGGCGGGTGTAGATGCCGACTTCGCCCGTCATGACGCGCCCGAGCCGATTTTGGGAGACAAATTTCTTCAAAAGGCTGCCGATGTTGAGTTCGACATCACCATGCAAAAATCCCGTCGGCGTCATAATCCTCATCTCCCCTTCCACCAGTTCCGCCCGTTGCGCGTCCCCCAGGGCGTACAACGCCTCGCCGGTCATCGGCGGGGGGGCGTATTCGCTGCTCAGGACTGCGTTCATGACCGTTCCTCGGACAGGTCCGTTTGTAAGTCATTCAAAATATAGCAGGATTTCCCCGTCATGAATGCAGCAGCGAGGGCGTCAGGTACTGGTGGAAGGGGGGCGAACGGTGCCAGAAACGCTGGCGCTTCTGGCCGCTCAGGCGGTAGCTGGTTCCGTTGCAGGGGTAGAGGACGAGGCTCCTTTCCCGCTTCTCGTTGAGCCAGCGGAAGACGTTGCCGAGCCATTGATCGAATTCCACCAGGACCTCCTTCCAGCCCCGTTCGTCGGCGGAGAGTTCGGCGTGCTGAAAGGCGTGCAGTACGCAGAGCACATCGGCGTGGATAGCCTGGGCCAGTTCCGTCCGGATGGCGCCCGCAGCCTTGGCCAGGCCCAGGGCAAGCGGGTCGTCGGCAACGATCATCTTGAAATGGGTGGCCGGGGCGAGCGACTCGGCCCGCCGGCCCGGCCCATGGACCCAGAGGGCATTGATGGCCGGATGACCGGCCTTCTCCCTGGCCTTGTTGACCGGCGAGGCGTGGAACAGCATCTGGGCCTCGGTGAGCAGAGACTGCCAATAGCGCGCGTCCTCCCCCTTGGGCAGAAAGGCGTCGGGCGAACGCCCCGCCGCCAGGCTGAGGGGAGAGGTCTTGAGGCGGGGCAGACGGGACAGCCGCAGATACCAGCGTTCGGGGTGGGGGGCGATCATCTCCAGCCCCTCGCCCGCAAAGTGGTCGTTGAACTCCTGCGCCAGGGCCTCCGCCTCGTCGTGCCGGATCTCCAGGTTCCGCCCCTCGAACAGGATGAGCCGGGTCAGATCGACCTTCATGTGGACGGGGTCGGCCTGCATCCAGATCTCCTCGCCCGGATCGATCCCCTCACCCATGAGGGCATAAGGCGCGGCCGCCGCTTCCTCCGGCAGGCCCATGAGGGCAAAGAGCTGGGGTTCATATTCCTTTGCGCCGCCGGAACTGCTGGACCAGCCCAGCAGCTTCTCGACCGCCGGGGCGCGCAACGCTGTCCTGCCGTGCAATCCCTCGGGGGGGGAGAGCAGGCTGGGGACGACCAGATGGAGGGTATCTTGGGACATGATTGGGAGTATAGCCGTTGCGGTTCGTGTCGTGCCCCCGTTTGTCTCCGGTATAATCCACCGATCATTCACACCAGACCGGCCCAATCCCATGAACTTCATCGAAACCCGCGGCAACGACGGCAGCCGCCCCGCCAAGGTCAGCTTTTCCGAGGCCATCCTCAGCCCCATGTCCTCCTTCGGCGGTATCTATGTGCCGGAATCCCTGCCGGAACTGGGCCTCGACTTTCTGAACGAGCACCTCGCCTCCGGTTACAAGACACTGGCCCGCGCTGTCCTAATAGCCTTCCAGCCCGACATCGCCCCCGAGGCCATCGACCGGGCGCTGGCGACCTACGACGGCTTCGACGATCCGGCCAACCCCGTGCCGGTTGTCAAAGTCCGCGATGACCTCTACGTCAGCGAGCTGTATCACGGCCCCACCCGCGCCTTCAAGGACATGGCCCTGCAACCCTTCGGCGTGGTCCTGTCGGAGCTGGCCCAGCAACGCGGCGAGAATTATCTGATCCTGGCCGCCACCAGCGGCGATACCGGCCCCGCCGCCCTGGATACCTTCCGCAACAAGGCCAACGTCCGGGTCGCCTGCCTCTACCCCGACGGAGGCACCTCCGACGTGCAGCGCTTGCAGATGGTGACCGAGGCAGCGCCCAACCTGAAAGTCATCGGCATCCACGGCGACTTCGACGACGCCCAGAACGCCCTCAAGTCCCTCCTGGCCTCGGACCGGTTCCGCGCCAAGCTGAAGGAGAAGAACTGCCTCCTCTCCGCCGCCAACTCGGTCAACTTCGGCCGCATCATCTTCCAGGTCATCTACCACCTCCACAGCTACCTGGAGCTGGTGCGTCAGGGCGCGATCCCGCTGGGCGAAAAGGTCTACCTGGACGTGCCCAGCGGCAACTTCGGCAATGCCCTGGGCGGCTACTACGCCATGAAGATGGGCCTGCCGGTGGAGAAGATCCTCATCGCCTCCAACCGCAACAACGTCCTCACCGACCTTATCAATACCGGCAAATACAACCTGCGCGACCGCCCGGTGATCGGCACCACCTCCCCCGCCATGGACATCCTCAAGTCCTCCAACGTCGAACGCATCCTCTGGGACCTGTTCGGTGCCGAACGCACCAAAGAACTCATGCAGCAGTTGGATGAGGAAAAACACTACGAACTGACGGCGGAAGAACTCGCCCGGCTGCAAGCCATCTTCGCCGCCGACTCCTGCGACGATGCCGAGGGCAAGGCCTACATCCAGCAGGCCTTCGAGAACGGCTACCTGATGGACCCCCACACCGCCACCTGCTTCAAGACCTACGAAACCCGCCGCGACAAACCCCTGAAGACCATCGTCTATTCCACCGCCGAATGGACCAAGTTCTCCCCCACCATCGCCAACGCCCTCACCGGTGAAGTGGGCGCCCGCGACATCGACGCCCTCCAGGCCATCGCCAAGGCGGCCAAGACAACCATCCCCGCCCCCATTGCCGGGCTGTTCGACAAGGCAATCACCCAGAAGACCGTCATCGACAAGGAACAGATCGAGCAGGAAGTGTTGGCCTTCCTGTGAGGGAGGCTCAGCCGCCAAACGTCCACGACATCCGTGCTATGCTTTTTCCGTCCAGCCCAAATTCCGAGTTCTGCCCATGAATGTCTACCCTTTTTGTGCGAAACAACCCAGCGCCGTCTACGTGGCCGAGGTGCTTCACGATGCGGAAAGCGGCTGGTGGGTAGCGTCGTGCGATGCCCTGGGCGTAGCCACCGAAGCGGCGTCTTACGACGCGCTGATCGAGCGCTTCTGGGCAATTGCCCCGGAATTGGCCGCCGAGAATGGCATGCCCTTCAATCCGTCCAGCGTGCGTGTGGATTTTGTGCAGGCGACCGGAGGGGCAGCCCCCGATCTGCGGGCGGGTTGAGCCATGGGCAGCGGATTTTACCCGCAGGTGCGGGAGATTCTGCTGCACCACGGCTGTGTTTTCAGACGTCAGGGCAAAGGCAGCCATGAGATCTGGTTCAGCCCCATCAGCAACCGAGCCTTCCCCGTGGCGGTATCCCTCAATTCCCGCATTCTGGCCAATACGATCCTGAAACAGGCCGGGATTGACCAGCGCCTTTGAGGCATGGTCCCTGCTTTCTTTGATATTGCTGTCAATACGGCTGCTGAAGTTTCACCGAAATTCCGCTAAGCAGCCTCCCCGCGAACCTCAAGCCACCAAGCGCAGCAAGGTGGCGACAAAGGAATTCTGCTGGGGTTTTCCGATATCGGGCCAAAGCCTGAGAAAATCCTCGGACAGTGCGGCATCGGCGATCAGCCTTCGCACATCGGAGAAGGCAAAACTGGCGCGGCCCCTGACCACATGGCGCCGTTCGGGGTCGGCCTTGGTCCGGTCGGCATAGATCCAGGTCAGCGTCGTCGCCATCATACAAAGATTCGTAACTACTCAGGTGTCTGGTCCGGAAAGCATCGCTGTTCCGGGCTGACAGGGCTAAACTATTCTAGGAATTTTAGCTTGTAAAAACATATGGTTACACGGAATCATGACAAAATCGGTTCCTCCCATAAAAATACATTGAGATTCAAGAGCCTAGCGAGGCTGTGTGATTATTTGTGGCTACAGAATCAATGATTTATGTGGCAGAACAGATTTGCCCTGTCCGGGCTGACTTCACGAATCGTCAGGCGGGTTGGCTTGGAGATACAGTGCAGTGTTTGACGATTTTCAGAACCATATCGAACTGACTACTGAAGTTGCGGATGCTGCCAGCCTGGCCGTTCCGGGTACAGCGTTAACAAGACAACGACAAGATGAAATGGCCAAACAGAAACCCGTTCCGGTAATCGATCTGTTCGCCGGGCCGGGAGGGCTCGGCGAGGGATTTTCGTCCTTGACCGACGAGAACGGCGACCGTTGCTTCGACCTGCGAATATCCATCGAGAAGGATGCAATAGCCCACAAGACGCTGTCGCTACGCGCACTGCTTCGTGCCTTTCCAAAGGGAAAAGTACCGGACTGCTACTATGACTACGCACGTGGAGAGATCACCCGGAAACAGCTGTTCGAACACCCCGATGTGCCGGAGGAAGCCCGAAAGGCCGCATCAGAAGCCAAGAACGCAGAACTTGGGAAGATCCCACCCGAAGAGGTGGACAGCTGGATAGGAAATGCTCTGGAGGGGGCCGACGAATGGGTGCTAATCGGTGGACCGCCGTGCCAGGCATACTCAGTCGTTGGACGCTCAAGACGCACCAAGCAGGCCCTCGTGGATTTTGAGAAGGACGAGAAGCACCTTCTTTACAGGGAATACCTGCGCATCATTCAACAGTTCAGACCGTCCGTGTTTGTAATGGAGAACGTCAAGGGCATGCTCTCCTCCCAGCACGGCGGTTCGCTGATCTTCGATCACATCCTCTCCGACCTGTCGGCGCCCGCCGACGACCTTTCCTACCAGATACGCTCCTTCGTCGTGCCCGGAGAGAGCGACACCCTCAAGCCGATGGACTTTGTGATCGAGTCCGAGCGATTTGGGGTGCCGCAGAGCAGACACCGTGTGATTCTGTTTGGCATCCGCTCCGACTTGGCAAGTAGAACGCCAGAACTCAAAGAGAAACCTCATCGGTTTGTCCTTCAACCTTCGGAAAAACTGGTGACCGTGGCACAGGTTCTCAATGACCTGCCCCCCTTGCGCAGCCGTCTTTCAAGGGAGCCAGACTCAGCCGATGCCTGGCTTTTAGCTGTTCGCGAAGCGACCAAGTCGCTGACTGGCTGGAAAAGCGTGGCCAGGAATCAGGTTGCCGAGGAAATGGCGACAGCGGCTGAAACAGCCTCGAAGCACCTATCCTACGGCGGCCGGTCCGTGAAGGCGATCGCTGGCGAATGCCTGCTGTCAAAGAAACACAAATCCTGGTACCTGAACCGACGCCTGGATGCATTCCTTCAGCACGAAACCCGAAGCCACATGCGTACGGATATACACCGCTACCTGTTTGTATCGTCCTATGCGAAGGTTTGCAGGTTCTCCCCGAGGCTGGCCGAGTTCCCGCCGCGCCTCCTGCCCGATCACAGCAACGTGGACAATGAGGACGTCCCATTCAAAGACCGCTTCAGGGTCCAGGTTGCCTGGCTCCCATCGTCCACGGTTGTCGCCCACATCGCCAAGGACGGGCATTACTTCATCCATCCCGACCCGTCCCAGTGTCGCAGCCTGACGGTGCGAGAGGTCGCCCGTCTTCAGACGTTTCCGGATGACTACTTCTTCGAGGGCAACCGCACGGAACAATACACACAGGTCGGCAACGCAGTTCCTCCGTGGCTCGCCAAGAAGATCGCGACGGTCGTCCTCGATTTCCTCACGGCATCGCGCCGCCGGCAACCTCTCCAAGAGGGGCGTCGCTCCTGATCCAGTCGGACAGCACCTTGGGCAGGGTCGACAGCTTTTCCTTGTCCCGGATAGCGCATTCCCAGACGATCAACACGCGCCATCCCATCGCTCTCAGAGCTTGGATGGCCCGCTCATCCCGTTCGGCGTTTCCTTCCAGTTTCGCCTTCCAGAACTCCGGCCGTGTGGCCGGCATTTTCGCGTACCCGCACCCCTCGTGCCGGTGCCAGAAACAGCCATGAACGAAGATGGCTACTTTTTTGCCTGGAAGCGCGATATCTGGCGCACCGGGCAGATCCCTGCGGTGCAGTCGGAAGCGTAACCCCTCAGCGAACAGGACACGGCGAACGAGCATCTCGGGCTTGGTATCTTTCCCCCTGATACCCGCCATCATCCTGCTGCGCGTCTCGGGGGTGACAACGTCTGCCAATTCACTCGCCTCCGTCAGCGCAATTCAGGGATCCCATCGCCGACGGGCGAATAGGATGCTGACCGGACAGCATCCCAGCACTCGGGCTTCTTGGCCCACTCGGAGATCATCTTCCCGCCAGATGAGCGGTGCAACACGTCGTTGACCTCTATGGCCCATGCCTGCAGCTGCTGCCTGAGAGCGGGCGAGATATCCTGACGAGTCCAGATTTTCTCGAGATCGATCCTGTGACTGACGCGGTCAGCGACCAGTGAGACAAGGTACGCTGCCACGTTTCCCTGGAACGCCGGGAACATGGGGCGAACCAGCGCATGGGTTTTCTTGAAGAATATGGCCTTGGCGACCATTGCCTTGTAGACCGCAACGTCTGGTAGCGGTGCCAGTGGCTGCCCCTCCGGGTCTCTGAGGCCATCCATGAACCGTTCGAAGTTCTTCTGGGAACCCAGGCTGACCAGGTCGGGTTTCCGCTCCCAGGCATTGAGATACTTGGCTAGGTCAGTCTTGGTGATCTTCCGTGAAGGCGGTGTGACAACTTCCTTGAGGTGCTTGAGGCGTGCAAGCGTGGTCCCCTCGCGGGCCAGCATCGTGTTGTAGCTGCCGGCGGCCCGTTCGTAGAACCAACGTCCGACCCCGTCGGGGCAGTAGGTGGAAAGTGCAAGTTTCTCCATCTCGACGTGGAACGGCTTGTTGGCCGACAGGTCGGACTGCTTGACCGAATTCTGGCTGTTGGCATACCGGGAGATATCGGAGATGAGGGCCTCTTCGGCCACAGCATCGCGCGAACGCAGGATGATGACCTTGGCCGGTACTCGAACACGCCGAAGATCGATCTCGGGCGTTTTCTTCTTGGTGAAATAGATGGAAGCAGTCGTCTGCCCGCCGTTGACGATCTGCATGCCTTTGAGCCAGAGGATGCCGGGGCCGCCATCGGCGGTCCTGCCGATACTGGCTTCGTCGGCTACAAGGACGATCCCGTTGTTGTAAGCCATAAAACGCTCGGGATCGTCCCTGAGGGTGTCGCGGATGCCCTTGTTGACCTTCCCCGTCGCACTCAGGAACGAGCGGACATTTGCCTCCAGCAGGCGCGCACCGTATTTCTCGTAGATAAAGCGCAATGCTTCACCTGGAATGACGGTTAGCGCGTAATCGTAGTCGGTCATTTCGCCCGGGATGTATACACAGGGCAACGCTCCACCGGACACTTCATCGAAATTCACCACCAACTCGTCGCGCGGCTTGCCCTCTGACCAGTGGCGGTGGAGGCGCTCGATGTCCATGACCTCAAGCTTGACGGTCTTGCCATTCACCTCTCGTGCCTTGAAGTTCTTGGCCCTGGCCTGCCTGTCGGTGAGTACGTAGATTCTGATCTGGTCCAGATCCGCATAGCACCCCTGGATGGTCAGTGCGAGAGCATAGGCATCGTTGGACTCGTCCATGGTCGCCGCAAGCTTGCCCTCCGCGCACCTGGCGAGGAAACGCAGACACTGCTCGGCAGCGGTCTTGGTCTCCGAATCGGGAACGGGCACGATCCTGTCTACACCGTCATAAAGACTGACAAACAGGTCAAGCTGGTCAGCGTCATCGGAAACGGCAAAGCCGCTCAGGCGAAGGTTGGCATTCCCGACCTTCGCCGAGTAGTGGCATACCTCGGGCTCGAAGGTCATGCCGATCTCGGACATATGCTGCATGACAATCTCGGCAAAGACCGATTCAGGGTAAGGATAGGCTTCCCCCGAGGCACCGAGACGCTCACCGATCTCAGCCTGGACCTCGGCCTGGGTCTGGCGCAGAAATTCCTCTAGTTCCATTATTGAATCCCCCCAAGTTCTCTAAGTGCGTGTTCGATCCCCACATCCCCGGTAGATATCAGATCGAGATCAATCTCGTAACGTGCCCGTCTGATTTCAATGGCGACGTTTGCCCGCGTCAGGCGAGGAAAGCCGTCGGAAACATGCAGCACCTTTCCCCCCACACGCGAAAAGCGGCGCGTATAGCGTTCGGCGGCCGCATCCAGGAAACCAGCGTGAAGGAGGCGGCTGTTCAGGATTCCAAGCGCCGTTATCTCTTCACGCAGCGTGTTTCGCAGTTCGCCAACCTGCTCGGGAAGTGTTCTACCTGATGCAGTCATCGCAAGTCGGACGCCAGCAAGAAAAAGCGGCCGGGTCAATGAATCATCCAGCTGATCCAGAGAGCCGACAGTTGCGGGGAAGCCGCTCGGAGATACCGTGCTCTTCACCTCGATTGCCCCGGTCCCAACCATAAAGTCCTGAATCCCGTCCAGCGGACCTTGCCATGCCTCGACGGCGACAGTAGCAGGCAGGCCGGCAGAGATGATGTCACGCAGGATCTCGAGCTCGCCGAAGAGCCCGACCTCCACTTCAGGGCCAAGGACGCGGTCTCCACCACGACGCATGAAGTCCTGCCATGCCTTGATTCTTGCCAGGAAGATGTGAAAGAGTTTCCCATCGTCAGCACCACGAAACCCTTCCAGGGTCGATACCACGTCGTCTGCCATCATGGCGAAGAGATCGAGACTGCCGGCACTCTGTCGACGAAGCGCGATCCAGACCCGGTTGGCCCCGTCCTCGCCAAGGGCTGCGCTGGACACAAAAAAGCCCTGACCCTGGGGGAGCTGGTCAACCGGCGGCACCCGGACAGAGGTAAATCCGACAAGCAGGGCCTCCTCGTTGCCAGGGAAATGTCGGCCAGCCAGCAGATGGCAAGGGCCACCATGGGTGACCGGGATCGTGCGCCATCCCTCCACGTCGGAATTGCCAGCCAGGGCACGCCAGGCGACGAGGAGTTCGTCCTTCTTACTCTGCAGGGCCATATTCCTGCTCCCAGAGAACATTGTTGACCTTGTACTCCACCTTGAGACCAGAATTGCTGCCCGGGAAACTGATGCCAAAAGCGATAACGGGTGGGGTGCCCACAGGAAATCCTGCATCAGCCTTCATCGGGTCGAGTACATAGAGAAGCAACACACCTCTTTCAGGGTGTGCTGCAACGCCATGTGCCCCGAACCCGCGAATCTTGCGGACAGCCGGTCCGTTTGGGGCATCCGGCTCCCTGCTTTCCCGAAGCCTTGCAGGATCGGCGTGCCAGGACTCACGGGTGGCTGCAAGGGCTGCTTCCCAGGCGGTTTCGTCCAGGTCTATGGATTCGTCGCGCGGCGACATCAGTCGGCCGATTGAGTATCGGTTCTCGTATGGGCCATTGTTGGCACGCCTGAGCATGTCCACCCGAATGCCATCGCAAATCTCGCAGGGCGCTCCTTCACCGCCACCGATAACCGCGATCGTCCACCGCGTCAGCTCACCGGTCGACGCCATGTTCCGTACGAACTCGGCAAGCAGGGCGTTGTTGACCTTGTAGGCTTCCGGATGCGTCCTGTAGGCCGCAAGGAAGTCGATCACATCCGTAGCCGCAGCGTCATGCCAGAGAAAACCTTTCCACTGCTGGCGGGAACCCGCACGAAGTCGAACGGGATCAACGTCCGGGTCACCGAGGCCAGAAAGCAGCAATGCAGCAGCCTCGAAGTTACGCACAAGCACCTGGGGATCGCGATAGAGGGATACTGTCTCAAGGAGTTGCCCGCTGAATGAGAGCATCAGGTTTCTGGCTGCCCGCATCTTGAGGCGGGATGTAACCATCAGCACCGGGTGGGATTGCACCTTGAGACCGTACTCCCGTGGTGTGGCACCGCTGGCGGCCATCAGGTCAAATTCCTCGCGTAGCTCCTCTGCTGCGTCGGCGATATGCCCAAACCATTTGGAGAGCTCGTCGGTGGTGTACAGGCGACACAGGTCTAGGTAGCCCGGCCGGTATCCAAACCAGCGCCCCATCTGCATCAACGTGTCATACATCTTCGATGCTCGCAGGAAGTAGCTAACGCAAAGACCTTCCAGAGTAAGGCCACGTGCGAGCTTGTCACCACCGATTGCTATCACCTTGAGGCCAGTACCTTCGCGCTCGGCGTAGTCCAGGGCATCCTTGGCAGTGCCGTTGATCATCCTTATCTCGATATCGGAGATAGTCTCGGATAACACTGACAGAATCTCCTCCCACACCAAGTCCTGGGGCGGAATGTGATCTGACTGGGCAACGCGGATGGCCTCGGTTGTGGGCACGAAATCTTTATCCCAAACAGACTTTAGCCGCGCAAGAACCTTCTCGTGGTCGATATGCCGATGAATTCTCTGACGAAGATGGTACAGATATTCTTCGACCTGTCTGTGCACGTCCCTCTGGACAGAATTGAAGCGTGTGACGTGCACGAGCATCGAGCAGTGGTCATTTTCCTGGCCCCGTACGCGGCGGACTGCGCAGGCCAGCAGGAAGGCGTCGATGGCCTCGACGAGTGACGGCGGTAGGATGTCGGTGCCGTTATAAAGCGGTGTATGACCATTTCTGTGCTTCTGCGGCATCCACCCGTTGCGTCCGTCCTCGCTCGCGTAATCGTCTATCGGGCGGACAAGGGGAAGGCCGCCCAAGCGGCCTTCTTGGGTCAGCAATCCGAAGACCCTGGCGGGGCCGACATAATTCGAGGGAGCGGCGAGATTGATGATGAAGGAGGAAGGGAATAGATCGGGACCCTCCTCGCGAGTCTCCCCCCGCTCGTGGATGAAGATGTTGGCGAAGGGGGTAGCGGTGTAGCCGACGTAAGCCGCCCTTGAGAAGGAATGCAGGATTCTTCGGATCAGCCTGTTGATTGTCGTCGGCAGATGCTCGTCATCAGGGTTTCCCTCGGCATCAAAGACCTGTTCCTGCGTATCCACAGAGGCATGATCCGCCTCGTCATCGATGATCAGCAGAGGGAGCTTGGTCACCATCTTTTTCACTCTGGGCAGGCCATCGCTGGTGGCTGCCTGCTCGTCGGCGCCAGGAATGTTTGTATCGGCCGCGTGGTTTTGAACCCACTTCAGCAGTTCCCTAAGCACGGTCTTGTTCTTTTTTACAACAAACAGCCAGGGACGTTCTTCGGGAGATACCGCTAGGTGCCGGGCGATCCGGGTGCTGAAATCGCCACCATTTGAGCGATTGGTCGCACAGTTGGGATGAATATCCTTGTCACTGTCGATCTCGCCGACTCCCAGCACGGTACCGGAGTCCCGGTCTGCCAGCGTTTCATACCCCAGGAACCCTTCTTCCAGCCGTATCTGGGTCTGGGAGCGCAGGTTGTTGTGCAGACCGGCAAGCACGATGACAATCTTGTAACCAGCGTCTGCCGCCTTGCAGATGAATCCGGTGTAGTTGCCCGTCTTGCCGGACTGCACATGACCGACGACAAGCCCGCGTCGGTCCCATCTTCCATCGCGCAGTGGGTCTTCCAGCAGCCCCAGCACGGCATCAGTTGACTTGTCGAGGGCCTCGACGGCTTTCCAGGAAAGCTTCCTCTCGAGCCACTCGCGGTATCGCTGCCAGTAACGCCAATCCTGCTTCCTTGAGGAGTTCAGCCATGGCTCATGTCCGGTATCGCTTTTGAGTGTGGTGTCCTGCCCGATCCAGAGGCTGAAACGACGGATCAGTTCGTCCGTGACGGCGTCACGGTCCAGTTCCTCTCCCCACCTGGGTTTCATTGCCACGACCATGTCGATCTTCTCGGCGATGAGCGTCGGCGTAATGGCCGAACGGTCTTCCTCGTCGAGCAGGAGCTCCTGGACGAACTTGATCACTCGCTGCCGGTTTTCCTCAGCTGCTGTTGTCATTCTTTCTTACTCCTGAGAGGCAGGTGCATCTGGAAGTGCGATCACCAGTTCCGGATAGTTGTTGAAGGGCTCCGTGCGAAGCAGACGTTCGCGAGCGAGTTCCGGGGAGAGCCCCTTGCGGAGCACCATGTTCCTGTACACGACTGACATGATGGCCACAATTTCTGCTGGCGGCTCACCGGCGAAACCGGTGCGTGGTGTCTCACGCGCCTCCGTGGTGTCCAGCCAGATGCGCTGCACCGGGATGGTCTCCTCGATGACGCGCAGCATGGCCCGGACCTGGGGTTCGATGGCTCCGGCATAGTCAAGTACAGCTCTTACCGCCGGATGATCATTGTCGATCCGGTAGCGTATGCCACCTTTGAAATGTTCTGCGCGCCATGCCTGCACCAGAGGCTCGCTGTTCCCGACCCTCACGGGTTGTCCCCGGTGGGCGAATACGCGGCGTGCTCGCTCCCTGGTGTCTTCAGCGAGCCGAGTCAGGCGCTCCCGGACGGATACCGGGGGCCGTGCCATGGACTTGCGGACGTCAATCTTCCATTCGGCATCAGCGGTATTGGGAATGTCCAATCTGATTCTGGCCAGCCGATGCGCCTCCTCCTTGGTCCAGGAACGTCCCCGTCCAAGTCCCAACCAGCTCCCGGCAACGAGGAGTCGCTCGTTCCGATACACATAGAATCCCTGCTGGGCCGTCCAGCCATCCGGCCCTGCCGCCAAATCGTGCTCACGTGCATCGAGACGGTCCTTGTGAGGCAGTACGTGGCACTGAACCTCAATCGTCCCCCCATCGGCAGGAATGCGCTCGACAGGTGAGGACCATGTGGCCGTGTGTCTGTTGAGAAATGGATCCCAAGGGGCGACTGGATGGCCGTTGATGGTCAGGCGCAGCCTTGGCCGGAGCCCTTGGAGAAAGCGGTGAAAGACCATGGACAGATGCCGCTCGACCCTGTCGACAAGATCGAGGAAATCCTGCTCTCCGAAACCTGGTGTGACGATCCTGTCGAGTTTTTCCCATAGCACGAGAGTCCCCCTGCTCTGGGAAGTCAACGGAGCCAGATGGTTTTCCGAGCCGCCAGCCGGTCCCTCGATGAGATGCCAGCCATCGTCCTCACTGGCCGCGAGTACGTCGAGATCCCAGTACAGGCAGCTCGTCCTCTCCGCCTTGCGACTAGCGACTGTCAGCCTCCGGCACTGCGAGAAGGAGGCCGTCTTCAATCCCAGTCCGAAGCGGCCGAGGTCGTGGGCGGCCCGTTGGTCGAGCGGGTTCCTCTCTCCAAGACGCATGGCGAGATCCAGTTCGCGGTCGTCCATCCCCTCGCCGTTGTCCAGGACTGCGATAGTGCTCGCTGATCCATTCCACGAGAACAGGATGTCCACCCTGTCTCCGCGTGCGGCAATGCTGTTGTCGATGATGTCAGCCAGGGCTGTGGCCGTCGAATAGCCAAGCCCGCGCAGAGCTTCGATCATGGCGCTGGCTCGGGGTGGCGCGTGTCTTGTCTTCATTATGCAGAATTCCCTATTGGCATCTTTCAAGAGCCTTTCCAGAACCCATACCCGGGTCTGTGCATAAAACCTATCTTCAACAGTTTTCGGGCCATCTGTCTTGATGGCCCGTCATTCGGATCAAGCTGTATCCAGACATTCCCGCGCACATCCGCGTTGCGATTGTCGCGGAAGGGAATGCCATTTTCCTTTGCAAGGCGTATTGCTTCTTCGATCTGGTCTCCCGACAGATTTGAGTGATGATTTTTACTCTTGGCACATTGCTGCGTTTTCTCCTCCATGTCTGGGAAAGAAGAGAGGCTTGCCGGTGATAGTGGCTGGTGTTGCCTGTCCTCTTTCGGCTCGGATTCGTTATCCGGCGATGGAATTGGCAATATGCGATCAAAATAATCCAACAACTCTGAGTTGCGCACAGGGTGACGAAGTTTTTTCAGTCCTGCGGCTTCAATTTGTCGCACCCGCTCACGTGTGACTCCGAAAGCCTGACCAACCTCCTCAAGCGTGTGCTCATCTGCCTCACCCAAGCCAAACCGCAGCCTGAGCACCTCCGCTTCTTTCTGAGGAATTGATTCCAGAGCAGCAACAATGCTCTTTTGCAACCCGGAATCGATAGCCGCCTCTTCCGGGTTCGGTGTTTTCTCCTGAATATTGCCCAGTAGTGCTATCAGTTCATCGTCGTCTGATTGCGCATCCAGAGAGATTATTTCTCCGGGCACCTTCAGCACTTTTGCCACCTTTTCGACAGGCATGGAAAGATAGAACGCAATCATGGCGGCATCCGGCGCATTACGAACGTCCCTCTCAAGAAGTTTTCGTGCCCGGTCCACCTGATTGATGCTCTCAACCATGTGTACGGGAACGCGGATAAGGCGCGCCTGGTCGGAAACGGCGCGCGTGACTGCCTGACGAATCCACCATGTGGCGTAGGTTGAAAACTTGAAGCCACGGCGATAATCGAATTTCTCGACAGCCCTCATCAGGCCGATATTCCCTTCCTGGATCAGGTCGAGGAACGGTAGCCCGCCGTATACATACTTTTTGGCGATGGAGATTACCAGCCTGAGGTTAGCCTTCGTCAGGAGGTATCTTGCCTTGCGTATCTTGTCGAGTGCGGATGACAGCGCATCATGGGCTGCCGGATCCTGTCCGGAACGATCCAGAGTGTCACGAAGATGTTCGAGAAAGGCCAAAGACAACCGCAATCCCCGCAAGGCATCGAGCAAGGCGCTGTGGTGTCCCGACGACAAACCGGGGAGCAACCTGCGAATGCTTTCGATGCGGACCGAAAAGTCTGAAGACGTCATTGTTTCCGTCTCGACATCCATCTTTCCGTCCTCGCCGCCGCTTTCCGGGGCCGCCATCTCATCCTTGAACTCGATGTCGTCGAGTTCCTCTGCTTCAGGCTGTGTTGCCGAGACCCTAGTGACCATGCTTGCAGCCGACACTTCCCCGCGCTCGATCTCACCGGCTACATGGAGGATCTCGGTGATGGCTGGAGCGCAATTTGCAATGACGACAACAGCCTCCTCCAGTCCGTCCTCCATGTCCTTGCCGAGCGCAGCCTCGTCCTCGCGTGAGAGCAGGCCTCCATTGCCCATGTCCCTGACGTAGAGCCGCAGGGGATCATTGTTCTGATGTGCCAGTTCCGAAAGGAAGGCTATGGCCTCGTCGGCCATGAGTTCCGAATCCTCGTCTACGGGCTGGGTGTCGGGGATATCCCATTGCCAAGCGTCCCCATCCACGATGATGCCAAGATCTCCCAGTACGATGGACAGATGTACTTCGAACGCCAAGTCCGGTTCACCGTCATCACCAAGCGCTACCTCGGCAACCTGCCACTTCGGCACGCTGCCATCTCGCAGGCCGACAAGGAAGAGATGCCGTGCTGCGTTACGGTCGTCATCGTCCAGAGCATTTCTGTGCCTGCGGCCCCTCTGGACGTCCGGCAGATCAATATCCACATCTGACCAGTCTTGGTCGGTGTCGATAGGAATATGGGCCGAGATGTCATGCTGGCGTGCCGAGGCCATGACCAAGCACTCAACGTCCGAGGGCGGTGGCTGCGATTCCTCATCTGCCTCCCATATGGACAGGTCAATGTCATCATGACCCGTCCCGTCGGTATTCCTTGTGGCGTGTGGCTCGGACAGGAGGGGATTCTCCAATGGCTCCTCAGGTGGAAATGTCGAGGGCGGTGCCAGATGATCATTCAGCAGGGTGCTGAGGTCGGCTTTACCGGTGCCAATCGCAATGGAGAGCGCGTTATTGCCCTCATTGTCGAGTGATCGAGGGTCGGCCCCGGCCTCAAGAAGAATCCTGCAGGTTTCGGTATGCCCCCTTGATGCAGCCAGCATCAGGAGCGACCGGCCCTTGTCATCGGTGGCATTGATGTCGTCCCCACGGCGGATATGCTCACGGACGGCCGTCTGAATCCCGGCGAGAGCGGCCATCTTGAGGAGCGGTTTCAGCGGCTTTCCGGAATGTGAGGGACGGTCGTTCAAGCCAATCCTCCCGATGCATCAAAGATAATTTCCAAGCCCGCATCCATGATACCGTCAACGCCACAACACCACGATAATTGAGAAAAGCCATAAGATGCAGGTCTTGCTGTCATTCGCATCCCGAGGGCCGCGCAGAATGTTGGCAAATTCACCACAGATGGGACTCGATCTGACTGAGGGTGACGATTTGATCAGACAAAATATGCCTTGTTGCTTTCTGTGTGGGTGCATTATCACACCAGTGTGGGCAAAATATGAGCCACAGGAGCGAGTAGGCCTGCTTCAGAAGCGCCGAAAAATCCATTGAACATCCTGGCTCCCGTACTCCCGCCCGAAAGGGTTTTGAAGATCGAAAAGGGAAATGGAATTGACTTAGAGGAGAGGCGGCGCGACCAATCCCGCCGCATCCGGCTGAAGGTCACATTACGCTCTACCCAGAGCCCCACACAGACAACAGCATAACTCCCACCCAGGCTGCGTCATGACTACCCATCCCCCCGCATTCATCCCCGGCCAGCGCTGGCTCAGCGAGACGGAACCCGATCTGGGTTTGGGCTGCGTCACCCAGGTGGAGTTCCGGCTGGTCCGGCTCGATTTCCCCGCCTGCGGCGAGAGCCGTACCTATTCCCGCCAGAATGCCCCGCTGGCCCGGATTCGTTTCAGCGAGGGTGATACCGTCGAGGATCGGCAAGGGCGCAAGGCCAAGGTCATCGCGATTCGGGAGGAGGCCGGCCTGCTGAGCTACCGGGTGACCACGGAGAACGGTAACGAGTGGGATCTCCCCGAGGCAAAGCTGAGCGACCGGTTCCAATTCAACCGTCCCCAGGACCGGCTCCTCGCCGGGCGCATCGACGACAATCCCTGGTTCGGCCTGCGTTACCAAACCTGGCTGAAGCGCGCGGAGCTGCTGGCCTCGCCGGTCTTTGGTCTGACCGGACCCCGCGTGGGGCTGATCCCCCATCAGCTCCATATCGCCGCCGAGGTGGCATCGCGCCATGCCCCGCGCGTACTGCTGGCCGACGAGGTAGGGCTGGGCAAGACCATCGAGGCCGGGCTGATCCTGCATCGCATGTGGCTCACCGGGCGCGTGCGCCGGGTCCTGCTGGTGGTGCCCGAGGCCCTGTTGCACCAGTGGCTGGTGGAGATGCTGCGCCGCTTCAACCTGCTCTTCGCCCTGTTCAATCAGGAACGCTTCACCTCCCTCGAAGGAGAGAATCCCTTTCTCACCGAGCAGCGGGTGCTGTGCAGCCTGGAGTTCCTGACCGCCACACCCAAGGTGGCCCGCGCCGTCCTCGCTGGCGGCTGGGACCTGCTGGTGGTGGATGAGGCCCACCACCTCACCTGGTCCGAAGGCGGCTCCAGCCTGGAATACGATCTGATCGAGGCCCTGGCGGAACACGCCAAGGGGGTCCTGCTGCTCACCGCCACCCCCGAACAACTGGGCCGCTCCGGCCACTTCGGACGTTTGCGCCTGCTGGACCCGGCCCGCTTCCACGACTACGAAGCCTTTCTGCAGGAAGAGGAACAATACGCCCCCGTCGCCTCGATCGCGGCCAAGCTGCTGGACGATGCCCCCCTGGATGGAGACGAACAGGCGCTACTGGCCAGTCTTCTGGGCAAACTCGAAGGCGACCCCACCGGACTGGTGGATCGTCTGGTGGACCGTCACGGCACCGGCCGGGTGCTGTTCCGCAACACCCGCGCCGCCATCAAGGGCTTTCCGGGGAGACGATTGCTGGAATACCCTCTGCCCCTCCCGACCGAATACACCGGGCTGCCTTGCGGCCTGCTCGGCTGGCACCCGGAAACGCTCCATGGCCCCGGCTGGACCCGCATCGACGGCCGCGTGGCCTGGCTGGCCGGACTGCTGCGCCAACTGGCCCCGGAAAAGGTCCTGCTCATCTGCGCCCATCCCGGCACGGTGCTGGAACTGCGCGAGATGTTGCTTGCCGAAACAGGCATTCGCGCCTCGGTCTTTCACGAGGGGATGGAGATCGTCGAACGCGACCGGGCTGCCGCCTATTTCGCCGATCCCGAGGAGGGCGCCCAGCTCCTGATCTGTTCCGAGATCGGCAGCGAGGGGCGCAACTTCCAGTTCGCCCATCACCTGATTCTGTTCGACCTGCCGCTGGAACCGGAACTGCTGGAGCAGCGCATCGGCCGCTTGGACCGCATCGGCCAGACGCAAGAGATCCAGATCCACGTCCCCTATTTCCAAGGCAGCCCCTCGGAGGCCCTGTTGCGCTGGTACCGGGACGGGCTCGACGCCTTCCTGGCCGTGGCCCCCGCCGCCCCCGGCGTCTACGATCAACTGCACGAGGAACTGCACGGCGCCCTGTCCGGAGTGGGCGACATCGACCCATTGATCGAAAAGGCGGCAAGGCTCTCCCGGCAGATCGGCGCCGAGCTGGAGACAGGCCGCGACCGCCTGCTGGAACTGCAATCCCACCACCCGGAACGGGCCGCGCAGTTGGTGGATGAGGTCCAGGCTTGGGACCAGGCGCCCGATCTGGCCGATTACCTGAGCCGCTACTGGGACAGCTACGGCGTCAACCACGAACCGGGACCGGGCCGCTCAACCGTGCTCCATCCCGGCAGCCACATGCTGCACGAGACCTTTCCCTGCCTGCCGGGCGACGGAGCCACCCTGACCTTCGACCGGGCCGACGCCCTCGCCCACGAGGACCGCGAATTCATCACTTGGGAACACCCCATGACCCAGGGCGCCATGGACGCCCTGGTGAGTTCCGAGCTGGGTTCCGCCGCCTTCATCCTGGCCCGCGACCCAGCCTTCAAGACCGGCACGCTATTGCTCGAACTGATTCATGTGGTCGAGTGCGTCGCCCCCGCCGAACTGGAGGTCGGTCGCTTTCTCCCACCCACGCCCCTGCGCCTGTTGCTGGATGCCGAAGGCAACAACCTGGCGGATCGAATCCCCCACCAAAGGCTCCAGGGCCAATGCCTGACCCGTAACCGTAAGCTGGCCGAGACCCTCATCCGCTCCCAGACCAATCTGTTGCGCGGCTTGATCGAACAAGGGGGCAATCTGGCCCATCAGGAGGCGCAAGGGCTGGTGGCCGACGCCCTTAATCGCATGGAAAGGGAACTGGAAAGCGAACACTCGCGCCTGACCGCCCTGGCCGCCCTCAATCCCAATGTGCGGCAGGACGAGATCGAATATCTGGAAACCCTGCGGGAGCAGCTTGGACTCCACCTGCGCCACACCCCCGTGCGGCTGGATGCGCTTAGGATCCTTGTGTTTGCTTGATGATACCCATACCTCGCACAAGTAGGGGCGGGTTTAAAACCCGCCCCTACACAGCCTCCCCGGGGGAGTGGAGAAACGATCAAGGGGCGAGGCGCCCTTGTCCATCCTTTGGTCCATAACCGGTGCATCCCTGCACCATTTCTCATATTCCGGGGTGGCCCGCCTCGCCCCATGATCGTTAGTTCAGAAAACCCTGGTCTCCCCATATTGCCGCAGGCCTTGCGACACACTCGAAGCGCACATAAAATATGCGCATATTTTATGCAGGAATAATGCGCATGCACCCCGCCTTTGACACCCGCGCCCCAAAAAAACCAACGAATGTCAGTATAAACAGCGAGTTACTCGCTATAGCCAAAGAACTGAAGATCAATTTATCGGCAACGCTGGAAACAGCTCTAACCCAATTAGTAAACGCACGGCAACGTGAACTTTGGAAGCGCGAAAACCAAACGGCCATCGAGGCGTACAACCAGTTGGTAGAGGAGCAGGGAATCTTTAGCGACGACTTGAGGAGCTTTTAATGGCTCAGTTCAAGGTATATGTGAACCAAAACAAAGCTACCGAAAAAACCTACCCTTATCTTTTGGATATCCAATCCAACCTGCTCGATGATCTACGAACCAGGGTAGTAATTCCGCTCTGCCCCACAAGCCTTGCAGGTAAAGCAGCGATCACGAAGTTATGCCCGATATTGGAAATTGAGGGCAACCATTTCATTGCGCTCACACAACAAATCGCGGGCATAGACAGAAAATCCATTGGAAAGGAAATTTGCAACCTTTCGCAGAACCGGTCTGAAATCATTGCCGCATTGGACTTTATCATTTCTGGGATATGACGCACCCGCCCAGCAAAAGCCAACCCTGAATCCGGTGATCTGGGCCGGGCTTCAGCCCGGCAAGCCGCCCTGAAGGGCGGCCTACCCACCTTCGCCCGACTCGCTAAGCCACCGACTGATAGTAGATATTCTGCGGGTGCCGGGCCTCGGCGAAGAAGTGCCAGCGCTCGGCCAGCAGACCCAGATACTGGATGCCGAAGGCGGCCAGGGGCAGGATGGACGGACCCTGTTCCAGGAAGGAGAGCGCCAGCAGCACCAGGGGCAGGGGGAATGTCAGGATCAGGAAGCTGTTCCTGACCCGGCCCAGGGCCGACAGGCCCGCGCCAGGGAAGAATTCGCGGGTATTGAAGGAGCCGCCCATGAAGCCCATGGCTTTCTGCTGGATGCGGGTGTGACGAACGCCGATGGCGCTTTGCAGGGTCGATTTGTGCTTAATCGAACCGTTGCGAACCAGGGACGCCCCCCGGCTCAGCAGGCCCAGCGAGATCGCCACCACCGCCCAGCCCCCATAGAAGAAGAGCAGGCCGTTGTTCATCCAGGCGGAGATGGCCGCCGCCAGGGTGAATCCGGAGGCGATCCCCAGCAGGGTGAAATTGACCACCGTCAGGGGGCTGTGCCACTCCTGCAAGAACTTCAGCCCGGCGTAGATCATGCCGGTGCAGACGAAGAGCCCGAAGGTGAACAGGGTCGCCGCGATGCCAATGAGCAGGGTGGCATCGACGCGCACCTCGCCGAGCACGAACAGGGGCTGGGTCCAGCCCAGGAAATGGGTCAGACCATAGAGGGCGATCAACCCCAGGGTAATGGGCAGCACCAGCACCTCCCGCGACAGCCAAGAGGTACGCCATTGCGCAATGGAACGCCAGGCCCGCTCCGGATGGCCCAGATGGAAGAAGGAAGCCACCAGCCCCAGAACCAGAAACAACAGCGCGATCAGACTCCCCAGGCTGAAGAAGGCCGGGGTGGGATGCACGTCGAGCAGGGTCGCGAGGTCGTAGACCTGGCCGGTGAACAGCGCCAGGAACAACCCCTGGCCGACGCCGATCAGGGTGGTAAGAAAGATGACCGAGAAGGCGGGATGCATGGGGTTCTTCTCCTGATTACCAAGCCACGTCGTCGAGGGTCTCGCCGGTCTCGCGGACGATGTCCTCTTTCTTGAGCGGGTTGTCGGCGCGGACCAGTTCGTCGGCGTGGATGTGGATGCGGACCTTGCGCCGGGGTAGGTAGTGGTTGGATGGTTGGGTGCCCCATTCGGGCATGAGCTGATAGCCGCCCTGCTCGCGGATCGCCACCGAGACCTCGGAATCGGGGTCGTGCACGTCGCCGAAGAGGCGGGCGCTGGTGGGACAGGCAAGGACGCAGGCCGGTTTGCGTTCGCTCTCCGGCAGGCGGGTGTCGGTTATACGGTCGATGCAGAGGGTGCATTTCTTCATCACCCGCTGCTGCTCGTCGAACTCGCGCACGCCGTAGGGGCAGGCCCAGGAGCAGTACTTGCAGCCGATGCACTTGTCGTAATCCACCAGCACCACACCGTTGTCCGGGCGCTTGTAGGAGGCCCCGGTCGGGCAGACCGGCACGCAGGGCGGCTCTTCGCAATGGAGGCAGCTCTTGGGGAAGTGAATTGTTTCCGTGTTGGGAAACTCCCCAATCTCGTACATCTGCACCCGGTTGAAGAAGGTCCCGGTGGGGTCGGCGTCATAGGGGTGGTGGTCGGACAGGGGACCGGCCCAGCCGGAGGTGTTCCATTCCTTGCAGGAGGTCACGCAGGCGTGACAGCCGACGCAGACGTTGAGATCGATGACAAGCGCGAGTTGGGTCATGGTTCGTTACCTCAATAAACCGCAAAGACCGCTAAGGAACGCAAAGGTAACGTTGTAATTACTTCGCGCTCTTGGCGTCCTTTGCGGTTAATTCTCAATCTTCACCTTCTTACGGAAGGCCCCGGCGATGTACGCCTGCCACCTTCCCCGCTTGGGGTCCTGTCCTGGCGCCCGTTTTTGCGGCTTGAACTGGGGCGAGGTGACTTTCTCTTCCTCCTCCCCTGCCTTGTAGACCTTGACGCGGGTGTCGAACCAGGCCGCCTGGCCGGTGATGGGATCGGAGTTGGACATATGGCTCCCGGCTTCGCAGGGGGGCAGCTCTTCATTGATGAGATGGTTGAGCAGGAAACCCTTCTGGGATTCGTTGGCCTTGGGCGAGAGGCCCCAGGCACCGGCGGCCTTGCCGATGGCGTTCCAGGTCCAGACCGTACCGGGCTCGACCGCCTCGGAGAAGCGGCACATGCAGCGCACCTTGTTGAGGGGCGACTCTACCCAGACCCAGTCGCCGTCCTGGAAGCCCTGGGTCTTGCCCAACTGCGGGTTCACGAATAGGTAGTTGTGGGTATGGATCTGGCGCAGCCAGGCGTTCTGGCTGTCCCAGGAGTGGTACATGGCCATGGGCCGCTGGGTCAGGGCCGTCAGGGGATACTCGTGGGTATCGACCAGTTGCGACTCCAGCGTCTCGTAATAGAAAGGCAGCGGGTCGAAGAAGTTTTCGACCCGCTTGCGCAGCCGCGCCGGGGGCTGCTTGCCGGGGCGCTTGCCTTGAGCAGCGAGGCGGAATTTCTGTAGCACCTCGGAATAGACATGACAGTTGATGGGCTCGGCATAGCGGGTCATGGCGTGCGCCCGCGCCCATTCCAGATAGCCCTTGTTCCAGTTGCGCATGTATTGGTAGGAACGCGGCAGCTCGTAATGGAAGACGCAGTTGTTCTTGGCGTACATCTCCCACTGGCGCGGGTTGGGCTCGCCCTTGAGGAACTTCTCGCCGCCCTTGCCGCGCCAGCCGGCCAGGAAGCCGATGCCGGAACCGGGCGAGGTCTCGTAATTGACGATGAAGTCCGGGTAGTTCTTGAACTTGCGGCTGCCATCCTCCTTGACGAAGGCGGGCAGCTTGAGACGCGAACCCATCTCCACCAATACTTCTTGAAAGGGCTTGCAGTCGCCACGGGGCGGCACCACGGGCACGCGCACCGAATCGATGGGGCCATCGTATTCGGAAATGGGCCGGTCCAGCATGGACATGGCGTCGTGGCGTTCCAGATAGGTGGTATCCGGCAGCACCAGATCGGCGAAGGCCACCGTCTCCGACTGGAAGGCGTCGGCCACGATAATGAAAGGTATCTTGTAGTCGCCCTTCTCGTCCTTGTCCGTCAGCATCTGGCGGATGTTCTCGGTATTCATGGACGAGTTCCAGGCCATGTTGGCCATGAACAGCAGCAAGGTGTCGATCTTGTAGGGATCGCCGCGCCAGGCGTTGGTGATGGCGTTGTGCATCAGGCCGTGGACCGAGAGGGGATACTCCCAGGAGAAGGCCTTGTCGATGCGCACCGGCTCGCCGTTCTCATCCACAAACAGATCATTGGGATCGGCCGGCCAGCCCAGCGGCATGCCGTCCAGGACCTCGCCCGGCTTGACGCATTCCGGCCCCTTCGGCGGCTTGGGACAGGGCGGGATCGGGCGCGGGAAGGGCGCCTTGTGGCGGAAGCCGCCGGGGCGGTCGATGGTCCCCAGCAGAGTCATGAGGATGCCCAGGGAGCGGATGGCGTGGAAACCGTTGGAATGCGCTGCCAAGCCGCGCATGGCGTGGAAGGCCACCGGATTGCCGGTGACCGAATTGTGCTCATTGCCCCAGACATCGGTCCAGGGGATCGGCAGCTCGATCTTCTGATCGCGCGCCACCACACCCATCTCATGGGCCAGGCGGCGGATGGTGGCGGCCGGGATGCCGGTGATGCCCTCGGCCCATTCCGGGGTGTACTGCTCCACCCGGTCCTTGAGCAACTGGAAGGCAGGCTTCAGCTTGATCCCATTCTCCATGACGAACTCGCCCAGCAGACGCGGCTCGCAGCCCGGCGTCTGGGTGCCCATGGGGATATCCATCTCCCGGTCCCACCAGAGCTTGTTCTGCGGATCGAAGCAGCCCGGCTCGTAATGCATCTCGACCCGGTGGAAGAGGCCGTGGTCGTCGCGGCTGGGGTCGTCGATCACCAGCTCCGCCGAATTGGTGTAATTGATCAGGAAGTCGCGGTCGAACAGCCCCTGCTTGATGATTTCGTGGATGATCGCCAGCAGCAGTGCGCCATCGGTGCCGGGCTTGATGGGCACCCACTCGTCGGCGATGGCCGAATAGCCGGTGCGCACCGGGTTGATGGAGATGAACCGCCCGCCCTGGCGCTTGAACTTGGCCAGTGCCCGCTTCAGCGGGTTGGAATGATGATCCTCGGCGGTGCCGATCATCACGAACAGCTTGGCCCGATCCAGGTCGGGACCGCCGAACTCCCAGAAACTGCCGCCAATCGTATAGATCAGCCCCGCCGCCATGTTGACCGAACAGAAACCGCCGTGGGCGGCGTAGTTGGGCGTACCGAACTGCTTGGCGAAGAGACCGGTCAGCGCCTGCATCTGATCGCGACCGGTGAACAAGGCGAACTTCTTCGGGTCCTCGGCGCGGATCTTCGACAGCCGTTCCTCCATGATCTGAAAGGCCCGGTCCCAGCCGATCTCCTGGAACTCCGACTCGCCACGGGCCGCTCCCGGTTTACGCAACAGCGGCTTGGTCAGGCGCGCCGGCGAATACTGCTTCATGATCCCCGACGCACCCTTGGCGCAGATCACCCCCCTGTTCAGCGGATGCTCCGGATTACCCTCGATGTGGCGCACCTCCCCATCGCGCAACGTCACGCGGATGCCGCAGCGGCAGGCGCACATGTAGCAGGTGGTGTTCTTGATTTCCACACGACCGACATCAGAGTCGGAGCGCGTCGTAGGGTCAAGCATGGCCGTAAACCTTTGAATTGTCGCTAAAATAGCGCCGGTCGAACCGGGCAGGGATCGGGCATTCTAATATTCGCGTTGACTAATAGGCAAACCGGCGACAACCGGCGTCACCGGTCCAACGGGCTCACCACACCCCGCCCGCCCTTGTTCAGGACATGGGTATAGATCATCGTCGTCTGCACATCCTTATGACCCAACAACTCCTGCACCGTGCGGATGTCGTAACCCGCCTGCAACAGATGGGTGGCGAACGAGTGGCGCAAGACATGGGGCGTTACCGGTTTGACCAGATTCGCCAGCTTCGTTGCCTCCCGCACCGCCCGCTGCACGCTGGCCTCGTACAGGTGATGCCGCCGCTCCTTGCCCGTGCGCGGATCGACCGACCGCACCGGCGATGGAAACACATACTGCCAGTCCCAAGCCTTGGCCTCGTTCGGGTACTTTACCGCCAGGGCATCCGGCAAATAGACATCGCCCCAGCCCGCCTCCAGATCCTTTTCATGCAACGCCTTCACCTTTTCCAGATGCGCCTTCAGCGACAGGATCAGGTTCTCCGGCAGCACCGTCACCCTGTCCTTGTTGCCCTTGGCCTCGCGCACGATGATCTCCCGGCGCTCAAACTCCACATCCTTCACCCGTAGCCGCAGCCCCTCCAACAATCGCATTCCCGTCCCGTACAGCAGACTGATCACAAGACCCATGGTCCCCGAAGTCGCCTCAAGCAAACGGCGCACCTCTGTCTGGGTCAACACCACCGGCAGACGCCGCGACACCTTGGCCGCAACCACCTCATCCAGCCAGGGCAATTCGATCCCAATCACCTCCCGGTAAAGGAACAACAGGGCCGACTTCGCCTGATTTTGCGTCGAGGCCGAGACATTCCGCTCATTCGCCAGGTGGGAGAGAAAGGCCGTCACCTCTTCGGCGCCCATCTCCTGGGGATGTCGCTTGTTGTGGAACAAGATGTAGCGCCGAGACCAATCCACATAGGCCTCTTCCGTGCGGATGCTGTAATGACGCAGCCGGATTTCGGCCCGCATCCGGTCCAGTAACTTTGGCGATTGTTGAGAAACGACTTTAACTTCCATCCGCGTTATTTTAGGATGTGTTATTATGCGGCGCAACGGATAAATGTTTTATCATCATGTGCTTATGTAGATAAGGTTTGATTTAGGCGGCATGAGGCGTTACGATCCGTGTCGTCTATTTTACGTTAGGCATCGGAAACCCAATGTCACCAGAACTCATCATCGGAGCTGTAATTGTTGGCATTGTTGTCTTGTTCTTGGTTGGCAAGCTCATGCCGAAACGACAGCCAAAGAATCACATTTCAAATGCGCCCGCTGTGGTGCTGTGTCGCGGCATACCGAGCGGACTATCGAGGCGTGGCGCAACAACAAAACCCAATTCTTCTGCCAGACATGCCATTCCAAATGGCTTCAATCCAGACCGCCACAAGAACGCGAGCGCTTCTCCTCTGCTGGCGGTTCTAGGTCTGGCTGCCTTGGCGTTGTTCTGCTGTTTGCTCTAGTGCCGCTGGCCGGTTTTCTTCTGGTGCAGGCATATGCCTAACAATCGCTTCGTCTTGAGCCTGTGGTGACAATAGGCACACATCGGCGTAAGATGGCTCCATGAAACCATTTCGCTGGAACGCAGAGAAGAATGAAACGCTCTCGTCTGAGCGGGGCATTTCGTTTGAGAACATCGTGGTCGCCATCGAGTCCGGGGGGTTGCTGGACATCTTGGCCCACCCGAACCAGTCGAAATATCCAAGGCAGCGCGTTCTTGTCGTCTCGTGCGACAACTACGCCTACTTGGTGCCGTTCGTCGAGGAAGAAGATTACTTTTTCCTCAAGACCGTGATCCCGAGCCGCAAGGCTACTCGGGACTATCTGAATCAAGGTGAGCCAGATGCCGAAAATTGATGAATACGAACTCGAAGTGCTGAGCGCCTTCGAGAAAGGCCAACTGAAGTCCGTCGCAACGAAAGCTGAACTTGCCAAATTCAAGGCTGCCGCGCGTGCCACCGCAATCAAGGATCGCCGGGTCAATATCCGCCTGTCTTCGGGAGATCTGAACGATATTCAGGTCAAGGCTTTAGAGGAAGGTCTGCCGTACCAAACGCTAATTGCTAGCGTTTTGCATAAATATGTTACTGGTCGCCTTTCAGAGCGGCCGGGGTCCGTCACTAGTGCAACTCGCAAGCCCGCAGTAAAACGTCGCGCTACATCAGACCGCTAATCCATCGCCTTGGCACAGACGCCCAACGAATAGGAATTACGGTGACACTTTACTAAATACACTTTATGAAGTGTATTTAGTAAAGTGTCACCGTAATTCCTGCCGTACTGGCTGTCACATGCCGGCGCTGCTCCAGCGGTTCTTTTCAACGTCGGCGGCGTCTTCGTTTTCAGTCTGTTGGCAGGTGCGCTTTACGCAAGAAGCGCATCCATCTGGCCTTCAGTGGCTGCTCATATTGCGAACAACCTGCTGGCTGCCTTGTTGGTGGCCAAAGACGCATGAGCGCCCCAACCCTGCAATGCACCGGACCTGCGCGAAAAGCCGCGCAGGCCGCTCCCCTACAGCCGCTCAACTCCACGTTATGCGTTTCCCGAAAAAGTGTACAATATCAAGCATGAACAACATCTCTATTTCCGACATTCTTGAGCTTCCGGTACAAGAACGCATTCATCTTGTCGAGCTAATCTGGGATAGCGTTGCGGCTGTTCCTGAAGCTGTGGAAATTTCTCCTGCGCTAAAGGCCAAGCTCGAAGTGCGCTTGGAGGAATTTGAGGCAAACCCGGATGCTGGTTATTCCTGGGATCAAGTTAAATCACACCTTAAAAATGGCTCATGGCGTTCCGCCTAAAATTTTCTTCGCGAGCGTTACGCGAAATCGGCGAAGCTCGAGAGTGGTACGAATTGCAGAACACCGGTCTCGGTGAAGAATTCATTGCGGCAATGGAATTGCAGTTAAAACGGCTAGAACACGCGCCTCTGCTTTATGCTGAGGTAATTCCCAGTGTTCGCCGATCTCTCCTTCCTCGGTTTCCATACGGTTTGTTTTATGCGGTACGGGGCGATCTCGTACATGTATTGGCCGTGTTGCATGATGCCCACAATCCGAGACGTTGGCCCAAAACCAAAGCACGGGGTCAGACAATTACGGACAATTACGGTGACACTTTACTAAATACACCTTATCGAGTGTATTTAGTAAAGTGTCACCGTAATTCTTATGTAGATAAGGTTTGATTCAGGCGGCATGAGGCGTTACGATCCGTGTCGTCTATTTCACGTTATGCCTTCCAATTGGCCTCTCTTCCCGGAATGAGACATGAGTGCAAAAGTCAGTAATCCTTTGACGGTGGTAGCAATATTCGCGGGTCTTGCAGAGGCATTTGCAACCTACGCACTGGTCAATGTGCCAAGCGAAATCCAGCACTTGTTCGTGTACTTTGTAATGGCCTTTCCTACGCTGATCGTCTTGCTCTTCTTCGCGGTACTCAACTGGAACCATACTGTCCTATACGCACCTGGCGATTTCGAGGATGAATCTATGTATTTGGAGTCGCTTCGTCTCTCTGTTAAGTCTGTTAAGTCGAAATTTATTGAAACTCTATCTAATCCCATAAGCGGCGCCAGTCCGCTTACGCCAACGCAAATTGAAGCAGCGTCTAACCAGCTCGAAAAGGTCATTAAGTCCATAAGCATTTCTCCGAGAGGGCAGCAGATATTGGACCTTCTTGGCGCTGGCCCTATGAACATAAGCCAAATTGCACAGGAGCTAGATATTGCGAAACAGCATGCTATGCGCCTGCTTAGCGCTTTAGAGACAGAGGGGAAGGTCGTTCGCGGCATACACCATGACGCAATCAGACAGATATCCGTTTGGAGCTTGGCGAGTGAAAGGAAGGCATAACCCTGCGTTCGAGCGGACCTGCGCGAAAAGCCGCGCAGGCCGCTCAACTCCACGTTAGGTCATCGTACCTCTATGAGCCGTCCCATTTACTATCACTACACCACTATAGCCGGATGTCTCGGCATCATTACGTCCCGTAGGGTTTGGCTTACCGACTATCGCTTCCTGAATGACAAGCAAGAATTGAAGCAAGGCTTATCAGCGCTCCTGGCGCATCTGGCAGTAGAGAAACGGGAATCATTCGAAAGAGCCTTTCTTTGGCACGGTATGAATACCCATCATTGTGTGCTCAGCATGTCGAAATCCCCAAAAATTCTCAGTCAATGGCGAGCGTATGCGGCTGACGGAACCGGCGTTGCCATTGGGTTTGATGATCTCTTTTTGAAGTTCGCAAAAATTGATCTCGTGGATTGTCAGTATGAGAATCATGAAACCTACGCACAGGAACTTGCTACAAAATACGCTTCATTTGCTGACTCAGTACATCAAGCGAGACTCGACAACCCTGCCGAAAACAGCTTCATGGAATGGATCAATCAGCACAAAGAAAATTTCTCGGCCATAGTCAAAGACATCATAGCCCTAAAGAACCCGGCGTTCGTCGAGGAACAGGAAGTACGTGCAGTCCAGTCAGTTGATCATGGCACTGTGAAGATGCGCCTTTCTAACCAACTCTTGATTCCATATACCGAGGCAAATTTCTGGGAAGACAACGAAGCGATTTCGAGCATGGCCGTGGTAATTCCAGAGATATGGCTTGGCCCCAAATGCAACGAGCTTAACCGCACCGCGTTGGCAGCCATCAACATCGGCATGTGCATGGTTGAAAGGTATGACTGTGGCTACGTCTAAAAGACCTAAATTACGGTAATTACGGTGACACTTTACTAAATACACTTTATCGAGTGTATTTAGTAAAGTGTCACCGTAATTCTGCGATTTTTTGCGTTCGGCCTGTGGTCGGGCATTGGCCTATTTCTTTGTTCTATCGGGTACAAAGCCTGGAGGATGCAATGAGGCACGAACCGCATCAATCGCGGACGCAGGCTACCGCTCACCGACATCCCACAAGATCCCTCACCCACCCAAAAATGACAAATGAATCTCGCTGCCGTAGCGGCAAATGATGTCTTGCTTGGCGTTGTGATAGGCGCGTGCGTTGCCCTTGGCGCTGGACCGGTCCACGGTGATCCGCGCCAGTTCGTCGGATATGACATCCATGAACAGTTCGGCCAGCAGCAGGCGCGCGGAGTCGCGGAAGTGGCCGCGCCCGTCCACGTAGAGCTGCACGGTGGGGGCGCCGGTGTTGATGATGATCTTTCGCTCCGCCGGGCTGTAGACGGCACGTTCCAGCTCGTTGTGCAGGTTGCGGAACTCGTACCCAACGAACATGTCAACCCCGTGATCCCTCGGCTGCCGGGGCTTGGATAGGGGGCTGGCGTAGCCCTTGGTGTGCCGGGAGGCGTCCTTGGCCATGGCGATTTCGCACCAGGCCCAATAGTTTCCGGCCCGGACGCTGATCTTGCCGTGGTCCCCCGCCGTGCCGCCCAGGACTGTCCATTCGATTCGCCCCGACCCGCCGAGTGAACTGACCGGTATCGATTCGGGCATGGAATCGATCAACAGGGTGGGGGAAAGTTCGTAGTTGATGGTCAGCACCTCGTCGCCGAAGAACTGGTTCAGATCGAGCAGCAGGGCGACCTGAAAGAGGCTGTCGCAGCGGCGGTAGTAGAAGGGGGTGGTAAAACGCATGGGGGCCGGGCGCTCCGGTTCACCCAGGGAATCGAGCGACGCTGGGGCCGGCGGGACCCGTATGCCCAGGTCGCGAACCGCCGCCTGGCTCATGAACAGCAGCAGGTGCTCGATCATATGCCCGGTGCGGCCGGAGGTGGTCGCCCGTTCCAGGTGTTTCAGCTTTTCCTGCTCGGCCTGCACATAGGGCTCGATCATCCGGCTGACGGCGTGGGAAAAGGCCTCTACAAAAGTGTCCTTGCGATTCAGCCCCTCCCGCTCGTCACTGATGATGGCCATGCCTTGCCCCAGCTTTTCCGCCAGGGCGGGGCAGTTGATTGTGCCGAACAGGTATTCCGTTCCTACCTGGTTCTCGTATTCGAACAACTGGCAGTCCAGCACCGCCGTGCCGGAGATGACGACCAGACCGTTGGTACGCTCGTCGCCCTTGAGAGTCAGTTCCGCCTCCTGGGCGCGTTTCAGGGTCAGGCCGAAGGGAAATTCTTCCCCCTGATAGACGAAGCTCCCGCCCTGGCCGGGTCCCAGCAGCAGCAGCGACGGGGGTTCCTCGTAGCGCAGGGGTCCCCGGCGCTCCGTTTCCTTCCCCTGTTGGATGTGGAGCATATCCAGGTGCCGCCGCCGCAACACCTCACGCAGATAGATATTGTCGGTCACCGCCTGCACGACGGAGCGGTACTGGGAGATGTTCACATGGGGGTTTTCGATGACGATGGTCACCTGAGTGCCGTTGCCTGGCACGCCCAGCCGGGCGTAATCGACCGTCTCCGCCGGGCGACTGCCGCCCCCGTCCTCATAGAGATAACTGCCGCTCTCGCTCCGGAACAAATCGATGCGGGAGTAGCGTCCGGCATGGATCGTTTCGATCCAGCCATGTCCCAGGCCGAAGATCGCCTGTTTCAGCCCGCGCCCGAAATAGCCCCGCCCCCCGGCCTCGCCACGGGAAAGGGGGCTATGCGCGCCGCCGTAGGCCAGGATGGCGCAGACCCGCTCGAAGGACATCCCTTCCGCCTGATCGGTGACCACCAGCAAGGCACCGGCCTGATGCCGCTCGTATTTGACGCGAATGGCGCCCGTCACCTCCGCCCCGTTGGCTTCCAAACGGGAATAGCTGTCGTCGCAGTTGGTAATCAGCTCGACCAGGGCCTTTTCCACCGAGGCAAAGCGGCGCGAATCGATATCGATCACCCGCTGGTCCACCGGAACTGCTGCTATTGCCATCGAATCCGCCTCGACTACCCGCCCGGTTCAGGCTGGGAAAGCCTCCAACCCTCCTTTTAAGGTAGTACCCCATCAAGGATTCTCCAATAAAAACGGGGCCGAAGCCCCGTTCGTGATGAGTTGCGCCCTTGGTTACTCCTCCCTGGGCTCCGGACCCACCTTCTTCCACTGGTCGTAACAATCGACACCGAAAAAGTGAAGCACGTAGTCGCGCCCCTCGTCAGAGACATCCTCCGAGCGAGGGACCTCCTTCATGCAAACCTCACAGGCCAACAAGGCTTCTGTCGTCTCTGGACTATTCATCTGGCGCCTCCGCTTATCGATAAGAGTCCTTCTTCATCTCCTATTAGAATAAGATTAGTAGACCAATCAAAATAGTCAAGTAATGGCCAGGGCCAAGCGGTGCTCCAACTCTTGCCACAACGCCTGATAGGCCTGTGCGGCAGGACCGGCAGCAGAGAACTCCGCCACCGGCTGAAGGTACTCGCCCATCCGCTCCACATCGCTGGCATAGGGGATGACCGTCTCGAAGGCATTGGCCGGGGGGTGCTCCAGCACCGCCATGTGCATGCGCTTGCGCCGATCCGCCATGGAGAGCAGCGGCCAGACGGGCATCTCGCCCAATTCACGGCCGGCGAGAAATTCCGTAATCTGACCCAGGGTCCGCAGGGAGAGCGTGGTGGGAATGATCGGCACCACCAGTGCGCTGGAGGCCAGAAAGACGTTCTCGGAGACCAGGGAAATGCTGGGCGGGCAGTCCAGATAGATGCGGTCGTATTCGTCCTCCAGGGGTTTGATCAGCTTGCGCAGGCGCCCTGCCGGTTTCTTCTGGTCCTCCAGCAGCAGATCGAGATTGCGGAAGGAGAAGTCCGCCGGCAACAGGTCCAGCCCCTCGTAATCGGTTGCCTTGATGGCCTCGCCGGCGTCGCGTTCGCCCCGCGCCAGCTTCTTCGGCCCTTTGATCTTGGGCTTGACGCGGAAGTAGAAGGTCGAGGCCCCCTGGGGGTCCAGGTCCCAGAGCAGTGTCCGCAGGCCGGCCTTGGCCGAGAGGTAACTCAGGTTGACTGCGGTGGCGGTCTTGCCGACGCCGCCCTTGATGTTGTAGACACCGATGATCGTCATCCCGAGACTTCCTCTTTGTTGCTCCGGAACAGTTCCCTGAACAGTTCGCGGTTCCGTTCCTGACTGAATTGAGCGAACGCGGCGGAAAAATGCACCCGCTCCGCCCGTTGCCGCTGCGACAGCTCGCCGATCAGCATACCCATGGCCAGCAGGGTCTGGGTTCCGGCACGCGACCTGCGCATCTCGCCCGCCATGGCTTCCAGCTTCCCGGCCTGTACCTGGAGATCCTGATGGTCACCGAGTTTGTCGAGCAGGGTCTTGAGGGCCTTGATGAGACCGCCGATCCGCCCAGCCGGATAGAGGCTTTGGAAGAACTCCATCAGGTAACGGAGTTTCTTGCAGCTCTTGCGCAGTTCATGCAACTCGGCGGCCGGGGATTCGTCGCCGATCGCCCTGCCCTCCCTCATGACACGCCGATACATTTTATGGATGCGGGCGCTGGCCACCTCTTTGACGCTGAGCCCGGCATTAGCCGGTGTGGTGGCGGCCGATGGCTGCGATTCGAGAAAGCCGCGCCATTCCTGCAACAGCGACCGGAAACGCCCGGACCGGAGATGATCCGCCAGGAGCCGGTAATCGCTGGCCTGATGCTGTTCCAGGTAGCGATGGAAAGGAGCCAGGGCTTCCCGGAAGCCGCTGGGCAGATTTGCTGAATAGTCCTCGAACTTGAGCAGAAAGACATCCCAATCGCGGGCGGGACCCGTAACCTGGCCCAGCCAGGCGAACTCGGCCTTGTAGCGCTCGACGGCACCGGCCTCGAATACCGCCTTCATCTGCGTCAGGGCCGAACGGGTCCGGCGCACCGCGACCCGAAGATCATGCAGAAACTCCGAATCCGTATCATTGCAGACCCCCTCGACGTTTGCCTCGATGGTTCCCAGCAGATGCAGAAGGATATGTTTGGCGGCAAGATCGGCCCGTTCATGGGGTTGCAGCGCGAAATTGAGCTTGGAGCTGTAATCGCCGCCCCGCCTGCCGAGGGCGGCAAGGGCCTCGTCCAGCGGACAAACTTCCCGCGCGCCCTCTTCCCTGAGCCTCTGCTCCAGGGCCAGTGCCTCGTCTTCATATCCGCGAAGGGGCAAAATTCTCACCAGCGGCGGGAGATTCGCCGGGCTTTCCTGGCATTCAAGACGAAGCACCGTTTTTCCGTCTTCATTCAGCAAGCTGAAAAGGCGCAAATCACCGGCAACGGGCACCTGGGGCAACAACCGCCGCATCTCCATCAGCGGCCCCAACCGCGACCCCATGGGTTCGGGAAGCGACGAAGCCATCCCCGGCTCCCCATCGTTTCGGCAGACGGCCAGGATGCGTCCCGACTGCCGTTCCATCAGAGACCAGACCTGCTCGCCACCCTCCCTGCCAACAAAAAGCGCCAAGCCTTCGCGATAGAGCCGCCAATCGAAGGTATCGAAATAGACCCCCTCGACCTTCCGGCCGGGCACCTCCTGGACAGCCCATCGTTCGGCCAAGGTCCGGATAAGATCATCGGGAGTCATGGAAATCAGGTGAAAAGGCATCGAAGAACCCGGTGGAATCGCACTCTTCAGAGGCTAGCAAACTTCCTGCCTTCGCGTGTTACAACGATGACTCGCAGCCTCCCGGCCGCCAAAATTCGTCCGGCACATTGTAGGAACCCGCCCGGATGGTAGAATGGCGCCCCACGCCCCCGTAGCTCAGGGGATAGAGCAACCCCCTCCTAAGGGGTAGGTCGGACGTTCGAATCGTCTCGGGGGCGCCATTTACCAAATATCTCGGACTAACCAAAGTAGGTGTTCGAAGGCACCGTTAAATTCGCAGGGCGCTATCGCGCAAGAGCCGGAACCCCATGACCGAACAGATCAACGTCGATCCCAACGAAATCAATAAGTTCGAGGAGCTGGCCTCCCGCTGGTGGGACCCCGGCAGTGAGTTCAAGCCCCTGCACGAGATCAATCCCCTGCGGCACCGCTGGATCGCCGAGGGATGCGGCGGACTGAGGGGAAAGAAGGTCCTGGACGTGGGTTGCGGCGGCGGCATTCTGACCGAAAGCCTGGCGGCCGACGGCGCCGAAGTGACCGGCATCGACATGGGCGAAGGCCCCCTGGCGGTGGCGCGTCTGCATCTGCTGGAGTCGGGGCTGGCGATACGCTATCAGCGAATTCCCGTGGAACGCCTGGCCCAGGAGATGCCCGGCCACTTCGATGCAGTCACCTGCATGGAGATGTTGGAGCATGTGCCCGATCCCGGCTCCGTGGTGACGGCCTGCCGGCAACTGGTCAAACCCGGCGGTACGGTTTTCTTCTCCACCCTCAACCGCAACCCCAAGGCCTATCTCTTCGCCATCGTCGGCGCCGAATACCTGCTGCGCCTGCTGCCCAAGGGGACCCACGACTACGCCAAGTTCATCACCCCGGCGGAACTGGGCCGCTGGGCGCGCCAGGCCGGGCTGGAGCTGGAGCGCATGACCGGGCTCGTCTACAACCCCCTGACCCGCGAATACCGGCTCGACAGCCGCGATGTCAGTGTGAACTACATGATCCAATGCCGCCGTCCCCTAGACGACTGATACCGTGACCGCAGTCCTCTTCGACCTGGACGGCACCCTCGCCGACACCGCCCCCGACCTGGCCCATACCCTCAACCAGATCCTGATCCGCGAGGGGCGGGACCCCCTTCCCTACGAAACCATCAGGCCCCATGTCTCCCATGGGGCCGCGGCCCTGATCCGGCGCGGCTTCGGCATCGGGCCGGGAGAACCGGGCTTTGCCGGGCTCCGGGCCTATTTCCTAGCCCATTACCGCGACAACCTCTGCCGCGAAACCCGCCTCTTCGCGGGCATGGACGAGGTGCTCTCGACCCTGGAGCGAAGCGGCATCCCCTGGGGCGTGGTCACCAACAAGCCCGCCTGTCTGACCGAACCCCTGATGGCCGCCCTGGGCCTCGATACCCGCGCCGGCTGCATCGTCAGCGGCGACACCCTGCCCCAAAGCAAACCACACCCCGCGCCCATCCTGCATGCCTGCGAACGGATTGCCGCCGACCCCGGCCGGACCATCTTCGTGGGCGACGCGGAGCGCGACATCCAGGCCGGACGGGCGGCCGGGACCCGTACCCTGGTCGCCCTCTTCGGCTATCTCGACGAACAGGACGCCCCCGCCGACTGGGGCGCGGACGGCCTGGTGGATAATCCCATCGACATCCTTAAATGGCTGGTTGCGGTAAGGCCCCTGCCTCGGGTGAGTAACGCCTAATCGCTGTTCGGGATGTAGTGGAAATGGATGTTCGCCAATAGCGGGGTACCTTTATCGGCCGCTACACGGCGTCCTTCCTCGATCACGCCCGCCTTGACCCTTTTACATATCCGCCTCAATATCCGCCGATCCGCACTACCGGCCCAAAGGAACGGACCTGTATGACGTTTCTCAACGGCAACCGACCCAGATCGCCACCGCATTGAATACGCGGCCCAGAAAATGTTTAAACTTCCTCACTCCGGAAGAAGTCATGAACCAGGAAATCAGTCAGTTATCTTGTCGTGTTGCACTTCAAACTTGAACCCCCCCACTCTTTCCAGGTTTATTAGCCAATGACCCTCAACTGTTTCAAGGCCTACGACATCCGGGGCCAAGTCCCCGGCGAACTGAATGAGCGCATAGCTTGGGCTATCGGCCGTGCCTATGCGGAAGAGATACAGCCAGGCACGGTAGTGGTCGGTTACGACGCTCGGCTTGAGAGCCCGGTCCTGGCGGAGGCAACCATCGCCGGATTGATCACAGGCGGGGCGCGTGTCGTTAACATTGGCCTTTGCGGCACCGAAGAAATCTATTTCCAGACGTTCCACCGCGAGCCCCAAGGCATAGGTGGCGGCATCATGATCACCGCCAGCCACAACCCCAAAGGCTACTGCGGCATGAAGCTGGTGCGTCAAGGCGCCCGGCCCATCAGTGGGGACACCGGCTTATTCAGCCTACGTGATCGTGCCGAGGGATACCTCTTTAACACCCCGGTGCTGACAGAGGCCGCCAATACGCAGGCAACAAAGGACGAGGACAAATCGGCCTACATCGCGCACCTGCTCGGCTATGTGGATCGCGCAACCCTCAAACCCCTGAGAATCGTCGCCGATCCAGGCAATGGCACGGCGGGACTGGTATTGCGTCTGCTTCAACAACAGCTCCCGTTCGAATTCGTGCTGATAAACGCCGAACCCGACGGCAACTTCCCCAACGGCGTTCCGAACCCCCTGTTGCCGGAAATGCGCTCGGCAACAGCCGCGGCCGTGCGGACACACAAGGCCGATCTCGGCATCGCCTGGGATGGCGATTTCGACCGCTGTTTCCTATTCGATGCCGAGGGTCGCTTCATCGAAGGCTATTACCTCGTCGGTCTGCTGGCCGAAGTCCTGCTTGCCAAGCATCCCGGCGGCAAGATCATCCACGACCCGCGCTTGACCTGGAACACCATCGAACAGGTGCAACAGGCAGGCGGCATTCCGGTCCAGTCAAAGACTGGCCACGCCTTCATCAAGGAACGCATGCGAAAGGAAGACGCCATCTATGGCGGCGAAATGAGTGCCCATCACTATTTCCGCGATTTTGCCTACTGCGACAGTGGCATGATCCCCTGGCTACTGGTCATGGAACTGATGAGCCAATCGGGAAAATCGCTCGGCGAGCTCGTGAGTGAACGCATGTCCGCCTACCCCTGTAGTGGTGAAATCAACTACCGCGTGGCAGATGTCACCAGCGCCCTGGAAAAAGTCCTGTCCCACTACAGGACCAACGAAAACGAAGCGCCAATTATCGACCGCACCGATGGCCTGAGCCTGGAATTCACCGATTGGCGTTTCAACCTCCGAGGCTCTAATACCGAACCCCTGTTGCGCCTCAATGTGGAATCGCGACGCAACCCGCAAACCATCGCAAGTCGCGTAAGCGAGATTAAAACAGTCGTCCGGGAAGCTGCTGTAGATGGCTAATTGGCAAAAAAACGTAGGTATGGGCTGACGGCAGAAAGCCCAACGATGAAGGCCGGTACTGTAATGTTGGGCTTCATACCTCAGCCCATACCTACCATAGCAAGCTGGAAAATGAGCCCGTTGAATTACTTCTTCCGCAGCTTCACCAGCACCTCGTGGGCGGTTTCTTCCACGGATTTTCCGTCCACATGCACTACGGCCCAGCCGTGGTCGCGGCAAAGGGATCTGGCCCAGCGCAACTCTTCCTTCACTTCGTCGTAGTCGATGTAATCAGTCGGGTTGTCCATCCCGATGGTGTTTACCCTGGCCTGTCTCCGCTCCACGAGGGTGGTGGTGTCCAGAAACAGCCCTGCCACGTTCTCGGGCTTGACCTTGAACAGGGTCGGCGGTGTGGGGATGCCTTTGACCAGGGGTACGTTCGCGACCTTCCAGCCCCGGCAGGAGAGGTAAATGGAAAGCGGGGTCTTGCTGGTGCGGGAGACGCCAACCAAAACGATATCTGCCTCGTTGAGGTGGCTGAGGGTTTGACCATCATCGTTCTTCAGGGCGAACTCCATGGCCTCCACCCGCTGAAAGTATTCCTCGCCAACGGCATGCAAGAGACCCGGTTTTCCTTTCGGCGAATGGCCAAAAAAGGCGGCCAGCTTGCGTAGAACGGGACTGATGAGATCGAGGCAGTCGATGCCGCGCCGCTTGCATTCATTCTCCGTGAATGAGGACAGATCGCGATCTACAAAGGTGAAAAACACGATGGCCTGCTCCTTTTCCGCCTCCTCCAGCGAAGAAATCACTTGGCCCTCGGTGAGGACATGTCCGATGCGATGCAGTTTCGCTTTGTCTTCGCGGAATTGGGAGTGGGCAGCCAAGACGATGGCCTCGGCGGTCTCTCCGGTGGCGTCGGAAAGAAGAAAGAGAACTTTCGGCTCAACCATTGATGTCACGGCAAACCTTCCTGGCTGAATTCAAGAAGAGGGCGGGATCGTCAGGGGGTCATTGACCCGCCTGCCGATCCCGCCCATGGGGTGAGTTAAGCGCCCTCTTTCACGGCCGCCTGGGCAGCCGCCAGGCGCGCGACGGGTACGCGGAAGGGAGAGCAGGAGACATAGCTCAGACCCACCCGGTGGCAGAACCGGATGGAGAGGGGATCGCCGCCGTGCTCGCCGCAGATGCCCATCTTCATGCCCTTCTTCTCGCCGCGCCCCTTGGCGACCGCCATGCTCACCAACTGGCCGACGCCACTGGTGTCCAGGGACTGGAAGGGGTCGCGTTCCAGGATTTCCTTACGGATATAGTTGGGCAGGAAGGAGTTGATGTCGTCGCGGCTGAAGCCGAAGGTCATCTGGGTCAGGTCGTTGGTGCCGAAGCTGAAGAAGTCGGCGTGCCGAGCCACCTCGTCGGCGGTCAGGGCGGCGCGCGGGATCTCGATCATGGTGCCGATGGGGATGTCCAGCGCCTCGGTATAGCCCCTGGCCGCCTTGACGTTCTGGATGGTCGCCTCGATCTGCTTGCGCAGCAGTGCCAGTTCCTTGTAGGTGCCGACCAGGGGGACCATGATCTCCGGCTGCGCGTCGATGCCGTTCTGACGGCATTCGATGGCGGCCTCGGTGATGGCGGTGACCTGCATGCTCAGGATCTCTGGATAGGAGATGGAGAGACGGCAGCCACGGTGGCCCAGCATGGGATTGGTCTCATGCAACTGGCTGACGCGCGTCTTGATCTTGTCCAGGGAGACGTTGAGGCGCTCGGCCAGCTCCTGTTGCAGGTGTTCCTCGTGGGGCAGGAACTCGTGCAGCGGCGGGTCGAGCAGGCGCACGGTGACGGGCAATCCCTGCATGACACTGAAGAGTCCCTTGAAGTCCTCGCGCTGGTGGGGCAACAGCTTGTCGAGACCGGCCTTCCGGTCCTGTTCGGTCTCGGCCAGGATCATCTCGCGCATGTCGGTGATGCGCTCGCCCTCGAAGAACATGTGTTCGGTACGGCAGAGGCCGATGCCCTGGGCGCCCCAGCCGCGCGCGCGCTCGGCATCCTTCGGGGTATCGGCGTTGGCCCAGACCTTCAGGGTGCGGATGCGATCCGCCCACTCCATCAGCGACATGAATTCATCGGAGAGCTTGGGCTCCTCCCTCTGGACCTCGCCCGCCATCACTTCGCCGGAGGAACCGTCGATGCTGATGACATCCTGGTCGCCGAAGACCCGGCCCTTGATGGTGACGGTGCGCTTCTCTTCGTTGATTTCCACCTCGCCCGCGCCGGCGATGCAGCACTTACCCCAGCCGCGGGCGACCACCGCCGCATGGCTGGTCATGCCGCCGGTAGAGGTCAGAATCCCGGCGGCGGCGTGCATGCCGCTCACGTCCTCGGGGCTGGTTTCCTTGCGCACCAGGATGATGGACTCGCCCTCGTGGGTGCGGTCCACGGCCTCGTCGGCGGAGAAGGCGATCTTGCCGGATGCGGCGCCGGGGGAGGCCGGCAGCCCCACCGTCAGAACGTCGCGCTTGGCGCTGGCGCTGAAGGTGGGCAGCAGCAACTGGTTGAGGTCGTTGGCGGGAACCCGCACCAGCGCCTCGTTCTGGGTGATACGGCCTTCCACAACCATATCCACGGCGATCTTCACGGCAGCGCGGCCGGTGCGTTTGCCGGTACGGGTCTGCAACAGGAAGAGCTTGCCCTTTTCGATGGTGTATTCGATGTCCTGCATCTCCCGGTAGTGGTTCTCCAGGATGCGCTTAACCTCCAACAGTTGTTCATAGATGTCGGGGCGCCACTTGACCATCTCGTCCACGTTCTGGGGGGTGCGGATGCCGGCCACCACGTCCTCGCCCTGGGCGTTGACCAGGAACTCACCAAAGAATTCGTTATCCCCGGTGGAAGGGTCGCGGGTGAAGGCGACGCCGGTGCCGGAGTCATCGCCCATGTTGCCGAACACCATGGTCTGGATATTGACCGCCGTGCCCAGCAGGCCGGTGATCTCGTTGATCTCGCGGTAACGCACGGCACGGGGGATGTTCCAGCTCTTGAACACCGCCTCGATCGACTTTTCCAATTGCTGGTAGGGGTCTTGGGGAAACTCGGTGCCGGTATGGCGCTTGTAGATGTCCTTATAGGCAACGATCAGCTCTTGCAGACCGGCCTCGTTCAGGTCGGTATCCTCGGTGACGCCGTACTTCGCCTTGATGCGGTCGAACTCATCCTCGAAATGGTGGTGGGGGACCTCCATGACCACGTCGCCGAACATATTGATCAGCCGGCGGTAGGCATCCAGGGCGAAACGGCGGTTGCCAGCGTTGTTCGCCAACCCGTCCATGGCCTTATCGGTGAGACCCAGGTTGAGGACCGTGTCCATCATGCCGGGCATACTGACGGCCGCGCCGCTGCGGACAGACACCAGCAAAGGGTTCTCGTCGGAACCGAACTTCTTGCCGGTCTCCGCCTCCAGCAGGGCCATGTTCCTGTGTACTTCGTCGAGCAGGCCGTCAGGCAGCTTACCGCCGATAGCGTTGTACTCGGCGCAGGTCTCTGTGGTGATGGTAAACCCCGGCGGGACCGGCAACCCGATGGAGGTCATCTCCGCCAGGTTTGCCCCCTTGCCGCCAAGAAGATCCTTCATCTCCTTGGTGCCCTCGGATTTGGTTTTCCCAAAGAAATGGACGCGTTTTTGGGACGCCATCGCCATTTTACGACCTCCAGTTGCTGTTAATACTCATAGACGGTATGCATTAAGCCGCTAAATGCTATCACAGGCCCGCCCGGCGAAAGGCCCATTATGGGCCTCTAAAGGTGATTTATTTGATCTATGCCAGTTCCCATTGCCCCGCCTCAACCCCTCCATCAATTCCTTGAATCGGGAGACTCAAACCCACCAGGCCAACGCCTGGGCGAGAGGATCACCAGCCCCATCCAGGGATAGGAACGCACGCTTGGCCAGTTGGCGAATAAACGTGGCCTGCCCCCTATTGTCCCCGCTACACTGGGATCAACTGTCAGCCCACCCTCAATCTGAGGCATTTGCCATGACAACCCTGAGCATCACCCTGCCCGAAAGCGTCTTTTCCGCCTTACGCAGGGCCCCCGCTGAATTCCTCAAGGAGATGCGTATCGAGGCCTCCACCCAATGGTATGCCCAACAGCGCATCTCCCAGGAAAAGGGAGCGGAAATTGCGGGTCTCAGCCGTGCAGAATTCATTGACGAACTGGCAAAACGCCATATCCCCGTCGTGCAAGTCGAATTTGACGAGCTGATGGAGGAGGTCAAACGTGCCTGATGCCTGGATCATCAATGCATCCCCACTCATTTTATTCGCCCGCATCAACCGCCTTGACCTGTTCGGGCAACTCGCCCCCAACATCCACATTCCGGCAACTGTGCTTGAGGAGGTCAGCAGTGGTGCCGCCAAGGATAGCAGCGCCCACCGCGCCATCGCATGGGCAAAGGCATACCAATGCCCCAATATCCCGGTTCCTCCCAGTGTCGAACGCTGGGACCTGGGGCCAGGCGAAACACAAGTCATTGCCCGCTGCCTCGCAGGCAACTTCTGGGCTGTTCTGGATGATCGCATGGCCCGGCGCTGCATCAGCGCCCACAACCTCAACATGATCGGCTCGCTGGGCGTCATACTGCGTGCCAAGGACCGTGGTCTGATAGATACCGCCAAGCCTTGGGTTTACAAGCTCAGGGAAGCAGGCATGTACGTTTCTGAAGAGTTGATCCAACAGGCATTGGCGGCTTTGGGTGAAGGTCCTTGACTGGCTGTAAATTGGCATTGCCCACTTCCCTTTTGTTCGCGCCTTAACCGCCTCCGAAATCCTGACCATCGACCAAACCCAACACCTGAGCGAGGACATCAGCCGTCCCATCCAGCCAATGGATGCCGGGATAGGACCGCAGCCAGGTCATCTGCCGCTTGGCCAGTTGGCGGGTGGCGTTGACGGCGAGTTCGACCATCCTGTCATAGTCCACCTCGCCCCGGAGGTACATCAGCATCTGGCGGTAGCCCACGGCGCGCAGGGAGGGCAGGTCGGGGCTCAGATCGCCGCGCGCCCAGAGGCGCCGCACCTCCCCTTCGAACCCCGCCCGCAGCATGGCCTGAAAACGCTCGGCGATGCGTTCGCGCAGGTCCTCCCGGTCGAGGGGGGCGAGGGCGAGCTTGAGCGGGCGGAAGGGGAGATCAGTGCTGGTCTCGCGCTGGAGACGGGAGAGGGGGACACCGCTCAGTTCGAAGACCTCCAGGGCGCGCAAGAGCCGCTGCGGATCGTTGGGATGGATGCGTTGGGCCGCCTCGGGGTCAAACCCGGCGAGCCGTTGATGCAGGGCCGCCCAGCCCAGCCGCCCCGCCTCGGCACTGATACGTTCCCGGACCACCGGATCGGCCTCCGGCAATCGGGCCAGGCCGAACTCCAGGGCGCGAAAATAGAGCATGGTGCCGCCCACCAGCAGGGGCGTCCGGCCGGCCGCCTGGATCTCGGCCATGGCCTGCAAGGCATCCTCGCGGAAACGGGCAGCGGAATAGGCCTCGGCCGGATCGCAGATATCAACCAGACGATGGGGGAACTCCCGCAAGAGTTCCGGCTCTGGCTTGGCCGTGCCGATGTCCATACCGCGATAGACCAGGGCGGAATCGACGCTGATGATCCCGCAGGGCCGCTCCCGCGCCAGGCGCATGGCCAGGTCGGTCTTGCCGGAGGCGGTCGGTCCCATCAGGAGGATCGCTAAAGGTTTATTTGCCATAAGTAGGTTGGGTTAGGCGCGCATATTCGGCACCCAATCAGGCGATGCCTGAACTGGCATGCTTTGAAATCTGCGCCGGGTGAATAGTGGGCGGGCTCCTATTTACCCAGACCAACTCTGACCACAGCATGGCTTGCCGAGGTAGCGGTATCTGCTAATTGCCCATCGGCAACCACGAATACCCAGTCTTCTTCCGCAAGCAGGGTAAAGTTGGAAAGTATTTGACCAGAGCGGATGTGTCGAAAAACGGGTTCACACGCGGTCTTCCCGTTCTTCGTGGATGGTTTGGCTAAGGTCGCCTTTGAGGTTAGCGAGGACTTGGCGGCAGCGGGCAGCCGCTATCCCGCGTTTATGCTGGGCAGTGGCGATGCTTGGCCTTTTCAGGGCTACCAGTAACGGCTGAAGTACCAACAGACTTTCGTTGTCGAGTTGAGCGACTTCATGCAACACATGGTTTTTTAGTGCGTTCATGCCGATACTCTGTGTTACGCCGTAGCGAAGCTGGATAAACCGGCAGGATAGCCGATTTGCGCGCCTGGCGCCCGAGGGAATTACCGCATAAATCCGTGAATAGTTTGCACACTGCATTCACTGCACCAGTGACGCGCCAGGAGTCTCATTTCTGCCATGGACCAATTCACACCTTCCGAACTCAAGACGATTCTTCACTCCAAGCGCGCCAACCTCTATTACCTGGAGCATTGCCGCGTATTGGTGAATGGCGGGCGGGTCGAGTACGTGACCGACGAGGGCAAGCAATCGCTCTACTGGAACATCCCCATCGCCAACACTACTGTGCTCCTGCTCGGCACCGGCACCTCGATTACCCAGGCAGCGATGCGCGAGCTGGCCAAGGCCGGCGTGATGGTCGGGTTTTCTGGAGGTGGCGGCACCCCGCTCTACAGCGCCAACGAAATGGACATCGAAGTGGCGTGGTTCGCACCGCAAAGCGAGTACCGCCCCACCGAATATCTGCAACACTGGGTCCGTTTCTGGTTCGACGAAGCACGCCGCTTGCAAGCCGCCAAAGCAATGCAGAACGCGCGCCTGACACGCATCGCCGCTCACTGGAACGACAACCGCGCACTCGCCGATGCCGGTTTCAATGTGGCTCGCGAACGACTATCGACTGCGCTGGAATCCTCCCGCCAACAAATTGAGCTGGCAGCCGACAACACCGCCCTGCTCACCGAAGAAGCGCGTCTTGCAAAGAAACTCTTCAAGCTCGCCTGCGACGCCACCGACTACGGCGATTTCACTCGCGCCAAGAACGGCAGCGGCTCGGATGCTGCCAACCGCTTTCTCGATCATGGCAACTATCTGGCTTACGGTCTTGGTGCGACTGCCGCCTGGGTTCTCGGTCTGCCGCACGGTCTCGCCGTGCTGCATGGCAAGACCCGGCGTGGCGGTCTGGTCTTCGACATCGCCGACCTCGTCAAAGACGCGATCATTCTTCCGCAGGCCTTCGTTTCCGCGATGCGCGGCGACGACGAACAGAGTTTCCGTCAAGCCTGTATAGAAAATCTGACGCGCGCCGAAGCGCTCGACTTCATGATCGACACCATCAAATTGATCGCTCTTGAGGTCGGCAAGCCCACCGCATGAACATCCTGCTGATTTCGCAGTGCTCCAAGAACGCGCTGACCGAGACGCGGCGGATCGTCGATCAATTTGCCGAACGGCGTGGCGAACGAACGTGGCAAACACCCATCACCCAGCAAGGGCTGGACATGCTCTATCGCCTGCTGCGCAAAACTGCCCGGAAAAACACCGCCGTGGCCTGCCACTGGATACGCGGCAAGGATCACAGCGAACTACTGTGGATCGTCGGCGACGCCCGCCAGTTCAACGCCCTCGGCGCAACGCCGACCAACACGACGACGCGCAATATCCTGCGCAGCGGCGACGAAAACGACTGGCACAGCGCCGAAGACATCCGGCTCCTCGCCCGCATCGCCGCCCTGTTTCACGATCTGGGCAAAGCCAACGACGCTTTTCAGAAAAAACTAAGGTGCGCACAGGCTATCGCCGACCCATTCCGCCACGAATGGGTGTCGCTGCGACTGTTTGAGGTTTTCGTCGGCAAAGGCTGCCTGAATGACCAGGACTGGCTAACGCGCCTGACAACGCTCGACGACAGCACCAGCAAGACCGTAATCGCCTCGCTGCAGGGGCTGAAAGACGGAATCGACCAGGCGCTCAGCCCGTTCAAGTCGCTCACCCTGCCACTCGCCCGCGTTGTCGGCTGGTTGATTGTCAGCCACCACCGGCTGCCAACGCCGGGTAAAGACTGGGCGCTAAAGGAAGACACCCTTGCGCGCCTGCCGGCCGCAGTAGTCCACGGCTGGTGCGGCAGCCAGCAGGCAAACGACAAGCTATCGACCACCGAGGCCAAAGCCTTTGCCAAAACCCAAACCGCTTGCTGGAGCTTCAAAGGTGGCCTGCCTTTCGATAGCCGCCAATGGCGACAGCACGTCGCCAAAACAGCCGATGCCATCCTCAAACGTCCCGGCCTCAGCGGCGAGTCGGCGGAAACAACGCTGCGCAGCTCCTACGTCCTGCACCTTTCCCGCCTGGCGCTGATGCTGGCTGACCACTATTACTCGTCGCAACCCTCGCACGCCCGCTATGGCGACCCCGTACCGAGTGATGGCAAAACCCTCTACGCCAACTCCTCCCGAAAAAATGGCGAAGCACCTCAATTCAACCAGCGACTTGACGAGCACCTGATCGGCGTCGAGGTCAACGCCAGCCGCCTGCTGCAAACGCTCCCGCGACTGGCACAAAGCCTGCCCAGGATCGCCCGCCACAAGGACTTTCGCAAACGCGCCAATGCACCGTTCGCCTGGCAGAACACCGCTTTCGACCTCGCCGAAAGCCTGCGCGACAAATCCGCCGAACACGGATTTTTCGGCGTCAACCTCGCGTCCACCGGCTGCGGCAAGACCTTCGCCAACGCCCGTATTCTCTACGGACTCGCCAACCCGCAGATCGGCGCACGTTTCACCGTCGCGCTTGGCCTGCGCACGCTGACACTGCAAACCGGCGACACCTACCGCGAACGCCTCAAGCTTGGTTCCGAAGACCTCGCTGTGCTGGTCGGCGGCGCGGCAACCAAAGCGCTGCACGATTACTACAAGGCCCGCGCGCAGGATGCCGCAAACAGCGGCAGCGAATCGGCGGAAGACCTGCTCCCCGCCTACAACCATGTGCGCTACGACGGCAGCCTCGAAGACGGCCCGCTCAAGCGCTGGCTATTGCAAAGTCGGCAGGGCCGTGGCGCGCACGCCGCCAGTCTGCTCGACGCGCCGGTACTCGTCTGCACCATCGACACCTGATGCCCGCCAGTGAAAGCACGCGCGGCGGCCACCAGATTCTGCCCATACTGCGCCTGATGACTTCCGATCTGGTGCTCGACGAGCCCGACGATTTCGACATCGCCGACCTGCCCGCCCTCTCTCGTCTGGTGCATTGGGCCGGCCTGCTTGGCAGCCGCGTACTGCTGTCGTCCGCCACCCTGCCACCGGCCTTGGTACAAGGGCTATTCCTCGCCTACTGCGCCGGTCGCGCTGAATTCCAGCACCATCGCGGACGCCCCGGCACCGCGCTTGACGTGTGCTGCGGCTGGTTCGACGAGTTTGGTGCGCAAGCGGCGCAACACGACAACGAGGCCGACGGTGCCGCCTTCCTCGCCACGCACACAAGTTTTGTCGAACGTCGCATTGCCCGACTCGCGGCTGTTACAGAAATTCGCCGCCGCGCCGCCATCCTGCCTGTCGCTATCAGCGCCACCAGCGCCAACGACAATGCCGGCAAGCAGGCGCACATCTGCCGCGAACTGGCTGATTTGCTGCGTACCAAAGCGCTGGCGCTACACAGCCAACACCACAGCACCGATCCCATTACCGGCAAACGGGTCAGCTTCGGCCTGATCCGCATGGCCAACATCGACCCGCTCTTCGATGTCGCGCAAAGCCTGTTCGCGCTGGGCGCACCGGAAGATTGCCGCATCCACCTGTGCGCCTACCACTCACGCCACCCGATGCTGGTGCGTGCCGAAATCGAACGCGAGCTGGACGCCGTGCTCAAGCGCCACCAGCCCGACAAAGTTTTCGACTGGCCCGGCCTGCGCGAAAAGCTCGATACCGGCAGCGAGCACGACCATGTTTTCATCGTCCTCGCCACGGCGGTAGCCGAAGTTGGCCGCGATCACGACTACGACTGGGCCATCGTCGAACCCTCGTCGATGCGTTCCATCATCCAGCTCGCCGGGCGTGTCAAACGACACCGAAAATTCGACTGCCCACCGGATCAGCCGAACATTCTGCTGCTCGACAGCAACGTCAAAAATCTCAAGCACCCCGGCAATTCGCCAGCCTTCCGCTGGCCGGGTTTCGAGTCGCCAGAATTCCCGCTGACCACCCATCGACTCAGCGAACTGCTCACCCCCGAGCAGTACCAAACCATCGATGCCCGCGCCCGCATCCGCCCCCGCGACAAGCTCGATCCCAAAGGCAACCTCGCCGACCTCGAACACGCCCGGCTGGCCGACCTCATGCTCGGAGCGCAGAGCGGCGAAAGCCAGAACGACACACCGGTGCACCGATGGTGGAGAACCAATGCACATCTCACCGGTGTTCTGCAACGGAAGCAACGTTTTCGCGCCGACCCGCAGGGACACCAAAGCTATTACTTCCGGCCGGATGAAGATTGTGTACAGACAGAATTTCGCCAACTTGAAGCGACCGGCTCAGAAGCCGTGGTGCCGAATCTGCTGCAATGTGTTGAACTTTTGACCGGCCCACGCATTGCCCCATGGGGTGCACCCGATTACCTCGATGCACTGCAAATTTTGGCCGAAGCGCAAGGCATGGAGCCCGCAGAATGCGCGCGCAAATTCGGCATCGTCGATTTGCCCGGACGCGAGGCGATACAAATCTGGCGCTATCACCCGGCGATGGGTTTCAGCCGCACATGAACACCAACGTAATTCACAAGGAGAAGCCTATGAACGACGCTCCGCTATCGCCATCGCCGCCCGGCGAAAGCCAACGCATCAAGGCCGAAATCGCCCGCTTCCTGCGCGAGGATCGCCTCCAGCCCAAGCTGGAAAAACTCAAAGCCGACGATGACGAAGCACGGCAAAAACTCATCGACGAACATCAACCCGCCGCCTGGATCGCCGACGCGGCGCATCGTGTTGGGCAGATTCAGCAAGTTACCCACGCGATCAAGTTTACCCATCCGTCGGCGGATGGCTCCAGCCTGTCCAGTCCTGGCAACCCGGCTGCCGAGCCGCTTGAACTTGGGTCGCACAGTCTTGCCGGCGAATGGTCGGCCGATGTGGTGGGCAACGCCGCCGCGCTGGACGTCTACAAATTCCTGCGCCTTAGCGTCGACGGTCGCTCCCTGCTCGACCGTGCCACTGCCCGCGACCCGGCGCTGGCCGAAGCGCTGAGCGACGATGCGGCCCAGGCTGCCGAATGGCTGGCGGCGTTTGCCGCGTTGCCCGAAGCCAAGGGTGGCCCGTCTTCGCACAAGCTCGCCAAGCAGCTTTATTGGCCGCTGGAAGATGGCGGCTATCACCTGCTGGCACCGCTGCTGTCGTCACCGCTGGCGCATGCGGTGCACGAGCGTATCGCCGAAGACCGCTTTTCCGATGCCGCCAAGGCAGCACGTGACGCTCGACGGGCGAACAAGCCACATGCCCACGGCTACCGGGATTACCCCAATCTCGCCATCCAGAATTTTGGCGGCTCTAAGCCGCAAAACATCAGCCAGCTCAACAGCGAACGTCGAGGTGAAAACTATCTGTTGGCTTCGGTGCCACCGATTTGGGAATCCTCTGCCCTGCGCCCGCCGCTCAAAACCGACACGGTCTTCGCCCGTTATTTCGGCTCACGCAGCGAAGTACGACGCTTGGTCGCCGTTTTGAAGGACTTCCTGCTCAGAGTGGCCGACGCAGGCACCAACATCCGCATCCGCGAGACTCGCGCCGAACTGGTGGCCGACTTGTGTGGCGAAGCGCTGAACATGGCCGCCGAGCTACGTGAATTGGAACCCGGCTGGAGCGCCCACGCTAATTGCCAGCTCAACCTTGCCGAACAATGCTGGCTCGACCCGGATCGAGCACTGAGCGATGAGGACTTTGCCGCCCGCTACCGACAAGGCGATTGGAAGGATGAGGTTTGTCTGCGTTTCGCCAACTGGCTCAACGCTGCCCTGAAAACCGACAAGACGCTGCTCGGCGGCCCAGAAGCCTTGGTATGGCAAGCGGTTCTTGGCAATGAACTCAAGATGCTGCGCGAGGAGCTTGAAGATGAGTAAGCCCGACTTCAAACCCGACGGCTTGCTGGTGTTGCCGCATCTACGGGTACAAAACGCCAACGCCATTTCCAGCCCGCTCACCTGGGGATTTCCATCTCCCACCGCTTTCCTCGGCTTCACCCATGCTTTGCAGCGGCGTCTATCGAGCGAATACGGGCAGGCCTTCGGCGGCGTCGGCATCGTTTGCCACGGCTTCGAAGCGCAAACTTTCAAGCCCAACCGGCGGCAACATCTGGTCTTCACGCAAAGCCGCAATCCGGTATACCTCAAGCGCGATGCAGGCAAGTTCATTAGCGAAGGCACGCCAGCGGCGATAGTCGAGGAAGGTCACGCGCATCTGGAAATCAGTCTCGCCATCGCCGTGCGTGGTGGATTCGACGAAGCACTGGAAGAGCAGCTTTTCGCCGATGCCGCCTACGAAACCGCCCTCGGCATGCGCCTGGCCGGTGGCAGCATCTTGCCGCCAAATGGCCCGCGTTTGCCCAAACCCCACTGGATACCTTGGCCCGATGTTGTCGCAGACCAACGCAAAGCGTTGGCCCGATTGCGCCGCCGCCTGCTGCCCGGCTTCGCTCTGGTGCATCGACCTGATCTGCTGGAGGAAAGGCTGGGCAAGCTCAAGGGCAATGGCAGCAACGCCAACCTGCTTGATGCACTGCTCGACATCACTCGCCTGAACCATATGCCATCGCTACCCACCCACGAAGGGCAGGAGAAAGTGGAATGGCTGCTTGAGAAACGCCCCGGCTGGCTCGTCCCGCTGCCCATCGGCTACGCCGGCATTTCGCCGCTTTACGCGCCAGGCGAAGTCTCCAGCGCGCGCGACAGTGGCGAGCCTTTCCGCTTTGTCGAGAGCCTTTACTCGCTCGGCCAATGGATAGGCCCGCATCGCCTGAACCAACTGGAGCAGCTGCTCTGGCACAGCACAACAGACGCGGAAGCCGGGCTCTACCGCTGCGTTAACCGCTACGCCGAAACCGTTACTGCATCGCGAACCGAAACCGAAAATAACGCCGCACTCAACACCATTCAAGGAGCTTAATCATGGCCAAGACCGACCTCTCTACCGCTTCCGTACTCGCCTTTGAACGCAAACTCGATCCTTCCGACGGCCTTTTCAGCGCCGGACGCTGGGACGACATCGCCAAGGGTGGTGCCTGGCCCGTCGTCGCCATTCACGAAAAATCGGTACGCGGCACCATTTCGAACCGGCTCAAAACCAAGGATCAAGACCCGGCCAAACTCGACGCCGCCATCGAAAACCCCAATCTGCAAACCGTAGACGTCGCCACCCTGCCCAACGACACCGACACGCTGCGCCTGCGCTTCACGCTGCGCGTGCTTGGCGGTGCCGGCGTACCATCGGCCTGCAACAACCAGACCTACCAGGCCAAGCTGCAAGCGACCGTGCAAAGCTACGTGACCAGCACCGGCTTTGCCGAACTGGCCCGCCGCTACGCCATCAACCTCGCCAACGGCCGCTTCTTGTGGCGTAACCGGGTTGGCGCTGAGCAAATCGCCGTTGAGGTGCGCCATCTCGACAAGGGCGTCGCGAAACAAACGTGGCACTTCAACGCACTCGATTTCAGCCTGCGCAACTTCGCTGTCCCGGCCGCTGCCGAGAAAGACATCGCGCAACTGGCAGCCACCATCGAACAAGGTCTTGCCGGCCAAAGCCACACCCTGCTGGAAGTCGTCGCTTACGCCCGCGTCGGCGATGGTCAGGAGGTTTACCCCTCGCAGGAACTCATCCTCGACAAGGGCGACAAGCGCGGCCAGAAGAGCAAAACGCTTTACGAAGTTGGCAAGGTCGCCGCCATGCACAGCCAGAAGATCGGCAATGCCTTGCGCACCATCGACACCTGGTATCCGAACGAGGAAGGCGACGATCTCGGCCCCATCGCCGTCGAACCCTACGGCTCCGTCACCAACCTGGGTAGAGCCTATCGCCAGCCCAAAGTGAAAGTCGATTTCTACTCCCTGCTCGACGGCTGGGTGCTCAAAGACAAGGAACCCGACGAGGGCGGCAAGCATTTCGTGATGGCCACGCTGATACGCGGCGGCGTGTTTGGCGACAGCGACAAGGAATAGCGAACCAACCATGGATACCTATATCGACATCCGGCTACTGCCCGATCCCGAGTTCCCATCCACGCTGCTGATGAACGCCCTGTTCGGCAAACTCCACCGGGGGCTGGTGACTTTTGGCGAAGGGAGCATCGGCGTGAGCTTTCCCGACGTAGGGCAAAAAAGCCACTCGCTCGGCCATCACCTTCGCCTGCACGGCACAGCGGCCACCCTGGAGCGCTTCATGCAAAACGGCTGGCTGAAGGGCATGAGCGACCACCTGACGGTAGGCAGCCCAAGCGCTGTACCCGCCCATGCGCAATACCGCACCGTGCGGCGGGTACAGGCGAAGAGCAACCCAGAAAGGGAGCGCCGCCGCCTGATTGCCCGCAAGGGCGTAAGCGAAGACCAAGCGCGTGCGGCAATCCCGGACGAAAAGGCCAAGCTGCTGGATTTGCCCTACGTGGTACTGAACAGCCAAAGCACCAACCAACAATTCCGGCTCTTCATAGAGCACATGCCCAAGGAGGCGGAGGCTCGCGCGGGTAGCTTCAGCGCCTACGGCTTGAGCACAACCGCCACCGTCCCCTGGTTCTGACCCTTTTTTCTGGCGCTTCCAAGAAGCCATTGTTTTCAAGTGCTTGGCGGAGGCGACGGAAATTGGGTCGGTCGAAACGAATCGGCTATTTTTCTTAAACAATTAAATGGTTAGACTGTTGTATCATCTACTTCACTGCCGGACAGGCAGCTCAGAAAAGACCCGAAGCCGAGAATGCCGCCCTGGAGCACTTCACTGCCGGACAGGCAGCTCAGAAATCGCCCATGCGCTTATAGAATTCGGTCTGGAACTTCACTGCCGGACAGGCAGCTCAGAAAAGTTCCAGCGGGCGGAAACTACAACATCACGCCTTCACTGCCGGACAGGCAGCTCAGAAAAGCTAGCGAGTCCTCCAGGGCTCTAGCCGCCGCTTCACTGCCGGACAGGCAGCTCAGAAACGTTGCGTTTGTCCGTGTTAGTCCCTCAAAATCTTCACTGCCGGACAGGCAGCTCAGAAATGCAACATGATAAAGGAGCTGGCATCCAACTCCTTCACTGCCGGACAGGCAGCTCAGAAATCGTTTGGTTGGTGTGGGACACATAATCCCACCTTCACTGCCGGACAGGCAGCTCAGAAAGGAAACGATTGAGCAACCCTGTTTCAAAAATACTTCACTGCCGGACAGGCAGCTCAGAAATGGTCCCCTCTACTAGCCGGACACACACCAGCCTTCACTGCCGGACAGGCAGCTCAGAAAAAGCTCCCCCCCGTGCGCGTAAGTGCGCCCGCCTTCACTGCCGGACAGGCAGCTCAGAAAAGCACGAAGGTGCTGGTGTGTGTCCGGCTCGTCTTCACTGCCGGACAGGCAGCTCAGAAATGTACATACGCCTGCGTAGCACTCCCGCCATTCTTCACTGCCGGACAGGCAGCTCAGAAATGGCCGCGGCCTGCCCCCCCTCGTTTTTCTTTCTTCACTGCCGGACAGGCAGCTCAGAAAAGGAACCAGGCCAGGGGGTTGCCTTCGTTCTTCTTCACTGCCGGACAGGCAGCTCAGAAACAGACGGATCAATCGAAACTAAGTTGCGGCTCCTTCACTGCCGGACAGGCAGCTCAGAAACATTTATGTGCGGGTGCTTATCGCTGTATCCACTTCACTGCCGGACAGGCAGCTCAGAAACGTAATCGATTCCTACGATGCGGGGCCAGTGTCTTCACTGCCGGACAGGCAGCTCAGAAATTGTATGGAAGGTGGGCGAGGACGAGCGTTCTCTTCACTGCCGGACAGGCAGCTCAGAAAGAACAGCTTGTCGCTCGCTAGAGAATCCTCCAGCTTCACTGCCGGACAGGCAGCTCAGAAAACCTGATGTACGGCGGGGCCGCCACATCTAAGCTTCACTGCCGGACAGGCAGCTCAGAAAGGTGAGCATCCGATCTAATAGCTCGGCGATGCCTTCACTGCCGGACAGGCAGCTCAGAAATGCTCGCTAGGCTAAAAGCAAAATATGAGTGACTTCACTGCCGGACAGGCAGCTCAGAAATCTGTCACCATGGCTCGGGCCGATTGGTCTCCCTTCACTGCCGGACAGGCAGCTCAGAAAAGTTCGATGAGAGCGAGATACACACCGGAACGCTTCACTGCCGGACAGGCAGCTCAGAAAGTCCCGCATGGTAAGCCTATGGTTGCGTACCGCTTCACTGCCGGACAGGCAGCTCAGAAAGTGATAAAGTGTTGTTTGCATACAACAGGCTTCTTCACTGCCGGACAGGCAGCTCAGAAAACGAAGAAGAACCCGAAGTGCCCGACATCGAGCTTCACTGCCGGACAGGCAGCTCAGAAACTTCGCGGACATGATCTGGATATGGTCGATGACTTCACTGCCGGACAGGCAGCTCAGAAATCATGCGTTGAGGACGAGAAGTGGAAGCGAGTCTTCACTGCCGGACAGGCAGCTCAGAAAGTGATAAATGGCGGTTTTTCACCATGCCACTCACTTCACTGCCGGACAGGCAGCTCAGAAACAGAAATCCGATGGGGTAGAGGCGTCATACATCTTCACTGCCGGACAGGCAGCTCAGAAAAGATAAGGAGGGTCATCGATTTCTTGGTTGAACTTCACTGCCGGACAGGCAGCTCAGAAAATTTCCGATTGGAGCGTAGTGAACGTGCCATCCTTCACTGCCGGACAGGCAGCTCAGAAAGGGGCTATCGCGTTCGTCCGCCGGAACTACGCCTTCACTGCCGGACAGGCAGCTCAGAAATCAGGAGGACACCCCATGGCTAAGATCGTACACTTCACTGCCGGACAGGCAGCTCAGAAATGACAGTAGGTATTTCGTGGCGAAGTTCCCGGCTTCACTGCCGGACAGGCAGCTCAGAAAAGCACACAATCGGCAGGGAGTTCACCGATGTGCTTCACTGCCGGACAGGCAGCTCAGAAATAATACCTCGTGCGGAATCATCGCGGACACTGCTTCACTGCCGGACAGGCAGCTCAGAAAGCTATCTACCGCTTGCGCACCGCCATCCTCGCCTTCACTGCCGGACAGGCAGCTCAGAAAGCCGAGGCCTGGGCGAGCTTGCCCCGCAATGCCTTCACTGCCGGACAGGCAGCTCAGAAATTGACCGCAATCGTCAGACCGTTGGTCAGGTCCTTCACTGCCGGACAGGCAGCTCAGAAAAGCCCGGCATCGGCATCGGCGATCTTCTTCTGTCTTCACTGCCGGACAGGCAGCTCAGAAAACTACGGGGCCTCGATGCTGGCCGGGCTCAATCTTCACTGCCGGACAGGCAGCTCAGAAAGCCCACATCGCACGAGAAGGAGCGATATTCGATCTTCACTGCCGGACAGGCAGCTCAGAAATATGTCCCCGGCCTTTGGGTCCATGATGATGCCTTCACTGCCGGACAGGCAGCTCAGAAATATGTCCCCGGCCTTTGGGTCCATGATGATGCCTTCACTGCCGGACAGGCAGCTCAGAAAAGGGGAGCACCTTCTCGACGATGATGCGATCGCTTCACTGCCGGACAGGCAGCTCAGAAAGCTCCGGGTGACGCCGTTGCCCACCACCGTAACTTCACTGCCGGACAGGCAGCTCAGAAATATGCTCTAGCCCAAGATGTTGCGAGCGCGGTCTTCACTGCCGGACAAGCAGCTCAGAAATATGAGGATCAGCTCGCATTTGTTCAGTATGACTTCACTGCCGGACAGGCAGCTCAGAAAATGCCGAGACCGCCTCGACGCTCATGCCGATGTCTTCACTGCCGGACAGGCAGCTCAGAAATGATGCCGGGCTCCCACTTGGCCCATGGGATCCTTCACTGCCGGACAGGCAGCTCAGAAAACCATCACCGCCCGCCAGCGGTCGGACGGCACCTTCACTGCCGGACAGGCAGCTCAGAAATTGGTGATATCGATCCAGCCGCCGGTCCCGGACTTCACTGCCGGACAGGCAGCTCAGAAATATCACTCCGTATTTGCCGACGGTGCGTCAATCTTCACTGCCGGACAGGCAGCTCAGAAATTGTGGCTTTTGCCGCTGGCACTAAGACTGTCACTTCACTGCCGGACAGGCAGCTCAGAAATGTGACGGTCGGCGCCACCAGTTACACGATGCCTTCACTGCCGGACAGGCAGCTCAGAAAAGTGTGATTACGAATTTGAGCTGTTTCTTATTCTTCACTGCCGGACAGGCAGCTCAGAAATCCCGAAGCAAGAAGGGGATCTGACTGCTGTCCTTCACTGCCGGACAGGCAGCTCAGAAAACACCGGGGACCGTCTGCGCGGCATTCTCGATCTTCACTGCCGGACAGGCAGCTCAGAAATTGGGATCATTAGCCCCAACAATAGTTTTCATCTTCACTGCCGGACAGGCAGCTCAGAAATTGATGCCGTACTGGTCGCGCAGGGCGTTGATCTTCACTGCCGGACAGGCAGCTCAGAAAAACGTCATCCCGAGCGGCTACGGCGTTACCCTCTTCACTGCCGGACAGGCAGCTCAGAAATGCCTTGGTGAGCGCTTCCAACGCCGGTATCCCTTCACTGCCGGACAGGCAGCTCAGAAAATGCAACCGGCGGCCGCCGCGTCCGTTGTTGCCTTCACTGCCGGACAGGCAGCTCAGAAAGATGCGCACCGGCGATTATTACGCAACCTCGACTTCACTGCCGGACAGGCAGCTCAGAAACAACATCGCCCGCTTTCGTAGCATCTAAGAGGACTTCACTGCCGGACAGGCAGCTCAGAAAATGTGGTCAAGCGCAAAGCCGTAAATTTCAACCTTCACTGCCGGACAGGCAGCTCAGAAAATCTGCTCGACGTGGGGGGCGATCAGCACCACCTTCACTGCCGGACAGGCAGCTCAGAAATAGGCCAGCTCGACGCCCTGGTGTCCGACCTCCTTCACTGCCGGACAGGCAGCTCAGAAATGGATGACGATCTGTTCGGCGCCCAGGTCCAGCTTCACTGCCGGACAGGCAGCTCAGAAATGGATCTGGGGCAACAGCTCGTCCAGCAGGCTCTTCACTGCCGGACAGGCAGCTCAGAAATCGACCCAGGCCTCCAGCGGCGCGGGGTAACTCTTCACTGCCGGACAGGCAGCTCAGAAAGTAGTGGCGCACGGCGGCGGCCCGCACCACGAACTTCACTGCCGGACAGGCAGCTCAGAAAGAGGGCTTTGCGCGCGTCAATAGCTATTTGCTCTTCACTGCCGGACAGGCAGCTCAGAAATGCCGAACAATATCCAATACGTGCCACACCATCTTCACTGCCGGACAGGCAGCTCAGAAAGGCCGTGAACCGATCGGGCGGAGCGCCGGAATCTTCACTGCCGGACAGGCAGCTCAGAAAAGGAACCGGCTGTTCATCTTCCGAAACCCTCGCTTCACTGCCGGACAGGCAGCTCAGAAATGGCCCACATTTCATTCGACGCTTCATAGTAGCTTCACTGCCGGACAGGCAGCTCAGAAAAAACTCGCGGAGCGATTGTGTGCGGCAGACTCCTTCACTGCCGGACAGGCAGCTCAGAAAATGTTGGCTATCTGGCCGGGCGCACCGGTGAACTTCACTGCCGGACAGGCAGCTCAGAAATCTATCAACGTCATCGGATCGCCCGAGCCGGGCTTCACTGCCGGACAGGCAGCTCAGAAATGATGCCAGACCCCAGGCGAGAGGGATCGTTTCTTCACTGCCGGACAGGCAGCTCAGAAATCAAAGGATCGTGATAATGAAATTCTGACCAGCTTCACTGCCGGACAGGCAGCTCAGAAAAAACACGTTCCGGCAGTACCCGGAACGAGTCACTTCACTGCCGGACAGGCAGCTCAGAAACGATAGGCCGATGCACCGGCGACGGCCGTCAGCTTCACTGCCGGACAGGCAGCTCAGAAAAAGATCGGAATCGACCTAGAGCGCAATCCAGATCTTCACTGCCGGACAGGCAGCTCAGAAATCCCTCGTGATCCTCTGGGCCGTGTTCATGGCCTTCACTGCCGGACAGGCAGCTCAGAAATCGATGACCGGCTCGTTGAATTGCAGATCCAGCTTCACTGCCGGACAGGCAGCTCAGAAAGCATTCAAAGGCGCTGCGGGCGCGTTCGCGGACTTCACTGCCGGACAGGCAGCTCAGAAACATCAGGCGCTCGAACACAGCCATGCGCTCCATCTTCACTGCCGGACAGGCAGCTCAGAAAATCCGGCAATACGCCAGCGGCAAAGGCTGGGACTTCACTGCCGGACAGGCAGCTCAGAAACGGCCGCCAGATTGACCTGGTAGTCTGTGCCCCTTCACTGCCGGACAGGCAGCTCAGAAAATTCGCCGGTCCAGGTCTGTTGATCGAAGGGGCTTCACTGCCGGACAGGCAGCTCAGAAAGGGAATGCCGCCGGACGCAAGCAATGGTCGATCTTCACTGCCGGACAGGCAGCTCAGAAAAATACCGGATTGGCGAAGCCGAATTCGCGGATCTTCACTGCCGGACAGGCAGCTCAGAAAACCAGCGCCGTGATCAGTTTTACCGAGGCATCCTTCACTGCCGGACAGGCAGCTCAGAAATGACCGGCACCGTCACGGTCGAGGGCGCGGACCTTCACTGCCGGACAGGCAGCTCAGAAAGACAACGGCAAGCTCATCAACAAGCGGCTGGCCTTCACTGCCGGACAGGCAGCTCAGAAAAGGTCGGTGATCGGTGCCTCGGCCAGGTCGTTCTTCACTGCCGGACAGGCAGCTCAGAAATGCCCGCTCCTGCTCGAACAGGTGGATGATCTCTTCACTGCCGGACAGGCAGCTCAGAAATATTTCCACTAATCGCCACTGGCCCCAGGGATCTTCACTGCCGGACAGGCAGCTCAGAAAAGTCTGTGGCCACGAACACGGTCAACCAGTCTCTTCACTGCCGGACAGGCAGCTCAGAAAATATCGTTGAGGTACGCAACCTCAGACGTTGTCTTCACTGCCGGACAGGCAGCTCAGAAACAGAAGGATGAAATCAGCCAGCCCAGACGAATCTTCACTGCCGGACAGGCAGCTCAGAAACTCCTTACACATCCACTCCCGCGTAGCCATACCTTCACTGCCGGACAGGCAGCTCAGAAATCCTGGTGCCGATGGTGCTCCGGGAACAGAGGCTTCACTGCCGGACAGGCAGTTCAGAAACCCATATGGCCCCCCGCCGATCGCTCTACTGCCTTCACTGCCGGACAGGCAGCTCAGAAATCATGCCCGCTGCCGGGGGTGATATCGGTGATCTTCACTGCCGGACAGGCAGCTCAGAAATGGAGGGTCTGGCAGGCGGGACAGGGGACGTGCTTCACTGCCGGACAGGCAGCTCAGAAAATGCGCCGTGAATGTCATGCGACTTCAATCCCCTTCACTGCCGGACAGGCAGCTCAGAAAAATGGTATTACGCCGACCCGGATTATTGGGCCCTTCACTGCCGGACAGGCAGCTCAGAAATGGTCGCCCTGGCGCGGCCCCTCGGATCTGTGCTTCACTGCCGGACAGGCAGCTCAGAAAACTCGATCTGAAGATTGCAGCTCCTGCATAGCCTTCACTGCCGGACAGGCAGCTCAGAAAATGGCGCTGCGCGTGGCGCCGAAATTGCGCTCCTTCACTGCCGGACAGGCAGCTCAGAAAGAAGGCGGCGGCCTGTCCGCCAACTGACCCGGCTTCACTGCCGGACAGGCAGCTCAGAAAAGTCTCCGCGTCCGTTTCTCAACGTCCTCCCGCTTCACTGCCGGACAGGCAGCTCAGAAATGGTGAAAAAAGCCAGGGGCGGCAGGGTGACCCTTCACTGCCGGACAGGCAGCTCAGAAATTGGCGGAGTTGATGAGCACCTAGGCGGTATCCTTCACTGCCGGACAGGCAGCTCAAAAAACATCTCAAACCGCCTGGTCCGCTATAGTTGACGCGCGCCGTAACCCAACATTCCTACCGCCCCCGCTTGAAAAGGGCGTCGAGATCCTTCATATCCAGCCGCGCCCAAGTCGGACGGCCGTGGTTGCACTGGCCGCCGCGCTCGGTCCGTTCCAGCTCCCGCAACAGGGCGTTCATCTCCTCCCGGCCCAGGGCGCGGTTGGCGCGCACCGAACCGTGACAGGCCATGGTCGCCAGGACCCGGTTGATCTCCTCGTGCAGGCGGCGGCTGGAACCATGGGCGCGCAGATCGGCCAGCAGGTCGCGGACCAGCCCTGCGGCGTCGGCCCCGCGCAGGATGGCGGGGATGGCGCGCACCACCAGGGTCTCCTGATCAAGCCGGTCGATCTGGAGCCCCAGGGCCTCGAAGGAGGCCGCCGACTCCTCGCAGAGTTCCGCCTCCACTGTGCTGACCTTGACCCGTTCCGGCACCAGCAGGGGCTGGCTGGGGATGCGCCCCGCCGCCTGGTGGGCCTTGAGTCGCTCGTAGGTGATGCGCTCGTGGGCAGCGTGCATATCCACCAGGATCAACCCCTCCCGGCCCTGGGCCAGGATGTAGACGCCGTGGAGCTGGGCCAGGGCGAAGCCGAGCGGGGGCGCGGCCTCCTCGGTGGAATCGGTGGCATCAGGTCCAGGGACAGGCCGTTGCGCCTCGAAGGCCAGGGCATAGGCGGCGCGGCCCTCGGCCACCCGCAGGGGCATGGCGGTCTGACGCGGGTAAGGCGCTAGGGTTTCGGCCCTGGGCGGCTGGCTATACGAGGACGGAGGCACGGGCCGGGTCGAAGGGGCTTCGCCGCCGGGGCCGGCCCCGGCGATGACTTGGTGCAGGGACCGGAAGAGAAAGTCATGGACCAGGCGCGACTCGCGGAACCGCACCTCGTGCTTGGTCGGGTGGACGTTCACATCCACCTGGGCCGGGTCGATCTCCAGAAAGACCACGTAGGCCGGGTGGCGGCCCTGATAGAGGACATCCTGATAGGCCTGGCGCACCGCGTGGGTCACCAGTTTGTCGCGCACCATGCGGCCGTTGACGTAGAAATACTGCATGTCGGGCTGACTGCGGGAAAAGGCCGGCAGGCCGAGCCAGCCGTAGAGGCGCAGCCCCGCCGCCGCCTGTTCGAAGGCCAGGGCCGATTGAACGAACTCCTCGCCCAGCAGCAGGGCGAGGCGGCGGGCCTGCTCCTCAGGCCGCTCGGCCACCGCCAGGGCGAAGACCTCGCGGCCGTTGTGCTGAAGGCGGAAGCGCACGTCGAAACGGGCCAGGGCCAGCCGCTTGACCAGGGTCTCGATATGGGCGAACTCCGTTTTCTCCGCCTTGAGAAACTTGCGCCGGGCCGGGGTATTGTAGAAAAGGTCGCGCACCTCGATCAGAGTTCCGGCGGGCAAGGCGGCGGGACGCGGCTCGGCCTCCCCCTCGGCCACCTGCCAGGCATGCCCCGCGCCCGCCGCATGGGAGGTCAGGGTCAGACGCGACACCGAAGCGATACTGGGCAAGGCCTCGCCGCGAAAGCCCATGCTGCGCACCCCCTCCAGATCGTCCAACGAGGCGATCTTGCTGGTGGCATGGCGGGCCAGGGCCAGGGCCAGTTCCTCCCTGTCGATGCCGCAACCCTCGTCCTGGACCCGGATCAGCCGCACCCCGCCCTGCTCGATGGCGATGTCGATGCGCCCGGCCCCCGCGTCCAGGCTGTTCTCCACCAGCTCCTTGACCACCGAGGCCGGGCGCTCCACCACCTCGCCGGCGGCAATCTGGTTGACGAGATGATCGGGGAGTCGTTTGATGCTCATGCAGCACAGTTTACCCGCCCGGACAGCAAAACGCCGATGACGGATTTCCCGGTCATCGGCGTTTGGCTGGGAGGTTCTACCCTCCCCCTCTCCCCTATCCTTCCCCCGGCGGGGGGAGGGGATTAAGGAGACTGATCCCTATCAGCCCAGTGCGGCCAGCGCGGCGTTGAGGGTCGCGCTGGGACGCATGGCCTTGGATGCCTTGTCGGCGTCGGGGCGATAGTAGCCGCCCATGTCGACGGGTTCGCCTTGGACTGCGTTCAGCTCTTCGACGATCTTGGCTTCGTTGGCGGTCAGGTCCTGGGCCAGCTTGGTGAAGCGGGCCTTGATCTCGGGGTCCTTGTCCTGCCCGGCCAGGGCCTGGGCCCAGTACATGGCCAGGTAGAAGTGGCTGCCGCGATTGTCCAATTCCTTGACCTTGCGGGAGGGGGACTTGTTGCTGTCGAGGAACTTGCCGTTGGCTTGATCGAGGGTCTCGGCCAGGATCTGTGCCTTGGGATTGTTGAAAACCTGGCCCATGTGTTCGAGGGAAACGGCCAGGGCGAGGAATTCGCCCAGGGAGTCCCAGCGCAGATGGCCTTCCTGCTGGAACTGCTGGACGTGCTTGGGGGCGGAGCCGCCGGCGCCGGTCTCGAACATGCCGCCACCGTTCATCAGGGGCACGATGGAGAGCATCTTGGCGCTGGTGTTGAGTTCCAGGATGGGGAAGAGGTCGGTCAGGTAGTCGCGCAGCACGTTGCCGGTGACGGAGATAGTATCTTCGCCCTTGCGGATGCGGTCCAGGGAGAAACGGCAGGCGTCGGCGGGCGGCAGGATGCGCAGGTCAAGGCCGGTCAGATCGTGGTCCTTGAGGTACTTCTCGACCTTGGCGATGATCTGGGCGTCGTGGGCGCGGTTCTTGTCCAGCCAGAAGACGGCCGGGGTATTGGACAGGCGGGCGCGGGTGACGGCCAGCTTGACCCAATCCTGAATGGGGGCGTCCTTGGTCTGGCAGGCGCGGAAGACATCGCCCGCTTCCACCTTCTGTTCCAGCAGGACATTGCCGGTGGCATCGACGACGCGCACGACGCCGTCGCCGGACATCTCGAAGGTCTTGTCGTGGGAGCCGTATTCCTCTGCCTTCTGGGCCATCAGGCCGACGTTGGGCACGCTGCCCATGGTCACGGGATTCAGCGCGCCGTTCTTCTTGCAGTCCTCGATGACCGCCTGGAAGACGCCCGCGTAGTTGCGGTCGGGGATCATCGCCAGGGTATCGTAGGGCTTGCCGTCGCGGCCCCACATCTTGCCGCCGTCGCGGATCACGGGCGGCATGGAGGCATCGATGATGATGTCGGAGGGCACGTGCAGGTTGGTGATGCCCTTGTCAGAGTTGACCATCGCCAGTTCGGGACGGCTCGCATAGACGGCCTGAATGTCGGCTTCAATCTGCGCGCGTTCGGCTTCCGGCAGGGTGGCGATCTTGGCGAGGAGGTCGCCGAAACCATTGTTGAGGTTCACGCCCAGGGACTTGAAGGTCGCGGCGTGCTTGTCGAGCAAGTCCTTGAAGAAGACGGACACGGCATGGCCGAACAGGATGGGATCGGAGATCTTCATCATGGTGGCCTTGAGGTGCAGGGACAGCAGTACGCCATCCTTTTTCGCCACCTCGATCTGCTTCTCGTAGAAGGCACGCAGGCTGCGGCAGTTCATGACGGAGGCATCGACCACTTCGCCCGCCTTGAGGGAGAGCTTGTCCTTGAGCACCTTGACCGCGCCATCGCTGCCGGTAAATTCGATGCGCGCTGTGGTGGCTTCCGCCAGGGTGGTGGATTTTTCGCTGCCGTAGAAGTCGTTGGCATCCATGTGGGCCACGCGGGTCTTGGAATCGGCGCTCCAGGCGCCCATGCGGTGCGGATTCTTCCTGGCGTAGTTCTTGACGGAAAGGGCTGCGCGGCGGTCGGAGTTACCTTCACGCAGGACGGGGTTCACGGCGCTGCCCAGGATCTTGGCGTAGCGGGCCTTGATCTCCTGTTCGGCGTCGCCCTGGGGATTTTCGGGGTATTCGGGCAGGTCGTAGCCCTGGGCCTGCAATTCCTTGATGGCGGCCTTCAACTGGGGCACCGAGGCGCTGATGTTGGGCAGTTTGATGATGTTGGCCTCGGGCTTCAGGGTCAGCGCGCCCAGTTCCGCCAGGTCATCGGATTGCTTCTGGGCGCTGGTCAGACGCTCGGGGAAGCTGGCGATGATGCGGCCCGCCAGGGAGATGTCGCGGGTTTCGACCTGGATGCCGGTCCCCTGCGTATAGGCCTGGACGATGGGCAGAAACGAGTAGGTCGCCAACATGGGCGCCTCGTCGGTGATGGTCCACATGATCTTGGTTGTCATGACATTTTCCTCAAAATTTAAATGTTACCTACCGGCCACAGAGGCGCGAAGAACACAGGGATATTTCAATAGTTGCCGTAGCGGGATTCCCGTATTTGATCGTCATCCCGTTACTCGGTCCTGGAAATGAACCCTGCTGAAAGGCCGCGCGCCTTGTGGATTACCGAATCACTGAATTAGAAACTACTTCGCAGGTTGGTTAGGCGCACAAATCCCCTATCGTTGAGGGTTCCGTGCGCCGTAATCCAGCCTGCAAAAAAAGTAACGAAGCTAATACCCGTTTCCGTTATCAAGAGACATAGGAGCAAGCGGACGCCGCCGTGCGCGTATCCATGTTGCGGCCACGGTTGGTGTGGTCGTCGATCTCGGCGGCGGAACCGATCATGCGGCCGAACAGGAAGGTGGTGAACGCCGCCGCTTCCATGGTCTCGTCGCTGATCTTGCCGTCCGCGTAGGGCTGCCACAGCATCTTGAGCAGGATCACCGCGATCACCGCATCCACGTTGACGCAATAGACGTTCTTGCTGACGCCGGTCTTGTGGAGGGCCAGCACCAACTGGTGATAGAACTCGTGGAAGACGTTGTAGGCGCCGCGCTTCTTGAACAACTCGTTGACGAAGACCTCGCGGGGGTCGTAGTTCACGTCCTTGTCCTTGAAGACCGGGTGATTGACGCAAGGGATCTTGTCGTAGGAGATGTTGCCCTCGGCCTTGGCCTTGGACTTGTAGCCCTTGTACTCCTTGGCGTAGCCGGTCGCCATGGCAGCCAGGTCCAGGCCGTGGCCGGCGCTACCGGGGTCCTTCAGGCCGGAGCTGCGGAAGCGGTCCAGCAGGAAGGCGATGGCCTCGAAGCCGTTGCCGCCGTGGGCATAGCCGGTGTGGGTCAGGAAGCCGATGTAGCCCTTGTTGACCTGCACGCGCTCCGGGGACTCGGGACCGTCGGCCGAAACCGCGCCCTTGGCGCCCTGGGCGGAGATGGTGCCGGGGCCGTTGGAGATGATCAGACCCAGCAGCACGGAGAAGGCATAGAGCGCCTCGGCGTCGGGGCGGTTGCCCAGCAGCGCCAGGTGCGCCGTCTCGGTGAAGCTCCAGCCCCGCATCAGCTCGGCGTTCTCCACGCCGCAGAAGCGGTCGGTGACCTGCTGGGCACTGCTGGCGGCGGAACCGATCAGGGTGGAGAAGATGCGGAAGTGCCAGGGCAGGTTGGTCACCGTCATGGCGCTGATGCGCTTCCGCATCAGCGGCTTCCAGGCGAGGTGGGTGGTGATGGCGGCCAGGAGCACCGCGCAGTTCACGCGCCCGCCCTGCTTCGCGGCCAGGGCCTGGACGAAGTCGATGAAGACGGACTTGGCGGACCGGGCGCCGACGGCCTCGATCATCGCGTCACAGCGCGAGGCCGACAGCTCGCAGCACTTGCGGGCATTCATCGGGGTCACGAACATCGCCGGATCGGCAGCAGCAAGCTGGGCGGAGAAGTCGAACGCCTGGCCGGGATCGGCAAGCCCGCTCTTCTTGAAGAGCGCGACCAGGGCGGTGGCCACGTCGCGGGACTTGGCGACATCCTTCGGGCCGATCATGGCCACGGCGGCGGCCAGCGAGGTATTGGGGCTGTTGCCCGCCCCGCGCGCGGCATCCGCCGCCGCCAGGCCGACCTTGCCCGCCTGATTGACGAAGGCATTCAGGGCGATGTTGGCCAGTGCCGAGCCGTTGGCGTCCGGGTATTCGCGGATCAGGCTCTGGACCAGATTTTCCTCGAAGGTATGGGTGGAGGAATCCAGCACAGAGACGCCGTGGATGCGGGTCACCTGGGTCTTGGAGTCCATCATGGAGGCGCCGGAGGCATCCTTCATGGTCTGGCGCGGGAAGACCACGCCCACCTGCTCGCCCAGGGCGGCGATCTGATCGTCATAGGGGGCCAGGGCCTGCACCACGGGCGGGGTCAGGTGGGCCGGCAGGTCCAGGCCCTGAGTGTTGCTGAACCAGCATTTCAGAGAAAGGTCGCCGACCGGCGCGAAGTCCGGCTTGGCGCCGTGCTTCGCCATCACGGCGGTCATGGCAAGGGGGATATGGGAGATGTTGGTGACCACCGCGCCCTTTCCGGAGCAGACGGGATTGTCCGGGGTGAAGAGGGCATCGACCCCGAACTTCTCCATGAACCACTCTTCCTTGGCCAGGGCGTTGTCGCCGGAACCGGCGATGGCACCCGCGTGACCGCAGGCCTTGGTCAGCTTGGCCTTCCAGCGGCCCACCACGCAGGCAATCACGGGCTTTTCGAACTTCAGCTCACGCTCATAGTAGCCACCCGGCTCGATGTACATGACGGCGGCCTTGGAGCGGTCATCGTTGTGGAAGGCATGGGTCCATTCCGGCGCGGCGTACTGGATGTAGACATCCTTACCGGAGGAGAGCGAAACGGTGGTACCCCAACCCGCCGTCGCCAGATAAACAGCGATGGTGGTGGTGAAGTTGCCGGAGTTGGAGTAGATGGCCACGGAACCGGGTATCAGCGACTCTTCAGGCGCGCTGCCGCCCAGGGCGCCGCCGATGCGGACATGGTTGTGGGCGTCGGCGACCCCGAGGCAGTTGGGGCCAAGGATGTCGATGCCGTGCATCTGGCCGACGGCGCGGATGATGCGCGCATCGCGGACCGGCACCTTCTCGGTGAGGATGACGATCTTCTTCAGGTTGGGATTGACCCGCACCGCTTCGATGACCCCATCGCGGACACCGGAGGGGGGCAGATAGACCACCACCACATTGAATTTCAGGCCGGCGTTGACCGCCTCCGCCATGTTATCGAAGACGGGGATATCGCCGGCGGAGGTCTTGACCATCGATCCGGAACGGCCGGGGGAGGTGCCGCAGACGATATTGCCGCCGGAGTAGATATGGCTGACCGGGGTGACGGTCCGGCTCTCGCCGCCGGTGATGTTGAGGACACAGACCCGGTCCTCCTTGGTGGCCAGCTCGGCCAGGGAGTTGACGCCCACGAAGTAGTGGGGGAAAGCTGCTACGCCTTGTGGATGCATGATTGTTTCCTCGTTCTGGCACAGCCCGCTGTCGGCTGCGTAGAAAAAATTTGGGTTAGGGAATTAGGCTTTAGGTCTCAAGCCTCCAGCCTCAGGCCTGAATTCCCATCCTCTTTGCCACGATCTCGCGCCCGCCGTTCTTCATCCAGTCATCAGCTGCCTGGGCGTAGTTGACTACCTCGCTCATGGCAGAGTCGAAGCCGAACATTTGGTAGGGCAGACCCAGGGCGTCCAGGGTGTCCTTCATGTAGGACATGCCGCGAATCAGGTTGGGGCCGCCGCGTCCCACCACCACGTAGAGGGGCTGGGCGCCGTAGGCGTTGAAGTGGTCGCGCAAGGCATCGGCCATGGCGCGGAAGGTCTCGAAGATGTCGGTGTTGTTGGCCTTGCCGCCGATGATGAAAAGCACGTTGGACTGGTTCAGCCAGTATTTGTAAACGATGCGGCTGATGTCGTGCATCTTGGCGTAGGGCGGGTTGCCGCCGAAGTCAGAGGAGATGGTGGCCGCATCGCCCAGCAGCTCGGTTACCAGGGCGTTGGCACCGCCGCCGAAGGTCATGGCGGTGATGGTGCCGGTCTCGTTGATGACGAAGACATCAGACTGGCCCTGGTAGGTGCGCAGGGAGTTCACTTCCTGTTCGAAGTTGGAGTAGCTGGAGGTATCCAGGTCATCCGGCAGACCGAGGCGGTCCACATTGGGATCATCGCCGTCGAAGGAGCACTTGAAGTCACAGGCCACGGGGGTCAGGCGGCCCTTGCCGTCGGACTTCATGCGGATCGGGTTCAGCTCCAGGGTGGTCATGCCGTACTGGTGGAACAGGTCCCACAGCTTGGGCAGGTGCTGGACCAGAGGACTGATCAGCTCGGCGGGGGCATTGATGCTCTTCAGGGCATTGGAAATGACGAAGCCCTTCAGACCGGTGAGCGGGTCGAAGGGGATGCGGGCGATCATCGTGGGCGGCAGCTCTTCGATGTCCATGCCGCCGTGGTGGGTGATGGTAATGGTCGGGGCGCGGAATTCGGTACTGTCGGTGAGTGAGAAATAGATCTCGAACTCGGCGGGGACAGCGCCCTCGAAGGTCACGCCCTCTGCCTTGGCCATGGTGTTGTTGTGGAAGTGCTCGGCGAAGTAAAGCCGTTCCTTCTCCTTCATGGCCGCCGCTAGATCGCTGGCGCGGCCCAACAGACCGGACTTGCCCTTCTTGCCCACCCCGCCCTTGAAGATGGGCTTGATGAAGACGGAACCGCAACGGTCGATGAGAGACTTGATTTCCTGATCGCTCGCCTCCGGTCCCAATACCTCGGACCGGGGAAACCCGACCAGATCCAGGAGTTTCGCGCCGTGGCGCAATCCAGTGATATTCATTACACCTATCCCCTTAACACTTGAATGGATTCAAAACGATGCTGTCGCCACAAAAGCGGGGAGCCCTGACGAACTCCCCGCTTCTTCGTGGCGGACAAACTGAACCTTGCGGGTCAGTATTCCTGTGGCAGGGTCTTCAGCTCGGCCCAGGAATAGACGGGACCCTTGACGCAGACGTAATCCTTGCCGACATTGCAGCGCCCGCACTTGCCGATGCCGCACTTCATCTTGTTTTCGATGGTGGTGTAGATCTGTTCGTCGGCGAAACCCAGCTTTTGCAGATTCTGGATCACGAACTTGATCATGATCGGCGGGCCACAGGTGATGGCGATGGCGTTGTCGGGCGACGGAGCCTTATCCATCAAATTGGCAGGGACGAAGCCGGTGTAACCCTGCCACCCCTGTTCCGGGGCATCGACCGAGAGCTGCACATCGGCCAGTCCCCTGAGCCGCTCGAAGTCGGCCTTGTACATGATGTCGCGCGAGGTGCGGGCACCGTAGAAGACGGTAATCTTGCCGTAGTGGCTGGACTGAGCGACCGCCGTCTGGATGACCGGCCAGATGGGCGCCAGGCCTACGCCGCCACCGATGAAGACCAGATCCTTGCCCTTCCAGTCGGCCATGGGAAAGTGGTTGCCGTAGGGGCCGCGGATGCCGATCAGGTCACCGACCTGGGCATCGTGGAAGGCGGTAGTGACCCGCCCCATCTTCATGATGCTGAATTGTTTGTAATCCTTGACCAGAGGCGAGGAGGCGATGGAAATCATCGACTCGCCACGGCCGAAGATCGACAGCATGGCGCACTGGCCGCAGGCATGTTCGAAACCATCGCCGTTGGGGAACTCGACCTTGAAGGTCTTGATCGCCCTGGCACCCTGGGTCTCCTCCTCGATACCGGCGATACGCCCCACTTGGGGGAGATAAATGTTGTCCATCATGACTGCCCCACCCTCTCCAAGACCGCGACAATGTCGATCCCGACCGGACACTCCGAAATGCAGCGGCCGCAGCCTGTGCATTGCTGGGTCTTGTGGTTCTCGACGAAATAGAGAAACTTGTGGCTGACCCGCTGGCGCAGGCGCGCACCCAAGTCGTGGCGGGGATTGTGCCCCGAGGTATGCATGGTGAAATCCGGGAACTGACAGTTGTCCCAGGTCCGCACCCGCTCGCCCTTATTGGCGCCGGTCGCCTCATCGTTGATGTCGAAGCAGTGGCAGGTCGGGCAGAGGAAGGTGCAGATGCCGCAGCCGATGCAGTGTTGCGCCATCTCCGCCCAGACCGGCGAGTCGAAATTCTGCTTGATGGCTTCGGGGATGGCGGCAAGATCGCCGATCGGGCGTTGCGGCTGCTGGCGCGACTCGGCGTGGACCCGCTCGACCTCGGCCTGATCAGCGGCGCCCGCTTCGTTGAAGGCGTCGCCAGCGCGCTCCATGGCCTCCGCACCCTTGGGGGTGATCGCCTTGACGTGGTAGCGGTCGCCCAGATCCGTCATCAGGACATCCAGCCCCTCCTCGGAGTGGGGGGAACCGCCCACCGACTGACAGAAGCAGTTGGGGGAGTGGGGTTCGTTGCAGGCCAGGCCGACCAGGGTCAGCTTCTCCCGCCGCGCCCAGTAGTAGGGGTCCTTGAACTCGGCGCTGAACACCTTGTCGTTGCGCGGCATGCCCCGGCCATCGCAGGGACGTACGCCGAACACCACCGTCGGACGGGGTTCGGGCACAGTCGCGGTCAGCACCGGGGCGCCGCCCTTGGCCTGCTCAAAGCGGAAGAAGACCTCGCGCTGCGGAAAGGCAAAGGCCTTGACGGAGCCTACGGTATTGGTATGGGACAGGTCGATGTCGCCGCCGGTCTGAACCGGGGCGTAATTCCAGACCGAATCGGCGAACGCAGGTGCATGCACCTCGCAGCCGTCGAGCTTGCCGACCCACTCCCTGAGTTTTTCCTTACTAAGGATTTTTTCCATGGGAGTTATTACCTGATGAAACTGTTGGGGTCTTCGTCCCGGAAGGACGAAAGCAGCGAGGCCTGACTGAGGTCGTGTCCGGCCTGATAGTGGAACATCTCGAAGGCCTCCATCTCAAGCATGGTGTTGAGCAAGCGCAACGGGATATTCACCGGACAGACGCGCTCGCACTCGCCGCAATCGACGCAACGGCCTGCCAGGTGGATGGCGCGCGTCAGATGGTAGACCGCGCTCTCGGAGGTGTTCGGAGACCGTTCGCACCATTTGATGCGGTTCGCCTTCTCCTCGGCACTGGTCTGCGGCTCGATGACGAAGCTGGTGCTGTCCACCACGCACTCGGGGCAGTAGCACATGGGACAGACCGAGCGGCAGGCGAAGCAGCGCAGGCAGCGGTCGAAATGGTGTTCCCATGCCGCCCAGCGTTCCGTTTCGGACGCCCCCAGGGCCTCCTTGGCGGCGTGGAACGGGGTAGCGTAACCCCGCTCTCCCGACGGCTCGCCAAAGACGACATCGTTGAGCGCCGGGGAGGCCGCACGGCATTCGAGGCAACGGTCGGCCAGGATCTCGCGGGCGGGGACCTGCATCTCGCCGCCGCGCAGGGTCAGCTTGAAACCGTCGGCGCCGTCGAATTCCACCCGGCTCGGGGAGCGGCCCTTCAGTAGGGTAGCAACCTTTTTCGGGTCGATGACGCCAGTGCCCTCGCAGGAGACGCCGATGACAAAGACCTCTTCGCGCTTGAAGTAGTTCTCTTGCAACAGCACGGCAACGGCACGGCTGTCGCATCCCTTGGCGACGATGCCGATGGGGCGGATGTCAGGGGTCTTGGAGGCCGCCTGCTGCTTCCGGTCCTTGACCAGATAGAGCGCCAGGTTATTCAGGCAGGTAGGGTCCCAGACCAGGGTCCCGGCCTCAGCCGCTTCTGTGATGGTACAAGGCTCGGCCATGGCGCCTGCTGTGCCACGCCGAAAACCGAGCACGGACTTGACCTGCCCCTTCTCCAGGAGGCCGGCCGCGCATTGCTGAATGTCTTCGACCTTGACCATCAGCGCTTCGCCTTGAGTTTGCGCTGGGGGCCGAGCGCCTTCATGTCGCGGACGAAGTCGCTGATAACCTGCGCGTACTTCGTCCCCTCGGCGGCCGAGATCCAGGACATGCGGAACCGGTCAGACTCCAGACCGATGAACTGGAGCAGCTTCTGCACCAGATAGAGCTTGCGGCGGGCGAAGAAGTTACCTTTCATGTAGTGGCAGTCGCCGGGGTGGCAGCCGGAGACCAACACGCCATCCGCCCCCTTGTTGAAGGCGGAGAGCACGTACATGGGCGACACCATGCCGGAGCACATGACCTGGATCGGAACGGCGTTGGCCGGATACTGGATGCGGGATACGCCAGCCAGGTCACTGCCCGCGGACGTACACCATTTGCACTGGAAGGCCACGATGCGCGGCTCGTGCTCTTGTGGCGCGGTTGGTGCTGTTGCTGTGGTTTGCGACGGGTTCGACACCTGAATCACCCTCCCATAATGGCGCTGATCATTGCATGAATCTGGAGCTGCGTGACGTTCTTCACGTCGATGGCGGCCCTCACACAGGTGCCGGCGCAGGTGCCGCAGCCCTCGCACAACACCTCGTTGACTACGGCCTTGCCGTTCAAGAGCCGTATGGCTTGATAGGGGCAGGCATCCACGCACATCTCGCAGCCCGTGCAGTGGGACTCCCGCACCTTCGCCACGGTCGGCGCATGGCTGAGCGTGTCCTGAGAGAGCAACGCCAGCACCTTGCAAGCGGCGGCGCTGGCCTGGGACACGGTCTCAGGAATGTCCTTGGGACCCTGAGCGGCGCCCGCCAGGTAGATACCGGCCGTGACGCTCTCGACCGGTTTCAGCTTGGGATGGGCCTCGGCCAGGAAGCCGTCCTTGTCGCGGCCGATCTTGAGCACCTTCGCGGCCTGTTCCGTGCCCTTCGATGGCTGCATGGCCAGCGCCAGCACCACCATGTCGGCATCGATCTCGACGTTCTGACCGGTCAGGGTATCGGTGCCGAGGACGCGAACCTTGCCGTCCCTGGTCCGGTGAAGCTTGGAGACGCGGCCACGCAAGTAGATGGTCTCGTCATCTTCCATGGTGCGCTGCACGAATTCTTCGTAGCCCTTGCCGCCGGAGCGGATGTCGATATAGAAGACGTAGGCGCGGCCATCCGGCACATGGTGCTTGTACAGCCGTGCGTGCTTGGCGGTGTACATGCAGCAGATCTTGGAGCAGTAGGCGCAGTGCTGGGCGGGATCACGCGAGCCGACGCACTGGATGAACACCACCTCTTTGGGTACTTTATGGTCCGAAGGCCGCAACACATGGCCCTTGGTCGCCCCGGAGGCAGAGCAGAGCCGCTCGAATTGCAGGCCATCGAGCACGTCCTCGACCTTGCCGGCACCGTATTCGCCCAGGTTTTCCTGGCCGTAGAGATCGAAGCCGGTCGCCACGATGATGGCGCCCACCTCCTCGAACACCGTCCTGGGCTGCATGTCGTAGTTGATCGCCCCCGCCTCGCAGACATCCTTGCACTTGCCGCAGCGGATGGGGTTCAGGCCCAGACAGGCATCGACATCCAGAGTATAGGAAGCCGGAATAGCCTGGGCAAAGGGGATATGGATGGCGCGGCGGGCGGTCAGGCCAAGATCGTGTTCGTTCGGCACCACCACCGGGCAGACCTGGACACAGTCATCGCAGAGCTTGCAGGCCTCGGGATCGACGTAGGTGGGCTTCTGCAGCACCTTGACCCGGAAGTTGCCCACGGAACCGGAGACATCCTGCACCTCGCTGTAGGTCATCAGCTTGATGTTCGGATGGCGGGACACTTCCACCATCTTGGGTGAAAGGATGCACTGCGAACAGTCCAGGGTCGGGAAGGTCTCGGAGAGCTGGAGCATGTGGCCGCCGATGGTGGCCAGCTTTTCGACCAGTATCACCTCCAGGCCCGCATTGGCGACGTCGAGCGCGGCCTGGATACCGGCGATGCCGCCGCCGATGACCATCACCCGCCGGGTGACCGGGACGGCGATGGGGTCCAGTGCCTTGTTATGGGCGACCCGCCGGATGGCGCTGCGCGAGATCTTGATCGCCTTTTCGGTCGCCTCCTCGCGGTTTTTGTGCACCCAGGCGCACTGCTCGCGGATATTGGCGATCTCGCAGGTGAAACCGCTGATCCCAGCCCGCTCGGCATTGTCGCGGAAGGTCTTTTCGTGCAGGTTCGGCGAACAGCAGGAGACGACGACGCTATCGAGCTGGTTGTCCTTGATGGCCTGGATCACCGAGTTCTGACCCGGGTCCGAGCACATGTAGACGTAATCCTGCGAATAGACGACCGTCTCTTCGTCGGTCATCTCCTCGGCCAGCCGCTTCACATCGACGGTGGCGGCGATGTTGTTGCCGCAGTGGCAGACGAATACGCCTGTGCGCTTCTTAGTCATGGTGCCGTCCTACCCTCGCTCAAGGCTTCGAGGCCATAGACATAGCCTTTCTCGAACGCCTTGATGTTGATCTTCAGGAAACGGTCGGGAACGAGGCCGGGCAGCGCCTTTTTCATGGCCTCGTCGGTGACCATCTTGGTCACCGCGGTGAAGAAGCCCAGCGCCACGAGGTTCGTAAACAGACGATTGCCCAGCTCCTCGGCGAAACGGGTCGCGGGAACCTGCCAAACACTGAGACCGGGGTGCTCTGGATGCAGTTTCACCAGGTCTTGTTCGACGATCAGAACGCCACCCGGCGACAGCTCTTGGTAATATTTCTCATAGGCATCCTGTGACAGCGCCATGAGAATCCCTGGATGGGTGATATAGGGATAGAGGATGCGGGTGTCGGAAACGACGACCTGCGCCGAACAGGCACTACCGCGCGCCTCCGGGCCGATGACCTGAGTCATGGCGGCGTACTTGTCGGCGTAGAGGGAAAGCGCCTTGCCCGTAATCAAGGCACAGCGGATGATGCCCTGGCCGCCGAATCCCGAAAATCGGATCTCTTGTTGCGTACTCATGCGCCAGCTTCCGGCTCAGCCAACGCGGCCGCCCGGCGGGCAGCAATCCTCTCCTGCTCGGCCTTTTCTTCCGCCTCACGTTCGGGAACGGTCTTACCGTAGAGCTGGTAATCGTCGCCAACCACCTGAACGTACCGCTTATCGACGGATTCGAGATAGGTAGGCTTTTGCTTATCGACAAACTTGCCGATGACGATCTTGCCCTGATAGTCGATGGCTGTCTCACGGGTATCGCAACCATGCTTGATAACCGTGTTTTCCTGGAAATACTGGAGCCAATCCACACCGTCGCCAAGGCGGTTGCGGCGCAGATAGAGCGTCGTGCAGGGGGAGATGATCTCAATGAACGAGAACCCCTTGCGCGCAAGCGCCTCTTCGATGGCCTGGGTGACGTTGCGGGCATGGACCGAGGTCCAGCGGGCCACATAGGTAGCGCCGGCGGCGTCGGCCAGGAAGGGCAGGCTGAAGGGGTATTCGTAGTTGCCGTAGGGGGTGGTCGAGGCGATGGCGCCTCCCGGCGTGGTGGGCGTCACCTGACCGCCGGTCATGCCGTAGGTGAAATTGTTGTTGCAGATGACCACCATATCCATGTTACGGCGGGCCGCATGGATGAGATGGTTGCCGCCGATACCGGAGAGATCGCCTTCACCGCTGAACACCACGACCTTCAATTTCGGATTGGCCAGGTGCATACCCGTGGCCACCGGAATGGCGCGGCCATGCGTGGTGTGAATCGAATCGAAATTGGAATAGCCCGCCACTCGGCCGGTGCAGCCGATACCGGAGATCACTGTCAGCTTGTCTTGGTCGATGCCGCTACGACGGATGGCTTCCGCGAAGGAATTCACTTCGGAGCCGATGCCGCAGCCGGGACACCAGATATGCGGCATCCGCTCCATGCGGAGGATGCCGGACATGGGACTCACTTGCTTGAATTGGGCGATATCGTTCAATGTGCTCATTGGGCGGCCCTTCTGATGGCATCCAGAATTTCTTGCGGGTCATGCACGGCACCCCCGCAGCTATTGACGCTGATGACTTTGCAACGGCCGGCGGCACTGCGCTCTACTTCGCGCACCATCTGGCCGTAATTGAGTTCCGCCACCACGATGGCCTTCACCTGGCTGGAGATCTCTTCGATACGCTTCTCGCAGAAGGGCCAAATGGTGATGAGGCGCAACGAACCGACCTTGATGCCTTCCTTGCGCGCATCCTGCATGGCCTTGACGGCGATGCGGGAGGTAATGCCGTAGGAGACCACGACGACTTCGGCGCCCTCGATCTGGTCTTCGTCCAGCCGGATGATCTGATCGGCATTGCCGTTGATCTTTTCGATCAAGTGGGTGAGCAGGATCTTGTTCTGCTCGGCCGTGGCGGCGGGATAACCCCGTTCGTTGTGCGTCAGGCCCGTAATGTGGAAGCGATAACCATCGCCCGCCTGCGTCATGGGGTGTCCCCCTTGGCAATCGAACTGGTAGGGACGGAAATCTTCCTTGGGTCCTTTGTAGTTGTTGCGCGGCACGACCGGGATCTGATCGGCGGGCGGAATCACCACCTTCTCGTGCATGTGGCCGACGGTCTCGTCGGTCAGGATGATGACGGGTACTCGGTAGAACTCCGACAGGTTGAAGGCCTCGACGGTGAGGTCGAAGCACTCCTGCGGGCTGTCCGGGCACAGGGCGATAATGGCATTGTCGCCATGGGGTCCCCATTTCGCCTGCATCATGTCCTGCTGGGCAGTCAACGTAGGCATGCCGGTCGAGGGGCCGCCGCGCTGCACGTTGGCGATGACCATCGGCGTCTCGGTCATGGCCGCCAGTCCAAGATTTTCCACCATCAGGGAGAAACCAGGGCCGCAGGTGACGGTCATCACCTTCTGCCCGCCCCAGGCCGCGCCGATCAGGGCGGCAATGGAGGCGATCTCGTCTTCCATCTGAATGAACAGCGCGCCTACTTCGGGCGCACGCTCGGCGAAACGCTCGGCCGTTTCGGTCGAGGGCGTGATGGGATAGCCGGCGAAGAACCGGCAGCCAGCCGCCAGTCCACCCTCCGCGATGGCGTGGTCACCATCCATAAAGTGGGCGCCGGCGTCGACCCCCTTGGGGTCTGCGGCAACTCTTTGGGCCTCGGCATAGCCCCCGTTTTTCGTCTTGTTCACTGGTTCGTTTCCCCTTTCACACACTCATCATCCCCTTTTACGAAGATGGCAAATTCAGGACAGATCATTTGGCAATACAAACAGTTGTGACATCTCTCCGGGGTCTTGGCGTAGGGCGGGTGATAGCCCTTGGCGTTGTATCCGGGCGAGATGTCCAGCACATTGGTCGGACAGAACTGCACACAAAAGCCACAGCCCTTGCACCAGGTCTCATTGACATAGACATTGCCGTGCAGCGGCTTGAGATTGTTGAAAAACATGCCGTCTCCCTCTCAGGCCAGACCGAGACCGGCCAGGGCCGGCTTCGGATCGATGTGATGAAGGTCGAACCGCAGCGCCGATTCATCGCAGCCGAAGGCCAACGCCATCAACTGGGTGAAATAGAGCACGGGCAGGTGATGGAAGTCCGGGTTGAGACGCCGTGCGTCCTCCTGCCGGAAGTCCAGGTTATAGGCGCACAGCGGGCAGCTCACGATCACCAGGTCGGCCTGTTCTTCGTGCGCGGAACCCATGATTTTATCGGTACGTTCCGCGATGATCTCGGGCTTGCCGACCGTGTGATAGGCGCCGCAACAATCGGTCTTGAGCGGAAAAGGCACCGGCGTGGCGCCGAGCGCGCGGATCAGATCCTCCATGATCGTCGGATTCTCGACGTCGTCGAAGGCGACCTCCTTCGGGCGCACCAGCAGGCAGCCGTAGTAGCAGGCCACCTTGAGGCCCGCGAGGGGCTTCTTGACCCTGGCCGCCAGTTTTTCGAAGGTGACGCGGTCGCGCAGGTATTCGAGGAGGTGGAGCACCTCAACGTCACCGGCGTACTTGGTCTCTTCGAGGTACATGAACTCGTTGAGGGTCTCCAGGGCATCGGCGCGCTTTTTGACATCGATATTGGCGCGCTTCAGGGTATTGTAGCACATGGCGCAGCTCGTCATGAACTCGCTGGCCTGGGCCTCCTTGACGCGAATCAGGTTGGTCACCGGGGCAACCCGGTTGATGAGGTTGTCGGAGGCCAGGCAATGTACCGTGCCGCAGCAGTTCCAGCGCGACAGCTCTTCGACCTCCACGTCGAGCCTCTCCATCGAGCTAACAGTGGAAACGTCGAAGTTCCGAGCGTGATTCTTGACCGTGCAGCCGGGGTAATAGATCAGTTTCATCAGGTTTGCCGTTTTTAGGAAGCCAGCTTACGTAGGGCGCTGATCATGGCGATCGGCGGCAAGTTCGTGCGCACATCGGCGTCGATCTCCTGAATGCGCAGGTGGTCGTCGCGCTGACCGGTCCGCAACACCGCTCCGCGTAGCGATTCAATGACTTCGGCGATGCGAATGTCCTTCGGGCAGCGCGTATTGCAAGTCATGCAGGAGACACAGGTCCAGATGGCCTCGCAGGCGAGCAACTGCTCATGCATCCCCAGTTGGGCCATGCGGATGATCTGGTTGGGCAATATGTCCATATGGGCCGCCATCGGGCACCCGGCGGAACACTTGCCGCACTGGTAGCAGGCCAGCAGCTTCTGACCGCTGATTTTTTCGACCTGGGCAACGAAGGGACTGCGTAGCCGGGCCGAGGTGATGCGTAGGGTCGTGGATGCCATGGTCGCCTTCAGAACTTGCCGTCCATACGGAATTCGGGTTTATCGAGCCAGATGCCGACGTTCAGTATGCTGTCCAACTGGGCCTGGAGGCTGTCGTAGTGGAAGCACTCCTGCTCGACAATCTTACCGATCAGATCGCTCACGGACGGGTCCGTGATGTGTTCGGCCATCGACTTGAAGAGTTGAATGGCCCGCCGCTCAAGCTCCATCGCCATGCGTAGCGCCTGGGTGTCATCGGCGACCACCGCGTGTCCGCGCTGAGTAACGGCGGCTTCCAGCTCGGTGACGAGCTTCGACGGATGGGCATCCGCCATCTCCTGCGCATAGAGATTTTTCCACTCTTCTTCGCCGATGAGTGCGGAAAACAGCCCATGGGTCTCTTCCACATGCGCCCGCTCTTCTTCGGCCAGGCGCGTGAACATGGCCTTGCCGCCGGGGTTCTGGGTGAGCCCGGCGATGTGCTGGTAGAAATGCGCCCCACCCAGCTCAAGGCCCAGCGCGGCGCGCACCAGCTCAATCACTCTTTCGTCCACGTAGCTCATTTTTTGATCTTTCGCTGTCTGGTGGTCTGGAACTCGATCAATCCTTCACTAACACTAACAGGCCTTCTTCCCCTCGCCCTGCCCGATACGGCTACGCAGCATGGAGTGGCGCGCCGGGACATTGCCGAGACGGGCCAACTGCTGGAGCTTGACGTCCTCGGGGGCGTAAGAGGGCAGGATCATGGGCGTGATCAGATCGGTCTCGATGCCCTGGTCCGCGATCTCTTTGGCGTAGGCCGTCACATGGTTCAGGGTCAGATTGCCCAGCTTCACATTCTTGGCGTATTCGCTCGCGTACTTGCCGGCGCGGCGGCCAAAGACGTTGTAGTCGAGTACCGAGTTACCCATCAGACGGTTGCGGCCATGGACACCGCCGGAGGCCTCACCGGCGACGAAGAGTCCGGGGATGTTGGTCTCGCAACGATCATTGATCTCGATGCCGCCGTTCTGGTAGTGCAGCGAGGGGTAGATCAGCATCGGCTGTTTGACGATATCGATGCCATAGCGATCGAACGCGCGGCACATGCCGGGGAATTGGTGGCGGGTATAGCCCTCGCCGTGGATCTGGTCGATGATCGGAGAGTCGAGCCAAACCCCGGTGCGGCCCGCGGCGGTCTGAATGCCGTTGTTACGGTCGGTGGCGCACTCGCGAATGATGGCGGCGCTTTCCACGTCGCGCGGTTCGCGCGGGAAGACGAACAGCTCGCCATGTTTGTTCAGCGGCTGGCCGCCCGCGCCACGGATCTTTTCGGTGACCAGGAAGCCGGCGATCTGCTCGGGATAGACGGCGCCGGTGGGGTGGTACTGGACCGAGTCCATGAACTTGAGATTGGCGCCGGCCCGATAGGCCATCACCAGACCGTCGCCGGTCGCGCCGTAGTGGTTGGTGGTGGCAAAACCGCGGATATGGAGACGTCCGAAGCCGCCGGTGGTGACGATGGTCGCCTTGGCCTTGACGACCAGGAACCGCTCGGTGTCGAGGTCATAGAGGATGGCGCCGGCGCACTGGCCCTTGTCGTCCAGCAGCAGCTCGACGGCTGGTTCGAATTCGCGGATGTTGATCTGGTCCGGGTGGTTCTCCACCTCGTCCATCAGGGTGCGCATGATGATGGCGCCGATGTAGTCACGGCAGGAGACCATGCGCTTGCGCGAGGTGCCGCCGCCGTGCAGGACCTGTAGCGAACCGTCTTCCATCTTGTCCCAGATGACGCCCAGGTTCTCCAGCTCCCTGACGACATCGGGGCCGTCCTCGGTCAGTGCGCGCACCAGCTCCGGCTTGTTGTCGAAATGGCCGCCGCCGATGGCATCCAGATAGTGGCGGGAGGGGGAATCGGTGGGGGAGACCGCCGCCTGCATGCCGCCCTCGGACATCATGGTGTTGGCATCGCCCATGCGCAGCTTGGTGGCGATCATCGAGCTGACGCCATTCTTCATGGCAGCGATGGAGGCCCAGCAGCCCGCGCCGCCGCCGCCGATGATCAGCAGGTCGGTCTCGTAATCGGGCTTGCGCAGATGGGGTTCCATCCGCACCGGATCGATCATGGAGTGTGCTTCCAGGAGTTCCGATATCTCGGTCGTGAGACTCTCGCCCCGGTTGGGACCGATGCGGACCGCGCGGCGGGCGTCGGCCGCGGAGTCAGGATGGAACTTGGAGAGCACATCCTCACGCTCCGCCGCGTTCATGGGCGGATAGACCGGCTTGCCGGTCTTGGCGAGCTCCAGCCTTTTGGGCCGGGTCTGTTCTACCTTCTCAAGCAAACCTTTCAAATAATCAGGATACATTCGTCATTCTCCGAAAGCGGCTCGCTGCCGATACGACCGGCGCCCCGAAAGTGGTGTTGTTTTTGCTGCCCGAATTTCGCCGGGAAGTCTGTTACTCGCTGTCCCGCGCGTAATAGCGCTCACTGAGGGCCTCCCGGCCAAGGGACATGAGTTCGGCATATTCGCTATCGAACTTGCGATCCTTGACCTCTTGGAGGCGGGCGTCGAGTTCCTTGCTCTCCTTGCGGAGGTAGCGCCCATAAAGACGCTTGCCGAGGATGCCGACCTTGTGCTGGACGATCTCGGCCGGGCAACGCAGGGCGCAGAGGCCGCAGGCGACGCAGTCGAAGGAGAGTTCCATAAGATCGGCGATATCGCCGCGTTTGGCCGCCTGGACATAGTCCATGACCTGAAGCCCCTGCGGGCAGGCCTTGGTGCAGGTGCCACAGGCAACGCAACGGAAAATGGACGGATAGAGCCGCTTGATGGTATCGACGTCGGGAGTAAGCGCCTCCAGATCATAGACGGCCTTCTCCATGGGTACATAGGGGACTTGGGCGAGGGCCATCCCCTCCTTGACCATGGTCGTGCAGGCGAGTCCGGTGTGAATCCGGTAGTCGCCGGGCATACGGTAGATGGTGCCACAGGCCCCACAGAAGCCCTCGCGGCAACCCGCGCCACGGATGATCTGCTGGCCGGTGTGTTCGATGGCCCGCATGATGGTGGCATCCTCCGGGACCTGGGCGCGTTTGCCCATGATGGAAATGGTCACCGTGCGTGCCTGCGGCTGACCTTGATTGTCAGCCTTGCCGCCCTCGGTTTCTGTCTGCCGCACACCGCCCATATGGAACCTCTCCACAATAACCTTAAGTTCGAGCCCTTCCAGTCCAACACTTACCCCGGCCGGTCCGGCCGATGGTATTTCCTAGTAAATCTATCAGGCATTTCCATTGCGAAATCATGGAAACGAGGGCAGATCCTAACCAAGTGTTTTATTAATATCAATACCCATTATTGCCTTAACCAATCCAACAGATGCAGCTTCTTTGATCCAGATCATGTTTGAGCATAACTAAATGATTAATAACGCTATTTGCATGGTTAATGTGATAATTAATATATCAAATGGATACTATTATCAACGAGATATATAGCTTTAGCAGCGCGTTCCAGTAGCATTTCAATCGGCCGAAACCGTCCGTTCTGCCGCCCAGGCACGCAGATAGGCGATCTTCTCGGCCATGAGGACCGAGAGGGGGCGGGTGTTTTTCAGTTCGGTCCGTATCTGATCGGTGGTCAGGGCCTCTCCGCCTGCGTGGGCGGCATAGAGGGCGGCCACCACGGCCTGTTCGATCTCCGCGCCGGTGAAGCCCTCGGAGGCCTCGGCCAGGGCGGGGAGATCGAAGCCCGCCGGGTCCTGGGATCGCTTCTTGAGGTGGATCTCGAACACGGCGGCCCGCGCCGGGGCCTTGGGCAGATCGACGAAGAAGATCTCGTCGAAGCGGCCCTTGCGCAGCAGCTCCGGCGGCAGGGATTCGATGTCGTTGGCGGTCGCCACCAGGAAGACCTTTTCCTTCCGTTCCGCCATCCAGGTCAGGAGGGTGCCCAGGATGCGCCGGGACGGCCCGCCCTCGTCATCGGTGGCCAGCCCCTTCTCGATCTCGTCGATCCAGAGGACGCAGGGGGCCATGGCCGCGGCGGTCTTGAGGGACTCGCGCAGGTTGCGTTCGGTCTCCCCGTAATACTTGTTGTAGAGGGTGCCGAAGTCGAGCCGCAGCAGCGGCAGGCCCCAGCCCCCCGCCACCGACTTGGCCGCCAGGCTCTTGCCCCCGCCCTGGACCCCCAGCAGCAGAATTCCCTTGGGCGGATCGAGCCCGGCTGGGGCATCGTCGGAGAGGAACACCGACCGCCGCGCCTCCAGCCAGGACTTCAGCCGCTCCAGCCCTGCCACCTCGCCGAACTTGGTGGTATCCATCTCGTAGGAGAGCACCCCGCCCAGGTCCAGCAACTGGTATTTGGCCTGCTTGATCGCCCCCAGATCCCCCTCGGTCAGCAGGCCGTCGTCCTGGATGGCGGTCCGGATCAGACGGCGCGCGTCGAGCAGGGTCATCCCCAGCAGATTGCGGACCAGGGCATCGATCGCCTTGGCGCTGGCCTTGACCGACCGCCGGTTGCGCTGGCCCCAGGCCGCGCTCTCCTCCTGGATCAACTGCTCCAGTTGCTCCCGCGCCGGCAGGGTCAGCTCGAACCGCGCCGCCAGGGACCTGAGTTCCGGCGGGATCGCCAACTCCGGGGCCACCAGGACCAGCGTATGGGCCACACGCGAGTGATTCTGGCCCAGCTCGCGCAAGGCGCGCAGGGTCAGGGGATCGTCGATCCAGTGATGGATATCGAACAACAGATAGAGCCCCGGCTCCGCCGTCGCCATGATCCGGGCGAGCACCTCGGCGGCCCCCTGCCCGCCCGCCCCGCCAACCGCCGGAATATCCAGCCGGACGAGGCCGGTCGCGATGGACCAGCGGAACAGGGGTCTGCCCATCCGCGTCGAAAGCCGCCGGAACAGCTCTTCCACCCGCCCCTCCTCGTTGGTCTCGATGAGAACGATGGGGGTACCGGACTCGACGAGGGTTTCCAGATCTTTGAGGTCATTCATGAGAGGTGTCTCGGTTGGTTACTCTGGCTTCGAAGCGGGGAACTGGAACAATAGCGCATTTTGAAATGGGTTCTCCCCCGGTGAGCTATGATTGAAAGGGCTTTTTTTGGAGGACGAGGGGATGTCTCGCATCGCATCAGGTTTTCTGTGGTTCTGTCTCTTTCTTGCCGGCCTCTCCCAGGCCCTGGCGGCGCCGGGTTACGTGGAGTCGCCGCCCTTCGCCCAGGTGCTGGCGGGGGTGCCGGTCCAAGAGGTGAAGACGCAGCGCCCGCTACGGGTCCCGATCATCACCTGGGGCGGGGACATCGCCACCCTCCATGCCAACGGCGACGGCCGCCGGACCAAGGCGGGCAGCCCCTTCGACGCCCTGGGCCTGGATCTTGAGCTGGTGCGCAAGGATGTCTTTTCCGAGCAGTTGAAGGCCTATCTGGAGGGCAGTTCGCCCTATCTGCGCGGGACCCTGGGGATGATCAACCTGGCGGCCGAGGCACTCTCCCGCGACCCCCGCACCAAGCCGGTGGTCATCTACCAGATGACCTGGTCGGCGGGGGGCGATGCCCTGGTGGTGAAGCCGGGCATCCACGCGGCCAAGGATCTGCGGGGCAAGACCATCGCCCTCCAGGCCTACGGCCCCCACGTGGACTATCTGACCAAGATCCTGGCCGACGCCGGGCTCTCGCCCCGCGATGTGAAGCTGCGCTGGCTGCCGGACCTGACCGGCACGGAGAACAGCCCGGCGGCGGCCTTTCAGCAGCCCGACATCGACGCGGCCTTCGCCATCATCCCCGACGCCACGGTGCTGACCTCGGGCGGAACAATGGGCACGGGCGCGGAGGGTTCGGTGAAGGGGGCGCGGATTCTGCTTTCCACCCGCACGGCCAACCGTATCATCGCCGATGTCTACGCCGTGCGTAGCGACTACCTGAACAAGAACCGCCCCCAGGTCCAGGCCTTCGTGCAGGGCCTGCTCCAGGGACAGGAGCGGTTGCAGCAGCTCGCGCGGGACAAGGCCGCCCGCGCCGCCGAATATCGCGCCCTGACCACGGCCGCCGCCGAGATCCTGCTGGACAGCCCCCAGGCCGTCGCCGATCTGGAAGGGCTCTACGCTGACGCGGAATTCGCCGGCTGGCGCGGCAACCTGGATTTCTTCACCAATCCCGAATTCCCCCGCTCCATCGGCCGTCTGGCCAAGGAGACGCAGGAGGCCTTCATCGGCCTGGGCCTGCTGGGCCAGCGGACCCCGCTGGCCAGCGCCGAATGGGACTATCTGCAGCTCCGCGCCGGCCTCAAGGCCGAGACCGGCCCCCAGGCCAGCCGGTTCGACCAGGAGCAGGTGGCCGCCGTGGTGGCCCGCAAGCAGCGCCAGGGCACCCTGGGCGAGGGCGAGCTGTTCTCCTTCGAGATCTTCTTCAAGCCCAACCAGAACCAGTTTTCCGCCGATCTCTACCAGGAGTCGTTCGACAAGGTCATCGAGTACGCCTCCACCTACGGCGGCGCCCTCATCACCGTGGAGGGCCACAGCGACCCCCTGGGCTACCTGCAAAAGCTGAAGGAGGGCCAGCCCGAGGTGGTGTTGGGCCGCATCAAGCAATCGGCCAAGAACCTCAGCCTCTCCCGCGCCGTCGCCGTGCGCGACAGCCTGATCGCGTTCGCCCAGGGCAAGGGCCTCACCCTGGATGCCACCCAATTCGCCGTGGTGGGCCACGGCATCGCCAAGCCCAAGAGCGGCCTCTGCGGCAACGAGCCCTGCGCCCCCAAGACGGAACGGGAGTGGCACGACAACATGCGGGTCGAATTCCGCGTGTTGCAGGTCGAGGCCGAGTCCTCTGTGTTCAAGCCCCTGTAGGTAGGAAGCACCCATGAGCAGATTTCGCCAATCGGCCCCGTCCGTCCGTAAAGGTGGTGGCGGCTGGACCTGGATACTCATTGCAGCGGCGGTGGCCTACTACATCTTCAGCGAGGAGGGGAATTTGCCAACGCCGCAGCCTCCTTCCCCGGCAGAGATCGCCCCTCCGGCCACACCCCGCTCCGGCTATGCCCTGGAGAGCGCGCGCAACACCTGGCCCCCGGCGCGGGACACCGGCAAGGCCCTGACCGGCGACGTACAGGGAGGTACTAGTGTCGCGGAAGGCAGGATGCCGGGAGCGACGCCGAAGGAACTCCTGGCGGCCAACTACTACCTGGTCCTGGACGGTTCCGGCAGCATGAGCGAGCGGCATTGCGCCGAGGGCCGCACCAAACATGAGGCCGCCATCGAGGCCCTGGCGGCCTTCGCCCGTTCCGTCCCTGCTGAGGCCAACTTCGGCCTGGGCCTGTTCAACAGCGGCGAGATCCGCGAGCTGATCTCCCTGGGACCCAACCAAAACAAGACGCTCGATGCCCTGAACGCCATCACCCCCGGCGGCAGCACACCCCTCTACAGCGCCATCCAGTTCGCCTACCGGCAATTGACGCAACAGGCCGAGCGCCAGCAGGGCTACGGTGAATACCACCTGGTCGTCATCACCGACGGCATGGCCAGCCAAGGCCAGGACCCGACCCCCATCGTCCAGGCCATCCTCGCCGAATCCCCCGTGGTGCTGCACACCATCGGCTTCTGCATCGGCGAGGACCATGCCCTGAACCAGCCCGGTCAAAGCTACTACCGCTCCGCCAACAACCCCGAGGAACTGGCCCGGGGGCTGGAGACCGTCCTGGCCGAGTCCCCCGCCTTCGACGTGGCCCAATTCAGACAACAACCATGACCGGACACCTCAAGGCCTTTCTCCTGATCCTGTTGCTGGGGGCCGCTGCCATCGTGGGGACCAAGTTCGCCCTGCCCCTGCTCAAGGACCAGTTGCAGAAGACCACCTCCGACGCCTCGGCGGTGAAGGGCAGTATCAAGATCGGGGTGGACAACTGGATCGGCTACTTCCCCCTCTGCTCCCCGGAGATGGCCCGGCGCATGCGCCAGGCGGGCTATGCCCTGAGCTGCCAGGACGACAACGCCGACTATGCCGGGCGCTTCAAGCGGCTCAAGTCCGGCGAGATCCCCTTCGCCGTGGCGACCGTCGATTCCTATCTGCTGAACGGCGCCGCCCAGGACTTTCCCGGCGCCATCGTCGCCGTGATCGACGAATCCAAGGGAGGCGACGCCCTGGTCGCCAACCGCGCGGCGCTCCCCAACCTCAACGCCCTCCGAGAACACCGCGACCTGCGCATCGCCTACACCCCCCAGTCGCCCAGCGAGCACCTGCTCAAATCCGTCAGCGAACACTTCGACCTGGGTCTCTTCCGCGAAAACAAGGGCGGCTGGGCGGTCAAGACGGACGGCTCCAGCGCCGCCCTGGCCCAGCTCCTGGCGGGCAAGGTGGACGCGGCGGCGCTCTGGGAGCCCGACGTGTCGCGGGCCTTGGCCGAACCGACCCTCGGCAAGCTGATCGGCACCGAGGACACGGACAAGCTGATCGTGGATGTCCTGCTGGTGGAGCGCCGTTTCTCCCGCGAGAACCCGGCCCTGGTCGCCCTGCTGCTCAAGGAATACTTCGCGACCCTGCGCTGGTATCACGACCACCCCAACGAGTTGCGCGACGAGGTGAAGGCCAAGACCGGCCTCGCCGGGACCCCGGTGGAGGCCATGCTGCGCGGGGTCTCCTGGGCGACCCTGAACGAGAACGGCGCCGGCTGGTTCGGCGCCGCCCCCGGCGGCTTTCGCGGCGAAGAGGGGCTGATCGCCGCCATCAACTCCGCCCTCGCCATCCTGCGGGCCAACGGCGATTTCGACCGTAATCCCCTGCCCGACGGCGACCCCTACCGCCTGACCAACCGGCAATTCATCGCCGAACTCTATCAAGGCCAGACCGGCGGCCCCGGCCAGGCGGCCAATGGCGATCCCCTCGCCCGCCCCTTCCCGCCCCTGGACGAGGAAGGCTGGCGACGGCTGAAGGAGATCGGCACCCTCAAGATCGAACCTGTCAGCTTCCGTCTCGGCTCCGCCCTGCTCGACTACGAGGGCAAGTTGATCCTGGACGGCATGGCCGAGAAGCTGCGCCACTACCCCAACTTCCGCATCCTGGTCAAGGGCCACACCGGGCTCCAGGGCGATCCCCAGGCCAACCTGGAACTCTCCGCCGAACGGGCCGAGGCCGTCGCCCGTTATCTGACCGTCACCCACGCCATGGACAACAACCGCATCCGCGCCATCGGCCACGGCGCCTCCCGCCCCCTACTCCGCAAGGAGGGCGAATCCGACCGGGCCTACGGCTATCGGCTGCCGAGGGTGGAGATCTCCCTGGCGACGGAGGCTTATTGAAGGGCTCCGCCTCAGAGGCTGTGAAAAAATCCCCCGCCGTAGCGAGAGCGGCACTGGGTGTGGCGGGCAAGGCGCGAGGACCACAATATCTGGGAGTGTAGCGAGACTACATGACCAGATATTGTGGCCTTCGCAACGCAGCCCACCGCATCCAGTGACGTTCGCAGTAGGCGGGGGATATTTTCACAGCCTCTCAGGATCCACCAATCCTTCCCAGCCCTGTATCGAACTCTCATCGGCTAAGATCCGCCAGCTTGCGCTGGCGCACTTCACAGCAACTCCAACGCCATCATCACCGCATCCTCTCGGCCCCGGTGGGCGGGGTAGTAGTTCCGGCGGGAGCCGATCTGGTTGAAGCCCAGGCTTTGATAGAGTCTTTGGGCAATGCTGTTCGAGGCGCGCACTTCGAGAAAGGCGATCCCTGCCTTGCGGCGGCGGGCGACCGAGAGCAGATTCTCCATCAGCCGGCGGCCAAGGCCTTGTCCTTGCAGGCTGGGACTGACGCAAACGTTAAGGATATTGGCCTCGCCGGCGGCGATGGAGAGGATGCCGTAACCGGCAATGACCTCGTCCAGCTCCATCACCAAACTGCTGTACCCCACCTTGATGCAATCGGTCAGAACCCCCTCGGTCCAGGGAAAGGGATAGGCCGCGCGCTCGATCTCCAGAATTTGGGGCAGATCATCGAGCCACATGGGGCGAAAGAAGGGTGGAAGCGGTTCTTGCGGTATGGCGCTCATGGGCGGAGTGTAGGCGAGGCGGCGGTAAATGGCCATTTAGCCGTCCGGGTCCAGGGTCATTCCGCTACCGGGTTCTGCCCGCCAGCAGATGCACCCAGTTTACCAGGAACATGGTCAACAACGCGGCGATGGCGAAGGCATAGGCGCCGTACTGGACCTGGACCGAGGCCATTCCCCGCAGCTTGACGCTAACCACCAGCAGGGCGACGACGAAGACATCGAGCATGGACCATTTACCGACCGCCTCCAGCCAATGCAAAGGGCCGTGGCGCCGGTCGCCGGGCAGGTTGACGGCGGCGGTCAGCAAGAGGAGTTTCAACAGCGGAAAAAAGACGCTGAAGAGGCCAATCAGGGCGAAGAGGAACCATTCCCCTTCCCGCCAGAGATCCGCCAGGCCGGAATAGAGGGAGACCTGATTGGAGAAGATCAGAAACTTCTGCAAGGTCATGAGCGGGGCGAAGAGTCCCAGCAGCAGCAGCGACAGCGCGGCCAGGATCAGGAGATTGAGCACCGCCGCCTGGGCGGGGAAGCGGCGGCGCAAACTGGCTCTCAACGCGCCTCCCGCTGGTAGATAATCGATCCGCTTCCGGCCTGGATGCCGAAGCTGGCCACGGCGGTGGGATCGTCGTCGTAGCGATCCCCATCCGCCCCTTCGTCGGTCCCGTTCCAATTGTATTTGAGCCAGACGGGGGCGCCGGCGCTCAGATTGAGATAACCCAGATTGCCCTCACCCGGCGCTTGCAGGTTGAGATTGAAGCCGTTGACGCCGGGCGGCTGGATGTATTGCAGTCCGGCCCCGCCACCGGCGGGACAGGCGAAAGCCCCCGTCAATCCGGCGTCGTCGAAGATGCAGGTCTCGCCCAGATCCAGGGCGTCGCCCGTATCCGGGTCCGCTAGGGCGATGCCGCCCAGGCTGGTGCAGGTGTCATCGCTGCTCATGGCGAAGACCGGTTCCGTGCCGGAGACCGAGACCACATGCTCTACCCGCAAAGGCACGGCAAGGGTCTGCAACTCCGAGCCATGGGCATTGGCGAAGACCAGCCGGCCGAAGCAGATGCGGGTCCCACCATCGCCCACGGCGATGGCTTGCGGCAGATTGCTTGCCGTGACGCCGTCATCATCGGTCAGGGCATTGATCTGGAGCTGGATAGCGGGCGTGAAGGGCTCCACCCGGTCGTTGGCTGCCCGCCCATACAGGAAGCTGTCATTCCCCAGGGTGAAATCGTAGGCCCCATACACCGGGGCGCCCAGCCCATCGACCGCCTGGGCGAGGCTGACGGCATCCGGCGTCCACTCCAGACCGATTCGGGTGAGTCCATCCAGCCCCAGTTTGGTTGCGTCACTGGTAACAGCAGGCATGGAGAGGGACCCGACGGTCAGCTTGCCGTAACCGCCAGCGTAATTCCGGGTCAGAGCGGCGGGTGTCAGGCCGTTGTAGGCCGTGGCCCGCGCCACGGGACGGCTGCCATAAGCGATGCCCTGTCCCTGGTAGCTGAAGCCGCCGCAGCTCCCCGCCAGGCTGCCGTTCTGGGTCACTGCCACAAGGAAATGGTCCGGGGTGAAGCGCCCGACCCAGGCCGTATTACCGTTGTTGCCGAAATTGCAGCCGAACTTGCCGCCGACGACGCTGTTGGAGAAATCGGCGGTGCAGTCACCGGCCGCGCTGTCGATGGCGGTGAAGCCGTCGTCGAAGAGGCCCTGGGCCTGTAAACGGAAGCTGCCCACCTCGCTGTAGTTGAAGGCGCTGCCCGTGGCCCGGCCGCTGAGGGCGTCGGCGGCGGGGAAGAGCAGGGGCGATAACGCACCCGTTGCTATTGCCCCCGCGTGGGCCTCCAGTCGCGCGGCATCGATCTCCGGCGTACCGTCATAACCCAGTCCGCCATCGGCATGGAGTGAAAAGACCGCGCCAGCCTTGGCCTTGGGATCGCCGCTGCTGGTGCCGTTGGTCAGGGTATCCGGCGTCAGGGTCAATGCGGTGGGGCGCAGGCTGAAGCTGTCGGTGGAACAACCGGTTACGGGCGTGGCGCCGCCGCTGTCGGTCACCCGGCACCCCAGGGAGCGATATGCCCGGTTGACCGTCCAGACCGGCCCGGCTTTGCGGCCCGAGTCGGCGGCCGTAAAGGTCAATGTCTGTGAGGCAATCGGGCTATAGGTGCCGCAGTTTCCGCTGCTGGTATCGACCAGTTCCACCGTCACCGCGCGATCGGCGTCGTAAGCGTAACTGGTCTCCAGGGCATCGGCCACGCCGTTGCCGTCCGCATCGCGCAGAGCGGCCACCTCGAACTGGAAGCCCTGCCCCGCCAGGCGGGTAAAGAGGTGGCCACTCAAGGGATCTTCACCGGCCTCAATGCAATTGAAACCGAAAGGATCGACCCCGCCGGAGATCGAACAGGGGTGGGTCAGGGCCATCACCGCCTGGACATCCGCCGTGGAGAGGCTGTGGTTGTAAAAACGGACCTCGTCCATCCAGCCCGGATAGTCGTTGGTGGCCGTGCCGCCGATCAGGGTATGGGTGGCGTCGTCCAGCAGGTTGAGATCGGTGGCTGTGCCGGTCAGGTCCAGGACGCCGTTGATGTAGATCCTGACCTCGCCGCTGGTCCGGAAGCGAGTCACCGCCACATGGGTCCAGGTATTGTTGGCGATGCTGGCGCTGGAGAGAAATTCCTGGTCCCGGATGACAAAGAGGATCCGATTGCCGCCGCCGCTTCGCTTGCCCATGAGGGCAAAGTCATCGGCCAGACCGGACGCATCGCTCCAGAGGAGTGGCGTGTTGTCCCACCAGTTGGCGTTTTGCGGCCAATTGCCCTGCCGCCGCACCCAGAGGCTGAGTGTAAAGTCGTCCGCCACCGGGCGGTTGATCTGGACATATTTCCCGGCCCGGTTGAAGACCCCGTAGCGGCAGGTGCCGGGGCTGCCGGCGATGGCCGGACTGGCGCTTTCGGTGGATGCCCCGCCGAAGGCCGTCCCGTGCAGCCCCGAACCGCTGGTGTCGGTGACTTCGCCGCTGGTGCCGTTCCAGGCGCTCTGTTCCATCCAGTATTCGGCGACCGGCCGGTAGGCGTTCTTGGTGACGCAGACATCGTCCACATGCCAATAGTCGAAGTCGCTGCCGCTGCCCCCCGTGGTGCGCAGCCGCAGCCGGAAACCCGCGTGCATGGCATTGGCGGGCAGGCTGAAGTTGACCGGGACGATCTGACCGGCGGTGCCGCCGCCGGTCATGGTGGTGATGGATTGCCAGGTGCCCGTGTTGTCCAGATATTCGAAGTAGAGGTTATCGCCGTTTTCGGGGTATTCGCTGAAACTGTCCGATCCCCGCCGCAGCCAGGCCGTCACAGCCGCCTGGGTGATGTGATCGAGGGAAAGCACCCTTGAGGTGGCGCTCGCCACCCCCCAGCGCAACACCATGGCGCGGGTCGCCGACTGATAGGTCTGGCTGGTCGTGGTCACCCTGCCGGTGTCGCTCAGGGTCCAGTTGCCCAGCCCGCCTTCGAAGCCGTCGCAAAACTGCTTTGAAAACCCGGCCGAAGGCGCCGCCTGCTCGGTGATGACCACGTCGTCTACATGCCAGTAGTCATAATTGGTGCCGCTGCCGGTCAGCAAACCGAAGCGGAGCCGGAATCCCGCGTGCAGGGCGGCGGCGGGCAGAGCGATCTGAGCCGTGATGATCTCGCCCGCCGTGCCGCTCCCGGCATACTGGTTGAGTGTCTGCCAGGTGCCGCCGGCATCCAGGTACTCGACGCGCAGATCCTCGCCCGCCTCGGGATTTTCGCTGAAGCTGTCCGCCCCACGCCGCACCCAATAATCCAGCCGGGCGGCGGCCACGCCGCTTAGGTTCAATAGGCTGGCGGTGGTGGCGGTGACCGTGTTGTAACGCAGGTACATGGAATAACTGGGAGAGCTGGCGGTCTGGGTGCCGCGCCCGGCGCGGGTGGCATCACTCAGGGTCCATTTGGCCATGCCGGTCTCGAAATTGTCGGTGAACAGCACATCCCCCGGCGCCGCCCGGAGTGCACCCCAAGGCGCTGCCAGCAGGAGCAGCAGGGCAAGCATCGCCGCCGGCCTGAAGGCCAGTCTATGCCCCAGGGTTCGGTCCGGTATTTTCACGATAGCCGCCGAATAGTTGCATCAATTGTTCAGGGTAGCGCGAATGCTGCGCTGCACGTAGTCGGAGCCTCTAGCCGCGCCAGAGGTGGCGGTCACTTCCACGTCATAGAGATTGTAACTGCCGCCGCCTTCGCTTACGGGGTAGGAATCGCAACGGCTGACTGTCACAGTAAAGGCATCGGCCGCGAAGCTGGCGGGCACCGCCGGACAACCGCCGGCCCGGATCTGGAAAAGGGTCCACTCCACCCCTGCCCTGGCCGCGTACCAGGCGCGCACCGCTTGCAGGGTCAAGGCCGTGCCCGACTGCTGCGCCAGCATCATGTTGACCATGTAGCCCCCCAGCAGGGAGACCACCACCAACAGAAAGATCGCGCTAACCAGGGTGAAGCCTCGGGGTGGCTGTTCAAAGGACCGCTTCATGGCAGGTTCGACACCAGAACCTGTTGATGCAGCACCACGCTCTCGCCGTCTCGGGTCAGTTGCAACCGGATCGATACCACCCCGTTGCGGGTGCCGGACCCGGCGGCATAGCTGAAGGCGCAGCCGGTCAACCGGTCGGCCAGGAGGGCGTTTTCGGCCGGGTTGGGTAAGGCGGTCAGCTCGGCATTCGAATCCACGTCGGCCTGACTGGCCCGGATGCTGTAGCCCTGATAACGGCGCAGGGTTCCCGCCCCCAGGTCGCAGAGGTAACTAACGGGGGTGTCCACCAGATAGAAACGCTGGTCCGGCGAGGCCTGGGGAAAGGCCGTCTGCCCCAGACCGAAACCGGAATCGGTGAAGCTGAATTGCAGGCTATTGGGCGGCCCGGCGGCGGCGGCCGTCACCGCCGCCATGTTGGCGCCGCCATAGGCATCTCCGGCGCCGAACCCGGTGTTGTAGATCACCAGACAGGTGGCCCCCCCGCCGGCGCAGGTCGTCCCCCCGGCAACGGCAACAATCTCGCCGATGCCGGAAGCCGGACCGAGCCATTCGAAACCGGTGTCGTTATCGGCCGGGTTGAAGCTGAGAGAGTCGCCCGGCGGGCTGGCCCGGTAGCGCCCGCCGGCAAAGGCGTGAAGAATTTCCAGACACTGGCCGCCACAACCCGCCCGGATGCTATTGGGCAGGGCCTCGCGGATCTCCCTGCCCATGCGGTCCAGGGCGCCGTCGGCAATATCCACCAGCTCGCCGCGCCGGGCCTGGGCCACGAAGGCGGTCACGGGCCAGGTGATGAATTGCGCCACCACCGTGGCCAGAATGCCGCTCAAGACGATGACCACCACCAGTTCGATCAGGGTAAAGCCCTTGTGATAACGATCATGGGGCGAGGCGAGCCACCCCGGAAGATGAAAATGTCGCCTCTCCCCTTGATCGTTCCCCCTCCCTAACCCTCCCCCAGGGGGGGAGGGAGCAAAGGTGCTTCGCGTATTTTCACGGTAACGGCCAGCTCTCAATTCAACCTCCAGCCATTGACGCTGATGTTGAGGCGCGGGTCGCCGTCGTGGGTGACGGTGACGCTGATCCGGGTGGCGGGGGAGCCGTTGAGGGTGACGGCTGTTACCTGGACTGCCACGTTGTAGGTCGTCAGCCCGGCGATGGTGGCGCCGGATTGGTCAATGGCCCCGCCCGTATCGTTCAAGCCGTTGTAATCCCAGACATCGTCGAAAGTGGCGCGGGTGCCCGCATCCCCGCCGGGGGGATCGATCAAGGGCTTGCCGGTGATCTCTTCCAGGTAGGCCTGGGCAATGGCGGCCGCCTGTTCGGTCAACAGGGGATCGGCGCTGTGACGGGCGGTGTTGCTGATCACCAGCATGACGCCGGTGATCACCAGGGCAATGATGACGATGGAGACAACCAGCTCGACGAGGGTCATGCCCTGGGAATGCCGTCGCACCTTCGTTCCCCTACCAGTGGGAGAAGCCGGTCTCGGCCTCGATGTCGAGGGTCCGGTTTCCGGCATTCAACGCCAGTGTTGCGGCCAAAAGCGCACCGCTGGCCGTATCGTGGGGCCGCCCCAGGGAATCGAACCAAAAATCGGCGGCATCCAGGGCAAGCCCGGCGGGGACATTATCGGCGATCACGCTGCCCCCCGTGCGTTGAACCACGACACTGAAAGCCCCGCTGGCACAGGAGGTGCGCTGGTTCAAAGCATAACCGGCGGCCGTGGTTACGACGCGGATCTCGCAGCCGGAGAAACGTGCCCTTTTTTGGGCGTAGCGAATGGAAGAGAGGAGATCCTCCTGGAAACCGCGCTGGTCGTAGCTGAAGCGGTCGAAAAACCGGGGCATCGCCACCGCAGCGAGGATGCCCAGGAGGACAAGGGTCGTGACCAATTCGACGATGGTGAATCCGCCAGACAGAAAGGGGGCGTTCCCCGGAAAAGGGAACACCCCCTTTACTGTTTTATTCAGCACCCGGCAAATCAGGGGTTATCGTCGACCGTGACGACGCCAGTCGAGGTGTTATAGGCGATGCTCATGTCCGTGTCGGCCTGATAGGTGTAGGTGCAGGTAGGCGTGGCGAACGCGGCTTGATAGTCAGAGCCGGTCGTTGTCGCCACGGAAGGCGCATTACCCTGCAACAACCCGCCCCAGAGGTTCACACAATCAGTGGCATCGTTGAGCGTGCCATCGGTGCTGGTGGGCCAGCCGGTTGCGTTGGCATCGACGGTGCCATCGCCAAAGTTCGTGATATCGCCGGCCGCTCCGGTATTGTTTACCAGCCATTGGGAGTGGGCCAAGGCCACCCCGGCCGAGAAACCGCCACCCGCGCCCTGGACCGTGGCCACATGGGCCTGCTGCTGCATGTTGGCGAACTTCGGCAGCGCGGTCGCGGCCAGGATACCCAGCAACAGAATCACCACCACCAGCTCGATCAGGGTAAAACCCGCTTGCACTCTTTTCATCTTTACCACCTCAAGAAGTATTCGTATTTACAGACACAACCCGAAGATTCCATCCTAACCATCGGTATTGTAATGACTATACATCAGATCTGGAATTTTCCAATCCATTCTCACACCCATTTGTTCAGGATCAACTGCAAATGGCTCGCAGGACCCAAACCCCGGCACCATGGCCAGATGCCCATCCAGATAGACCAGCGGCTGCCGCTCGCGTAGCCAGGGCGGCAATCCCGCCTCTTGCAGCAGCTTCTTCAGGGGCCGGGTCATGCCCCGCAGGGCGATCCTGCATTGTTCGCCGCCTTGCCGGTAGCGGATTTCGACCCTGGCGCTATCCCATCGCTCGCGGCTGATCCCTCCCTTGGCGGGGATCAGTTCCAGCGCCCCGTTCCCCGGCAGTTCCAGCCAGGTCCCTTTTCTCCACAGAATAGACCCCTTTAGCTGTGTGGAAAGTGTCGCCCGTCGCAAAAGGTACAGATCGCCGCGAAAACGGCAGGCGGCCGCATCGCCCCATTCGATGCGGGGGTGGCGGTCCGGGTTCGCGGTCAGGGGCTCGGTGCAAAGCCGCTCCAACAGCCGGTGATCCGGCGGGGGTGCGCCCAGGCGCTTGAGCCAGGCGCGCATGACCAGCCGCCGTTTCGGCGCTTCCAGCCGCGCGAGGGGTTCCAGCCGCAACAGGCCGGACGCGGGAGTCATATCATCGAGCAGTCCTTGAACCATGCCTTCCAGCAGATCTTCCGCCTCGGCACAGAGGGCGGCGCTACGGGATACTGTCGAGACAAAGGCGGGCCAGCGCGCCGCCAAAAGCGGGATTATTTGATGGCGCAGATAGTTGCGGCCGAAGGCGATGTCGCTGTTGGAGGGGTCGTCCAGCCATGCCAGACCATGCTGCCCGGCGTATTGGACCAACCGGCCCCTCGGGAAGTGGAGCAGGGGCCGGACCAGATGTCCGGGGCCGAAGGGCCGGCAGGGGGGCATGGCGGCGAGGCCGGCAGGGCCGGCCCCGCGCAGGAGATGCAGCAACAGGGTTTCGGCCTGGTCATCCTGATGGTGGGCGGTCAGCAGGAGGTCTCCGCTTCGCATCTCCGCCGACAGGGCTTGATACCGGGCATGGCGGGCGGCGGCTTCGGGGCTTTCTCCCTTCGCCGCCGATACGCAGACCCGGCGCAGAATGAAGGGCACCGCCAGCTCCTCGCAACGATCCCGGCACCATTCGGCCCAGTCGCGGGACGGGGCTTGCAGACCATGATCGACGTGGACCGCCAGGAGTTCGCCCTCCAGCCTGCCCCGAATACCGGCCAAGGCATGCAACAACACCATGGAATCCACCCCGCCGCTGAATGCAATCAGATACCGGCTGGCCTTGGGCAGGCTGGAGAGGGATCGAAGGAGGCTATCGGGAATGGGAATGGCCATGGGACAGGATTATTTCTTTATGTACCTGTAAATCCTGTCCATTTTCATTTTCCGGGGCGGGGAGCGCCTTGCACCACGGCTGGTTAGCGTGAAAAGACGTTGGTGGGTAGGTCGGCCTTCAGGCCGACTGCGGCGCTGATGGACGGCCTGAAGGCCGACCTACACCTTTTTATCTTCCGGGGCGGGTTGTCTCGCCCCATGGGCGGTTAGGACTGGAGGTAACGTCCGTATTTCATCAACCGCTGATACCGCTCTTCCAGCAGCTTATCCAGCGGCACCTTTTCCAGGCTGGCAAGATTCTCCAGCAGGGCCTTCTTGAGGTTGGCGGCGATGACGGCGGGGTTGCGATGGGCGCCGCCCAGGGGCTCGGGGACGATGGCATCGACCAGACCCAGCTCCCGCAGCCGCTCGGAGGTGATGGCCATAGCCTCTGCGGCCAGGGGCGCCTTGTCGGCGCTCTTCCAGAGGATGGAGGCGCAGCCCTCGGGGGAGATCACGGAATAGGTGCCGTATTGCAGCATCATCACCCGGTCGCCGACGCCGATGGCGAGGGCGCCGCCGGAGCCGCCCTCGCCGATGACGGTGCAGAGGATGGGGGTCTTGAGGCCGGCCATGACTTGCAGGTTCTTGGCGATGGCCTCGCTCTGGCCCCGCTCTTCGGCACCCACGCCGGGATAGGCGCCGGGGGTGTCGATCAGTGTCACTACCGGCAGACTGAAACGCTCGGCCAGTTCCATCAGACGCAGGGCCTTGCGATAGCCCTCGGGACGGGGCATGCCGAAGTTCCGGTAGATCTTCTCCTTGGTATCCCGCCCCTTCTGGTGGCCGATCAGGACCACCGTCCTGCCGCCGATCCGGGCGATGCCGCCCACGATGGCATGATCGTCGGCAAAGGCGCGGTCGCCGTGCAGCTCCTCGAAGTCGTCGAAGATGCGGGCGATGTAATCCAGGGTGTAGGGACGCTGGGGATGACGGGAGAGCTGGGAGACCTGCCAGGGAGTCAGCGATGCGAAGATCGACTCGGTCAGCGACTTGCTCTTTTTCTGCAACCGCTCGATCTCGTCGAGAATGTTGATCTCGTTGTCGTTGCCGACCATGCGAAGCTCTTCGATCTTCGCCTCAAGCTCGGCAATCGGCTGCTCAAATTCTAGAAAATTCATATCCATACGCGCACTATACCCGAAAGCAGGATTGATGTTGACCTCTATTCCGTTGCCGCTTGAAAACTCAAAAATGGTCAACGGATTGAGGATTATAGTGGCGACCCCGGCGCCATCCCATCTTTCCAGGAAAAAACCTGGAAACAGCCCGAGGGCTCATTTGCCGCCGTCCCTGCGTCCATATTCGACGGCGACATCCTCCCCGAAGCGGCGTTTCAGTCCCAGCAGAAGTTCATCCCCCGGCATGACACGCCAGGCCTCGCCCAGCGTCAGGCTGGCCTCGGCCTTGGCGGCGCGGAGGTTGATGGCGAACCGGCACCCCTCGCCCCGGTAGGGTTCCAGCAGTTCCTGGAGCTGCCGGCTGAGTTCTCCGGGACCTATCCCCCGGTGTTCCAGCCAACCCTCATCGAGGGAGAGCACCAGCCGTGACGCCTTGAGCGCCCGCGCCTGTTCCAGGGTCTGCGCCTGTTCCGCCCTGACCGACCAGCCGCCGCGATAGTCGTCGTAGACCAGTTGGCCGGTGATGAGCAGGATGCGGTCCTGGGTCAGCAGGGGCTTGAAGCATTCGTAGGGTTCGGAGAAAAAGGTCGCCTCGATACGTCCAGTGCGGTCGTCCAGCGACACCGACCCCATGGGTCCTCGCTGGGTGCGGCCGTGCCGCACGGCGACCACCATGCCCGCGACGGTCACCAGGCGCCGCTCGCGGCGGCCCCCGCCCTCCCCTTCCAGGGAAACGATCTCACCCAGTCCGGTGCAACCCAATTGCCTCAGCTCGGCCCTGTGGCGATCCACCGGATGGCCGGTGAGATAGAGCCCCAGGGTCTCCTTCTCGCCTTGAAGACGAATCTCGTCTTCCCACTCCTCGCTCGGCTCGGGCACGACCTGGGCGGGAGTCTCCCGCTCCTGCCCCCCGTCGTCCATGCCGAACAGATCGCCCATGCCTGCCGATTGGGATTGGTGTTGCTGCTCGGCCAGCTTGAGCGCCAAGGGCAATTGGGCCATGAGTGTGGCGCGGTTCGGCCCCAACTCGTCCAGGGCGCCGGCGCGGATCAGGGCCTCCAGCACCCGCCGGTTGGCCTTGCGCAGGTCGATGCGCTTGCAGAATTGAAACAGATCGTTGAAAGGCCCGTCCACGCGGCGCGACTCCATGATCCCCTCGATGGCCGACTCCCCTACCCCTTTGATGGCGCCCAGTCCATAGAAAATGGTGCGATCGTCGCGCTCAGTGAACATGTAGTCGGAGTGGTTGACGTGGGGCGGCTCCACCCGCAACCGCATCTGGCGGCACTCCTCGATGAAGGTCACCACCTTATCGGTGTTGTCCATGTCCGAGGAGAGCACGGCGGCCATATAGGCGGCCGGATAATGGGCCTTGAGCCAGAGGGTCTGGTAGGAGACCAGGGCGTAGGCGGCGGAGTGGGATTTGTTGAAGCCGTAACCGGCGAACTTTTCCACCAGATCGAAGATCTTCATGGCCAGTTCAGGATCGATGCCGTTGTTCGCTGCCCCCTGCTGAAAACCCTCCCGCTGCTGGGCCATCTCCTCCGCCTTCTTCTTGCCCATGGCGCGGCGCAGCAGGTCGGCGCCCCCAAGGCTGTAACCAGCCAGCACCTGGGCGATCTGCATGACCTGTTCCTGATAGAGGATGACGCCGTAGGTCGGCTCCAGGATGGGCTTGAGGGATTCGTGCTGGTACTGGGCGTCGGGGTAGGAGATTTTCTCCCGCCCGTGCTTGCGGTTGATGAAGTTGTCCACCATCCCCGACTGCAAGGGACCCGGCCGGTAGAGCGCGACCAGCGCGGTGATGTCTTCGAAACGGTCGGGTTGCAGCTTCTTGATCAGCTCCTTCATGCCGCGCGATTCGAGCTGGAAGATGGCCGTGGTCTCGGCCTTCTTGAGCAGATCGAACACGGCCGGGTCGTCCATGGGGATGCGGCTGATGTCGATGGCCCCCTCACCGGCGGCGATGCGCTGGCGGTTGATGGTCTTGAGCGCCCAGTCGATGATGGTCAGGTTGCGCAGGCCGAGAAAGTCGAACTTGACCAGGCCGACTTCCTCCACATCGTCCTTGTCGTACTGGCTGACCAGCCCCTCACCGCCTGCTTCACAATAGAGGGGGACGAAATCGGTCAGATCGCCCGGTGCTATGACCACTCCACCCGCGTGCTTTCCCGCGTTACGCGTGAGCCCTTCCAGGGAGCGGGCCATGTCGATCAGCTCCCGCACCTCGTCTTCCCGGTCGTAGCGCTGCTTCAGGTCCTCGCTCTCTTCCAGGGCCTTGTCCAGGGTCATCTTGAGATCGAAGGGAACCAGCTTGGCGATCTTGTCCACGAAGCCGTAGGGATGACCCAAGACCCGGCCCACGTCGCGCACCACCGCCTTGGCGGCCATGGAGCCGTGGGTGATGATCTGGGAGACCGAATCGCGCCCGTAGCGCCCGGCCACGTAGTCGATCACCCGGTCGCGCTTGTCCATGCAGAAATCGATGTCGAAGTCGGGCATGGAGACGCGCTCGGGATTGAGGAAGCGCTCGAACAGCAGGTCGTGTTCCAGTGGGTCGAGGTCAGTGATTTTCAGGGCATAGGCCACCAGGGAGCCCGCCCCGGAGCCGCGCCCCGGCCCCACCGGCACGTCGTTGTCCTTGGCCCACTGAATGAAGTCGGCCACGATCAGGAAGTAGCCGGGGAAGCCCATTTTGATGATGACGTCCAGCTCCAGCTCCAGCCGCTCCTCGTATGCTTGGCGTTGCCCGGCGGCCTCGGGCCGGGCCGGATCGAGGATGCGCTCCAGCCGTTTTTCCAGCCCCTTGCGCGACTCGTGGCGGAAGTATTCATCGACGGTGAAGGGCTTGGGGATGGGGAAATCGGGCAGGAAGTTCTTCCCCAGGGTCAGCTCCAGATTGCAGCGCTTGGCGATCTCGACGCTGTTCTCCAGGGCCTCGGGCAGATCGGCGAACAGGGCCGCCATCTCCTCCGCCGAGCGCAGGTACTGCTGCTCGCTGTAGTTCCGGGGACGGCGCGGGTCGTCCAGGACCCTGCCCTCGTGGATGCAGACCCGCACCTCGTGGGCATGAAAATGGGCCGGATCGAGAAAGCGCACGTCATTCGTGGCCACCACAGGGACGCCCTTGGTCAGGGCCAGATCGACTGCCTCGTGGAGATGGGCCTCTTCATCTTCCCGTCCGGTGCGGCTCAGCTCCAGGTAGTAGCCATCGCCGAGCAGCCGCAGCCAGGCATCCAGAAGGGAAACCGCATGCTCCCGGTTTCCGGCCAGAAGCGCCCGCCCCACATCGCCCTGCCGCCCGCCGGACAACATGATCAGCCCCTCGTGAGCCCCCTCGATCCAAGTGCGATCCAGCATGGGCCTGCCCAGGTGCTGGCCCTGTCGATAACTACGGGAGACCAGCCGGGTCAGGTTGCGGTAGCCCTGGTTGTCCTTCACCAACAGCGTCAAACGGTCCGGCCGGTTCTCGTCCTCCTGGTTGCGCAGCCAGAGATCGACCCCGGCGACGGGCTTGACGCCCGCCGCCATGGCTGCCTTGTAGAACTTCACCAGGCCGAAGAGATTGCATTGGTCGGTCAGCGCCACCGACGGCATGCCAAGCTCCGCCACCTGCCGGACCAGCGGCTTGATGCGCAAGACGCTGTCGGCCAGTGAATACTCACTGTGCAGATTGAGGTGAACGAAGGGGCTGGCCATCGGCAAGAAAGGGGGGCTTAGGGTCTGTCCGGGAATAACATGGACATATTGCGCTCAGATTTGGGTCAGGTTTGGATGCGGCGACTGAGCAAAACCGCAGGCGTAGCAGGGCTACGTCGAGGATTTTGCGATGGAGCCGCATTCAAAAATGGCCCGAAGATGAGATGCAAGATGTTCATGTTATTCCCGGACAGACCCTTAAGGGGATGGGGGCAGTGTAGTGCCGATCAGGGAGCTATTCCAGGCTTGAGGCTCAGTCTCAAGCCTCAAGTCTCATCCTCACTGGCCCGAAGGATCGGCGGTGCTGGGGAGTGAGGCCGAACCGGTCGAGCGCCTCCAGGTGCCGGCGGGTCGGATAGCCCTTGTGGACGGCGAAACCGTAGCCGGGATAGATCCTGTCCAGCTCCCGCATCTCGCTGTCGCGGGCCGTCTTCGCCAGAATGGAGGCGGCGCTGATGGCCTGGACCTTCGCATCGCCGCCGACGATGGCCTCTCCCTGCATGGTCAGTCCGTCGGGAATCCGGTTGCCGTCGATCAGGACCCGATGGGGAAGAGGGGCCAACCCCTCGATGGCGCGCCGCATGGCCAGCATCGTGGCATGCAGGATATTGAGCCGGTCGATCTCCTCCCAGTCCGCACGGCCCAGGGACCAGGCCAGCGCCTTTTCCTTGATCTCCAGAGCGAGGGACTCCCTTCGCTTCTCCGTCAGCTTCTTCGAGTCCGCCAGACCCTCGATGGGCCGGGATGGATCGAGTATGACGGCTGACGCCACCACGGCGCCCACCAGGGGGCCGCGTCCCGCTTCATCGACACCCGCGATCAGCCGCTCTTCTCCCTTCATTTCTTCGACTGCCGCAACAGCTCGATAACGGCCTCCGCCGCCAGTTCGGCACTGTTGCGGCGCAGACCTTCGTGGATGGCTGCGTAGCGGGCCTCGATGCGCTCGCGGGCCGGGCCGTCGTCCAACAGATGGGTCAGGGCGTCCGCAAGCCTTTCCGGCCTGCACTCGTCCTGGAGCAGTTCCGGTGCGAGCATCTCCTCCGCCAGCAGGTTGGCCATGGCGACAAAGGGAACCTTGATCAGGCGTTTGACGATCATCGCGGTCAGCCAGCTGACCCTATAGCCCACCACCATGGGGCGCTTGTGCATCATGGCCTCCATGGTCGCGGTCCCGGAAGCCGTCAACACCACATCAGCCGCCGCCATGGCGGCGTGGGAATCACCGTCGAGCACCCTGCAATCGATGTTTCCGCCCTGTTGGCGAAGCGCCGCGTCCACCAAGGGGCGCAGGCTCTGCTTCGGACAAGGAAGCAAAAACCGGATGCCCGGTCGCCGTTCAGACAGCAACCGCGCGGCGGCCAGGAAGGGTTTCGCAAGGGATTCGATTTCCTTCACGCGGCTGCCGGGCAGGATGGCCACCAGCTCACCGCTTCCCGTCAGGGAGAGATCCTGGCGGGCCTGTCGGCGGTCGATCTGGAGGGGAATCTGTTCCGCCAGGGGATGACCGACGTAGCGGACATTCACCCCGTGTCTCTCAAGAAAATCGATCTCGAAGGGAAATATGCCGAGGACCAGATCGGCTGCCTTCCGCAGGGTCTTGACCCGGCCCTGGCGCCAGGCCCAAAAGGTGGGGCTGACGTAATGCACCGTGGGAATGCCGGCCGAGCGCAGGCGTCTCTCCAATCCCAGATTGAAATCGGGGGCGTCGATACCGATGAAGAGATCCGGCCTGTCAGACAGAAAATGCTCGACCAATTGCCGCCGGGCCTTCAGCAGTCCGGGCAGGTGCCGCAGGACCTCCACCAGTCCCATCACCGCCAGCCGTTCAGCCGGAATGAGGGGACGGCAACCGGCCCTTTCCATGCGTTCGCCGACGGCGCCGATGAATTCAACCTGGGGAAGGCGTTCCTTGAGGGCATTGACCAAGCCTTCGCCCAGCCGGTCAGCAGAGACCTCGTAGGCGCAAATGCCGATTCTGGTCATGGGGACTTATCGAACGATACTGCGGCGGCAATCGGCGAAAAACTCGGTAAAGAGGCGAATTTCCTCGCAGTCCTTGGCCATGTCCGCGATCCGCGCCTGGGCCTCTTCCAACTTGAGGCCCGACTTGTAGAGGACCTTGTAAGCCCTTTTTATGTTCTGCACCGCTTCATCGGCAAAACCCCGGCGTTTCAGACCCTCGGAGTTGATCCCGTAAGGCTCGGCCGGTTGGCCTGACACCAGGACATAGGGAGGGACATCCTTGGTCACGGCGCTGCCCATGGCCAGGAAGGCGTGGGCACCGATACGGCAGAATTGGTGGACGAGCGCGAAGCCGCTCAGAATGGCCCAGTCATCCACCTTGACGTGACCGCCCAGCGAAGCTGCGTTGGACAGGATGACATTGTTGCCGATGCGGCAGTCGTGAGCCACATGGGTGTAGGCCATCAACAACACGTCATTTCCGATGGCTGTTATGCCCTGGTCCTGCGCCGTTCCACGATGAATGGTGACATATTCGCGAATGATGTTGCGATCACCGATCTCCAGAAAGGTCCGCTCACCACTGTATTTCTTATCTTGGGGATTATCGCCCACCGAGGAGAACTGATAGATCCTGTTATCCCGGCCAATCCGGGTCGGCCCTTTGATAACGGCGTGCGGCCCCACAACGGTGCCGGCTCCGATGACAACGTCCGGCCCAATGATCGAGAAGGGTCCCACCTCCACATCATCAGCCAGCTCCGCTTTCGGGTCGACGATTGCCCGGGGATCGATCACATCAATAATCCCGGGAGGTACACATGATTTCGGCCGTCGCGACTACGGCGCCATCCACCCGGGCCTCGCCCGTGAACATCCATATGCCGCGCTTGGTGCCCTTCAAATGAACCTCCAAGTCCAGGCGGTCGCCGGGTTCCACCGGCTTCTTAAAGCGTGCCTTATCGATGCCGACGAAATAATAGAGCTTGTTCCGTGCTTCATCGGGCTCTGTCTCCATGGCCAGAAGTCCCGTCGCCTGTGCCAATGCCTCGACAATGAGCACCCCCGGCATGACCGGCTTGACAGGAAAGTGGCCGGTAAAAAAGGGCTCGTTGAAAGTGACATTTTTATAGCCGAGCAATCTCTCTCCGGGCACGCATTCTTCCACTCTATCGACCAGCAAAAAAGGGTAGCGGTGCGGAAGCAGTTCCAACACCTTTCGTATATCCATAGCGCTCAAGTGACCCCCCCTACCCCAGACTGAAAGCAATCGATAATTTTATTTAGGCGTGACCTTGAAAGTCACGATCCGGCTCGCCTATCCCCGTAGAACAAAATTAGGTACGGATGAGCAAGCGGTTGTTATTGGTTTCAAACCGCGCCATGGTCAATCCGTTGAACTGGACCCTGCTCTGCAAACATCCCAGGCGCGCACGCAAGGGTACATTATCGGCAGTTTTTGGTCGAGCCAGAAATAAGCGCGTCCGGCAAACGGCTGATATACGAGCCCATGATGGGTGCGGAACGCATGAGAAGCGCGGGCTAGGGGCTACCGGAAAGACACCCCTCAGCCCAGCTTTGTCTTACACAAACAAAAGGCGCCCGGACATCGCACAACTGCAAAATGTCCAAGGCGCCCACCAGTCCGGATGTTTCATAAACATCCGTCGCAGCTTACTTTTTCAGCTTCTCCAGAACCTTGTCGGTGACATCGACACGCTTGCTGAAATAAACGCCGTCAGCCAGGATCAGGTCGAAATTCTCAGCGCGGGCAAACCCCTGAACCACTTCCTTGACCTGGTCGCGCAATTTCTGCAGCTCTTGAATGCGACGCAGATTGCTGTCTTCGCGAAGCGCGTTTCTGTCGTTGTCCATTTGACGGCGGCGGGCCATGATGTCTTTTTCCAGACGGCCACGCTCCTCCTCACCCATAACTTCCCCGTCCTTCTTGAGCTTATCCAGAAGTTCCTTCAGGCGCTTCTGGTTTGCCACCAGGCTTTCTTCGCGGGGCTTGAACTCAGTCTCTAGCCTTTTCTGTGCTGCCGCGTACTGGGGGGACTCCTTGATCAACTTCTCGGAATCGACATAGCCGATCTTCAGCTCTTCCGCCGCCAGGGCAGAGACAAAACCGCACAGGACCACGGCGGCGGTATATTTAAACAGGGCTTTCAAACTAACCTCCATCAATGATTAAAACGCTGAACCCAGCGTGAACTGGAATATTTGCTCTTGATCCCCCGACTGGCTGTTAAGCGGTGCCGCCAGACTTACGCCAAAGGGACCCATCGGCGACAGCCACACCAGTGACACCCCGGCCGAGGTACGGAGTTCACCCGTATCGAAGGCATCGACATCGGTAAAGACCTGGCCGAAATCCAGGAAAGTGCCCAACCGGACGGTCTGACCAGGGATATCGAAGGGCGGCGGGAAGAACAATTCCACGCTGCCAGCCGTCTTCAAACTACCGCCCATGGGATCATTATTGGAGTCCCGAGGACCCAGACTGTTGGCTTCAAAGCCACGGACACTCTTCGGGCCGCCGGCGTAGAAATGCTCATAGAAGGGCAGCTCCCTGGTGTCGCCGAGCCCGTCGCCATAGGAGAGATCCACATCGAAGGCAAGCGTCCATTTCTCCGCCAGGGGGAAATAGTGCTGATTGCGATAGCCCGTCTTATAGTATTCGAGGTCGCTACCCGGCACGGTCAGCATGCCGTAAAGCTGCTGGTACCCGCCCTTGGTGGGCAGCATGGACTTGTCGCGCGAATCGTGGCTCCAGTTGGCCGACAACTTATAGTTCAGGTAGTCGTCGCCATAGGTGCCAATGAAATTGTTGATCTGAGTGGACGTCGCCGATCCGGTCTTGAATTTGGTGTTATCGACATCAAACCCTAGGCCGATACGATCAAACTCGTTGATGGGGATGCCGAAGTTCACCCCACCTTGCAGAGTATCGGTGCTGTAATCAGCGGTCCCGGCCTCGTTATAGTCGGTGGACTGATATTTCAGATTAAAACCGCGACTGATGCCATCCACCGTGTAGTAGGGGTTGGTATAGTTGAGCTGATAAAGGGTGTTTACTTCGCTGGTATTAAAGCCCAGGCCTACGCGCTTGCCGGTACCAAGGAAGTTGTCCTGCTTGATGCTGGACGAGAACATAACGCCCTGCTCCTGGGAATAACCCAAGCCAGCCATCAGCGAGCCGGAACTCTTCTCCTTGACTGAGACATCGACATCCACTTCATCGGTGGAACCGGGAACCGGCTTGGTTTCCAGGCTGACTTCATCAAAGTAGCCGAGCCGCTGCAAACGCTCCTTGGACAGCTTCACCTTGGTTCCCGAGAACCAGGCGGATTCCATCTGCCGGATCTCGCGCCGCAGCACCTCGTCACGGGTACGGGTATTGCCCTTCATATTGATGCGGCGAACATAAACCCGCTTGCCGGGATCGACGAAGAAGGTCAAGGCCACGGTCTTGTTGGCCTCGTCGATATCCGGAATGCTGTTGACGTTGGCAAAGGCATAGCCGTTGTCGCCCAGCAACTCGGTGACCCTTTCCGAGGTTTCGACCGCCTTCTTCCGGGAGAAGACCTCGCCCCGGCTGATACGCACCAGGGGGAACAGCTTTTCCTGCTCCACCACCAGATTACCGGCCAAGCGGAGATCGCTGATGGTAAAGACATCACCCTCATGGACGTTGATGGTGATGTAGATGTCCTTCTTGTCCGGCGAAATGGTGACCTGGGTCGAATCGATGCGGAAATTGATGTAGCCGCGGTCCAGGTAATAGGATTTCAGGGACTCCAGGTCGCCGGCCAGCTTCTGGCGGGAGTATTGGTTGTCCTTGGTAAGGGCCGAAAGCCAGCCGCCGGTGCTCAGTTCCATGGCGTCACGCAGATCGCCGTCGTCGTAGGCCTCGTTGCCGACGATATTGATCTGCTTGATGCGCGCGGTTTGACCCTCGGCGATGTCGATATTGATGGCGACCCGGTTACGTTCCAGCGGAGTGACCGTGGAAGTCAGCGTCATGCCGTATTTGCCGAGGCTGAAATACTGGCGGTTGAGTTCGCGCTCGATGCGGTCCAGCACGGACTGATTGAATACGCGGCCCTCGGCAAGGCCGATATCCTTCAGTGCCTGCAAGAGCTTGTCGTCATCGATGCTCTTGTTGCCCGAGATGCCGATTTTGGCGACGGCGGGGCGCTCCTGGACGAACACCACGAGGACGTTGCCTTCGCGCTCCAGCCGCACATCCTTGAAGAAGCCTGTCTTGTAGAGGGCGCGAACGATCTCGCCCGTCTCGCCGCTGTTGACGGTTTGACCGACTTGCACGGGGAGATAGTTGAAGACGGTGCCGGCGGAGATCCGTTGCAAACCCTCTACCCGGATGTCCTTGACGGTGAATGTCTCAGCGCTTACCGAAAGGGGTGCGAGCAGCAGCAACGGTGCGAGAAAGCGGGACGAGCTGGAGGAGAAATGCATGGTGATGTTATCCAAGTTCTTGAGTTTTCTCTGCCGGGGGCGCTACAGCGAATCCGGGGCGCCCATGTGTTGGCTCGGCACAGTATATAGATCCGGCGGGCAAATTAGAAGAGCGCAACCCAGGTTAGGGGCTCTTTTTTTTCCAATGTAATCAATAGGTTTTGCGCTACGCAAACTAGAAATCACTTTAAGAAATGCCGCCTTATACCTTTCCAAAAAGGCGAATCAGATCCACGTAAAAAGCCAGCAGCATCAATGAAATCAACAGGGCGATCCCGACTCGCTGCGCCTGCTCCTGGGCCTTGTCGGATAGGGGCTTCCCCCTGACCGTCTCGATCAGGATGTAAAACAGATGGCCGCCATCCAGAACGGGGACCGGAAGCAGGTTGAGCACTGCCAGGCTGACGCTGATCAGGGCGAGAAATTTGAGAAATTGAATGGCCCCGTAACCGGCCGTCTTGCCGGCAGTCTGGGCGATACTGATGGGACCGCTCAGGTTATGCACCGACGCATTGCCGGTAATCATCTTGCCCATCACCTTTAGGGTCAGCCAGGAAAGCTCGCCGGTCCGGTTGAACGCCAATTTCAACGCGGTCATCGGATCGTAGCGGACCTCGCTGCGCATGCGCTCGAAGTAACCCTCCGGCACCTGCACGGCCGCACCGATCCGGCCATGGGTCCTGCCGCCTTCCTGATGCTGGCCGACCTGCAACGCCAAGTTAAGCTCGGCCCCTTCGCGCTGGATAATCAGATTCAGAGTCTGCCCCGGCCGTTCCCGGATCATCCGGACCCAGTCGGTCCAGGAGGGGACCTGCACCCCATCGCTGGAAAGTATCCGGTCGCCTGTCCGCAATCCCGCCCTCTCGGCCGCCTCCCCCGCGACGATCTCGCCGATGACGGGCGGCAGGCCCATGGGGTTCAAACCCAATTGCCGAAAGACCCCCTTTTCGTCCTTGATCAACTCCCCCAGTGACTGGCCCGGCAGATAGAGCCGCGCCTCCGATCCATCCTCCCGCTTCACCTGGACCGGGAGATCCTCGGCATCGACGGCTGCCGCCAGCAGGGCATAAAGGGCCTGCTCCCAACTGGCGACCTTCCGGCCCCCCACCTCTTCCAGCTCATCCCCATAGGCGAAGCCCGCCTCGGCGGCCACGGAGGCGGGTTCGACTAGACCGACAAAGGGGCGGACCCCCGTCTCGCCGACGGTATAGACGAGCCAGAAGGCAAAGACAGCAAAGATGAAATTGAGCAGGGGACCAGCGGCAACGATGGCGGCGCGCACAAGCCTTCCCTGCTGATTGAACGAGAGATGGGCCTCGGCCGGATCGACCTCCCCTTCGCGCTCATCGAGCATCTTCACATAACCGCCCAAGGGGATAGCGGCTACCACATATTCGGTCCCATCGGCGGCGGTCCGGCTCCAGAGGGAATTACCGAACCCGATGGAAAACCGCAGGACCTTGACGCCCAGCCGACGAGCCACCCAGAAATGGCCGAACTCATGGACCGTGACCAGGATGCCGATTGCCAGAATGAAGGCAAAAACAGAAGTTAGAAATTCCACCAGGACACCTTCAAGAAGAAAAACGCCCGAGCCCTGCCCAAGCCAGTTCGCGCGCGCGCCGGTCAAGATCCAGCAAATCCCCCAGCCCCGTTACCCCGGCGGCATCGATCCGCCCCAGGGTCTCCTCGATCAGAGAGGGGATGACCATAAAAGGGAGCCGCCTATCCAGAAACGCCTCTACGGCCACCTCGTTGGCGGCGTTCAGCACCGCCGGCATGCCGCCGCCAGCCGTCACCGCCTCATAGGCCAGACGCAGGCAGGGGAAACGCTCCAGATCAGGCGGTTCGAAGTCGAGCCGCGCCACGGCGAACAGGTCCAGGGGGGCGACCCCGGACGCAATCCGCTCCGGCCAAGCCAGGGCGTGGGCGATGGGGGTGCGCATATCGGGGTTGCCCAACTGGGCCAGAACGGAACCGTCCACATACTCGACCAGCGAATGGATCACACTCTGGGGATGCACCACCACCTGCACCTGTTCCGGGCGGGTAGCGAACAGCCAGCAGGCCTCGATCACCTCCAGGCCCTTGTTCATCATGGTGGCCGAATCGACCGAAATCTTCCGGCCCATGCTCCAGTTGGGATGGGCGCAGGCCTGCTCCGGCGTCACCTGGGCAAGGTCCTCCCTGGCCGTAGTGCGGAAAGGCCCGCCCGAGGCGGTCAGGAGGATGCGCCGGACCCCCACCTGCTCCAACCCGCGAGCGTAGTCGGCCGGCATGCACTGAAAGACCGCATTGTGCTCGCTGTCGATGGGGAGGATCTGGGCGCCGTGACGTGCTGCCTCCTCCATGAACAGCCGGCCGGAGACCACCAGGGCCTCCTTGTTCGCCAGCAGCAGGCGCTTGCCCGCGCGCACAGCGGCCAAGGCCGGCAACAGGCCGGCCGCTCCCACGATAGCCGCCATCACGGCATGGACATCAGGATGGGCGGCGGCCTGCTCCAGCCCGGCGACGCCCTCAAGCACCTCGATACCGGTCCCGGCCAGCAGCCCCCTCAGACGCTCGGCGGCGGCCGGGTCGCCCATGACCGCGAAACGGGGCCGGTGCGCCAGGCACTGTTGATGGAGCCGTTCCACATGGGTCTGGGCCGTCAGGGCGACGACCCGGTAACGGTCGGGGTGGCGCCCCACCACGTCCAGGGTGCTGACACCGATGGAACCGGTGGAGCCGAGGATGCAGATCCCGATCATGCAAGCCCAGCCAGCAACAGGCCGAAGAGAAAGATAGGCCCGGCCGAGGTCAGACTGTCGATGCGATCAAGGATGCCGCCATGTCCCGGCAGCAGACTGCCGCTGTCTTTCACTCCCCGGCGGCGCTTCACCAGGCTCTCGAAGAGATCGCCGATCACAGAAAAAAAAGTCGTAATCAAGCACAAGACCACCACAACAAAGGCATTGATCGCTGACAGCGGCCCCCAGAGAACAAGCCCCAGGGCACAGACTAGGGCACCGGCCAGGGCGCCATAGACCCCCTCGCGGGTCTTGCCGGGACTGATGGCGGGCGCCAGCTTCACCTTGCCCCAGCGGCGGCCGGCAAAATAGGCGCCGCTATCTGCGACCCAGATCAACACCAAAAGAAACAACAGCAGGACAGGTCCGCCCTGGGGCCAGGCATGAAGTTCCGCCAAGGCCACCCAGGACGGGGCCAGGACTACAACACCGGCCAGTGCCTGCATGACCGAGAAGTCATCCAGGGCGAATGGCTCCCTCGGCTTCGCCAGGATCAACCCCACCAGGACGGACAACCACCAGAGGGCGGCGCAGGCCATGACCAGAAACAGCGCCTCCTGATGGGGTCTCAGCCACTGGAGCAAAAATAGGACCAGGGCCATCAGCGCGACATAAAGCCCACGCCCCCTGAGGGAAGCGATGCCGGAAAGCCGGGCCCACTCGAAGGCGCCGGCCAGGACCACCAGCGCCAGTAACAGGGCCAGGATGGCGTTGGGCAGGAGCAGAACGGACGCGGCCACGGCGGGAACCAGGACCATCGCCGTCAGAATGCGCTGTTTCAACACGATGTTTCACCCTCGACTTGCGTGACAACCTGCTCACCGGTCATGCCGAATCGGCGCTGGCGCCCGGCAAAATGACGCAGGGCCACGTTCAGGGCCGCCTCGTCGAAATCGGGCCAGTAGGCATCGGAGAAAAAGAGTTCGCTGTAGGCCGACTGCCACAAGATAAAGTTACTCAGGCGCTGCTCGCCGCCGGTACGAATAAAGAGATCGGGATCGGGGCGATCGGCGAAGGTGAGTTCGGCGGCGATAGCGGCCTCGTCGATGCTGGACGGCTCCAGCTCGCCAGATTTCACCCGCCCCACCAGCCGCCGGACAGCCTGGGCCACATCCCAGCGCCCGCCGTAATTGGCGGCCACCTGCAACAGCATGCCGGTACAGGCGGCGGTTATCGCCTCGGTCTCGCCCATCTGGCGTTGCAGCCGGGCGGAAAAGGCGGACCGGTCGCCGATGATGCGCAGACGGACGTTGTTGTCCCTGAGCCGAGCCGACTCCTGCTTGAGCGCATCCATGAAGAGCTGCATCAACAGCGCCACCTCGGTCTTGGGGCGCCGCCAGTTCTCGCTGCTGAAGGCGAAGACTGTCAGGACCTCGATGCCGATATCGCCGCAGTACTTGACGATGTTGCGCAGATTTTCGGCCCCGGCGCGGTGCCCCGCGTGGCGTGGCTTGCCCTGGCGCTTGGCCCAGCGGCCATTGCCATCCATGACGATGGCGACATGGCGCGGCAGTACGATTGAATCAGGCAAAGTGCCCTTAATATCCTGAGACACTCAGATTCTCCGAAATGACGAATCTCCGAAATCGATCCCGTAGGTTGGATTAGGCGCGCCTTAACCCAACATTCGGCGCCCCCCGTCAGACGGTCATCAGGTCATCTTCCTTCTTGGTCAGGGCCTCATCGACCTCTTTGATGTGCTGGTCGGTGAGCTTCTGGATGATCTCCTGGCCACGACGTTCGTCGTCCTCGGAGATTAGTTTCTCCTTGACCAGGCCCTTGAGGTCGGTGTTGCCGTCACGGCGGATATTACGCACGGCGACGCGGGCCTGTTCAGCCTCGTGGCGCACGACCTTGATCAGGTCCTTGCGGCGCTGCTCGGTCAGGGCCGGCATGGGGACGCGGATCACAGTCCCGGCGGTGTTGGGGTTGAGCCCCAGATCGGATTCCATGATGGCCTTCTCGACCGCCTTCACCATGGCCTGTTCCCAGGGCTGGATCAAAAGGGTGCGGGCGTCCTCCACATTGACGGAGGCCACCTGGCTCAGCGGCGTCTCCACCCCGTAGTAGGAGACGGTCAGGTGGTCGAGCAGGCTCGGATGGGCACGCCCGGTGCGGACCTTGGACAACTCGGTCTTCAATGCCTCCACGCTTTTCGACATGCGGTCACTCACGTCTTTCTTGATATCGTCAATCATCTCAGTCTCCACCATGAACCAAAGAGCCGACTTCTTCACCCCTGACCACGCGCATTATGGCGCCGTGTTCGTTGATATTCATCACCCGCAAGGGCATGCCATGATCGCGGCAAAGGATAATCGCCGCCGTGTCCATTACCCCCAGCTTTTCCGCCAGGGCTTGATCGTAACTCAGGCGCGGATAGAAACGGGCATCCGCTACCTTCATGGGATCGGCGGAATAGACCCCGTTGACCTTGGTGGCCTTGATAAGCAGTTCCGCGCCGATCTCGACGGCCCGCAGACCGGCGGCCGAGTCGGTGGTAAAAAAGGGATTGCCGGTCCCGGCCGCGAACAAAGCGACCCGCCCGGCATCCAGCAGTTCCACGGCGCGGCGACGGCTGTAACCCTCGCAGACCGTTTCCATGGGAATGGCTGAAAGGGTGGCCGTAGCGACACCTTGCTTCTCCAGGGCATCCTGCATGGCCAGGGCGTTCATGACCGTGGCCAGCATGCCCATCTGGTCGCCCCGGACCCGGTCCAGGCCACCCTGGGCAAGACCGGCGCCACGGAAGATATTGCCCCCGCCGATCACCAGCCCCATCTGGACTCCCGCCCCGGCCAATTCGGCAATCTCGGCGGCCAGGCGCCCGATCACGCCCGGATCGATGCCGAAATCGCCGCTGCCCATCAGGGCCTCGCCGCTCAGTTTCAACAAGATCCGCCGGTACCTCATATCTCTCTTCATTTAGTTTCCAACCGGAAGCCGGGATAAGATAACCCAGCGCTTCTGACTTCTAAATACTACCCATGCAACAAGGCCCGTTCGTCACGGGCCTTGTCTGTTTCCTTATGGCCTTAGAGCCTGGCCTGCGCCATGACCTCTTCGGCGAAGTTTTCCTGTTTCTTCTCGATGCCCTCGCCCACTTCAAAGCGCTTGAAGGAGAGGATCTTGCCGCCGGCCTTGGTCAGCAGCTTGCCCACCGTGGTTTCCGGGTCCTTCACGAAGGGCTGGCCCAGCAGGGTGACTTCCTTCAGATACTTGTTGATGCGGCCCTGCACCATCTTCTCGATGATGTCGGCGGGTTTGCCGCTGTCCTGGGACTGGGCCAGGATGATTTCGCGCTCCTTGGCCAGCAGTTCGGGAGCCACCTCTTCCTCGCTTACGCAGAGGGGATTGCTGGCGGCGATGTGCATGGCGATGTCGCGGGCCATATCCGGGCCGCAACCCTCGGAGTCCACCATGACGCCGATGCGCACACCGTGGCGATAATGGGCCAGGCCGCCGTTGCCGGAAGCAAAACGGACGAAGCGTCGCACGTTCATGTTCTCGCCGATCTTGGAGATCAACGCCTGACGCGCCTCTTCAATGGTGGTGTCTTCACCGTCGTGCAGGGGAAGGGCCATCAGGGCCTCGACCTCGGTCACGCTGGAACCCATCACCCGCTCGGCCACCGCATCGGCGAAGGAGGTGAAATTGGCATCTTTGCCCACGAAATCGGTTTCGCAGTTCACTTCGACCATGCAACCCTGCTTGCCGTCGGCGCTCTGCTTGAGGACGATCACGCCCTCGGCGGCGACACGGCCAGCCTTCTTGGCGGCCTTGGCCTGACCGGACTTACGCATGTTTTCGATGGCAGTCTCGATGTCGCCATTGGTTTCCACCAAGGCCTTCTTGCACTCCATCATCCCCGCGCCGGTACGCTCGCGGAGTTCCTTGACCAATTCGGCGGTAATTGCCATGGCTCTACCTCAGTAATCTGTATGAAGTTCGGTGTTTGATATTCAACGTGAAACCCCTGTAGGGTGCAGTGAGGCTCGAACCGCACCGGCACCCTACATTGATCCACTCGACTCAGCCGCTGATCTCGACGAACTCATCTCCACCGGTCAGCATGCGGGCGGTGGCGGTCTTACCTTCCAGTACGGCGGCGGAGACGCCCTGCACGTAAAGCTGGATGGCGCGGATGGCGTCGTCGTTGCCGGGGATGACGTAGTCGATGCCATCGGGGGCATTGTTGGTATCGACCACACCGATCACCGGGATGCCCAGGGTCCGGGCCTCGCTGATGGCAATCTTCTCGTGGCCGACATCGATCACGAACATGGCGTCGGGGATGCCGCCCAAGTCCTTGATGCCGCCGAGGCTGCGATTCAGCTTTTCCAGTTCGCGGCGCAGGCCGAGGGCCTCTTTCTTATGGAACTTCTTGTCAATGCTGCCGTCCTGGACCATGGAATCGAGATCCTTCAGGCGCTTGATGGACTGCTTGATGGTCTTGAAGTTGGTCAGCATGCCGCCCAGCCAGCGATGGTTCACAAAGGGCATGTTGCAACGCAATGCCTCTTCACTCACCGCCTCGCGGGCCGCACGCTTGGTGCCGACGAAAAGGATCTTGCCGCCGTTGGAGGCCAGCTTGCCGACGAAATTCATGGCGTCGTTGAACAGCGGCAGGGTTTTTTCCAGATTGATAATATGGATCTTATTGCGGTGACCGAAGATGTAAGGGGCCATCTTCGGGTTCCAGTAACGGGTCTGATGGCCGAAATGCACACCGGCTTCCAGCATCTGACGCATGGATATCTTGCTCATTGAAACTCCAGATTGGTATGGGTTTAATCCTCCACGCATCCCCCGTGACAACCTAGGTCCTGTAGGACCCGGCACCCAGCCCCAGGTGACGATACGTGTGTGAATTCCAGGCCGTTGGCCTGGTTGGTTTGCCCGAAGGCGGCGCGTTTTATACCATAGGCGGCCTTTCACCACAAATACCCCGCCAATCCCCCCATGACCATCAGCATCAAGACCGCAGAAGAGATCGAACGCATGCGCATCGCCGGACGCCTGGCGGCCGAAGTGCTGGAGATGATCGAGCCCCATATCCGCCCCGGCATTACCACGGACGAGATCGACCAGATCTGCCACGACTATATCCTCAACGTGCAGAAGGCCACCCCTGCCCCGCTCGACTACAACGGCTTCCCCAAGTCGATCTGCACCTCGATCAACCATCAGGTCTGCCATGGGATTCCGAACAACAAGCGACTGAAGAACGGCGATATTCTCAATGTGGACATCACCGTCATCAAGGATGGCTTCCACGGCGACACCAGCCGGATGTTTCCGATCGGCGAGGTCTCCGTGCTGGCGCGGCGCCTATCCGGCATTTGCCTGGAGGCCATGTGGCGCGGCATCCGCCAGGTGCGTCCGGGCGCCAGCCTGGGCAACATCGGCCATGCCATCCAATCCTTCGTCGAGGCCAACAACTACTCGGTGGTGCGCGAATACTGCGGCCACGGCATCGGTCGCCAGTTCCACGAAGACCCCCAGGTGCTGCATTACGGCAAGCCCGGCGAGGGCATCGGATTGCAGGCAGGCATGATCTTCACCATCGAGCCCATGATCAATGCCGGCAAACGGCAGATAAAACTGCTCCCGGACGGCTGGACGGTCGTCACCAAGGACCACAGCCTCTCGGCCCAATGGGAACACACCGTCCTTGTCACCGACGAAGGTTACGAGGTGCTCACCCTACGAAAGGAGGAAACCCCGCTTGGACCTGCCCAGTAACAGCCTGCCCGACTCATTGATCGAAGCCGTCGCCGAGACCCTGCGCGGCAACGCCTCCAGCCTGAGCAGCTACCGCGACATCCTGAAACAGGGTTCGCGAACGCTCGGCGAACGATTTGAACAAGGCGAACCCGCCGACACCCTGGTCCGCGCCCGCGCCCATTTGATCGACGAGATCCTGACCGCCGCCTGGCACAACCACATGGAGAGCGATGCCAACATGGCCTTGGTCGCGGTGGGCGGATACGGTCGGGGCGAGCTTCATCCGGCCTCGGACATCGACCTGATGATCCTCCTGAACCAGGAAGACCCGGCAGTCGCCGAACGCATCGGCGCCCTGCTGACCTTTTTCTGGGACATCGGGCTGGAGGTGGGCCACAGCGTCCGCACCCTCGACCAATGCGTCGAAGAGGCCCGCAACGACATCACGGTAATCACCAACATCATAGAGTCCCGCTATGTGACCGGGGAGAGGGCGCTGTTCGAAGCCATGCGCATCGCCACCGCGCCCGATCGCATCTGGCCCAGCGGCGCCTTCTTCGCCGCCAAAAGCGAGGAGCAGCGGCAGCGCTACCAGAAATTCGGCGACACCTCCTACAACCTGGAACCCAATATAAAGGAGGGGCCCGGCGGGCTGCGCGACATCCAGAACATCGGCTGGGTGGCGAAACGCCATTACGGGGCCGGGACTATGTTCGACCTGGTCGAGCACGGTTTTCTCACGGAGGACGAATACGGCTCGCTGATGGACGGCCAGCAACTCCTCTGGCGCATCCGCTTCGCCCTGCACCTGCTCACCGGCCGGCGCGAGGACCGCCTGCTGTTCGATTACCAGCGCACCCTGGCGGAGCAGTTCGGATACCAGGACCAGGACAGCAACCTTGCGGTCGAACAGTTCATGCAGTGCTACTACCGCACCATCATGGAGCTGAACCGACTCAACGAGATGCTGCTGCAACACTTCCAGGAGGCCATCATCCTCCAGACCGAGACCTGCGAACCGCAACCGATCAATCGCCGCTTCCACGCCTGCAACGGTTATTTGGAGGCAGCCGACGAGTCGGTCTTCCGCCGCCACAAATTCGCCTTGCTCGAACTCTTCCTGCTGCTGGCGCAACACCCCGAACTCAAGGGGGTGCGCGCCAGCACCATCCGGCTGATACGGGCCAACCGCCATCTGATCGACGGCAAGTTCCGCAATGACCTGCGCAACCGCGCCCTTTTCATGGAGATCCTGCGCCAGCCCCGAGGCATCACCCATGAACTGCGGCGCATGAACCGCTACGGCGTCCTGGCCGCCTACGTGCCCCTGTTCGAAAACATCGCCGGACGGATGCAATACGACCTCTTCCACATCTTCACCGTGGACGAACACACCCTGTTCGTGGTCCGCAACCTGCGGCGGTTCTTCTCGCCTGATCACCGCCACGAATTCCCCCTGTGCAGCGACATCATCCGTGGCATCCCCAAGCCGGAGCTGCTCTACCTGGCCGGCCTCTTCCACGACATCGCCAAGGGACGCGGCGGCGACCACTCCGAACTCGGCTCCCAGGACGCCGCCGACTTCTGCCGCCACCACCTGCTCAGCAGTCACGACGCCAACCTCGTCGCCTGGCTGGTGCGCCAGCACCTGCTCATGTCCCTGACCGTCCAGCGCAAGGACATCAGCGACCCCGAGGTCATCCAGGAATTCGCCGCGAAAGTCGCCGACCTGAACCGGCTCGATTACCTCCTCCTGCTGACCGTGGCCGACAACCACGCCACCAACCCCAAACGCTGGAGCACCTGGAAATACGCCCTGCTCTGCGAACTTTACGGCGCCGCCCGGCGGGCCTTGCAGCGCGGGCTCGACAATCCCCAGGCCCAGGACGAGGTCATCGAAGAACAGCGGAAACAGGCACTGGAAGAGCTGGAACAGGACTGGGACATCCCCCCGTCACAGATCGACGCGCTCTGGTCCACCATCAACCCCGACTACTTCCTGCACAACCAGCCGGAACGGATCGCCCGCCAGACGGCCGCCGTGCTCGCCACCCCGCACCGGCGGCTTCCCCTGGTCGTCGTCATGGACGCCACCGTGCGCGGCTGCTCGGAGATCTTCGTCTACGCCCCAAGGCGCAAGGGGTTGTTCGCCAACAGCACCGGCATGATGGACCAGTTGGGTCTGAATATCGTCGATGCCCGCATCCAGACCACCACCGACGGCTACACCCTCAACAGCTATCTGGTGCTGGAGGAAGACGGCAAGCCCATCGCCGACCTGCAACGCAAGGATGAGATCACCGAAACCCTGCTCCACGGCGTCGAACACCCGGAAATGGTCAACCTGCACGCCACCCGCCGCATGGCGCGGCAGCTCCGTCACTTCGAAATCGGGACCCAGATCGAGATCACCCAGGACCAGCACCATGAGCGATCCATCCTGCGGATCAGCACCGGCGACCGCCCCGGACTCCTGGCGCGCATCAGCCTGGCCCTTTCCGACTGCGATATCCGGCTATTGAACGCAAAGATCGCCACCCTGGGCGAAGTGGCCGAAGACATCTTCTTCATCGGCAGCAGGGATGGCGGCGGCTACCTGGATCAGCAGTTGGAGGAGTGCCTGAAAACGGCCTTGCGACAGCGTATGGAGATTAAATGAGGCTTGAGGCCTTGATCGTTACCAGGCTCCAGGAGAAGACATGGAGAACCCCCTGGCTCGGGTCGGATCACCCCTCGGTGCTGAGCGCCCCGCGCCAGAGTGCCCGCAGGGCCAGACCCAATGCATTGAGATAGTCGTCGGTACAGGCACAGACCAGCTCCCGCTGGCGCATCAGCTCCTTGAGGGGTGAGGGCCGCAACAATTGCCAAAGCCCCAGGATGAGTGCGTAGCTTTGCAGCATCAGGGCCTGGGTGAGGAGGGGAAAGTGGCGTTGCAGGGCGGCGACCACCAAGTCCAGGTGGGCGTGGGTCCGCTCCTCGAAGGCGTAGGCGATCTCCAGGGAGATGTGCCGCTCCATCAGTCCGTGGCAGAGGGTGGCCAGGGGCAGAAAGGCGGGGGTGGCGATCAGCAGCCCCCGAATCAGGCCGATCATGTCCTCTATGGCCATGGGCGCGTCCTGTCCGGCCCGTTGGATGACGCTGTCGAAGAAGAGGCTGTTGTGGCGCTCGTGCATCGCCAGCAGCAGCTCCTCCTTGCTGCGGAAATAGAGGTAGAGGGTCCCCTTGGCCAAGCCCGCCGCCTGGGCGATCTCGGCGATGTTGGCCATACGCTCCGGGTCGTCCAGCCAGAGTCTTTCCGCCGCGTCCAGGATGAGGTGGCGGCGCTGTTCCTTCTCCTCGGGGCAGGTGGCGCGGCAGTGCTGGCTCATAAATCTAAAAACCTCTTTTCAACCGCAAAGAACGCTAAGGAAACCAATCCGATGCGTTTGTTCGGCGCATCCCTGCGCCTCACCCCTCCGGGGCTGGCGCGAAAACCCGCTCCCGACGGTTTTTTGTTCGGCGCATCCATGCCCCTCACCCCTCCGGGGCTGCCGCGAAAAACCGCTCCCGGCGGTTTTTTGTTTGTGCTCCCACATTCCTGGTCAGGAGCGAAACCTAGGTAAGCCAATGAATTCCTTCGTGTTCCTTCGCATCCTTTGCGGTTAAATGAGGAAATTAGGATAAAGCCTCCCCCTGGGCGGAAAACCGCCGGATCAGTCGCCGGAACAGCATCAGGAAGTCGTCCACATAGGTGAAGACCACGGGGATCACCAGCAGGCTGAGGAAGGTGGAGGCGATCAGGCCGCCGATGACCGCCACCGCCATGGGGGCGCGGAAGCTGGGATCGACCCCGAGCCCCAGGGCGGTGGGCATCATGCCGGCGCCCATGGCGATGGTGGTCATGACGATGGGCCGCGCCCGCTTGAGGCAGGCGTCCACCAGGGCATCGAAGCGCGACAGGCCATGCTCGTTGCGCGCCATGATGGCGTAGTCCACCAGCAGGATGGAGTTCTTGGTGACTATCCCCATCAACATGAGCAGTCCGATGACCGAGGGCATGGAGAAGCTGTTGCCGGTGATGAGCAGGGCCAGCAGGGCGCCGCCCAGGGAGAGAGGCAGGGCGGCCAGGATGGTCACCGGTTGCAGGAAGTCGTGGAACAGCAGCACCAGCACCATGTAGATGCAGAGGACGCCGATCAGCATGGCCGAGCCGAAGCTGCCGAACAGCTCGCCCATGCGTTCGGCGTCGCCCGAGGCGGGCCGCTGCACCCCGGCGGGCAGGTTTTGCAGCGAGGGGAGCCGGTTCGCCTCGGCCATGACCTCGCCGATCAGCCGTCCGCCCAGCTCCACGTCGATGGTGATGTTGCGCATGCGGTCCAGGCGGTCGATCTGGGCCGGTCCACTGCCGATGCCCATATCGGCCACCGCGTCCAGGGGCACGTCCCCGTTGCGGCCAGGGATGCGCAGTTGGCGCAGGGTCTCCAGGTCGCCGCGCACCGCGCGGTCGAGTTGCACCCGCACCGGAATCTGGCGTTGCGGCAGGTTGAGCTTGGGCAGGCGGGTGGAAAAGTCGCCGCTGGTCGCCACCCGCACCACGCGGCCCAGGGCCTCGGTGCTGATGCCCAGTTCCGCCGCGCGGGCGAAGTCGGGAATGATGTGGATCTCCGGCCGTTGCAGGCTGGCGCCCGATACCACGTTGCCGATCCCTTGCAGCGAGCGGAGATCGCGCTCCACCCCCTGGGCGGCGGTTTGCAGGATTCGCCCATCGTCGCTGGCCAGGGTGACCTGCATCTTCTCCCCGGCCCCACCTGTACCAATGGTCACGCGGGCGCCGGGCAGGACCCGCAGCCGGTCGCGAATCTCGTTCTCCACGGCGATCTGGGTGCGCGAGCGCTCGTGGCGCTGGCTCAGCACGGCGGTCAGGGTGGCCTTGCGCACGTCGCTGCTGCCGCCGCCCTGGAAGGGGCCGCTGCTGACGGCGCCCGCCGAGCCGACCAGGGTGAAGACCTGTTTTACGTCGGTCATCGGCAGTAACAACTGGCGCGCCTGTTCCGCCAGGGCGCGGGTTTCGTCAACGGTGCTGCCCGGCTGCAACTCCAGGGTGACGGAGGTCAGGGCCGTGTCGGCGGGCGGCACGAAGCCCTTGGGCAACAGCGGCAGCAGCGCCAGGGAGGCGATGAAGATCAGCACCGCCGCGACGATGGTCTTCACGCGGTGGTTCAGGCACCAGCTCACCCAGCCCAGGTAGCGTTCCATGATGCGGCTGCCGCCAGACCGGTCGTCGTGGGGCTTGAGCATGTAAGCCGCCATCATGGGCGTCAGCAGCCGCGCCACCGCCAGGGAGAAGAGCACGGCCACCGCCGCGCTGATGCCGAAGGGACGGAAGAACTTGCCCGGCACCCCGCCCATGAAGGCGGTGGGCAGGAAGACCGCGACCAGGGTGAAGGTGGTGGCGATGACGGCCAGGCCGATCTCGTCCGCCGCCTCCATGGCCGCCTGGTAGGGGGTCTTGCCCATGCGCAGGTGGCGCACGATGTTCTCCACCTCGACGATGGCGTCGTCCACCAGTACCCCCACCACCAGCGCCAGCGACAGCAGGGTGAGGATGTTGAGGGAAAAGCCGAAATACTGCATGGCGGCGAAGGTGGGGATGATCGCCAGGGGCAGGGCGGTGGCGGAGACCAGGGTGGCCCGCCAGTCGCCCAGGAACCAGAAGACCACCAGGATCGCCAGGGCGGCCCCTTCGTAGAGCAGCAACATGGAACCGGAGTAGTTGTCCCGTACCCGCTCGATGGTGTTGTAGGCTTCGGCGACCTCAACCTGGGGGTGGGCGGCGGCGAATTTTTCCACGGCCTTGCGCACCGCATCGACCACCGCCACCTCGCTCGCCCCGCGTACCCGCGTGACCTGGAAACCGACCACCGGTCTACCGTCCAACAGGGCGTAAGCGGATCGCTCGGCAATCGTGTCCTTGACCTTGGCGACCTGATCGAGGCGGGCATGACGGCCGCCCGCCAGGGGGATCTCCAGCGCACCGATCTCTTCCGCCGTATCGACCCGGCCCAGGGTCCGTACCGACTGGACCCCTCCTCCGATGTCGCCGCGTCCGCCGGGGGCGTCCTGCTGCACCTGGCCGAGGCGGGTGGAGACATCGGCCGCCGTCACGCCCAGCCCGCTCATCAGGGCTGGGTCCAGATCGATGTGGATCTCCCGGTCCACCCCGCCCACGCGGGAGACCTTGCCGACCCCCTTGACCGCCATGATGGTTCTGGCCACCTCGTTGTCCACAAACCAGGAGAGCGCCTCCTCGTCCAGGCTCTCCGAGGCCACCGTGAAGCTGACGATGGCCCCGCCGGCGGTGGTGATCTTGGAGACGACCGGGTCATCCAGGGTGGCAGGCAGATTGGCCCGCACGCTGTCCACCGCATTGCGCACGTCGTTGAGGGCGGTCTCGGTGTTCCTCTCGATCTCGAACTCGGCGTAGATGGCCGCCGTGCTCTCGGTCAGGATGCTGCGGACGTGCTTGATGCCTTCCAGGGTGGCGATCTGGTTCTCGATCTTGCGGGCGACCTCCGCCTCCAACTGGGCCGGATCGGCCCCCTCCAGGGTGGCGGTGACCACGATGGTGGGGAAGTCGATGTCGGGGAAGTTCTGGATACCCAGCGCCCGGAAGCCGCTGATGCCCAGAAAAGTCAGCAAGGCGAACAGCAGAATGGCGGGGACCGGATTGCGGATGGACCAGGCGGAGACGTTCATCCTAGAACCCTCTTTTCAACCGCAAAGGACGCAAAGAACGCTAAGGAAAACAACCCGATGCCTTTATCTTTGTTCCTACCTTCCTGGTCAGGGGCGAAACCTAGACAAGCCAATGAATTCCTTCGCGTTCCTTCGCGGCCTTTGCGGCCTTTGCGGTTCAATGAGGAGATTAGGTTCATCGGATAGCCTCAGGCAAAGACGCAAAGGCGCAAAGAGACGAAGGCCGTAGGATGCGGTGAGGCACGAACCGCACCGTTCCTGATTGGTCCTTCTTGGCGTCTTTGCGCCTTTGCGTGAGATTCCGGATATTCTCGCTCATCGCGGCATCCCCGGTTCGTCCACCACCTGCACGCTGTCGCCGTCGTTGAGGAAGGCGCCGCCGGTGGCGACGACGCGGGCGTCGGCGGTCAGGCCCTCGACGATCTCCACGCGCTTGTCGCCGCGCCGGCCGATCCGAACCGGCCGCTGGCTGACGACGTCCAGGGAAGGACTAGTGTCGCTAGAGGCAGGAAGCCGGGAGCGACCGACGTCCAGGGAGGGACTAGTGTCGCTAGAGGCAGGAAGCCGGGAGCGACCGACGTCCAGGGAGGGACTAGTGTCGCTAGAGGCAGGAAGCCGGGAGCGACCCCGGCTGTCCTCGCCGATGACGAAGACGTAGGTGTTGCCGTCGCGCAGGATCACAGCGGTCTGGGTCAGGGTCAGGGTCTGGCTGGCGCCGGTGAGGATCTCGCCCTGGGCGAACATGCCCGCCTTGGCCGGGCCGCCGGGCGGAAGGCTCACATAGACCTTGGCCGTGCGGGTGTTGGCGTCCAGGGTGGGGGAGACGGCGCGGACCTCGCCCTGCACCCGCTCGCCGCCGGGCAGGGCCAGGCTGGCCTTCTGCCCCGGCTGGATCAGGGCGAGGTCGCGGGCCGCCACCTCCGCCCGCCACTCCACCTTGTTCTGGCGCACCAGCCGGAACAGCTCCGTACCGGCCTGGACCACGGTCCCCAGGGTGGCGCTTCGGGACGAGATCACCCCATCATCCACCGCCAGGACCTGGGTCTGCCGGAGCCGGATCTGTTGGCTGAGCAGGGCGGCCTTCTGGGCGCGGAGATTGGCCTTGGTGGTCGCTTCCTCGGTCAGGTACTGGTCAATCTGAAGGGCCGGCAGGGCGCCGCTGATCCTGAGTTGACGCGCCCGCTCCGCGTTGACGCGGGCGGCGGCGAGACTGGCCTCTGCCTGGACCACCTTCGCCTCCTGCTGCTTGAGATCGGCCCGGACCGCCTCCTGGGCCAGTTGCGCCAGCTCCTGGCCCTTGCTGACCCGGTCGCCCACATCCGCCAGGACCTTGTCGATGCGCTGCCCGCCGATCTCCGCCGCGATCACCGCCTCCTGCCAAGCCTCCAGGGCGCCATTGGCCGTAATCCCGGTGCTCCAGTTTTCCAGCTTGGGCGTGGTGGCCGTGACCGCGAGGGCTGCCTTGGCCTTGGGCGGCTCGGCCGCCAGGGGAAAGCTGAAGGCTGCGCACAGGATCAGCGCAAGGATCGGGTAGCGGATGGGGTGTTTCTGCATAAATGACTGCCGGTCAGTTAGATGCGGGAAGGCTAAATGACCGGTGGTCAGTTGTCCAGAAGGATTGTCAAAGGCCCCGGACCCGGCGCCCCAAAGACGTAGGCCGGCCTACCACGGCCTTTCCCGGAGGGAGAGATGCCGTCTGGCTGTGCAAGCTGCGGGGAGTTAGTGTTTACCGTGAAAATACTGTAGGTCGCCCTTCAGGGCGACAGTCGGCCTGAAGGCCGACCTACATTGGCATTTTCATGCTCCGGGGTGGCCCGCCTCGCCCCATGATCGTTATCCTGAAAACCCAGTCGAATCACAGGAACACTGAAATGAACAAAGATCATCCCGAAGACCCCGGCTTCTTCTGCACGATACGCACCGCACCGGACCTTTCCGGGATTACCCAGGTGAGGCTCCATCCGGAACCGCCGCTCAAGGATTATTTGGAGGCCATGGCTCTTGCCAAGCGGGAGGCCGAGGCGCGGATCGGGGAACATATGCTGCTTTCATGGTACGACCGGGACCGCGACTTCGAATCTCCCCAGCACTCCAGCGAATGCCATTTGCGCAGCGCCGTTCCGGGCTATGTGGATTACGGGATCTACCACGGCGCCACCCTGATGGTGGATGTGGAGGAGGGGCGGTTTGTCTTTTTCTATCTGCCCGTGGATTTCTGATAGTGACGCCTCATGGCCTCGATAAATCGGGGCAGATCGGCCTCCGGCAGTTCATTGATGCCCGCAGCCCCCTTGCGTCCGCCACCCGTGGGGAATTGGGCCGCCAGTTCGTTCGCCCCGTTCCTGTTGTTCAGGGGGGCGCGGATGCTGACCTGATAGGTCCCCGGCCCCTTGCGGGTCACAATGGCATGGGCGCGCGCCGGGTGGCGGTTGCATAGCTCGTTGCCCAAGGGGCCGTTGACCCGGCGCGCCCAAGCCTCGTCCGGCAGCAGCAGGACGGCGATGGCGGGGTCGCTGTACTCGGGCGCAATCCGCAACCCCTCGGCCAGATCCGCTTCGTAACCGGCCAGCAGCCTTTGCCAGGTCTCCCGCCCCTCGTGGAGGAAGTCGAAGGGATCTTGGAAGGGCGAAAGGGCGCGGTAGAGATCGGCGGGGTGGAAGTGCAGGTCATCCAGACCGGTGCCGTAACCGTTGTAGTTGAGGCAGACCCCGAGCCTATTCAGGCGTTCCATCTGCCCCTCGTCCAGCCCCGCCTGCCGGCACAGGGCCTCGGCCGTTTCGATCAGGTTGTCCCCAAAGGCGCCGGTAATTGCCCAAAGACGGAATCGCCCCCGCAACAGCCGGTCCGCGATCAGGCTGGTGCAGAGGTTGGGATCGGTGTCGATATGCGCGGTGAGGCCGGGATGCTCGGGCACCCCTTCCGTCCCCGGATCATGGTGGTCCAGGTAGAGGATACGGCTGCCGAGTTCCAACTGGCGCAGCAGGGCCTGGCGGTTCTTGTCCAGGCTCAGGTCCAGGACCCTGATCTCGGCCGGGGCCGCAACCGGGACCCTCGCCAGCAGGCCGATATCCCGCTTGACGCCAGTGATCAGGGTCGCATCGCGGGGCTCGGCCAGCCGAAGCTGTAGCAGGGCGCAGATGCCGTCGGCGTCGCCGTTGAAAACGTCGTAGGCGTCCCTTGAACTCAAGAACCCAGCTCCATCACCCCGTCCATTTCGACTGCGGCCCCTCGCGGCAGCGAAGCCACGCCGACGGCGGCGCGCGCCGGGTAGGGCTCGCTGAAGTATTCGGCCATCACCTGATTGACCAGGGGAAAGTTCGTCAGGTCGGTCAGATAGACGTTGAGCTTGACCACATCCGCCAGGCTGCCCCCGGCGGCCTGGGCCACCGCTTGCAGATTGTCGAAGACGCGGCAGATCTGGGCCTGGATGCCGCCCGCCGTCATCTCCATGGTCTCCGGGACCAGGGGGATCTGCCCCGACAGATAGACGGTTTTGCCCACCTTGACCGCCTGGGAATAGGTGCCGATGGCCTGCGGCGCCCGATCGGTGCGGATGATTTCTCTGCTCATGTGTTTCCCTCGTGTTTCTGGAATTTGGAAATGTGGACCTGAGAGGCTGTGAAACCTCAACCCAAGGCCCGCAGGATACGGATCACCCTGGGCAGGGAGCGCAAGCGGCGCATGATTCTGGCCAGGTGCTGGCGGTCGCTCACTTCGATGACGAAGATGAGGGTCGAGGTGAGGCCGTCGCGTTCCTCGATGGCTACGTTATCGATGTTGGAGCCCATGTCGGCGATAGCGGCGGCCACCGAGGCCAGCACCCCGCGCTGGTTGCCGACCGATACCCGGACCTCGGTGGCGAAGCTGGCCTCGATGCCCTTCTCCCAATCGAGTTCGAGCCAGCCCTCTCCGGCCCTCCGTTCCTTTTTCAGATTGCGGCACTCCTGCCGGTGTACCACCATGCCCTTGCCCGGATTGAAGACGGCCGTGATCTGATCACCGGGGATGGGGCGGCAGCATTTGGCGTAGTTCACCACCATGCCCTCGGTGCCCCTGATGTAGAGCGGCCCCTCGTGCCGGTCCCGGTGGCTGGCCTCGGGCAGGGGTTCCCCCGCCAAACCGGTCAGGCGTTGCGCCGCCAGCAGGGGCATGCGGTTGCCCAGTCCGATCTCCACCAGCAGGCCTTGCAGGGAACCGGCGCCCCAATCCCGGAGGAGGACCGCCATCTGTTCGTCCGGAATGGCGTCGATGCGGGTGTCGTAGGCCGCCAGCTCCTTTTCCAGAAGCCTGCGGCCCAGCTCCGCCGCCTCCTGCTGTTTGAGATTCTTCAGATAGGAGCGGATGTGGCCGCGCGCCTTGTTGGTCACGACGAAATTGAGCCAGGCGGGATTGGGCACGGCCCCCTCGCGGGTGATGATTTCCACCGTCTGGCCGGTGAAGAGGCGGGATCGCAGGGGGGCCAGGCGGCGGTCGATGCGGGCCGCCACGCACCGGCTGCCGATGCCGGTATGCACGGCATAGGCGAAGTCGATGACCGTGGCCCCCTTGGGAAGGACCATGATCTGTCCGCGCGGGGTGAAGACATAGACCTCGTCCGGGTAGAGGTCGATCTTGACGTTTTCCAGAAACTCCATGGAATCGCCCACCCCGCTCTGCATCTCCAGCAGGCTCGACAGCCACTCCGAGGCCCCGCGCGCCAAGGTGTCGCGCCCGGCATGCTGGTTCTTGTAGCTCCAGTGGGCGGCGATCCCCGATTCGGCGATCTGGTGCATGTCCTGGGTGCGGATCTGGATCTCGATAGGCAGGCCGTGCAGGGCGATCAGCACCGTGTGCAGCGACTGATAGCCGTTGGCCTTGGGGATGGCGATGTAGTCCTTGAAGCTGCCGGGCTTGGGCTTGTAGAGGTTATGCACGGCGCCCAGGGCGCGGTAGCAGGTGTCGATCTTGTCAACGATGATGCGGAAGGCGAAGACATCCGCCAGTTCGGAAAGGGAAATCCGCTTCTCGCGCATCTTGCGGTAGATGCTGTAGGGGTTCTTCTCCCGGCCGCAGACATCCCCCTCGATTCCTTCCTGCCGCAGGCGCAGGCGGATGGCCTCCTCGATGTGGCTGACCACCTCCTTGCGGTTGCCCCGGTTTTTCTTGATCCGCCCGGTGATCACGCGGTAGCGGGCCGGCCAATAGGCCTGGAAGCCCAGCAGTTCCAGTTCGAGACGGATGCTGTTGATGCCGAAACGGTTGGCGATGGGGGCGTAGATCTCCAAGGTCTCCTTGGCGATGCGGCGGCACTTCTCCGGCCGCATGACCCCCAGGGTCCGCATGTTGTGGAGCCGGTCGGCCAGCTTGATGATGATGACCCGGATATCTTTGGCCACCGCCAGCAGCATCTTGCGGAAATTGGCCGCCTGGGCCTCGGCCTGGGAACGGAAATCCATCTGCGTCAGCTTGCTGACCCCGTCCACCAGTTCGGCGACCTCCTCGCCGAATTCCTTGGCCACCACCTCCTTGCTGGTGCCCGTGTCCTCGATCACGTCGTGCAGGATCGCCGCTATCAGGCAGGTGTGGTCCATGCGCATCCGCGCCAGGATGTAAGCGACCGAGATGGGGTGATAGATGTAGGGTTCCCCGGAGACCCGCCGCTGATTCTGGTGGGCCTCGGCGCTGAACAGATAGGCGCGATAGACCTCGCGAATCTGCTCGCGGCTCAGGTAGCTCTCCAGAAAATCGCAGAAATCGCTGATGAGAACGCGGTTCGGGTTGGCCGCCGCCTCTATCTCTTTGCGACTGGACCCGGATTGGGCCATGGGAATCCTCTATATCGTTGCAACTATCACAGGATAGACCATGGCTTCGGGCTTGAGGTTCGAGGGAGAAGGGAGCGGCCGCAGGTTCCTGGGCGTGATTCCCGGCCCTCCCTCGCATGATTCACATATCGATCCCGATATCGTCGCCCAACCGCAAATCGGCCATGCTTGTCATCTCGACCGCAGCTTCCGCAGCGGCCGCCGCCTCGACGGCCTCCATGCGCGCGGGGGTGATCAGACCTTCGGCTATCTCCCGCAGGGCCAGCACGGTCGGCTTGTCGTTCTCGGCCGGAACCAGGGAATCGGCGCCGTAGGCCAATTGCCGGGCGCGCTTGGACGCAAGCAGCACCAGATCAAAGCGGTTATCAACATTATCCAGACAGTCTTCTACAGTTACACGGGCCATCGGCAAGCCTCTCCGTCAAAAAATCCAAATCGGTGCAAAATCGCAAACCGGGCATGTTATCCGATTGATCAGCGATAAGCCATTACCCCTTCTCCGCCATCAACTTTGTCAAGGTCTTCACCCGTTCCTGTTCAGTCAGGGACAGTTCATGGCCCACCCGGGCCGTGAGGCGGGTGAACTCCTGGCGCCAGGATTCGCGCTGGAGCCGTTTCAGGCAGTCGCGGAACTCGGCCTCGTATCCTTCAACCGGTATCTCCGGCTGAACCCCGCTCAGGGTGGCGAGGTGGCGAAAGGCCTCCTCGCCGCGCCAGTGCTCCAGGAGCCGTCCCGTATCGATGCTGGGTTCCTGGGCGATGACGGCGGCCAGCTCGCGCAGTAGGGCGATACCCGGCGCCTCCACCTCTCGCCAGCCGGGAGGGAGGTCTTCCAGCAGGGCCAGGCGGGGCTCCTTCAGCAGGAGGGTGATAGCCTGGCGCACCGGCGTGGCCCCCTTGTATTGACGGGTGGATTCCTTGAGCAGGGGCCGGCGAAAGCTGCGTACCGGGGCGGTAGCCGGTGCCAGATCCTCGATCGGGGCGCCGCTGCGTTCGGCCAAGCGGCGCCACATCATCTGTTTGAACAACCCATCCGGCAGTTGTTCGATATAGCCTCGCGCCGCCTCCGCGAATCGAGCGCGGCCGTCGAGGGAGCCCATGTCTGCCTCCGCCGCCAGTTGCTTGAGCAGGTAGTCCGACAGGGGCTCCGCCTCCCGGACACGGCGCTCGAAAGCATCCGCCCCCTCCTTACGCACCAGGCTATCGGGGTCCTCTCCCTCCGGCAGGAAGAGAAAGCGCGCCCCGCGCCCCTGACTCATGAGGGGCAGGGCCACCTTCAAGGCCTTCCAGCCGGCCTCGCGCCCGGCCCGGTCGCCGTCGAAACAGAAGGCCACTTCGGCCGTCAGCCGGAAGACCTGCTCCAGGTGTTCCGCCGTGGTCGCGGTCCCCAGGGTGGCGACGGCGTAGCGAATACCCTGTTGCGCCAGGGCCACCACGTCCATGTAGCCCTCCACCACCAGCAGTTGCTCGGGGCGGCGCAGGGTCTTGATCATTTCGTAGAGGCCGTAAAGCTGGCGGCCCTTGTGAAAGACCGGGGTCTCGGGGGAGTTGAGGTATTTGGGCTTGTCGTCCCCCAGTACGCGGCCGCCGAAGGCCACTACCCGGCCCCTTGCATCACGGATGGGGAAGATGATCCGGTCGCGGAAGCGGTCGTAACTCTTGCCGGCCTCTGCTTCGGTAATCAGACCGGCCTGGGTCAGGAGAGGCGCGCCAAAGCGCGGCCCCAGTTCGCGCAGGAGATTGTCCCAGCCGGGCGGGGCGTAGCCGATACCGTATTCGGCTGCGATCTCGCCGCTCAGACCCCTGCCCTTCAGATACTCAACCGCCTTGCTGGCGGATGGGTGGCGGCGGAGCTGGAGGCGGAAGAAGGCGTCGGCCTGGGTCAGGACATCGAAGAGGGGGCGCAGATCCCTGGCCGGGGATTGATCGGAGAGTTCGCGAGGGACTTCGATGCCTTGGAGGCGCGCAAGCTCCTCCACCGCCTCGGGGAAGGAGAGGCGTTCATATTCCATGAAGAAACTGACGGCGGAACCGTGCGCGCCGCAACCGAAGCAGTGATAAAACTGCTTGTCGCGGCTGACGGTGAAGGAGGGCGTCTTCTCGTCGTGAAAAGGGCAGCAGGCCTGATAGTCCTTGCCCGCCCGTTTCAGCGGCACACGGCTATTTACGACATCGACGATGTCGGTCCGCTGAAGCAGTTGATCAATGAACTCACGGGGGATCTTGCCGGCCATGCGGCAGAGGTTAACAGGAAGTCCCTGTCAGCCGTTCAGTTTCTGTTTGATCAAGACGCCGATCTGGCCCATGTCCGCCCGTCCCTGCATCCTGGGCTTCAGCAGGCCCATGACCTTGCCCATGTCCTTCACGGAGGAGGCGCCGACCGCAACGACCGCTTCCTCGATCAGGGCGGCGATCTCCCCGGCGCTCAGGGGTTCGGGCAGATATTCTTGCAGAATACCGATCTCGAACTTTTCCTGATCGGCCAAGTCCTGGCGCCCGGCCTGCTCATACTGGGAGATGGACTCGCGGCGTTGCTTCACCATCTTGTCCAGCACTTCGAGCACCTGCTGGTCATTCAGCTCGATGCGCTCATCCACCTCGCGTTGCTTGATGGCGGCGGTTATCAGGCGCAAGGTGGCAAGGCGCTGTTTCACGCCCGCCTTCATGGCCGTTTTCACCTCGTCCAGAATGCGCTGTTTGAGCATGGCGGGACTCAGTACTTGCGTTCCCAGCGGCGGTTCTCGCGGGAGACCTTCTTCAGATGGCGCTTAACGGCGGCTGCCGCCTTGCGCTTGCGTTCCCAAGTGGGCTTTTCGTAGAACTCACGGCGGCGCACATCGGCCAGCACACCGGCCTTCTCACAGGAGCGCTTGAAGCGGCGCATGGCTACTTCAAAGGGTTCGTTTTCCTTTACACGTACGTTAGGCATTAGTGACCTCGAATTGATACAATCCCGGCTTTCACGGAGCCCGGCATTCTACACGAAGAATTCGGCGGATTGAAACCTGAAAAGCAACATGAATGTCCTCGGCATCGAAACATCTTGCGACGAAACCGGCGTTGCCCTCTACGGCAGCGTCCAGGGCCTGCTCGCGCACCAGGTCCACAGCCAGATCGAGGTCCATGCCGGATTCGGCGGCGTGGTGCCTGAACTGGCCTCGCGCGACCACATCAGCAAGACCTTGCCGCTTACGGAGGCGGTGCTCAAAGAGGCCGGGCTGAACCGCCGGGAGCTGGATGGCGTCGCCTACACCGCCGGTCCCGGCCTGGCCGGGGCGCTCATGGCCGGCGCCGCCATCGCCCGCTCCCTGGCCTGGAGCCTGGGCATCCCCGCCGTCGCCGTGCATCACATGGAAGGCCACCTGCTCGCCCCCCTGCTGGAAAGAGAGGCGCCCGCCTTTCCCTTCACCGCCTTGCTGGTCTCCGGCGGCCACACCCAATTGGTCGCAGTGGAAGGCGTCGGCCGTTACCGGCTTCTGGGCGAATCCCTCGACGACGCCGCCGGCGAGGCCTTCGACAAGACCGCCAAGCTCCTGGGGCTGCCCTACCCCGGCGGCCCTGAACTGGCCCGATTGGCAACCCAGGGCGATCCCCATCGCTTCCATTTTCCCCGCCCCATGATCGACCGGCCGGGTCTCGACTTCAGCTTCTCCGGCCTCAAGACCTTCGCCCTCAACTGCCTCGCCGCCTTTAGCGAAGAGGAACGCACCCCGCAACTGAAGGCCGACATCGCCCGCGCCTTCGAAGAGGCTGTCGCCGACACCCTGGCCATTAAGTGCCGCCGCGCCCTGCAAGAGACCGGCTCCCGGACCCTGGTCCTGGCCGGCGGCGTCAGCGCCAATCAGCGTCTAAGGCATCGCATCGACCGGGAAATGGAAAAACTGGGCGGCCGGGCCTGGTACGCCCGCCCCGAATTCTGCACCGACAACGGCGCCATGATCGCCTACGCCGGCTACCTGCGGCTGATGGCCGGGGAACAGACCGCCCCCGGTTTCACCGTCCGCCCAAGATGGCCCATGGAAGAACTCGGAGCGGCTGGGGTTTAGTCACTGTTGATCGTCAGGGTAGAGCAGGAGCATAGGGTCGCTTCCGACCTTCGTACATTTATCCTAGAAACCTCTTTTCAACCGCAAAGGACGCAAAGAACGCTAAGGAAAACAACCCGATGCCTTTATCTTTGTTCCTACCTTCCTAGTCAGGGATGAAACCTAGACAAGCCAATGAATTCCTTCGCGTTCCTTCGCGGCCTTTGCGGTTAAATGAAGAGATTAGGTTAGCTGTCCGGCTCTCGGGCAACGAGGGGCACCCGCAAGATCTTTCCCGGTTTCAGCGGCTCTTCGCCGGAGATCCGGGTGTATTCGATCAATTCCGAGGGCATGAGTCCGAAACGCAGGGCTATTCGCGACAGGGTATCGCCGGGGCGCACCCGGTAGATGCGTTCGCCGGGGCGGGCCTTTGGCTTGGGTATGCGCAATATCTGACCCTCCCTGATGTAATCCTGTTCGTCGAGGCCGTTGGCGGTCATCAACTCGGGGGTCCGCAGGCCGTAACGCTCGGCGATCCGGGAGGGGCTGTCGCCCTGGCGTACCAGACAGGCCTGTTCGCCGGGGCGGGCCTTGGGTTGGGGCACCATCAGTATCTGCCCAGGGATGGCGTCGTTCTCGTCGATGATGCCGTTGGTCTTCATCAATTCAAAGGTCCGCAGGCCGAAGCGCTCGGCAATCTGAGAGAGGGTGTCGTCGGGGCGTATCTGATAGCGCCTCATGCCCTCTTCGCTCCCCGGCGGGGAGTTTGAGGTGCCGGGTGGCGGCAGGCGCAGAATCTGACCGATGCGGATGATCTTGTCCTCTTTGATGCCGTTCATCGCCCGCACCTCGTCCAGGGCGACCTGGTATTTCAGGGCGATGGAAGCAAGGGTATCGCCGGGACCGGGCTGGTATTGGATGTCAGGCCGCTGTTGCGACTGGCCTGCCTCCAAAGTCGCTTGCTGTAGCAGGCCGGCTATTTTTTCCTCGTCATGTCCTTCCGGCAGGTTCAAGCGGTAGCCCTTGGGGATGTGTTTGCTGCCGCGCCACACCGGGTCGCCCAGGGCGGGGTTGGCCCGTCGCAGTTCCGCCTTTTCGATGCCAAGCCGTTCCGCTGCCTGGTCCGCCGGCAGATAGGCCGCCAGTTCGAGGCGGGATCGCTCGGCAGGGTGCCTGGGCTGGGGGTTGGGGTAGAAATGACGTTCAGGGTGTCTGGCGATCTCCAACACGGCCAGGAAGGCGGGGTAGTAGTTGCGGGAGGCGAAGCCGAACAACGGTCCCCGGTAGTTCTGGATGATGACGCCGATATCCCCTGAGCCGGTGGTTTCTATCGCGCGACTGACCCCGGATACGCCGTGGTTGTACGCGGTCAGCGCCAAGGGCCAGCTCCCCAGAATGCGGCGGTTGAATTGCAGCAGTTGGGCTGCGGCCAGGGTGGATGCGTAGGGGTCGAGGCGCTCGTCCAGCACCGTATCGACCCGCATGAAACGCCGGCCGGTGGACGGCATGAATTGCCAGAGGCCGGCGGCCCCGGCATGGGAGAAAACCAGGGGATGGTAGGATGATTCTACGAAGGGTAGAACGGCAAGTTCCAAGGGCAGGCCATGGGCCGCGAGGGCCTGGTCGATGAAGGACCGCCAGGTGCCGGAACGGACCAGGCCGGCCTCGAACCGGTCCGATTGCCCCCGTTGAAAACGCAGCCGTTGAGCCGCTTCCTTCAACTCCCTTGCGCTGGGGGCGCCCCCCAGCAGGGCTAAAAGGCGCTGCTCCTCGCAACTTGGGCCGGTAGGGCTGTCCTCCGCCAGCTCCCACAACAGATGGCGATAGTGCTCCAGTCGGCGTTCGATGCGCTTGTCGGGTTCCAGATCGAAGCTGAGGTCCAGTTGCTCGTAGACGATATCCAGCCGGTCGCTGTCATGGATCAGGCCGCCCTTGCTATCCACATCGCCATAGATGCGCTTCCAGAACGCCACGGCTGTGCGCAGGGAGTCGGGGACGGGAAAAAGTCCGGCAGGTTGCGGGGACAGTCCTTGCCCCTGGGGCGTCGTTGCGGGTGGCGAGGTTTCGTCGGCGGACACGGCGCCAGCCACCAGCAGCGACGCGATGAGAAGCAAGGCCTTCCACATATCAATCCCTCCAATACCAATCGATGACAGGTCGCGATATCGCGTACTGCCAGATCAGCTCCCCCCCCTCCAAACAGGGGTAATTTAGAACTCGCGGGGGACGATATCAATTCCCTATTTTTTGACTCCATGTTCCTTTTTTGACTCTTCTCATGCGCCGACCCTCGGCGGTTGCCGAAAAAATCGAAGACTGGCGTTAAATTCCCCATCGTCCTCGTTTCAACGCCCGAGCCGCCCCTCCGTCCCTGCGATCAACTGCCGGATATTGGGCCGGTGGCGCCAGAACAGAATCAAGGTAATGGCTATCTGCATTGCCAGCAGCTCCCAGGCGGGCCAGATGAGCCACACCACCAGCGGCGCCAGGGCCATGGAGACCAGGGCGGAGAGGGAGGAGATCCTGACCACCTTGGCCATGAATAGCCAAATGGCGCCCACCGCCAGGCCGATGGGCCACCAGAGGCCGAATTGCACCCCCAGTGCCGTGGCCACCCCTTTGCCGCCCTTGAAGTGGAAAAAGACCGGATAGAGATGGCCCAGGAAGGCGGCCATGCCGACGGCGGCCAGAACGGGCACCGAGGCATGCAGCAGATGCCCCGCCAGCAGGGGCAGGACGCCTTTGATCATGTCGCCGAAAAGGGTAATGGCCGCTGCTTTCTTGCCGCCGATGCGCAGCACATTGGTGGCGCCGGGGTTGTTGGAGCCCTGGGTGCGTGGATCAGGCAGGCCCATCAGCTTGCAGACGATGATGGCGCTGGAAACGGAACCGGTCAGGTAGGCGGCGAGGATCAGTATGGCTTCGGTCATGGAGGAACTCCGTAATTTAAACGGGAAACAGGGCCAGGATACAGGGATCTCTCAAGACTCAACGCACCTTCATCCGCTTGACCAGCTCTCGATCGACCAGGAGCGGGAGCTGTTCGCCCAGATGGTCCAGGAGCTTCATGCGCAGGCGCCGCTCGAACTTGCGGGCGGCGCGTTCGGCGGCCTTGGTGATCAGCGCCTCCAGCTTCGGCCCCAGTGAGTCGATAATCTCCTGGCGGGTCTGGGCGATGTCGCCGGGCAACAGCCGTTCCGTCTCGATCCCGTCCATGACCTCATCGAGCAGGGGGACGGTCAAGTCGTCGAGAAAGGAGGTTGTCGCGCTCTCGTCTTTGCCGTCCATCGCTCAGGATGAGACCTCGTGATGTTCTATGGAATAACCCCGTTCCCGGTAGAAACGGAATCGCTCCCGTCCTGCGGCAAGGGTCTCGGGGACCCGGTCCAGGGGTTCGAGCATGCGTTCGAAGCGGCTGAAGAAGGGAGGGACCTGGTCGGTCAGGTTGACCAGGACATCCTGCTCCTCGTCCGGGTCGCCCCGGTGGCTGATGAGCACCGGCGTCAGGCTGGCGTCCGAGCGGTGCAGCAGGCCGTGGGGGATGAAGCTGCCCTGGCGGAAGGTCCAGAGCAGCCGGTCCATGTGCAGGGCGACCTCTTCCGAGGGGGCATGGATGAAGACGCGGCGGTTCTGCTGGAAGGCCTTCTCCACCAGGCGGCAGGCGAGGGCGTAACGGCCGCCCTCGGCCACCTCCTGGGGAACATAGAAGTCGATCCGTGTCATTCCGTCCGGCCTGCCTGATTGAGCAGGAACTGGATCAGCAGGGGGACCGGACGTCCGGTGGCGGCCTTATCCTTGCCGCTGACCCAGGCGGTGCCGGCGATGTCCAGGTGTGCCCACTTGAACTTCTCGGTGAAGCGGGAGAGGAAGCAGGCCGCCGTGATGGTGCCGGCGGACTTGCCGCCGATATTGGCCATGTCGGCGAAGGGGCTGTCGAGCTGCTTCTGGTACTCCTCCCAGAGGGGCAGTTGCCAGGCGCGGTCGTTGATCTCCCGGCCGGCGGCAAGCAGGCTGTCCGCCAGCTCCTGCTGGTTGGCCAGCAGGCCGTTGGCATGGTGGCCCAGGGCAACGACGCAGGCCCCGGTCAGGGTGGCGATATCAATCACCAGCTCCGGTTCGAAGCGCTCGGCGTAGGTCAGGGCGTCGCAGAGGATCAGGCGACCCTCGGCGTCGGTGTTGAGCACCTCGATGGTCTTGCCCGATAGGCTGGTGACGATGTCGCCGGGCTTGTTGGCATCGCCGTCCGGCAGGTTCTCGGAGGCGGGCACCAAACCGATCACATCGATGGGCAGCGCCAGCTCGGCGCAGGCCTGGAGCGCCCCGATGACGCTGGCGCCGCCGCTCATGTCGTACTTCATCTCGTCCATGCCGGGACCGGGCTTGAGGGAGATGCCGCCGGCGTCGAAGGTCAGACCCTTGCCCACCAGCACCACCGGCTTCTGGCCGGGCCGGCCGCCCCGGTAGGTCATCTGGATCAGCTTGGCCGGCTGGCGGCTGCCGCGGGCGACGGAGAGCAGCGCCCCCATACCCAGCTCCCGCATCTGCGCCTCTTCGAGGATCTCGACCTGGATGGCCTCATGGCGCTGACCCAGGGCGAGGGCCTGCTCCGCCAGGTAACTGGGGGTGCAGATATTACCGGGGAGGTTGGCCAGGTCCTTGGCCATGGCCATGGCGCGGGCGATGGCACGACCCTGTGCCAGGCCGTTTTGCGCCTCGGGCTCCACCTCGCGGGAGGGCAGCCAGAGCTGGAGCCGGGTCAGGGGATGCTTCGGGGCGTCCTTGGTCTTGTCGCTCTTGCAGGCATCGAAGCGGTAGAGGGCCTCTTCCGTCGCCATCACGGCGTCCCGCGCCAATTCGCGGGGCGAAGCCTTCTCGCAGGGTTCGGCGGCCAGGGTCAGGGCCAGGTCGGTGCTGGGGTCTTTCCGGAGAAAGGCGACGGCGGCGGCCACCGCCTTGCGGTAGATCTGGGGGCCATAGGCCTTGCGCGGGCCGAGCCCGAGCAGCAGAATGCGCTCGGCCGCGAGACCGGGTGCGTCCAGCAGCAGATGAAGGTCGCCGCATTTGTCCAGATCGAGCTTTTGCAGCAGCTTGCCGATCAGGCCCTGGGTAAGCTCATCGGCCCTGGCGGCGGCCAGGGTCAACTCGCGCCCGGCATAGATCCCGATCACCAGGCAGTCGGTGCGAAGCCCGTCGAGGGCAGTGGATTTGATTTCGTAGTCCATGCAGACTCCAGACAAGGTTTTGCGAAAGGTTCCGATCCGTTAGGATAGGCGCCCAGTTTACCGCAAAGGCGGCATTGGTCATGAGCCCAGGAATCTCCCTCCCATGATTTTGGACGGCGAAGAACGGACTTTTATTGCTCCCTGCATAGGTTAGCCGCTGGCGTGTTGCCCACTCTTGATCGTTATCTGATTGCCGAAGTCTCCAAGACCCTTTTCGGCATTGTCCTGGTGCTGGTACTGATCCTGGCGGGCAATATCTTTATCCTCTATCTGAGCAGGGTAGCGGCCGGTGTTGTCGCCCACGACGTGGTGTTGACCATGCTGGGGCTCGAACTCGCCAAGGAACTGGGCATCATGCTGCCGCCTTCCTTCTTTTTTGCCGTCCTCTATACCCTGGGGCGCATGTACCGCGACAGCGAGATGACGGCCCTGTTTTCTTCCGGCGTCAGCCAACTGCGGATCTTCCGGGGCTACTCCTGGCTGGTGCTCCCTCTCATGCTCCTTTCCCTCTGGCTGATGACGCAGGTGACCCCCTGGGCCTGGCGTACCTTGCAGGAATTCAAGGAGGCGCAGAAGAAAACGGCGGATATCGCCAATATGGCGGCCGGCAAGTTCAACGAGTCCAATACGGGTGATGTCGTCCTCTATGTGGAAAAACTCAGCGACGACCACTCTTTGATGAAGAACGTCTTTGTTCAAAACCGGATGCACAACAAACTCGGCGTCCTCAAGGCCGAGGACGGCTATCAGTATGTCGATGAAAAGACCGGCGACACCTTCTTCGTCATGTTGAATGGGCGCAGATACGAGGGAAACCCCGGAGAACCCCAGTTCTCGGTTACCTCGTTCGACAAATACGCGGTACGGATCTTCAGGCCCGAGGACAAGCCGGCGGAACTGGCGCCCAAGATGCGGCCGACCGGCGACCTGCTCTCTTCGGACAGCCTGCATGAACGGGTCGAACTCCAGCGCCGTCTGTCGCCTGTCCTGGCCATGCTGGTATTCGCCGTGCTCAGCATCCCCCTCAGCCGCGCCTCCCCGCGACAGGGGATGGGCGGGCGCATGATTCTGGCCGTACTGCTTTATTTCACCTTCTTCAACCTTCAAGCCGTTTCCAGCTCCTGGATGGAAAAGGGAGTAACCCCCTCCTGGCTGGGAATCTGGTGGGTGCATCTGGTGATGATGGGATTCGCCGGCTTGCTGGTGATGTGGGACACGCCCTGGTATGCCGTCAAGGTCCGTTACCTGAGGTCGCGGTTATTCAGGGGTGCGCGATGACCGTTCTGGATCGCTACCTGGGCCGGCAGTTGCTGCTGGGCACCCTGATTTCCCTGATAAACCTGCTCACCCTGCTGGGGGTGATGAACCTGTTCGATGAGCTGGGAGATGTGGGCAAGGGGCGTTACACGGCCGGTTACGCCTTTGTTTACGTGATGCTGGGCCTCCCCCGCTATGCCTATGAGCTTTTCCCCATCGCCGCCCTGCTGGGGAGCCTGGCGGGGCTCGGCGCCTTGGCGAACAATTCCGAGCTGACCGCCATGCGGGCCGCCGGCGTCTCCCTGGGCCGCATCATCCTGTCGATGATGCGCACCGGGCTGGTGATGATGGCGGCTGCCTTCGTCCTGGGAGAGGTGGTGGCGCCGCCCGCCGAGGAGTATGCCCAGCAGATGCGTTCAGACCTGATCGCGCAGCAGATAACCCTGCGCAGCCGCTACGGCTTCTGGGCGCGGGATGGACTCTCCTTCATCAATATTCGCAAGATCCTGCCGGGCGCGGCCTTGGAAGATATACAGATCTATGAGTTTGATGCCGGCGGCCGCCTCAAGGAGACGACCCACGCCGATTTCGCCCAATACCAGGGCGATAAGTGGAAACTGAGCGGCATCCGCCAGACTCAGATTTCCGAAGAGGGGGCCAAGGTCAAAATAATGGATGAGTCCACATGGACCTCCCTGCTCAACCCCGATCTGCTCAAGGTCGTCGTGGTCAAGCCCCACATGCAGCCGGTTTGGGGTCTGTATCGCTACATCCGCTTCATGCGCGACAACGGCCAGAATCCCAATCAGTTCGAAGTGGCCTTCTGGGGCAAGATATTCTCCCCCATGGTGACCCTGGCCATGCTATTTCTCTCCGTTCCCTTCCTGTTCGGCAGCATGCGCACCGTCAGCATCGGCCAGCGCATCTTTGTCGGCTCCCTGATCGGGGTCGTCTTTTTCCTGCTCAACAAGGCCGTCTCTTACATGGCCGTGGTCTACGGCTTTAACGCCCTGATTGCCGCCACCTTTCCCGGACTCGCTGTCCTCGCCCTGGCATTCTGGTCGATGAAACGGGTCCACTGAGAGACCCGGTGCTAACCCGGCGGCCAGCTCATGCGGCGGCCGCCGAGGAGATGCAGGTGCAGGTGGAATACCTCCTGGCCACCATCCCCGTTGCAGTTGAAGGCGGTGCGATAACCCGATTCGGCGATGCCCTCGGCGGCGGCTATCTGTTTGGCGGCCAGGTACAGGCGGCCGATCAGCCCGGCGTCGTCCGGTTCCAGGTCGTTTAAAGTGGCGATGTGCTTGCGGGGGATCAGCAGGACATGGGTCGGGGCCTGGGGATTGATGTCCCGGAAGGCGACCAGATGCTCGTCCTCGTACAGCCTGGCGGCCGGGATCTCGCCCGCAGCGATCTTGCAGAAAATACAGCCGGTCATGATTTGCTCCTCAGAGAGTATCAGCCCAGCTCGCGCCGCCCGGCGAAGGCATGGGCCAAAGTGCCGCCGTCGATGAATTCCAGCTCGCCGCCCAGGGGTACGCCATGGGCGATACGGGTCGCCTTGACGCCATTCGAGCTGGCCATCTCGGCGATGTAATGGGCGGTCGCCTCGCCCTCCACCGTGGGGTTGGTGGCCAGGACGACCTCCTTCAGGGTCCCTTCGGCGAGGCGTTTTCCCAGCAGGTCGAGCCCGATATCGGCGGGACCTATGCCGTCGAGGGGGGAGAGGTGGCCACCCAAGACGAAATAGCGTCCACGGAAGTCGATGGCCTGTTCCATGACCCGCACGTCGGCGGGTGACTCCACTACGCAGAGAACACTGTCGTCGCGTGAGGGATTGGCGCAGAGGCCGCAGACCGCCTCCTCGCTCAGGGTGCGGCAGTGGGCGCAGTGGCCGATCTTGTCCATGGCCTCGGCCATGACGGCGGCCAGCCGGCGTCCGCCGGCGCGGTTCCGCTCCAGCAGATGGAAGGCCATGCGCTGGGCCGATTTGGCCCCCACACCCGGCAGACAGCGCAGGGCTTCGATGAGCTGGTCAAGCAACAGCCGCCGTGTCATGGGGCTGCTCAGAAGGGTAGTTTCATGCCGGGCGGGAGCTGCATCCCGGCGGTCAGGCTGGAGAGCTGTTCCGACTGACGGGCGGCCACCTTGCCCACGGCCGCGTTGACGGCGGCGGCCACCAGGTCCTCCAGCATCTCCTTGTCGTCGCCCATGAGGCTGGGATCGATCTCGATCCGGCGGACCTCGTGGCGCCCGTTCATGGTCACCTTGACCAAGCCGCCGCCAGCCTCGGCGGTCACTTCCTCCTCGGCCAGGCGCTCCTGGGTCTTTTGCAGTTCCGCCTGCATGCGTTGCGCCTGTTTCATCAGGTTGCCGATTCCACCTTTCATGCCTGATACCTCGTTCGTTAGTCGATGGGTTTGATCGAATCTGTGATCACCTTGGCGTCGAACTCAGCGCTCAACGCCTGGACATAGGGATCGTCGCGGATGGTCCGTTCCGCCTCTTGCTGCCGCTGAACGCGCTCCTGGGCCTTGAGCTGGGCCGGTGCCTGTTGCACCAGGGGCTTGCCGCCCGCCGGTTGCAGCCGCAGCTTCACCGGCCTGCCGTAGTAACCGGCCAGGGCCGATTGCAGCCGCTCGACGGTGCGTTCCGAGGCGAGATTCCCCGCCTCCGGCAACAGAACCAGCTTCAGCAGGTCCCCGTCCCAGCCGTCGATCACACAGTTGCTGGCCACTTGGGTGGCAATGCCGCCCAGGGAGCCCGAAATCGCCTCGACCACCTTGCGCCAGTCGTCGCCGGGGGCGCCTCCGGCAGGGGGCGCGGCCTTGGGTTGCGCAGGGGGTTCCTTTCCATCCTTAGGTCCGGAACCTGTGTATCCCTGCGCCACTCCTCGCACGGGCGCCGCACCGCGCTTCTCGACGGCAGGGGCAGCAATCCCGGCCTCGGCGGGCCGGAAGGCCAGCATGCGCAGCAGCACCATCTCGAATCCGCTCCGGGGATCGGGGGCGAAGGGGAGATCGCGCTGGCCGGTCAGGCCGATCTGGTAATAGAGCTGGACATCCTCCGGGCTGATCCGTTGCGCCAGGCCCTCCACCTGAGCGGCATCGCCCTCGCTGTCGTCCAGGGCGCCGGGGACCACCTGGACCAGGGCCAGGCGGTGAAGCAGGGACAATAAAGATTGCAGCGCGGCGGGAAAGTCCGGCGTCTCTTCCGCCATCTGGGCCACGATCCCCATCAGGCCGGGTCCGTCGTTGCCGGCCAGGGCCTCCAGCACATGATGCAGCCGCTCGTGGGGGATCACCCCCAGCATGGCGCGCACATCGGCATCCAGCACCCGGCCGCCGCCATAGGCGATGGACTGATCGAGCAGGCTGAGGGCGTCGCGCACACTGCCAGCGGCGGCCCTGGCCAAAATGGTCAGCGCCGGGGCCTCGAACTCGACCTTCTCCTGCTCCAGGATGCGCCGCAACTGGGCCTGGAGCTGGTCCATCGGCAGCCGCTTCAGGTTGAACTGGAGACAGCGCGAGAGCACCGTCACCGGCACCTTTTGCGGATCGGTGGTCGCCAGCAGAAACTTCACATGGGGCGGCGGCTCTTCCAGCGTCTTCAACAGGGCGTTGAAGCTGCTGTCGGAGAACATATGCACTTCGTCGATCAGGTAGACCTTGTAGCGTCCACTGCTGGGGGCATAGGGGACGTTCTCCAGCAGCTCGCGGGTCTGCTCGACCTTGGTGCGGGAAGCGGCATCCACTTCCAGCAGATCGACGAAGCGGCCCTCGTCGATCTCCCGGCAGGGACCGCAGACGCCGCAGGGGGTCGAGCCGACGCCCGTATCGCAGTTGAGGGACTTGGCGAAGATACGGGCCAGGGTCGTCTTGCCGACCCCGCGCGTACCGGTGAAGAGATAGGCGTGATGCAACCGGTCGTTGTCGAGGGCGTTGCTCAGCGCCCTGACCACATGCTCCTGCCCGACCATCTCGGAAAAGAGGCGGGGTCGCCATTTACGGGCAAGGACCTGATAGGACATGAGCGAATCGCCGGGAAGAAACACACCTTGAGAAATGGGTGGCAGACCGCGCCAGCCGCACCCCGGCGCCCGCACCCACCGCTACGGCTGCTCCCTTCCGGGCCTGACCGGGTTCACGGCTTCGCGTCGCGAGGGGACCGGCGCGGTCCACCATAATGCCTCCGCCCAAGCCGCCTTGGGCGCCGGAGCGGAGCGCGCAAGTATAGCGCGTTGACATGCCGTGCCGAAAGGGCGGATCAGCAGCGGCTCAATGAGATGGGCGGGATTTACGGCGCAACGAGAAATCGGATGGAGTGACCTGCTCGCTGGCGAGATCGCTCATCAACCCATGTTTTTGAGCTTTGCGACAGGCTACTTGAGGGAGATGTCTTTTTCATAACCCCTCAGCCCGCCTCCAACCGCTTTCATTGACCCCGACAGTAAGCGCGACACGACCTGTCGCCCCCATGGCGCACACTATCTCCAGTGAAGCAACGAACTGGAGTTGTGCCATGCTCCGCAGAAGGAACCCCTTTGGGAACAGCCACCTGCTCTTGGATACTGAAACCTACGACGCCCAATGCCGTCTGTGGCTGATGCGCCTGTTGGCAGGCACGGGATTCAAGGGAAAGCGGTTACGAGGTTTTTTTGAAGACGCCGATGTCCAAACGCTGCTGGGCATCCCAGGCATGGGAAAAAGTGCCAGGAATGATGACTGGGGGTTCGAGGACGACGAGGAACCCCCAAGGTCGCTTTGGGATGAACGGAAGATACAGCGCTGGCTTAACACCAACCTGCGCAAGGCCGAAGCGGCAAAGACATCGCTCAAAGGCACCCCCCTGGGCGACAACCTCCAGTGGCTTGGCAGGCGGCTCGGTCTCTCCGCTGTGGAACGGGAGACACTGGCCTTTGCCCTGCTGCTGCAAACCTCAACGGGGTTTGGCGAGGCAGTCGCCACACTGAAATTCAACATCCTCCGCCAAAACATTCTGGCGCTGCTGGCCCTCGTTACCGCCGCCACCTCGAAGACCATCGACAAGGTCTTGTCCGCGCAAGGGATCTTGATCCAGAGCGGCTTGTTGCGGCTGGACATGGATTGCATCTCCATAGCCGGTGCCTTCGTCTGTCCCTCAAATCTCGCCGACCACCTGATGGCCCGCTACGAACAGCCGGATGAGCTGCTCCAGCAATTTTTTCGTGTCGCGCCGCCGCCAAAACTGACGGAACCGGACTTTGCCCATCTGGACGCGGACCTGCGTCTGCTCAGGCAGATTCTGACCCAGGCCCTTCGCCAGCGCGAGACTGGCGTCAACATCCTCCTCTACGGTGAGCCGGGGGTGGGGAAATCGGAGTTTGCCCGTTATCTGACCACCACCGTGGGTTCCACCGTCGTCGAAGTGAGCAACGCCAGTGAAGAGGGGGAGTCCCTTTCGGGCCAGGGCCGGTTTGCCTCCTTCATGCTGTGCCAGCACATCCTCGCCAAGAGCAACGGCAGCCTGGTGCTGTTCGACGAGATCGAAGATGTGTTTCCCGATCAAATGAGCGGACTGCTGCAACTGTTCGGCATGGTCAAGGGTCAGGCCAAAGAGGCAGGCAAGGCCTGGGTCAACCGGGTGCTGGAGACAAACCCTGTACCGGCCATCTGGATCGCCAATCAGGTCGGACACATCGATCCCGCCTACCTGCGCCGCTTCGACTACGCCCTGGAAATCCCCAAGCCGCCAAGGACCGCACGCCAGCGGATAGCGGAAAAATACTTCGGCACAACCAAGACCAGCCCGGACTGGGTCTCACGGATTGCTGGCTGGGAGGAACTGACACCCGCACAGTTGGAAAAGGCCGCCCGCATGACCCAGTTGACCCAACCCTGTTCCGAAGCGGAGGCCGAGCAGGTGGCGGAAAGGACCCTGCGCCAATCGGCCCGCCTTCTGGGTCAGCCGCTTCCCAAAAAGAGCGGCGAACCGCGCGGGTATCGCCTGGATTGTCTCAACATCGGACTGGACATCCCCTCAGTGATCGCCGGCCTGCGCCGCCGTCCCAGCGCCAGCTTCTGCTTCTACGGCCCGCCCGGCACCGGCAAAACGGCCCTGGCCCGGCACTTGGCTCAGGCAGTGGATCGGCCGCTTATGGTCAAACGGGCCTCGGACCTGCTCTCCATGTGGGTGGGTGGATCGGAGCAAAATATCGCCGCCATGTTCCGCGAGGCGGAACAGGAGGGCGCGGTCCTGGTGTTGGATGAGGCCGATGGCCTGCTCGCCGACCGGCGCGACGCCAGCCGGAACTGGGAGATCACCCAGGTGAACGAGATGCTGACCCAAATGGAAGAGTTCGACGGCATCTTCATCTGCACCACCAACCTGCTGGAGCGGCTCGATTCGGCCTCCCTCCGCCGCTTCGCCTTCAAGGTCCGCTTCGATTACCTGAAGCCACACCAGAGCCAGCTTCTGTTTGAGGAGACTTGGCGCCGGTTCAATCCGGAAGCGGAACCATTGGATGCAATCCTGAGCCAACGATTGGCCCGCCTTGAAAACCTCACCCCCGGAGACTTTGCCGCCGTGGCCCGTCAGTGGGCTGCCCTGGGGAAATCACCCGAGGTAGGGGCATTGGTGGCTGCGCTGGAGGAAGAGTGCAGGATCAAGGGCGGACTGCCGCGACAGATTGGGTTTGTGTCGTAAGATAGTAAGCCCGACAAGCCGATTGAAGGTGACCTGGACCCGGATCAACGAAGACCAAGTGGACCAACTGGCAGCCCTGATCGATCAGACGATATTAGATTCAGGGGCAAGGTGGATAAGAGGAAATTAATTCGAGCCCTACCGCCGTCGCAAAACTGGCTAGCAACGGAGGGCAGCGAAATTGCCAGTCAAGTTGGCACAGTTGTTAAGTATTATTGCTCATATCTATTATTATCTTTCTTTCTTCATCTGTAAGATGAATAAGGTCAGGATTCGCATGATTTATTGCCAATGCAATTTTTTCTTTTGCAATATTAGTCGATTTAGTAAGCCCGATTGCTTCTTCTACGCTGTCGAACAGGTCTGTGACGCCAGGCTTTTGTTCAAAACTATACGGAAGCTCGTGTGCTTCATATCCTATAAAAAACCGCTCAAGGCGTCGATCATTTGTGCGCAATTCCTGTATTCGATTCACCCAATTATCTAAATGGTCAGACCTCACTGGCTTGATTAAAGACTTTCCAATAAGCTCTGATTGTATTTCAAGCGCCTCGTCCTTCACTTTTGACAGAACGCTTTCCTCTGTTGCGTCACGAAATTGCGCAATAAATTTTCTTGAATCTTCAAATGATTTTCTCAGCACATTCCAAGCGTCCGATGGGCACCACCTCCCCCAATAAGTTTCAATAGTGAAGCGCGTTATGAACGATCGCGGCACCTCTTTTTGGGGAAGATCACCCAGATCCAACACTTGCCTTGTAAATGTATCCCCCGCCTCAAATCCAACCGCCGCTAATTCAGGCGCAATTGTTCCTTTCTCCTTTGCAAGTTCCGTAAGTTTATATTTTATACCAAGGTCTTGGCTTAGGCTTCCAGACCACTTATGAAGAAACACCCCGGAGGATAATAGTGCAAATTTTAGTAAATATACCTCTTGTTTAAAAACTGCATGAGTAACGTCGACTCCCAAAGCATTCCAAAGGTAATCGTATGCTTCTTCAAAATCTTTAATATCTCTCATTTTATTCGAAAGATATCCTATCTCTATGTTTTCACCTCTAAAGCCAGGCACAGTGAAGTTCGCAGATGTTACGAGCACGACGCCACCAGAAATCGCATCATCCAATCTTTGAATCAAGGCATACCCCTTGCTATGAACCAACTTAGAAGATGCCAGCGCATTCCATTCAAACTCAATATTTCTATCATTCAGGCGTTTTTTAATAGAATGTAGCTTTATTTTCGTTTCAACAGGACCTGCTTTGTAAATTTCAGCAAAATTGAACGCCAAATAGACATTCGTCAGCCGGATACTCTTTAGAAGATAATCCGCATATTTCTCCACTAAATCCAGGTCAACATAACATGAGAGAATCCATAGCTCATGTCTTCGTTGCTTTATTCTATCGAGGGAAAGAGTAGCTTCATTAATAAGGTCTTCAGCTGACTTCCCATGATTCTTGTTTAGTATGTAAATGCTCATTACGTTCTATCCTGATGCTTAGCGCAAAGCTATCCGCAGACTTGGCTGATATTTAGATATAGATGGGCAGTTTCAAGTATGAAGTGCAACACGGCCATTTAACTGATTGATTTCTTAATTAAAGGCTTCCTCTGGGGTGAGAAAGTGTGAATGCCATGTTCGCATAGCTGATTTAATTCGAGTCCCATTTCCTTCTCAATTGGCCAATGGTTGTGTCTGTCCTTGCTTTACGCCCAGACGGATACTGCAACCTAACTGATCCATCAGGCAGATTGAAGATTTCCTCAATTTTTTTGACTATCGAATCTACGGGGGCATCAGATCTAGCTGGGCGATGCCGTTTTGCATTATCAGCTTTTCTCTTTGTTTTTTGGAGTTCTCCCACGGCATCACTGGGATACTTCACATCGTCTGAAATTAGCCCCGCGCCTCTAATTTTCTTCAATGTGTGACGTATACCTATCACTCGATGTTTTTTTAATATATCGGTCATGAATTTCTCCTGTTGAGAGATGATAGAGGCGTAAGAAAGAGGCCCAACATTGTATTTACACGCCACCCAAACAGTGGAAAACAATATAGATATTTACCCATCCATAATAGATACGTGACCATTCTGACACGCTGCGTTTCAAATGCATTCATATCAGGATATCCCGCTGGCGCCAAAAGCTCCGCCACCACTCAAAGATACCGCACCGCCATGTTGGCGACAATTCCGGCCATCTCTTCCACCAGGCCCGCTGGACCTCGCAGGGTAACCTCGTCCCCAAAGGCCAACAGCCAGGCACGCAACTCAAAGGTATCCCGCACTGTGGCGCGCACAAGGAGGGTGCCATCCTCCAACTCTTCCATGGCCTGATCTTCGGAGAGGGGACATTCATAGACATTGGTGGAGGCATGGCCGGTAAATTGGGCTTCGATCTGTATGAGTCCGGGATGGAGGGGGTAGCTGAATTCGCCTTGGGCGATGTGGGTGTCCAGGTCGAAGTTTTCTAAACGCGGGGTGGCCTCTTCCAATAGTTCGGCTGCCAGCATGCGATGCAGGAGCAGGTGGCGCACCTCTTTGTAGTCCCACATTGTGCAGACAAGGTAGAGCAGTCCGTCCCGGATCACGAGGGCGAGGGGGTTGACGAGGTATTCCTTGGGCTCTTCTGCCCAGGGTGGTTGGTAGGTCAGGGCAATGCGCCGTTCCTGCAAAAGCCCGTCGTAGACAACAGACTGGATTTCGGGGCCAATCGCCGGGGGTTGTTGCGGTATGCCACGGGAGAGGACGCGAATCTTCTCCGGCCAGGCGGCGAGTCCGTTTTCCTGGGTCTCCAGGACGCCCGTTGCGGTGTGGAACCAGGGCGCCAGGTAGTCGAGGGTGGTGGTCGGCAGCAGGCGTTGCAGGTGGGCCTCGACCAGTTTGAAGGCGAGGGCGGCCTGGGGGTCGAGCGCGGGGACATCAAGGCGCGGGGAGCCAGGCGCCCAGGACCAGCCTTGAGGATTCTCACCATCGGCGGTCAGGGGAAAGGTGCTCGACAGGCTGTTGAGGTCGCGCTGCACGGTACGCATGCTGATGTCATGCCCGGCCTCCGCCAGCCGCGCTTTCAGTTCGCTACTGGCGATCTTGTGGGGATGCAGGGGGATAAGCCGCAGCATGGTCCACTGGCGCAGGAGGGTGTCGTTCATGGTTGCCATCTCCGCAGGGTACGAGGGGATGGCGACAGG
>MGZB01000055.1:39128-125967 GCA_001801995.1 Gammaproteobacteria bacterium RIFOXYD12_FULL_61_37 | reverse complement strand
GTAGGGACGCCGGTTACACGGCGTCCCTACCGCGACCCGTAATCCCGAAGGGGTGGCAAGGAAAGGATTAACGGCCGGAGGCCGATTGCTGCGCCTCGATGAGATCCTGTTGCGCCCTGAGCAGGTTGGTTTGGTGCTCAAGGATTTCTTTCTGATGATCTATGACTTCCGTCTGCATTGCATTGGCGGTGGATAACGCTGTGAGGCCGCGGGATTCTCCCGTTTCCTTGACCTGGAACTTGGAAATTCCACCATTGCTGTTGAAGCTGATGTCATGGGTGTTTGTCTGGAATGCCTTGTTTTCTATTTCCAGCCTTGCAAGTGCGCCGAATTGTGGTACTTCGTAAGTGTCAGCCATGATGGCTCTGGACCCAAGATAGAGCTCCACCAAGCAGTCATTGGGCTCGCGATAATATAGTCCTGGCTCGGTATCATTTTGGTAATTCATTCCATCGCTATGGCAGCCACTGACTTTGATGCTGAACTTGTCAAGCTCTTTCAACAAGGTTGATCCATCCCCGATATTGGAGAGTTTGAACCACTTGAGGGATGGCGCAAAATCAAAGTGGATTCTTTCGGAATGATCGAGTGACAGTGGAATCGTTTTTGCTGTGACTGTAATGGTCAATTGCTTCTTACTGTCGGCGTTGTTTCTGTCAAGCAGCGCCTTAACCGTTGCTTCGTTACAGAAGCCAGTGTCCTCGGCTAGCATTGTCCGTCCTGTTTCCCTTACGCCAAATGACAATGGCAATCCCGTGGCGAGTTTTGCACCTTCCTTGATGATTTCGGCTGTCTGATCCTCGGCGTCATATTTTATGGTTGTGAGGATGCCATTGGTCAGGCCGATGGATGCATCCTTGATGACTTTATTGAAGGCGGTCATGTCGTCAACATCAATGATGAATACCGCGGAATCCCTCGGGTCTTTTTTAATGTCCTCGGTAACTGTGATTGAGGTTATATTAATCGATGGGCTCCTCTTGCATTCCTCCAACTCAAGGGTCATGGTGTATGTCAGGCGTTTGGCGGGCAGATGGTATATGATGCCTTTTGGTGAACTACATTGATGCGGGTTCCTCGCTCCCCTGTCCGTGTCGCAGTTGTTATCTAGCGGGATTGAGGCAATTCTGGTGGCGCATCCGGCCAAAGTGAGTAGTAGAAAGAGGGGAGATAGCCGGGGCAATTCTTTCATGGTCTTGTTCTCTAAAAACGCAGAATCCATGATGGACTCACGAGACGGGTGAACTTGTCTTGTGGTGTTTGCGGCTTGATCTTTATGTCCTTGAGTTTGAGGTTATCCTCAGCCACTGAGAAAAGCTTATTACGGGCCTAACATCCTGTCTAGCGTCATTTTATTGGCATATATTGGGAATTACGTCACCCCGTGTTTATAGCTTGTAACGGGGCCAGATTGTGCATCGAGAAGTCCTGGCAGGTATGGGGAGGGGTAGAGTCCTTCTTGCATTCAGGCCTTAAACCGCGATCAGTTAGTTCGCACTAATATACTGATATTATTATGCTCCTTGCCTATTTGGCAACGCTCTGCTAGGGTGCGCCTAATACCCCTATAAATAAGAATTAAACTGGCAGTCTGGGGTATTTGGGCACAGGCCGGACGGGGTTTAACCCGTGATCCGGTTTAGCCGTTTCTCATAAAAACCCATAAAAAATATAGTTTGCCAAATTGGAGGAGTTGCTACGTGAATACAAAAACCTTCACACGGGCGGCCGTGGGAATGGCGTTAGCGTCATTTTTCCTGCTTCCGCAAAGCTCAATCGCCGCTGCTACAGCGCCGACCAAACCGAAAAACGATTACAACATCACCATCAACTATGAGCTGGGCATGCATTGCACCGGCTTTGACTTTACCTACTGTTGTGTCCTGCCACCTTACAACTCTATCCAGAGCCAGGTGGTCAAGACCTCTACCGGCAACAAGAAAGCGCCAAAGCTGCTCGGGGCGGACGAAAAGGACCCTTCCGTTCTGCTGGATGGAAACAAACGCTTCAAGCTGGAGTACGGCCATATCGGGAACACCTTTTCCGAGGGCAGCAAGCTGCACTACTGGGATGTTCCCTACGACGTGAACGGTGATGGCAAATACGGCAAGGACGAGAGTGTCGCCAATGCCTATTTCACCCACCTCTATGTCTACAAAGACCTGAAGGGAACCGTGCCTGATGGCGTCACAAAGGGTGACGACAGCAAGAAGGCGCGGGTGGGGATTGAGATTCCGATCCCAAAGGATAACGGTCCGGCCGGCGCAGCCGTTCCCAGCCCGATGAAGGATGGCACTCTGCACTATACCGGTGATAAGGGTACCCTGGTGTTCACCAAATCGCCTGTATTGGATGATGTGCCGATACTGCTGACCAATCCCGGTATCTGGGATGCCCTGGGTCTGCCGCTGACGCCGTTCTCCGACAAGGCGGTCGCCAAGGACCCCCTGTCATTGGTCGAGAGCGACATCCAGCCCTTCCAGGAGGCCTGGGTCAGCATGGTGGACGCCGAGTCCAAAAAGCCGGTGATCGACAGCCACAGCGGCCAGCCTGTGCGATTCGTCGGCACCAACCCGATCGATGTGCCCAACTGCGCCAACTGTCACTCCACCGAGCGAGCCAACGGCGACAAATATGCCCTCTATAAACAGGAACGGTCATTCTGGAAAGGACTTGGGGCATCGGACTGGATGGCGGACCTGAAGGCCACCTCCATCTCCATCATGGAGATGCACGATGACAAGAGCGGTACCGACTTCCTGAAGAACTACGATCCCAACAGCCGTGCGGTCACAAACCGCCTGGGCCGGGACCCTGTGTTGTGCCAGAAGTGCCATGCCGACAACGTCATCGGGGTCCTTGCCTCCAAGACCTTCAAGGACCCGAAGACTGGCGAGGAGAAAGTGACTTCGCCCCTGACCCAAGCCATGCACCTGGTACATCAGACCTCCGCGCCTATGCCCGATACCCAGGGACGCACCGCAGCATGCCAGGGCTGCCACCCCGCCCATCGGCAGGACGGCGGCATGGAGGGTTACCCGATCACCAAGGATGGCAAGAACGCCTACGCAGAACGGGATAACCGCGATGCCGCCGGCGGCTGCTATGTCGGCCGCGATGTCCATGCCAACCCTGGCAAGGACAAGGATGGCGTGGAGTCCGGCGAAGAGCTGAATGCCATCGGCAAGTGGTTGCAGACCAACGTCTCCCAGATCGGTAACGACAAGGGCGGCAAGGGTCTCTGGTGTACCAACTGTCACAACCAGTTGAGCCGTGAACTCTACCAGCGCGACAATCTGACCAATGCCTTCGAGCAGAGCGGAAAGACCTTGCGCAACAAGTCCCTGGAAGAGATCGCCAAGGGTGTGGGTATCAGCATGGATCAGTTGCAGGCGATGATGGACCCGAAGGTGGTGCTCAACGACAAGGGCGAGGACACCGCCGACAAGTCCGAGATCCTGAAGACTTGGGCGCAGAAGCGCCTGGTTCCCGACATTGCCGTCATCGCGTTGGCGGGTAATGGCCCCATGGCCTCCAAGGATGCGGACGGTGATGTCAACGTGGTTCCGCTCTCTGCCAACCCGGCGGTCGATATCGCTTCGCTGAAACTGCCGCAGGGTGCAACGGGAGCCACGGCCGTGCCCTATGAGGCTGCCACGCATGGCCGGGACTACTGGCTCTCGGCCGGTGCCCCTCACTGCGCGGACTGCCATGCGGCACCCTTCGTCGAAGGACAGGGTGGTATGGCCTTCCCCATCAACCAGCCCGGTAAATACAGCCTGATGCGCTATGCCAAGGGTCATGCAGGCCTGGCCTGCCAAGCCTGCCACGAGTCGATTCATGGACTCTATCCGGTAACGCCGAATACCGACGTCACCTCTTACAAGCAGGCAGCGCAGTACAACCCGGACGGCTCGCACGGTCCGTTCAAGTGCAATACCTGTCATCAAACCAACGGGGACGGCGTACCGCACCTGGCGAATGATGAGGAACATGTCTGGAAAGGCAAGCCTATCCTCAACAACTACGATGCAGCCGTTCATTGGATGCATGCCAGTGCGCCTGACCTGGGTGGCGCGATCCCCAAGCCCAAATAGGACTGGTCAGGCCCCAAGCTTGACCATGCGCCCGCCAGGGAAGGCGGGCTGTTTCCTGGGGACGTTCCCCTATTATCACAGTCGATGCCGATGTCAGGCCGTCTGAAGTGTTATCTGCCTCATTCGCTATCGATCAGTACAGGTACAGGAAAATCCTATGAAGCTGAACAGAGTATTATTAGCAGCCGCCATGACGGCACTCTTTGCGGCCGGCCCCCTGCTGGCCAAGGCACAGGACCCCCAGATATTGGTGACCGTGGGTGACTTGAAGATCACCGGCGATGAATTGGATTCGGTGCTGGCCAGTTCTCCCTTTGCTACCCAGTTCGTGACCATGGGCGAAAAGGAACAGGCAGCACTGCGCGGCGATATGCTGCAACGTCTGGTGGCTTCCCGCCTGCTGCGTTTGGAGGCCCAACACCTTGGCTTGGACCGGTCAGAGACATTCACCAAGGATGAAGAGGCCCAACGTGCCGCCCTTCTCTATCGCCACTACATGGACAAGCTGAGAGAGCGCGTCAGCATCCCAGCCGACACCCTTGCCGCGATGAAGCAGCAGTTCAAAGGCGATGCCGACGGACTGGCTTCGGCCGAGGCTGCCTACAAGACAGAGCAATACCGGACCGTGCGCCTGATGACCATTCAGTCGCTACGTGACCAGCAAAAGATCAAGCTCCACGAGGAAAGGATCGCTCAAGGCATCACGCCCGAAACCCTGTTGCTGGAGGGGACCGATATCCGGATCAGTTATGGCGACGTGGTCGATATCAAGGAGTACCCGAATCTGCCCAACCCGGAATGGGTCAAGGAACAACTATACAAACGGGCGGAGCTGATGCTGGTAGCAAAGACTGCCACGGATGAGGGGGTGGACGTTTCCGGCCGCCTGCTGCGGTATCGCGAAGAGCGCCTCCCTGCCCTGCTGATTGAGATGAAAGAGAAGGAGTGGGTGTCTGACGAACAACAGATGCGCGATTGGCACAGCAAGCACCCGGAGGTGAGCAAGATTCCGGAAAGACGCCACCTTGGCCAACTGGTGGTTGCCACGCGCGAAGAGGCAGAGGCCTTGCGGGGCCGCATTCTCAAGGGGGAAAGCCTGTTCGAGCTGGCCGGGAAATACAGCATCGACGAGGAGGGCCGCAAGAAGCTGGGCGACATGGGCTGGGTCATCGAAGGCCGTGGCTATGCACAGTTGGAAGAAGTGGTTGCCAAATTGGAGGACGGCAAGGTCAGCGAGGTCGTGGAGACGCCAAAGGGATTCCATCTGGTCAGCGTCCTGGATCGCCGCCCCGGCGGTGTGCGTGATTTTCACGCCGTCAAGGACAGAGTCCGCCAACTGATGATCCAGGAGCACCTCAGCCTCTACCTGAAGGAACTGGAGCAGCGCCACAAGGTGGTTTGGAACTTGGAGGACCGTAAATGAGCGAGGGGAAGCGTCTCGCCGCCCTGATCCTGCTTGCCGCGGCGGCTTGGAGCCAGGCATTCGCCGCTCCGGCGCCTGCCTCCGGCGAGGCCGGCGAGAAAATTCTGGAAACCGTCGAATTCAAAGGATTGGATGGCGCCGTGCATCGTCTGGCGGAATGGAAGGGCAAGGTGATCGTACTGAACTTCTGGGCCAGTTGGTGTGCCCCTTGCCAGGCGGAAATCCGGGATTTTGTCCAACTGCAAGATGCATACGGCACCAAAGGGCTTCAGATTGTGGGTGTCGGCCTGGATGAGGAGCCGAAGCTGAAAAACGTCGAACGCACGTTGGGCATGAACTACCCGGTTCTGATGGTCCCTCAGGTTTCCAATAGAAGGCTTCTTGCCGCCTGGGGCAACGAGAACGGGTTGGTTCCCTATACGGTCGTTATCGACCGTACAGGGAAACCAACCTACATCCATCGAGGACCAATGGATGAAGAGGTGTTTCGCGATCAGGTGTTCCCGTTGCTTGGGGAAGAGGGCGCTGGAACTTGAGTTTCGGCGACAGTTGACTAGCTTGAAAAGCAACGATGGCGATTAACCTAGAAACCTCTTTTCAACCGCAAAGGACGCAAAGAACGCTAAGGAAAACAACCCGATGCCTTTATCTTTGCTCCTGCCTTCCTGGTCAGGGGCGAAACCTAGACAAGCCAATGAATTCCTTCGCGTTCCTTCGCGTCCTTTGCGGTTAAATGAGGAGATTAGGATTAACCTAAGCCGGACGAGCCAGAACCAAACAGGCAATACTGTAGGGAGCTGGGCGTTGATGGGTTTTCTCAGGCGTTCAGAAGCCCATACCAGAACGGCAGGGTCACCAGACTCAGGGCGGTAGTAAGGGTCACGGCGGCGGCGTAGAGGCCGGAGTCAAGGCGAAAACGGTCGCAGAGCACGAGGCCGAGCACCATGCTCGGCATGGCGGCCTCCAGCACGGCGCCCTGGTGGTAGATGCCCTCAAGCCCGATCCAGGTCCCCAGGCCCCAGACGAACAGGGGGATGAGAAACATCTGCACCAGAGAGACCAGGGCCAGGGCTGGCATCTGCGACAGACGCCAGGTATCCCAGCGCAGGCTGAGCCCGAGTGAAAAGAGCATCAGGGGAACCACACCCGCTGCCAGCAGGTTGAGGCCATCGGCCACCCAGGGATGAAACGGGACAGCCGTCAGATTGAGCCCGATTGCAACGATGGCGGCCCAGAGGGGCGGCACTTTGAGCAGATCCGGCAAGGGATTCCCCCCCTGGCCCTGTCCGAAATGCCGCGCCGTCAGGACCCCCAGCGTCAGCAGCAGAGGGGTGCAGGCGAAGAGATCATATTGCACGGCGATACCGCGCCCCGCCTCCCCGAACAGCTTTTGCAGCACGGGCAGCCCCATGTAGGTGGCGTTGGGGAAGGCGGCCGCCAGAATCATGGCCCCCATCATGGCGGGAGGCGAGGCACAGAGCCGGCAGCCGAGCCAGGTGAGAGACATTCCCAGCAGGATACCGCCGGCCGCGACGAAGGAGATGCGCAGGGAGTCGAGCCCCAGAGGGGTCCGCCAAAGGACGGCCAGGACCAGGGCGGGCAGCAGCAGGTAATAGACCAGACTGGTCAGGACCTTGCGGGTCTCCACCGCCTCCAGGCCGGCGGGCTTCAGGATACGCCAGCCCAGACCACAGAGGATCAGGGCGCCCATCTGGACGATGGTCCCCAGGATATCTGGAGAGTTCATCTAACCCGAGTGATCGCCCAGCAGCGCCCGTGCCGCCGCCAGCACCGAGGCGGCATCCAGGCCGGCGTCGCGCCACTGTTCGGCCTGGGTGCCCTGTTCGATGAAGCGATCGGGCAGGCCCAGGTTGAGGATACGTTTGACCCTGCCGGTGGCGGCCAGCCATTCGTTGACGGCGGAACCGGCGCCGCCCTGGATGCTGTTCTCCTCCAGGGTCAGCAGCAGTTCATGGCTATCGGCCAGTTCCGCCAGAAGCTGTTCGTCCATGGGTTTGACGAAGCGCATGTTGGCCACCGTGGCGTTGAGCTGCTCCGCCACCTCCAGGGCCACCGCCAGCGGAGCGCCGAAAGCGAGCAGGGCCAACCGCTTGCCCTGGCGCCTGATCTCACCCTTGCCGACCGGCAGGGTCCCCAGGCCGGATTCCATTGCCACGCCGGGGCCGGTGCCACGGGGGTAGCGTACCAGCGCCGGACCCTCGTATTCATAGGCGGTCTGGAGCATGAGCCGGCACTCTGACTCGTCGGCGGGGGCCATGAGTATCAGGTTTGGAATATTGCGGCAGTAGGCCAGGTCGAAAGAACCCGCGTGGGTGGGACCGTCCGCCCCCACCAGCCCGGCGCGGTCGATGGCAAAGGTGACATCCAGGTTTTGCAGGGCGATATCGTGTACCAACTGATCGTAGGCCCGTTGCAGGAAGCTCGAATAGATGGCCACCACCGGCTTGAGGCCGTCGCAGGCCATGCCGGCCGCCAGGGTGACGGCGTGCTGCTCGGCGATGCCCACATCGAAGAAACGGCCGGGGAATCGCTTGGAGAACTCCACCATGCCGGAGCCCTCGCACATGGCGGGGGTGATGGCCGTCAGACGCTCGTCTGCCTCGGCTGCATCGCAGAGCCATTGACCGAAGACCTTGGTGTAGGTGAGCTTGCCACCGGCTCCGTTCATCTCCCCCGTATCGGGATCGAAGGGCGTCACCCCGTGATAGACACAAGGGTCGCTCTCGGCCGGGCGGTAGCCCTTGCCCTTCTGGGTCACCACATGGAGCAGGCGCGGGCCGTGCATGTTTCTCATGTTGCCCAGGGTGGTCAGGAGATTACCCAGGTCGTGGCCATCCACCGGGCCGATGTAAGTGAATCCCAACTCCTCGAAGAAGGTGCCCGGCATCACCATGCCCTTCATGTGCTCTTCCCAGCGCCCCATGAAGTTGCGCATGCCGGGGATGCGGCCCAGGGTGGCCTTGCTGCCGTCGCGCACGCTGTTGTAGAAGCGGCTGGAAAGGACCCGCGCCAGGTAGTTGCTGACCGCCCCGACCGGCTTGGAGATGGACATGTCGTTGTCGTTGAGGATGACCAGCAGGTTGATGCCCGGTATGGAGCCCGCGTGGTTCAAGGCCTCCAGGGCCATGCCGCCGGAAAGTGCACCGTCGCCGATCACGGCGATGGCGCACCGGTGCTCACCGGACGCCTTAGCGGCGAGGGCCATGCCCAGGGCAGCACTGATGGAGGTGCTGGAGTGGCCCACGCCGAAGGTGTCGTAGGGGGATTCGCAACGCTTGGGAAAGCCAGATATCCCGCCCCTCTGCCGCAGAGTCTCCATGCGGTCGCGGCGACCGGTGAGGATCTTGTGCGGGTAGGCCTGATGACCCACATCCCACACCAGACGGTCGTCGGGGGTATTGAAGATGCTGTGCAGGGCAAGGGTCAGCTCGACCACGCCGAGCCCGGCGGCCAGATGCCCGCCGGTCCGGGAGACGGTCTGGATCAGGTAGTCCCGCAGCTCCTCCGCCAGGAGGGGCAGTTGCTTGGGCTCCAGACGGCGCAAATCCTCCGGGTCATCCAGTTGCCGCAATAGCGGGTATCTTTCATCAGGCGACGGGGACTCGCTCATGTTCCTTGGCTCGGAGTGAAAGGTCCGATCTTAACCGATAGACTCGGGTATCGCCCGCCAAAAGATCAAACCAAAAGATCAAGAAGGGCAAGGCGGATTATCCGTAAATGGCCGATCTGCCCCCGCTGGCGGGTTTCAGAGGCGTTTCACGGATGGATAAGGCCGATCTGCGAGTTCAGGCGGCCTTTCCCATCTCGTCCCAATCGGCCACTTCCACCACAGGATGGTTCTCTCGCGCCCGCCGGACAAGCGCCTCAAGCTGCTCGGCGACCCGATCCTCAAGCCAGTTCTCCCCGCACTGATCGCAGACGAGGGCAGGGACATGGCGCACGACGACCACGCCGAACTCCAGGTCGAAACTGACCCTGGTCCGGCCAGCCTCCTTGCGGCCTCCGCACAATGGACAGGCGCCATTTTCGTCTCTCATCTTTTGATCCTCCGCGTTTTCAAATCATCCTCAAAATGGTCGAGGTCCGGGCGATAGACCGTGATGACGTGGCATCTTGGCACATCAGGATCGAACGTCGAAGCTATCAGAAATGTAGGACTGTAGCCCAATGGGATGGGCTCCGGCTCGTCCGGCTTAGGGATATTGACCCTGTCCGCCCCCGCTGACGGGCTGCAACAGCAGGGAATCGAGCATCTCCGGCGGGCGGGGAAGCCCCATGAGTTCCAGCACCGTCGGCGCTATGTTGGCGATACCGCCACCGGTCGCCAATTGCCAGGGGACCTCGTCGATCACCAGACAGGGCACGGGGTAAGCCGTGTGCTGGGTATGCGGTGATTGGGTCGCGGGGTCGATCATTTCCTCGCAATTGCCATGATCCGCTGACAAGATCACCGAATAGCCGCTCGCCACGGCCGCGTCCAGGACCTGGCCAACCGCCTTGTCCAGGGCCTCGACTGCTGCAACCACGGCCTCGGGCACGGCGGTATGACCCACCATGTCGCCGTTGGCGAAGTTGACCAGGACAAAGCCGTACTCCCCGCTTTGGATCGCCTCCACCACGGCATCGGCCACCTCGAAGGCGCTCATCTCCGGCTTGAGGTCGTAGGTGGCGACCCTGGGCGAGGGGATCAGCTTGTGGACCTCCCCCGGCAGGCAGTCCGGACTGCCGCCGTTGAAGAAGAAGGTGACGTGGGCGTATTTCTCGGTCTCGGCGCAATGGAACTGGCGGATGCCCGCCTCGCTGATCGTCCGCGTCAGGCTTGCCTTGGGCTTCTCTGGCTCAAAGGCATAGGGCAGGCCGAAGGTCCGGTCGTAGGCCATCATGCAGGTGATGTGGAGCCGGGGGAAACGGGGGCGGGTAAAGTCGGCGAAGTCTTCTTTGAAGAGGGCGGAAAGGATCTGGCGGGGACGGTCCTTGCGGAAATTGAAGAAGATGAGGCTGTCGCCATCCTGCATCCCCTGATAATCGCCGATCACTCGGGGACGGATGAATTCATCGTTCACTCCTTCGCCATAAGACGCCTTGATGGCCTGCCGGGCGCCCTCGGCCCGTTCCCCTTCGGCCAGCACCATGGCGCGCCAGGCCGCCTCGGTCCGGTCCCAGCGGTGGTCCCGGTCCATGGCGTAATAGCGGCCGATGACCGTGGCCACCCGGCCCCCTGCCCGATCCAGCCGTTCCTGCAAGTCGATGGCATCGGTCAGGGCCGTTTGGGGCGGGGTGTCACGCCCGTCAGTAATCATGTGCAGCAGGGGCGGGACGCCGTGCTGTTTACAGAGATCGATCAGGGCATGGATATGGCGCATATGGCTATGCACCCCGCCCTCGGAGACCAGACCCGCCAGATGAATCGGCCGTCCGGACGCGGCAGCCCCCTCGACCGCCGCCACCAGGGCGGGATTCCGCTCGAAGCTGTGGTCGCGGATGCTGTCGTCGATGCAGACCAGATCCTGCCGGATCAGATGCCCGGCCCCCAGGGTCAGGTGCCCTACCTCGGAGTTACCCATCTGTCCCAGCGGCAGACCGACCGCATGACCCGAGGCATCCAGGGTGGTGTGGGGGTGGCTGGCCAGGTAGCGATCCAGATTGGGGGTCCGCGCCAAGTAGACCGCGTTGTTGGCCTTGCCGGGATTGACCCCGAAGCCGTCCAAAACGATCAAGGCCACGGGGCGGCGGGGTGCGCCGTTTTTATTGCTCATAATGTTGGCTGAACTCTCGGAATAGCGGTTTCAGGGTGTCTGATCGGTCATGCGGCGGCTGAGTTCCACCACATCCAGCTGCATCCTCTCACGGAAGGACTCGATGATCCGCACCACATCCAGCGGGTCATCGACGATGGCGAAGAGATCGAAGTCCTTTTCGTCGATATTGCCGTCACCCAGCATCTTATCCCGCATCCAGGCGACCAGGCCGGACCAATAATCGCGACCAAACAGCACCACCGGGAAGCGGCGGATCTTGTTGGTCTGCATCAGGGTCAGGGACTCGAACAGCTCGTCCATGGTGCCGAAGCCGCCGGGGAAGATGACATAGGCCATGGCGTACTTCACGAACATCAGCTTGCGCACGAAGAAGTAGCGAAAGTGGAGGCTCAGGTCCTGGAAGTCGTTGGGATGCTGTTCCCTCGGCAAATGGATGTTCAGCCCGATGGATTGTCCCTTGCCCTCCTTGGCCCCCCGGTTGCCTGCCTCCATGATGCCGGGACCGCCCCCCGTGATCACGGAGAAACCGTTGTCGGCAAGGCCCTGGGCCACCTCGACCGCCGCCTTGTAATAAGGATCGCCGGGGCCGGTGCGGGAACTGCCGAAGAGAGAGACCGCCGGTCCCACGTAATTCAGTGTCTCGATGCCGTCGATCAACTCCGCCTGGATGCGGAAGATGCGCCAGGCCTCGGATGTCTGTAAATCTTCCATTCCACTGCTCGTTATCTTCAAAGCACCCTATTCTCCATCCTCCCCGAACCGAACTCAAAGGGCTAGACCTGAAAAAGTTCCTCTCAAGCAACACGCAGGGCCGCCCCAAGTGTTTCTTGCCCCTTGAGGGGTCAAAAACGGAGCCCAGCGGAGTTTTTGGGGGTGGAATCAGAAGCAAGCTGCAATATCCGGCCGCTTCCGCTATCTTGCCTCTCAAGGGCATTCGCCATCTTCGTCACCAGACCATGAACCCAGCAGAGCCAACCCCATGCATGAGTTGTCCCTATGCGAATCCCTGCTCCGCATCATGGAGCGGAACGCCGAGGAACAGGGCTATTCCCGTGTGATACGGGTCTGGCTGGAGATCGGCGCCTTGGCGGCTGTCGAGGTGGAAGCCATGCGCTTCGGCTTCGAGGTGGCGACCCGCGGCACCCTGGCCGAGGGGGCGGGACTGGAGATCATCGAGCTGCCGGGCGAGGCCTGGTGCATGGCCTGCGCCGAGACAGTCCCGGTCCGGCAGCGTTACGATCAATGCCCCCACTGCGACGGCTGTCAGTTGCAGGTGACCGGCGGCGACCAGATGCGGATCAAAGAGTTGGAAGTGGAGTAATCTTGAAAGCTGGAGGTGGAAGATTTCTTCCCTCCAGCCTCAAGCCTGATTTATTGGAGTGCGCGATGTGTACCGTTTGCGGATGCGGCAAGGGCGAGACCCGGATCGAGGGCCAGGATCACGGCCATGGCCATGATCACCACCATCAGGGGGACGAGGCCCCTGGGTCGCGCCTGGTGCGCATCGAGCAGGATATCCTGGCCGAGAACAACAGATACGCCGCCGCCAACCGGCGCTATTTCAGCGAGCGGGGCATCCATTGCCTGAACCTGGTCTCCAGCCCCGGCTCGGGCAAGACCGCTTTGCTGCTGCGCACCCTGAACGACCTCAAGGGCGAGTTCGCCCTCGGCGTCATCGAGGGCGACCAGCAGACCAGCAACGACGCCGACCGCATCCGCGCCACCGGGGTGCCCGCCATCCAGATCAACACCGGCAAGGGCTGCCACCTGGACGGCCATGGGGTGGGCCATGCACTGGAGTCCTTGAACCCGGCGCGGGGCAGCCTGCTCTTCATCGAAAACGTGGGCAATCTGGTCTGCCCGGCGGCCTTCGACCTGGGCGAGGCCCACAAGGTGGTGATCCTCTCCGTCACCGAGGGGGAGGACAAGCCCATCAAATACCCCGACATGTTCCACGCCGCCGACCTGATGCTGCTGAACAAGATCGACCTCCTGCCCAATCTCGATTTCGATCTGGGGCAGTGCATCGACTACGCCCGCCGGGTCAATCCGCGCATCAAGCCGATCCAGATCTCGGCCAGGACCGGCGAGGGCATGGCCGACTGGTATCAGTGGCTCCGGGCCAGCCGCCAACTGGCGCTGGTTGGCCAGCCCGCGCCGGCCCAGGGGGTCTGAGCATGTGTCTTGCGATCCCCGCGCGGGTGGAGTCTATCGACCCATCGAACGCCATGGCCCAGGTCTCCCTCGACGGCGTGCGTAAGGAGATCTCCCTGGCCCTGGTGGATGACGTGGCCGTCGGCGACTACGTGCTGATTCACGTCGGCTACGCCCTCAACAAAATCAGCGAGGAAGAGGCCCAACAGACCCTGGAACTCTTCGCCGAGGCGGGCCTGCTGGGGGCGGTGAATTGAAATACATCGACGAATTCCGCCGGCGCGATCTGGCCCTGAAACTGGCCGGGGCCATCGCCGCCGAGGTCGAGCCCTCGCGCCGCTACAACCTCATGGAGTTCTGCGGCGGCCACACCCACGCCATCTTCCGCTACGGGGTGCAGGACCTGATGCCGGGCAACGTCCGCTTCGTCCACGGCCCCGGCTGCCCCGTCTGCGTCCTGCCCATCGCCCGCATCGACAACGCCATTGAGCTGGTCGAGCGCCAGGGGGTCATCCTCTGCACCTACGCCGACATGCTGCGTGTCCCCGCCAGCGGCCGCCGGAGCCTGATGAAAGCCAGGGCCGGGGGCGGCGACGTGCGCATGGTCTACTCGACCCAGGACGCCCTGCGCATTGCCCGCGACAACCCCGGCCGCCAGGTGGTCTTCTTCGCCATCGGCTTCGAGACCACCACCCCGCCCACCGCCGTCGCCATCCAACAGGCCCAGGCCGAAGGTCTGACCAACTTCAGCGTCTTCTGCAACCATGTCCTGACCCCGCCCGCCATCCGGGCCATCCTCGAAACGCCCAGGGAACCGGACCGGGGCGCCCTCGCCATCGACGGCATCCTGGGGCCGTCCCATGTCAGCACGGTCATCGGCAGCCGCCCCTACGAGCCCTTCGCCGAGGCGTTCGGCATCCCTATCGTCATCGCCGGTTTCGAGCCCCTGGACGTAATGCAGTCCGTGCGGCTGCTGATCCGCCAGCTCAACCAGGGGCGTCACGCAGTGGAAAACGAATACACCAGGGCGGTGACCCGCGACGGCAACCCCAAGGCCCAGGCACTGGTGGCCGAGGTGCTGGAACTGCGTGAAACCTTTGAATGGCGCGGCCTCGGCTGGCTGCCCAACAGCGCCCTGCGGATCAAGGACAGCTTCGCCGACTTCGATACGGAACGCCGCTTCGAGCTGACACCAAGCCCCGAGCAGGACGTGAAGGGCTGCGAATGTCCCGCCATCCTGCGCGGCGCCAAACGCCCCACCGACTGCAAACTCTTCGGCAAGGCCTGCACCCCTGAAAACCCCATGGGCGCCTGCATGGTCTCCTCCGAGGGCTCCTGCGCCGCCTACTGGACCTATGGCCGTTTCCGTGGGGAGTCCGCCGCGTGAACAGCCGAGACAAGATCGACATGACCCACGGCGGCGGCGGGCGGGCCATGGCCCAACTGATCGAGTCGTTGTTTTTGAAGCATTTCGACAACGAATTGCTGCGCCAGGGCAACGACCAGGCAGCCTTCGAGGTGGCGGCGGGCCGGCTGGTGATGAGCACCGACGGCCATGTGATCTCGCCCCTCTTCTTCCCCGGCGGCGACATCGGCAGCCTTGCGGTCCATGGCACCATCAACGACGTGGCCATGGCCGGGGCCTGGCCGCTCTACCTCTCGGCGGGATTCATCCTGGAAGAGGGCTTCCCCCTGGCCGATCTGGAACGGATCGTCATCAGCATGGCCAGTGCCTCCCGCGAGGCGGGCGTGCCCGTGGTGACCGGCGACACCAAGGTGGTGGAACGGGGCAAGGGCGATGGCGTCTTCATCACCACCACCGGCATCGGCCGGGTCCCGGAGGGGGTGGCGATCTCCGGCGACCGGGCGCGGCCGGGGGACCAGATCCTGCTCAGCGGCACCCTGGGTGACCACGGCGTGGCCATCATGTCGAGCCGGGAGAACCTCCAGTTCGAGACCAGCATCCGGTCCGACTCCGCCGCCCTCCATACCCTGGTGGCCGCGATGGTCGCCGCGTCCGGGGAGATCCACTGCCTGCGCGACCCCACCCGAGGCGGGCTCGCCGCCACCCTGAACGAACTGGCCCGCCAGTCGGGCGTAGGCATGCGCCTGCGGGAGACGGCCATCCCCATCCGGCCCGAAGTGAATGCCGCCTGTGAATTGCTGGGCCTGGACCCGCTCTACGTGGCCAACGAAGGCAAGCTCGTCTGCATCTGTCCACCCGAGGCGGCAGAGGCGGTGCTGCATGCCATGAAGGCCCATCCCCTGGGCCGCGAGGCCGCCATCATCGGCGAAGTGGCGGCTGACCCCTACGGCCTGGTCCAGATGGAGACCCGCTTCGGCGGCCACCGGGTGGTCGATTGGATCGCGGGCGAGCAGTTGCCGAGGATTTGTTGAGTTCCGTCTCGAATGCGGGATGGGCCGCGACACTGGTAGAATCCCCTATCCCTGGTTACATGAGATTCACACCATGCTGGTCTTGCAGCTTCTTTTCTTTTTGATCCTTATCCTGATCGCCGCCGAGGTCTTCGTGAACGCCCTGGAGCACCTGGGTGAGCGGTTGAAGATCTCCGAGGGGGTCACCGGCTCCATCTTCGCCGCCGTGGGCACCGCCATGCCGGAGACCATTGTGCCCCTGCTGGCCCTCTTCGCAGGCACCGAGAACCGGCAGCTCAACGAGGAGATCGGCGTCGGCGCCATCCTGGGGGCGCCCCTGATGCTCTCCACCCTCTCCCTGTGCCTGATGGCCCTCTCCGTCTGGAAGCAGCGGGGTTCCAGGGGTGAATTGACCCCGGAGCGCGGCGGTCTGACCCGTGACCTGGATTTCTTCCTCGGCGCCTTCGTCCTGGCCTGTATCGCCCTCTTCATGCCCCACAACGGCACGGGCATCCGCGCCATGCTGGCGGTGGTCATGGTGCTGACCTATTTCTTCTACGTCATGCTCACCCTCAAGGACTCCGCGCGGCTGGTGCAGGAAGGCCATCAGACCGAGGCGGGCGATGCCCTGTTCCTCGCCCGGCTGAAGCTGCCGGATAACTGGTTCACGGTGTTTACGCAATTGGGTTTGGGTCTCGCGCTGCTGGTGCTGGGGGCCAAGGGCTTCATCCACGGCATCGAGCTGGCCGCTCCCTTGCTGGGCATCTCCGCCCTGGTGCTGTCGCTGATGATCGTCCCCGTCGCCACGGAGCTGCCGGAGAAGGTGAATTCCATCCTCTGGATACGCAAGCGCAAGGATACCCTGGCCTTCGGCAACATCACCGGCGCCATGGTCTTCCAGGGTACGCTGCTGCCCGCCCTCGGCATCCTGCTGACCCCCTGGGTCCCCCAGAAAGAGGTCCTTGCCGGCGTCATCATCACCCTCCTGGCCGCCGCGTGGCTGCGACTGCTGGTCTATCGCGGCCAATTGCGCGTATGGCATCTTGTGGTGAACGGGGGGCTCTATGTCACCTATCTGGTGGTGGCGTTGAGCTGAGAAGTGGTGCAGGGATGCACCGGTTACGGACAGAAGGATGGAATCGAGCTGGGCTTGAGGCTGTTCCAAGCCTCAAGCCTCAGGCCCCCAAGTCTCAGGGAAGGTTGTCCAGAGGCTCGCCGGTCTCTTTGTCCTTGGGCATGATGTCGGCCCGGTTCATCCCCAGGTCCAGGGCCACGGTGCTGGCCACGTAAATGGACGAGTAGGTGCCCACCAGGATGCCGAGGATCAGGGCCAGGGAGAAGCCGTAGAGTTCCGGGCCGCCGAGGAAGAACATGGCCAGCACGACCAGCAGGGTGGTGGCCGAGGTCATGATGGTGCGCGACAGGGTCTCGTTGACGGAGGTGTTGACCACCATGGCCGGGGTGGCCTTGCGCATCTTGCGCAGGTTGTCGCGGATACGGTCGAACACCACGATGGTGTCGTTGACCGAATAACCGATGATGGCGAGGGCGGCCGCCAGCACCGTGAGGTCGAACTGAATGCCGGTAAGCGAGAAGAAGCCCAGGGTCAGCAGCGGGTCATGGACGGTGGCGATCATGGCCCCGATGGCGAAACGCCGCTCGAACCGCAGCCAGATATAAATTCCGATGCCGATCAAAGCCATCAATACGGCCAAACCCCCTTGCTCCACCAGCTCCTGACCGACCTGCGGGCCGACGAACTCCATGCGGCGGATCTCGGCCCCCTCGTTGCCCGCCTGGTTCAAGGCGCCCAGTATCTGCTGATCCAGCCGGGTCTTGTCCAGCTTCGCCGATGGGGGAATGCGCAACAAGACTTCCCGGTTGCTGCCGAAGTGCTGCAAGGTGAAGTGGCTCAGGCCCGTCTTTTCCAACTGTTCAGATACCTGCTGGGTGGCGACGGGGCCGGGGAAGGCGATCTCCACCAGGGTGCCCCCGGTGAAGTCGAGGCCCATGTTCATGCCGCGCAGGGCCACCGAGCCCAGGGACAGCAGCATCGCCCCCAGGGACAGGGCGTAGGCGTATTTGCGCAGGGCGATGAAGTTGATGTTGGTCTGTTTGTGGAAGAATTCCATGGCTGAATCACTCGAAGTCTGAGGGATGTCCCGCCGGGCAGGCAGATCACCCCTGGGTAGCGGCTGAGCCGTATCGGGTTGGCGGCATCTTATGGGGGGGCCATCGGACGCACAAGGGGCGAGGGGGATTTATTTGCCTCGGGCATTCAGACAAGGCTGAGGGTTCGTCCGCCCGCGTCCTCAAGAATCCTGATCACCCGCCCGCGCCACAGGTCCTGGAATTGCCGGCGGCTGGCCGAGTCGCCCTCGCCCTGAAGCATCCGCTGCATCAGAGGCATCATGGCCGGTTCGGGCGGGATGGAGGAGGGATCATAACGCAGGGCGACCTTGGCCCCGGTGTCCAGCCGTTCAAAGCCGAAGCCCGCCGCCGGTTCCGAGTCGAACCTCATCAGACCCCTGCGGGAGAACTGCCCGCCCAATCCCTGAAAGCCATTCCTCGCCGCCGCGCCGGTCAAGTAGCAAATCACCTGGCTGATGGGACCGTTTACGCCCTGATCTTCCGCCCCTGGGATGCCGATTCGAATCCCGCCCCGCACCGGGGTTTCATCCCCATACAGCTCCCGCATGGCCCGGACGGTCATCAGAAAAGCCCCGGCGACCGTAGGGCAGGCGTGGCCGGACAGTTTGACCACATCATCGAAACAGTAATGGAAAAGCCCATCCCCCACCCCAAGCAACTCGGCGAGCGGATCGAAAAAGGTAATGGACGGATTGGGCGGGAAGGTTGGATTCATGGGTTGATCCTTGAGGGGTGTATGAGAAATTTGCTGTGGTAATCCGGTTCAGGTCTTCGGTCCTCGGTCAATTCTGTAGGCTGTGATTTTGAACCCACCCCCAAAAACTCCGCTGCGCTCCGTTTTTGACCCCTCAAGGGGGCAAGAAACACTTGGGGCGGCCCGGCGTGTTTCTTGAGAACCCAACCACCAACTGGCGGAATGATGAGGGCCGGTATTTCTCGAAACCCTCCCCATCCACATAGACAAAATCGTATTCCACGTCCGGCTGAATCCGGTTGATGTCCTCGCACCACTGCCTGAGCCGGGCCATTTTCAGCGGCACATCCAAGTCTGCCAGGCCCTTGGTTTCGACGATGCAAATCCCCCCGCCCGGCAGCTTCACCAGGAAATCCGGGTAGTAGTTGGAGATGTCGCCCTCAGCATTGACATAATCCTAGAAACCTCTTTTCAACCGCAAAGGACGCAAAGAACGCTAAGGAGACCAATCCGATGCATTTGTTCGGCGCATCCCTGCGCCTCACCCCTCCGGGGCTGGCGCGAAAATCCGCTCCCGACGGTTTTTTGTCTGTGCCCCCACCTTCCTGGTCAGGGGCGGAACCTAGACAAGCCAATGAATTCCTTAGCGTTCTTTGCGGTTAAATGAGGAAATTAGGATGATGGTGTTGTTGAAGCCATGGCCCATGTGCAGGCTGCCGGTGACATTGGGCGGCGGGATCATGATGCTGTAAGCGCTATTCCCCGCTCCTTAAGGCGCAAACCAGCCCTTCTCTGTCCCTGGTCCGGTACCACTTCTGTGTCTATCGCGTGAGGGTCGTATGTCTTATCCATGGTGTGATCGGTGCCGCTGCTGAAAAGCGGGGATTATAACCAGGGAAGGCCCTATGAGGTGCTATGTGATGAAGCAGCTACAAACTCTGTCGACAAAAAGAAGCAGACCTGCCCGACCGCATCTAAGCGCAGGTGAAGAGCAACGACGAGGCTTGCGAGCTGATCGTCGAGGCTATCGCCGCCGCCGGCTACCAGCCGGGGCGCGACATCGCTATCGCCCTCGACCCGGCGGCCAGCTCCTTCTACGAAGATGGAAAGTACCGTCTGACCCGCAGCGGCCAGGGGGACAAGTCCGCCGAGGAGATGACCGCGCTGTTCCAGGATTGGGTACGGAAATACCCCATCGTCTCCATCGTCTCCATCGAGGACGGCCACGCCGAAAACGACTGGGCGGGGTTCAAGGGGATGACCGCCGCGCTCGGCGACAAGATCCAGATCGTCGGCGACGACCTGCTGGTGACCAACATCCGCTTCATCGCCCGCGCCATCGAGGAGAAGGCCTGCAACGCGGTGCTGATCAAGCTTAACCAGATCGGCACGGTAAGCGAGACCCTCGCCGCCATCCATCTGTGCCGCAAGGCGGGCTGGGGCTACGTCATCTCCCACCGCGCCGGCGAGACCGAGGACAGCTTCATGGCCGACTTCGCGGTGGCGATGGGCGGCGGCCAGATCAAGACCGGCTCCGCCTGCCGCTCGGAGCGCATCGCCAAGTACAACCGGCTGCTGGAGATCGAGCGGGAGCTGGGTGGGGCGGCGGTGTTTGGGCGGTAGACTATCGGCGGAGAGTGGTGAGAAATGCGGGCTGGGCTCGTTGGAATTTGGGACAAAAAGGCGTCATTCCGTTACGGGATGGCGCCTTTTTGTTGGGCGGGCCGATCCAGCCTGCACCGTCCCAGACGGCTTCGTAGCCTGGATGCAGCCCGCCACGCAATGCACTCATCGTCGATGCGGCACCTGTGGCGGGCGAAATCCGGGTTGGCCCGGACTCGGTTGAATATTGGAAAGGCGTGCCCCGGAATCCTCCGCCATTCGCCCCGCTCAAGATCGAGGTTCAGTTGGAGGCGGCTTCTTCCGGGCTACTTGCTTATGACAAACGGTAATTATATAGGCACGGAACAATCTGGGCTCAGACCAAGCAAAGTCGAAAGGTACCGGCGTCGATTGTCACTCAATATTCAATCCAACTTCAAATACATTTCAATGGAAAAAATTTCCTGATTACCCACAAACCTCAGCCAGTCCTGTAGGTCGGCCTTCAGGCCGACTGAGGCGCTGCGGACTGGCTGAATGCGGCCGTTGCTTTGTGGCCACGTCCTGCCAGCGGCTGTCGGGCTGAAGCCCGACCTACCCCTGGCGGCGAGCGTGGCCCGCCCTATGCTGCGCGGCAAGCTCAACCTCAGGTCCTGGCTGAGATACATGGGTAATCAGGAAAAATTTTGACGCAGCCACCATTTCTCGCGACAAAATAATAAAAATTACTTCGGGCGATTTTCCCTCAATTTCGCTTTACGGGCTTCGGTTGCCACCCTCCAAACTTCGAGGGCATCAATGTCGGCACCTAGCACATCTGGATGTGGTGTAGCAACCTGAGCTATCGCGGCACCATCGTGTGCAGCATACGAAGAAGATTTCGACATCGCGGCGTATATCGTGTGGTAATCCGAATCCTCGACTGCCACTTCCCTTAACGCCTGAGTCGAAACTCCTGTGTCAAAACGCCAAATCACCCCATTAAGCAACAGCTCTTCAACTGCTCGTTCCCAAGCCATTCTTAGCAATCCATAGCAGTGTCTAACTTTTTCGGATGCTTCATCAGTATTGCCCGCCTTATGCATCGCGAGGCACTCTCCCTGTATGGCACGGAGGGCCTTCACTCTGGTTTTAACTGGTGAGCCATCGAATGGTATGCCAGCAACGGCGACACCGAAACCATCTGCGGTTCTCCGCAAGCTCGACATAACGCATGGTGTCTGGGCTTGGGCAGCCAATTTTTCGATCAAACACATAAAATACAAATCATGGGTGAAAACGATCACCTGCCGTTTGGATGCTTCTTGAACCAAGCGCTGTACAACATTGGAGCGGCGTTGGTGATCCAATGAGGATACTGGATCATCGAAGACAATACCGCCCAACCCGCTTCCAACATTAACTTCGGCGAAAAATGATGCTATCGCAATCGCTCTTTGTTCGCCTTCACTGAGAATATCTTTGGGTAATTTTGCTCCGGGTAATTTTATGACGAGCTTGTGGTTGGCCTTGCCTTTTACGACCTTGGTACTGATGTCTACATGAAGTTCATCAACACCGAGCAGCTTAAACTCTGCATTCAGTTCATCTGCAAGATTTTTTGAAACGACCTGCTCATTCAGCTCGTTGGACTTAATCGTGATAGCGTTTGTTTTTACATCAGCCTCACAGCTTTTAAGCTTTGCAGCATAGTCAAACTTTGCAATGGCATCGAGCACAGCAGCTTTTGCCTGAGACAAGGCGAAGCGGTCATTAAGCTCTTTAAGCTCTTTTTCCAGCGCGATCCGCGCATTCTCGTCAGCGGCTTGAAGAAGCGTCGCAGCATTTTCAGAAAACTGGTTAGCCAGCGCGACAAGTTTAGAGGCGGGGTTAACTGGCTCACCGCTAACTAAATCCCAAGCTCCGTCGCCACAGGCCTTTTTGATGGAAATTTGCCGCGACGTGAGACCAGCTTGGAAATCATTACATGCTTTGGCAAGTGCTTCATCGGCAGCATTAATCTCAGTGCGCAACTCGGGTTCCATACTGATTGTAAGATCGGCCTTCACAATGGCATTGTATTTTTCTACCGCTTCCGCCTTCTTGTCTCTGGCTAGCTTTTCCGCTTCTTGCTGGATAAAGGCATCAAAAGTCACAATCCGCTCTGCGGCATCCCCAAGCGTTTGCTGGCAAAGCGGGCATTGCGATTCTGCTTTCAGATGAGGAAATTCTTCACCGATGTGAGATTCAGCGGCGAATTTTTTTGCCGCCTCAAAAAGCTCCTGCCATGCAGTCCCGCCTGTTCCGGGGAGTTGTCCCGGTGTTTGCTTGAACTGGTTGGCGGCTATATCAGCCGCTGCCCGTGCGGCTTTTGATGCATCAATTAAACCGTGAAGTATAGTGACCTCTGTTTCATTGACGAAGGCAAGCGTGTCCGTGCAGCGTTTAGCCAAATTGGCGAACCGACCAGAGAGCAGTGTTAGTTGCTGGGCTCTATCCTTGGGGTTACCTTCTTTGAGACTGGTTTCAATTTCTAACCGTTTGGTTTCTTCCTCGTTTGATAATGTCACCAAAGCTTCGACAGCGGCGGGCTTAGTCTTGCCGGACAATGAAGTGATTAGCTTACCAACGACAGTCGATGAATTAGCCAAGTGCGCATAGATAGCGCTGCTTACAGCATTTTTCCGCCCTTCCTCATCAAGCATGGCTTTTAGCTTGGCGCAAGCTTTGGCAAGCTCCTCCAAAATGTCCAATCCATAAGGCACATAGGCAAAATCGCCCTCTTCATCGAGATATGCCCTAGCACAACGTGAATCAAAGATGGCAATGTTTGAAAGCGCATCGAGTGCTGGCGTTCCATCTTCCCACTTGGTAGTGATGGGCTGACCGTTGATAACCAAATCAAATTCCGCCTCAGGTTTGCCAACTTGATTAGGAGTGAGCTTTGCGTTTGGAAAAATGCTTTCACTCTGATCTCGCGCTCTGCATGCTCGCTTTAAAGCACGAGTGTAGCCAGACTTTCCAGAGCCATTGTTGCCATAAATAACAGTTAAGCCATCTTCCTTAAAAGTTAAAGTTTGCTTTTCAGCCAAGGCATTTACATGGCGCAAGTTTTTTAACGCAGTAAGCCGAACAACTGAATTTGCTGCTTGTGGTGCGGTGACCTGCCCTGCGGCGAGTTTTGAAGCGACACGCCCAATGGGGTCGCTGATAGCATGTGCCGATTTCAACAATGCATACAGATCATCGAAGTCAGCAATATCAAGCTTTCCTTTATTAAATAAACGCACAATGGCATCTTGTTGCCATGAGGGCAAAGCCACAGACCATTTTTGAATTTCTTGCAGGATAGTCATTTGTTATTAGCACCAGTTAAATATCGTGTAAATCGCGAGGTCTGGGTAATCGGGACAGGCCAAGGTTCCTTGTAGTCATCACTTCACCTCCACCCCCAACCAAGCATCCGAAGTCAGCGGCCGATTCAGCGTAGGCAGTGTCTCTTCCAACCAAGCTAGAAATTTAATGGGGTCAGGCTCGCGTTAATTTCCTGAGCGCTTCAGCTTCTCGGTATCCAGTTCTCTGTCGCCAGTCCATTCACTCGTTTGAATTCATAGACATTATCGATGACGAACATCAAGCCTCGTCGCAGCGCACATCCGGCCAGCATTACGTCATAAGGGCCAATCGGTGTTCCCCGCGCCTTGAGGGTTGCGCGTATAGCGGCGGTTGTCAAAGCGTCCTCTCGGTCCTAGTCAAGAATGTTTGCGGTGTTCAGCAGTCCGTCTAATTCCTCGGGCGAACTGGCTGATGATGCAAGTGTCGAGAAGGTAGTTCACGCGAACGGATCGTCCTTCGGCGCCACAAGCCCACTCCGGTAGTTCTCGAAGGGCGGCATGTCAGGAACCCCCTTGAAGTTCAGCACCTCCGGCGGCCACTCGCTATCGGTAGGGTTCGGGAGGTCGCTCCTCAGTACTTCAAGCACCACGGCGTCAAGCGGCTTGCCGCGCTGGCGGCTGGTTGCATCGAGTCGATGGGATGGCTCGGCATTGAGATGGAGCAGGATGTCCATGTTGGCCTCTGTAACCTCTGCGTTTCATCTCGATTTTAGGCCCGCCGGTCATCCATCTCCAACTACCTGCGCGACGAGGAGATGACCGCGCTGTTCCAGGCATGGGTGGCGAAATACCCCATCGTCTCCATTGAGGACGGCCACGCCGAAAACGACTGGGCGGGGTTCAAGGGGATGACCGCGGCCCTCGGCGACCGTGTCCAGATCGTCGGCGACGACCTGCTGGTGACCAACACCCGCTTCATCGCCCGCGCCGTCGAGGAGAAGGCCTGCAACGCGGTGCTGATCAAGCTCAACCAGATCGGCACGGTGAGCGAGACCCTCGCCGCCCTCCACCTCTGCCGCAAGGCCGGCTGGGGCTACGTCATCTCCCACCGCTCCGGCGAGACCGAGGACAGCTTCATGGCCGACTTCGCGGTGGCAATGGGCGGCGGCCAGATCAAGACCGGCTCCGCTTGCCGTTCGGAACGCATCGCCAAGTACAACCGGCTGCTGGAGATTGAGCGGGAGCTGGGTAAAGCGGCGGTGTTTGGGCGGTAGACTATCGGCGGAGAGTGGCGGGATGGCGCCTTTTTGTTGGGCGGGCAGGGCACGTCCCCATAGGAGCAGAAGACGCAGCAATCGCCCGACTTGGGCCGCAGCAGCGTATAGCAGCCGCTGCATTCGCAGAACCACTGGCAGGCGTCCGTGGGCATGGTTTCGGTGCGGACCTGCCCGCAGTGGGGACACAGGTCAGGGTCGATTGCAGGATGGGGGCGGCGTGCATGGGCTTCAGACTGCCGCAACAACTCCGGCGCCACAGCCAAAATAACCAAAGCCTGCTGTGGACATCTGATGGATACCGTTGCGATCAGGGCTGTACGGCGGGGGCGTCGCTGCTCGGGCCGGGGAGTTCGAACAGCTCCCACAGGGGGATTTCCACCCCTTCCAGGGTGGCGAAGCTGACCGATTCCTGGGCGCCGATGACCTCTCCTTCGCCGAAGCGCCCCGACTCGTCGCGGCGGAACAGCAGGCCGTAGTGTTCCAGGGGATCGAGCACCAGGTATTCGCATACGCCGGCGCGTTGGTAGAGGGCTTTTTTCTCGCGCAGATCCTTGACCGAAGTGGAGGGGGAGAGGACCTCCACCACCAACTCCGGCGCGCCTTCGATATGGGTCGGGGTGATCTTGCTGGGGTCACAGACCACCAGGACATCGGGCTGCACCACGTCGAAATCGGACAGCCGCACGTCGGTCGGGGCGATAAAGGGCGTGCAGCCTTTACCGGCGAGGCGTTGTTCCAGCCGTGAATAGAGCCTGCCCGTCACTGACTGGTGCTTGATGGTTGGCGCGGGCGACATGTTGTAGGCCTGGCCATCGATGAGTTCCCAGCGCTCGCTATCCGGCCAAGTGCGATAGTTAGCCCAGGTGAAACGTTGCTTGTCAGCAGGGGCTAAGGACATGGTGACTCTCCGGGTTTCAGGTGACGGGGCTCCCTGAACATACCAGCCCCACCGGGAAGGTGCAAAGGGGCGTTATTTGTATTGAGTGAAGCCAGTGATCAACTGCCTGAAGCTGGATGGCCGGTATTTCTCGAACCCCTCCTCATCCACATAGACAAAGTCGTATTTCACGTCCGGCTGAATCCGGTTGATGTCCTCGCACCACTGCCTGAGCCGGGCCATTTTCAGCGGTGTATCCAGATCTTCCTGGCCCTTGGTTTCGACGATGTAAATTGCCCCGCACGGCAGCTTCACCAGGAAATCTGGGTAGTAGTTGGAGATGTCGCCCGCCGCATTGACATAATCCAGCTTGAAATGGACCGCCAGGTAGTTCTTGGCGTAGGCGGCCACGTCATCGCATTTTTCCAGGAAACTGGCGAAGACCAATTCGAACTGGCTGTCACCGATGATCTTGTTGAACAGGCTCTTCTTCGGCACCAGATAACCCTGATCCTTCGCCACAAAGGGGCGGGTGTGCCGCAGCTTGATGGAGTCGCGAATCTCGGCGTCCCCCTTGTCATGCACCGTCAAGGCGTTGATGGCCTTTTTGAAGGCCTCGATCAGCGCCTTGGCGACGGCCAGTTCAGAGAGATTACGCAGGCTGTTGGGGTCTTCCAGTTCCACCGGCTGGCCGAACAGCTCATCCCGCACGAAGGCCTTGACCTTGCCATAAAGCAGGTCATAGCCGCTGATCAGGCACAGATCCTTCATGATCGTCCGGGCGAAATAGCCGATCACGCTGCGATAGTCGGCAACCCCGGCTGAATCCAGCAGGGTAGTGTGCGTCACCTCGCCGGTGGTGATGTCCTTGAAGACAATCTCCCGCTGCTCTTCCTCGCTGAACTGCTGATACATCACCGGCTGGAATCCCACAGACCCAGCGTCCAGATCGGCCAGATTTTTATATTCCCGGTAGACGCGAGGACTCAGCAGGGGGATTTCAATATCCAGCGCCTCAATGTCCTTGTTCTCGTTTTCCCGGTCGATCTCCACCACCAGCGGTGCCTTTGGGCCGGTGCCTTCGCCCATGGGTTTGTGTTCCAGTTCCACGCCCTCGGCCTGGATCGACTCCACGAATTCCATGAAGGCATCCGTGCCCACCACGCTGACGTACTCCTCCACGCCGCCGGGGTACATCTTGCGCAGGCCGCGCCCCAGCGTCTGTTCCGGCAGAATATTGCTCTTGGCCGAATAGGCGCGCAGGCCGACGATGGTGGTCACGTTGCGCACGTCCCAGCCCTCCTTGAGCATGAGCACCGAGACAATGACCTTCCAGGGACTGCTGGGGTCATCGATTTCGTTGGACTCCTTGCGTAACCGTTCCAGTTCCTCCTTGGCCTTGCCCGACGATGCTTCAGAGATTTCGCCGTTGTTCTTGGTATGGATCACCAGCACGGCGCCTTTCAGCTCCGGGTAATGGCCCTCCAGATACGTCGCCACGTCATCGCAGTTGCGGGTGTCGTCGGTCATCACGAATAGGATGGCCTTCTTGCCCAGCTTCTGGTGTTCTTCATACGCCTTGCGCCACTCGATCACGCCCAGGTCGATGTAGTCGGCATATTTTTCCGTGTATTTCGCGCTCTGCCGTTCCTCCAGCTTGGAGCGGCTGGCGGCATCGGGCAGAACCGGGTGTTTCACCACGTTTTGCCAGATGGCCTCTACCAGCGGATAGTCCGCCACCGTCTGGACGAAGATGGCACCGTTGTTGTGCTTCGGCGTGGCCGTCACATCCAATTGCAGACTGAGCGCATCCCCCTTCTGCAACAGCCGGTGGTGAATCTCCTGGATCGACTGGAACCAGGCCAGCCTGGCATCGTGGATATGGTGCGCCTCGTCGTTCAACACCATCAGCTCATCGATATCGCGCACGATCATGCCCAGGTCCACCTTGGAATCAGTGGTCGCGCCGCTGGGCCGCTTGCCCAGGAAATAATCCATGCTGTTGTCGTCATCGGGCGATGGCGGGATCTCATCGCCCGAATAGACGCGGTGGATGTTGGTCAGAAAGATATTGCCCCTGTGATCTGTCACCCGGACTTCATCCTGAATATGCAGACTGAGCTGAAAATCGTCGCGCCAATAGCGGCCATCAAAACCGTTGTCGGGGATCACCGGGTCTTCGAAGAAGATGCGCAGGCCCTGGAAATCCTTATAGATGCGATCCAGCACGATGATATTGGGTGCGATCACCAGAAAGTTGCGCGCCAATTCAGAGCCCGGTTCATACCGCTTGTGAAAAAAACTCCAGGCCAGCGCCAGGCTCATCACCTTGGTCTTACCGCTGCCGGTGGCCATCTTCACCACATAGCGCCGCCAGGATTCGTCGAACATCCCGGACGACACTGCTCCGCTGCTGTCGAAGCGCATCAGATCGAATTTGTCCTTTGCCCCCATCACATCATAGAGATAGATGATGGTCTCCAGCGCCTCGCGCTGGGCGAAGAAGTAGTGGAATTCGGTCATGCCGCCCTCACCCCCAGCCCCTCTCTCGGACGGCGAGGGGAGTAAATGCGGCTCCTTGAACCACCAATGGAGCAGGCTTTTGCTGGTTTCCGTGGCCCTGGCATAGCCGCTGTCGCGCCATGTCTTTACCTGATTGCGCAGTTCCGGCACCAGCGGCGGCAGCAGTTTTTCAAAGCTGGACGCGCGTAAAGCCTCATCCGCCGGAAACCAGCGGATGGCGGGGTCGAGGATGGCGGGGGGGGAGGAGGGGAAGTCTTTATGCAGCGCCATCAGCTTTTCCCAGTGCGCAAAGTTTCTCGACAAAGTAACGTGCGCTAGGGCAATTGGGATGATTCCCGGCACGTCTTACGTCAAATCCATTCTTGCGGATAAATTTCTTCGCAAAACTTGGCTTGCTACTTCCAGGGCCACGCCCCATGTCGATGCCAATTTGTTTCAGCCGTTCCCACGGCATGCCTTCCATGGTTTCCGGCAAGTCCTCATGAAAATCTTTATCCCCAGTCCAGCTTCTCATTGCTTCAGTATCTGCAAGAAACCAGGATTCAATGGCTTTTCGAGCGATGACCACCAAGTCAATCCCGTTGTTGTCGCCAATAATCTCCTTACGTTTCTCGATGCAGGGAGCGCATTGGTCTGGATCAAGGTCCGCAAGTACAACAACCTTGTCCGGATTGGCTTGAATCCTCAACTTGTCAACGTAATCCTTGATCTTGCGGTTACACATATTTCCGTTGCCACCCGCATTGACTACAGGATCGACAACCTCAAGATTGCATTCATCCCGCAACCAGTTCCTGAATGCCTGGCTTTGCGGCAAGAACTCATCGGAATCACCTTCAACCACAAATCCGACTGTCACCATGGCAGCCCCCCATCCAGAAGGTTGGAAAGCCATGCCTCATCAAGGTTTAGTGGAGCAAGGTTTTCCTGGGTAAGCCTTCCTGAATCGGCACGTTTCATTCTTGTTCGGCCATCTTTTTTATCTACCAATACCAACTCCTCCAGCCTCAACTCACGGACAACCGACTCGCTATGGGTGGTCAACCAGACTGGATTTCCGGGGGACGCCTGCTCCCGTATTAGCTCAATCATTTCTCGAATTGCCTTGGGATGAAGCCCTCTTTCCGGTTCCTCAATCAATGTAATTCCATGGCCGGATGCCGAATCGAGTACCGCCACCAGCAAGCAGAGCGCGTAAATCGTGCCATCGGAAACCATGTGTGCCGGGAATCGCCTCCTTGTACCCTGTTCCTTGAACAGGAGCGCAGTTTTGCTATCAAGCTGCTGTTGCTCAGTTTGGATATTCTCGACTCCGGGCGCGATCATCTCCATCCAGTCGAGAATGATTTCACGTGCCTGCTTATTACGCTCCATGCGGCTCAAAACACTCGCCAGGTTATGCCCCTTGCGATCCAGCTCTGTGGGGTCACGGTCAGACTGGCTAGGCTCTTTCGCGCCAATTGGATCAATTCGATATAACCTCAAATTTCTAAGCAATTCGGCAAGCGGCATCTGGAAGAACAGCAACAAAGCCGAATAGGTTTCTGGAAATTGCTCTATCCCCCTTTCCTCACCCACCTTAATGATAGGCTTCTCACCTTTGTCCCTAACAAGTAGAGGGCTTCCATTTACAGTCAAACGCTCTTCAATTTTTGGAGAATAATCGAGATCATGGATGCTCAATGCATAGTGAAAAGTCGAATTTCCCTTTTTTTCCTGATCTCGGTTATCCGGCAGTTCACATTCAATTTCAAAGCTGAATTTCCTGGAATATTCGGCTCTTCGCTTTTCCGAATGGATATTTCCGAATCCACCATATGACCGGAGCGCCAAATCAATTCCACTTCGCACAAAAATACTGACGAAATCCAATGCGTCGAAAAAATTACTTTTTCCTGAGCCATTTGGCCCGGCAAATACGGAAAACGGGCCAAGATTGTTCAGTTCCAGCGAGTCGATGCTCTTGAAGTTGGTGATTTTCAGTGTCTTGATGGATTTATTAGTCATACGCTCACCTCCACAATCGTCATGGTGTCATTGCCGAAAATATCCACCACCTTGACCGCGACCTTGCGCCGTCCGGGCATGACTTCTTGTTCCACGCTTTTCAGTTCAAGCTTGCGGTCTTTTTTGGTGCGGAAGGATTGCCATTCGTTTTCGAAAATATAATCGCCGGTCCAGATCTCTTCGGATTCGCCGGTTTCGGGGTTTTGCTGCCGGATGATCTCGCGTTTGCTCTCGTAATCGAAATCCACGGACCAGTAGTCGATCCAGTCGGTCCAATGTTTGGTGAGGGCCTCGCGGGTGGTGATGCCGTCCTTGTCCTTGCTCACTTTTACGATTTGGCCTTTCTCCACCACGATCTTGCTCTGTTTTTCCTTGAGCGAGGATTCAGCAGCGGCGATGGAGTCCTGGGAATAGAACACCGAGAAATCGGTCAGTTCCACGGCCAGTTTATTACCTTTGATGTGCGGTCTTACCTCGATGAAGGAGACATCGTGGAACACCACCTGATTCTTTTCCACCGCGCGTTTATCGAACACCTCGGCGGGGATATATTTTGGCGCGATGTCGATGCCCTTGTTCCTGGCCTCGTCCAGCAGGTTGGGGAACAGGCCCATCTCGAACTCGAAGCCGAGGATGTCCACCTTGGGGATGTGCTTCTTGCGGCACTCCAGGATGATCTCTTCGACGAAGAGCCGGGTCACCGGTAGATTTACCGGCCCCACCGCCACCAGCCGCCCGGTCTTTTTGCCGTGGAAGCTGGCGTAGCCCGATGTCTTTTCGGCCCGGTAGGCGCGCAGGATCAGGCCGAGGAAGGCAGCTTCTTTTTCCTCCAGTTGCCGCTGTTTCTCGGCCTCGCGCAGGTTGGGGTTGACGCCGATGTAGTGCTGGCGTTCGTACTTGCCGAGGTTGAGGATTTCAAAGGCGCGGTAGTTCTTATCCTCTGCCTTCAACTGGCGCTGCACACCGATGAGGCGTTTGCGGGTGGTGTGGATGGCGAATTTGCCCAGGTCGGTGGCAATCCACTTGCGCCCGAGCTTTTCCGCCACCGCCGCAGTGGTACCTGAACCGCAGAAGAAATCGGCGATCAGGTCGCCTTCGTTGGAAGAGGCTTTGATGATGCGTTCGAGGAGGGCTTCGGGTTTTTGGGTAGCGTAACTTGTATCTTCTTTTGCTTGGGAATTGATAGGCGAAATATCAGCCCAAACTGTGCCAACAGGTACGCCTTTGCTCTCGTCAAGAAAGCGCCGCAACCGGGGTCGTCCCCCTAACTTTTTTGGTAACTCAATTCTTCCTTCAGAAAATAGTTTTTCCATTGTTGCAAGTTCATAGCGCCAGCCCATTGGCGGTGGCGGGCATCCGCGCCACTCATACATCATGTTCGGGCGCGGATTTGGACTTGTAATGTTATCGAGTTGATATGCGCGCCCCTCAGTTGTTTTTAGTGTGAACCGAGAAAGGTATTCATTGCTGTAAGGCTCATGTTGGGGGTTCCAAACAAAGCTCTCGCCCTTTGTTCTCCAGATAATTACATCGTGCGTAATGCCCCAACGCTGACTGTCACTATGTGCAGTGACGCGCTTCCAGGTAACTGCGGCACCAGCGCCCGTGTTGCCAAACACTTCACGCACAGCAGCCTCAACTGTATGTGCGACATTTGGCCCCATATGCACATAAATACTCCCATCCTCCGCCAGCAGATCCCGCATCAGCACCAGCCGTTCGTAGATCATGGCGATGAAGGAATCCGCGCCCTTGCCCCAGGTGTCGCGGTAGGCAATCTCTTCGAGGATGTTGGGTCTTTTGGTGAAGGTGTCGCCGCCGATCTCGATGTCCATGGAGAAGTCGGCGCCCACGTCGAAGGGCGGGTCGATGTAGATGAGCTTGAGGCCGCCCTGCCTTTCGATCTCGCCGCGCAGCGGGCCGTTTTTGAGCGACGAGAGGATGAGTTTGTTGTCGCCCCAGATGAGCTTGTTGGTCCAGCCCTTGAGCTGGCGGCCACGGGCGTCGGTGTCGAAGAGATCGAATTGCAGCGCGGCGGGCTTTTCGGCGCGGGGCTCGTCCACCTGTTCGATGACCTGAAAGGGGAGCACGACATTGCAGACCTCGCCGGTCTTGCCGTTCCAGATCAGTTCGATCTCGCGCTTGTCCTCGAAGAGCAGAAAACGGTATTTGTCCGGCAGCGGCTTGCCCGCTTCCAGGTAGCGGATGACTTCCTGTTGTTCCTGTTCTGTCAGTCGGGCCATCTCTCTCGGGCTCCAGGTGATCGACCGCTGAAGGTTTCGAAAGTCCGCAGTCCGTAAGTTGCAGTGAACCTGTAAGCGCATCGATCATCCGTCCCTTGATCGATGCGCTTCGCCCTTCAGTGCGTCTGGCGCAATGGGTTTATATCAATCCCTCATTCCGACGTGCCCTCGGGCTTGGCGCGGGGCTTTTTCTTGGGTTTGTCTTTGATCTTGTCCTTGCCCGCGCCCTTCCAGGAAGGGGACTTGGATTCCTCGAACCGCGTGATGAGCAGTTTGTGGCCGCAGACGCGGGTGTTTTTGAGGTCGTGGAAGATGTCGTTGGGCATGCCCTTGGGCAGGTCGATCAGACTGTAGTCGTCGAGGATCTTGATGTGGCCGATGAATTGGCTGTCGATTCCGGCCTCGTTGGCGATGGCGCCGACGATGTTGCCGGGTTTTACGCCGTGGAGGTGGCCGACCTCGATGCGGAAGCGTTCCGACTCACCGGCAGATAGCCCTTCGCCCTTGCGGGATTTGCGTTCCCTTGGCCTGTCCCTCTGGTCTCCCCGGTCATCGTCCGCGAAGGATTCGCGCCGTTCCGGTTTGTTGGGCAGCAACAGCGGTTGGTCGCCCTGCACGAGCTTGGCCAGGGCGGCGGCGATTTCCAGGGCGGGTACGTTGTGTTCCTGCTGGTATTGCTCCAGCAGTTGATAGAAGAAGCCCAGCTCTTCCGTGGCCAGGGTGTCGCTGATGCGGTCCTTGAAAGAGGAGACGCGCTTGTCGTTGATGATCTCCGTCGAGGGGAGTTCCATCAGCTCGATCTTCTTGCGAGTGGCCTTTTCGATGGCGTTGAGCAGACGCCGCTCGCGGGGGGCGACGAAGAGGATGGCGTCACCGGCGCGGCCGGCGCGGCCGGTGCGGCCGACGCGGTGGACATAGGCCTCGGTGTCGTTGGGGATGTCGTAGTTGATGACGTGGCTGATGCGTTCCACGTCCAGGCCGCGTGCTGCCACATCGGTGGCCACCAGGATGTCGAGTTCGCCCTTTTTCAGGCGATCGATGGTCCGTTCGCGATCCTTCTGGGCGATGTCGCCGTTGAGGGGAGTGGCGGCGTAACCGCGCGCCTGAAGCTTGTCCGCCAGTTCGATGGTGGCGGTCTTGGTACGGACGAAGACGATGATGCCGTCGAAGGTCTCCGCCTCCAGGATGCGGGTCAGGGCATCCAGCTTATGCAGTCCACTCACCAGCCAGTAGCGCTGGCGGATGGTATCGGCGGTGGTGGTCTTCACCTTGATGGTGATTTCTTCCGGATTTCTCAGGTAGGTCTGGGCGATGTGGCGGATGGCGCCCGGCATGGTGGCCGAGAAGAGCACCGTCTGGCGGGTGGCCGGGGTCTGCTCCAGAATCCATTCCACGTCGTCGATGAAGCCCATGCGCAGCATCTCGTCGGCTTCGTCCAGGACCAGGCACTTGAGGTTGTCCAGCTTGAGCGAGCCGCGCCGCATGTGGTCCATGACCCGGCCCGGCGTGCCCACCACGACATGGACGCCGCGCTGAAGGCCGCGCAGTTGGGCGCGGTAGTCCTGGCCGCCGTAGATGGGCAGTACGTGGAAACCTCGCAGATGGGCGGCGTAGCGCTGGAAGGCTTCGGCTACCTGGATGGCCAGCTCGCGGGTAGGGGCCAGCACCAGGGCCTGGGGTTCGGACTGACTCAGTTCGATGCGCGACAGGATGGGCAGGGCAAAGGCGGCGGTCTTGCCGGTGCCGGTCTGGGCCTGCCCGAGCAGATCCCTGCCGCTCAGGAGGTGGGGGATGGTCTGGGCCTGGATGGGGGAAGGGGTTTCATACCCCACGTCGTCGAGGGCCTTGAGCACGGGCTCGATAAGCGCCAGGTCACGAAAACCGGGCGACGGGGTGTTGGAAGCGGGCATCGAAAGGGTTCCTTGCGGAAAAACAGGGCCGGAAAGGGGGGCTCTGTGAGGGTTGATACAAAAGATTCGGCCAATGGGGCGACTGAGTCGAGGCCATGAATTATATCTTTTTCAAACAGTTCTGTCTGGAAAAAACCGGACGATTTACCCCGTTTCCCCCGCGCTCAGCAAAATCACCTCGATCTCCTCGATGATCTCCTCCTGGCGCAGGGCGTTGCAGCGGTGTTTCAGTTCCTCGGCGGTCTGGTCCAGGTGGCGGATGGCGCCGTCCAAGTGGGTCAGGCGGCGGTGATTCTCGGCCATGAGGGAGCTGTAGAGAATCTCGTGCAGGACGGTGATGAGATATTGTTCCCTGAGACCGCTCAGAAACAACGCCGGGGAGAGATTAAACAGGGGCGGGTGGGGGAAGCGGGGCGCCAGGTCCCGGCAGTGGCGGAAGGGCGGCAGCAGCTCCTGGACCCGGACGCTGCCGCCGTTGTCGATCTGATGGATGACCTTCAGGGAGAACAACCCCCGTTGCCCTTGCAGGGCGTCGAGTTCCTCCACCAACCGGCCCAGCACCGCGCCGACCTCCTCCGTTACACCCGCGCCGTCGATGAAGGCCGCGACCCGCGCATCCCCCTCCAGCAGCAGGTGCAGCTTGTGGCCCAGGGCGACCAGGATGGGATTGGCCCGGTCCTGTCCCGCGAAACATTCATCCAGCCGCAGCAGCAGGGCATGGTTGAAGTCGCCGCAAAAGCCGCGCTCGGTGCCGATCAGGAGATAGACCTCGGCCTCGGTCTGGAATTCGGGCAGGGCCTCGGGATGGAAGGCGAGAAAGTCCTCCGCCGCCTCCAGGACGCTCCGGGTAGAGGCATGTTGGGCATCCAGGAACTGGGCCAGCTTGCGGGTTTCCATGTAGGCCAGGGTCTTCATGGAGTTCATGATCTCCCGTATCTCCTCCAGCCCCCGGCGGTGGCGCTCCAGATCCTGGCGGTGGCTCATGATGCAGTCCGTATGAAGGTGAAGGTAGCCATGGGTGCCGATTGTAGCTGGAAGTTTCGCCGCCGCTTCAATTCGACCAAATTTGCATTTGGGTGATAACCTTTTGCACCTTCTTTGACTGGCCTCGATATCTGGGATTTTCCGATGTGGAATTACTGTTCGCTCGCTAACAGGCTGCTTTTTCTTCTATTTTCTGCGAGCACTGCCTTCGCGGAGCCACCGCCCGCTGAGCCTGCCCCCCTTGCGGAGGCTGTTGTGCCCGTTGAGACGGCCCCGTCCCCAGTGCCAGCTCCCCAGGCGGAGGCTGCCCCTCCCGTGGAGGCGCCCTCATTTCAGGCCCTGGTCAACCAGATTCTGCCCCAGGATGGCCAGCGGTTCGGCAAGCTGGGTGCCGAGATGACCCTCTATTACAAGCCGCTGATCCTTCGTCTGTACAAGGAGAACGGCCAGCAGCCCCTGTGGAATCCGGCGGCGATACAGTCCCTCTCCGATGCCCTGAAGGGCCTGACGGAGGAGGGGTTGAATCCGGACGAATACCGCTTCGGGGCGATCGCGCCCTATCTCGATGCCCCGGCCCAGACCCCGCCGTCCCCGGCGGAGCAGGCGAAGGCCGATATCCTGCTGACCGAGGCCTGCCTGCGCGCCCTGGACAATCTGCAATACGGCAAGGTTGATCCGGACAGCCTGGATGCCGACAGCAACTATGCCCCGGCGCGCGACGGCAAGGACCGTATCCCGCAGCTTCTCTCCTGGATAAAACAGGGCCGGATCGACGAGGCCTTCAACGGGGCCAGGCCGCAGCATGATCGCTATAAATGGCTGAAGGTGGCCCTGGGCCAATACCGGCAGATCAAGGAGGCCGGTGGCTGGTCCCCGGTCCCGGCGGGGAAAAGCATCAAACCGGGCGGCAGCGATAGCCGTATCCCGCTGATCAGGCGCCGCTTGGTCATAACGGGGGATCTGCCTCCCCCCGTCCAGGAGACGGCCGCGACGGATGCTGCTCCCGCCACGGAGTCGATCCGGTTTGACGAGGACCTGGTGCAGGGCGTCAAAAAATTCCAGCAGCGCCATAACCTGGAGGCGAACGCGGTCATAGGTCCCGCCACCTTCGCCGCGCTGAACGTGCCGGTCGAGCAGCGCATCGATCAACTGCGCCTCAACATGGAACGTCAGCGCTGGTATTTCGCCAAGGATCTGGACGAACACCTGATCGTGGATGTGGCGGGTTTCGCCATCTTCTGGATGAAGGGACAGGAGGTCCAATGGCAGGAACGGGTGCAGGTCGGCCAAAGGATGACCAAGACGCCCATTTTCCGGGACCAGATCGAACACGTCATTTTCAACCCCACCTGGTCGGTGCCCCCCGGCATCAACCGCCGCACCATACTGCCGAGCCTGAAGCTGGATGCCTCTTATCTGGATAAAAAGGGCTATCAGCTCCTGGACGATAAAGGGAATCCCATCAACCCCTACTCCATCGACTGGGAATCCTTGTCGAAAATGCCCTTCACCGTCCGCCAGCCGCCGGGCAACGGCAATGCCCTGGGCCTGGTGAAGTTCATGTTCCCCAACAAGTTTTCGGTGTTCCTGCACGACACCAACCACCGCGATCTCTTCACGAAACAGGAGCGGACCACCAGCAACGGCTGCATCCGTCTGAGGGATCCCTTCTACCTCGCCGAACACCTGCTGGCGCGGCAAGGATGGGACCGGGCGAGGATCGACAAGGTCCTGGCCACGGGCAATACCACCCAGACCAACCTGGAAACCCCCCTGCCCATACTCATCCAGTACAGCACGGCAGTAGCGGCGGAAAACGAGGTTTCATTCCGGGAGGACATCTACAAACGGGACGCCCAACTGCTGGCCGCCCTGGACGGGCCGTTTCAGCCTGCCCTTTCTGAATTGCCGAAGGAGGCCCAGGCAAGGAAAAGGGCGCAACTGGTGTCCGCCAGCGCCAGTACCGCGAATCTGCTCGGCCCCGAGCCCGAAATCATCGGGATGCCTATTTTCAACGAACCCAGAAGCGAGCCGGGAAAGGCGCCCAATTATTTCGATTTGCCCTAACAGCCCCCTGTCAATGATCCGTTCCGTAGACCGGAGGCAGGTCCTGGTCTAGCCTTTACCTCATTCCTATCACCCGCGATCGAGATAATGGGCCTGACAAGCGAAGGTTTTGGCGAGGTCGAGAAAAACAGTCTCAGGCGCTCCGCGCTGCTCCTTGGGCTGATCTGGTCCCTGGGTTTTCTGGCGCTGGGGTTTTGGGAAAGCGCCAAGATCCGCGACAACACCCTGGCGCTGGCGACCGCCGAGGCGCGCGCCCATTTCTTCAAGGACAGCGCCTTCCGCCTCTGGGCCACCAGCCACGGGCGCATCTACGTGCCGGTCTCGGCCATGCATCAGCCCGACAAATACATGGCGCACATCCCCGAGCGGGATCTGACCACCCCTTCCGGCAATCGGCTGACCCTGATCAATCCGGCCACCATGGTGCGCCAGATGGACGAGCATTTCGGCAACCTCTACGGGGTCGCCGGACGCATCACCAATACTGATCCCTTGCGGCCGGAAAATGCCCCCGACGACTGGGAGCGTAAGGCCCTGGCCCGTTTCCATCAGGGCGCGGAGGAGGTGTTCGAGTTCAGCGGCATCGCCGGCAAACCCCATCTCCGCCTGATGCGCCCGCTGAAGGTCGAGCCGGGCTGCCTGCTCTGTCACGGGCATCAGGGCTGGACGCTCGGCGGCATCGGCGGCGCCGTCGGCGTGGCCTTGCCCATGGCGGGATACCTGGCGATCCAGGAAGGAAACATCCACCGGGTGCTCGCCATCTTTGCCAGCCTCTGGCTGCTGGGCGTCCTCGGGATCAACATCCGCTACTGGCAGATGGCGAAGCAGCAGGAGGCCCAGCGTCAGATCGTCGACCGGCTCAGCCAGAGCGAGGCGCGCAAGGCATCCATCCTCGACGCCGCCCTCGACTGCATCATCTCCATCGACAGCGCCGGACGCATCCAGGAGTTCAACCCGGCGGCGGAAAAGACCTTCGGCTACCGGCGGACGGAGATGCTAGGGCGCAATCTGGCCGGGCTGTTGATTCCGGAGGACAAGCGGGAGCGGCACCTGGAAGGCATGATCCGGCTGCAACAGGGAGGCGCCCTGAGCGCCCTGAACCGGCGTTTCGAGGTATCGGCGCAGCATGCCGACGGCCGCTGCTTCCCGGTGGAACTCATCATCACCCAGGATGGACTGGGGCATGAAACCATCTACACCGCCTTCCTGCGGGACCTGACCTCGGCCCAGGAGATGGAAAGGAAGCTCAGCCACCAGGCCAGCCACGACGCCCTGACCGACCTGTTCAACCGGCGAGAGTTCGAACGCCGCATGCAGCGGGTGCTGGCGGAGGCCCAGGGCGAGCACTGCCTGCTCTACATGGACCTGGATCAGTTCAAGGTGGTCAACGACACCTCGGGCCATGTCGCCGGGGACGAACTGCTGCGGCAGTTGAGCCAGATGCTGAAAAACGAGGTACGCATCAGCGACACCCTGGCCCGGCTGGGGGGCGACGAATTCGGCGTCTTGCTGGAATACTGTTCGCTGAAGGCGGCGCAACGGGTCGCCGAGGCCATATTGAAGGCGGTCGAATCCTTCCAATTCTTCTGGGACGAACGGCGCTATACCGTCGGCATCAGCATCGGCGTCGTCCCCATCCACGGCGGCGAGACCTACACCGAGATCATGAGCGCCGCCGACGCGGCCTGCTACACCGCCAAGGAACAGGGCCGCAACCGCATCCAGATCTACTCGCCCAACGACCTGGAACTGGCCCGGCGGCGCGAGGAGATGGACTGGGTCGAACGGATCAAGAGCGGCCTGGAAGAAAACCGCTTCCAGCTTTACCGCCAGTCCATCGTCGCCCTGAAGGAAGAGATGCCCGACAGGCCGTTGCGCTTCGAATTCCTGATCCGCCTCTGGGACCGCGTCCTGCTGGCGCCGGGGGCTTTCCTGGCCCCGGCCGAACGCTACGGACTGATGCCCGCCATCGACCGCTGGGTGGTGCGCAATGCCTGTGCCTGGCTCGCCGCCCATCCCGGCGAACTTCAGCGGCTCGACTTCGCCACCATCAACCTGTCCGGGCATACCCTCAGCGAAGATAACTTCGGCGACTGCGTGACCCGCATCCTGGAAGAGTTCGCCATCCCCCCGGAGAAGATCTGTTTCGAAATCACCGAGACCGCCGCCGTCTCCAACCTGGAAGTGGCGGTCCGCTTCATCGGCAAGCTCAAGGGCCTGGGCTGCCGCTTCGCCCTGGACGATTTCGGCAGCGGCATGTCCTCCTTCGGCTACCTGAAAAACCTGGCGGTGGACTTCCTCAAGATCGACGGCACCTTCGTCCGCGACATGCTGAACGACCCCATCGACCTGGCCATGGTGCGTTCCATCAACGACATCGCCCAAGTGCTGGGTAAACGGACCATCGCCGAATTCGTGGAAAGCGAGGCCATCAAGGAGGAACTGGAAAAACTCGGCGTCGATTTCGTCCAAGGCTTCGCCATCGCGAGGCCCGAGCCTTTGCCCTAGCCAACTGGGTCGCGCGGCCCAGCACTCTGACCGGAGGAACCAATCCATGTGGGATTTCGACACCTTCAAGACCCTCGCCGCCATGCGCGCCACATTTCCCTTCATCCTGTTCCGCCTGCTGATCTATATCGGTATCGGCCTGGCCTACGCCCTCGGCATAGGCACGGGCGCAGGGCTGGGATACGCCTTCACCGCCTTTGCCGGCGACCCCGGCAGCGGTGCGGGTATCGGCGGGATACTGGGCTTCGGCGCGGTCAGCGGGGTCCTCTACTGGGCGCGCGAATACCTGCTCTACCTGGTCAAGGCCGGCCACATCGCGGTGCTGGTGAAGGTGTTGCAGGGAGAGACGCTGCCCGGCGGCAAGGGACAGATCGACTACGCCCAGGGCATCGTGCGCCAGCGCTTCGCCGAGGCTTCCAGCCTTTTCCTGCTGGACCAGATCGTCAAGGGGGTGCTGCGTGCGGTGAACGGGCTGCTTATGACCATCTCTTTTCTGCTGCCCATCCCGGCGCTGGAGGGGCTGATGCGCATGGTCCAGCGGGTGCTGAATCTCTCGCTGACTTACGTTGACGAAATCATCCTCGCCTACAGCCTGCGCACCGAATCCACCAACCCCTGGGCCGCCGGCAAGGACGGCCTGATTCTCTACGCCCAGAATTACAAGGCCATGCTGAAGAATGCCTTCTTCCTCATGATCATCCAATACGGACTGGCGCTGCTCATCTTTCTGCTGATCCTCGGCCCGGTGGCCGTCCTCGTCGGTTTCATCTCCCAGGGGCTCGCGCCCTGGGCCGTGCCCGTCGCCATCGTCTTCGCCTGGAGCTTCAAGGCCGCCTTGCTCGAACCCTTCGCCGTCGCAGCCCTCATGCAGGCTTACTTCAAACTGATCGAGGGCCAGCGCCCAAACCCGGAATGGGACGAAAAGCTCAGCCGCCTCAGCAGCCAGTTCCGCGAATTGAAGGAGAAGGCGTTGGGGGCGGGGTGAATGGCGCTTCGGATTGAAGACTCAAGCGGCCAACGGGGGACAACGTCTGCCGATAGAATGCCGCGGCCTGGTTCAGGGGCGATGGGCGGTCAAGGATTTGAGTTTCCAGACCTGATTCGGGATAGTCTTGTGGCGTATCCCGCGATCATAGGGTTTTGAACATGGAACAAGCTGACTGGGTCGATACCTTTCCTGCATTGAGGGGGCTGGACGAGCCGATCCGGCGTTTGCTGGCGGAGCAGGCGTTGCCTTTGGTGGTGCCGGTGGGGACCCAGATATTCCATGCGGGTGGCTGCTGCCAGAATTATCTGCTGGTGCTGGAGGGGGCTGTCCGGGTGCAGAAGCTGTCGGAGTCGGGGCGGGAGATCGTGCTTTACCGGGTGGAATCGGGGCAGTCTTGCGTGCTGACGACATCCTGCCTGCTTTCGGGCGAGAGTTATTGCGCCGAGGGGATCGCGGAGACCGATGTGAGGGCTGTGGCCTTGCCGAGGGTGCTGTTCCAGCAGGCACTGGCCAGTTCACCCTGTTTCCGGGAATTCGTGTTTGCCTCCTATGGCGAGCGGATCGCCGGGCTCGTGTTGCTGATCGATGCCGTGGCCTTTGGCCGCATGGACGGCCGTCTGGCCTCGGCCTTGGATCAGATGGCCGGTGCCTCGGACGGGATCGAGATCACCCACCAGGATCTGGCCAGGGAACTGGGCACGGCGCGGGAAGTGGTGAGCCGCCTGTTGAAGGAGTTCGAGCGCCACGACTGGGTGGAGCTGGGCCGGGGCCATATCCTGTTGTTGGATCGCAACGCCTTGCGAGGGTTGGCCAAGTCGCCAGCTCGGTGATTTAGTTACTTACCTTACCAACCTGGCTCAACTATTATCTAGCTGCTCCATTCCCTAACCTAGAGAGACCAAGGCTATGCAAAAAAACGTTGGCGGTATCGATCGAATCCTGCGAATTGTGGTCGGTGTGGCGTTGATCGCCGCGACTGCGCTGGGTGTTCTGCCCATCTGGGGCTATATCGGCGTGGTGCCTTTGGCCACTGGCCTGATCAACTTCTGTCCCTTCTATCCCCTGTTGGGCATCAATACCAACAAGTAGGTCAAAGACTTTAGCCCGTAGCCCGGAAGGAGCGTAGCGAGAAGTGGTGCAGGGATGCACCGGCAAAGGGTCCAAGGATGGAATTCCGGGAGCCCCGTGCCATGGTCATCCCCAGGGCGAATCGGCTAGATGATTAATTGGAAAATGTTCCCTCTAATGCTTTCTTAACGGGATGTCCATAGATCAACTTTTCTATTGCTGAATCAAGCATGGAAATCACCGTTTCGTTTATGCATAACGTTCAAGTTCAGGGGCGCTATACAACGCTTTATCGAGCAGCGTCCCCTGCAACGCCGGGTTGGACGACGCGGCGAAATACATGATGTTGTTGCGGAAGCTGTTCATTCAGCAGCGCGATTCTCTGCGATACGTGCCTTCACCAACTTCCGCACAAGAGCCGCCGGCAAAGGTTGCTCCGCCTGAAACTGAATGGTGCCTTTACTGGTTTTGTAATCTTTGAGCTCACTTGCATGGGCTTCCACGCAGAAAGCACTCATTGGATAAAGGGCGCAGTGGTGTGCTGCCGCCCCGAACGCCACCAGTAGTTTCCCATCAAGGCGAAACGCGGGAAGTTGATAGCTGATGCACTCTTCGGCCTTCGGCGCTGCGGCTGCAATGACTTTTCGCAGTTGCTCAAGCGCGGCCCGTTTGTCTTCGCTGATACCTGAAAGGTATTCATCGATGGTGGTGGGTTTCATTGCCATTAGGCTCGCTCCATAAATCGACGAGGCAGATATTACGACGCCCAACGTAGAAGTGAACGGCCTGCGCTGTTTTTTTAGCCGGTCCGGTGGAATGATGGGTTGGGCGGCTCATGGTCATGGGTGAGAAACGGTATTGGAAAAGAGATTGAGGACGACGACACCGGCGACGATGAGCGAAATGCCTATTTCCTTCATGAAGGGGCCACGAAGAGTAAACTCGGAGGCATCTCGAAACGCTTGCATAGCCTCTCTTAATTAGAAACAAAAAGCGGGAGACGCCTGTGTTACAACCCCTTGCCATCGACCAGCTCTACCACCCCTGCGAGGCCGGCATGCTGACCTTCGCCACGACCCTGGAACTGGAGGATCTGGACGAGATCGTCGGCCAGGAACGTGCCTTGGACGCCATCGAGTTCGGCGTCGGCATCCATCATGAGGGCTATAACCTCTATGTCATGGGCTCGCCCGGCCTGGGAAAGCACACGGTGGTACAGGAGGCGTTGCTCGCCAGGGCCAAGGAGGGACCGCAGCCCTTCGACTGGTGCTACATCAACAATTTCCGCTCCCCCCATCTGCCCAACTGTCTGAAACTGCCGGCCGGCGCCGGTTCCCGGCTGGCCCAGGATATGGAGCAGCAGATCGAGGAATTGCTCAACGCCCTTCCCGCCGCCTTCCAGACCGACGAATATCACCGGCAGGCGCAGGAGATCCACAGCAAGTACAAGGCCAAAGAGGACGCTGTCTCGGGACAACTGGACGAGCACGCCCAGGCGCTCGATATCGGTCTGATGCGGACTTCGAACGGCTTCACTCTAGCGCCGCTGAAGGATGGCAAAGTCATCGGCCCCAAGGAGTTCGAAAAGCTCCCCCCGGAGGAGCGGCAGGAGATTGAGCGCAAGGTGGAGACACTCAAGGAGGAGCTGAAGGAGAGCATGCGCAAGATCCCCTCCTGGCAGAAGGACCTGCACCGGGAGATCAAGGCCCTCGACCGGGCGGTCACCGAGGAGACGGTCAACCACCTCTTCCTCGACCTGGAAAAGTCCTACAGGGAACTGCCCAACGTGTTCGACTACCTCCAGGCCGTCAAGGCGGATGTGATCGATAACGGCGAGCTGTTCCGGGAGCCGCGCGAGCACCCCTTCCAATTCCGCGCCCTCGGCCTTCGCCCCGAGCTGAACCGCTACCGGGTGAATGTGCTGGTGGACAATGCCGGCAGCCAAGGCTCCCCCCTCCTTTACGAGGACAATCCCAGCTACCAGAACCTGATCGGCCGCATCGAGCACCTGGCCAGCCAGGGCACCCTGATTACCGATTTCACCCTGGTGAAGCCCGGCGCCCTGCACAAGGCCAACGGCGGCTATCTGGTTCTCGACGCCGAGAAGGTGCTGACCACACCCTTTGTCTGGACGGCGCTGAAACGGGTGCTCAAGTCGCGGGAGATCCGCATCGAATCCCTGGAACGGGTCCTGAGCCTGGCCAGCACCATCTCACTGGAACCTGAGCCCATCCCCACCGCACTGAAAGTCGTCCTGATCGGCGACCGCCTGCTTTACTTCCTGCTGAAGGAATATGATCCCGAGTTCATCAAGCTGTTCAAGGTGGCTGCGGATTTTTCCGATGAGCTGACGCGCCACAACGGCAACGAGATGCTCTTCGCCCGCCTGATCGCCACCCTGGTCCACCGCGATAAGTTGAGGGAGATCGACCACTCCGGCGTCTGCCGCATCATCGAACAGAGCGCCCGTCGCGCCGAGGATGGGGAGCGGCTCTCCCTGCATCTCGATAATCTTCTGGAGCTGTTGCAGGAGTCCGATTACTGGGCCGGCCGCCTCGGCAAGACAATCACCTCGGCGGCCGAGGTGCAGATGGCCATCGATGCCCAGGCCCGGCGCATGGGGCAATGGCGGGAGCGGATTCAGGAGCACATCCAACGCGGCATCCTGCTGATCGATACCCAGGGCAGCCAATTGGGCCGCGTCAACGGACTCTCGGTCCTGCAAATGGGCGACTACAGCTTCGGCACCGCCACCCGCATCAGCGCCACCGCCCGTCTCGGCGGGGGCGAGATCATCGACATCGAACGGGAAGTGGACCAGGGCGGCCAGATCCATTCCAAGGGCGTGCTGATCCTCTCCTCCTACCTGGCGCGGCGCTACTCCAAAAACCAGCCGCTCAGCCTCTCCGCCACCCTGGCGTTCGAACAGACCTACGGCATGGTCGAGGGTGACAGCGCCTCGGCGGGCGAGCTTTGCGCCCTGCTCTCCGCCATCGGCGACCTGCCGCTTAGGCAATCCCTCGCCATTACCGGCTCAATCAACCAGCACGGCGAGATCCAGGCCATCGGCGGGGTCAACGAAAAAATCGAAGGCTTTTTCGATATCTGCCAGGCCAGGGGACTGACCGGCAACCAGGGAGTCATCATCCCTGCCAGCAACATCAAGGACCTGATGCTGCGGGACGACATCCGCGATGCCGCCGCCCAAGGGCAATTCCAGATCTACGCCGTGCGCTATGTGGAAGAGGCCATGGAACTGCTGTGCGGCCTGCGCCCCGGCACCCCCGATATCAACGGGCTTTTCCCGGAGGAGAGCTTCAATCACCAGATCCAAGTGCGGCTTCTGGAATGGATCGCCCTGCGGCAGCACTATGCCTCATCCCCGCCATCCGGCGAGGAGTAGTTCTGGCGTGAAAGACAAGATTCTCACCATGGACATTCAGTAACGACGCTGTACTGATCAAGCGCCAATATGCGACTACACTTGCCCTTAGAAAATCCAAACGGATCGAGAAAAGGGGAAACGGCATGGCGGCTTACGTCTATTGGTTCTTGGCGGGACTGGTCCTGGTTGGGCTGGAAATGGTCACAGGCACCTTCTATCTGCTGATGCTGGGCATCGCCCTGGCGATCGGCGGGTGTGCGGCCTTGCTCGGGCTTGGAACACCGATGCAATTTACCCTGGCAGCCATTGCCGGCATCGCCGGCACCATCGTCCTGCACAAAACCCGAGGTCTTCGCCCCGCCGGGCAAACCGGCCAAAGCCTGGACATCGGTCAAACGGTGAAGGTCGTCGCCTGGCGCGACAACGGCACGGGGCGGGTCTATTACCGGGGCGCGGAATGGGACGCCGAGCCGGAATCCCATGATATGCCACGCGACGGCGCGCTTTATATCAAGGCGCTGCGTGGCTCCACACTGATCCTGACGCACCACAAACCCTAAGGGGAAAAACCATGGAAATCATGCAAATCACTCTGTTCGTGCTTATCGCCGCCGCCATCTTCGTCGTCAAAGCCGTCAAGGTAGTGCCACAGCAACACGCCTGGGTGGTCGAACGGCTAGGGCGCTTCCACGCCACGCTGGCGCCGGGGCTGAATATCGTTCTGCCGTTCATCGACCGCGTCGCCTATCGCCATGTGTTGAAGGAAATCCCGCTCGACGTGCCGAGTCAGATCTGTATTACGCGGGACAACACCCAGCTACAGGTGGACGGCATCCTCTATTTCCAGGTGACCGATCCCCGCCTGGCATCCTATGGTTCCAGCGACTATATCGTCGCCATCACCCAGCTTGCCCAGACCACGCTGCGTTCGGTCATCGGCAAGATGGAACTGGACAAGACCTTCGAGGAACGCGATGACATCAACCGCGCCGTGGTCGCCGCGCTCGACGAGGCGGCAGCCAGTTGGGGCGTGAAGGTATTACGATACGAAATCAAGGACTTGACGCCACCGAAAGAAATCCTCCACGCCATGCAGGCACAGATCACCGCCGAACGGGAAAAACGCGCCCTGATCGCTGCCTCCGAAGGGCGCAAGCAGGAACAGATCAACATCGCCACCGGCGAACGTGAAGCCTTCATTCAGCGTTCCGAAGGCGAAAAGCAGGCCGCCATCAACCAAGCCCAAGGCGAAGCCACTGCCGTCATCACCGTCGCCGAGGCCACCGCCCAAGCCATCAACCAGATCGCCCAGGCGATCCAATCGCCCGGCGGCATGGATGCGGTAAACCTGAAAGTCGCCGAGAAATACGTCGAAGCCTTCGCCGGCGTCGCCAAGCAAGGCAACACCCTGATCCTGCCGGGCAACATGGCCGAAATGGGATCGATGGTGGCCGCGGCCATGAGCATTTTGAAGGCGCAAAAGTAGCTGGCGCGCGAAGGGTAATCCGCAAAGAACCATGGGGGCTCGCAGGCGGCACAGAGTAATTTGGGGTGAATTAGTCGACGGTTGGTCCGGATGCGGTGGGCCTGCGAACCGCATCCGGGGGCACAATTGCACCTGAGCGTGCACTCACCTCGCTGGTTGATCTATTTCACTCCTTTCCTTTCCGATCCCTCCCCTGCCCGTCTCTTTACGCCCCCTTTACACCCCAGACCTAGAACTCTTCCCCGCTTTTACCCCCGGCCTTCTATCATGAGGCTCAGAGGGTTACTAGCTGGGGTTTCACGATGCACCTTGATTTCACCTGGATCCATTGGCTGGCGGGCCTGGCGGCGGCCGGGCTGTTCCTTTACCTGCTTTACGCCCTGTTCAATGCAGAGGAGCTGTCATGAACCCGTCCGCGATCTTTCAAACCTTGCTCTATTTCGGCCTGCTGTTCGCCCTGGCCTGGCCCCTGGGCCAGTATCTGGAGGCCCTGCTGGCGGGGCGTCTCTCGGAACGCTGCCGCTGGATGGCCGCCACTGAGCGGGGCCTGCTGCGTCTGATGGGCACGACGGACGAGGAGATGTCCTGGTGGCGCTACGCCCTGGCGCTGCTGCTGTTCAACCTGATCGGCGTGGTTGCGCTCTATCTGTTGCAGCAGTTTCAGGGATATTTACCGTTCAATCCGGCGGCCATGGGTGCGGTCAGCCCCGATTCCGCCCTCAATACCGCCGTCTCCTTCGTCACCAATACCAATTGGCAGGGCTACGCCGGTGAATCCACCATGAGCCACCTGACCCAGATGCTGGGGCTGGGGGTGCAGAACTTCCTTTCGGCGGCGACGGGCATCGCGGTGGCGGTGGCCCTGATACGTGGTTTCGCGCACCGCTCGGCAGTAAACATAGGCAACGCCTGGCTGGACCTGAGCCGCGCCACCCTCTGGCTGTTGCTACCCCTCTCCTTCCTGTTCGCACTCTTTCTGGCCGGCCAGGGGGTGATCCAGAACCTGGACGCCCCACGGCAGGTGCAAACGGTTGAGACCTTGGTGCCCCAATCCCTGCCCATGGGGCCGGTGGCCTCCCAGGAGGCGATCAAGATGCTGGGGACCAACGGCGGCGGCTTCTTCAACGCCAACTCGGCCCATCCCTTTGAGAACCCGACACCAGTCGCCAATTTCGCCCAGATGTTGTCGATCTTCCTGATCCCGGCGGCACTGGTCTTTATGTTCGGCCGGATGGTGGGCGACATGCGACAGGGTGTAACCGTCCTGGCATCCATGACCCTGCTCTTCCTGGGTATGCTGGCGGTGGTGGTCTGGTCCGAGTCCCAGGCCAATCCGCTACTCCTGAACCTCGGCATGGACGGTTCGATGGGCAATATGGAGGGCAAGGAGACCCGTTTCGGGATTCTGGCCTCGGCCCTGTTCGCCACCATCACCACGGCGGCAAGCTGCGGCGCGGTCAACGCCATGCACGACAGCTTCATGCCCCTGGGCGGCGGCGCGGTAATGTGGCTGATCCAACTGGGCGAGGTGGTCTTCGGCGGGGTCGGCTCGGGGCTCTACGGCATGCTGCTGTTCGCCCTGTTGGCCGTGTTCCTGGCGGGGCTGATGATCGGCCGCACCCCGGAATACCTGGGCAAGAAGATCGGCTCCTTCGAGATGAAGATGGTCTCCATCGCCATCCTCATCACCCCTCTGCTGGTGCTGGGTGGGACAGCCGTCGCCGTCCTGGCCGATGCCGGGCGCGCCGGGATGCTCAATCCCGGCGGCCAGGGCTTCTCGGAGGTGCTCTACGCCTTCTCCTCGGCGGCCAACAACAACGGTTCGGCCTTTGCGGGCCTCTCCGCCAACACCCCCTTCTATAACCTGATGTTGGCCCTGGCCATGGCGCTCGGCCGCTTCGGCGTCATCGTCCCCGTGCTGGCCATTGCGGGCAGCCTGGCGGCCAAGCCCCGTCTGGCGGCATCGAGCGGCACCATGCCGACTCATGGGTCCTTGTTCGTCGCCCTGCTCGTCGGCACGGTGATCCTGATCGGCGCCCTCACCTACATCCCCGCCCTGGCGCTTGGCCCGGTGATCGAACATTTGCAACTCTTCGGGGTGCCGCGATGAGTCATGTAGGTCGGGTTAGGCGGTATTTCCGCCGTAACCCGACATTCGGCGCCGGTTGCCGGGTTACGGCGCGCTTGACCCTCTCCGGCCCGGCAAAATCAGGTGGGGCTGCGCGCCTAACCCGACCTACATAAAGGCAAGGAATTCAGAATCATGTCTAAATCCCAAAAAACCGCCCTCTTCGAACCCCGGTTGGTAAAGGCCGCGCTGACCGATGCCTTCCTGAAACTCGCCCCCGCTGCCCAATTACGCAATCCGGTGATGTTCCTGGTCTGGGCCGGCAGCCTGCTGACCACGATCCTGGGCATTCAGGCCCTGACCGGCCAGGGGGAGGCTCCGGCTGGCTTTATTTTCTCCATCGCCGCCTGGCTCTGGTTCACGGTGCTGTTTGCCAACTTCGCCGAGGCCCTGGCCGAGGGGCGCGGCAAGGCCCAGGCCGCTGCCCTGCGCGGCACGCGCAAGAATGTGGCGGCCAAGCGCCTGGCCGAGCCGCGCCACGGGGCCAAGGTCACGGTGACCGACTCCTTAAGCCTGCGCATCGATGATTACATCCTGGTGGAGGCGGGCGACACCATCCCCGCCGACGCCGAGGTGATCGAGGGGGTGGCCTCGGTCGATGAATCGGCCATCACCGGCGAATCGGCCCCGGTGATCCGCGAATCGGGCGGCGACTTCTCCGCCGTGACCGGCGGCACCCGCATCCTCTCCGACTGGCTGGTGCTGCGGGTCAGCGCCAATCCGGGCGAGGCCTTTCTGGACCGCATGATCGCCATGGTCGAGGGGGCCAAGCGCGGCAAGACCCCCAACGAGATCGCCCTGACCATACTGTTGGTGGCCCTCAGCCTGATCTTTCTCATGGCCACCGCCACCCTGCTGCCGTTCTCGATCTACAGCGTCCAGGCCGCCGGGACCGGCCAGCCTGTGACTATCACGGTGCTGGTCGCGCTGCTGGTCTGTCTGATTCCCACCACCATCGGCGGGCTGCTCTCGGCCATCGGTGTGGCTGGCATGGGGCGCATGATGCAGGCCAATGTCATCGCCACCTCGGGCCGGGCAGTGGAGGCCGCGGGCGACGTGGACGTGCTGCTGCTCGACAAGACCGGCACCATCACCCTGGGCAACCGCCAGGCGTCGGCCTTCCTGCCCGCGCCCCGCGTGAACGAGCGCATCCTGGCCGAGGCGGCGCAACTGGCCTCCCTGGCCGACGAGACACCCGAAGGCCGTTCCATCGTGGTGCTCGCCAAGACGAAATACGGCCTGCGCGGCCGCGAACTGGCCGACGCCCACTTCATCCCCTTCACTGCCCAGACCCGCATGAGCGGTGTCGATATCGGCGACCGCCGCGTCCGCAAGGGGGCGGCCGAGGCGGTCCGGCATCATGTGGAGTCCCTCGGCGGGGTCTTCTCCAGCGCCGTGCAAGGGCTGGTGGAACAGGTCGCCCGGCGCGGCGGCACGCCCCTGGTGGTCTGCGACGATGCGGCTGTGCTGGGGGTGATCGAACTCAAGGACATCGTCAAGGGGGGCATCCGCGAGCGCTTCGCCGAACTGCGGCGCATGGGGATCAAGACCATCATGATCACCGGCGACAACCGTCTCTCCGCCGCCGCCATCGCCGCCGAGGCGGGGGTGGACGACTTCCTGGCCGAGGCGCGCCCGGCGGATAAGCTGAAACTGATCCGTGACCACCAGGCCCAGGGACGGCTGGTGGCCATGGCCGGCGACGGCACCAACGATGCCCCGGCGCTGGCCCAGGCCGACGTGGCCGTGGCCATGAACAGCGGCACCCAGGCGGCCAAGGAGGCGGGCAACATGGTCGATCTCGACAGCAACCCCACCAAGCTGATCGAGATCGTCGAGGTCGGCAAACAAATGCTGATGACACGCGGGGCGCTCACCACCTTTTCGGTGGCCAATGACGTGGCCAAGTACTTCGCCATCATCCCCGCTGCCTTCGCCACCACCTACCCGCAACTGCTGGCGCTGGATGTGATGGGCCTGAACAGCCCCGCCTCGGCCATCCTCTCGGCGGTGATCTTCAACGCCCTCATCATCGTCGCCCTGATCCCCCTGGCCTTGAAGGGCGTGCGCTACCGCCCCCTGGCCGCCGCCCCCCTGCTGCGGCGGAATCTCTTGATCTACGGCGGCGGCGGGCTGATCGCGCCCTTCATCGGCATCAAGGTCATAGATCTGGTGCTGGGGGCCGTCGGGCTTGTTTGAAATTCTGCTTAACCGCAAAGGACGCAAAGTACGCCAAGGAAGAAGATCCTTTTCGGGAAAAATGAATTCCTTTGCGTTTCTTTGGGTCCTTTGCGGTAAATGAGGTTATTCGAAATGAAACAGCTTATCCGTCCCGCCCTGGTCCTGTTCACTCTACTGAGCCTCCTGACCGGGCTCCTCTATCCCCTGGCCGTCACCGGTCTGGCCCAGGTTCTTTTTCCGGTCCAGGCCAACGGCAGCCTGATCGAGCAGGAAGGCAAGGTTATCGGCAGTAGCCTGATCGGCCAGGCGTTCTCCTCGTCGCGCTACTTCTGGAGCCGACCCTCCGCGACCGGCCCTATGGAGAACAACGGTCTCGCCTCCAGCGGCAGCAACCTGGGGCCGCGCAACCCCGCCCTGGTGGATGCCGTCAAGGCCCGCATCACCCGCCTCATCGCCGCCCACCCGGATCATGTGGGACCTCCCCCCGCCGATCTGGTCACCGCCTCCGCCAGCGGCCTCGATCCCCACATTTCCCCCGCAGCCGCTCACTATCAGGAAGAACGCATCTCCGCTGAACGTAAACTGCCCCTGGAACGGGTGCGCGCCCTGATCGAGACCCATGTGGAAGGCCCCGGCCTCGGCATCTTTGGCGAGGCGCGGGTGAATGTGCTGGAGCTGAATCTGGCGCTGGATGCAGTGGCGGGGAACTGATGGGTCGATGGGTGCCGGTTAGTCCATTTTCCCGAATCCGTTACAGCCCCAGGTTGTGCGGCGTTACACTTGCTCCACGGAGCAGGGGAGGAAATTTCATGCACCGAGGTAAACCCATGGAACAGTTTGCCAATTTGCATATCGAGAAACTGCCGGAAGCTGTGTATCTGGCCACCTCGGACGAGGTGCCGGGACTGGTCGCCCAAGGCCGCACCATAACCGAGACGTTGGAGATTGCGCGTGACGTGGCCAGGAAGCTGCTGGAAGCGCAAGCAGAACACCATCAACAGGCCAAACTGATGACCACCCAGGATTCACGCGCTGGATGAGGCTTCTGATGACAACAGCAGCCGCACCGCTGAATTAGCTCGCCCTCCTTCCCTCAAGTCTCAAGCCTAAAGCCTCACTCCCATGCCCCCCCAACGCCCCGACCCCGATCGCCTGCTGGAGTCCTTGAAAGAACAGGAAGCCGCTGCCAAACGCGGCAAGCTGAAGGTCTTTTTCGGTGCCTGTCCCGGCGTGGGAAAGACTTACGCCATGCTGCTGGCGGCGCGGGAGCGGCAGGCGGAGGGGGTGAATCTGCTGATCGGGGTGGCGGAGACCCACGGGCGGCGGGAGACGCTCCAGTTGCTGGACGGCTTGCCGCTGCTGCCGTCGCGCAAGGTCGAGTACCGGGGCCGGGTGCTGCCGGAGTTCGATCTGGAGGCGGCGCTGGCAGCGGCGCCGGCCCTGATCATCGTCGATGAGCTGGCCCATTCCAATGTCCCCGGCAGCCGCCACGCCAAGCGCTGGCAGGACGTGGAGGAGCTGCTGGCGGCGGGGATCGATGTCTATACCTCGCTGAACGTCCAGCACCTGGAGAGCCTGAACGACATCGTCGCCGGCATCACCGGGGTGCGGGTGCGGGAGACGGTGGCGGATCATGTCTTCGACCGGGCCGACGATGTGACTCTGGTCGATCTGCCCCCCGATGAGCTGCTGATCCGGCTGGCGGCGGGCAAGGTCTATCTGCCCGACATGGCCCGGCACGCCGCCAAGAATTTCTTCCGCAAGGGCAACCTGATCGCCCTGCGCGAGCTGGCCCTGCGCCGCACCGCCGACCGGGTGGACGAGCAGATGCGGGCCTACCGCACTGACCAGGCCATCGCCACCGTTTGGGAGGCGCGGGAGCGGCTGGTGGTCTGCGTCGGTTCGGGGGCTCGCGGCGAGAAGCTGGTGCGCGAGGCCTCGCGCCTGGCGGCCAAGTTGCAGGCCGACTGGATCGCGGTCCATGTGGACGATCCGGAATTGAGCGAGGGCGCGCAAAAGGGGCGGCGCCAAGCACTGGAAGTCCTCAAGCTGGCCGAGCAACTCGGCGCCGAGACCCTGACCATCCCCGGCGCCCACGTCGCCGAGGCCCTGGCCAGCTTCGCCCGCGCCCGCAACGCCACCAAATTGGTGGTAGGTCGCACCCTGCGCCCCGGACCGCTGCGCTGGTTCAGCGGCGTGGCCAACAAGCTGGCCGAGACCCACCCCGATCTGGATGTGGTGCTGATCGGTCTGGAGAAAGGCAAGCCCAGTCACCGGCCGCAACCCCGTCCGGCTGCAACCCTGCCCTGGTCCGGCTACCTCTGGGCGACCCTCGCCTGCGCCGGCGCCACCCTGCTCGCGGCGGGCCTGCTGCGGTTTTTCGATCTGGCCAATGTGGTGATGCTGTTCCTGCTGACGGTGGTCCTGGTCTCGATCCGCTTCGGGCGCGGTCCCGGCGCCTGGGCCTCGCTGCTGGCGGTGCTCTGCTTCGATCTCTTTTTCGTGGAGCCGCGCGGCTCCCTCAGCGTCCACGACAGCCAATACCTCTTCACCTTTGCCCTGATGCTGGCGGTCGCCCTCGTCATCGGCCAGCTTGCCGCCAAGCTGCGGCTGGAGGCCAGGGTCGCGGTGCAGCGCGAGCGGCGCGCCATGGCCCTGGCCAACATCGCGCGGCAGCTCTCCGGGGCGCTGAAGCAGGACCAGATCGTTGGCATCGCCGAGGAGTATCTCGGCCCGCTATTCGATGCTGGGGTGACGGTGCTGTTGCCCGATGCCCAGGAGCGGGTTCACCCCTGCGGCAACCGCCCGGCCGATGAGGGCGTGGCCCAATGGGTCTACGATCATCAGCAGGAGGCGGGGCTCGGCACCACCACATTGGCCGCCGCCAGCGCCCGCTACCTGCCGCTCAAGGCCCCCATGCGCACGCGCGGCGTCTGCGCCCTGCAACCCCGTCACCCGGCGGTCTTCGACGAACCGGAAGAACGGCGGCTGCTGGATGCCTGCTTGTCTCAAATCGCCCTGGCCCTGGAGCGGGTCCATTATGTCGAGGTCGCCCAGGAGGCCCTGGTCAACATGGAGGGGCAGCGGCTGCGCAATGCCCTGCTGGCGGCGGTGTCCCATGATCTCAAGACGCCCCTGACCGCCATCATCGGCCTGGCCGGCACCCTGGAGCGCGACCCCTCGCCCCAGATCCGCCACGAGCTGACCGCCGCCATCCGCGAGGAGGCGGAGCAGATGCACCGCCTGGTGGCCAATCTGCTGGAAATGGCCCGGCTGCAAAGCGGTGGGACGCGCTTGCGCAAGGAATGGCAGTCCGTCGAGGAGGTGGTGGGCAGTGCCCTGCACCAGCTTCGGCTGCCCCTGGCCCGCTATCAGGTGCGGACCGATGTCCCCGCCGACTTGCCCCTGGTGGAGTTCGACGCCCTGTTGATCGAGCGGGTCCTGGTCAATCTGCTCGACAATGCCGCCAAATACACCCCCGCCGGCAGCCGTATCCGCGTGAGCGCGCGCCGGGTGGACGAGGAACTGGTGGTGATGGTGGAGGACAACGGCCCCGGCCTGCCGCTCAAGGACGCGGACAAGCTATTCGAGCCCTTCACTCGCGGCGAGAGCGAACCGGCCACCCCCGGCGTCGGCCTGGGCCTGGCCCTGAGCCGGATCATCGTCGAGGCCCACGGCGGCAGGATCTCCGCCGAAAACCGGCCCGAGGGCGGCGCCCGTTTCCGCTTCACCCTGCCGGCGGGAACCCCGCCGGAACCGGAGGAGGAATGAGCCCGGTCCGCATCCTGATCATCGAGGACGACAACAACATCCGCCGCTTTCTGCGCCTGGCCCTGGAGGACGAGGGCTATCAGGTGGCCGAGGCCGACTGCGCCCGGCGCGGCCTGATCGAGGCGGCGAGCCGCCAGCCAGGGCTGGTCATCGTCGATCTGGGGCTGCCGGACGATGATGGGAAAAGTCTGATCCGTGAGCTGCGCGGCTGGCTCAGTGTTCCCGTCCTGGTTCTGTCTGCCAGGGACCGGGAGGAAGAGAAGGTCGCCGCCCTGGACGCCGGGGCCGATGACTACCTGGTCAAACCCTTCGGCGTGCCCGAACTGCTCGCCCGCGTCCGAGCCCAACTGCGGCGTGGCGCCATCAGTCTGAGCGGCGGCAGTTCCAGCCAAGTGAGCTTCGGCGAGGTCCGGGTCGATCTGGCGGAACACCAAGTCAGCAAGTCCGGCCAGCCGGTCCACCTCACCCCCACCGAATTCCGTCTCCTCGCCGCCCTCATCAAGGGCCACGGCCGCGTCCTGACACACCGCCAACTCCTGCTCGACACCTGGGGTCCCGGCTACGCTGATCGGGGCCACTACCTGCGCATCTACATGGGCAACCTGCGGCAGAAACTGGAGGACAGCCCAACCCAGCCCCAGTACCTGCTCACCGAATTGCAGGTGGGTTATCGGTTGGCGGGTATGAGGATGGGTGATTAGCCGGTGACCTGAAGGGCGATCAGGACAGAAAACCGTAAATGTCGTCCACCGCCACTTCCAGCCCGACCGATTCCAGCATCAGGGCCTGGCCCGCGCCGAATGTCTCCCGCGCCCAGTCCGACCGCTTGCGATAGACCTCGATGTGCGGGGAATCCTGGGAACAGAGCAGGTATTCCTGCAAGGCGGGGATCAAGCGATAGTTTGCCAGTTTTTCGGTGCGGTCCTTTCTCGCGGTACTTTCGGACAGAACTTCGATGATCAGGCAGGGGGAGGTGTTGTAGTGGGAGGCCGTCTCCTCCTCGCAGGCCACCTGGACATCGGGGTAATAGTAACGGCTGTTGCCGAGGGTCTGGATGGCCACCTTCATGTCGGACTGGAAGACCTGGCATTTGCTGCCTTCCAGATGATAGGCCAAACGGGTAGCAAACCGCATGGAGACCTGATTATGCCCCCGGCTCGCCCCGACCATGGCATAGACCTGCCCGTTGACGTACTCGTGCTTTACGCCCTCGGGCTGGTCGTTCTCCCAAAGCAGGTATTCTTCGGGGGAAAGGTAGATTGCTTCTGGTAATGCGCCCATCGATACGCCTCCCGTTTAGATCATGCCCTGAGAGTAGCAAGCCGCTGTAGCATCGGCAAATCAGGCATCACCCCTGAATCTCCACCCAGTCCCCGTTGGCAACGCGCTCGAAGAGGTCGATGACATCGGCGTTGCGCATGCGGATGCAGCCGTGGGAGCGGGGTTCGCCCAGGGGTTCGCTGTCCGGGGTGCCGTGGATGTAGATGAAGCGGCGCAGGGTATCGACCTGCCCGCCCCGGTTACGGCCCGGTTCGGCGCCGGTGAGCCAGAAAATGCGGCTCAGTATCCAGTCACGCTGGGGGTTCTGCTCGCAAAGTTCGTTGCAGTAGACCTCGCCGGTTGGCCGCCGGCCGGCGAAGACGCTGCCGGGCGCGGCATCCTGGCCGATCTTGAGGCGGATGCGATGCAGTCCCCTTGGGGTGCGGCCGCTACCGCGCTGTTCGCCGGGGCCGTTGGCGCCGCTGGAGATGGGGTATTCCTTCACCAGCCGCCCCTCCTCGAACAAACTCAGCCGCTGTTCCGGCAGTGAGATGACAATACGCCGCGACTCGATCCGCCCGGCATCTTCCCGCCAGTTGCAGTAGGGATTGCCGATCAGGTTGACGTTGTAATAGCGCGGGTCGCCGGAGACTTCGCGGCCCGCCCAGGCGGGCATCTCGAAGGGTTCGTCTTCCGAACCCAGTTCGATCTCGGCCATTATCAGACCGGCGTTCGCGCCCTCGAAGACATCCAGGTCCCAGAGATGACCGCCGCAGCGGACATGGTAACGGGTTTTCTCCACCAGCCCGCCCGCGAGTCCCGCCAGGAGTTCCTTGGCGTCCGCCAGCGGGATCGGGTATTCGTACTCCAGCCGGGTGACGGTCAGGCCGCCGCGCTTGATGTTCAGATTGGCCTGGCTGCCGCCGATCCGCACCCGGACCGAGCTGTTGCCCTGATTGCAGAGATAGCCCTGACTCAGGTGCTCGCTGGCGGCCACCTGCCTGCGCCAGGCGTCGTTGACCACCAGAAACTTGCGTTCAATCTCGATGCCCATGATCTACTTCTCGAATAGGGCGATGGATTCCACATGGCCGGTATGGGGGAACATGTCCATGACCCCGGCCGAGACCAGGCGATAGCCGTGCTCCTGCACCAGGGTCCCGGCGTCGCGCGCCAGGGTCGCGGGGTAACAGGAGACGTAAACGGCCCGCCGCACCCCCAGCACGGGCAGCAGCCGCAGGACCTCGGCCGCGCCGGTGCGGGGCGGATCGAGCAGGGCCTTGTCGTAGCTGGCTTGCAGCCAGGGGGCGTGGTTCAAATCTTCGTACAGGTTGGCGGTATGGAAGCTGACATTGCCCAATCCATTGGCCTGGGCGTTGCGTTGGGCGCGTTCCACCAGCCCGGCGTCACCCTCCACGCCCACGACTTGCCCCGCCCGCCGCGCCAGCGGCAGGGTGAAGTTGCCGAGCCCGCAGAAGAGGTCGAGCACCCGCTCGTCCCCAAGCGGGTTCAGCATCTCCACCGCACGCTTTACCATCCGGCGGTTGATGTCGCTGTTGACCTGGGTGAAATCGGTGGGCTGGAAATGGATCTCGATGTCGAACTCGGGGAGCTGATAGCTCAACTCCAACCGGTCACCCGCCCGCAGGGGCGCGATGCTGTCCACCCCGCCCGGCTGCTCCGCCATGAGGATGTCGTGGCGCTGCCCGAACTCCAGAAGCATGGCGCGATCCGCCTCGCTGAGCCGGGCCAGGGTGCGGAAGATCAGGACGCAGCCCCGGTCCCCCATGGCCATCTCGATCTGGGGGATCTGGGCGGGGATGGAGAGCTGGCCGATCAATTGCGACAGTTCATCCAACCGGCGGCCGACCAGGGGATCGAGCACCTCGCAGCGCGAGATCTCGGCGATGAAGGCGCTGCCCTTCTCGCGAAAACCCACCAGCACCCGGCCCTTTTTCTCCACATGCTTGACGCCGAGGCGCGCCTTCTTGCGATAGCCCCAGTGATTGGCCGGGACCAGGGGCGGCAGAATCTCCTTCGGTTCGACCTTGCCGATATGGGTCAGGGCATCCCGCAGGACGCGTTCTTTGTCGCGGATCTGCGCCTGGTCGGAGAGATGTTGCAGGCTGCATCCGCCGCAGAGGTTGAAATGGGCACATTTGGGGACGACCCGGTCAGGCGAGGCCTGCAATACGGCCTCAACCACCCCCTCGTCGAAACGGCGCGAGGACTTGCGATAGCGAAAACTGACCCGCTCTCCCACCAAGGCGCCCTGAATGAAGACCGTCTTCCCCTCGACCCGCGCCACGCCGCGCCCATCGTGGGAGAGACCTTCCACCACCACCTCGACTGCATCCTGGGGCAGTCTCGCCCCCTTTCCCCTAGCCAATGGGAGACTCCTGGATTGTTATGGCGACGAGCGCTGCCGTCAGGGACTGATAGAGATCCCGCTCCAGTTCACCCCGCGCCCGCTTGAGGCGCAGATAGATCAAGGCGGTGTTGCGTGCCTCCTGTTGGCACCGGCGGTGCGGGCAGGGGCCATCGTCCGCCGATGGAGGCAGATCCAGGAACCCGCCCAGGGGAACCGGCCCCACCATCAGGGCCTGCTGGAGCCCGACGAGCGGCGGACGGAAAAACGGCGCGGCGGCCATTTCATGGTGCAGGGCGCGGAGGCGCAGCAAGGGAAAGTCGAACCCCTCGCCGTGCCAACTGACCAACTCGTGCAAACCCGAAACTTCGCAGACATCCAGCAACGTCTCGATCGCCGCAGCTTCCCCAGCCTCGGTGGAGGTGCCGGCGCGGATGGATTCGTCCCGGACCGCGAGCCAGGCGATGGCCGCGATACGCATCTGATGCACCGGGAGTCCGCCATTGACGCCACCGTTCTGACGGTGGCGGTGAAACATGATCTTGGCGACATCGTCGTCGCTCAGGCCGGCAAGCCCCTGGTCCCGCTTGCGTTCAGACTCGGTGTCAGGAATCGCCCGGAGGGCGAAGGCGACGAAATTCATGCAGGGAAGACGCCCGTCGAGAGATAGCGGTCGCCCCGGTCGCAGACAATAGTGACGATGACGGCATTTTCCACCAGAGCGGAGAGCCTGAGCGCGGCCGCCACGGCGCCGCCGGAAGAGATGCCAGTGAAGATCCCCTCGCGCGCCGCCAGCTCGCGGGTGGTCTGTTCCGCCTCGGCCTGGGTCACGTCGATGAGCCGGTCCACCTCGTTGGGGTGGTAGATCTTGGGCAGATATTCCGCAGGCCAGCGGCGGATGCCGGGAATGGCGGAACCCTCCGCGGGCTGGACGCCGACGATCTCGATGGCCGGATTTTGCCGTTTCAGGAAACGCCCGGTCCCCATGATAGTGCCGGTGGTGCCCATGGCGCTGACGAAATGGGTGACCCCGCCCTGGGTATCGCGCCAGATCTCCGGCCCCGTGCCCTCCGCATGGGACAGGGGATTATCTTCGTTCGAGAATTGGTCGAGGACGACGCCCTTACCCTCCGCTTCCATCTGCCGGGCGGTGTCGATGGCGGCTTCCATGCTGCCCTTGGCCGGGGTCAGAACGATCTCGGCGCCGTAGGCCTTCATGACGGCGCGCCGTTCCAGGCTCATGTTTTCCGGCATCACCAGTACCATGCGATAGCCGCGAATGGCGGCCGCCATGGCCAGGGCAATGCCGGTGTTGCCGCTGGTGGCCTCGATCAGGGTGTCGCCGGGCCGGATTGCGCCCCGCGCCTCGGCGTGCTTGATCATGCTGATCGCGGGCCGGTCCTTGACCGATCCGGCCGGGTTGTTGCCTTCCAGCTTGAGCAGGATCAGATTGCCGGAATGGCCCTGGAGCCGTTGCAGCCGCACCAGGGGGGTGTTGCCGATGCAATCTTCGATGGTGGGATAGTGGTTCATGGACGGGTCCGGTTTTTCCAGGCTAGACTGAACGCCGGTCAGAATGCATGCTTTTGGCCCATCGATCAACCAGGGAAATACCGTGCGGATTTCGGAATCGCTTAAGGCCCTCCTCCCCTACCTGGCCAGCCTCTCAAGAAACACGCAGGGCCGCCCCAAGTGTTTCTTGCCCCTTGAGGGGTCAAAGACGAAGCGCAGCGGAGTTTTTGGGGGTGTGCTCAAAACATGGGCGCTCCTCCTGAGCATCATGCCCGTCCTGGTCGTCGGACTGGGCTTGAGCGGGTTTTTCCTCTATGGGCACCTGGATGACTTGGAGTCCTATTACAGCAGGCGCGGCAAGGCCGTGGCCAATGAGCTGGCGGTCCTGAGCCTGCCGGATATCCTGGCGAAGGACGCGCGTGCGCTGGAGCAAAAGACGCGAATCTTCCTTGCCCAGGACGACATCGAACGTATCCACATCAGTGATGCCGCCGGGAAGCCCCTTCTCGACCTGATCCGCCAGCCGCCCATCTCCCGCGATCCCCACAGAAATCCATCCCCCGTCTACTCCGCCCCTGTGGTTGTCCCGGACAGCCTGCCGCCGGAACGGCTCGGCGTTGTCCAGGTTCACCTCTGCGATCAATCCCTCGACGAAGAGAAGCGGCGGGTCCTCACCCTCAGCCTGGCGGTGATACTGACCGGCATCGTTTTCACCGCCATCCTGACATTGCTGATCACCGGCCGGGTCCTGCGCCCCTTCCTGCGTCTGATCGAGGCCATGGGAGAGGTCAAGGCCGGCAACCTGGACATGCGCGTTCCCTGCGTCTCCAGCGGTGAGCTGCTGATCCTGGAGGAGGGCTTCAACGAGATGGCCAGCCGGGTGGCCCTGAACCACGAGCAGTTGGAACGGGAAGTCACCCAAGCCACGGCCGATTACCGCGAGACCCTGGATGCCCTGGAAGAACGCAACATCGAACTCTACTGGGCGCGTAAGGAAGCCGATCGGGCCAACGCGGCCAAATCCGAATTCCTGGCCAACATGAGCCACGAGATCCGCACCCCGTTGCACGGGATCGTCGGCTTCGCCAACCAGTTATTGAAGACCCCCCTCAGCGACGAGCAGCAGGAGTTCCTGCGGACCATCATTGCCTCCTCCCGCAACCTCCAGGCCATCATCAACGACGTTCTCAACTTCTCGAAGCTGCAACAGGGCAAATTGCAACTCAATCGGGTGTCCTTCGATCTCCGCGACATGATCGACGATCTGGTCGCCCTCTTCGCCACCCTGACCAGCGAGAAGCGGCTTGAAGTGCTCGCCATCGTTTACAACGACGTGCCGGATTTCGTCGTGGGCGACCGCCTCCGGCTGCAACAGGTCCTCACCAACCTGCTGAGCAACGCCGTCAAATTCACCCAGGAAGGCGAGATCCTGGTGCGCGTCATGCTCGACGACGGCCCCTGTGCGGAAGACCAGGTGACGCTTCGTTTCAGCGTCCAGGACACTGGCATCGGCATCAGCAGAGACGCGCAGAGACAGCTCTTTACCGCCTTCACCCAGGCCGATGCCTCCACCGAGCGCCGCTTCGGCGGCACCGGTCTGGGGCTCAGCATCTGCAAGCAGATGATCCAGGGTATGGACGGGGACATCGGCGTCAAAAGCCAGATCGGGAAGGGTTCGGACTTCTGGTTCCGGTTGAGCCTGCCGGTCCCGGCCGCCACAACTGCAACCGCCAGTCTCAGGGGCAGGCTGCAAGGCGTCAGGGCGCTGGTCGTCGATCAACAGCCCCACTCCCGCGCGGCCCTGCTCTGCCGCCTGGAATACCTCGGCGTCAATGCCGTCAGCCGCGAGCCCGAAGTCGTCGTCAGCGAAAAGCCCTTCCCCTGCGAAGACTTGTCGTTTCTGTCACTCTCCTGGATGGACGCCATCCAGGGCGTTCTCTCCTCCGGCGCGGTGGAGTGCATCCTCGACCTGAAACGCCGGTGCGCCCTCCAGCCCCTCGTCGCCCAAGTCAAGGCCATGGACGCGCCCCTCATCGACAAGCTCTCCCATTTGGGCGTGGATGCCTGCTACATCAAACCCATGGGCAACCTGGCCTTGCTGCGTCTGATCGGACAATTGCTCGGCCTGTCGCAGGCCCAGGAGACAGAACAGATCGTGCCGCCGGAGCCCCCCAGGCCCAGCTCCATCGAAGGCATGAAGGTCCTCATCGTCGATGACAACCCGATCAATCTGCGGCTGGCCTCGGTAGTCATCCACGCCATGGGCGGGGCCGTCACCGAAGCCTCCTCCGGCGCCGAGGCCATACGGATTGCCGGGCTCCAACGCTTCGACTTCATCCTCATGGACGCCCATATGCCGGGGATCAACGGCATGGAGGCCACCAAGCAGATCCGTGCGGAAGAGCCCGAGGACCGGCGGACGCCGATCCTCGCCCTCACCGCCGACACCCTGGCCGAACACCACAAAAAGATCCTGAATTCCGGCATGGACGCCGTTCTGATAAAGCCCTTCCATGAAGAAGAGCTGCTGGAAGCCATGCGCCGCATCGGCCTAGGCAACCAGGGAATGCCGATGCCGCCTTCCAAGGACCCGAACGCGCCAAAGACCCCGCAACCCGGCAACCTACCGGTCCGCGACAGAAGTAAGGCCCTCCTGGCCGCCGCCGGATTGGAGGCCGAGGCCGATGCCCTGTTCATGGCGATGCAGGCCGAACTCGAAGGCTATCACGCGGAAATTGGCCGTCATGCGGCTTCAAACGACTGGGAGGGATTGGGCCAAACGGCCCACAAACTCCGTGGCTCGGCCAGAGTATGCGGCGCCATGGCCCTGGAGCAGGTGTTGGCCGATCTGGAAGAATGCGGCAGGACCGGGGAGACAAGCCACCTGGATGGCCTTCTCCAAGGGCTGGACTGGGAAATCGATAGGGTTCGCGGGGATTCCGAATCAGGACCTTAACCAGCCGATAGTGCTGAGGCACGAAGCCCAACCTGCGGCGCTCGCTCAATCCAATCAGGAATAGACAATAGTGACGACGATGGCCGCTGTAACTACTAACCCAATCACAACGTATTCCCCGATGACCATCGCCTTTTCTTGATCGATGCCCCCTGTTTTACCGAGAATCTTCCCGATGAGATAAGTAAAGCACCCACCGATAACTTCAATAATCGCTTCTGCCATACTTATCGCTCCGGGCTATTCTCCCCTCGCCTTCCGGTCCAGTTCCCGCAATTTTTCCAGCTTCTCGGCAATTTTGAGTTCAAGGCCCCGTTCCGGGGGCTGGTAGTAGCGGGGTTCGCCGTGGCCGTCGGGGAAGTAGCATTCCCCGGCGGCGTAGGCGCCGGGTTCGTCGTGGGCGTAGCGGTAGGCCCTACCGTATCCCAGTTCCTTCATGAGCCGGGTGGGGGCGTTGCGCAGGTGGACCGGCACTTCCAGGCTGCCGGAGCGCTTGGCGTCGTCCATGGCGGCCTTGAAGGCGCTGTAAACGGCGTTGCTTTTGGGGGCGCAGGCCATGTAGACCACCGCCTGGGCGATGGCGAGTTCGCCCTCGGGGCTGCCGAGCCGGTCCTGCACATCCCAGGCGCTGAGGGCCAGTTCCAAGGCGCGGGGATCGGCGTTGCCGATGTCCTCGGAGGCCATGCGCACCACCCTTCTGGCGATATAAAGCGGATCGCAGCCGCCGTCGATCATGCGGCAAAGCCAATAGAGACTGGCGTCCGGCGAGGAGCCCCGGACCGATTTGTGCAGGGCGGAGATCTGGTCGTAGAAGAGGTCGCCGCCCTTGTCGAAACGGCGCACATTGCCGGCGGCGATCTCCTCCACCACCGGGGGCGGGATCTCATGGCCCTCGGTGAGGTCGGCGGCGATCTCCAGCAGATTCAAGGCGCGGCGGGCGTCGCCGTCGGCGGCCTCTGCGATCAGGCGGCGCGATTCCGGCGCCAGGGTCAATGCCCGCTCACCCAGGCCACGGACCTCCCGTAGCGCGGCGGAAACGATCTCTTCCAGGGTATCGGCGTCCAGGGACTTGAGGGTGTAGACCCGCGCCCGCGACAGCAGGGCGTTGTTGAGTTCGAAGGAGGGGTTCTCGGTGGTGGCGCCGACGAAGACCAGGGTGCCGTCCTCCACGTGGGGCAGGAAGGCGTCCTGCTGGGCCTTGTTGAAGCGATGGACTTCGTCGATGAAGAGGACGGTGGGGCGACCATGAATGCGGCGGGTCTCGCGGGCCTTTTCCACTGCCTCGCGGATGTCCTTGACCCCGGCCAAGACGGCGGAGAGGCTGAGGAAGGCGGCCTGGCACTGCTTGGCGATGATGTGGGCCAGGGTGGTCTTGCCGGTCCCCGGCGGGCCCCAGAAGATCATGGAATGCAGCCGGCCCGATTCGATGGCCTGTCTGAGCGGCTTGCCGGGGCCGAGCAGGTGGGCTTGGCCCTGGAATTGGCCGAGGCTGGTTGGCCGCATACGGTCGGCCAGGGGCCGGGCGGGACCTATGCCGCTGCGGTCGAACAGGTCCCCGGACTCCGGTCTCATGCGGGCGCCCCGGTTCGAAGGGCGATTACTGCTGGAGCACGTCCACCCCTTCCGGCGGCTCGAAGACGAAGAAATCGTCTTCCAGGCTGGGGTTGCGTTTGATGGCGCTGAATTCGATGTCCGTGACCTGGTTGAACTTATCGACGATCTGCATGATCCGAAGCTCATCGCCCTTGAAGGCGAGGTTGAAGCGGACGTACTGGCCTTCCTTGTCCTTGGGCAGCAGCTCGACCCAGATCATGCCATCCTTGCTGCCCTTGTCGCCGAGGGTGAAATTCTTCTCGATGGGCACGTCGTTGGTGAGCAACTGGGCGGGAGTCCCTTCCAGGGCGGGCGCTTGGGTGCGGCGTGTCACCTGCTCCAGGTCGGGATCGTAGATCCAGACATAGGTGGCGTCCGCCAGCACCAGATGGGGGTAGGGCTCCTCGTAATCCCAGCGGAATTTCCCCGGCCGCTGGAGGGTCAGCAAGCCGCCGGAGCGCTCCTTTTTGGTGCCCTGAACGATGGTTTGCTTGAAATCGGCCTGGAAGCTCTCCAGACCCTTGAGGAAGGATTTCAACTGCTCGACGCCACCGGCGAATGCCGCGTGACTCATCGCCAGCATGAAAAGGGCCATTAACCAACGCATAACCGGAATCCTGGGTGACGATAAACAAAAAGCAGGAACCTTAGATTCCCGCGACTTGGAACTCCCGGACCCGGCGCAACCGCCCTATTCGCCGGGGGCCGCTACCAGTACCTGCCGGTTGCCGTTATGTTCCGGGGGGGACACTATACCAACCCTTTCCATCTCTTCAATCAATCGGGCGGCCCTGTTATACCCGATCTTCAATCTGCGCTGCACGCTGGAGATGGAGGCGCGGCGGCTTTCGATGACGAAATTGACGGCTTCATCGTACAACGGATCGGCCTCTTCCACATCCACGCCCGATGCCTGAGCTGATAGACCGGGAATGGCCTCGGTTGGTTCCTGAAGAATGGCATCTATATAGTTCGGCCGGCCGGTCTTTTTCAGATATTCCACTACCGCATGAACCTCGTGGTCGTCCACGAAGGCGCCGTGAACGCGCCTGAGGACGCTGCCGCCGGGGATCATGAAGAGGCTGTCGCCGTTGCCCAGCAGGTTCTCCGCGCCCATCTGGTCGAGGATGGTCCGCGAGTCGATGCGCGAAGAGACCTGGAAGGCGAGACGGGTCGGGATGTTGGCCTTGATCAGGCCGGTGATGACATCCACCGAGGGCCGTTGCGTCGCCAGCAGCAGGTGAATACCCGCCGCGCGGGCCTTCTGCGCCAGGCGGGCGATCAGCTCTTCCACCTTCTTGCCCACCACCATCATCATGTCGGCCAGTTCGTCGATGACGACGACGATGTAGGGCAATGCCTCCAGCACCGGAGGCTCATGGTCCACATCCAGCATCAGCTCGGGCTGGTAGAAGGGATCGACGATGGGTTCTCCGGCGGCATCGGCCTCTTCGACCCTGCGGTTGAAGCCGGTGATGTTGCGGACACCCTGGGACGCCATCAATTTATAGCGCCGTTCCATCTCGGCCACGCACCAGCGCAGGGCGTTGGCCGCCTCCTTCATGTCGGTCACCACCGGCGTCAGCAGGTGGGGGATGCCCTCATAGACCGACAGCTCCAGCATCTTGGGATCGACCATGATCATGCGCACCTGTTCCGGTGTCGCCTTGTAGAGCAGGCTCAGAATCATGGCATTGATCGCCACCGACTTGCCCGAACCCGTGGTGCCCGCGATCAGGAGATGGGGCATCTTGCCCAGATCGGCCACCGAAGGTTCACCGCTGATGTCCTTGCCCAGGGCCAGGGTCAGCAGGGATTTGGCATGATCATAGGCCGGCGAACGCAAAATTTCGCCCAGGTAGACGGTCTCCCGGCGCTCGTTGGGGATCTCCAGGCCGATGGTGGTCTTGCCGGGAATCACCTCCACCACGCGCACACTGATGATCGAGAGGGAACGGGCGAGGTCGCTGGAAAGGCCGGTCACCTTGCTGGCCTTGGTGCCGGGGGCCAGTTGCAGTTCGAACAGGGTCACCACCGGACCCGGATGGACATCCACCACCTCGACCAGGACACCGAAGTCCTTCAGCTTGAGCTCCACCTGGCGCGACAGGGCCTCCAGCTTCTCGGGCGAGTAGCCGCTCCGGGTGGCGCGCGGCTCATCCAGCAGGAACAGGGGCGGCAAGGGGTTGTTCTCCTTCACCTCCTGAAAGGGCGGGACCTGCTTCGCCCTTCCGGCCCCGGTGGCAACCTTGATCGGCTTCATATGAGGCTCGATCTTGGCCGGTTCCGGCTTATTTTCGCGAATGGCCTCGGGCCGGAAAAGCGGCTCGATCTTCAATCTCGGGTCCGTCCCGAATTGGGTCTCGTTCCGGCCTGTCGCTATCTTCATTCGGCCCGTATCCTGCCGGCGCGCGGGGGCTTCCCGGACCTCCTCGGGCGCCTTGCCGCCCGTGAAGAGGCGCACCAGCCACAGGGTGACGCCGCCGACAGCCTCCATCAGGACAAACCAGGAAAGGCCCGTGAAGAGGGTGATCCCGAGCAGGAGCGCCATGAGCGACAACAGGGAGCTGCCCACGGGATTAAACATGGGCACGGCGATTCCGGTGAGGAGATGGCCCAGAACGCCACCGCCGCCCATGGGCATGGACGAGGCCTTTTGCCCCAGTTGCAACGCCCCGAGCAGGGTGCCGCCGAACAGGATCATGAAGAGCCCGGCCCAGCGCATCAAGAGGACATGGAAGCTCAGCGCCCCCATCCGGCGCAAGGCATCCCAGGCCACCCAGCCGAACAGAAAAGGAAAGAGAAAGGAAACCAGCCCGAACAGATAGAAAAAGACATCGGCAAGCCAGGCGCCGACCCTGCCGGCCAGGTTGTCCACCTTGACATCCTGGCCTATGTGGGACCAGCCGGGATCGCCGGGAGAGTAGCTGGCCAGGGCGAGCAATCCCATCAAGGCAACCGTGACGGCCAGCAGCAACCCGCCTTCCCGCATGCGGCGGTTGATCTGCTCCGCCAGGGTTGGCGAGTCAAGCTTCCGAGCCTGTATTACCGTGGTGAACATGCCTATAATTTCAATAGAAATGATTAGTTACGAACCAAAGCTTACATCAATTCTAGTTGCAATGCCGAATTTTTTCCACTCGCCGGAAAATTGACTCCGCATCGGCCTTCTGGCGGGGGATTCGGGTTGAGGGAGTTTCGAGGATGCGGTGAGCGATAGCGATCCGCATCGGCCGCGCGGCCAAGTCCACCTGCGATCGGTGTGGTTCGTACCTCACCGCACCTTACGGCCCAAACAAGGCTATGGCTTCAGCGCGGGGTGAAGGACCTTGCCCTGTTCCACATTGACCGCTTTCAGCAGGGTGGGATTCTTGCGCCAGTCCTTTTGGGTCAGTGCCTGGAGATAGGGAATGAGGGACGCGGAGAGTGCCTGGGAGGCGCTTTTCGGCACCGCCCCCGGCATATTGGTCACGCCGAAATGGACGACGTCCGATACCCGGTAGGTCGGCGCGGCATAGCTGGTGGGATGGATGGTCTCGACGCAACCGCCCTGATCCACCGCGATATCGACGATCACGCTGCCCGGTTCCATGCCTGCCACCTGATCGGCGCTCACCAGCTTCGGCGCCTTGGCGCCGGGGACCAGTACCGCGCCCACCAGCAGATCGGCGCGGCGCACCTCGCGATCGATCTGCCCGGCATAGGCATAGAGCGCGGTGACGTTGGCCCCCAGGGCACGCATGGCGGCCAGGCGGTCACGGCGCTTGTCGAACACCACCACCTCGGCCCCGCAGGCCGCCGCATAGGCAGCGGCGCTTCCCCCCGCCTGACCGGCCCCGAGGATCACTACCCTGCCCCGCTCGGCCGCCGGCAAGCCGCCCAGCAACACCCCCTTGCCGCCTTGAGGGCGATGCAACAGATGCCCGCCGATCTGGATCGCGATGCGCCCGGCGATGTCGCTCATGGGGGCCAGGATCGGCAGGCCGTCCTGCTCCTGAACCGTCTCGAAGGCCACGGCGGTAAGGCCGGTGTCCAGCAACATATTCGTCAGGATGGGTTCCGCCGCCAAATGGAGAAAACAGAACAACAGATGGTCTTCCCGGAGATAGCCCCATTCCGCCTGCTGGGGCTCCTTGACCTTCACCACCAGCTCTGCTTCCCCATAGAGGCTGGCCGCGCCGGGGACGACGCTCACCCCTGCGGCGAGATACTTCTCATCCGGAAAGCCGCTGAGCAGGCCCGCCCCGCTCTCCACGAACAGCTCGTGGCCCTGGCGGATCAGCTCGCCACAGGCCTCGGGGACCAGGCCGACCCGTCCCTCCAGCGTCTTGATTTCCTTGGGAATGCCGATTTTCATGCCGCTCCCTTGCCCTGATTCGAAGCCACGGACTCGCCCCTGGGGGAAAGTCGCTTGTTGTTCCAGAGATATTGACCGGGGTGGCGCTTGGCGCAAAGCCTGACCCCGCTATTGACGGCGGCGGCGGCGATCATGGGGTCGGGGTCGTAGGCCTCCTGGGGACCCAAGATCCATTGGATGCGGTAACCGTTGCCTGGGATGCGCTCGGCGTAGCTGTAGACGACGACGGCGCCGCTGGCGCGCGCCAATCGGGGCAGCAAGGTCGAAGTCGGGACGGGGCCGCGAAAGAGGGGAACGGACAGGGCCTCGCCCCCTTCCAGGGGAAACGCATCGGGAAAAAGGCAGACCAGGGCGCCGGCCCTGAGCGCCTGAAGAAAGGTCTCTTCCTCTTCCTCGCCGGGGGGCACGAGGGTGGCCCCCGTCGCGGCGCGCGCCCTGGCCGCCATCTCTTCAAGCCCCGCCAGGGGGGTGGTGGAACTGATCAGGACTTCCGTGTTCAGGGTGGAGAGGAAGCCGACAACGATCTCCCAATTGCCGACGTAGGGAACGGCAAGGATTACCCCCTTGCCGTAATCCTTGGCGCGATTGAGGATCTCCAGGCCCTTATGGCTGACCCTATGCTCCGGGTAGGCGTCCTTTCCCTGGCGCCAAAGGCGGGGCATCTCCAGAAAGGTCTTGGCGTTCTCCCTGAGCGCCTGCTGCAACAGGCGCTCCTTCTCCTTCCGCTTCATCTCGGGGAAAGAGCTGTAGATGTTGAGCCGGGCAAGCTTGCAATCCCTGTCGGCGGAGATGTAGGACCACCAGCCGGCCCAGCCGCCAAGGAGCTGGATCAGCCAGCCGGGCAGGGAGGCCAGGAGGCGCGGATGGGCGAGAAGTTGCTGGACTCTCATTCGGGTAGGTTTTTTTGCTGTTGATGTTTGATTATAGGCTGTGTGGAAGGGTATGAAATAATCTCCAGCCCGTTGACGAGCCGCAGCCGCAAGCCCCATGGATATACTCCGCTATTCTGACAGCAATCACACCGATATCGCCGCCCTCTGCCGACGCTACGAGATCAACCTCATCGTGCTGGGGCCGGAGGCAGAGATACCCGGCAGCTATTTCGGCCCGCCCGAGGCGGGCCTCGTCGGCCACAGCCTTTACATTCGCCCGGACACGCCGGTCCACTCCCTGCTTCACGAGGGTTGCCACTTCATCTGCATGGACCAGGAACGCCGGTCCGCCTTGCATACCGACGCGGGGGGCGAATTCGTGGAGGAAAACGGGGTCTGCTATCTCCAGATCCTGCTGGCCGATCACATCGGCGGCATGGGCCGCGACCGGATGATGCGGGACATGGACACCTGGGGCTATACCTTCCGCCTGGGCTCGGCGCGGGTCTGGTTCGAGGGCGACGCAGAGGACGCCCGCGACTGGCTGCTGGAACATCGGCTGATCGATCGCTTCGACATCCCCGCATGGCGTCTGCGGCGCTGATCGCCCAAAGCGCCGGAACTTCGATTGTCTTCAGAGGGTCTGAAAAGCATTTCAGGCCAAAATTGATTTAGAAACCATCCCAGGAGAATTAACTTGAATAAACGCGCAATGATTGTAGCCCTGCTGTCCGTTTCCCTGCTCGCGGCCTGTACCAAGCGCGACCAGGGCACCGTGGTCGGCGGACTAGTGGGCGGCGCGCTCGGCAGCCAATTCGGCGGGGGTACCGGCAAGGTCATCATGACGGGCCTGGGGGCCTTGGCGGGCGCCTACATCGGTGGAAACATCGGCCAGAAAATGGACGACAACGACCGCATGCAAGCCGACCGGGCGCTGGAAAACAACCGGACCGGCGAGGCCAGCACCTGGCGCAATCCCGATTCAGGCCACAGCTACACCGTCACCCCGACCCGCAGCTACCAGGGCAGTACCGGCGCCTGCCGCGAATACACCACCAAGGCGATCATCGACGGCCGCGCCGATGTCGTCCGCGGCACCGCCTGCCGTCAACCCGACGGCTCCTGGAAAGCAGCGAGCTGATCCCCTGAACGGGTCCAGGGATGGACCGCTCCCCCCTCCCTATCCCCGCATGCGCCAATTCAGGGCTGACCTTCTAGCTCCTGGTTTTGCTGCTATCCTCATGCTAAGCCCTGCTCCCGGTCCGGCCTGATAGCCTGGGAAACAGGGTGGATAGCCAAACACAGCCGCTTAGGAAAGAGAGGTGTCAAATGACCAGCAGAAAGTATGAGTTTTCATGGGAATTACTGGGGGATATCGCAAAGGGCCGCCCGAATCTGGGCCTCTCCACCCGCCTCGCCGTTTACCGGCTCATGCAGTTCACCTTCAGAGATGTGCTCGAACAGCGCCTGGGCTCGGAGAAGACGGAAGAGATCTTTTACGAGGCCGGCAAACTGGCGGGCTCCGAGTTCTACAAGAACGCCCTGCCGCCGTCCGAGGATTTCAACGATTTCGTGAAGAAGCTCCAGACCGTGCTCCGGGAAGAGGAGATCGGCATCCTGCGTGTCGAGCAGGCCGATCTGGAGGCCGGATCGTTCATTCTGACCGTCTCCGAGGATCTGGACTGTTCGGGTCTGCCCGAACTGGGTTACGAGATCTGCACCTATGACGAAGGCTTTATCACCGGGATACTCGAAAGCTATACCGGCAAATCCTTCAAGGTTAAGGAGATCGACTGCTGGTGTACCGGCGACAGGACCTGCCGGTTTACCGCCCAGGTCGTGGATTGACGCATCGCCGTACATCAGGGTTTCTGGAATGTTGCCTGAAAATACCCATGAAATAGTCGAGGAGGTTTCGCACCTCCTGCTCGATGTCATCTCGCTCGGCAGTCCGCCCGAGCTACCGGAACGCTATGCATCGGTGGAATCCCTTCAAACCCTCCACGCCCGGCTCGTCTCCCTCCGGGAATTGCTGTACGCCGCCGCCAACGGCGACCTGACGAGGCCGGTCCCCTTCAAGGGATACATGGGGGGCACCCTCAAGGCCCTCCAGGCCAATCTCAGGCACCTGACCTGGCAGACGAAGATGGTGGCTTCGGGGGACTTCACCCAGCGCGTGGAATTCATGGGTGAATTCGCCCAGTCCTTCAACGCCATGGTGATGCAGCTCGACCGGACGCTGAAGGAACTTGTGGACAAGGATACGGAACTCAGCAAGAGCAACAAGGAACTGCTCAAGGAGATCGCCATCCGCAAGCATACCGAGGCGGCGCTGCTGGAGCGGGAAGAGATACTGAGGCATCTGGCCACCACCGACTCGCTGACGGGCCTCTACAACCGGCGGCATTTCAACCAGCTCGCGGAAAGCGAGATTCGCCGGGCAATCCGGTACTCGCGGCCACTCTCGGTCCTCATGCTCGACATCGACTTCTTCAAGCGCGTCAACGATACCTACGGACACACCATCGGCGACGTGGTGCTCCAGGAGATCGCCCGCATCACAAAGTCCCTGGTGAGGACCACGGACATCGCGGCCCGCTACGGGGGCGAGGAGTTCATCGTTCTGTTACCCGAGACCCTGGCGGCGGAGGCCGCCAATGTGGCCGAGAAACTGCGGGGCCGCATCGAGAACGCACCCATCCAGACAGAGAAGGGTCCCATCGCGATCACCGCCAGCCTGGGCGTCAGCGATGTCCTTGAGGTAAAGGAGGGGGGCTATCAGGAGACGGTTCTGACGGATTTCATCAACAAGGCGGACCAGGCCCTCTATGCCTCGAAGAAGACCGGAAGAAATAAGGTGACAGTTTTCAGCCCCCCGCTGTAGGGGGCTGGAATGCGAAGAATGTAGGGTGGATAAGCGTAGCGCATCCACCTTACCGGCGGTGATGCGGGATGCGCTACGCTTATCCAGCCTACAGAGTCCATCGGTTGGTTGATGTTTCATTTACCGGGCTGCAACAGTTCCATAGGATGCGTTGAGCCTGCGAACCGCACCAGTCGCGGCATGCGGCGCGGTTCGTGCCTCACCCTACGGGCTCGCCGGAGCCCGGTATACCTTGGGCAAATGGCCAGAAATGCTCTGTCCGGCCAGCCACAGATCGCGGCGCGTCTGCATATCGATCCACAACTGCGGGCCATTGCCGAAAAACGCCCCCAGACGCAACGCCATCTCCGGCGACACTGCCGAACGCTCGGCCAGAATGCCATGCACCATCTGGCGCGATACGCCAAGCGCGCGGGCGAAGGCCGCCACAGACAAGCCCATCGACGGCAAACTGTCTTCCCGCAGAATCTCGCCCGGATGGGTCGGGCACGGTGCTGTATTCATGTCCGGTCTCCTCAGTGATAATTTTCCAGATCGACATCCATGGCATTTTCTCCCTCCCAGCCGAAGGTCAGGCACCATGGCCCGTTTATACGCAAGCTATAGCGCTTGGGAACGCCTTGTAGTCCGTGAAAATCGAAGCCCGGAATGTTCAGCGCTTCCGGAGTTTTGGCCGCAGCCAACGCATCCAGCCTGCGAACCAGGCGCGCCACAAGATCGCTCAGCACCCTCGCTGACCTGCCGGTTTCAGCCAGCTCGCGCAAACCCTTATAGCGGTAGCTTGAAATCATGGGTAAAGTGTAAAGCGTCGATTGACTACTGTAAAGCGTGAGCTGACGGACAGGCAATGTTTTAGGCTTTACGAAGTGCTGAAAAAGAGACTGGGGTAAAACGGCGACGTGGCTAGTTCTTCGACTCTCTCCCCATTTCCGGACGCCCCCCACCATCCGAGATGCACCGTATCCTGCAACACCTGGACGGTGTCACCGGCCTCATCACGCCCCTGCTCAACGGCAGGGGTGAGGTAGGAAGATGCAAGATGAAGAAAACAGGACAGGAAAGGAAGACGGGGAGCCGTGTTGGAATGTTAGAGCTGTCCATTTTTCCCTCTTTTCCCCTCGTTTTCGGCGTAATGCTGAGCTCTGACCCGTATCGATCTGGATCATTCCGTCATAGAATCGCCTTGAATATCCCACTCGCCATGTGGGGATGGGAAATGCAAATCGAAGGAGCGTACCATGCCGGAGAACCACAATTTTTCCGACTACGAAAAGCAACTCGAATTACTCGGCGACCAGGACCCGCAAGTCCGCACCGATGCCTGCCTATACCTGCTGGACGTATATGGCATGGGCGAGTCCCGCTTTTTGCTCCCCGAAGGCACTCCCTGCCCGCTGCCGCGCGAGCCTTCCTTTATCTACCTGCTACCGCCGTTGGGCCGCGATACAAACCTACGTTTTTTGCTCGCACTTTACCCCTGTCAGAACGAACAGCCCCCCGCCCTGCAACTACTGAAATGGTTCGGCAACTACAATCAGGCCGAGGTAGAGCCAGGGGCCGAACCCACGCCTATCGAACCCAACGAGGCACGCATCGCCACGGAACGGCGTTTGTTGAGCATCAGCGCAAGGGAAGACGAATTCACCGGGCAGACCCGTGTGTATCTGAAATTCGAGACCGGTTTGGTGCAATTGGAAACCAATGCCGATGGCAGTATCGGGCAGGTGACCTGGATAGACCGCCCTGCGCCCGCACCTGTTCGGCGTGTCGAACGCAGTTCCTGGGGAGCAATGCCCGCCGTACTGGAAATCCAGGACAGCGAAAACTGGCGCGACGATGCCGTTTATCAACCCGGTGGACTGCGGTTCAAGGTTAATTTCCCCCTGGGCAAAGTGCGTGGTGCAGATGCCCAAGGCATCGATATGCCCGTCTACATGGCAAGTAACCTAGCCTGTATGGTCCGCGTCACTGCTGGCGGCGAAGCCGCAAAAACCACTGATCGGCTGGGCGGCATCGCCAACGACGTGTTGGTGTCGCCGCTGCCGGAGAAGGAGGGGGAGACCGCCATCCTGGCCTGCACACAAGACGGCGCGACCTATTTCCTCAAGGACGTTGACGGCAGCCTGCATATCCTTTTCCAGCAACAGTTCGTGGCCCCGCTGATCCGCCTCACCGGGCGCGCTGACGGTCATCTCCTGGCCATGGACCAACACGCCATCCTGCGTCCCCTGCGCCTGATCTGCCCTCGGAGTGGGGAGGAGATATGGTCGAAAACGGTGTTTGACCTCACCGCTGACGTGCCGGAAACGGAAACCCGTGATGGAAATCAGGATCGTCTACTGCTCGAACGCGCCTTGTTGTCCCTATCCACGGACGGCTTCCCCACAGAGGCAATGGCACGGATCGAACGCTGGCTCGCCAGCAGTTACCTGGACGATGTGGGCGCCAACCCGCGCGCGAATTTTCACTATCAGGTGCTGAAACGCCTCTATGCCTGGATGCGGGTGGAAACCCGGCGTACCCGCACGAATACTGAAACAATCTCTCCCGACCCCGAACGGCTAGCCGCGCTGCTGCGCCTGCTGCGCCTGCCCGAGGACGCACCGGAACGCCTCTGCCTCTATACCCTGCGCCACCACGACCGGGTGCCGCTTCTGCGCGATGCCTGGAAACTGGGTGCGGTGGAGACGGTGGAACAGGCGATCGAGGGTTTGCAGAACGACACGTTGCGGGTACGCCGAACCCTCCTGCCGGCCATGCACCAGGTGCGCCCCCTCAGCTTGCGTGGTGGTGCCCGTTTTGCCGGGCAGATCCGGCATCTGCGCCAGTTTCCCAATGCCAATGATTTGCTTGTTTTCTGGGAACACCCAGGGCACCTGCGTGTGGTGCGACTGCCGTCCGACCCGGCCCAACCCTGGCTGCAGGTCGCAGCGCTGGAACCCGAAATGCACGGCCTACAGGGATTGTGTACGACGCTGCTGGTGCACCCGAATCTGGCGGGGTTCCATTCCGGCTCCCACGCAAACGAGCCGCATGTGCTACTGGCCAGCAACCGGGGCGAACTGGTGTTGTATCGCCTAGTCCAAGATCGCTTGCAGATCGTTAATGAATGGCACTGCGACCTGGCCGTTGCCTGTGGCTTGCCGGTCCAGCATGCTGCGGGGTTGGACATCCTGCTGGGAGGGACTGACAGCAAGGGAAAACCCGCTATCTGGAATTTCCCTTTGCAACAGCCCAACAAACAGCCTTTCCATGTATGGGAAGGTAAAGAGCTTGGTCAAATTCGCATGCTGCGTCAGGACAACAGCTCCCGGTTATGGGCGATCGAGCGCGAGCAGGGGCGGCTGCTACTCTGGGAGGCCATCGACAAAACCCTGCAAAGGCGTGTCAGGTTCAAACTGATCGAGCCCGCCACCCGGTTAAAGCGGGCGGATCACTTCCATGCACTGGAGATCGACGACCGCAGCGCGGAGGAGCAGCAACTGTTCTGCGGCGCCAACAGCGGTGTCGGTTACAGCCTGCGCGCCGGGGATGGCCGGCTTGCCTGGCTGACCGGCTGCAGGCAGTCCTTGCGCCGGGCAGCCTGGCTGCCCACATGGAAGGCGGGTGAAGGCGCCTGGGTAGTAGCCGGCGATGGCCCGCATGTCTTGATCCTGAACCGGCAAGGCAGGCTGGCAGGCTTAATCGAGGACATCGGCCCAATTACAACCCTGTGTGTCATGGCCGATGGGCACCTGCTGGCGGGTGGCATAGATGGCCGCATCAACCTGTTTGATGCAAGCACCCCGGCGAGTCAGATCAGGGCGATGCCACGACTGGACCTCTGGCCCATGCAGTGCGACGGCGAGGTCGACCCGGATGAGCTGCTGAGGCTGGCGCCAAGGATGGAATCCGTCGAGCCCCTCGATAGCCTGGCCCTGTTGCAAAAATTGATGAAAGCGCTGGAACGGGACACCTATCACAGGGAGGTAGATTACCGCGAGATCGCAAAGGGCTTGAGCGAGCATCCGCTACGCCTGGCCTGGTTTCTTCGTCACCTCGACGACCAGGGAAATCCGGCGTGGGAAAAATTCGCCGAGGCCGCCTGGGAAATCATGGCCGAAACGAAAACCCCGCGCGAACCCCTGTGCCAGTGGTTCAACGCCTTGCTGGAGCCTCTGGAACGAATCGCGCTCGAAGCACCGGATAACGAACGAGCCTTGCTGAACAAGCTTGATACCTGTCTGTGGAACAGCCAGGGCTGTCCAGACTGGGTGGAGAAATCCCGCCTGACCATGCTGCGTGTTTCCCAGGCACAGCGGGCCTGGGTTGCCAATACAGTTGCCACTACTGAGGGCAGCGCCACCCTCCTGTCCAAGTGGTTCCAGCGCTTGAACGCGCTCTGGCGGACCAGCACGGAAGCGGATTTTTCCGTGCGCATGAAATGCATCCTAGAGGCGAAGCTGCCCTGGCTCGCGGGTGACGACAATGCCTGGCTGGACTGGCTGGAACATTTGGCCGGCGCGGAGAAAGGCGCCCTACCCACCCCACTCGACGTATTGCTCGCCCCTAGCCTTTCTCCCCTGGTGCCGGGCCAGATCGATGCTTTGTCCAGTCTCTGGCCGGACACCCCTGGTTGGCGCATCTGGGTGGAGGAGCTTGGGCAACGCCTGCGCCACTGGCGGGAAAAGCAACAGGCCACGCTGCCCTTCGCCTGGGAAGAACGCCAAGCCCTGACCCAGATTGGCGGTCATGTCTGGACATCGCCGTTCCGCCTCGACGACCACCCTTTGCTGGCCTTGCTCTGGCCGCGCCTGCGTGATGCCTGGAGAAGATTGCTGGAGCAGCGCCAGAACCAACTGGATGAGAAAGCACTGTCGGAAGACCAGCCCCACATTAACTTGTCCTGCCAAGACCGCTGGCTGGAGGGGGGGCAGGTCGAATTGCGCCTGGCGCTTACCAATCGCACCCCATATGAGCTGAAATTGGCCAAGGTGTACTGGTCCGGCCAGCCATTGCAAATCCCAGCTTTTACCCTTGCGGAAAGCCGCTCGCCGGCGGAACTGACAATTCCCCTGGGCACTACCGAGCTGAGTGAGCTGAGTGGTCGCCTGCGCTTGGAGTTTCGTGATCAGATGCGTTCCCGTCTGTCCGTCCTGGAGCATACCATCCGGGCAACGCGAGACGTGGACGCCTTCACCTCGGAGCCGGAATGGCAACCGACTTGGAAACGCCTGTCCAGGCTGCTCGATGCGCGGCGCCCCTTGTATTGGTTGCAGGGCCATGTCTGGCCTTCCAGGGAACATACCCGGCTGGCGTATCTGGTGCGGACAAAATACGGCGTCGACGTGTACGCACGCGCCATAAAGCGCTTGGGCGAGGTGCCGGACGAACACACCACTGTGTTCAGCCCGGACTTGGCCTTGGGTGCTTCCTCCGCGCGACTGCTGGAAGAGGTGCATGCCTTGTTCCACGGTTCCACCGGCTCCCGCCTGGATTGGGCCGCGATGTCCTGCTGGCGGATGGCACGTCCCGGTGAATGGAGCGTGGCACTAGAACTTGCCTTGGCCCGCTATCTGCTCCCCGCAGAACAGATACGGAGGTTGCTGGCGCGCTTGCTGGGCGGAACGCATGAGTACCGTCTGGCGGAACTGGAAAGCGAATTGGCCGGCCTGCCGGTCGAAGCGCTGGGTGCTTGGTGCATGGGCGAGACCCTCTATGTCGGCCAAGCCGAGGCTATGGCTTACTACGCCGACAATGCCAGTGCGATGGGCTGGGCGTTCTGGCAGGCGGTGGACCCGTCCGCAGTACCGTTGGAGGAGGAGGCCCGTTTTCTCGGTGCTGACATCGGCAAGGTGGAAGACAACCGGCAGCGCCGGCAAGCCGTTTACCCGTTGTTCGGGCAGGACATGAAATTGCGCGAGCGCGGCGCCCAGGTCCTGCTTGAATCCTTCGGCGGCAAGGCGCTTGCCAGCGGTGGCGTGTGGCGTAGCGATACACCTGTTGAGCTGCACTATGTAGACTACCCGCACCTCTATCTGGTCATGCCGGATACCAGCCCACAGCAAAGAGGCAAACTGGAGAAACAATCCCCTGGCCTCTGGTTGGCCCTGGACGATACCAAAGGCAGGCTACCGGGCCGGGTGCTGAGCCTGCAACAGGATGATGTGCTGCGTCTGGTGCAGACCCCCAGGGTGCAAATCCGCGCAGTGCTCAATCAGATCGCCGCACGCCGGGCGTCGGTCGACCCCGTCCATGTCTTCCGCACCTCTGGTGGCATGCCCGGCGATATGGTCACCAAGCATTTCCATGGCCGCGACGAGCAACTGGCCGCGCTGCACGCATGCCTGCGCGCGGCCGACCAGGGAAGCGGCGCCGCGCTCATCGTCTCCGGGCGGCGCATGGGCAAGACCAGTTTGCGCCAGCGTCTGGAGTTCGATCTAGGGAACTCGCCCGAGGCGCGTCCCTTTGTCCACATCAACTGCGAAGGCATGGTGGAACAAAGAGGCCTGTCGTTGAGCTACTGGTTCTGGCGGCAGTTCCGCACCGAAGTCGAAAACGTGAAAAAGACGCCAGCTTGGCAGAGTCTGCCAACGCTGAAATGGGTGTGGACGGACGACAAAAAGGAAAATGCTGACCGCGCCCAGGCGCAACTCCAGGAGATCGAAACCTGGCTAGACGAGGTAAAAAGGAAAAGCAGCCATGCCCTGTTGCTGACCCTGGACGAAACCGACTGGCTAGTGCGTTTCGATGCCCTGGAAGCGCCCAGACAATCGGTTTTCCCGGTGTTCTCGGTCTTGCGCCGCTTGATCCAATGCGGGCGCCTCTGTCTGGTAGCGACGACTTATCCGTATGGCCTGGGTGAGCGAGGCAGCCTGAACATCCTGCAAGAGACGGCGGGTACGCCACTTTACAATACCTTTACCGACGTCCTGTATCTGCCCCCCTGGGAGGAGGCGACCGCTTGGGCGTTCCTGCGGGATAGGCTGGCCGGCCTGGGCATCACCCTGCCATTGCGTTACCGCGACGAGGCCTGGCGTCTGACCCGGGGCGTGCCCTGGGTGGTCCATGCCTTGGGCCTGGCGCTCTGCTCGGGCACGGAAACGGGACGCCGCCTGGTACTGCCGGACAACTGGCGCCAGACGCGCGAACAGGTAGCGAAACAGGTGCGTACGCAAATGCAGGCCACGGTGATTAAGGAGGTGGAGGCCGCCGATCACAAATACCGTCTCGGCCTGGGTGAAGGCCGCTTGTGGACGGCACTGCTGACCGTGACCGGCAAGACATCCACAGAGCGACCTGGTTTTTCTACCAAGGAACTGGTCGTGGAACTGCACGGCCCCCATTGGGATGAAACAGCCCTATCGCACCTCGACGTGGTGTTGCGCGGTTTTGCCAGCAGCATCGTCCTGGAAGGGGATGCCGAAAGGGACCGTTACCACTACCCCGCGCCCTTGCTGCAAGTAGTCGCCGACCTGGAGGCAAATCCGCTATGACCGCACCCACCACGACCACCTTGCGCTGTCTGGCACTGGAATCAGCCTACCAGGCACAACCGAAAGCCGGTGACCTGGAATACCCGAAAATCCCCGGCTTATTTTTCTACTACACACGGGCCGCCCATATTTCGCCGGATTCCAGCCCGCACAACCCGGTCGCAAAACTCCAGGAGTTGGGTTGGATCGTGTCGCAACTTCCCCACGCCGCCAGCATCGAAAACTGGAAACCGGAAAAAGGCCATCTCTACCTCTACAGGCCCGCTAACCCGGCGGACGCTGCCACCCTGTTCACGCATTTGCGGAAACTGGATGACCAGGACCATTTCAAGAAATGCTGCTGCGGCTTCCTGCTACCCGCCACGGCATGGGATCTACTGATCTCGCGCCCCCTCGGCAGCAATTTGTTGGGGCAGAGGGAACTCCTCATCTGGAACAGCGTCGGCCTGGATAGCGCCGCAGCCTGGCCGGCCGACCCCAGGGAACGCGATCACCAGGCCTGGCTAGGCGCAGGCTGGGCGGGGCAGTGGTTGCGTGAGGAGGCAGGGAGGGGAACCGAATACCCGCACCCGGACCACTGGGAGGAACGTCTGCGCACCTCCTTGGACTGGCTGGTGCGTGCAGATGCCGAGGTGGCTGCCTACTTGACCGGCAGTCCGGACAGAGATGCTTACAACCGCCGGGCCGGGCAAGCCCATTTGCGCGCCCTCTGCCAGTTCATTCCGGCGCGCCTGGTTCCTCACTTCGGCAAGGTCTACCCGGTGATCGGAGACAACCCCGGCCGACCCCTGCCCTGGCAGGGCACCCTGGTAGACCAACGCCTGAACATGCATTTGCGCCAACTGCTACTGGATGGCTGGGTGATTCCCTGGCAGGGCCTCGATGATCAAGTGCGCCTGCAACCGGCTTCCCTGGCGCTGTTGTACTGGGCGGCCAAACGCTATGACTGCCATTTTCCCCACACCGAAACGCCGGAAGCCTTCCTGAAACACTATGGCTGGGCAGATGACCCCAACTGGTTCGGCGGTTATTGGCATCCGCGCAGCGAACCACCACCTGAAGTTGCAGGGAGCCAGACATGAAAGACTCATTCAACGAACTGGAGAGGGAAGACCTGATCAAGTCCATCCAGGGCTACCTGGAGCGACCGGTCTACGAGGGCGGTGTGATCGTCATCTGCGGGCCTCGCGGCGCAGGCAAGACCCGTCTGGTGAATCAGGCGCTCAATGGCGAAAGACGCACTGGCTGGTGGGACAAGTTGCTGGGGGACGGAGGCACCCGCAAGCGCCTAAGCCGGATGCGACCGCCGCGCGGTATCCACCGGCAGATCATACAGGTGAATGTGGACCCGTTCTTTCCACACATTTATGCCGATAAGGGGAACAAAAAGAAGAGCAATAAGCAGAGCAAGGACATCAGCACTCCAACCCGCGCCCTGTTGCGCAATCTCCTATTTGCGCTGACCAGCAACCTCGACCCCAACGTGCAACAACGGTCTTCTGGCCGCAATCTGCGCGCCCGGCTAGGCTCCTTGCACTACTGGCTTTCTCCCTCGGCTCTGACTCTGGAACAGCATAGAGGAGACCTTCGTTTCCGCACAATCGCGCTATGGGCAACATTGGCAGCGTCACCATTCTGCAGTTTCATAGTCGGCAAACCATCGTTACTACTGCCATTGGCTTTGCTGCCGGCCTGGATGATGCTTCGTGCCCGCGACTGGCTTGCAGTCGCCCGGTTGAATCGCACACTTTATGCCCTTGCCCATGCGGATGAAGTCAGGGAATCCGACGATTCGAAGCGAAACATCGAAATCGGCTTCCAACGCAAATGGGGGATTGCAGGGCTGAGCCTGTTGCTGACCAGCAGCGGTGTTGCCTTGTGGTTGCATCCCGAGTGGAGAGAAGAAATCCTGCTGGCGATAACCGTATTCGGCGGAGTCCTCTCCCTGAATCTGCTGCGAAGTCGGCGGGAAAAAAGCCATATCGGTTACGGCATGGACAATCTGGCCTGGCCACTCACGCTATTACGCCGTTACCTGTTTTTGTTGCATCGCTGCGGCATTGAACCGGTGCTGGTACTGGACGAACTGGACAAGCTGGAGCCCGGCGGCCTGGATACTGGCGGTGAGGAGGGCTGCAAGTATGCATGTGACTGCCATCTGGACGATCTGCTCGCCGCCATGCTGCGCCTGAAACAGGCCATGGGTGCGGAGTTTTTCTGGGTGCTGGTGGGCAATACCGGCCTGTACGAACGCATCGCCAATGCACGCGCAGCTAAGGCACAGGCACCGCACAAGGGTATGGCGCCGCTGGCCACTTTGTCGCAGGTGGAGTTCTGTCTAGGACCCATCGGCTACTCGACCACCAGAAAATATCTGGGTGATCTGAAGTTGCCAAGGAAGTTACATGGCCTGGCCTGGCTGGTCGCTGGCGGGGTGTATTCCAATCTGCGGCGCATCGCGGAGGAACGGGGGGCTTCTCTGCCTGGCGACCTTGATCAGGCAAGCCGGATCTCAACCAGGCTTGATGATTTATGGGACTCCCCCGCCCAGGCGATTTGCATGTCTCTTGGGCAAGACCACCCGCATAGGCATCTGCTGGCGAGTGACTGGAATCAGATATGGATACGCACCGGCTTGCTTCAGTACGGTCGTGAAATCCTGTATGGGACACCGGCCAGCCTGAGCGAGATTGAAAACCAGATACTCCTGGCGTTGGGTCCATCGCTTCCCGTCCCGGCGCATTTCGAACTGACCGCGCTCGCATCCGGTCGCCCCGCCGCGCTGGTGGAACTGGGACGCTATCTGGCTGCAGCGTGGTCACACCCGTCAATCGGATAAAGAATGCCACGCGCATGGCAACCGACAGGGGGAAATTGAAAGCCATGCCCACCGTGACGAAGAACAGGCTCAGCAACAAATCCTTGTAAGGCTGCACCCTACAACCCCCGCTCTATCCAGCAATTTCTGGGCTGCCCTGGTTGGTCTCGATTTTGCTGCTATCCTGATACCAAGCCCTGTCCTGCAACCTACTTCTTCCGGCAACACAGGAGATTGCGCGCGGTGCATACAGGCAGCCCGAGTAAAATCCCCCTTTCCCGAAGGGGGAAGCCAGAGCGCATCCACCCGCAAGTCGCCGTATTTTCGAGAGACAAGCTCGCCGAATATTTGGGTTCTGCGCCCTGATATTGTTTCAGATCAAGGAGTTCTCAATAATGGCCCAATCCCAGCCTTTTCCGCTCCCCGCCCTCTGCGATCTCCCGGAAACGGAACTGGTCTACCCCGGCGAGCAGATGATCCTGCTGGCGCTCGACGGGACAAAATTGGCCGGCAACCTTGTCGAATATAGCCCCGAGGATGGCGCCATCTCGATCAAGCCGCTCAATGCGCGGACTTCTGTCAGGCTCAAACTGGACGAGCTGAAGATGATGACGCTTCCCCTCACCCGGCCCTTTCTTGTCAGCAAGGATCGCAAGGGGAGCGCGGGGGAGATCCAGGTCCACTCCAATCCCCAGAAGTTTGAAGTGCTCTTCACGGATGGGGATCAGTTGAACGGGGAGACTCAGGGATTCCGGTTCGACAGCAACGGCATCTTCTTCTTCCCAGTCCAGACCGATGGGCGCTTCTCCATCCTCTTCATCAACCACAAGGCGCTGAAAAAATACGACGTGGGCCCCCGCCTGGGCGAGGTCTTGGTAAACGAGAAATTGGTCAGCGAAGAGGGCATCAACAGCACGCTACAGGAACAGGACATCGCCCGGAAGAAAACCATCGGCGAGTATCTGCGCAGCAAGGCGGTCGTCACCACGCACGAGCTGGAACGGGCGCTGGAAAGACAGAAATCCTTTCCCAATCTCAAGCTGGGCGAGATCCTGATCGGTGAGGGGCTGATCAGTGATGAACAGTTGGAAATGGCGCTGTCCGAGCAGAAGCTGAATCGCAACAAGCCGCTGGGCGAGATCCTCATCGAACGGGGGCTGGTCACGGCCAACGATGTGCAGCTCTGCCTGGCCAAGAAGATGGGCACCCCCTATGTGGACCTGAGACGGTTCGAGGCTGGACCCGAAGCAATTCAGTTGGTCTCGGAGGCCCTCGCGCGGGAACACCACCTCCTGCCGCTCTACCGCTATGGCGCGAAACTGGTCGTGGCGATCGAGAACCCCCTCAACTGGAAGGCGATCAATGCCTTGCAGTTCCAAACAAAACTGACCATAGAGCCGGTCATGGCGGCGGCCGAGGAGATCCGCCGGGCCATCGACAGCTATTACTCCGCCGTGAATATCGAGGATGTCGGCACCGACGAGCTGGCCGCCAGCGCGGGGGCCTACGGCGAGACGCCGGAACTGACCGAGACCGATGCCTCTGACAATGTCGTCGTCCGGCTGATCAACAAGGTCATCATCGACGCCTATCACAAGGGTGCCTCCGACATCCATATCGAACCGCTCCCCGGTAAGGAGAAGACCCGCATCCGCATCCGCAAGGACGGGCTTCTGGTCAAATACCTGGAGGTGCCGGGACAGATGCGGAATGCACTGGTCGCCCGCATCAAGATCATGGCCAAGCTGAACATCGCCGAGCGCCGGCGCCCCCAGGACGGCAAGATCGACTTCAGCCGCTACGGCAAACTCAAGATCGAACTGCGCGTGGCAACCCTGCCGACCGCCGGCGAGCTGGAGGATGTCGTCATGCGCATCCTGGCCGGCGGCACCCCCCGCCCCTTGCAGGACATGGGATTCAGCAACGAGCAGTTCGCCACCATCAAGCGCCTGATCCAGATTCCCTACGGCCTATTGCTGGTCTGCGGGCCGACCGGTTCGGGCAAGACCACCACGCTCCATTCGGTGCTCAAGGAACTCAATACCGAGGAACGCAAGATCTGGACGGTAGAAGACCCGGTGGAAATCACCCAGGTTGGTCTTCGCCAACTTCAGGTCAATCCCCAGATCAACCTCACCTTCGCCACCGCCATGCGCGCCTTCCTGCGCGCCGATCCGGACGTCATCATGGTAGGGGAGATGCGCGACGCCGAGACCATCAGCACCGCCATCGAGGCCTCGCTCACCGGGCACATGGTGCTCTCCACCATGCACACCAACAGCGCCCCGGAGAGCATCACCCGCCTGCTCGACATGGGCATGGACCCCTTCAACTTCGCCGACGCCCTGGTGGGGGTCCTGGCCCAGCGCCTGACCCGCCGCCTCTGCGGTGAATGCAAGACCCCCTACCGGCCCGAACCGGAGGAGATCGACAGCCTGCTGGCGGAATACTGCCAGGATTTCAAGTTTACCGGCGCCACCGAGGCCGAACACTTCACCACCGAAATCCGTCAGCGGTGGATGGATCGATATGCCGACAAGGATGGAGGCCTGCAACTGTTTCACGCGGTGGGCTGCGACCGCTGCAACCAGACCGGCTACGCCGGCCGGATCGGGCTGTACGAACTGATGGAGGCAACCCCCGCCATCAAGCAACTCATCGTCAAACACGCCCCCGTCTCCGAACTGGCGCAATTGGCGCTACGCGAAGGCATGCGGTCACTGCGCCAGAACGGCATCGAAAAGGTACTGGCGGGGCTGACCGACATATCGCAAGTGCGGCGGGTCTGCGCGGGCTAGGCCGGGCCGCCTGCTTCTCGATCCAAGTCCTTGGAAAAACGACTAATTCATTGAAATAATTGCGAGTTATCAACAGGAAAGAATGGAGACATGTCTTTCCTGTTGCCTCCGCTGGCTGACCCAACAAAAGATTGCCTAACAGCCGCCTCAGCGCCGGCCGAAAACCACGCGCCGAAATCAGTGGTAAACTTCAACCCTGTGCCAGCGTGGTTGTAGGCCAGCTAGGCAAAATGCTAGGTGTCGTAGACTTTCTTTCTCACTAACTTACGGAGAGTGGTTTACATGAGAACTATCAAATTCACATCGTGGCAAGATGGTGACTTTTATATTGGGTTCATCAACGAATACCCTGACTACCAAACGCAGGGCACAAGTAAGGATGAACTTATCGATAATTTGAAAGACTTATTAATTGACCTTGAGTCAGGTCAGGTGCCGTATATTCATAAAGTCGAAGAGCTATTGGTTGCCTAAATGAAAAGGCGCGATTTAATCAAGGCACTTGAGCAAATAGGATGCATACTTGTTCGTAATGGTGGACGGCACGACTGGTACACCAATCCGGAAACAAAGCAGTCTCAGCCATTACCTCGACACAATGAGATTAATGAAATTTTGGCAAAGACAATTATCAAAAAGTTGAGCAATACCTAATCGGGCAAACGCGGGTTTCCCTCCTGCCCTCCCCACACCACCCAGCATACGGGAGTCCTGCTGCCTTTCCTCGACGGAAAATGGCATCACACCGCCAGTGGCGTGTACAAAATCCACCTGCACCTTGGCCAGATCAAAGGCCATGCCGTGCCGGCGGCAGCTCGCCGACCAAGGCAAGGACGTTTTACGCGGGCGTCCGGCTGGGGGCCTGGAGTAGCAAGACGCTGGTAGACACGTCCCCATCCCCCAGGGATCTCGCAGCCTTCCGATAGGGCTCGTTCCTCGACCCATCCTAGAG
>MGZB01000055.1:0-39098 GCA_001801995.1 Gammaproteobacteria bacterium RIFOXYD12_FULL_61_37 | reverse complement strand
GGGGAACGATCAGGGGGCGAGGCGCCCTTTTCATCTTCCGGGGTGGGTCGCCTCGCCCCATGATCGTTAGCCTTGGAGTGGCTCAGGCTGCCCGCTCCCTATCCCGTCACCCTTTTCGCCCAGGCTGTACCAATCCACCCGGCGGGTCACCAGCATCACGCCTGCCAGCACCACGAACAGCAGGACGCTGCCCATGAGCAGGGCGTTGTCTTCCGAGCGGACGATGAGGAAGAGCACCCCGTAGAGCAAGGCCAGCATCCCGGTGAAGATCCCGCCGCCGGCAAGGCTTCCCAGCACGGCGCTCACGTAGACACCCAGCAACAGGGTGCAGGCCGTGGCCGCCGCGCCGTAGGCCAGGGGAAAGCTGAAGTGCTCCGAGAGGGAGACCAGCAGCAGGAAGAAGAGGGAGAGGGCCAGCCCGACCAGGAGATATTGCACCGGATGGACCTGCATGGCCTTCATCACCTCGTAGACGAAGAAGAGGGTGAAGGTGAGACCGAGGAAGAGGAGGCCGTATTTCACCGAACGCTCCGACTGCTGGTAGATATCCGCCGTCTTGATCAGCGATACGCCGAAGGTGTTGTCGAGCAGTTCGTGGCAGTTGCCCTTCAGGCAGGCCTCCACCGCCTGGGGCATGAGGCTGGAGAAGGAAGAGGCCAGCCATTCCGCCCGGAAGCCCTCCGCCCCGATCTCGTGGGCGCTCGGCAGATAGCGTCCGGTGAAGTTGGGGTGGGGCCAGTTGGATTGGAGCACCACCTGGGTATCCTTGCCCAGGGGCGAGAAGGAGAGCCCCTCCATGCCCCGCAGCACCAGGTCGAGCTTGAAGGCATACTCCCGCGTCTCCCCGGTCCCGATCTCCTTCAGCGGCGCGTGCATGCCGGAACCGGCGTTGTCAATCCGGGGGCCGGACTCGAAGGCGACGTTCTCTCCCGCCCAGGAAAGCACCGGCTGTTTGATCACCCCGCGCAGGTCGCTGACCAGGACGCTGAGGTAGGGCTGTTGCCAGGTCAATCTGCGCGAAGCGTCGGCCTTCAACTCCACCAGGCGCCGGGTGTCGAAGCGCCCCGAGAGCGCCAGCCTCGTGGTATAAACGGGGACCGAATAGAGGCCCCGGGTCCGCTCCTCCGTAATGGCCTCGCCATTCACATGGAGGGCCTCGGGCAGCAGCATGAGCTTGCGCGTCTCGCTGTAGTTCTCCGTCCGCGTCTTCCCGGTCTGTGTATCCCAGACATCCCGGCTCAGGTGCTCCACATAGGGCACCACCAGGACCGGCCCGATCAGCTTCTGCGGCCCGGTCCAGCTCTGGGCGATGCCATCCCGCGCCTGATCGCGGAACTTGATCCGTTCCGCGATCACGCCTTTGATCAGACTGAGTGGCAACAACAGCAGCACCACCAGGCCGCAGATCACCCCGAGCTTGCTGAAGAGTCTCTTTTGCATTTGTCTATCCTCCGGTTCGTTGTGTTGGCGAATCAGAGGTTAGGCGAGTGATGTGGGGAGAGGATGTGGCCAGGGTGTGGTCAATGTGTCCGTTTGGCGTATCCGGTGGCTTTCCTGGCCGGTGGATGAGCTCCGCTTATCCAGCCTACGCCATGTTTCGCTACTCGACCGGCAACGACAGGGAGACAACCGCCCCGCCGCCCCCTTCCCGGTTTTCGAGCCGGACGCTGCCCCCGTGCAGCTCCGCCACCTCCTTGACGAAGGCGAGGCCGATGCCGGTGCTCTTTCCGCCACCGTTGGGGCGCGGCAGTGAATAGAACCGCTCGAAGACCCGCTCGATGGCGTAATCGGGAATCCCCGGCCCCTGGTCGCCGATGGTCAGGGTCCAGGCCCCTTCCCGTTGGGCCGAATCCAGGGTGATGAGGCCGCCGGGCGGGCTGAAATCGATAGCGTTGTCGATCAGGTTGCCCATGGCCTGCCGCAGGAGAAAACGCTCGCCGGTGACCCTGGCCCGACCCTCCAGCCCCAGTTGGAGCTGGAGCCCCTTGGCTTGGCACTGGGGGGCCTTCTCCTCGCAGAGGGTGCGCGCCAGTTGATCGGGATCGAGTGGCTCGACATCTTGCAGGCTCTGCCGCTTCTCCACCACCGCCAGATGGAGCAGGCGCTCCACGATCCGCTGCATGCGCTGGGTCTCGGCGCGGATGTTCCCCAGGAAGCGCGCCCGCGCGGCGGCCGGCATCTCCTCCTGCAACAACTCGCTCGCCCCCTGGATGGCTGCCAGGGGGCTCTTCAATTCGTGGGTCAGGGTGTGCAGGTAGCGTTCGACGTAGTCCTTGCCCTCCAGTTCGACCCGCATCGCCTCCATGGCCTCGGCCAGTTGGGCCAGCTCGGGTTCCCTGGGGCGGGGTGGCGCGACCCGCCTCCCCGCCCGCGCCTCCAGGGCGTAGGCCGTCAACCGGCGCACCGAGGCGGTGAGCCAGATCGACAGCAAAAAAACCACCGGCAGGGAGGCCAGGGCGAGCCAGACACCCTTCTCCATCAATTGGCGGCGAAGCTGATCGACGAAGGGTTGCACGCTGAGGGAGGGCTTGGCGACGGTCAGCACCCCGGCGAGCCTGCCCTCGGCGAGGACGGGGGCCGCCACGTACATGACACTGCTGCCCTCGTCGTTGGGGTCCTCGGGGGACGAACGGGCACCGTATTGGCCTCGCAGGGTGAGATAGACATCGTTCCAGCGGGAATAGTCGGCGCCCAGGCCGCGCCCGCGGGAGTCGTAAACCACGATACCCTTGGCATCGGTCACATAGACGAAGAGGTGGGGAAACCGTTTGGTCAGGGACCAGATCCGGGCGTTGAAGCGGCGCTCACCGTAACGGGCCATGCCCTGGGCGAATTCACCCTGGGTGATGCGTCTCTCCACGACCTCCCGCGCCACCAGCTCGGCCAGGAGGTTGGCGGTATCCACCAGCGATTCCTCCAGGGACTGGCGGAGGCCAGGCCTCACCACTTTGCTGAATTCATTGAAGAAGAGCCAGCCGCCCAGGACGATGATCAGCGAGTAACCGAGGAAGAGGCGAAGGCTAAGCCTCACTGACCGCCCCGCTGAAGCTGTAGCCCATGCCCCGGTGGGTCCGGATCGGTTCCTCGTCCTCGCGGATGGCCCGCAGCTTGGCCCGCAGGGTCTTGATGTGGGTATCCACGGCCCGGTCGAAGCTCTCGGCGGGGTCGCTCCAGACCCGGTCCATGATCTCCTCGCGGGAAAAGATCCGCTCCGGGCGGCCGAGCAGCAGGGCGAGGATGAGGTATTCGTAGCGGGTCAGATCGAGGCGCTGGCCCTGGTAGCGGATCAGGGAGCGTTCCCGGTCGATCTCGAAACCGCCGACGACGGGTGCCGCCACGCCGCCGCTCCGCTTGAGGATCGCCTTCACCCGGGCCGCCAGCTCGCGGGGGCTGAAGGGCTTGGTGACATAGTCGTCGGCGCCGATCTCCAGGCCGACGATGCGGTCGATCTCTTCCGACCGGGCGGTAAGGAAGATGATGGGGATCTGGGAAAAGGTCCGGATCTGTTTGCAAAGCTCGAAACCATTGCCATCGGGCAGGCCGACATCGAGCACCGCCAGGTCCAGCCCCCCTTCGCGCAACAGGGCCAGCCCCTCCCTGCCCAGGGTCTTCCAGGTGACGCGGAAGCCCTCCGTCTCCAGGGCATAGACGACCGTATCGGCGATGGCCGCCTCGTCTTCGATCAACAGGATTCTGGGCATGGCCGGTCCAGCTCCGGAGGCTAGGCGACGCGTGCCTCCCCGGACGCCGCCGGGCTTTGGCGCCTGGCCGCCAGGGAACGGAGGTCCAACCACCGTTTCAGGGCGATCAGCAGCCCCATGCCGATGAAGGCGCCGGGGGGGAGGATGGCGATGAGCATGCCGTGGAAGTCCTTGCCCAGGGTGAGGGTCATGCCACGCGCGGCCTCGCCGAACATGAGGTGGGCTTGAGAAAAGAGGGTGCCTTGTCCCACAAGCTCGCGCATGCCGCCCAGTACCACCAGGACCAGGGTGAAGCCGATGCCCATAGCGAGGCCATCCAGGGCGGCGAGGGTAACGGGCTGCTTGGAGGCGAAGGCCTCGGCGCGGCCGACGATGGTGCAGTTGGTCACGATCAGGGCGATGAAGATGCCGAGGATCTTGTGCAGCTCGAAGAACCAGGCGCTCATGCTGAGTTCGACCGCCGTGACGAAGGAGGCGATGACCAGCACGAAGACGGGCAGGCGCACCTCGGGCCGGACCAGGTTACGGATCAGGGAGATGACGCTATTGGAGAGGAGTAGCACCGCCGTGGTGGCGATACCCAACCCCAGCCCGTTGACGGCGTTGGTGGTCACGGCCAGCAGGGGGCAGAGGCCGAGCAGGGCCACCAGGGCCTGGTTATTATCCCAGAGCCCGTCCTTGATAACCGTACCATAGCGCATCTCCGCCATCAGGGTTTCTCCTGGAGGTTATCCGTCCGCGCCGGGATGCGGTAGAAGCGGTCCCCCTGCTCGCGGACGTAGATGAGTGTGTTCTTCACCGCCTGGACCAGGGAGCGCGGGGTGATGGTGGCGCCGGTGAACTGATCGAAGGCCCCGCCGTCGCGCTTGACCTTCCACTGCCCCTCGGCCGGGTCGGCCAGGGACTTGCCCTTGAAGCCTAGGACCCAGTCGCTCTTCTCTTCCTCGATCTTGTCGCCCAGGCCCGGCGTCTCCTTGTGGGAGACGACGCGCACCCCCATCAGGGTGCCGTCGGCCTTGACCGCGACCAGCAGGTTGATGGGGCCGGCGTAGCCGTTGGGGACGACGGTGGTGAAGACGGCCGCCACGGGTTCGCCGTTGCGGCGGCCCCGGTAGATGGTGGTGCTGTTGTCGCCCAGCAGGTCGGCCCGGTGGACCCGCACGCCGTCCTGGACCATGTCGTTGTCCACCGTCTCCGGCGGCACCAGCACCTCCAGCTTGCGCAAGAGGGCGAGGCGCTCGTTGGCGGCGATGAGGTCCTTGGTCTGCTGCTGGGTGAAGGCGACCAGGCCCGTGCCGAGGATGGCGAAGAGGGCCAGGGTGGCCCCGGCGAAGGTCACCGCCTTGAGGTTAACCATGCTGCCCATCCCCCTGGCCGACCACCCGAGGCTGGGTGTAGTAGTCGATGGTGGGTGCGGCCAGGTTCAGCAGCAGCACGGCGAAGGCCACGGCATCGGGATAGCCGCCCCAGGTGCGGATGATGTAGACGATCAGGCCGATGGCGGCCCCGTAAATCAGTTGCCCCCGCTTGGTAGTGGAGGCGGTCACCGGGTCGGTGGCGATGAAGAAGGCCCCCAGCATGGCCCCGCCGCTGAAGAGATGGAAGAGGCCGAAGGGGTGGGTCTCGGGGTCCAGGCTGAAGAAGAACAGGGAGACCAGCAGCAGGCTGCCCAGCATGGATGCCGGGATGTGCCAGGTGATGGTGCGCTTGTAGAGCATCCAGAGACCGCCCAGCAAGATCCAGTTGCCTATCCATTCCCAGCCCTTCGCGCCGTAGCTGCCCCAGAGGGGGCCTTGGCGTATCTCGCTGACCGTGTGGTTCATGCCGAGCTGGAGCCGCATCTCGTTCAGGGGTGTGGCCCCGGCGATGCTGTCCCAGGTCAGGCCGGCGGGCAGGGTCCCCTGGAAGATCGCGCCCAGGGTCTCGCCGAAGCCCAGTAGGTGCTCATTCAGCATGCGCGGCGACAGCCAGCTCGTCATCTCCACGGGGTAGGAGATGAGCAGCAGCACATAGGCCGCCATGGCGGGGTTGAAGGGGTTGTAGCCCAGGCCGCCGTAGAGCTGCTTCACCAGGATGATGGCGAAGAGCATCCCCAGCACCGTCATCCACCAGGGCAGCAGCGGCGGGGTGGCGAGGGCGAAGAGCCAGGCCGTCAGGATGGCGCTGAGGTCGAGCAGGGCCGGGCAGATGGGGCGGGAGCGGACCCAGAGCATCGCCGCCTCGGCGGCCAGGGCCGTGAGGCTGGCCAGGACCAGCTTGATGAGCAGACCCCAGCCGAAGTAATAGGTCATGGCGATGATCGCGGGCAGCAGGGCCAGCAGGACCTGGGACATGACCTCGCTGACGCTGTTCACTCGTTCGCTGTGGGGAGAGGACAGGGTCTGGAATTCCATGGGCTACTCGCTGGTCTCGTTGTGCGGTGCCGCTTCCGCACGCCGCTGGTCGGCCTCGCGGATCTGGCGTTGCTGGGCCTCGGTGAGCTGCGCGGTGTTCTGCGGGGCAACTCCCTCCTGCGCCAGCTTGGCCTTCTTTTCCTTGGCACGCTGCAAGGCCGCCTCGATGGCCGCCTTCTTGGGATCGGCCGCCGGTTCGGCCGCCGGCTTGTCCTGCAACGCCTCGTTCTTCTTGCGCAGCTTGGCCTTGCGCTCCTGTTCCTGGCGCTCCAGCCGCTGCTGGCGCGACTCATGCCGCTGGCGCGCCCGCTCCGACTTGCGCCGCTCCGCCTCCAGCCCCCAGATGCTGGTTTTGGCGAAACGGTAGTACTGCACCAGGGGGATACGGGAGGGGCAGACATGGGAACAGCAACCGCATTCGATGCAGTCGAACAGGTTGTACTCCTGCACCTTGTCCATGTCCCTGGCCCGCGCGTACCAATACATCTGTTGCGGCAGCAACTGCATGGGGCAGGCATCGGCGCAACGGCCGCAACGGATGCAGGCGATGGCCGGACCCGGATCGGGCAGTTCGCCGGGACCGGGGACCAGGAGGCAATTGCCGCCCTTGGTGATGGGGACCTGGTCGCTGCCGAGGGCCTGCCCCATCATGGGGCCGCCCAGGATCAGGCGATCGACGCCCGGTAGATAGCCGCCCTGCCAGGCGATCAGATCGGAGGCCAGGGTGCCCAGCAGCACCTCGCGGTTGCCGGGCTGGGCGATGCCGCCGCCGGTGAGGGTGACGACGCGGGAGATGAGGGGACGCCCCTCCAGGACCGCGTCCGCCACAGCCGCCGCCGTTGCCACGTTGTGGCAGACGATGCCGATGTGGGCCGGAATGCCCCGGCTGGGGACTTCCCGCCCGGTGAGGATACGGATCAACTGCTTCTCGCCGCCGCTGGGGTAGAGGGTCGGGATCACCACCACCTCGGTGGCCTCCAGTTTTTCCTCGTCCAGCGCTTGGCGCATGGCGACGATGGCCTCGGGCTTGTTGTCCTCGATGCCGATCAGGCACTCCCCGGTCACGTCCAGCACATGGCGCAGGATGCGGATACCTTTGACGATCTTGTCCGCCCGCTCGCGCATCAGCCGGTCGTCGCAGGTGATGTAGGGCTCGCACTCGGCGCCGTTGATGATCAGGGTATGGATGGCCCGCTCCGGCCCCGGCGCCAGCTTCACCGCGCTCGGGAAGGTCGCGCCGCCCATGCCGACGATCCCAGCCCAGCGGATGCGCTCGATCACCTTGCCGGGGTCCAGCCCGGCGAACTCGGGCATGGGGGGCGGCAGTTCGCCCCAGCGGCCCTCCCCGTCCGGCTCCAGCAGGATGCAGGGGGCGGTCAGGCCCGAGGCATGGGGGATGCGGTGATGGGCGATCTCACGGATCAGCCCCGAGGTGGGGGCATGGAGCGAGGCACTGACGATACCGGCGCCACGGGCGATCTTCTCGCCCTTGAGCACCCGGTCGCCCGCTTTGACCAGGGGTTCCGCCGGCTGGCCGATGTGCTGCTGCAACGGCAGGACCAGCCGCGAGGGTATCTCGGCCTGGGCAATGGCGGTGCCGTTGGAGAGGGACTTCATGTCGGGCAGGTGTACCCCGCCCTCGAAGGTCCAGAGCACGCGCCCATTGGGGGTATGGCTGTAGGGCAGGGTCACGCGGCCTCCCCGGTCAGGCGATGTCCCTTGCCGGGATAGGGCCAGGCCCAGCGTTGCGGGCTCTCGGCGATGGGAAGCATCTGGATACAGTCCACGGGACAGGGTGGCAGGCAAAGCTCGCAGCCGGTGCATTCGGCGGCGATGACGGTATGCATGTGCTTGGCCGCGCCCAGGATGGCGTCCACGGGACAGGCCTGGAGGCAGAGGGTACAGCCGATGCAGGCGTTTTCGTCGATGAAGGCGATGGAGGGGACCTTCTCTACCACCTCATCCAGCGCGGTCGGATCGCGCCCCAGCAGGTCGGCCAGGGCGATCATGACCACTTGGCCGCCGGGGGCGCAGAGATTGATGTCGGCCTCGCCCTTGGCGATGGCCTCGGCGTAGGGTTTGCAGCCGGGATAACCGCACTGGCCGCACTGAGTCTGGGGCAGCAGGGCATCGATCTTCTCCACGATGGGGTCGCCCTCGACCCGGAAGCGGATCGCCGAATACCCCAGCAACAGGCCACAGGCCAGCGCCAACAGGGAGGAGGCCAGGATCGCGGTCAGCATGCTATTGAGCCACCAGTCCCGCGAAGCCCATGAAGGCCATGGACATGAGTCCGGCGGTAATCATGGCGATGGCGCTGCCCTGAAAGGGGAGCGGCACATCGGCCACCGCCACCCGTTCCCGCATCCCGGCGAACAACACCAGCACCAGCGAGTAACCCACTGCCGCGCCGAAGCCATAGAGCAGGGCCTCGATGAAGCCGTGACCCAACTGCACGTTCAGCAGGGCGACGGCCAGCACGGCGCAGTTGACGGTGATCAGCGGCAGATAGATCCCCAGCACCTGATAGAGCACCGGGCTGGTCTTGTGCATGACCATCTCGGTGAACTGCACCACCACGGCGATGACCAGGATAAAGACGATGGTGCGCAGGTATTCGAGCCCCAGGGGGATCAGCAGATAGGTGTCGATGAGATTGCAGCAGCCGGAGGAGAGCGTCAGCACGAAGGTGGTCGCCAGGCCCATTCCGATGGCGGTCTCCAGCTTCTTCGACACCCCCATGAAGGAACAAAGCCCCAGGAACTTCACCAGGACGAAGTTATTCACCAGGATGGTGCCGATCAGTATGAGTAGGTAATCCTGCATCTTCAGTAACGATCAATCCGGGCCAGGGGGCCGATGATCGCTCCCCTGAGCGGTTACGGCAACCTGGTATTGGCAAGGAAATGGCCCGAATTGTCTCCCCCGTCGTCCGGGCAGGCAATGAAAATCATCAAGAATGCCGTGGTCCGCCACTCGGATCGCGGTGCCGCCGCACGGAGGGGAAACTACATTGGGTTCTAAATACATCGAAACCCGTCCAGTAAAAGCGGAGCGGCCTTCGATCCGAATCCCCAATGATGGCAAAAACAAAACATCAATGGGTTACGGCCGACTTCATCTAAAATGCATTTAATGAGGTTTTTTAAGAAAAGTCGTTAACCGCTTGCAAAGAAAGATTTTTGTGATCTATACTCATCTCAAACATGGTTCAACCCCACCATCGGACGAGGACGAGTAAGATGAACGCTCGAAACAAAACCCAGTTAAAACCACTGGTTGCCGCCATCGGCGTGGCATTGGGCCTCGCCATTGGTGGCCACGCCGCCGCCGGAGGCGACTCCGGCAGGAACAGCTTGCAGGACATCGTCCAGCACACCATCAACACCAATCCCGAGATACTCATCCAAAAGAACGAGTATCTGGCCCGGCGCGAAGAGATTCGCCAGGCCGAGGGGGGCTACTACCCTACCGTGGATGCCAACGCCGGTTATGGCTACGAGTACACCGACAGCCCCACCACCCGTGGCGCGGGCAACAGCGGCGTCGAGCTGGCCCGGAAGGAACTGGGACTGTCGTTGGTACAGAATGTGTTCGACGGCCACCTGACCACCAATGAAGTGGAGCGCCACCGCGCCAGGGCCAGGGCCACCGCCCACCAGATCGATGGACAGGCGGAAAAGATTGGACTGAATGCCACTCAGGTCTACATCGATATCCTGCGCTACCAGCAATTGCTCAACCTGGCCCAGGAAAACCTCGCCGTACACGAACGCATCCATGACCAGATCAAGCTGCGAAGCGACTCGGGCGTGGGACGCAAGGCCGACCTCGACCAGATCGAGGCAAGACTGGCCCTGGCCGAAAACAACATCGTCGCCGCCCGCGTCAACGTGCAGGACGCCAAGACCAGCTACGTCAAGGTCGTCGGCGAGGAGCCCGGAAGACTCACCCCCGTGCCCAATATCAGCCGGGAACTGCCGGGGTCCGAAGATGACGCCGTCAGCCGCGCCATCGACAATCACCCCATTCTGAAATCGGCCTTCGCCGACGTGGACGCCGCCACCGAGCAGCACGAAGCGGCCAGTTTCAACATGTATCCCCGTTTCGACGTGGAGCTGGGCACTACCCACAACGAAGATATCGACGGCGTCGAGGGCTCCAGCGACGACGCCACCGCCATGTTGCGGATGCGCTGGAATCTCTTCAACGGCGGCAAAGACATGGCCCGCCGCCGCGAAACCGCGCACCAGATCAACGCGGCCAAGGAAATCCGCAACCGGACCTACCGCCAGGTGGAAGAGAGTACCCGCCTCTCCTATGCCGCCTTCAAGGCCACCTCCAAGCAGATCTCTTTGATCAAGCGCCAGATCAGTTCCAACGCCAAGACCCGTGACGCCTATGTCCAGCAGTTCAACCTCAACGAACGCACCTTGCTGGACGTGCTCAACACGGAAAACGACCTCTACCAGTCCCGTCAGGACCTGGTGAAGGCAGAGATGGACAATCTATTGGCCCAATACCGCGTCATGACCGATGTCGGCCGTCTTACCGAAGTGCTGAGTGTCGTCATGTTCGACGAGGCCGAGGCGCCCGAATACAACAAGGCATTGGGCATCGACCCCTACACGGAACGGAAGTACCCCAACGACGAATACATGAAGGTCACCGACCACAAGATGGAGGTCATTCGCGGGCCCAATGATGTCGATTATGGTCCTGTGGCGGCCAAGGACAAGGCCAACGCGCCTGCGGGTCCGGCTGGAGGCGCCACCACGGCGCCCGCCAGCGTCTCGGAGAAAGAAGTCGAAGCCGTATCCGACAAGCTGGCGCAACAAGTGGACACCGTCATCGACAAGGGCGATCCGGGCTTCATGCTGGACGACATCCATATCAAAACCGACAAGGGCACCCCGGTGGCCGCGCCCATCGCCAAGGCGTCGGAACAGCCCATGGCCGCCTCCCCCGTGGTGGCCCAGCAACCCAAAGCCAGCCAGGAACCCGGCTTCTGGCGCAAGATCTTCAACTAACCCATGTTCGGCGCGGACCGGCAGTCGGTAAGACGCTTCTTCATCGACTGCTGGAAAAAGAGACTCGACGGCCAACCGCTTGAACCCCTGGAGCGGCTGGTCGTCGAGGTCCTGCAAGAACACCCCGAGTATCACAGCCTCCTCTCCTCACCCGAGGAGGCCATCGATCGCGACTTTCCGCCCGAACAGGGCCATCCCAACCCCTTCCTGCACATGGGCATGCACATCACCTTGCGGGAGCAACTGGCCAGCGACCGCCCCACCGGCATCCGCGATGGCTACCAGAAAATCGCCCGCAAGGCCGGCGACGGCCACGAAACCGAGCACCAGCTCATGGAGTGCCTGGGCCTGATCCTCTGGGAGGCTCAGCGCAACAACCGCATGCCTGATGAAATCGCCTACCTGGACTGCATCCGCCGATTGAGCAACAGGGCGTAGGCCGACCTTCAGGCCGACCTACGATCATTTGAATGGGCCATGGGGCGAGGCGCCCCACTCCGATTGATGAGAAGCCGAACCCTTACTCGATGGCGAATTTCTGCAAGCGGTAAAGGAAGGTATCGCGGGAGAGATTGAGCAGGCGCGCGGCCTTGCTGCGGTTGCCGCCGGCCATGACCAGGGCCTGGCGCAGGATGTCGGCCTCCAGGGCATTGAGATCGATGCCGGTCTCGGGCAGATGGAACAGCTTTTCCACCAGGGTGCGAGACGGGCGCTTCATCTCCAGCGGCATGTTCTCCGGCTGGATGGTCTGCCCCGGCAGGAGGATCACCATGCGCTCGGCAAAGTTGCGCAGTTCGCGGATGTTGCCCGGCCAGGAATGGCTCTTGATCAGATTCTTGGCGCCGACACTGAATTCGGGCGCGCGGCGGCCGTGCTGGCGGGCGGATTCCTTGATGAATTCCTTGAGCAGCAGCGGGATGTCGCCGGCGCGTTCGCGCAAGGAGGGGACATCCAAGGGCACCACGTTGAGCCGGTAGTAGAGATCCTCGCGGAATTCCCCCCGCTCGACCCGGTCGATCAGGTCAGGTTCCGTGGAGGCGATGATCCGCAGATCGAGCCGTTCGCCACGCAGCTCGCCCCGCTCCAGAAGGGTCAGCAGGCCGCTTTGCAGGTTGAGGCGGAGCTGGGCCAGGTCATCCAAAAAGAGCGTGCCGCCGGCCGCTTCGCGAAGCTGGGCCAGATCTTCCAGGGCAAGGCAGCTCAGCGCCATGAAGGGCGCGCGTCGCCGCTGGCTGAGGCTATGGATCTCGCGGGCGATCATCTCCCTTCCGGTGCCCCGTTCGCCCACCAGCAAAACGCTCACATCGGTCGCCGCCACCATGCGCGCGGCATGGATCACACGCAGAAACTCCGCCGATTGTCCGATCATTGAATCGTCATTCATTGCCATCTCCTCACATTACCGGCGCCACCAGCAGCCAGTCCATCGTGGACGGATAGAGCAGCGCCACCAACCCGACCAGGGCCACGCCCGCCCCGGCCACGAACCTGAACCCAGGCCGCCTCGCCAGACGTTGCAGGCGGCCCGCCAAAATCCCCGTCAACATGACCGACGGCAGCGTCCCCAGGCCGAAGGCCAGCAGCATGAGCGCCCCCGACAAGGCCGACCCCTGACCCGCCGCCGCGATCAGCATGCTGTAGACCAGCCCGCAGGGGAGCCAGCCCCAGATCATGCCGTACAACAGCGCCTTGGACCGGGTTTGCACCGGCAGAAGCGCCCGGCCGACAGGTTCCAGCCCCCTCCAGATCCAGGCGCCGAACCGCTCCAATCCCGCCAGTTGCGGCAACAAACCGGCGATGTTCAGCCCGATGGCGATCATCACCAGTGCCGCCAGGCGTTGCGGCCACCCCTGTCCCAACCAGGGCTCCAGCACCTCGAACAGACCCGCGCCGAACAGGCCGAAGAGGGCGCCGGCAATCCCATAACTCAGCAGCCGGCCCAGGTTATAGGCCAGCACGAAGGGCAGCATCAGCCCCAATTCGCCCCGGATACCCGGCGGAAGGCTGAAGGTCAGCGCCCCCATGATCCCGCCGCACATGCCGATGCAGTGAAAACTGCTGAACAGGCCGACGGCGAAGACCAGCGGCAAATATCCATCCACTCTGTTACGCCCTACTCTGCAATACAGCGAATCATAGGGACAAGGATGTCACCCCACCTTGATGAGAGGCAAGAAAAATGGGGCAAGAGACCTGAGTTGCCCGATGCGACTGGGGCATATGGCCCATTCCAGCCCCAAACCGCCCCTTTTCCCGCGCCACCCCCATTCCCGCGTTGAAGCCCCTTCGACTGCTCACTACCTTGGGCGCACCTCATCAGCGTCCATTGGAGAACCGTCATGCGCAAACAACCACAGAATCCCGAAGCCCCAAACCTGTCGCATGGTCATTCCCCCAACATATCGCGGGCCTATCGCCCCTTGGCGGCCGCCATTGCCGCCCTCTGCGCCTTCTCCGCCCAGGCTGAGACATCCTTGTTTGACGAAATCATCGTCACCGCCCCCTTGACCGACTCCCCGCTCACCCTGGTCCTGGACCCCAAGAAACCCCAGCAGCCCATCCCGGCCAACGACGGTGCCAGCTTCCTCAAGAACGTCCCCGGCTTCACCGTGGTCCGCAAGGGCGGCACCGACGGCGACCCCGTGCTGCGAGGCCTGGCGGGCTCGCGCCTGAACCTGCTCGTGGACGGCGCCGAAATGCTGGGCGGCTGCGGCATGCGCATGGACCCGCCCACCGCCTACATCTTCCCCGAGTTGTTCGACAAGGTAACGGTCATCAAGGGACCCCAGACCCTGCGCCACGGTAACGGCAACTTGGCCGGGGTGGTGCTCTTCGACCGCGACCGCGAAAAGGCCGAACAACCGGGTGTAAAAGGTTTCGGCAGCCTGACGGCCGGGAGCTGGGAGCGGAAGGATGCCGTCGCGGGCGTCACCGCCGCAGGCAGCAAGGGCTTCATCCAGGCCAACGCCAGCCACGCCGAGTCCCAAGATTACGAGGACGGCGGCGGCAACAAGGTCCACTCCTCCTACGAGCGCCAGAGCCTGAACCTCAACGCCGGTTGGAAAATCAACGAGGACACCCGGCTTTCCGTCGATGCCTCCGGCAGCCGCGCCGAGGCCGACTACGCCGACCGCACCATGGACGGAGTCAAGTTCGACCGCGAGGGCTACGGGGCCAAGTTCGAGAAGAAGAACATCTCCCAGGTGATCTCCAAGGTCGAGGCCCAGGTCTACCACAACTACATCGACCATGTGATGGACAACTACAGTAGGCGGACCAAACCTGCTGGAAATTACACGGTCAACAACCCCGACCGTGAGACGGACGGCGCCAGGTTCTCGACGGAATTGATCCTTTCCCCCAGTACCCAGTTCGATATCGGCCTGGATGCGAAGGCAAACACGCACACCTTGCGCACTGCATCGAATGCATCTCAGGCCGTCGCCGATGCCTATGCCAGCCTGGCGCGCAACAAGGATCTGGAGGATGAGACCCTGGGGGTATGGACCGAGCTGCGACATGACCTCAACGATAAATCCCGCCTGAAAGGTGGGCTGCGTCTCGACGACTGGTCCGCCGACCGCTGGAATGGAAATAGTTCGGCAAACTACGGCATCGCCACCGGGGGCTATATCGGTAGCGCCGACGAGACCCTCCCGAGCGGGTTCCTTCGCTATGAACGGGATCTCGAAGGCCAGCCTGCCCAGTTCTTCATCGGGCTGGGTCATGCCGAGCGAGGCATGGACCATTGGGAAGCAACCACCTGGAACGGGCTGACCCCCAGTTCAAAACTCAACCCAGAGAAGAACAACCAGCTCGATACCGGCGTCATCTGGAGCACCGACCGCCTCAGCACCTCGATCTCGATCTTCTATTCCAAGATCGACGACTACATCCTGACCTGTAACATCGCAGGCGGCTGTAACACGGCGTCCCCCCAGCAAACAGGGTCCACTGCGAATTACGATTCAATAAACGTCGATGCCACCCGCTACGGCGGCGAGGCGGACATGGCCTGGCGCTTCACCGACCACTGGACCCTGCGCGGCGCCCTCTCCTACGTCCATGCCGACAACGACACCATGAACGTGGCCCTGGCTCAGACCCCGCCCCTGGAGGGCCGCGTCGGACTGGATTACAGCACCGGTCCCTGGACCCTGGGCGGCTTGGTGCGGATGGTGGACGAGCAGGACCGGGTCCATGTGAACTACGGCAACATCGTCGGCCAGGACCTGGGCCCGACCGACGGCTTCGCCACCCTGGCCCTGAACGCCTCCTACAAGCCGACCGAAAAGTCACTGGTCTCCCTGGGGATAGACAACGTCTTTGACGAGAAATACGCGGAACACATCAGCCGCGACGGTGATGCAACCGCGATCGCCGGCTACACGGGAGATGCCCGCGTCAACGAACCTGGCCGCACAATCTGGGCCAAGGCGTCCATCGAGTTCTGACAACCACCCATCAGGAAATTGATCGTTCCCACACCGGAGCCTGGGAACGATCTGGAATAGAGAAAATCGTGGCCTGTCCCCCATTGTTCACCGATGGGTTCGCGGATATCCCATAGCATTGAGGTGGGCATGAGTACATGCCCACCCTACCGGGCTTCTCGATTGTCTGGATGACGAGCAGATCGCCGCCAAGACCGGCCTGTCAGTGGCAGAGGTCGCCGCCCTGCGGACGTAGAATGCCGGTGAGCGGTAGCGAAGCGCATCGGTCGCGTGACGGCGTCGTCCGCAAGCGGTGCGGTTCGTGCCTCAGCCCATTAACCTACCGCGCTAACCCCCGCCGCGAACAAACGCCACCGGACACAAAATCCGCCCCCGCAATCCCCAGCTATCCGCGTGCCCGACGTGGCCGATCCAGCTCTGGATCGAGGCATGGATGGCGGGCCAGGCCATGCGGCCCTGCCCATAGGCCTCGGCCATGCGCCGCATCTTGCGGGCCATGCGGTGGCCGTTGTCGTCGCGCAGCCGGATGAAATCGGGAAAGACCCGATAGCCCAGCAGGTCCAGCCCGTCACGGGTCCGGCTGATCTCCGCCTTGCGCGGATGCAGCCGCAGCCGTAACCCTTGCAGCCGCTTCCTCACCCGCTCCCGCAGTTCCGCCAGCGCCTGCTTGTCATCACTCAGCGCCACCGTATCGTCCACATAGCGCAGATAGACCGGCGCCTGCCCCTGCATCCAATGATCGAAGCCATCCAGGTAGAGATTGGCGAAGAACTGGCTGGTCAGATTACCGATGGGGATGCCCCGGCGGCGCTCCAGCGGCGTCAACAGGTCATCGCCGGGATAGAAAAAGGCCGGCCCCGCCACCTCCGGTCCCCGGTCGATGATCCTATCCAGCAGCCCCAGCACCGCCTGGTCCTTGAGATACCGCCGCAGCCGCGCCTTGAGCAAGGCATGGTCGATGGAAGGAAAATAGGCCCTGATGTCCATCTTCAGGACGTAGGGATAACGCCGCGCCCATGCCTGGTAACGCCGTACCGCGCCGTGGACCCCCTTGTCCCGGCGGCAGGCCCAGGAATCGAAAATGAAACGCCGGTCGATGGGCGGTTCGATGACATTCATCACCGCGTGATGCACCACCCGGTCGCGGAAAGGCGCAGCCGCGATCAGGCGCGGCTTGCGTTCGTAGAGAGTGAACAGGCGGTAATCCCCCGGCTGGTAGCACCCGGCCCGAAGCTCCTCTTGAAGCGACAGCAACTCCCGTTCCAGATGAAAGGCGAACCGCGCCACCTCGGGCCGATCCCCTTTGCCCCGGCGGGCCTTGCGGTAGGCCGTAAGCAGATTTTCGAAGTCTGTCACCTGGGGCCAGAGGGAACCGATGCGCTTCATGGGATTTGGAGGTGGATCAAAAAACGCGGGGGCCTTCGCCGAAGCTACCAACCCCCGCGCCGGTCGTCCCTGGCAAGGCTATTTGGCGCTCCCCTCCTTGCGAGGCACAGGACGCGGGCTCATGGATTCCCGTGGGCACACCCGCCGCATCCTTGGACGCAGCGGCTCTGGCAAGACACGGGTAGCCTGGAGGAGGCGGAAACCGATGTTGTTGTTGCGGTTGCCGGGCGAGTTGTTGTTGCGGTTCGCCGAGCGGGCGTTCCTCGGTTTGTTGTTCCAGGAGCCGCCCCGCAACGCACGGTTGCCGATCAGGCCCGCGCCCCGCCGTCATTATGGCCCCGCCGGACGCCCAATGTCACCGCCCGCCATCTTGCGCCAGCCGCCGATCTGTCGCCCCAGATCCTCCAATAGCCGCGCGCCGTGTTCGTAGCGGCGCACCGGGATCACCTTCAGCTCGTGACACAGCCGCCAGAGGTGGCGCACGGCTTGCAGGCGCAGATTGGCGCGGTGCAGTGTGTCTTCCTTACGCCGGGCATAGGCCGCCTCGGTCAGCGCCTCCAGCACCTCCAACAACCCGCTCTCGATGCGTTCGCCCAGAGTAAAGCGCCGGGCGCGGGGGAATTGATCCAGCAGCGGGATCAGCCACAGCAGCAGTTCATGACAGGCCTGCACTGCACGGGGCAGTTCCGCCGATTGCGCCATCGAAAATCAGCGCGACCAGGGGGCTACGCCCCCTGGACCCCCAGTTGCCGTTCCTTCATCTCCACACATCTTCGCAACTCCCCAGTGTTCAGATAAACTTCTTTAAAGTTAAAAGAGTAGAGAATAAAGTTAATCCCGGAGGAGGCGGAAACCGATGTCGAAGTCGCGGGCGCCGGGCGAGTAGCCGTTGCGGTCCGCCGAGCGGGCGTTCCTCGGTCTGTAGAACCAGGAGCCGCCCCGCAACGCACGGGCGCCGCTGGCATCATTCTTGCTAGAACATTGTTTCTCGCTGCCGCCATAGTCGCTGTCATAGGCCGAACAGGTCCATTCCCAGACGTTGCCCAGCATGTCGTGCAGGCCCCAGGGATTGGCCTGGTATTTCCCCACCGGGGCCGTTACCGCCTGGCCGTCATCACAGTTGTGATGTTCCCAAGTGAAGTCTTTGTTGACCCGCTTGGAGGTCTGGTCGTGGACGTTGGCATAGCGGCAGGCTCGGTCAGGGTCGTCGCCCCAGTAGCGGGCCGTGTCCGTCCCCGCCCGCGCGGCGTATTCCCATTCGGCCTCGGTCGGCAGGCGGTACTTTTTCCCGCTCTCGCGGCTCAGCCATTCGGCATAGGCCGTGGCGTCGTTCCAATTGACGTTGACCACCGGCTGGCTGTCGCCATTCAAGCTTTTGCCGTTGTAATCGCCACTGTCATGGCCCGGCTTGAAACGCCGGTACTGGCCGTTGGTCACTTCGTGCTTGCCCATATAGAAACTGCTGACGCTGACCCGGTGTTGTTTTTCGTCCGATTGGTGATCTTTCTCGCCCGCCGGACTGCCCATCGGGAAGCTGCCGCCTTCGATTTTGATGAACTCGATGCCGCTGCTGGGGTCGCGGTACTCTTTTGCCTCTTCCACGGGCTTGAGTTGGGCCGCTACCTGTTTCCATTGGCCCCGCTGGATTTCAACCGGGCCTTCCCAGGGCTGGCGGCCTTCGGCCTCGATGCGGATGCGGTGGCTGCCGGTACTGAGGCCTTCTTGGTTGAGGGGCTGGCTGGGTCCGGCGTTGCCAATCTCTTCGCCGTCGAGCCAGACGCGGGCGTTGGGGGCATCGACGTTGAGCTGGAGCTGGCCGGTCATGGGCACGGGCGGCGGCGCGGGCGGGGTGGGTTGCGCTGCCGTGTAGCCCGGATGGAGCACAGCGGAATCCGGGGCCTTGGGCTGCGCGGTTGCCGGGGCGGGCGCGGCCTCGGCGGGCTTGGCTTCCCGGATTTCGCTGCGCTCCATCCGGGCTACGGGTTCTACGGGTTGGGTGTCCGTCCGGTTGGCGAGGTAGGCCGCGCCACTGGTAAGGCCGACGAGGGCGAGAATGGCCCAGGGCCAGGGGTTGGTCTTTTTCGCGGGGTTGCGCCAGCGTTCTTCTTCGCTGACCAGCCGGGTCTTCTGGGGGACGGGTTTGAGTTGGAGGGTGGGGGTGTCGAGGGGGTGTTGTTGTTTTAGGGCTTGGAGAACTTCCTGGCAGCTTTGGGGACGCTGGCCGGTAGGGATGGCGAGCAGGCGGTCGGTCAGTTGCAGCAGCCCATCGGGGGCCTTGCCCTTTCCCGCTTGAAGGGCGGGAATCAGGGGATCGGGTCGGCCGTCCATGAGTTCGTGGCCCCGGATGGGGGATTCGGTGGGGGTCTCGCCGCTGATGAGTTCGTAGAGGACGGCGCCAAGGCCGTAGAGGTCGGTGTAGGGGCCTTGCTTCCCTTTGGTGCTGTATTGCTCGGGCGGGGCGTAGCCGGGACTGACGATGGCGCTGAGGCTGCGGCTGTGTTCACCCAGGGCATGGCGGGCGGAGCCAAAGTCGATGAGCAACGGGCCGCCTTGCTTTCGGAGGAAGATGTTGCCGGGTTTGATGTCGCGGTGCAGCAGTCCCGCCTGGTGAACCTGTTGCAGGCCGTCGAGCAGCGGGGGGAGGAGGGCGAGGATTTCGTTTTGGTTGAGGCTGCCGCGCTTGAGCCGCTCGCCCAGGGTCTCGCCTTCTTCGAAGTCCATGACGATATACGCCGTTCCGTTGGCTTCGAGGTGGTCAATGATGCGAACGATGTGGGGGTGTTTGAACTTGGCGAGGGCCTTGGCTTCGTCGAGGTATTTTCCCAGGCCGTAGTGGTAGTCGGCCTCGCGCTGGCTGTGGGGGACGATGCGCAGGGTGCCGGTGTCGCGCATCCCTAGTTCGATGGGGAGGTATTCTTTGAGGACCACGACCCGCTCCAGGCGTTCGTCCCAGGCCCGGTAGGTGACGCCGAAGCCGCCTTCACCCAGGACCGCCTGAATCCGGTAACGCCCGCCAATCCGTTCGTTCAGCGGCAGGTTGCGGTTGTAGGTCTGCATGGCCCTTCTCCCTTATGGTTCGGATGGGCTTAAAGATACCGTAATTCGAGGGGGAATGGGCCAAGGCGAGAGGGCGCAACCTGGAAAACCCATGAATTCCGATCCTCGCATGCCTGTCGTATCCGGCAAACCGCGACGCCGGAGCGTGGGAACGATCTGGAAAGGGAGGGGGGATTTAAAGCAATCCCTTCCGCTCCCCCGGCGTATAAAATGCCGCAAATCCCAACGGACGCGGCGCCATGTCTTCACCCCCCTCCCCCATCGGCATCCTTCTGACCAACCTGGGCTCACCGGACGCCCCCGAAACCGGAGCACTCAGGCGCTATCTCGCCGAATTCCTTTCGGACCGCCGCGTGGTGGAGCTTTCCCCCTGGATCTGGATGCCCATCCTCCACGGCATCATCCTCAACACCCGCCCCCAACGCTCGGCAGCGGCCTACCGCAAGGTCTGGACCGAGAATGGCGCGCCCCTGCTGGACATCAGCCGCCGGCAGGCATCGGCGCTGGGGCAGCGTCTTGCGGCGATGACGAACCGGCCTGTCCGTATCGAGCTTGCCATGCGTTACGGTTCGCCCTCCCTCCCGGAGGGCCTGGACCGTCTGCTCGCCGAGGGCGCCCGGGAGTTACTGATCCTGCCCCTCTATCCTCAATATTCGGCCTCCACCACCGCCTCCACCTTCGATCGGATCGCGCAAACCCTGATGGCGCGGCGCGACCTGCCGGAGTTCCACTTCATCCGTTCCTATCCCGATCACCCCGGCTATATCGCCGCCCTCGCCGCCTCCGTGCGCGAGTTCCAGGCCCGCCAGGGCAGGCCCGACCGGCTGCTGATCTCCTTCCACGGCATACCCCAAGGCTATGCCGACCGCGGCGATCCCTATCCCAGGGAGTGCGAGACCAGCGCCCGCCTCCTGGCCGAGGCCCTGGGGCTGAGCCCGAACCAATGGCTGCTGGGCTACCAATCCCGCTTCGGGCGCGAGGAGTGGCTCAAGCCCTACACCAGCGAGACGCTGGAACAGTGGGGAAGGGAGGGCGTCGAACGGGTGCAGGTGATCTGCCCCGGCTTCGCCGCCGACTGCCTGGAGACCCTGGAAGAGATCGCCCACGAGAACCGGGAGATCTTCATCAAGGCAGGGGGCAAGGCGTTCGGCTATATTCCCGCCCTCAACGACCGGCCCGACCACATCGCGGCCCTGTGCGACATCCTCCTTCAACGAATGGAACGCTAGACCATGACCGCCATCCGCCCCACCGAGATCAAGCTGCACCAGAAATCGCGCCTGCTGGAGATTACCTTCGACAACGGTGCCCGCTTCGAGCTGCCCTGCGAATACCTGCGGGTCTACTCCCCTTCCGCCGAGGTGAGGGGCCACTTCGGCATCGGCGCCAAGCTGGTGACCGGCAAGGAGGAGGTCAACATCGCGGAGATCCGCCCCGTCGGCCAATACGCCATCAAGATCGTCTTCGACGACGGCCACGACTCCGGGCTCTTCGACTGGGATTATCTCTACAACCTGGGCCGGAAACAGGCCCTGTTCTGGACCGATTACCTGGACCGCTGCCGTGAGGCAGGGGTCAAGCGCGCCTAACCCGAATATTTGATCATCACGGCAATTCATGAAATATCCGGGCTAACGACCATGGGGCGAGGCGAGCCATCCCGGAAGATGAGAAATGGTGCAGGGATGCACCGGTTATGGACCAAAGGATGGAAAATTGCGTAGGGTGGATAAGCGATAGCGCATCCGCCACAGCGTTGCCGGGCACGGCGGATGCGCTCCGCTTATCCGCCCTACGGATTTTCGCTAAGAACTACTCCTGCCGCAACGCCTCTGCCGGCCACATGCGCACGGCGCGGAGGGCGGGGAAAAAGCTGCCGGCCAGGCCGAGCAGGAGGGCGCCGCCGGCCACCAGGAGCATCAGGAGGGGAGAGACGCGGGGCTCGATGAAGCCGCCGAGGCCGCCAAGTCTCAAGATCAGCCCGAACAACTGGTGCCCCAGCAGGAGCCCGAGAACGGCGCCGGCCGCCGCCAGGATTCCCCCTTCCAGCAGGATCATGGCGAAGATGCGCCTTGGCCGCCAGCCGACAGCGGCGAGGATGCCGATCTCGCGGGTCCGCTCGGCCACAGACATGAAGAGGGTGTTCAGCATCACCACGAAGGCGATGACGAAGGCCATGCTGGACATGCTCCAGGCGAGGCCGTGGAAGAACTGGACCGTCTGACTTTCCCGGCCCACGCTGCTGGCCTGGACGAACTGCAAATCGGGAAAGCGCGCCTGGAGCTGTTTAGTCAGGGCGGTGAGGGCCTCGGGGTCCGCGCCCTGCTCCAGGCGCAGGTTGAAGGTGGTCACCACGCCCTCCCGGTGAATGATCCCTTGCAGGACCGGGAGCGGCAGGAGCAGGGAGTGATTGCGCATGACCCCACCCGAACGGGTCACGCCGCTGACCTTGAAGCGATGGCCACGGAGGTTGAAATCGTCCCCCGGCCTGAGATTCATGGCCTCCGCCAGGCTGGCGCCGATGACGATCCGGTCGTTCTCGCCGGACGCCGGATGGTGCCCCGAGGACAGGGAGAGCGTGGTCCAAAGATAACTGCCGATAGGCCAGCCGATCACCAGAATGGGCTGGCCCTCGTCGAGGGAACCCATCCAGGCCAGCTCCCCGCTCACATCCCGCACGCCGGGCGCCCGTTTAAGCTCTTCGCCGAATTCCTCGTCAATGGAGGAGAGCAAAATATCCACCACGCCCTTGTAAGTGACATAGATGTGCGTCTCACGCTCCTCAAGGGCGAAGACCCAGGACTCCTCCACCCCCCGCGCCAGGCTGGTGAAGGTGATGCAGGCGGCCACCGCCACCGCGACCCCCACCAGGGTCAGCAGACTGCGAAGGGTCCGGTGGCGGAGGTTCCGCAAAGGGATGGCGATGAAGCGCATCAGTGGTGCTCCGGAAAGCGGCTGTCCAGGACCAGCCGGCCGTCGGAGATGTAGAGCCGGCGCCGGGCGCAGGCCGCGATCTCCTTGTCGTGGGTGACGACCACCAGGGCCGTGCCGTCGTCCTCGTTGATCGAACGCAACAGGGCCATGACCTCGCGGGCGTTGGCGCTGTCCAGATTGCCGGTGGGCTCGTCCGCCAGGACCAGCGCCGGGCCGTTGACCAGACTGCGGGCGATGGCCAGCCGCTGCCGCTCCCCCCCGGAGAGTTCCCTCGGCTTATGGTCTGCCCGGTGCCCCAGGCCGACCCGTTCCAACAGATCGCGGACCCGGACCCGCCGCCGCGCCTCACTGGATTCAACCCCGATCATGGGAATCTCCAGATTCTCCAAGGCGCTGAGGGTGGGCAATAGATTATCGCGCTGGAAGACCAGGCCGATGCGGCGGGCGCGTAGCGCGGCCCAGTCACCGTTGCGGCGCGGCTCCTTGTCCTCGAACCGGATGCAGCCGGCGCTGGGACGCTCGATACCGGCCATCAGATGCAAGAGCGTGGACTTGCCGCTGCCGCTGCGGCCGACGATGGCAATAAATTCGCCCGTCTCGATGGTCAGATCGAGCTGACGCACCGCCAGCACCCGGCCCTCATCGAAAGTGCGGACGATCCCTTTCAATTCGAGCAGCGTCCTGGCCTGCGGGGGTGAATCTCCTTGGGACGGCATCATGAGTCGATTTCCCTCCGCCTTGAAGCAGGGACGGTAACGCCTGTCATGCTTGCCCGCCATCCCAAAACGACCCAGAGGGACATGCCGGCCATACCCAGCGCGGCGGGGCCCACCAGCCCGACGCTGGTGGCGGCTATGGCGCTGGAAATACCCACCAGGCCGTAGTAGGCGGTCAGTATGCGCCCCGAGGTGGCCGGCGCGTAGCCCTCGCCCCCGGCGGGATACCTGGTGCCGAAGACATAGAGCACGACGAAGGAGACGATGAACCAGCCGAGGTAGTTGGTGAAAGGGACGCCGAAATAGCGCCCCGTCTCCCATTCCCAGAACGCGATCTTGACCATGACGGGATCTATGACGAAATCCCAGGTGGTCATGATGGCGGCGCCGAGCAAGGCAACCTGGAATTCCCTGCGGTTCCCGTCATTCGCGCCCAGCGCCGTAAGCCGCAGGGCGATGATGTAGGAGGGATAAAGCATCATGAACCAGGCCGGCGGGATGACGAAGGGAACCAGCCCGAGAAACTGATCCCCCAAATGGCCGCTGTATTGATACTCGCCGAACAGCAGGCCGGTCAGTACCCCCAGGGTCTCGGCCACCAGAGTCACCGTCAGGGTGAGGATCAACAGACTGCCGATGCGGCGCGAGCCCATGCTGCGCATGCCGTGCAACAGGCAGAACAGGGCGCCCAAGACAACGGTCGTCTGGATCGAGGCGCTGGGCAGGGTCAGTGCGAGCAGGGCCTCGTAGAGGACAAAAAGTACGCCAATGACAAAAAGGCCGAACAAAAGGGCAATGGCCAGATTGACCGGGGATTGCCAGGCCAGTTTGCTGTCCGTCAGAGCAGGGAAATCCACTGAACGCATAAATACCCGAGCCTATTTGCCTTTTCTGTTCTTGCAGCCCGGCCTTCTACCCGCCGATCGAGGCGTCGTCGCCTGGGTGCGCGCCCCCTCCGGGCGTTCGCCCGTCCCCTGGGGTTGCCAGGCGGGGATCAGGTGCTTCTTGCCGTTGCCTATGAGGTCGGCGCGGCCCATATGCTTGAGTGCCTCGCGCAGCAGGGGCCAGTTCTCCGGGTCATGGTAACGCAGGAAGGCCTTGTGCAGACGGCGCTGGCGTCCGCCGCTGGGGACGAACACCCGTTCGGCGTCTTGCCGCACCTGTTTCAAGGGATTGCGCCCGCTGTGGTACATGGCGGTGGCCAGGGCCATGGGCGAGGGCAGAAAGGCCTGCACCTGGTCCGGGCGGAAGCCGTTCTCCTTGAGCCAGAGGGCCAGGTGGAGCATGTCCTGGTCGCTGGTCCCCGGATGGGCGGCGATGAAGTAGGGGATCAGGTACTGTTCCTTGCCCGCCTCTTTCGAATACTTTTCGAACAGCCGCTTGAAGCGGTCGAAAACCCCGATCCCCGGCTTCATCATCAGGGCCAGGGGACCTGGTTCGGTGTGTTCCGGCGCGATCTTGAGATAACCGCCCACGTGGTGGCTCACCAGCTCCTTCACATACTCCGGCGACTCCACCGCCAGGTCGTAGCGCACCCCGGAGGCGATGAAGATCTTCTTGATGCCCTTCAGTTCCCGCGCCTTGCGGTAGAGGCGGATCAGGGGCCGATGGTCGATATTCAGGTTCTTGCAGATGACCGGATAGACGCAGGAGAGGCGGCGGCAGTTGGACTCGACGGCGGGCTCCCGGCAGTGGAGCCGCCACATATTGGCGGTCGGCCCGCCCAGGTCGGAGACGTGGCCGGTGAAGCCGGGCACGGTATCACGCAGGGTTTCGATCTCCCGCAGAATGGAGCCTTCCGAACGGTTCTGGATGATTCGCCCCTCGTGCTCGGTGATGGAGCAGAAGGTGCAGCCGCCGAAGCAGCCGCGCATGATGTTGATGGAGAAGCGGATCATCTCGTAGGCGGGGAGGCGCCGCCCGCCATAGGCCGGGTGCGGCACGCGCTGATAGGGCAGATCGAAGACACCGTCCAGCTCCGGGGTGGTCAGGGGGATGGGCGGCGGATTGACCCAGACTTCACGGTCGCCGTGCCGCTGCACCAGTGCGCGGGCATTGCCGGGGTTGGACTCCAGATGAAAGAGACGCGAGGCCTGGGCGTAGAGCAGCGGATCGTCGCGGACCTGCTCGTAGGAGGGGAGACGGACGACCTCTTTTTCCCTGTGCCGGGTAACGGGGTAGCCTCCGGCCATATCAAGGCCAGAGGCATTAGTCTGTAGGTCGGGCTTTAGCCCGACAGCGGCGCCAACCATCGGCCTGAAGGCCGACCTACAACCTCCACTCCCTGTCTCCTGGCGGGGAAGGGAGAGGCCACCGACATCGACCAGCCTCCAATCTTCCGGTATCCCCTTGCGGATCACGACGCTTCCGCGCAGATCGCCTATCTCCGCGATGGGTTCGCCTCCGGCCAGCCTATGGGCCAACTCCACCACCGCCCGCTCGGCGTTGCCGTAGAGCAGGATATCCGCCTTGGCGTCCAGCAGCAGGGAGCGGCGCACCCTGTCGGACCAGTAGTCGTAATGGGCGAGGCGCCGCAGACTGGCCTCGATGCCCCCGATCACGACAGGGACATCCCGGTAGGCCTCGCGGCAGCGCTGGGAATAGACCAGCACGGCCCGGTCGGGCCGCTTGCCGCCCTCACCGTCCGGTGTGTAGGCATCGTCGGAACGCAGCCGCCGCTCCGAGGTGTAGCGGTTGACCATGGAATCCATGTTGCCGCCCGTGACGCCGAAGAAAAGATTGGGCCGGCCCAGTCGCTGGAAATCCACCACCGAGTTCCAATCGGGCTGGGCGATGATCCCCACACGGAATCCCTGGGCCTCCAGCACCCGGCCGATAACCGCCATGCCGAAGCTGGGGTGATCCACGTAGGCATCTCCAGTCAGGATGATCACATCGCAACTGTCCCACCCCAGTTCGTCCATTTCGGCGCGGGACATGGGCAGAAAGGGGGCGGGGCCGAATTTGGCGGCCCAGTGTTTGCGGTAGGAGAAGAGGGAAGTGGGTTTCATGGGGGGAATTGTAGCAATGCCGCTGACCCAAGGCCTGGGTTTAGGCTTGCAGCGGAAATCCGAGCTGATACTCTATTGGACATTGGCTCAACATCTGTTGCTTTTGGATGGCGATGATGACGACTGAGAGATTGATCGATACAGGGCGTTCCCCGCAGCGATGCCTCTTGCCGGAGGGATGTTGAGATGCCGCATTGGCGACCCGGTCCCGCTACCCAAATGGATGACGCCACCCTGTTGGCGGCCGTCGAAACGGTATTTCAGGAGATGCAGGAAGAACATTTCAGCTCCGATCCCTCGCTGAACCCTGACCTTCCGGTCCAGATTCGCGCCCTGCGGGAGATCGAGGGTTGGCGCTCACTGCTCCTGCTGACCCCCTGGATGCTCTGCCGCCTGCTGTTCCCGCCCGAAACGGCGGATCTGGAACTCCCCGAAGGTTACGACCCTGAGACGCGAGACCCGGAAAAGTTCGAGCTGCTGGGTCCCATCGTCGAATTCCCCCTGCTGGACAACAGACAAAAGGCCCATCCCAGCTTCCAGCCGCAACTGGGCAGCTTCTTCATCCAGCCCCTGATCCTCAACATGCAACCCTTCAGCAGCCCGGACGAGGTCTTTGGGGCCTGGAACAGGATCATTCGCACCCGTGACGAGAACCGTAAACGCCTCAACGTGAAATCCGCCTGGCACGAGGAGATCGCGCGCGCCGAGCTGTTCGCGCGGTGACCTACTCATTTGGAGTCCCCCATGTCCAACCGTTTCATCAAGCAGCTCAAGGGCGAGCTTCCCTTTTGGGTCGAGCGGGGTTGGGTTACGCCCGGCGGTGACCGGGCGATCCTGGAACACCTTGCCGGGCAGGAGCGGGAGGAGGGTTTTCTGGTCCACGCCCTGGCGATCCTGGGCGTGTTGCTGCTGGGTTCCGGCGTCGTCACCTTCTTTGCGGCCAACTGGTCCGAGATGGCCAAGCTGGCCAAGCTGGCGGTACTGCTCGGCGGGCTTTGGCTGGCCTACGGCGCCGGGGGTCTGTTGCTGGCCAGGGGCGAGCACCCGAAGACCGGGCAGGCGCTGCTGCTCCTGGGGGTGATCCTGTTCGGTGCCAATGTGATGCTGATCGCCCAGATCTACCACATCGAGTCCCACTACCCGGACGGCGTGCTGCTCTGGGCCGCCGGCGCCCTGGCGACGGCCTTTCTGCTCCCCTCCCAGCCGGCCATGGCGGCGGCCATCGCCCTGCTGACCCTCTGGACCGGCATGGAATCCCTGGATTTCAACCGGGTGCATCTCGGGTTTCTGCCCCTCTGGGCGCTCTGCCTGCCGCGCATTCAGGCCCAGGGCTGGCGCTTCGCAGCCCATCTGGCCCTGATCGCGCTCCTCTTGTGGAGCCTGTTCACCTTTTTCTCCCTTGATGCCCCATCCGGCCTCTATCTCGTCGAATGCTACGCCCTGGCCTACCTGGCGCTCTTCCTGACGGGCATGCTGATGGAGACCCAGGGCGCTTTCGCCCCCTTCGCCCCCATCGTCAAGCGCTATGCGATCTTCGCCGTCCTGGCCGGTTTCTACACCCTGACCTTTCCCCAGATGCAGAGCTGGGACAGAGGAGCCGGGTACCGCGCCGCCGCGCCGGCCGATTGGGTCGCCGCCATCCTCGCCCTGCTGGTGCTGATCGCCCTGCTCAGCCTCTGGCACCGGCAGCGCACCGCCTCGGCCCAACGCCCCGGCTATCTGTTGTGGGGGCAACGCCTGATCGCGGTCGGCATCCTGTTTCTGACGGCCAACCTCTTCATCACCGGCGAACTGGGCGGACTGATGGCCCTGGGCTTCAATCTGCTCTTCTTCGCCGGGCTCATCTGGCTCATCGTCGCCGGGCGCGAGACCAACGAGGAATTCCTGATCAACATCGCCTTCGCCTTCTTTGCCTTCGCGCTCCTGAGCCGTTATTTCGATACCTTCTGGAGTCTGATGGACCGCTCCTTCTTCTTCATGGGCGGCGGCCTCTTCCTCCTGGCCGGGGGTTACTTCCTTGAGCGGCAGCGGCGGCGGCTGACCCGAGAGATGGCGGCCCAGCGGAAGGGAGGTGCGGCATGATCCGGCGCATCGGCCTCATCCTGCTGCTACAGACCTTGGCCCTGTTGGCCATGGTCGCCATAAAACAATGGACCCTCTCCACCGGCACGGAGATCCTGCTGGAGACCCAGCCCATCGACCCCCGGTCGCTGTTCGGCGGTGACTACGTCCAGCTCAACTACGCCATCAGCCGGTTGCGCCCGGCGGAGCTGGAGGGGGACGATACGTTCGACCGGGAGGCCATTTATGTGGTCTTGGCCAAGGGGGAGAGATATTGGCAGGCCCTCTCCATCCACCACGAACGGCCGGAGGTCCCGCCGGACCGGGTCGTCATCAAGGGCCGAGTCCAATTCGTCCAGGAAGGCAGTTGGAACCCGGTGACCGGCAAGCAGGAACTGGCCAAGGAGCTTAATGTCCACTACGGCATCGAAAACTATTTCGTGCCCGAGGGGGAAGGCAAGGCCTTGGAGAATCCGAAATCGGGCGAGAAGGTGGAGATCCAGGTCGCGGTCGATAGCCTCGGCAATTGCGGCATCAAGGGAGTGTTGATCAACGGGCAGCCGCGTTACCGGGAACGGCTGTTTTGACCGAGGCGCCTCGTTAGGGCCTGTCCGCCAACGTCCGGTTCGCCATTTTCACGGCAGGCGTTCTTTGCGGCCTTTGCGGTTAAAATGTATTCAGGGCCTTTTCCCGTCACCCAATCGCGAAGCATCCCCATGACCACTCCCAACGCAAGACTCCTGCGACTGGCAACCTACGCCTCCGTGGCAACGGCGGTGATCCTCATCGTCGCGAAGCTCATTGCCTGGCTATCCACCGGCTCGGTCAGCATCATGGCCACGCTGATCGATTCATTGATGGATGCCGGCGCCTCTCTCGTGAACCTTCTGGCCGTCCGCTACTCCCTGATGCCCGCCGACGACGAACACAGGTTCGGCCACGGCAAGGCCGAGGCCCTGGCCGGGCTGGGGCAGGCCGCCTTCATCACCGGTTCCGCCGTCTTCCTGTTGCTGGAGGCCGGTGACCGGTTGCTCAATCCGCAGCCTATCGAGCATATCGGCACGGGCATGGCGGTGATGGTGTTCGCCATGGCCGCCACCTTCATCCTGTTGACGATTCAGCGGCGGGTCGTGAAAAAGACCGGTTCGACCGCGATCCGCGCCGACGCCCTGCACTACGCCACGGACTTGGCCACCAACGGCGCCACACTGATCGCCCTGTTCCTCGCCTCCAAGGGTTTCTCCGGCCTGGACCCGGTATTCGCCATCGGCATTGCCGCTTACATCCTCTATAGCGCCGTTCACATTGCCCTGGAGGCCATTCATCTGCTCATGGACCACGAACTGCCCAGGGAGGAACGCGACACCATCAAGAACCTGGCCCTGTCCATCCCCGGCGTCCAGGGGGTCCACGGCCTTCGGACCTGGCAAAACGGGCAGCGCAAGGTCATCCAGATGCATCTGGAACTGGACGGCAGCCTCAGCCTGCGCGAGGCGCATCGTATCGCCGTCGATGTGGAGAAGCGGCTGCGCAAGGACGCCCCCCTGATGGATGTCAACATCCATCAGGACCCGTCGGACATGGGCAAGGAAGGGCGGCACAGCTTGGCGGACGAACTGCCCTGAGAGGTTGTGAATTTTAGGGCGGCGTGGACTCCGCGAACTGCCTTGCCACGGCGCGGAACCGGTTCAGGGCGGTCAGGAAGGCATCGACCACATCGGGATCGAAGTGACAGCCCCGCTCGGCGATGATGACCCCTCGGGACGCCTCGATGGGGATTGCCTCTTTGTAGACACGGCGGTTGATAAGGGCATCGAAGACATCGGCCAGGGCCATGAGGCGCGCCGAAACGGGAATGGCCTCGCCGGCCAGCCCATCGGGATAGCCGCTGCCATCCCAGCGTTCGTGATGCCAGTGGGCGATCTCCTTGGCCAGAACCAGGAACTCCACATGGCCGTCCGCATCCCGCTCTGCCTGGTCGATGGCATCCGCCCCCAGCTTGGCATGGGTCTTCATCACCTGCCACTCCTCCGGCGTCAGTTTGCCCGGCTTGAGCAGGATGCGATCGGGAATGCCGACCTTGCCGATATCGTGCAGAGGGGCGGACTTGGCGAGCAGGTCGATGGTCCGGTCGTTGAGAACCTCCCTGAAACGGGGGTGCCCCCGCAGCTCGATGGCAAGGATGCGCACATACTCCTGGGTACGGCGGATATGGCTGCCGGTCTCCGTGTCGCGGGTCCCGGCCAGGCGGGACAGGGCGTTGATGCTGACATCCTGGATAAGCTGATTTTCGTGTATGCGCCGCCGCACCTCGGCGTCGAGAAAGGCGTTCTGGTCCTTGAGCAGATCGCGGGCCTTCTTCAGCTCCAACTGGGTACGGACACGGGCCGTTACGATGCTGGGGCGCAGGGGTTTGGTGATGTAATCGACCGCGCCCATCTCCAACCCCCGCTCCTCATCCTCGGTGGCGTTCAGGGCCGTGATGAAGATCACCGGGATGTCGCGGGTACGCGGGTTTCGGCGCAACCGGTCGAATACCCTGAATCCATCCATGCCGGGCATCATCACATCGAGCAGAATCAAGTCCGGGCGCGGGTCGGAGGCGGCGATCTCCAGGGCGCGCGGCCCGGAAGTGGCGGCACGCAGGCGATAGGAAGGCTGGAGCAGTTCCCCCAGCACGGCCAGATTCTCCGGTACATCATCGACGGCCAGGATGGTTATCCGGCTGTCATCGACCGGATTGGGTAGATCTTCCACTTCGATTTTCCTTTAGGATTTCTTGCGGGTTGCCATTCTTCTGAGTCCCTAACTAAATCTAGCCGAAAATCCGACGCTGAATCATGCAACATTTCTCACAATCCCCCCCCGCGCCGCGCCGGACGCTCTCCGTCGCGCCCATGCTGGACTGGACCGACCGGCATTGCCGCTATTTTCACCGCATCCTGACCCGCGAGACCCTGCTCTATACGGAGATGGTCACCACCGGGGCGCTGATCCACGGAGACAGGCCGAGACACCTGGATTTCAGCCCCGAGGAGCACCCCATCGCCCTGCAATTGGGCGGGAGCGATCCCAAAGAGCTGGCCGAATGCAGCCGCATGGGCCAGGAGTGGGGCTACGACGAGATCAACCTGAATGCCGGCTGTCCCTCCGGCCGGGTGCAATCGGGCGGTTTCGGCGCCTGCCTGATGCTGACGCCCTCCCTGGTCGCGGACTGCGTCAAAGCCATGCGCGACGCCGTCACCCTGCCCGTAACCCTCAAACACCGCATCGGCGTGGACGAGCGGGACAGCTACCCGGAGCTGGCCGATTTCGTCGGCACACTGGCCGAGGCCGGGTGCCAAACCTTCATTGTCCACGCCCGCAAGGCCTGGCTGGCGGGGCTGAGTCCCAAGGAAAACCGGGAGATCCCGCCCCTGCGCTATGAGATCGTCCACCGGTTGAAACAGGATTTCCCCGCCCTGGAGATCATCCTCAACGGCGGCATCCAGACCCTGGACGAGGCCGAGCGGCAACGCGGCCACTGCGACGGCGTCATGATCGGCCGCGCCGCCTATCAGGACCCCTGGCTCCTGGCCGATGCCGACCGGCGCCTGTTTGGTGGAATCAGTCCCGTCGATGACCGCCGTTCTGCCGTGGAACTGCTGTATTCCTATGTGGAACGCCACTTGGCGGTCGGCGGCCGGCTCAACCACATCAGCCGCCATGTCCTGGGATTGTTCAACGGCCGTCCGGGGGCACGGCGCTGGCGGCGTATCCTCAGCGAAGAATCCTGGCGGGAGGGCGCGGGGATCGAGGTGCTGCAAAAGGCCCTCGACGCCGTCGGTTAGCGTGAAAATACTGTAGGTCGCCCTTCAGGGCGACAGTCGGCCTGAAGGCCGACCTACATGGGCATTTTCATGCTCCGGGGTGGCAAGCCGCCATGATTGTTACCGAAAATCATCAGCCGTAGGGGCGGGTTTGAAACCCGCCCCTACTTTAGACAGGCACTGCATACGGCCCTGATCGTCTGGGCGAGTTCCGCCGCCGACATGATTACGGGCAGGACGTGGGCCTGTTCCTCCTCTTCGAGCGGTTCCGATTCCCTTATCTGCCTCTCCAGCACAGACAGGTCGGCGTCGGAGACATCATTGCCCCGTGACAGGCGCCTCGCGATGCGGCGCCGCAGCTCCGCCTCGGGAACCACGAAATCGAGGATCAGGAAGCCAACCCCCATGCCGTCCGCCAGTTGGGCGAAGAGTTGGCGCTGCCAGCGTTTGAGGAAGGCCGCGTCGATCAGGGCCACGTTCCCCGACTCCACGATGGGGCGGACCCTATCAGCGACATGGCTGTAGGTCCGGCGTGTCATCGCCTCGTCGTACAGCTCGTGTGCGCCGTCCTCGCCGAACCGCTGCCGGGCGGCCATGCCGGCAAGGCGCTTGCGTTCCACGTCGGTGCGGATGCGCGCCAGAGGGAGCTGCAACAGCAAGGCCGAGGCCAGGGTGCTTTTGCCACTTCCCGAGAAGCCGTGGGTAATGACGACACAGCCCTGTGACGTGCAGGTAAAGGATTCCGCCAGGGCCAGGTAGCTCAGGCACTCCTCCTGGATATGCCGCGCTTCCCCAGGCTCCAGACCGGGCTGCGTCAGCCGGATGGCCGTCACCTTGGCCCGGACCAGGGCGCGATAGGTCAGATAGAAGCGAAGCAGGGGCAGCCCCTCGTAGTCGCCCCTGGCGGCCAGGTAGGCATTGAGGAGCATATTGGCCAGATCGGCCCGGTTGAGATGGTGAAGATCCATCAGCAGAAAGGCCAGGTCATTGAGGGTGTCGATCCAGCGCAGTTCCGGGGAGAACTCGATGCCGTCGAAGATCAGCGGCCGCCCCCGTTCCACCAGGATATTGCCCAGGTGGAGATCGCCGTGGCACTCGCGAACCTGGCCGCTTTCGCGCCGTTCCCGCAGACGGGGGGCCTGCCGCTCCCACTCGGACCGGGTCCAGTCCTCCAGCGGCCCCAGCCGGTCGAGTATGGCCGGCTCGGACGTTACCCGCCGCAATTGATCGAAGTTCTCCAGCATCGGCCGCAGCACCAGCTCGGGCTCACCGTAGGGCGCCGTGGTCGGCGACTTCTCCGCCCGGCGATGAAACTCGGCAACCACATGGGCAAGCTCCAGGGCCAGGTGTTCGTTCAGTTGGCCGGGATGGCCGGAGAGGACCCCCCGCTCATCGAAGCGCCGCATTTCCACCAGCCAGTCGATGGGCTCTCCGCCGCCGCCGGGCAGGGGATCTTCCGGGGTGCCGCTGATGGGGATCGCACGCAAATAGACATCAGGGGCGAGGCGCCGGTTGAGGCGAACCTCTTCCTCGCAATAGAAGCGTCTTTTCTCCAAGGTCGAGAAATCGAGGAAACCCAGCTTGAGGGGCTTTTTCAGCTTATAGGCGTAATCCCCCACCAGAAAGACGGTGGAGATGTGGGTCTCGATGGTTTCGACCCCGGCCGCCCCGCGCGGCCAACGGCTGGGGTCGCGTAGCGAGTGTTGCAGTCGTGCCTGTTGATCCTGTTCCATGGTACCCCTAGCCGGTCGGGTTGCTTGACTTTGCCACAGGCAATACAAAATCATGCCCTGGCTTTTACAATCGCAATTATGGAGAAAAACGCATGAATGTCGAACGCATCGTCCTGGCCTTTGCAGGGTTTATGGTCCTGCTGACCGTTTTCCTGGGCATGAACCATCACCCCTACTGGTTCTACTTCACCGCCTTCGTCGGCCTGAACCTCTTCCAGTCCGCCTTCACCGGCTTCTGTCCCCTGGCCAGCCTGCTCAAGAAAATGGGCAAGAAGACCGGCAGCGCTTATTGAGTTTTCTTAAACGACCGCCGGTTCCGCGAAGAGGTCATGTTCGTCGGAGCCGGTGATCTCCACCTCGACGAAATCGCCCGGTTCCAGGTCCCACTCCGGCGGCAGGATGACGTTGCCGTCGATCTCCGGGGCGTCGCCCGGCCCTCGGGCGATGATCGCCTCCTCTTCCACCGCGTCCACCAGCACGATCATCTTTGAACCAACCTTGGCGGCCAGCTTCTCCCGGCTGATCCCGGCCTGCACCTCCATGAAGCGGGCGTAGCGCTCTTCCTTCACCGCTTCCGGCACGGCATCCGGCAGGGCATTGGCCGCCGCCCCGGCCACCGCCGAATAGGTGAAGCAGCCGACCCGGTCCAGCCGGGCCTCCCGCAGGAAATCGAGCAGGATCTCGAAGTCCCGTTCCGTCTCGCCGGGAAAACCGACGATGAAGGTGCTGCGCAGGGTCAGGTCCGGGCATTCGCGCCGCCAGCCGGCGATGCGCTCCAGCACCTTCTCCGTGGCGGCCGGGCGCTTCATGGCCTGGAGCAGGGAGGGGCTGGCGTGCTGCAAGGGCATGTCGAGATAGGGGAGGATAAGCTCCTGATTCATGAGGGGAATCAGCTCGTCCACCTGGGGATAGGGATAGACATAGTGCAGCCGGACCCAGGCGTGAAACTCGCCCAGGGCCTTGGCCAGATCCAGGATGCGGGTATGGAGGGGACGGCCCTTCCAGAAATCGGGCCGGTATTTCAGATCCAGGCCATAGGCGGGGGTATCCTGGGCGATCACCAGCAGCTCCCGCACCCCCGATTCCACCAGCCGCTCGGCCTCCAGCATCACCTCGCCGATGGGGCGGCTGACCAGCCGCCCGCGCAGTTGCGGGATGATGCAGAAGGTACAGCCGTGATTGCAGCCCTCGGAGATCTTGAGATAGGCGTAATGGCGCGGGGTGAGCTTCACCCCCTGGGGCGGGATCAGCTCCAGGTGGGGGGCGTGGGGCGGGGGGAGATGGTGATGGATCAGCCCCATCACCTCCTCATAGGCATGGGGACCCGTTACCGCCAGCACCTCGGGATGGGCGCGGAGGACCTCTTCCGCCCTCGCGCCCAGACAACCGGTGACGATGACCCGGCCGTTGGCGGCCAAGGCCTCGCCGATGGTCTCCAGCGATTCCTCCACGGCCGCGTCGATGAAGCCGCAGGTGTTGACCAGCACCAGATCGGCCTCCCCGTAACTGTCGCTCATCCGGTAGCCCTCGGCCCGCAACTGGCTCAGGATGCGCTCCGAATCGACCAAGTTCTTGGGGCAGCCGAGGCTGACCATGCCAATCTTATAAACCCTGCCTTCATCACTCATCGGGCAAAAACCTCGTCCATCGGACCTTGGGATATTGATTGAAAACTCGTTCGGACCTGCATTGTAGCAATCCATGCGCAGTTGCTACAATGAAGCCACATCCATCCCGAAGTGATCTCGAAATGCACACCGAAATCAAAAAATGGGGCAACAGCGCCGTGGTCCGGCTACCGGCAACCCTGTTATCGGAACTCGGCCTCAGGGTCGGCTCGCCGATTGAATTGAGACAGGAGCAGGGGCATCTGGTCATCGAGCCTAGCCGCCACCTTCGCCAGGGTTGGTTCGATTCTGCCATCTCTGAGGAAGAGAATCTCTTCGATTCCATCCCGGCCGATGAAGGAGGGGACGAATGGCACTGGTAAGACGCGGCGATGTCTATTGGGTCAACCTCGACCCGACCATCGGCACGGAAATACAGAAGACCCGCCCGGCCCTTGTAATCTCTCCCAACGACATGAATGCCGTCCTGCCCCGTGTCATCGTCGCCCCTCTGACCAGCAAGGGGCGGCCCCTCGGCTGTCGGCCGGAAGTGGAGTTCGGCGGCAGAGAGGCACGCATCCTGCTGGATCAGATCCGTGCCATCGACAAGCGCAGATTGGGGGCCAGGATGGGCAGCATCAACCTTAGCGCCTGGCATCCGGTCCTGCTGGAAATGCTGGCCTGACCCCCGTAGCCGGTACTCACTCTTGCGCCTGCCGCACCAGATCGACTAGCGAGACCTGGGGGCTTCCGGGGCGGACGTGGATATTGATGGTCTCGTCCAGCTCCAACTCGCCCTTTTCCACATGGGGCAGCAACTGCTCGGCGATCTGTTGCGCCACCAGCATGCCTTGGCGGTTGTGCTCGTCCAGATCGGAAGTGATCAATAATTCGGTCATATAATTCAGGTAGTTGCGGAATTCCGCCACCTGCCCCGCCAAGTCCATTTGGCGAAATGCCTCGGAAAAATCGAGAAAGAGTTCGTAGCCGGCGGAGGCGTCTCCGGCAGCGGCGACAGAGAATTTGAGCGGGCCTTGGATCTGCATGTTCTTCTCCAGCAGGAATTTGGACGGGGGATTCTATCCTTGTTTTTGTCATGGGGCGCACCGGCTATCGGCTCCGGTTATACTTCGCCCATGGGATACCGGCTCAGCAAAATCTACACCCGCACCGGGGACGACGGCACCACTGGCTTGGCCGACGGCAGCCGCCTGCCCAAGGAAGATCCTCGCATCGAAGCCATCGGCACCCTGGACGAGCTGAACGCCCACCTGGGTCTCCTGGCGAGCTTCGAGTTACCCCCGGAAATCGGCGCCATCGTCACGGAGATTCAGCATCGGCTCTTGGATCTCGGCGGCGAGCTGGCAACCCCCGACGCCCGGCGCCTGCCGGAGACCTGCGTGACGGCCCTGGAGCAGCAGATCGACCGGATCAATGCCGGGCTGCCGCCCCTCAAGGAATTCATCCTGCCCGGCGGGGGACCGTCCGCCGCCCAGTGCCATTTGGCCCGCACCCTCTGCCGCCGGGCCGAACGGCGCCTGCTTTCCCTGCATCGGCTGGAACCGGTTAGCCCCGTCTCCATCCGGTATCTGAATCGGCTATCGGACCTCCTGTTCGTCGTCTCGCGCCGGTTGGCGCGGGACAATGGGGGCGAGGTCCTATGGCGTCCCCTGGAGGCACCCCCCGTATCATGAGCCTAGAAAACCCTGTCGAAATCGTGCCGGGCAGCCGGATCATTCTCCATTTCTCCCTGTCGCTCCCCGACGGCACCGAGGCGGTCTCCACCTTCCACGACGAGCCGCTGGCCTGCACCCTGGGCGACGGCACCCTGCGCCCCGGCATGGAACTCGCGCTTTACGGCCTCAAATCCGGCGATACCCAGACCCTCACCCTGGAGCCGGAACAGGCCTACGGGCTCCATGACGACGATTTGGTCCACCAGGTCAATCGCAGCCTGTTCCCGGACTCCCTCTCACTGACGGAGGGCCAGATCATCGCCTTCTCGCTCCCCGACGGCCAGGGGACCCTGGGCGCAGTGCTGGAGCTGGACGACGGCCTTGTGACCATGGACTTCAATCACCCCCTCGCCGGACGGCAAGTGGTGTTCCGGGTGGAAGTCGTCGAGGTCGCACCGGGGATGGTGCAGTAATTTTTAGAGGTGCCCTCACGCCATGAAAATCCTACTCGCCAACCCCCGTGGATTCTGCGCCGGCGTGGACCGGGCCATCGACATCGTGGAGCATGCCCTGGATGCCTTCGGCGCGCCCATCTATGTCCGCCACGAGGTGGTCCACAACCGCTTTGTGGTGGATGGCCTGCGCCAGCGGGGCGCGATCTTCGTCGATGAATTGGACGAGGTGCCCGATGACGGCATCGTCATCTTCTCCGCCCACGGGGTCTCGAAAGCGGTCAAGGAAGTGGCCGAGCGCCGTGGCCTACGAGTCTTCGACGCCACCTGCCCGCTGGTGACCAAGGTCCATCTGGAGGTGGCCCGTTACGGCGACAACGGCCGGGAGGTCATTCTCATCGGCCACAAGGGCCATCCCGAGGTGGTGGGCACCATGGGGCAATACCGGGGCAAGGGTGCGGGGAGCGGCATTTATCTGGTGGCGACCGAGCAAGACGCGGAACAGCTCCAGGTCAACAACCCCAATGCCCTCGCCTTCGTCACCCAGACCACCCTCTCCATGGACGACTCCACCAGCATCATCGCCGCCCTGCGGCGGCGATTCCCCGGCATCCAGGGTCCGAAGAAAAACGACATCTGCTACGCCACCCAAAACCGCCAGGACGCGGTCAAGGCCCTCGCCGCCCAATGCGGGCTGGTGCTGGTGGTCGGTTCGCCCAACAGCTCCAACTCCAACCGCCTGCGCGAGATCGCCCAGAAGATGGGGGCAAGAGCCTTCCTGGTCGATGGGCCGGAAGACATGAGGCAGGAGTGGTTCAGCGGCATCGACTGCATCGGCGTCACCGCCGGTGCCTCGGCACCGGAGGTACTGGTGCGCCGCATCATCGACCGGCTTCTGGACTGGGGGGCCGAGGGGGTCGAGGAAACAGCCGGCGTGGAAGAGAATGTCAGCTTCGTCCTGCCGAAGGAGTTGCAGCAGGCAACATCGGCCCGGCAGCGATAACCCCCTGGTAAATGGATTGTAACTATTCAGCTCGATTCGGAAATTGCCCCCTCCCCCTTCCAGGGGGAGGGTTGG
>MGZB01000054.1 GCA_001801995.1 Gammaproteobacteria bacterium RIFOXYD12_FULL_61_37 | reverse complement strand
CAGCGTGGTCTTGCCATGGTCAACGTGACCTATGGTGCCAACATTGACGTGCGGCTTCGTGCGTGCAAATTTTTCTTTGGACACTGCTTATACCCTCGCGAATTACTGTTTCTTGATGATGCCGTCAGCGATATTCGCGGGCACCTCATTGTATCTGGAGAATTCCATGCTATAGCTGGCGCGACCCTGGGTGGCGCCTCGCAGATCGGTCGCATAGCCGAACATTTCGGAAAGCGGCACATCGGCGCGTACGATCTTCCCGGCCGGACCGTCTTCCATCCCGGAGACCATGCCGCGGCGGCTGTTCAGGTCGCCGATCACGTCACCCATGTACTCCTCGGGGGTTGCGACCTCCACCTTCATGATGGGTTCCAGCAGAACCGGCTTGGCCTTCAGCGAACCCGCCTTGAAGCCCATGGAACCGGCGATCTTGAACGCCATTTCAGAGGAGTCGACCTCATGGTAGGAACCATCGAAGAGGGTAACCTTGATGTTGACCATGGGATACCCGGCCAACACACCATTCTTCATGGCCTCCTGAATACCCTTGTCCACAGCGGGAATGTATTCACGGGGAACCACGCCACCCACGATCCCATTGACGAACTCGTAGTTTTCCTCGGAGCCGACCAGAGGCTCAATCTTCAGCCAGACGTGACCGAACTGGCCACGACCACCGGACTGGCGGACGAACTTGCCTTCCTGCTCAACCGAAGAGCGAATGGTTTCGCGGTAGGCCACCTGAGGCGCACCCACGTTGGCCTCAACCTTGAACTCACGACGCATACGATCAACGATAATGTCGAGATGCAGCTCGCCCATGCCGGAGATGATGGTCTGACCGGACTCCTCGTCCGTATGGACGCGGAAGGATGGGTCTTCCTGCGCCAGCTTGGAGAGGGCGATGCCCATCTTTTCCTGGTCGGGCTTGGTCTTGGGCTCAACGGCGACAGAAATGACCGGCTCGGGGAACTCCATGCGCTCCAGGGTAATCTTGTTGGTCAGGTCACACAGGGTGTCACCTGTAGTGACGTCCTTCAGACCCACCGCCGCAGCGATGTCGCCAGCGCAGACTTCCTTGATCTCCTCGCGGGTATTGGCGTGCATCTGTAGGATGCGGCCGATGCGCTCGCGCTTGCCCTTGACGGGGTTATATACAGTATCACCCGACTTGAGGACGCCGGAGTATACACGGAAAAAGGTCAGCGTGCCGACGAAAGGATCGGATGCGATCTTGAACGCTAGGGCCGCAAAGGATTCGTCATCGGCCGCCTTACGCTCGGCCTCGGTTCCAGCGGCATCATCCAGGATTCCCTTGATGGCAGGCACATCGACGGGGGCAGGCATCAGTTCGATGACCTTGTCCAGCACCGCCTGAACGCCCTTGTTCTTGAAGGCGGAACCACAGGTCACAGGAACGATTTCGAGTTTCAGGGTGCGCCTGCGCAGACCAAAGAGAATCTCTTCTTCGGTGAGTTCGCCACCTTCGAGGTACTTCTCCATCAACTCTTCGGTGGCCTCGGCGGCAGCTTCAACCATATGCTCACGCCACTGGGCGCAAGTCTCGGCAAGATCTTCGGGGATGTCGCCATACTCGAAGGTCATGCCCATATCGGCTTCGTTCCAGATGATCGCCTTCATCTTGATCAGGTCGATTACACCCTTGAAGCCTTCCTCGGCACCGACCGGCACCTGGATCGGAACAGCCACGGCGCCCAGGCGTTTCTTCAACTGATCCACGACACGGAAGAAGTTGGCACCCATGCGATCCATCTTATTGATGAACGCCATGCGGGGAACATGATACTTGTTGGCCTGACGCCAAACGGTTTCCGACTGCGGCTCGACGCCACCTACGGCGCAAAGCACGAACACTGCGCCATCAAGGACCCGGAGGGAACGCTCTACTTCAATGGTGAAGTCAACGTGCCCAGGGGTATCGATGATGTTGATGCGATGCTGCTCGAACTGCTGGGCCATGCCCTTCCAGAAACAGGTGGTGGCAGCAGAGGTAATAGTGATACCGCGCTCCTGCTCCTGCTCCATCCAGTCCATGGTGGCGGCGCCGTCATGCACCTCACCGATTTTATGGGAAACACCGGTGTAATAGAGGACGCGCTCGGTCGTCGTGGTTTTACCCGCATCGATATGCGCCATGATGCCGATATTGCGATAGCGCTCAATTGGTGTGCTGCGTGCCACTGTCTTTTCCCATCTACCTTATTTGAACAACCGCTTACCAGCGATAGTGTGCGAAGGCCTTATTGGCCTCAGCCATGCGATGCGTATCTTCTTTCTTCTTGACCGCAGACCCCTTGGAGTCGATTGCGTCCAGAAGCTCGCCCGCCAGACGCTGATCCATGGATTTTTCACTGCGCTTGCGGGCGGCATCGATCAACCAGCGCATGGCCAGCGAATCGCGACGCACGGAGCGGACTTCCACAGGCACCTGGTAGGTCGCGCCACCCACACGGCGAGATTTGACCTCGACCATTGGGCGCACGTTATCCAGAGCCTTCTCCAGCATACCGATGGCATCACTCTTGGCTCGCTCCTCCATCCGATTGAGGGCGCCGTACATGATGCGCTCGGCGACCGACTTCTTGCCGCTCTCCATCACCATGCTTATGAACTTGGCAACCTGGCGGCTTCCGTATTTCGGGTCCGGCAGATTCTCGCGTCGCTGTGCTACTCGTCTTCTCGGCATCGTCTTATCTCTTGCCTAACTCAATATTCACCAAATCAGCTCTTAGGCCGCTTGGCGCCATACTTGGAACGTCCCTGACGGCGCTTCGCGACGCCAGAGGTATCCAGGGTGCCGCGCACGGTATGGTAGCGCACGCCAGGCAGGTCCTTTACGCGGCCACCACGAATCAGAACCACCGAGTGCTCCTGAAGGTTGTGGCCTTCACCACCAATGTAGCTGGTCACTTCATAGCCATTGGTCAGGCGCACACGGGCAACCTTACGCAAGGCCGAGTTCGGCTTCTTCGGGGTAGTGGTATAGACGCGGGTACAGACTCCACGCTTCTGCGGACAGGCTTCAAGCGCGGGAACGCTGCTCTTCTCCACTTTCCGGACGCGAGGTTTTCTGACCAACTGATTGATTGTCGCCATCTATCGTCTCCAGGGACGCTTTCAACCCAACAAAAAAACGAGTAACCGATCTCGACCAGACCACCAGTGGTGGACTCTGGAAGTACGATAACTCAGGAATTCATATCTGATGCGGCGCCTTCGGCGCCCCTTGGCGGCTTTCCGGCCGGTCAAGAGGCGCGAAATATACGCGGTTTCCAGGGGGGTGTCAACGCTTGCCGGAAACCCCGGGCTTTAGGCCGAATGATCACCATCTGATTGCCGCAACCCGCTGCCTGAATTGGACCTTTTCGCCGGTTGAGTCCAGCTCATCCGACAGCAGCTCCACCAGAAAAGGGACATTCTCGGGTACTGGAGCGTAATCCGCCTGCCAGCGCTCCAGACAATCGGCATAAATGGCGTCGGCATTTGGACCGACCACCTCAGCCAGCAGATCTTTGAGGCGGCCGACCATGGGCGCCCATTGCTCGATGTGGTCGAGTCCGATTGGGCGCAGGCTGGTGGCCTCGACCGACCTCAGGGAGACAGTACCGGTGCGCCGCGAGGGTGCGGCATCGACCGGACGCAGAATGGGGGAGCGGATTCCAGCCTCCTGGCTTGCCGACGAGGCCTGTTGCGGGAGATCCCTCCGGGCGCCGCCTTGATTGAACCGGCTATCCTCCGGTCGCGTCAGTAATTTTCTAATGATCGCCGAGACGGCCTTGACCCCCATCCCCACCATCGGGAAGTTGATCTTTTTTTCCGTCGATAACAAAACCAGGATGGAATCCGGAATCTCGTAGGCAGTTATCAATCCGCCATCAAACTCCAGGTACACCTCGGTGTAGGTCTTGTCGACCGAGCGCAAAGTGGCGAAAATCATCGCGATCATCTCGCTGGCGTTTATGATTTCGGCCTGGCGCTCTTCCGGCATGGTCGAGTAGAAACCATGTTCGCCCGAGTAGATGCTGGCATGGTTGACGCCCTTTAGCGCCGTTAGCTGCGCTAGAACAGCATTCAATGTTTGACCCATTGCATCAACTCCTCGACCTGCTCTCCCAGCAACGGCACGGAGAGGCTGCGCTCGGAACGCAATCCCAGCGCACGCCCGGAACCCATGAAAACGGTAAGGCTTTCGTCCTGCGGGCTTTTGAAAGTCATCCTCCTGATCTTGCCCATGCCGGATTTCTCCTCCAAGGTCGGTGATACGCCGTGGAGGAACGCGATAAACGCATTGAGGGATTCATCCTCAATCGAAGAATGCACCAGCTCACCCGCATCATTCGTCAGAGAAACGCCGGTGACCCCCTTCAGGTTGGAGGCCGCTTCAAGCACCGTCTCATCGAATTGGAGCTCTTCCCCGTGGTCAAAAACGGCGTCTGGGGTTTCGCCTTCCCCTCCCTCGGCTCCCGGCAGGTTCTGTCTGGACAGCGGTATTTTTGTGTGTCCTGTCTCAGCCTCCAGCAGGCGGTGAAGCAGGTATAGAACGTCACCCTTCCTGCGTGGATCGATGCAGGCCACTTCGGCGTTGACGCCTAACTCACCCAGCCAATAGGCGTAGGCCTCCAGCGGGGGATCATCCTTGATATCGGTGCGCGTCACGCCCACGATCAAACGGGTCGCTGAAATCTGCTTATCGAAGGCGGAAATAAAGGCTTTTAGATCCCGTTGCGGGTAGTTGCGATTATTGTCGATCAACAAGACAACACCGCAGATGCCGATGGAGAGGATGTCCCACATGAAGTCGAACCGTTCCTGTCCGGGCGCCCCATAGACATGAATGACATCATCGTCACCGATCGGAACGACGCCGAAATCCATGGCCACTGTTGTCATCCCCTTCCTTAGGTTGGCGACATCCGACACCTTGACATCGGTAACAAGGGAATGATTATCCGTCACAGCCCTCACGGCTTCTGTTTTACCTGAACCGACAGGGCCGACTATGATGATCTTATGTCGTTTTGCCATCGAAAAATGGTTCTCATCAGTCGCCGCAACCAGCGCATTCCAGGAGGGATCAGCCCTTTCAGTTCATCCGCCAAGCCGTGCGGGCTTGCTTCACGCACGGCAGCCCCGCCGCCTTTATTCCCGGAGCCGTTTTGAGGGGCGGCTGCGGGCTGATTACTTGTTTTTTTTCTCGCTATCCCTTTTTTCCACTGCTTTTTCCTGAGCAGAGACTTTACTCGTGGAGGCTGGCTGCTCGTTTTTTTTTTCCTCCGCCTCATCGGGTGCGATAGCCCTCATGGTGCGCGGCGGCTGCTTTCCTTCCGCAACCGTCTCCGGCTTAGCCTCTGCCCGCGGTGGCTTTCTGACCTCGCCCAGCTTGCAGCCCGTGCCGATGACGGTGATACGCACCTCATCTCCCAGCGACGGGTCGATCACGGAACCGAAAATGATGTTTGCGTCGGGATCAGCCACCTCGTGGATCAGTGAAGCCGCCTTGTTGATTTCGGTCAGCGTCAACTGGTGTCCGCCGGAAATGTTTATCAGGATGCCGGTGGCGCCGTCTATGCTCTGATCTTCCAGCAAGGGGCTTGAGATGGCCTGCCTGGCTGCCTCGACCGCCCTGTCCGGACCACTCGCACTGCCGGTGCACATCAGCGCCTTGCCCATATTCTGCATTACGGACTTCACATCGGCGAAGTCGACGTTGATGAAGCCACTGACCACCACCAGGTCAGAGATGCCGCGCACGGCATTTACCAATACATTGTCAGCCAGGGCGAAGGCGTCAAGGGCAGTCGCCGATTCCCCGGCAACCGCGAGCAGCCGCTCGTTGGGAATCGTAATCAGCGTGTCGACCGCGCCGATAAGCTCATCGATCCCTTCGATCGCCTGATTCATGCGGCGCCGCCCTTCGAATCCAAAGGGCTTTGTCACAACACCGACGGTCAGCGCCCCGATCTCCCTGGCCACGGCCGAGATCACCGGCGCGGCGCCAGTGCCCGTGCCGCCGCCCATGCCGGCGGTGACGAACACCATATCGGCTCCCGCGAGAATCTTCCGCAGCCGCTCCGTATCCTCCATTGCAGCTTCACGGCCTATCTCAGGCTTGGCGCCAGCGCCGAGGCCTTTCGTCAGTTGTCCGCCAAGCTGTATCTTGGTCGTCGCCAAATTGCTGTTGAGCGACTGCAAATCCGTGTTTGCCGCGATGAACTCCACGCCCTTGAGCCCAGCGGAGATCATGGTATTGATTGCATTACCGCCGCCCCCTCCGACGCCGACCACCTTGATGCAGGCCTTGTTGTACTCTGCCTTGCCTTCGGTCGAATCAAACGCCGGCTTGCTCTCCGGCTTGCCTTTCTTCTTTTCGCGGCTTTTCAGGAATACTTCGATCCACTTCTTCACATATCTCATAATATCTGCGACCCCATCGACAGCGCCCGGTATATCCAGGCTTGATCCCTAGACTGTGGAAACAATGTCTTTAGTTTCCAGCCACTCATAATACAGGGCAAAACAACCTGGGCCGGGCTGTGCCCGGCGCCAAAGAACCTGCGATTCACTAAATTCGGCCGGAAATTCCTGCCTCATATTCGCTTCGGTCGCACGGCAATATCGTGAAACAATGGCTAATATTCCCTAAACTCATTCCGATCTTGGGCCGATTGTATCTCATTATTACAGTCGGTCAATCATCGGCATCCGCCCCTACATATCGGTCGTGCTGAGCTCCTGCTTGAGGGCTTCCTCGATCTCCTCGGCAACCAGCTCCACCTTGCGAGGTCCGGCGGCAACCTGGGCCTCGGCCATGATCGCGGCCTTGCGCCGGCGGCGGCGCTCGGTGTGGTGGGAATGGCCCGTACCGGCCGGAATCAGGCGGCCCACGATCACGTTTTCCTTCAGGCCGACCAGGTCGTCACGGGTGCCGCGCGTGGCGGCCTCGGTGAGGACGCGGGTCGTCTCCTGGAAGGAGGCGGCGGAGATGAAGGACTCTGTCGCCAGAGATGCCTTGGTGATCCCCAGTAGCATGGGATTCCAGGTGGCCGTGACCTTGTTCTCGGCATTGGCGGCCTCGTTGGCCTCCATCACGCGGGAGCGCTCCACCTGATCTCCCCGCAGCAATCGGGTATCGCCCGAATCGAGGATCTCAACCTTGCGCAGCATCTGCCGGATGATGACTTCGATGTGCTTGTCGTTGATCTTCACGCCTTGCAGGCGGTAAACGTCCTGAATCTCCTTGACCAGGTAGGCTGCCATCTCAGTCACGCCCTTCAGGCGCAGGATGTCATGGGGATTGAGTTCACCGTCGGCGATCACTTCGCCCCTCTCCACATGCTCGCCTTCGAACACATTGACATGGCGCCACTTGGGGATCAGCTCCTCGTATTGGCCGCCATCGTAGTCGTTGATGATCAGTCGCTGCTTACCCTTGGTATCCTTGCCGAAACTGACCGTGCCCGAGATCTCGGCCAGGATGGCCGGGTCCTTGGGCTTGCGCGCTTCAAAAAGGTCGGCGACACGGGGCAGGCCGCCCGTGATGTCGCGGGTCTTGGAGGACTCTTGCGGGATACGGGCGACAACGTCACCCACACCGACGGCGGCGCCGTCTGTCATGCCGATGATGGCACCGGCTGGCAGGAAGTAGTGCGCCGGGATATCGGTGCCTGCGATATTGAGATCCTTGCCGTTTTCGCCGACCAGCCTGACCATGGGCCGCATATCCTTGCCGGACGAGGGCCGCTGCTTCGGGTCCATGACCACCAGCGAGGATAGACCGGTGACTTCGTCGGTCTGGCTCTGCACGGTGACGCCATCGATGAAATCGACGAACCCGCCCCTGCCCGCCACTTCGGTTATAACCGGGTGGGTATGGGGGTCCCAGCTAGCCACCATGCGGCCGGCTTCCACATCCGCCCCATCGGTGATCATCAGTGTGGCGCCGTAGGGGACCTTGTAACGCTCGCGCTCGCGGCCCACATCGTCATGTAGCACCAGCTCGCCTGAGCGGGAGACTGCCACCAGGTGTCCGCTCTTATGCACGACGGTTTTGATGTTGTGCAGACGGATCTTACCCGCCGACTTGATCTCGATGCTGTTGATCGCAGCCGACCGGGATGCGGCGCCACCGATGTGGAAGGTGCGCATGGTCAACTGGGTGCCGGGCTCGCCGATGGACTGGGCGGCAATGACGCCCACCGCCTCGCCGATATTGATGCGATGGCCGCGGGCCAGATCGCGCCCGTAGCAACCGGAGCAGACACCGACCTTGGACTGGCAGGTGATGGCCGAGCGGACCATCACTTGGTCGACGCCGGCCTCTTCCAGCAGATCCACCCAGGCCTCATCCAGCAGGGTCCCGGCTTCGCAGATGACATCGTCCTCGCTGCCGGGGCGGATGACATCGCGGGCAACGACACGCCCCAGGATGCGCTCGCGCAGGGCCTCGACAACGTCGCCACCCTCAATGATGGGGGTCATCAACATGCCGTTCTCGGTGCCGCACTCGTGCTCCTGGACCACCAGGTCCTGGGCCACATCCACCAGACGGCGGGTCAGATAACCGGAGTTGGCGGTCTTCAACGCCGTATCGGCCAGACCCTTGCGGGCGCCGTGGGTGGAGATGAAGTACTGGAGAACGTCCAGACCCTCGCGAAAGTTAGCCGTGATGGGGGTCTCGATGATGGAGCCGTCAGGCTTGGCCATAAGACCGCGCATCCCCGCCAACTGGCGGATCTGGGCAGCGGAACCGCGCGCGCCGGAATCGGCCATCATGAAGATGGAATTGAACGAGTCCTGCTCGACTTCCTTGCCGTCGCGGTCGCGGGTCTTCTCCTTACCCAGCTTGGACATCATCGCCTTGGCGACCTGGTCGTTGGTGTGGGACCAGATATCCACCACCTTGTTGTAGCGTTCGCCGTTGGTGACCAGACCGGATGCATACTGGATCTCGATCTCCTTCACTTCGCGTTCGGCCTCGGCCAGGATGCCGGCCTTCTCCTCGGGGACCACCATGTCGTCGGCGCAAATGGAGATCCCGGCGCGGGTCGCGTAGCGGAATCCCATGTACATGATCTGGTCGGCGAAGACGACCGTGTCCTTGAGGCCCAACCGGCGATAGCAGGCATTGATGAGCCGGGAGATGGGTTTCTTGCCCATGGCCTGGTCGATCAGCTCGAAACCTAGCCCGTTCGGGACGATATCGAACAGGAGCGCCCTGCCCAGCACCGTATTCTTGATGCTGATCCGGGGTTCGCGCACGCCAGCCTCGTTGATGATGACTTCGCGGATGCGAACCTTGACCCTCGCGTTCAGCTCGGCATGGCCGCTCTCATAGGCCCGGCGCGCCTCGGCGATGCCGGAAAACACCATGCCTTCGCCCTTGGCGTTGATGCGTTCGCGGGTCATGTAATAGAGACCCAGCACCACGTCCTGGGAGGGCACGATGATCGGTTCGCCGTTGGCGGGCGAGAGGATGTTGTTGGACGCCATCATCAGGGCGCGGGTTTCCAACTGTGCTTCCAGCGAGAGCGGCACATGGACCGCCATCTGGTCGCCGTCGAAGTCGGCGTTGAAGGCGGTACAGACCAGCGGGTGCAGATTGATGGCTTTGCCTTCCACCAAAACCGGTTCGAAGGCCTGGATGCCCAACCGGTGCAGCGTGGGGGCGCGGTTGAGCATCACGGGATGTTCGCGGATGACCTCTTCCAGGATGTCCCAGACCTCGGCCACGCCACGTTCCACCATCTTCTTGGCGGCCTTGATGGTGGTCGCCAGGCCGCGCAGTTGCAGCTTGGAGAAAATAAAGGGCTTGAACAGCTCCAGCGCCATGCGCTTGGGGATGCCGCATTGATGCAGCTTCAGGGTCGGACCCACGACGATGACGGAACGGCCGGAGTAATCGACGCGCTTGCCCAGCAGGTTCTGGCGGAAGCGGCCCTGCTTGCCCTTGATCATATCGGCCAGGGACTTGAGCGGGCGCTTGTTGGTGCCGGTAATGGCGCGGCCACGGCGGCCGTTGTCCAGCAGGGCATCCACCGCCTCTTGCAGCATGCGCTTTTCGTTGCGCACGATGATGTCCGGGGCGCTGAGGTCCAGCAACCGGCGCAGACGGTTGTTACGGTTGATGACGCGGCGATAGAGGTCGTTCAGGTCGGAGGTGGCGAAGCGTCCGCCATCCAGCGGGACCAGCGGACGCAGTTCCGGCGGCAGCACGGGCAGCACGGTCATGACCATCCACTCGGGACGGTTGCCGGATTCCAGCAGGGCCTCGAACAGCTTCAGCCGCTTGCTGTACTTCTTGATCTTGGTCTCGGAGTTGGTGCCCTGGATCTCCTCGCGCATCCTTTCGACCTCATGGGCCAGGTCGAGACCGGCCAGCAGATCGCGGATCGCCTCGGCGCCCATCTTGGCGACGAACTCGTCGCCGTTCTCCTCGATCGCCTCCAGGTACTGCTCGTCGGTCAGCAACTGGCTACGTTCCAGAGTGGTCATGCAGGGATCGACGACCACGAAGGATTCAAAATAGAGCACCCGCTCGATATCGCGCAGGGTCATATCCAGCAACAGGCCGATGCGCGAAGGCAGCGACTTGAGGAACCAGATATGGGCGACCGGACAGGCCAGCTCGATATGGCCCATGCGCTCGCGGCGCACCTTGGTCAGGGTGACCTCGACGCCGCACTTCTCGCAGACGACGCCGCGATGCTTGAGGCGCTTGTATTTGCCGCAGAGACATTCGTAATCACTGACGGGGCCAAAGATCTTGGCGCAGAAAAGGCCGTCGCGTTCCGGCTTGAAGGTGCGGTAGTTGATGGTCTCGGGCTTCTTGACCTCGCCGAAGGACCATGAGCGGATCATGTCCGGCGATGCCAAGCCGATGCGAATCCCATCGAAGTCATCGGCCTGTCCCTGTTGCTTCAAAATTCTCAGCAGATCTTTCAAAGTCGTGTCTCCTGCAAATGCGTGTGGTGCCCAGGCACCGTTGGAGCTGTTCAGAGCTCCAGATTCAGAGGGAGGAAGTCAGTGGTCAGGAGTCAGATCACCTGACTCCTGCCGCCTGACTAATCCTGCTCCAGCTCGATATTGATGGCGAGCGAGCGGATCTCCTTGACCAGTACGTTAAAGGACTCGGGCATGCCGGCCTCCATGCGGTGGTCGCCATCGACGATGTTTTTGTACATGCGGGTGCGCCCGTTCACATCGTCGGACTTGACGGTGAGCATCTCCTGCAAGGTATAGGCAGCGCCGTAGGCCTCCAGCGCCCAGACTTCCATCTCCCCGAACCGCTGGCCGCCGAACTGGGCCTTGCCGCCCAAGGGCTGCTGAGTAACCAGGCTGTAGGGTCCAGTGGAGCGGGCATGCATCTTGTCATCGACCAGATGGTTCAGCTTCAGCATGTACATATAGCCGACAGTCACGGTGCGTTCGAATACATCACCGGTCCGACCATCGTAGAGGGTGATCTGTCCGCTCTCCGGCATGTTGGCGAGCCGCAGCATGCGCTTCAGCTCCTCCTCCGTGCAGCCGTCGAACACGGGGGTCGCCATGGGGACGCCGCTCTTGAGGTTCTTGGCCAGCTCGATGACATCCTCATCGCTCAGGCTGTCCAACTGCTCACGCTTACCGCTATGGTTATAGACCTGATCCAGGAACTGACGCAGCTCGGCCACGGCGGACTTGGCCTTCAGCATCTCGCCGATGCGGACACCCAAACCCTTGGCGGCCCATCCCAGATGGGTCTCCAGAATCTGACCGATGTTCATACGCGAAGGTACGCCGAGCGGGTTGAGCACGATATCCACCGGCTCGCCATCAGTACTGCAAGGCATGTCCTCGACAGGGACGATCTTGGAGATGACCCCCTTATTACCGTGGCGTCCCGCCATCTTGTCACCGGGCTGGATGCGGCGCTTGACCGCCACATAGACCTTGACCATCTTCAGAACGCCAGGGGCCAGGTCATCGCCCTGGGTCAGCTTGCGGCGTTTCTCTTCCAGCTTCTCGCGAAAGGTATCGCGCTGCTGCTTGATCTGATCGGCGATGGCCTCCAACTGCTTGGCCGCCTCCTCGTCGCGCAGCCGGATTTCCAGCCACCGGTTGCGGTCGATATCGGCGAGATAGCCGGCACTGATTTCGCTGCCGGGCTTCAACTTGTTGGGTCCGCCATCGGCCACCTTGCCGGTCAGCATCTTTCCCACGCGGGCGAAGGTATCGTCCTCCATGATGCGCAACTGGTCGTCCAGGTCCTTTTTGACCCGCGCCATTTCGATGCCTTCGATCTGGAGGGCGCGACTGTCCTTCTCTACCCCGTCGCGGGTGAAGACCTGCACATGGATGACGGTACCCGCCATGCCGGAACCCACCCGCAGGGAGGTGTCCTTCACGTCGGATGCCTTCTCGCCGAATATGGCGCGGAGCAGCTTCTCCTCCGGGGTGAGCTGAGTCTCGCCCTTCGGCGTGACCTTGCCCACCAGGATGTCGCCTTCCTTGACCTCGGCGCCCACATAGACGATGCCCGCCTCGTCCAGCTTGGCCAAGGCGGCCTCGCCCACGTTGGGGATATCGCTCGTGATCTCTTCCGGACCCAGCTTGGTATCGCGGGCCATGCAGGTCAGTTCCTCGATATGGATCGTGGTGAAGCGATCCTCCTGGACGACGCGCTCGGAGATGAGGATGGAGTCCTCGAAGTTATAGCCGTTCCAGGGCATGAAGGCGACGCGCAGATTCTGGCCCAGGGCCAGCTCGCCCATGTCGGTGGACGGGCCGTCGGCCAACACATCGCTACGGGCGATCACATCGCCCACTTTGACCAGCGGGCGCTGATTGATGCAGGTGTTCTGGTTGGAACGGGTGTACTTGGTCAAATTATAAATATCGACACCCGATTCGCCGGTCACCGTCTCCTCGTCATTGACGCGAACCACGATACGGGCGGCATCGACGGAATCGACACGGCCGCCGCGCCGGGCCACCACGGTGACGCCGGAGTCCACCGCCACCACACGCTCCATGCCGGTGCCGACCAGCGGCTTTTCGGCGCGCAGGGTAGGAACGGCCTGGCGCTGCATGTTCGAACCCATGAGGGCGCGGTTGGCGTCATCGTGCTCCAGGAAAGGGATCAGGGACGCCGCCACGGAAACGATCTGCTTCGGCGACACATCCATGTATTCGATGCGATCCGGCGTGAAGAGGCCGAATTCGTTCTGATGACGGGAAGGCACCAGGTCATCGACAAGCTTGCCGGAACCATCCAGGTTGGCATTGGCCTGGGCGATGACGTAACGCCCCTCTTCGATGGCGGAGAGGTAGTCGATCTGGTCCGTCACCTTGCTGCCCTCGACCTTGCGATAAGGCGTCTCCAGGAAGCCATATTTGTTGGTGCGGGCGTAGACGGCCAGGGAGTTGATCAGACCGATGTTCGGGCCTTCCGGGGTCTCGATGGGACAGACGCGGCCGTAATGCGTCGGATGCACGTCGCGCACTTCGAAGCCGGCGCGCTCGCGGGCCAGACCGCCGGGGCCGAGGGCCGAGACGCGGCGCTTGTGCGTGATCTCGGACAGGGGATTGTTCTGGTCCATGAACTGGCTCAACTGGCTGGAGCCGAAGAATTCCTTGATGGCGGCCGAGACCGGCTTGGCGTTGATCAGCTCCTGGGGCATCAGGCCCTCGGACTCGGCCAGACTCAGGCGCTCCTTCACGGCGCGCTCGACGCGCACCAGGCCGACGCGGAACTGATTCTCCGCCATCTCGCCGACGGAACGGATGCGGCGGTTGCCCAAGTGGTCGATATCGTCAACCACGCCGTTGCCGTTACGGATATTGATCAGCTCGCGCAGGACATCGACGATATCCTCGTTGGTCAGGACGCCCGGACCATCGGAGGTATCGCGGCCGATGCGGCGATTGAACTTCATGCGGCCGACCTCGGAGAGGTCGTAGCGGTCTTCGGTAAAGAAAAGATTGGCGAAGAGATTCTGTGCCGCATCCCTGGTGGGCGGCTCGCCGGGGCGCATCATGCGGTAGATTTCGACCTGGGCCTCCAGTTCGGTGGCGGTCGGGTCGATGCGCATGGTGTTGGAAAGGAAGGCCCCATGATCGAGGTCGTTGGTGAAGATGGTCCGTATCTCCTTCACGCCCTTTTCGACCAGAGTCACGATCACATCCAGGGTCAGCTCGTCGTTGGCGTTGGCGAGCAGCTCGCCGGTCTCCGTATCGACGACGTTGTGCGCCAGCACCTTGCCGACCAGGTATTCATGGGTGACATCCAGCCGCTTCAGGCCCGCCTTTTCAATGGCCCGGATATGGCGCTGAGTGATCCGGCGCCCGGCCTCGACCAGGACCTCGCCATCGACAGTGATATCGAAGGCCGTGGTTTCGCCGCGCAGACGCTCGGGGACCAGATCGACGCTGACCTTCTTTTTGCTGAACTTGAAATGGTCGGTCTCGAAGAACATGCCGAGGACCTGCTCGGCATTGAAGCCCAGCGCTCGCAGCAGCACCGTCGCCGGCAGCTTGCGGCGGCGGTCGATACGGCAGTAGACGTTGTCCTTGGGGTCAAATTCGAAATCGAGCCAGGACCCGCGATAGGGAATGATGCGTGCGGAGAACAACAGCTTCCCGGACGAATGGGTCTTGCCCTTGTCATGGTCGAAGAAGACGCCGGGGGAGCGATGCAACTGGGAAACGATGACGCGCTCGGTGCCGTTGATGACAAAGGTGCCGTTGTCGGTCATCAGGGGCAGTTCGCCCATGTAGACTTCCTGCTCCTTGATGTCCTTTACGCGGGCACCGGGTTGCGCCTCCTTATCGTAAATCACCAGGCGCAGCAGAACGCGCAAGGGGGCGGCATAGGTAGCGCCCCGCATCTGGCATTCGCGCACGTCGAACACGGGCTCGCCCAGGGAGTAATCAACGTACTCCAGCGCGGCATAACCGGAATGGCTCAATATGGGAAAGACGGAAGAAAACGCGGCCTGCAAGCCGGTGTTTTGACGCCCGCGTGGCCTTACCCCCTGTTGCAGAAATTCGCGATAGGAATTGATCTGAGTTGCCAACAGGAAAGGGACTTCCAGAATCGCTGTACGCTTCCCGAAATCCTTACGGATACGCTTTTTCTCTGTAAATGAATACGCCATATTCTCCGTTCCTCGATATGTCAGGCACGCAGGGTGGGGTCCGGCGCGGCCTCATAAGAACCTTAGGGTCAGAACGATCCGCCAATGGAAAGTTCAGACATGAAAACCAGGTGTTCGATCCCGGCTTCCTGCATTTCCGCCCGGATACTTGGGCGAAAAGGGTGAAATCTTAGGGTCTGTCCGCGAATAACATGGACATATTGCGCTCAGATTTGGGTCAGGTTTGGATGCGGCGACTGAGCAAAACCGCAGGCGTAGCAGGGCTACGTCGAGGATTTTGCGATGGAGCCGCATTCAAAAATGGCCCGAAGATGAGATGCAAGCTGTTCATGTTATTCCCGGACAGACCCTTAGCCCCGTCCCTGATTGGGCTGGCCATTCCGCACCCCGGCATTTGGCCGGGACGGAAGCGGGAAAAGGCCGGTAGCTCTGGCTACCGGCCATGTCCCTAGGCCAAAGGTGATGGGAGCGATCCGTCTTATTTGACCTCGGCGGTGGCGCCAGCCTCCACCAACTGCTTCTTGATGTCTTCGGCCTCTGCCTTGGAGACACCTTCCTTCAGCGTGGTGGGAACGCCTTCGACGGCGTCCTTGGCTTCCTTCAGACCCAGACCGGTGATTGCACGGACAGTCTTGATGACGCCGACCTTGTTTTCACCGAAACCGGTCAGAATCACGTCGAACTCGGTCTGTTCTTCAACCACGGCAGCTTCGCCGGCAGCGGCCGGAGCGGCAGCCACGGCAACTGCGGCGGTCACGCCGAACTTCTCTTCCATTGCGCTAATCAGCTCAACCACTTCCATGACGGTCATGCCGGCGATGGCTTCGAGGATATCGCTTTTAGATACGGCCATTGTAATACTCCTGAATCAGTAACTTAGAATCAAAAAACCAGGGAAAGCCTGCTTATGCCGCCTGTTTCGCATCGCGAACGGCAGCCAAGGTACGGACGAGTTTTCCAGGGACTTCGTTGAGGGTTTGCGCCAGCTTCTGTACCGGGGCCTTCATCACCGACATAAGCATGCTCACCGCCTGCTCGTAAGTCGGCATCTTAGCCAGGGTATCCAGATCGGAGGCGGAAAGCAGTCTGCCGCTGATGGATACCAGCTTGACTTCCAGCTTCGGATTGGCCTTTACGAAATCCTTGATGATGCGTGCAGCCGCGCCCGGATCTCCCATGGAGAAAGCCATGACCAAAGGTCCGGTCAAGCCATCCTTCATGCATTCGAAATCCGTCCCTTCGACCGCGCGCCGAACCAGCGTGTTCTTGACCACTCGCAGATAGACGTTGTTCTTGCGTGCCTCGGCGCGCAACTTGTCCATCTGGGATACAGACAATCCACGATATTCAGCGGCGATGGCCGAATGGGCCTTGGCTGCCACGTCCGCGACCTCGGCAACAATGGCCTGCTTTTCAGTAAGATTAAGCGCCATAGTGTCGTTACCTCCTGATCACGGTGGGGTTCTCACCCCGTTAATACCGAGCCACTGATCGAATCAGGGGCTCGGCGCCATCAACGGGCCCATCATCAGGTTCACTGATTCAGGAACTCCGTCTGCGCAGGGAATTAAGCGGTTAAGCACCTGCGGTCTTTGACATCACCGGCGCCAGGCCGGTGCTCCAAAGTCTTAGAAGATCACAGAGAGAACGAGAAATACCGTGCAAACTGCGTCCGGTCATTCTCCGTGTTCTCTGTGTCTCCGTGGTGAAACAGAATTAATTAAATGGTCAGCGAGGTCTGATCCACGCCCAGTCCAGGACCCATGGTGCTGGACAGGGTGATGCGCTGAAGATAGATACCCTTGGCCGCGCTGGGCTTGATCTTCTTCAGATCGACGATCAGCGCTTCCAGGTTCTCGCGCAGCTTGGCTGGTTCGAAATCGACCTTGCCGATGGTGGCATGGATGATGCCGCCCTTATCGGTGCGATACCGGACCTGACCAGCCTTCGCATTCTGAACAGCCTCGGCGATATTGGCGGTTACGGTGCCGACCTTGGGGTTCGGCATCAGGCCGCGAGGACCCAGGATCTGGCCCAACTGCCCAACGACGCGCATGGCATCAGGGGAAGCGATGACCACATCGAAATCCAGATTACCGGCCTTCACTTCCGCCGCGAGATCGTCCATGCCGATCTTGTCCGCACCGGCTGCCCTGGCGGCCTCGACGTTTGCACCCTGGGTGAACACAGCCACACGAACGCTCTTACCGGTGCCGTTAGGCAACACGGTAGCGCCGCGAACCACTTGGTCCGACTTGCGGGGATCAACGCCCAGGTTGACCGCCACATCGACAGCCTCACGGAACTTCACGGAACTCAGTTCCTTCAACAGCACGAAGGCGTCCTCGGCGGCATACTGCTTGCCGGGCTGAACCTTCTCGCGAATCATTTTGGCGCGCTTAGTCAACTTAGCCATCTCACATCACCTCCACGTCAAGACCCATGCTACGCGCGCTTCCGGCGATGGTACGCACAGCGGCGTCCATGTCGGCGGCCGTCAGATCAGGCATTTTGACCTTGGCGATTTCTTCCAACTGCCCTCTGTCAACCGTGCCAACCTTCTTGGTGTTGGGGGTAGCGGAGCCAGACTGGATACCGGCGGCCTTCTTAAGAAGGAAGGAGGCCGGCGGGGTCTTCATGACGAAGGTAAAGCTGCGATCGCTGTAAACCGCGATCACAACGGGAATGGGCATGCCCTTCTCGATACCCTGGGTCTGTGCGTTGAACGCCTTGCAGAACTCCATGATATTCACGCCACGCTGGCCCAGCGCGGGGCCGATGGGAGGGCTGGGGGTGGCCGATTGGGCCTTGACCTGAAGCTTGATATAAGCTTCGATTTTCTTTGCCATGATTCACCTCTATTCGGGTGCAAGCGCCTCGCGGCTCCCCGAGTAAACGAAGAACATCCCTGTACGACTGCCATCCCGCAACCTTGCGGGATGGTTTCAAATGGGAACTACTGCTTTTCCACTTGGGAGAATTCAAGATCGACTGGAGTAGAACGTCCAAAGATGGACACGGAGACCTTCAGGCGACTCTTCTCATAATCCACGTCCTCGACCACGCCGTTGAAGTCGTTGAAGGGTCCGTCGACGACGCGCACCACTTCGCCCGGCTCGAACAGGATCTTGGGCCTCGGCTTCTCGACGCCATCCAGCACACGTTGCAGGATGGCCTCGGCCTCCTTGTCGGAAATGGGGGCGGGCCGGTCTCCGGTGCCGCCGATGAAACCCATGACACGGGGCACGTCCTTGACCAGATGCCAGGTTTCGTCAGTCATCTCCATCTGCACCAGGACATAGCCGGGAAAGAACTTACGTTCGCTCTTCCGCTGCTGGCCCCCGCGCATTTCGACCACTTCCTCGGTAGGAACGAGGATTTCGCCAAACAGATCTTCCATCTCGAAGCGCTTCACACGTTCGATCAAGGAACGTTTCACCTGGTTTTCGAAACCGGAGTAGGCGTGAACCACATACCATCGCTTTGTCATGAATCCCTCACTCAGCCCGTAATGGCTCTCAAGATGGCCGCCAGGAGCATATCCACCAGCCAAAGGAAAAGCCCAAGCAGAAAGACCATGATGAAAACGACCAGGGTGGTCTGGAGGGTTTCCTGACGGGTCGGCCAGACGACCTTGCGCACTTCGACGCGAGATTCCGTGGCGAAGGACCAGATCCCTCGCCCGGCATCGGTCTGCAATGCAATCCACACCGACAGCGCGACCACTGCCAGTAATCCAAGCACACGCAGCAAAACGGACTCTTCACCAAAATGGTAAAAAGCCCAAATCCCCGCCAGCAGTGCCAGCAGGGATGCGATGAGCTTGACCGAATCCATTGCGGATGCAGGGGTATCAGCCTTTGCGTTCATTCCAACCTTTAAGACGGAAAATGGCAGGCCAAGAGGGACTCGAACCCCCAACCTGCGGTTTTGGAGACCGCTGCTCTACCAATTGAGCTATTGGCCTAGAACTGTGAGCTTGCTGTGCCGGGCGCGACCCAATGGACCGCGCCCGGCACAGCAAGCTGATGCGTTTTACTCAATAACCTTGGCGACCACACCGGCGCCGACGGTACGACCACCTTCGCGGATGGCGAAGCGCAGACCTTCTTCCA
>MGZB01000053.1 GCA_001801995.1 Gammaproteobacteria bacterium RIFOXYD12_FULL_61_37 | reverse complement strand
GAGTTCCCGCTTGAGGATCTTGCCGGTGGCGTTTTTGGGCAGGGCGTGGCGGAAGAAGAACTTCCTCAACATCAAACCTCGGTTGCGCTGACAACCTGGTCGAAATCCACGCCCAGCGCGTCGAAGTGGGCGTGGCCGCACTGAATCTTGGCCCATTCCGAGCTGCGCAATTTGAGCTGATCTTTCGTGCCCTTGGTCTCCCGCACTAGATAGACTCTTTGATCTTCTTCCTTGACGATGGCCCAGTCGGGGTTGTAAGTGCCGATGGGCGTTGCGACCTTGAACCACGAGGGCAACTTCACGAACATCCTGATGTCCTCCCGTGTGCTCATGGCTTCGGCGAAAGCCCGCTCCACCTCAGACTCCCACAAGATCGCATCGTAGATTGAGTTGTCCACCTCAATCATGTGGTTGAGATAACCCGTGATTTCGTTTTCCTCGAACAGCAGCATCTCGTATTCCTGCCCGTTGATGCGCTCGTACTTGATGCCGTTAATCATCAGGTCGTGCAGTTCGGTTTGAACGGCGGCCAAGGCCTGGTCGAGGAACTGCTGGGGATTGCGTTTCACCTCGCCCAGCCGTCCCGATTGAATCAGGATTTGCGCCAGCGTCGAGCGGGTCAACTCCGTCTTGCCTTGCAGGTAGGAAAGCAGATCGGGAATTTGCGCTATGGTGTAATCGGCTCTTGCCTGATTCACTGCCAGCAAGGTGGTTGATAGGCCATTCTTGTCCATCCCCACGCCCGCCCTCTGCACCATAATCCTGGCGACCTCGATTTTTTCCATGCCCTTCAAGCCTTCGGCGGCATTTTTGATGAGATTTTCGGTCTGGTAATCCACGGCGTAACGGGTCTTGTGCTTGATGCGCGCCCACAACGCCTTGAAGTCCTCATTGAGCCGCCAGCCCTTTTTAAGATTCGCGGTGCGGCGTGCCTTCTTGTTGCTGATGCGTCCCTCGAACTTCACCCCGCATTCGTCCTCGATCTCGGTTTGAAGTTTGCGGGCGAAGTCGTCGTAACTCTCGTTGGCGATGACCGTCAGGCGGTTGATATTCGGGTCGAAGCAACGTTCGCCCGTTTCCAGCACGGGCAGCCGCAAGCCCCGCCCGATTTCCTGCCGTTTTTTGATCTCCGACCTGGTTTCGTTGAGGGTGCATATCTGGAATACATTGGGATTGTCCCAGCCCTCGCGCAAGGCCGAGTGGCTGAAAATGAAGCGTAGCGGCTCATCCAGCGACAATAATTGCTCCTTCTTGCTCATGATAAGTTCATAGGCTTCGTCGTCCGCCTGCGTATCGCCGCGAGTGTCTTTCGGCACGCCCTTAAACGCGGCGAAATAGCCGTTATGCACTTTGTCCACGGGCAAGGGTTCCAGCTCCCGATACTTGGGGTTGGCTGCAACCTCCTTGTATGCCTCGACGAACCAGTGGCGAATTTTTCCATCGTCGGGCCAGTAGTTCGCCACGCGGTCGATGAAAAACAGCGACAGCACTTTCAGCCTTCCCCCAACAGGCAGCGTCTTGCGGATGCGCAACTCCTTCTCGAAGTGCTCCTTGACCGTCTCGCGGATTTGCACGCGCATCACATCGTCGGCACGTCCGCCGTGGGTTTCGCCGACGGAAAGGGTCAGCCCGTTGGTGAAGCTGACGCAACCGTTCCCCGCGTCGATCTCATCGACGATGAACCCCTTGTAACTGCCCCGTTCACTGGAGCGGTCGAACAAATCCACGCCGCCGCTGCTCAGTGTCAGCGTCTTGCGCTGGGGGCCATCGGCGGCATTCACGTCGATGGCGATTTTCGCCGTGATTTTGGTCTTGGTGGCGGTGATGGATTGCACCTGAATGAACGGCTGATTGAAGTCAGGCTCATCGAGCACAGAATCGACCTCGATCCGCTTCACCAGTTTGAGGTCATAAGCCTTCACGGGGTCAAGGCGGTACAGCAGGTTATACGGGTTGCGATGGGTGGCGGAATAGCGCAGTGCGCAAAGCGGGTTGAGGCTGGCAATGGCGGATTTCGCCGTTTCCGTCTCCATGTTCTGCGGCTCGTCCATGATGACAATGGGGCGGGCGGACTGCACGAACTCGATAGGCTTGCGGCCTGATAAACGGTCATTGTCCTTGTGGATGACGGCGATGTCTTTCTTGTCGAAGGCCTGGATATTCATCACCAGAATTTGCAGGGTGTTGGAGGCCGCGAACTGGCGCAGCCGCGACACCTGCTTGGAGTCGTACACCCAGCAATCGACGGGCGCATTGCCGTAGAGCGTCTTGAAATGCTCGTGCGTCATGCGCACGCTGGCCATCACCCCCTCGCGGATCGCCACGGAAGGCGCCACGATGATGAACTTGGAATAGCCGTAGTGCTGGTGGAGTTCAAAGATTGTGCGCAGGTAAACATAGGTCTTGCCCGTGCCCGTCTCCATTTCCACCGAGAAGTTGAAGAAATGGGTGCGCTCCTCCTGTGGGAGCGACCTCCCGGTCGCGATATTCGTGGCCGGGAGGCCACTCCCACAGGGCAAGGTTTCAAGCCGCACGGACGGCGTGATTTCGTTGCGTTCCTGCACCCCATGCAGGTTGGCAAGCATGGCTTCGTCATTGAGGGTCAGATGGTTGCCGATACCCAGTTCCGACCAGCCCGCCATTTGGTTGGGCGCGTCAAGGCGCACCTCGAACGTGCCCGCCGCCAGCGGCTGACCGTCGAAGGCATCCACCACGGCGTTGATGGCATCGAGTTGATACACTTGGTTGCTGTCGAATTTGATTTTCAAGCTGAGACCCCATTTTCTGACGACATCTTCCGATTCCGTTTCGTGCTAGGCCGGCTTAACACAAGCCAATTTGCGTTAAGCTATTTGATTTCCGGTTAACACAAATTGGCTTGTCGTAGTTCAACTGAACACAATCACCCAATGACTTTTCGCCCTTCGGCGATATTGATGAGATCAGGCAGGGCGAACACCGCCGGGGTGCGCCCGGCGGCTTCGCGCAGGCGCAAGATCAAGCCGGTGGACAGAACCTGCTTGAGGATGCCGTTTGCGGTGACGCGGTTCTCAATCCCGGTGTGGCAGGCAAAATCCGTGGCATTCAAAACCGGTCGTACAAAAAAGGCATCCAGCGCTGGGATGGCGAATTGCGAGTGAGTGGCTTCAATAAACCGCTGTTTTAAATCGTTGTAGAGCGCCAGTATCTGCCGGGTTTTGGCCAGATTGGCGTCCGCCTGCACCACCATCGCCTCCAGAAAGAACTCGATCCAGTTCTGCCACTGACCAGTTTCCGTGATCGACAGCAAACCATCGTAATAACGGTCACGGTTGGCCTCTAGATATTCCGAGAGATAAAACATCGGTCGCGACAATGTCTTGCGCTGAAACAGGAGCAGTGGGATCAACATTCGTCCAATCCGGCCATTCCCGTCCTTGAAGGGATGCAATACTTCAAATTGCGCATGAGCGACGGCCACCTGTATGACCGGATCATCTTCTTCGAAAGACAAATAGGTGGCCCAGGCATCCAGCGCCTGCGGCAACACCAGTGGGCTCGGCGGCACAAAGCGGGCGTTTTCAATGGCCGACCCTGCGTGGCCAATCCAGTTTTGATCCACCCTGAATTCGCCTGGTCGTTTATCATGGCCGCGCACCCCTTGCATCAATCGCTGATGCACCCCTTTGATAAGGGAAAGCGACATGGGGCGATGTTCCAACGCCTGTTCGGCATCGCGCATAGCCGCCCGGTAATTAGCAATTTCCTCAATGTCGGCATGGCGCGATTGCGCCTGCACAATCCCCGCATCCTGCTGCAAGACCTCTTCCAATGTGGCTTGGGTGCCTTCGATACGTGACGACAGCACCGCCTCGTTGACCGTGATGGGGGACAACAAAACCGCCGGGTTGGGCAAAGCCTGCAACATACCGTCATAACGCGCCAGCGCCGCATTAGCCTTGCCCGCCATGGGTAAAAGACGTTGCCAGTTCAAATCCGAAACTGGCAGTGCGGGCGGAATACAGGGTGTACGTGTCATCAATGTCTCCTACACCGTCCTGAAAGTAATTCCGTGCGACCTGGCTTCCAGCACGGCATTGGTTTTGAGCGGGTCGTTGCCGTGGAAAGCCGTATCGAGACAGAGGATTTGCAGCGGTTCCCGCGCAATCATGCCGCGCAGCACGGCTTGGGTGATGGGGTTTTCCAGACAAATCAGCAATTGCCCCTCTGCCACGGAAAAGACGGGGTTGCCCTCGACCTCGACTTGTTCCACCTTGGCCACCAGCGGCAACCCGGCTTTGAGGATCAGCTCAAACAGGATGTCTTGCTGGCTGCGAGAGTCGTCCACGTTGTTGGTGTAGTGCCGAAGTTGCAATGCCAGTTGTTCGGGTTCCGTGCTGGCTTGCGCCGCGTCCCAAATCTTGAAGTTGGAGGACGACAGCTTGAAGGCGCGGAAGCCCCGGTCCGGCTTGGCTTCGAGGTTGAGTTGTCCTTCATCGCCTTGATTGAGTTTGGCGATGACGCGCCGCACCCGTTCGCGGGTGATGTCGGCGATGGTGGGGTATTGGGGGTTGTCAGTCTTTTCGGGTAGTTGGACGAGAATGAACTTGCGGTTGCCACCATCTTGCTGGTTCAGGCCAAGCACGGCGTGTGCAGTGGTGCCGGAACCAGCAAAGAAATCAAGCACGACATCTTCTTTCTCAACCGTGAATGCCATAAGCATGGCAAGTAAGTCAGATGATTTTGGATTGTCAAAAATTTTTGTTACTTCGGTAAATATATCTTTCAATTCATAGGAGCCTAATCTGCTGTCAAGCTGGATAACGCTTGCAAGCTTATCCTCGTACTCACTTGCATAGACCTTTAGTTCAATTATCTTACGGTGGTCTTCGCCAAAAATTATTCGATCCTCCGCCAAGAGCTTGTTCATGGTTTCCTTTGGAAACCGATAACCCATAAGCGGTTGCTTGCAGGGCTCTTTAGTTACTGGATGAATTACATCATAACGGTAGCCTTCTCTTCCTGGGTTATGGACGCTTTGGCTACCTATATAAACACCACCGAGATCGATATGCTTATATCTGTCCAGCGGTGCTAAAAATGCTTTGTTTTGTCTGAACCAATCAGCGTAAGCACGGGTAAGTTGGGCTGCATCTGTGTGCTTGCTGTTGAGCGATTTGCCAATTTCAATCAGCTTTTGTTTCACGTCTGAAATTGATGATTTCCAAACTTGTGCAATGTCATTTTTACTTCGTGCAAGGCAAAGTATGTACTCATGTTCCGTGCTGATGTTGGTTGGGTTGTTGTCCGTGACGTTTTTCCACACGATTTGACCGATAAAATTCTCCTCCCCAAACACCTCATTCATCAGCATCCGCAGGTTATGCACCTCGTTATCGTCGATGCTGACGAAAACCACGCCGTCATCCCGCAACAGGTTGCGGGCGAGGAACAAGCGCGGGTACATCATGTTGAGCCACTTGGAATGGAAGCGCCCGCTGGTTTCGGTGTTAGTGCTCTGCTTGATGCCCGCCTCGCTTACCTGCCCCGAATAGCGGAGGTAGTCGTCCAGCCCTTCGCGGTAGTTGTCAGGGTAGATAAACTCGTTGCCGGTGTTGTACGGCGGGTCGATGTAGATCATCTTGACCTTGCCGTGATAAGGCTTTTGCAGCAGTTTCAGGACTTCGAGATTGTCGCCTTCGATGATGAGGTTCTCGGTGCTATTCCAGTCCACGCTTTGGTCGGGCATGGGGAGCAGCGTGCCGACGGAGGGTTGCTGCACGTTGCGGAAAGCATCACTCTTGCCCGCCCAGTTGAGACCATAACGCTCGATGCGCGGGTCGATATGTTCGCCCAGCGCGGCTTTGAATTTATCGAGGTCGATTTTTCCCTCGCTGAAAATCTGCGGCGCGGCTTCTCGCAATTGCGCCAGCAGGTCATCGGCGGGGTTGGGCGTGGGCAGCGGGAGTTTGTTGTCGTCGGTCATGGGGGGATTGATCTCTGAATTGAGTCAGGCATGAATGGCATCGTCCGTGTTTCGTGTCTCGCCGATGGGCTACTTACATCACTCGGAATCCTGACGGCTATCGATCCCACGCTCCAGCTCGCCCAGCTTGCGCAGTTCCCGCTTGAGGATCTTGCCGGTGGCGTTTTTGGGCAGGGCGTCGCGGAAGAAGAATTTCCTCGGCATCTGATATTGGGCCAGGTGTTCCCGGCAGAAATTCCGTAGCGCCGCGCTGTCGGGTGCCGCACCCTCTTTCAACACCAGATGGGCGACGGGGATCTCCCCGTGGGACTCGTTGGGCTCGCCCACCACGGCGGCCTCCAGCACCGCCGGATGCCGGTAGAGCACCTCCTCGATCATGCGCGGGTAGACGTTCATGCCGTTGACGATGACCATGTCCTTCACCCGGTCCACCATGAAGATGTAGCCGTCCTCGTCCTTGTAGCCCAGGTCGCCGGTGCGCAGCCAGTCACCGGAGAAGGTCTCGGCGGTTTCCTTGGGCAGGTTCCAGTAGCCCTTCATCACATTGGGGCCGCGCACGCAGATCTCGCCGATCTCGCCGATGGGCAGGGGGTTGCCGGCCTCGTCCAGGATGCGGATCTCCACATCCAGCACCTCCAGACCCACGGAGCCCGGCTTGCGCACCCCGTTCAGGGGGTTCACGCAGGTCACGGGGGAACACTCTGTCGGCCCGTCGCCCTCCAGGATGGGAAAGCCGAAGCGCTGTTCGAAACGACCGATCAGCTCGACCGGCATGGCCGCCCCACCGGCCACGCCGAAGCGGACCGAGCGCCAGCGGGCCACCTGTTCGTCGGGCAGGCGGCTCAGGACCCCGTACATGCTGGGAACGCCCAGGAAGATGGTGGCGCCGGTGGCCTCGACCCAATCGGTCACCAACTGGGGATCGAACCTGGGCACCGGAACAAAACTAAACCCGTGCAACAGGGGGGTGAGCATGCCGACGGTGGCGGCGAAGGCGTGGAACATGGGCAGCACCAGCAGCAGGGTCTCCACGCCAGGCCGCATCTCCAGGACGCTGGCCACGCTACGGGTGTTGGAGAGCAGGTTGCGGTGGCTCAACACCGCCCCCTTGGGCCGCCCGGTAGTGCCGGAAGTGTAGAGGATCGCCGCCGGATCATCCGCCTCTATCGCTACCTCTACGGCAACGGGCGCGGCTGTGGCAAGGATTTCCATCAGGTTGGGACTTTCTCCCTCGGCGGCGATCACCACCTTGAACTCCAAGGAAGGGAGCTGGGCCGTGAAGGCCACCACCTGCTGAGCAAACAAAGGGTGATAGAAGAGCCCGCGCACCCCGGCGTCCTGGGTGACGAAGGCCAGTTCATTGGGGGTTTGCAGCAGATTGAGCGGCACCACCACGGCCCCGGCCTTGAGGATGCCGGTGTAGATCGCAGCGAAGGCGTCGGAATTGGGGCAGTAGAGGGCGATCCGGTCGCCCCGGTTGATCCCGAGCCCCAGCAGATAGGCAGCGATGGATTCCGATTGGCGGTCCAGCGCGGCAAAGCTCACCTGACGGTCGGGAAAGCGTACTGCCGGGGCATCGGCATAACGCCGCGCCGTTTCTCTCAATGCCTCGCTGATGCTGTTTGCCATGATTGAACCCCTGAATGTTTCGCGAAGAATACACCAGCTTACTTTCGACCGAAGCATTCAACCTGGAAACCTCGGTTTAACCGTAAAGGATGCAAAGAACGCGAAGGAAAATCGGGGGTTACCTCTTTCGGCATTTTCACCTTCTGGGTGAGTAGCGAAGCACAGGTGACTACTTGTATTTCTTTGCGTTCCTTTGCGGTTGAATGTGGAATTTAGGTCAAGGGTCAGGGATTGATCAGGATCGGCGTCCCCGCATCCACCGCCGCCCAGACCTCATCCATCTCCTCGTTCTTGACCGCGATGCAGCCCTGGGTCCAATCGAGGTTTTGGGCAATCAGCGTAAGCCAGTCGAAGCCGTTTTTCTGGCCGTGGATCATGATCGCCCCGCCGGGGCTGAATCCGCCCAGCCTGGCCCGCAGCCGGTCGGCGCCATTGGGATAAGAGATGTGAATGGCCTTGTAATAGCCGCTGTCGCTCTTTTTGGTGTCGAGGAGATAGCGTCCCTCCGGGGTACGCTGGTCCCCCTCACGCCGTTTGTGGCCAACCGGATTGCCGCCCAAGGCGACCTTGAATTGCTTGAGCACCTGCCCCCTGCTCATCAGCAGGAGCTGGCGCTCGGCCTTGTTGACGACGACGAGGTCCGCCTTCCCGCTTGCATGGGCAAGGCTGGCGGTGATTGTGATTGAGGCCAAGATGATCGCTCTCTTCCAACTGAACATGTCTGCCACTCCGGTTCAGGCCGCCGCGTAGACCTTGCTGCGGAACACAAAATAGACAGCGCCCAGGATGCAGAGCCCGGCCCAGAGGTAGTCGGTCTTCAACGGCTCCTTCAGGTAGAAGACCGCGAAGGGGACGAAGACCGAAAGGGTAATCACCTCTTGCAGGATCTTGAGCTGGCCCACGTTCAGCTCCGTATGGCCGATACGGTTGGCGGGCACTTGCAGGAGGTATTCGAAGAAGGCAATGCCCCAACTGATGAAGGCGGCGATGAACCAGGGCTTGCTGCTCATCTCGCGGAGATGGGCATACCAGGCGAAGGTCATGAAGACGTTGCTGAGGATGAGCAGGCCGATGCTGATGAGGATGGGATTCATGGGTTTCTCAGAGACAACGGGAGTAGGTCGGCCTTCAGGCCGATTCTGGCGCCGCTGCCGGCCTGAAGGCCGGCCTACCCTCCGGTTTCGGTTGTATTTCGAAGGCCGTAAGATTGATCGAATCCCTGTCGCTTTGCAACGGAACCTTTGCCCATGTTTTCATGGGGATTATCCCCTGAGAGAGGCCTTCTCCCATGACCACCACCCTCTTCCTCGGCATCGGCAATATCCTGCTCAGCGACGAGGGGGTGGGGGTGCATGTCATCGCCCATCTCCAGAGGCACCACGCCGATGAGCCGGGCGCAACCTACCTCGACGGCGGCACTCTCTCCTTTACCCTGGCTGGTCCCCTGGCCGAACACGGGCACCTGATCGTCATCGACGCCACCCGGCTGGATGCCCCTCCCGGCACGGTCAGGGTCTTCATCGGCGAGGAGATGGACCGCTTTCTGACCGGTAACCGCACCAGCGTCCATGAGGTGGGGCTGATGGATCTGCTGGATATCTCGCGCCTTTCCGGCCGCTTCCCGGCCCGGCGCGCCCTGATCGGTATCCAGCCGGAGTCCCTGGGCTGGGGCGAACGGCCGGGACCCGCCGTGGAATCGGCCATCCCGGTGGCGGCGGAACTGGCCCTGGGGCTGCACCGCCGGTGGCGGGAAATGTCCGGGTGATCCGGCGGGATTCATCTACACTCCAGAAGTTGAGAAGAATCAACAATACCGGCCTCAATCCGGCAAGGATCGAACCCAGGGCCTAAGCTGTAGACGAGTCTTCAACAACCGGACGCGAGGAGTGACCATGGCCGATGACATCACCCTTGGCGAAAGCCTGCGTAGGCGCGGCCTCACCCGGCGCGATTTCATGGGATTTTGCGCCGCAGCGACCTCAGTGATGGCCCTGCCGCCCGCGCTGATCCCCCAGGTCGCCGCCGCGCTGGAGGCCGCCAAGAGGCCCTCGGTGATCTGGCTCTCCTTCCAGGAATGCACTGGCTGCACCGAATCCCTGACCCGCAGCCATGCCCCGACAGTGGAGGGGCTGATCTTCGACTTCATCTCCCTCGACTACCACCACACACTCCAGGCCGCCGCCGGGGAGGCTGCCGAGCAGGCCCGCGAGGAGGCAATGAAGGCGAACCACGGCAAATACATTCTGATCGTGGACGGGGCGATTCCCCTGGGCGAAAACGGCAACTACTCGGCCATCGCCGGGGTCAGCAACCTGGCCATGCTGAAGGAGGCCGCCGCCGGGGCCGCCGCCATCATCGCCATCGGCACCTGCGCCGCCTACGGGGGGCTGCCCATGGCCGCGCCCAACCCGACCGGCGCGGTTCCCGTTTCTGAAATCATCAAGGACAAACCCATCGTCAACGTGCCAGGATGCCCGCCCATCCCCACCGTAATTACCGGCGTCCTGGCCCATTTCCTGGTCTTCGGCGCCCTGCCGGCGCTGGACCGGCTCGGTCGGCCCCTGGCCTTCTATGGCCAGAACATCCACGACCGCTGCTACCGCCGCCCCTTCTACGAACGCGGCCAGTTTGCCGAGACCTTCGACGACGAGGGGGCGCGCAAGGGCTGGTGCCTCTACAAGCTGGGCTGCAAGGGGCCGATCACCTACAACGCCTGCGCCACCACCAAATGGAATGAGGGGACCAGCTTCCCGATCCAGTCGGGCCACGGCTGCATCGGCTGTTCCGAACCCGGTTTCTGGGACTTCGGCGGGCTCTACAAGGCCCTCTCGGCCCCGCCGGGAAATGCCGGGGCGACCGTCGCCAGCGCCGCCGCCATCGGTATCGCCACCGGGGCGCTGGCGGCGGCCCTGAACCGGAGCAACAAGAAAGCGGCGGCCAAGGCCCACGAGGCCCTGGGCGTCAAGGATCTGGGCAAGGGGAGCTGAACATGAGCCCAACTCCCTCTAACCGCAAAGACCGCGAAGGAGCGCAAAGGAGTTATTCGATTGTTCCCACGCTCCGGCGTGGGAACAATCAATAAACTCTTTTCCTTCGTGTTCTTTGCGCCCTTCGCGGTTGAAGAGAGGTTTTTACGATGAACGCTGACGAACTGCTCATCTGGGCGCGGGGACCGGGTTTCGATCTGGCGTTGCTGGTCTTCGTCGCGGGCATGCTGTTGCGGCTGTTCGAGATCCTCAGCCTGGGCCGGAAGCGGGATCTGGCGGAGGGGCGCGGTTGTGGCGCGGTCGGCGGGCTGCGCACCATCCTGAGCCGCACCCTGCCCCGCCGGTCGGTCTTTCTCAAGGAACCCCTGCGTATCCTGAACGGCTATCTGCTGCATATGGGCCTCTTCGTGGCGATCTTCCTGTTCGGGCCCCACATCGACTTCTTCAAGGCCTGGTTCGGCCTCTCCTGGCCCTATCTCCCCTCGGGTATGGTGGATGCCGTGACTGCCGTTACGCTCCTGTCGCTCACGGTGGCCCTGGTCCTGCGCATGAACAACCCCGTGCTGCGCCTGATCAGTACGAGCGGGGACTATGTCGCCTGGGTATTGACCTTCCTGCCGCTGCTGACGGGCTATCTGGCCCATAACCACCTGCTGCTGCCCTACACCTGGATGCTGGCGCTGCATATCCTCAGCGTCGATCTGCTGCTGGTCGCGGCGCCCTTCAACAAACTGACCCACATGTTCGCCTTCCTGCTGGCCCGCTGGTATCAGGGCTACCAGGCCGGTTACCGGGGGATCGCGTCATGAGCGCGCCATCGGTCGAAAAGGGTATCCGCTTCATCAGAGAGCAGATCGACGCCCCGGTGGCGAGCTTCTTCAGCGCCTGCGTCCACTGCGGGCTCTGCGCCGAGGCCTGCCTCTTCTACACCCAGACCCAGGACCCGCGTTACACCCCCATCCACAAGGTGGCGCTGATGCGCCGGGTCTGGGAATCGGAGTTCACCCTCTGGGGCAGGATCAAGTCCGCCCTCGGCCTGACCAAGCCCATCACCGAGGCCGACTTCACCGAATGGGAGACCCTGGTCTATGACGGCTGCTCCCTCTGCGGCCGCTGTTCCCTGGTCTGCCCGGTGGGCAACGACATCTCGGGCATGATCCGCAAGGTCCGCGAGGGCTTCGCCGCAGCCGGTCACGCCCCCGAGGGGCTGATCGGCGCCACCACCCGCGCCATCGAGATCGGCAGTCCCATGGGGGTGCGACTGCCCGCCCTCCAGGCCCAGATCCGCCACATTCAGGAGAGCACCGGGCTGGAGATCAGCCTCGACCGACCGGGGGTCGAATACATGGCACTGCTCTCCTCCATGGAAATCATGAACTTCCCCGAATACCTGGAGGCCATCGCCCGCATCCTGCGCCAGGCCGGCAAGTCCTGGACCATCTCCTCCAAGGCCTTCGAGGCCACCAACAGCGGCATCCAGATCGGCGCCTCCGATCTGGCGCGGGTGCTGGTGCAGCGGATAGTGGACGCGGCCGAGGAACTGGGCGTGAAGATGGTCATCAGCCCCGAGTGCGGCCATGGCTACACCGCCATCCGCTGGGACGGCCCCAACCTGATCGGCAGGCCCTACAAGTTCAAGGTCAAACACATCCTGGAGCTGCTGGATGAATTCCGGGAACAGGGGCTGATCCAGACCCAGGGCCTGGAAGAGGCGCGCCTGAGCTTCCACGACCCCTGCCAGATCGCCCGCAAGGGGGGCGTCGTCCGGCAACCCCGCGCCCTGCTGGGCCTGGTCGCGGCCAATTTCGTCGAAATGAGCGACGCCGGGGCCATGAACTGGTGCTGCGGCGGGGGCGGCGGGGTCAGCGCCAACGAGCGGGCCGATGCCTTGCGCTTGACCGCCTTCAAACAGAAGAAGGCGCAACTGGACGCCCTGAAGGTGGATACCCTGGTGACGGCCTGCGCCAACTGCCGCATCACCCTGGAAGAGGGGTTGGAGGCGAACGACATGAACATCCCAGTGATCGGCCTGACGGAAATGATCGCGGAACACTTGGTGGAAACGGACCGGATTGAGGAGAAGAGCGCGTGAGCCCCATCAATAACGACTGGCAATTCAAGCATGCGCTGGACGACATGGACGGTTATCACCAGCGGCAGGTGGCCGCCCTCTTTGTGCGCAATGTCCTCGACCTCAACCCGGACCCGCGCGTCCTCAAGGCGCTGGAGGTAGCTTCCAACTACGACTCCGATCCCGACGAGATGAATTCAACCATCAAGTCGATCATGCAGGCCGTCCTCGAAAGCCATGCCCGTTGCGGCGCGGCCTGCAAATGGAGCGACCAGGCGGGTTACTACGTCGCGCGGGCCGCTGCGGCCTGTCTGACACCGAGGTCCTTCACCCTGGGCAAGGACCCCGCCTGGCAGGCGGCCCTGAGCTGCCGCATGGCGCGCACCTCCGCCACCCTCGACTGCCTCGATTGCGAGCCCGTGACCGAGAGTCTGAAACAGCACAAGATCCTGTCGGATTATCTTGAAAGCCTGAAAGGAACCGAGCCATGAGCGCGCGCATCGTCATAGATCCCATCACCCGCATCGAGGGCCATCTGCGCATCGAGGCGCAAATGGACGGCAACCGGATCGGCCAGGCCTACTCCTCCGGCACCATGGTGCGCGGCATCGAGCTGATACTCCGAGGCCGCGACCCGCGTGACGCCTGGGCCTTCGCCCAACGCATCTGCGGCGTCTGCACCCTGGTCCATGGCATTGCCTCCATCCGCGCCGTGGAGGACGCACTGAACTACGAGATCCCGGCCAATGCCCAACTGGTGCGCAACCTCATGATCGGTGCCCAGTACATCCACGACCATGTGATGCACTTCTACCACCTCCACGCCCTCGACTGGGTGGATGTGGTCTCGGCCCTGGGCGCCGATCCCAAGGCCACCTCCGAGCTGGCCCAAAGCCTGTCCAATTGGCCCAAGTCCTCGCCCGGCTACTTCTCCGACATGAAGGCCAAGCTCAAGGGCTTCGTCGATGGCGGCCAGCTCGGCATCTTCGCCAAGGCCTATTGGGGCCACCCGGCCTACAGACTGCCGCCCGAGGCCAACCTCATGGCCGTGGCCCACTATCTGGAGGCCCTGGAGTGGCAGCGGGACGTGGTCAAGCTCCACGCCATCTTCGGCGGCAAGAACCCCCACCCCATGTTCCTGGTGGGCGGCGCCCCCAACCCCATCGATCTCAACTCCGACTCGGCCATCAACGCCGAACGCCTGGCCCAGGTGAAGCAGGTCATCGACCAGATGCGGGTCTTCGTCGATCAGGTCTATGTCCCCGACACATTGGCCGTGGCCGGTTTCTATCCCGACTGGTTCCAGCGCGGCGAGGGGCTGGGCAACTTCCTGGTCTACGGCGACTTCCCCTCCGCCAAACCGGGGACCGATCTGCGCGACCCGGCGAGCTGGTGGATACCCCCCGGTGCCATCCTCAACCGCAACCTGGACGAGGTGCACGAGGTGGACCTGCGCGCCGAGGCCGAGGTACAGGAGTTCGTCGCCCACAGTTGGTACGACTATGAAGGCGGCAACGACAAGGGGCTGCACCCCTGGACCGGCGAGACCCAATTCGACTACAAGGGCCGGGGCGGCCCAGATACCCCCTACAAACAGCTCAACGTCGATCAGGGCTACTCCTGGCTCAAGTCGCCCCGCTGGAAAGGCCACGCCATGGAGGTCGGCCCCCTGGCGCGGGTACTGGTCCTCTACGCCAAGGGCCACAACCAGACCCGCGAACTGGTGGATTCAACCCTGACCCGGCTTGGCGCCGGCAAGCGCGCCCTCTTTTCCACCCTGGGCCGCACCGCCGCCCGCACATTGGAGACCAAGCTCATCGCCGATCAGATGCAGGGCTGGTACGACACACTGATCGCCAACATCAAGGCCGGCAACACCCGCACCTTCAACGAAAGGCTCTGGGACCCTGCCACCTGGCCCAACAACGCCAAGGGCGTCGGCTTCACCGAGGCCCCGCGCGGCGGCCTGGCCCACTGGGTGGTCATCAAAGACGGCAAGATCGACAACTACCAGGCCGTGGTCCCCTCCACCTGGAACGCAGGCCCCCGCGACCCCAACGGCCAACCCGGCGCTTACGAGGCCGCGCTCCAGGACAATCACGAACTCCACGACCCCAAGCAACCCCTCGAAATCCTCCGTACCATCCACAGCTTCGACCCCTGCATCGCCTGCGCCGTCCACCTCAGCGACGAGCAGGGGGAAGAGCTGTTGCAGTTGCGGGTGAATTGAACGTCCGCGATAGAACGTTTTGCGGAAGGGATGGTCAGACGGGGCGGGCGATGGAAAAAAGCATCCGGCTCGGATAGAGTTGGCGCTCGGTGAGCCTGGGGCCTACTGCGGCTTGTCTGGCATGAACATCGGGCATTTCCCCATCAGCCCGCAGGGTGGATCACCTCGCCCCAAGATCGTTATCCCGTCATTTCCGTTGAGGCATATTTCCCTCCCATGAGCAAAGGCTACCACTTCGTCGCCATCGTCATTACTTCCATCATCGCCTTGGCCACCGTCGCCATCTGGGCCTACGTCAACCGCCCAGGCCAGGAGCCCGCCTGGCCCGAGATCATCCCCGGCTTCTCTTTCATGCCGCTGCGGTTGCAGCATGACCCCATGCAAAAGAAGTTTCCCACGGCGGAAGAGATCAACGAGGACCTGGCCCTGCTCTCCGGCCGCAGTCATGCCATCCGCAGCTATACGGTCGAGGATGTCTTCGCCGAGATTCCCCGGCTGGCCTTCGATCACGGCATCAACGTGACCCTGGGCGCCTGGCTGGAGAAGGACGAGGAGAAGAACAAGGCCGAGCTGGAACACTTCATCCAGGTGGCCAAGGAGAACCGCCAGAACGTGGTGCGCGGCATCGTGGGCAACGAGGCCATATTGAGAACGGACCTGACGGTTGACCAGATGATTCCCTACCTGGACCGGGCGCGGCAGGAACTGCAAATCCCCGTCAGCACGGCCGAACCCTGGCACACCTGGCTGAACAACCCCAAGCTGGTCGAGCATGTGGATTTCATCGCGGTGCATATGCTTCCCTTCTGGGAAGGGGTCGGCCTCGAACAGTCCATCGACTACATCGTAATGCGGATGAATGAACTGAAAACGGCCTACCCCGGCAAGCCCATCGTCATCAGCGAAGTGGGCTGGCCCAGCTATGGCCGTACCCGTAAGGAGGCAGAGGCGACCCTCGCCAACCAGGCCGTCTTCCTGCGCCGTTTCATCGACCGGGCCAATAAGGAGAACTACACCTTCTATATCATGGAGGCTTTCGATCAGCCTTGGAAACGCAAGCTGGAGGGGGCCGTGGGCGCCTACTGGGGCGTCTGGGACGTGCAGCGCAAGCCCAAGTTCGAACTCCAGGCCCCCATCGTCCAGACCCCCGAATGGCGGGCCTTGGCCGCCATTTCCATCGTCATTGCCGCCATCACCCTGGGCTTTCTCTTTATCGACAGCGGCACGCTCAACATCCAGGGCCGAAGTTTCCTCGCCATCGTCTCCTTCGCCGCCTCGACCCTGGCGGTCTGGGTGGCCTATGACTTCCTCATCCAGTATCAGACCCTGGATACGGCCGTGGTGGGCATACTGCTCATGATCGGCATGATCGGGGTCATTCTGGTGCTGCTGGCGGAGGCCCACGAATGGGCCGAGGCGATCTGGGTCCACAGCCGTCGCCGCTCCCTGAAGCTGATGCGGGTCGAGGACCGGCTCCTGCCGATGGTGTCCGTCCATGTGCCGGCCTACAACGAGCCGCCGGACATGATGAAGGCGACGCTGGATGCCCTGTCGCGGCTGGACTATCCCAATTTCGAAGTGATCGTGATCGACAACAACACCAAGGACCCGGAGGTGTGGGAGCCGGTGGAGGCCCATTGTGCCCTGCTGGGCGAGCGTTTCCGCTTCTTCCACAAGGCACCCCTGGCGGGCTACAAGGCCGGGGCGCTCAATTTCGCCCTGGGCGAGACCCGCCCCGATGCCGAGATCGTCGCCGTCATCGACAGCGACTATCAGGTCACCCCCAACTGGCTGCGCGACCTGGTGCCCCAGTTCAGCAGCGAAAAGATAGCCGTGGTCCAGGCTCCCCAGGACTACCGCGACAGCGACGAAAACGCCTTCAAGGCCATGTGCTACGCGGAATACCGGGGCTTCTTCCACATCGGCATGGTCACCCGCAACGAACGCAACGCCATCATCCAGCACGGCACCATGACCATGGTGCGCCGCAAGGTGCTGGAAGACGTGGGCAAGTGGGGTGAATGGACCATCACCGAAGATGCCGATCTCGGCCTGCGGGTGTTCGAGGAAGGCTACGAGGCCACCTACATCGCCAACAGCTACGGCAAGGGCCTGATGCCCGACACCTTCACCGACTTCAAGAAACAGCGCTACCGCTGGGCCTATGGCGCCCTCCAGATCCTCAAGCACCACGCCGCTCAGCTCTTCGGCGGCAAGAAGTGCCAACTGTGCGCCGGACAGCGCTATCACTTCGTTGCCGGCTGGCTGCCCTGGATCGCTGACGGCATCAATCTGATCTTCAACCTGGCGGCAATCTTCTGGTCCCTGGCCATCATCGCCCTGCCCCAGTATGTCAGCGCGCCGCAGATCATCTACTCCGCCCTGCCCCTCTCCCTGTTCGTGTTCAAGCTGAGCAAGCTCTTCTTCCTCTACCGGACCAATGTCGAGGCCAGCATGCGGCAGACCTTGGCGGCGGCGATCGCGGGACTGGCCCTGTCCCACACCATTGCCCGTGCCGTCCTGGCCGGCCTGGTCACCCGCAGCATCCCTTTCTTCCGCACCCCAAAACAGGCCGACACCGCCGCCCTCTGGAAGGCCATCGTCGCCGCGCGGGAGGAAACCGCCTTCTTCATCGCCCTGCTGCTCGCCGCAGGCGGCGTCCATTGGATGACGGAAGAACCGGAACGGGAACGCCTCGCCTGGATCTGGATGCTCGGCATTCAGGCCATTCCCTACGGCGCCGCCCTGCTCGTCTCCCTCATCAGCGGTATGCCGCGGCTACCGGCACGGTTGATCGGCCCGAGATTCCGGGAAGAGATGCCGGCAGCCGCAACGGAAGGTTGAATCTTCGGTCGGAGGCCAGAGGCGGAAAATGACGCCTCTGGTTTCCGGCCCAAACCCTCAAGTCTCCGCCCACATCCTCAGCAGATTGGCGTAGGAACGATCCAGGTATTTGGTGGTTTCCGCGTCCGGGTCGGTCCGCAACAGGTGTTCGCGGGTCTGATCCAGCTCGAACAACAACTCCCGCTTTGCCGCATCACGCACAAAACTCTGCATCCAAGTCAGGGCCACCAGGCGCTCGCCCCGCGTCACCGGCGCAACCTGGTGGACGCTGGCGGAGGGATAGACCACCGCGTCACCGGCATTGAGTTTGACCTGCTTCAGGCCGAAGGGGGTGCGCACAGTCAACTCCCCGCCGTCGTAGGACTCCGGCTCCGAAAGGAAAATGGTCATGGAAACGTCGGTGCGGAAACGCGGCCCACCCGCCCCCATGATGGGATCGTCCACATGGTCGCCGTAGGTCATGCCTGGCTTGTAGCGGGCCACGATGAAATCGGCCATCTTGTTCGGCAGGGCAAAGCTGCGAAACCTCGGATTCTGGGCAACCGCGCTCATGATGACCCGGTTCAAAAGCCGCTGTTGATCCGAAGTGGCCTCCATCTCCTCGTTCGCCTTGACCCTCTCCGCGGCCATCCCTGCGGTCCGCCTGCCATCGGCGAAATCGGCCTTCTCCAACAGTTGGGAAATCTTCTCCCGCTGCGCCTCATTCAGAATCCCAGGGAACTCCAGCAACATCTTCTCACCCTCCGCACCGGTTAAATCGATTCAAGCATCGGCAAAGACACTATACGTCAACACCCCGGACAGGGTCTCCAGACGTAGGCCAGCCTTCAGTCCGGCAACTGGCGCAGTACGATTTTCAACGCTGGAACCCACCGAATTGCACGGTGTTTTGCAGTTATTTTCCTTTATAATTCATATACTAGTCGCATACTCTTAATAAACTAGATAAAAAGTGCTTGATGTTGATTAAGAAGTGTCTATCATATCCAACTGAGGAATAAGGAGAATACCCTCAATAACGCATCGAGCCGCTCAGTCTCCTGAAGAGACCGATCCGGCAAAGAACAGACCCATTCGATTTTGCCGCGAAACGCTGGAGTGACTTATGGCCAAGTCAGATCAACCAAAACCCATCGGACAGGTAAGCCGCGTAGAAGGCCCCGTTACCATTGAAGGCGCCGACCACCAGCAAGTGCCCCTCAAGGAGGGACAGCCGGTCTACATCCAATCCGTGGTGCATAGCGGACCGGGCGGCAGCGTCGAAATCAAATTCGTCAACGGCAGTCAGATGACGCTTGGCCCCGACAAAGTGGCCAAGATCTGCGATTACTTCCATCCAGATGCGGAAAAGGGAGAAGGCGCCCTGGCCGGTGATCCATCCAAGGGACTTCCGCCCACCGGGGCAGGCGAAGGCGCCGCCCAGACCGGGAAGAAAGCAGAACCCGAGCCAGGCGCGGGTGACGCCGGAAACGGCCTACCCGGTGACCCCACCACCGAACTCCCCCCGCCCGCCGCAGGCAATCCCGGCGGCGGTGGCGGCTCTTCGTCGATTCAGGGAGGGGTTCAAGTATTGCGGACCGGCGGAAGCGGCCAGGTCAGTTCCGGTTTTGATACTCAAGGGGTCACGCTGGCGATTGCCCCTATCAGCACAGACCCGGTCGGATCTGTCCTGGCTGCGGCGGCTGCCGGACCTGCGGTCCTGGTCGGTCAACCCGGCACAGGTACCGGCGACATCACGGTGCCCGAGGGCAATAACGCCATCTTCGGCGTCAATGTAACTGCCGCGGCTACGGGCAGCACCTTGACCCTGACCTTGGCCGATGGCACTGCACTCAGCCCTGCGGACTATTCCCGCACCACCTTCGAGTACAGCACCGACGGCGGCACGAACTGGATCATTTACACCAGCGCCATCAGCCTGGCCGCGGGTGACAGCTCCTTGCAGGTCAGGACCACCACCGTGGATGACTCCACCAACGAACCTGACGAGACCTTCACCCTCAGCGCCACCCTGGCCAGCGGCGGCACCGCTTACAGCGACTCAGGCACTGCCACCATCATCGACAACGATGCTCCCACCATCCAGGTGGGCCAGCCCGGCACCGGGACAGGCGACATCACCGTGCCCGAAGGTCAGACTGCAACCTTTGGCGTCAATGTGACTCGTGCGGCGGCGGGCAGCACCCTCGTCCTTACCCTGGCCGACGGCACCGCCATCAGCCCGGACGACTATTCCCGCACGACCTACGAGTACAGCACCAACGGCGGCACCACCTGGACCACCTACACCGGTGCCATCGCTTTATCGGCGGGAGACAGTGCCTTGCTGGTCAGAACCACCACCGTGGACGACAGCCTTGATGAACCGGACGAGACCTTCACCCTCGGCGCCACCCTGACCAGCAGTGGTTCCACCTACAGTGACTTGGGTACCGCCACCATCCTCGATAACGACACCCCGACCATCCTGGTCGGCCAGCCCGGCACGGGAACGGGGGATATCACGGTACCCGAGGGCCAGTACGCGATCTTTGGTGTCAATGTGACCGGCGCGGCAGCGGGCAGCACCCTGACCCTGGCCTTTGCCAATGGCACCGCCATCAATCCCGATGACTATGCGGCGGGCACCTTCCAGTACAGCACTGATGGCGGCACCACCTGGAACAACTACACCACTCCCGTCGCTCTGAGCGCGGGCAACTCTGATGTCCGGGTCCGCACCACCACGGTGGACGACCTGTTCGATGAGGCTGATGAGACTTTCACCCTCACGGGCACCCTGACCAGTAACGGCTCCACCTACAGCGACTTGGGCACCGCCACCATCCTCGATAACGATACCCCGACCATCCTGGTCGGCCAGCCCGGCACCGGCACCGGCGATATCACCGTGCCCGAGGGCGACTACGCCATCTTCGGCGTCAATGTGACCAATGCCGCCGTCGGCAGCACACTGACCCTGACTCTGGCCGACGGCACCGCCATCAGCCCGGCGGACTATGCCAGCGGCAGCTTCCAGTACAGCACCAACGGCGGCACCACCTGGAACAACTACACCACTCCCGTCGCTCTGAGCGCGGGCAACTCTGATGTCCGGGTCCGGACCACCACGGTGGATGATCTGGTCGATGAGGCCAATGAGACCTTCACCCTCGGCGCCACCCTGACCAGTAACGGTTCCAACTACAGCGACACCGGCACCGCCACCATCACTGATAACGACACCCCGACCATCCTGGTCGGCCAGCCCGGCACCGGCACTGGCGATATCACGGTACCCGAGGGCCAGTACGCGATCTTTGGCGTCAATGTGACCGGCGCGGCAGCGGGCAGCACCCTGACCCTGGCCTTTGCCAATGGCACCGCCATCAATCCCGATGACTATGCCGCTGGTACCTTCCAGTACAGCACCGACAGCGGTACGACCTGGAACAACTACACCACGCCCATTACTCTGGCGACGGGTAACTCTGATGTCCGGGTCCGAACCACCACGGTGGACGACCTGTTCGATGAGGCCGATGAGACTTTCACCCTCACGGGCACCCTAACCAGCAACGGCTCCACCTACAGCGACTTGGGTACGGCCACCATCCTCGATAACGACACCCCGACCATCCTGGTCGGCCAGCCCGGCACCGGCACCGGCGATATCACCGTGCCCGAGGGCGACTACGCCATCTTCGGCGTCA
>MGZB01000052.1 GCA_001801995.1 Gammaproteobacteria bacterium RIFOXYD12_FULL_61_37 | reverse complement strand
TGGGCTGAGACCTTGGTAACCATAAATAGTATTAATTTGTAAAGGCTATGAGAGGGTGCGGTGAGGCACGAACCGCACCGTTCGCGGACGATGCCAGTATGATCGATGCAGCTCGCGTAGGGCGCAATAGCGTACTCGCGTATTGCGCCGCATGAGCGCGGTAGTAGACGTAGTCAGATAAGCGCAGCGCATCCACCTTTTCAGCGGAACGATCAAGGATGGCTTTGCCTCTGTATTATTTGAGATACAATTCAACCCATGAACAGGATACAAACCACCGAGCTTTTCGATCACTGGTTCGATGGCTTGCGCGACCGCGCCGCCAAAACGCGGATTCAGATGCGCATCGACCGCGCCGAGGAGGGCAATTTCGGCGATTGTCAGCCTGTCGGCGAAGGCGTTTCCGAGATGCGTATCCATGTGGGCGCCGGGTATCGGGTGTATTTCAAGCAGGTGGGGACGGAGATCTTCGTGCTGCTGGCGGGCGGGGATAAATCCTCGCAATTCCGCGATATTCAAGCTGCGCTAGAATTGGCGCGCAAACTGAGGGGGTGAACCATGGGCGGAGTTAAACTGAAACGCTGGGATAGCGCTGAGCATCTCAAAACAGAGGAAGACATTGCGTTGTACTTCGAGGCGTGCCTGGAGGAAGCGGGAGACGATGCCGCCTTTATCGCCAAGTCGTTAGGCATAATTGCCCGCGCGCGCGGCATGACGCAACTGGCGAAGGATACCGGTTTGGGGCGCGAGAGCCTGTACAAGGCGCTTTCCGGCGAGGGGAACCCAAGCTTTGCCACTATCCTGAAGGTGACCAAGGCACTTGGCTTGCGGCTGCATGGTGGCCCGGCGCATGCGTAAACCGCTCTCGGGTAGCGCCGGCACGAACGATACCACGTGGCTATTGCTGCCGTGCATGGGGTGGAGTTCCTCTTGATTTGGAACTGTACCCATATCGCCAATGCAGCAACTCGACCTGAGATTGAAGCTACATGCAGACGACTTGGCTTCGAACCCCCGATTATCTGTACCCCGCTTGAGTTGATGGAGGACTGAGTCATGTGGCAAGACCCGATTGTTCAAGAAACGCGCCAACTTCGAGAAGCCTTTGCCGCCCAGCACGGCCATGATGCCGATGCGATTTTTCAGGCTATTTTAGAAATGCAAACCCTGTCTCAAAGGCCAAAGGTTTCCTATGCCCCGCACGCGCCAATGCCAGCGTATGCCGCACAACCCGTCGCTTCAAGGGACGCGCAGCAGGCGTCGCACCCCTGAGCTAGTCTGCTGCGGTTCGCTATCGCTCACCGGCATCCTACGCCACGGATCGATTCTCAAGACCGATGTTGTGCTGCAAGATGAAGCCTATACAAATTGCGTTATGGCAAAACCCGGCATCTCGAACCTGCTGAAAAGGGGTGACAAAGAATGGCATCTGCACTGATTGATCCAGATACGGCACAGGCGGCGGAGGCTTTCATGCGACATCTCCGCAGCCGGTATGACGTGAGCCAAGCGATCCTATTCGGTAACCAGGCCCGGCATCACCACCATCACGACAGCGATGCCGATATTGCCGTGATCATTCGCGGCGCGCACGGAAAGCGCGTGGCTGTTGCCCTGGACATGGCCGGTATCGCCTTCAAGGTACTGCTGGACACCGGCGTGCTCGTCGAGGCGCTTCCCCTGTGGGAAGACGAATTCGAGCACCCCGAGCACTTCAGTAATCCTGCCCTGATAGAAAGCATCCGCCGGGATGGGATTCGCCTATGGGCATGAACGCCGAGGATTATCTGGGCAAGGCGGAGCGCGCCTTGGCCGCTGCCCCGGTAGCTCACCGTCCCCCGCTCACCGCCGCCAATATGCCTTGCAGCAGGGTAACGGGATCGGGCGGACAGCCGGGGACCTCCACATCCACCGGGATGACGTTGCTGATCTTGCCGCAGGAGGCGTAGCTCTCGCCGAAGATGCCGCCGTTGCAGCCGCAGTCGCCCATGGCGACGACCCATTTGGGTTCGGGGGTGGCGTCGTAGGTGCGTTTGAGGGCGGTCTCCAGGTTGCGGGAGACGGGGCCGGTAACCAGCAGGACATCCACGTGGCGCGGGCTGGCGGCGAATTTGATGCCCAGGCCCTCGATGTTGTACTGGGGGCCGTTGAGGGCGTGAATCTCCAACTCGCAGCCGTTGCAGGAGCCGGCGTCCACATGGCGGATGGCCAGGGCGCGGCCGAAGACCTTGAGGATGTCGGCCTGGAGTTCCTGCATCCGGGTGCGCATGCCGTCGCCGGGCGCCGGGGCGGGTTCGGAAACGATGCCGGTCTTGAAGATTTTTTTCAGTATGAGATGGGTCGCCATCAGAGGTCCTGCCCGCTGTAGCTCAGGTTGAAGGATTTGTTGATGAGCGGGAAGTCCGGGACGATGTTGCCCAGGATGCCCACCTCCAACAGGGGCCAGTTCTGCCAGGAGGGGTCGTGGGGATGGACCCGGTCCAGCCTGCCGTCGGCCCCGATGCGCACCGCGACGACGATCTCGCCGCGCCAGCCCTCGACCCAGCCGATGCCCTCTGCCACTGTCTCCGGCAACCGTACTTCGGCGCACAGATCACCGGCAGGCATCCCGCGCACCAACTCGCGAATCAGGCGCAGGGATTCGTAGACCTCGGCGAAGCGGACCTCGGCCCGCGCCAGGACATCGCCCCGGCGATGGGTGGACATGTTCACCTCCAGCCGGTCGTAGGGCGGTTGCGGAAACTGGACCCGCGCGTCCCAGGCCTGGGCGCTGGCGCGGCCGGCCATGCCGGTCAATCCAAGGCGTGCGGCCAGGCTGGGCGCGACGATGCCCGTGTTGGCCATACGGTCCTGTAGGGTCGCGTGCTCGTCGTAGATGGCCTTGAGTTCCTGCACCTCCGGCTCCAGCCGGTCCGCCAAGGCCAGGAGTTCGCTCCCGTCCGTCAGATCGGCGGCCACGCCGCCCGGAACGATGCGGTCGAAGAGGTAGCGGTGGCCGAACAGCCGCTGAGTCAGGCGCAGCAGATCCTCTTTTAGACGCCAGAACTGCATGAAACCGAAGGAGAGGGCCACGTCGTTGCCCAGGTAGCCCAGGTCGCCCAGGTGATTGGCGATGCGCTCGATCTCCAGGAACAGGGCGCGCAGCCAGAGGGCGCGCTCGGGCACCTCGCAACCGGTCGCCGTCTCCACCGCCATGCAGTAGGCCCAGGCATAGGCGCTATGGGAATCGCCGGAGACCCGCCCGGCCAGTTTGGCCCCAGTCGTCAGATCCATGCCCTCGAAGCGCTTTTCGGTCCCCTTGTGGGTGTAGCCCAGCCGCTGTTCCAGCTTGAGCACCCGGTCGCCGATGATGGAGAAGCGGAAATGGCCCGGCTCGATGACCCCGGCATGAATGGGACCCACGGGGATCTCGTGGGGTCCGTCACCCTCGACGCGGATGAAGGGGTAGGCATCGCCTCCAGGGATGGAGGTGAGGGGCGGGAGCTGGGAGCGGCAAGCTTCTAGTTCGCGCACTACTTCAGAACTAAAATCTTTACGCAAAGGGAAGCTCTCCGCCGACCAGGCCCCGTGGCGCAGCCACTTGCGGTCATCCACCGCGCCTTCCGCGCGTATGCCCAGCAGATCATAAGCCGCCCGCTGCATGCGGCAGGCCTGGGGAAAGATGACCGCCAGATCGGGATAAGCCGGGGTCTCGACCGATAATTCGGCGCTGACCCAGGCCAGACCGGCGGCGGTGATGAAGGCGGCGTGGATGCTGAATCCTCCACCCTCACCCCCAGCCCCTCTCCCCTCAAGGGAGAGGGGGGCAAGATGCCGGTCATCCGATCCCCAGAGGGCGATGAGCTGACCGCCCTCGTCCTTCACCGACCGGGCAAAGGCAGACAGCTCCGCCGCCCCGATGCGGCCACGCCAGATGTGGCGGCCCAGGGGGCCGAGGTTCCAGTTTTGATCAGCGATCTTCATCTCAACCCCCCAGCAATTGCGCGGCCTGCCGATACCAGGCGGCCAGGTAGGGCGGAATGAACAGCCCCAGCATCAGCACCAGGCCCAGGTGGACGAAGACCGGGGTCAGGGCGGGCTGATGGGGCAGCCTGGCCAGTTCAGTCTCGCCGAAGACCATGGGCTGGACCTTGCCGAATATCGACGCGAAGGCCACGCCCAGGGCGGTGAGCAGGAAGGGCGTCGCCCAGGGGTGTTCGTGCATGGCGGTGGTGATGATCAGGAACTCGCTGGCGAAGACACCGAAGGGCGGCACGCCCAGGATGGCCACGGTGCCCAGCATCAGCCCCCAGCCGATGGTGGGACAGGTCTTGATGAGGCCGCGGATACCGGACATCAACTGGGTTCCGGCACTCTGGGTGGCGTGGCCGACGGCGAAGAAGATGGCCGATTTGGTGAGGCTGTGCATGGTCATGTGCAGCAGTCCGGCGAAGTTGGCCAGGGCGCCGCCCATGCCGAAGGCGAAGGTGACCAGCCCCATGTGCTCGATGGAGGAGTAGGCGAACATGCGCTTCACGTCGGTCTGGCGCTTGATCAGGAAGGCGGCCATGACCACCGAGAGCAGACCGAAGCCCATCATCAGGTTGCCGGCCATGTCCGTGCCCAGGGCGCCATCCACCAGGACCTTGGAGCGCATGACCGCGTAGAGGGCCACGTTCAATAAAAGCCCGGACAAGACCGCCGAGATGGGCGTCGGGCCTTCGGCGTGGGCGTCCGGCAGCCAGTTATGCAGAGGCGCCAGGCCCACCTTGGTGCCGTAGCCCACCAGCATGAAGACGAAGGCCAGTTGCAGGACGCGGGGTTCGAGCTGGTCCTTGACCTCGTTCAGATGGGTCCAGAGCAGGGCCACCCCGCCCGAGCCGAGCACCTTTTCCGCCGCGAAGTAGAGCAGGATGGTGCCGAACAGGGCCTGGGCGATACCGACGCCGCAGAGGATGAAGTATTTCCAGGCCGCCTCCAGGGCGGCGGGTGTGCGGTAGAGGGAGACCAGCAGCACCGTGGCCAGGGTCGCTGCCTCCATGGAGACCCAGAGGATGCCCATGTTGTTGGTGGTGAGCGCCAGCAGCATGGCGGAGATGAAGATCTGGTAGCTCGAATGGTAGAGCCGCAGGCGGGCGGTATTGAGCCGGCCGTGCTCCTGCTCGATACGCATGTAGGGCCGCGAGAACAGCGCCGTGGTGAAGGCCACGAAAGCGGTCAGGGCCACCAGAAAGACGTTGAAGGGATCGATGAAGAACCACTCGTTCGCCGTCAGGATGGGACCGCCGGAGACGACACGCACCGTCAGCCAGACCGCCGCCAGGAAGGTAAGCAGGCTGAAAAGGGCGTTGATCTCCGGGGCGAAGCCGCGACTGCCCCAAAGCGCCAGGAAGATGCCCCCCGCGAAGGGGATGCCAAGAAGCCAATAGATTTCCATGGATTAGCGCTCTCTCAGTTTTTCCATGTGTTTCAGGTCCAGCGAATCGAAGGTCTCGCGGATCTGGAAGAAGAAGATGCCCAGCACGAAGACACCGACCAGCACGTCCAGGGCGACCCCCAGCTCCACCACCAGGGGCATGCCGTAGGTGGCGCTGGTGGCGGCGAAAAAGAGGCCGTTCTCCATGGCCAGGAAGCCGATCACCTGGGGGATCGCCTTGCTGCGCGTGATCATCATCAGGAAGGCCAGCAGCACGCAGGCCATGGCGATGCCCAGGGTCGAGCGGGTCACGGTCCCGGCCAGTTGCGAGATGGGCAGGGCCAGGTTGAAGGCGAAGATCACCAGGGCGATGCCGATCAGCATGGTGGTGGGGATGTTGATCATGGGCTCCACGTCCCGGTCCACATCGAGCTTCTTCACCAAGGCGTAGAAGATCCAGGGCATGACGATCACCTTGAGGATCAGGGTGATACCGGCGGAATAGTAAAGATGATGCTGCCCCGTGGCCCAGCCCACCAGGGCGGTAGAGACCGCCAGGGCCAACCCCTGCCAGGCGAACAGGGTCACCAGGCCGATGATGCGCCGCTGGGAGAGCATGGCGAAGGAGATCAGCAGCAACAGGGCCGCCAGCAGATTGACGATCTGCAAATGGATGGGCAGGGTCATTTCAGACCTCCGCGTAGGTCGGCCTTCAGGCCGACAGTCGGCCTGAAGGCCGACCTACAGGGTTGATGCGTCATCTCAGACCTCCAGCAGAAAATGGGTCAGCGTGCCCAGGACCGCCAGCAGGAAGGCGGTGCTCAGGTATTCCGGGACGCGGAACAGCCGCAATTTCGCACTGATCGCCTCCAGGAAGGCCAGGAGCAGCCCGCCCGCCGCCATCTTGCCCACCAGGGCCAGCATGGCCAGGGGCAGTGCCCCGTAGTTGCCCGCCGGGGCGATGCCCCAGGGGATGAAGAGGGCGATGCCCAGGGCCGAGTAAGTAAAGAGCTTCAGAGCCACGGCCCACTCGATCAGGGCCAGGTGGCGGGCGGAATACTCCAGGATCATGGCCTCGTGGATCATGGTCAGTTCCAGGTGCGTAGTCGGGTTGTCCACCGGGATACGGGCGTTCTCCGCCGTGGAGACCATCCAGAAGGCCACGGCCGCGAAGGCCAGGCTGGGATAGATGGCGAACTGCTTGTGGGCCAGGGTCTCGACGATGACCGGCAACTGGGTGGACTGGGCGATGAAGGAGGTGGTGAAAAAGACCATCAGCAGCGCCGGTTCCGCCAGGAAGGAGACCAGCATCTCGCGCCTTGCCCCCAATGTGCCGAAGGAGGTACCGATGTCCATGGCCGCCAGGGCCAGAAAGACCCGCGCCGTGGCGAAAACGCCCACCAGGGCGATGGCGTCGGCCGCCGGGGAGAAAGGCAGGTCGTTGGCGACGATGGGGACGATCCCCGCCGCCAGGGCCATGCAGGCAAAGACCATGTAGGGCGCGAAGCGGAACAGGGGCGAGGCGTCGTGGGCGATCACCGCGTCCTTGTGGAACAGCTTGCGGATCATGCGGTAGGGCTGCGTCAGGGGAGGCGCGGAACGCCCCTGAAACCAGGCGCGGCACTGATTGGTCCAGCCCATCAGCAGGGGCGCCAGGAGTATGGCGAGCAGGGTCTGGGCGAGTTGCATCAGGATGCCGGCGGTCATGGTTGCCCCCTTCCGGCGGTCCCGGTGGATGCGCTGTCGCTTATCCAGCCTACATATTCAACGGGTTGGTTGGTTTTCATCGGGTAAACACCAGCAAGAAGATCAAAGTGGCGAAGCTGTACACCAGATACCACTGGATGCGGCCGTGCTGAAGCCGTCCCGTCTGGTCCGACAACCAGGCCGCCAGGCGCGCGATGGGGGCGTAGCAGAGCAGCCAGATATTGTCCCGGCTGTCGCCACGGTACTTGGGATGGCGGTCAAAGGGGTCCGGGGTCTCCCGCTCCACCCGCATGAAGGACTCGAAGATCTGGCGGATCGGCTGGCCGAAGCCCTCGGCGCTGTCCTGCATGCGGGCATCCTGTTCCGGATAGCCGCAGTCCCAGGGATCGGAACGGCGGATGCGGCCGTGGTAGAGCTTGCGCACGGCCAGGAAGGTCAGCAGCAGCACCGCCAGCACCACCAGGAAGAAGATCAGCGGGGCGTAGCTGGCGCGGTTCGCGTCCACCGGGGCCAGCATCAGCCAACCTCCATCGTTGTGCAGGGTCTGGCCGATGAGCTGTTGCACCACCGGGGCGATCCAGCCGATGACCTGGGCCGGCATCAGCCCCAGCAGGATGCAGCCCAGGGCCAGCCAGATCATCCCCAGCCGCTGGGGCCAGCAGACCTCGTGGGCATTCTTCAGGTTCGGGTCGCGCGGCTGGCCGAGGAAGACCACACCGAAGAACTTCACCATCACATAGGCCGCCAGGGCCGCCGCCAGGGCGATGGAGGCAGCGGCGACCGGGATCACCATGTTCAGGTAGGGCTGACTGAGTCCCGGCGACAACAGGAAGGCCTGCAACAGCAGCCACTCGGAGACGAAGCCGTTGAGGGGCGGCAGCCCGGCGATGGCCAGGGCGCCGATCAGGGTCAGCCAGGCGGTCCAGGGCATGAAGCGCATGACCCCGCCCAGTTCCCCCATCAGCCGGGTGCCGGTGGCATGCAGCACCGCGCCGGTGCCGATGAAGAGCAGCCCCTTGAAAAAGGCGTGGTTGATGGCGTGGTAGAGGGTCGCGGTCAGGGCCAGGGCCGCCAGGCCGCCCTTGCCGTCCGTGTGGAAGATCATGGCCAGGCCGATCCCCACCAGGATGACGCCGATGTTCTCGATGGAGGACCAGGCCAGCAGCCGTTTCATGTCGGACTGGACCGCCGCGAAGATGACCCCGTAGACGGCCGTGATCAGCCCCAGGCCCAGGACCAGGATTCCCCACCAACTGGCCTGGGTGCCGAGCAGGTCGAAGCTGACGCGCAGCAGGCCATAAATGGCAGTCTTGAGCATGACCCCCGACATCAGGGCCGAGACCGGCGAGGGCGCGGCCGGATGGGCCTCGGGCAGCCAGACATGCAGGGGCACCAGCCCCGCCTTGGCCCCGAAGCCGAACAGGGCCAGCAGGAAGGCGACGGAGGACCAAAAGGGGGCCGGCTCGGCGGCGCGGATGGCGTCGAAGCTGTAGGACTCGATCTGACCGCCACCCTGGAGCACCCCGAAGCAGAGCAGCAGGGAGACCGCCCCCACATGGGCGATCAGGAGATAGAGAAACCCGGCGCGGCGGATGTCGGGGATGTCGTGGTCCGTGGTCACCAGGAAGTAAGACGAGAGGGCCATCAGCTCCCAGGCCACCATGAAGGCATAGGCATCGTCCGCCAGCATCACCATCACCATGCCCGCCAGGAAGAGGTGATACCAGAGCGACAACAGCGCCAGGGCGCCCCGTTCCATGTGCCGCAGATAACCCGAGGCATAGAGGGTGACGCCAAAGGCGGCCCCGCCCAGCAGGATCAGAAAGAAGGCCGAGAGGGCATCAAGGCGCAGGTGGAAAGGCAGGTCCGGCAGCCCGATGGGCAGCACGAACCGGGAGACGGGCTCGACCAGCCCCGCCGCCCCGATCAGGGCCATGCCCAGGGCGCCCAGGGCGCCGAGCGGGATGATCAGGTGGGTGATCAGGTGCGGGCGGCGCTGGAATATCAAGCCGGCGAAGGCCAGTACCAGCCAGAGGAGGACGATCCACCAGGCCCCGGCAAGGGGCGTGAAACCGGGGTCCACCGGTATTGCGTCGGTCATGGGCGCGATATCCAAAAAATCAATAAATTACTGTGAAAGCCACGTACATATTTCTGATCGTTCCCACGCTCCGGCGTGGGAATGCATCCCAGGACGCTCCAGCGTCCCGAGGTCGGCGCATGCCTCCGGTCTCCGGCAACCCCCGCGACGCTGGAGCGTGGGAACGATAAAATTCTTTGCGCCCTTTGCGGTTATAAAAATTCAGGTTTAGCAGTCATTATTGCGCTGTCTGGCGCACCGGACAAAAGAGATCCTCGGCGGCCTCGTCACCCAGGCGTTCGTAGATGGCGGTGATGGCCTTGTCCTCGGTGGGGAAGAGGTTCCGTTGGCCGATCAGATCAAAGAGGTGGGTGGAGCGCATGATGTCCAGCACCTGTTTCTTCAGGCCGGAGAAGACCAGCTCCACCCCGATGCCCCGCAGCCGCTTGACCAGGTGGTGGACGACCTCCTCACCGGAGGCGTCGAGCTGGTTGATGCCGTCGCCCACGATCAGCAGATACTTGGCCTTGGGGTGGTCGGCCACCGCCTCCAGCACCGTGTCCTCGAAGAAGGCGACGTTGGCGAAATAGAGCTGGCCGTCGAAACGCATGGCGACGATGTGCTCGCTGGTGGGCAGGCCGGGGTTGACCTTGATGTCGCGCAGGGTGCCGTCCGGGAAACGGCCCAGGATCGCCACCCGCGGCTTCATGGTCCGCAACAGGTAGAGGACCAGGGCCAGCCCGGCGCCGATCATGATGCCGTTGTCCAGGTGCGGGGCGAAGGCCAGGGTGGCGGCGAAGGTCACCCCGGCGGCGATGCCGTCATGCTTCTGGGCGTGCCAGGCGTGGATCACCGCCTTCACGTTCACCAGGCCGATCACCGCCATGATGATCACCGCCGCCAGCACCGCCTGGGGCAGGTGGTAGAGCAACGGGGTCAGGAACAGCAGGGTGATGAGCACGAAGATGGCGGTGAAGACCGAACTCATGCCGGTGCGGGCGCCAGCCCCCATGTTGACCGCCGAGCGGGAGAAGGAACCGGAGACCGGGAAGGCCTGGGTCAGGGAACCGATGATATTGGAGAGCCCCTGGCCGATCAGCTCCTGATTGGGATCGAGGCGCTGCTTGGTCTTGGCGGCCAGGGCCTTGGCGATGGAGATGGCCTCCATGAAACCCACCAGTGAGATCACCAGGGCAGCGGAGAGCAGCGACCCCAGCTTGGTCATATCCAGGGCGGGCAGCGCCAGGCTGGGCAGCCCCTGGGGAATGGAGCCCACCACCTGTCCGCCCAGGGACTGGGCGAAACCCAGCCCCCAGGAGAGGGTCGTGGTGACCGCCACGGCGATCAGCACCCCCGGCCACTTGGGCCGGTATCTCTTGACCCCCCACATGAGGGCGATGGCCAGTATGCCCATGGCGAGGGTCGGCAAATGGGTATGACCCACCTGCTTGAACACCCCGATGATGTCGTTGATGAAGTGCTCGCTGCGGCCCATGGGGACGCCGAACAGCTTGGAGACCTGGGACAGCCCGATGATGATGGCCGCCGCGTTGGTGAAGCCGACGATCACCGGGTGGGAGAGGAAGTTGACGATCACCCCCAGCTTAAACACCCCCAGCAGCAATTGAATGACGCCAACCAGCAGGGCCAGCATGATGGCCAGGGCGATGAAGTCCGGCGAACCGGGCGCCGCGAACACCGCCAGGCTCGATGCCGTCAGCAGCGAGACCACCGCCACCGGCCCCGTGCCGAGCTGGTGCGAGCTACCCCACATCACGGCGACGGCCACCGGCAGGAAGGCGGCGTAAAGGCCGTAATAGGCGGGCATCCCGGCCAACTGGGCATAGGCCATGGACTGGGGGATCAGCACCAGGGCCACGGTAATCCCGGCCATGAAATCGGCCCGGACGGTCTCCCCGCTCAGGGGGAACCAGCGCAGGAAGGGGAGGAAGCGGGCGAATCGATTCATTACTTAAACTCCTTTCTCGCGCAAAGACGTAGGGTGGATAAGCGATAGCGCATCCACCACGGGGCCATCGGACACGGCGGATGCGCTCCGCTTATCCGCCCTACGGTTTTTCGCGTTAACAGATTCATGGTCATGACGGCCTTATTGTTCCTTGGGTAAATCGGGGTGATCGGAGGCGGCGACCAGGGGGCATTCCAGCCGGGTCCAGGGATCCTGCCCTTCGGCGGCCCAGGCGGTGGGGCTGCCCACCACCACGGCGGTCACGCACTCGTGACGATGGGCGTGTTCCACCACCTGACGGGCGTTGAGATCGGAAACCGGGGTGATGAAGCAGGTGAGCCCCTTGCCTTCAAGCTCGGCGAGGCGGGCCTCCAGTTCGGGCCAGTCCGGGCGCGTGGGGTCGGCAAGCACCTCCATCTCCGCCTCCATGCGGCGGCACAGGGCCGCGCCCACGGTGAACAGCCGCTCCACCGGCGAGACAGGGCGCAGGGCGACGACCACGCAACGGTTCATCAGGCGCGCGAAGCTCCCGCATCCTGCTCACGCCCCTCACCTACATCCCTGTAGGCGAGGCTGCGCCAGAAATGCAGGATGCGGGGTACGAACCGCATCGGTTGTTGCGTCACGGGAGGAGTGGTGCAGGGACGCACCGTTGACGGACCTAAGGATGGAATCGATGAGGTTATTACCTGCTCCAGGCCGGGGAGTTCCGAATCGGGCATCGCCCAGCCCAAACCTTTGGCGGATTGCAGGCGTTCGCAGAGGTAGGTATGAAGGACGGTTCTGGACATGGTTGCTCCTGGTTCAATGGAATCAATACTTAGCAGTAACCGTGCCAACCATATCGGTTGGTCCAACCCATTGGAAAGAGGCGGATTTCAGACGGAAGTCAGAAAGATGACGGCGGCATTACTGTTTCAAGTTGCAATGGCCTGATACACTTTGTTGCATGCGCTCCCTCCAGTCCAAAATCCTTCTCGCCTATCTCGCCCTGGCCCTGCTCATCGTCGGACTCTCCACGGTCGCCCTGGTCGAGCTGGACCGCATCGCCGACAAGGCGCGCGAGGGCAGCAAGGTGGCGGAACTGTTCGATGTGACCCTGGAGATGCGCCGCTTCGAGAAGAACCACCTGCTCTACGGCCAGGCGGGCGATCTGAGGGACCATGCCCGCTATCTCTCCCGCGCCCAGGAACTGTTGCGCCGCGATGCACCGATCATCGACGCCCTGGCCGGGACGGGCGCCACCTCCAATCTGGCGGCGGACGTGGGGCACTACGCCAAGGCCATGGCGGACCATGCCCAGAGCCCCGGCGACGAGATCCTCGCCGCCAATGTGCGGGCCTTGGGCAACCGCATCGTCACCCTGGGCGAGAAGCTGGCGGCCAAGGAGCGCCAGTCCCTCAATGCCGCCCTGACGGCCCACCAGCGCAATCTGCTGGTCTCCGTGGGGGTGGTGGCGGTGCTGCTGGCCCTGACCGGCTTCCTGCTGGCGCGCCGGGTGACGCACCCGCTCAAGACCATGGAGACCCGGATGGAGGCCGTGGCCAACGGCCAGTTGACGCGCCTGGTCCTCGACTCGCCGGAGAATGAACTGGCCTCCCTCGCCCTGGCCTTCAATCACGTCCTCGACGAACTGGAACGCCGCCAGGAGACCCTGGTGCGCGCCGAGAAGCTGGCCTCCCTGGGGACCATGCTCTCCGGGGTGGCCCACGAGCTGAACAACCCCCTGTCCAATATCTCCTCCTCCGCCCAGATCCTGCTGGAGGACTTGCTCCCCCCGCCCGCCGGGGGCGGGGGGAAAGGCCTCGACCCCGGTTTCCGCGCCCAGTTGATCGAGGACATCGACGCCGAGACCCTGCGCGCCCGGCGCATCGTCCGCGCCCTGCTGGACTACGCGGGCGACCGGGAATTCCGGAGCGCCCCGGTGCCCCTGGCCGAACTGGTCGAAGAGACCCTGCGCTTCCTCAAGAGCCACCGCCCCGGCGGCGTGACGGTGCGGGTCGAGATCGCCCCCGGTTTAGTGGTGAACGGCGACCGCCCGCGCCTGCAACAGCTCCTGCTCAACCTGATCCTCAACGCCTTCGACGCCATGGGCGAATACGGCGAATTGCAGATCGCCGCCGAGGCAGCCACCGTCGGCAAGGGCAAGGGCTTTCCCGGCCGCGCCGGGCAGTGCCGGCCGGGCGCCGCGGTGATCGACCTGACCCTGGCCGACACCGGCCCCGGCATCCCGCCGGAACTCCTCGCCCGCGTCTTCGACCCCTTCTTCACCACCAAGGCCGTCGGCCAGGGCAGCGGCCTGGGGCTCTTCATCGTCCACGAGATCATCGAAGAGCACGGCGGCTGCATAAGCGCCGCCAACCGCCCGGAAGGCGGGGCCGTTTTCCGCATCCGCCTGCCGTCCCATTCTGAACGGAGTCCTGCATGACCTCACGCCTCCTCCTCGTCGATGACGAAAAGATCGCCCTGCGCAATCTGGAGCACGTCCTCAAGAAGGAGGGCCACGCCATCACCGCCACCCAGAGCGGTGGCCACGCCCTGGAGCTGCTGGACAGCCAGCCCTTCGACCTAGTGCTCACCGACATGAAGATGGAGCGGGTGGACGGCATGCAGCTCCTGCGCCGTTGCAAGGCGCAATGCCCGGATACCGAGGTCATCATGATCACCGGCTACGCCACCCTGGAATCGGCGATCGAGGCCATGAAGGAAGGTGCCTTCCACTACATCGCCAAGCCCTTCCGCCTGGACGAGGTGCGCCAGACCGTGGCCGAGGCCCTGGAAAAGGTCCGGCTCAAGCGCGAGAACCGGGCGCTGCGCGAGCAACTCGACGCCTACGAGGGCCGCTCCCGCGTCATCACCCGCGACGGCGGCATGCAGAAGCTGCTCGACATGGCCCGCCAGGTCGCCCCCACCGGCTGCAACGTGCTGATCACCGGCGAATCGGGCACCGGCAAGGAACTCTTCGCCCGCTGCCTGCATGAACACGGCGGCCGCCCGGATGGCCCCTTCCTCGCCATCAACTGCGGGGCCTTCAACGAAGAATTATTGGCCAACGAACTCTTCGGCCACGAAAAAGGCGCCTTCACCGGCGCCGTGGGCAAGAGCGGCCTCATCGCCGCCGCCGATGGCGGCACCCTCTTCCTCGACGAAGTCACCGAAATGTCCCTGGCCATGCAGGTCAAACTGCTGCGCGTCATCCAGGAAAAAGAACTGCTGCCCCTGGGCGGGACCCGCCCCCTCAAGGTCGATGTCCGCTTCATCGCCGCCAGCAACCGCAACATGAAGGAATGGGTGGCCGAGGGCCGTTTCCGGCAGGACCTCTACTTCCGCCTCAACGTGGTCAATCTCCACATCCCGCCCCTCTCCCAGCGGCGCGAGGACATCCCCCTCCTGGCCCAATACTTCCTCGACCGCGCCGCGCCCCTCATGGGCAAGCCCGTGCGGACCCTCTCCGACGAGGCCCTCTCCCTGCTCAAGGCCTACGACTTCCCCGGCAACGTGCGCGAACTGGAAAACATCATCGAACGCGGCGTCGCCCTCTGCCAGGGCGACCAAGTGGAAGCCGCCCACCTGCCCGACGACCTGCGTGACCTGACCATCCGCGCCTTCCGCCGCCGCGACGGCCGCGTCATGCCCCTGGAGGAACTGGAACGCGACTACATCCAATGGGTCCTGGAGGAGGCCCACGGCAACCAGACCCAGGCCGCCCAGATGCTCGGCATCGACCGGGTGTCCCTGTGGCGGAAGTTGAAGAAATTCGGGGAAGAGAGGGAGTGAGTTTCTGGGGTAAATTATTTCTTTACGAGCCCCAAATGAGTCTGAAGATCATGTCCATCCAGCCAGCAATGGAAACCTACCCGGTGCGGGATTACCTGCAATGGGAAGGCGATTGGGAGCTGATTCACGGCCAGCCGGTGGCGATGGCGCCGTCACCCGCTATCAGGCATCAGGTGATGTGCATGACGATTGCGCGGCAACTCGGCGAATCGCTCGACGACTGCCCGCACTGTCAGGCACTGTTTGGAATAGACGTGGAATTTGTCGAAGACACGGTCGTCCGGCCCGATGTGCTGGTGATCTGTTACCAGCCCGAAGGTGAACGGCTGACCCGTGCCCCCGATCTAATTTTCGAAGTCATCTCGCCCAGAACCGCCCGGCGCGACGAAGTCGTCAAATTCGATCTTTACCGCAAGGAAGGTGTGGCGCATTACGTGCTGGTCTATCCCGAAGCGAAAAAGGCCAAAGTGTGGCATCTGGTTGAGGGGGAATATCGCAAGGTGGCGGATTTTCATAGCGAGACCCACCGCTTCGAACTGTCCAAATGCGCCTTCGACTTCGACTTTAGCCGCCTATGGAAACGCAAGGGCGGCGGCCAGCCGTGAGGGTGAATGGAGGCTGTCCAAATACTGCGTGAACCCCGGCTTGATCCCTATTTAATTCGCGTGTTACCCGTATTCGGGTATTTGGCTAACGGAGAGTAAACCGGTTCCTCACCCCCGTTTAGGCCGAAGTTTGTGTTCTCTGTTGCCGCCTGGTTTCCCGGCGGTGCCACGGTATTACGGCCA
>MGZB01000051.1 GCA_001801995.1 Gammaproteobacteria bacterium RIFOXYD12_FULL_61_37 | reverse complement strand
ATCAGTCACCCGCAAGATTCGAGCAAAGTGTTCAACATGCCGCGTGATTTTGTGTCCGGAATAGGCTTGCCAGATCAGTTTGCCGCCAAGGCTGCCGATGTCATCGGGTTGCACTTGAACCCACCCGAGAATGCCTTGGTGCTGAGCGTGGACGAGAAGCCATCGATCCAAGCACTCGAACGCACACGGGGTTACGTGCAGACCAGCAGCGGCAAGATCGTCCAAGGCATGAAGAGTACCTACAAGCGTCACGGCACGATCAATTTGTTCGCAGCCTTAGAGGTGGCTACCGGAACCATTCGGGACAAGACGACCCAGACCAAGAAGCGCGCCGACTTTCAGGCTTTCATGGATGAGGTGATTGCTGATCGACCCGCGGAGCGGCAAATACACGTCATCCTGGACAACCTCAACACTCACAAGAAAAACGACAACTGGCTCGCGGCGCATCCCAACGTCACCTTCCATTTCACGCCAACCAGTGCAAGCTGGCTCAATCAGGTCAAGATCTGGTTCGGCATCTTCCAGCGCAAAACGCTCAACAACGCAAGTTTCGGAAGCATTGATCAACTGACCAAGGCAATCCATGATTACACTGCCGCCTACAACGCAAACGCAGCCCCCTTCGTCTGGCGCAAAAGGGAAGTCAAGGGCGCGCAGCTTCGCAACACTATCGTTAACTTACGCAATTAGACACTAGCGCCTGAAGCTCCCGCTTCCATAAGCGGACACGGGAATCATTACTTCCACCTCCATCCGCCGTAATCAGTAAGCACCTCGCCTCGGAGTAACAGGCAGACCCCATCGAGTACCACCACCGTCGAATGCTTTCAACGGCAAATTGCGCGGTATCATGATCCGCCCCCACATTGACCCAGCCGATATTCAGGATCGGGTAGTAAACGCCATAGGGCGCAGCCTTTCCCAACTCAGCGTCTGGAAAATCATGAACCTGGACCTTCGTCGGTTGCCCCTGGGGATGCCACTCGCTTCCCGTTTGTTTGGGGTTACCTACCAGCTCCTTTTTCTTGGTATCCACCGAGATGACCGGATCTCCTCGGCTTTGGAACTGCTTCACCTGGGCGTAGATGTATTCGAACTGGTCGTTGCGATCCGGATGCGAATCCCCCTCCTGGGTCTTACGATTTCCCTGAAGGCTATAACCCAATGCGTGGAGTAATTCAGCCACCATGCGATGACTGGTCCGATGACCCTTTTCTTTGAGGGCATCGGCCAATTGCCGCGTGCTCTTGCAGCTCCAACGCAAGGGCGATTCGGGATCCCCGCGTGTTACCGGTTCGATCAAGCGCTCCAAATCGACGATCAGGGCGGGATCCTGATCCACCGTTCGTTCCGTCCGCCGCCCTCACGGCGAACCCGGCCCTGCGGCAGGGACTCTTCCTGTTCAGCTCCCGGCAGCCTTGGCGTATCGCCTCTCGACACAAGCCCGTCTCCCGTGACACAAGGGAGATACCTCCCCATCCAACCGCCAAAGCCTCAGCCCCCGCAACCAATCGCCGTACTCGCTCGTCGAGATAGCGATCAAGCTTCTCAAAACGCTTTCTGATAGCTGCTGGTTCCACGCCTAACTCTAGCACGCTCTCCAGTATTCGGAAGTGTTATTTTGTTACGGCGCTTAACGGCTCGCGAATAGCATCCATCAAGTCAAGGGTATCGAGGCCATGTCAGCGGGCTTGAGTGACTTCGTCATCCTTCGCCCATGAAAAAGCCCCGCTTGGCGGGGCTTTTTCTATCTGGCCTGGTTAGCCGATATCGTCAGTGGGCGGGCTTTCCTTTTGGCTTTCTTCGCCCTTTGGGGTAGAAAGTTTCAGAGGCCCTGAGGGTATCCACTCATCGGCTGAGACGTTCCGGCGGATGGGGGCTGGGCTGGGCCTCCTTTCGATCCTTTCCTCCGGTTCCCGTGGCTTGGCTTCCTGGGGCGCGGGACTTTCCACGACCGGGGCGGGTTGGGGCCGGGGCTCGGGCTTTGCTTCGACCGGAGCGGGGCGGTTTTCCTCCACTACCCTTGAAGCGGCGGGCTCGGGGGAGGGCAGGGGCGTGGGCTCGGCGGGGGACGTCGTGACTTGGGTCTCGGTCTTTTCGCGAGGGGTTTCGCTTTCCTCACGCCGCCGGGGCCTGGGGTTTTCCCGCACGGGTGCGGGGGATTGCGCTGCCTCGGGTTGCTCGGACGACGCCGCGTCGCTGTCGTTGACATCCTGTCCCTGGAACTGGGCATTGTCCTCGCGTTCACCCGGTCTGCGGCGGCGACCGCTACGACGGCCGCGACGGGAGCCGCCGGGCCTGCGGCCTTCGGCTTGCGGATCATTAGCGGGGGTGGTCTCAGCGCCTGGGACCGGAATAGCCGGTTTTACCTCTTCTTGAGCCTGAGCCTGCGGTTGGGGCTGTATCCGCTTTTCCTCTCTCGGCGGCCTTTCCTGGGCGGCGGGTGCCGGCTTGCGGTTGCCACCGGCGCTTCTTGGGCCGCCTTCGGTTTCCTTGCGTTGTTGCGGCCGTGCCTGCGGCGGCTGTTGCGGCCGGGGACGGGCGGGCGGGGCATTGCGGCGGCTGCTGATCTCGCGGCGGTTGCTGGGCTGTTCCCTTTTTTCGGTTTCCTTGGGGGTCTCTTCCTTCTTCTGCTCGCCAGCGGTAAAGAAGGATTTGAACAGCCGTTTCAGCAGTCCGGGTTCATTGCTTTCAGACGCCTCTTCCCGGACTTCCTGGACTTCCTTGATGGGTGCCGGGCGGCCGGGGGCGATCTGCTTGACGGCCGGTTCCTCGGCCTTGGCTTCGCGGGTCGAGGCGATGTCGGTGGTCGGCTCGATCACTTCGACCAGTTCGAAGCTGTGCTTGGTCTCGCCTTCTTTAGGGGCGTCAGCGGCACGCTGGCGATCAATCCGGTAGTGCGGCGTTTCCAGCTGCCGGTTGGGAACCAGTACGATCTCCACGTCGTGGCGCTTCTCGATCCCGGTGATGACTTGGCGCTTCTCATTGAGCAGGAAGGTGGCAATCTCCACCGGTAACTGGGCGATGATGCGGCCGGTGTTTTCCTTCAGGGCCTCTTCTTCGATGATGCGCAACACGGAGAGGGCGAGGGAAGGTACGCTGCGGATGGTGCCGTGGCCGCTGCACCGGGGGCAGGTCATCTGGGTGGATTCGCCGAGGGAGGGGCGCAGGCGTTGGCGCGACATCTCCAACAGGCCGAAGCGGGAGATGCGGCCGATCTGCACCCGCGCGCGGTCGTGCTTGAGGGCGTTGGTCAGGCGGTTTTCCACCTCACGTTGATTGCGCGAGGGGGTCATGTCGATGAAGTCGATGACGAACAGTCCGCCCAGGTCGCGCAGACGAAGCTGGCGGGCGATCTCGTCGGCCGCTTCCAGGTTGGTGTTGAGCGCGGTTTCCTCGATGTCGGAGCCCTTGGTGGCGCGGGCCGAGTTGATATCGACGGCGGTGAGCGCTTCGCTGTGGTCGATGACGATGGAGCCGCCCGAGGGAAGGCTGACCTCGCGCTGATAGGCCGATTCGATCTGGGTCTCGATCTGGTAGCGACTGAACAGCGGCACCTCGTCGCTATAGAGCCGCAGCTTGCGGGCGTAGGTCGGCATGACCTGTTCGATGAACTGGGCCGCCTGCTCGTAATATCTCGGGTGGTCGATGACGATCTCGCCGATGTCCGTGCGCAAATGGTCGCGCATGGAGCGGATGATGATGTCGCTTTCCTGGTAGATCAGGAAGGGGGCCTGCTTGCTGGTCCCAGAGGAGTTGATGGCGTTCCACAACTGGATCAGATAGTCCAGGTCCCATTGCAGATCTTCGGTGTTCATGCCGATACCGGCGGTGCGCACGATCAGCCCCATGCCGTCCGGGATGTCCAGTTCGCTCATGGCCTCGCGCAGTTCGTTGCGGTCCTGGCCCTCGATGCGGCGCGAGACGCCGCCCGCGCGCGGGTTGTTGGGCATCAATACGAGGTAGCGTCCGGCGAGTGAGATGAAGGTGGTCAGGGCCGCGCCCTTGTTGCCACGCTCTTCCTTTTCGATCTGGACGATGACTTCCTGGCCTTCGGAAAGGGCCTGCTGGATGTTGGTCCGTCCGGGGCCCTCGGCGCCCTGCTTGAAGTAGTTGCGGGCGATCTCCTTGAGGGGGAGGAAGCCGTGGCGGTCGGCGCCGTAATCGACAAAGGCCGCTTCGAGACTGGGCTCGACGCGGGTGATTTTTCCCTTGTAGATATTGGCCTTTTTCTGTTCCTTACCGGGGTGTTCGATATCCAGGTTGAAGAGTTTTTGTCCGTCGACGATGGCGACACGCAACTCTTCCGGCTGAGTTGCGTTTATCAGCATTCTTTTCATGGGGTGATAATCTCTCGGGACAACGACAGGGGCTGAAGCCTTCGCCCATCACAACGCCAGCGGCGGATAGGAGAAAGGCGAAGAGCAGGATCAGGAAAGTCGTCGTCAAATGGGGTTGGCTCAAAGGCGGCCGCCGGTCGGCGGCGCGCAGGTTATTTGAAATGCGAACTGGATTGCGTTTCGCGCGGATCTCGAAGACAAGGGCCGAAAGGCACAATCTCCGGGCCGCGGGCGGGACGGACCTAGCGGATCACCCCGCCCAAAACAGGCTCGGTTCTTCGGCCGGGGACATGCGTCCAATATCGAAGCCAGCCGGAATCCGATCGCGGGACTATAGCAAGTAGTTCACCGGCCAGCAAATTAGAGAGGGTTCGGATTCAAGCAAATCTGAACTCCAGCACAAAATGCGAGGTGCGGAGTCCGTCGAAAAGGCCGTTTTTCCGCATCCTGCACTGAAGCGAGCAATTTCTCCTGCCGGGCAAGGGCGATGCTAGAATGGCGCCCATGGCGGAACAGACAACAAATCATTCAATCCCTCGGTTCGTCGAGGCCACTGAAGCAGAGCAGGGGCAGCGGCTAGACAATTTTCTCATCGCCCGCTTGAAAGGTGTTCCCCGCAGCCGTATCTACCGGATATTGCGCAAGGGCGAGGTTCGGGTCAACAAGGGGCGCGTCTCCCCGAGCTACCGGATCGAAATCGGCGATTCGATTCGCATCCCGCCCATCCGCATGTCGGAGGAGGATGCGCCTGCCACGAAACCCGCCGCCGGTCTGTTGGAACGGCTGGAGCGTTCAATTCTCTTCGAGGATGAAAGATTTCTGGTGGTGAACAAGCCGGCCGGGCTGGCGGTGCATGGCGGCAGTGGTCTCGATTATGGCTTGATCGAGGCCTTTAGGGCCATGCGGCCGGAGCAGCGGGAGCTGGAGCTGGTCCACCGCCTCGACCGGGACACCTCGGGTTGCCTGCTGGTGGCGAAGAAGCGCAGTGCCTTGAGAATCCTCCACGGACTCATGCGCGAGGGGGCGGTCACAAAGCGGTATCTGGCCCTGCTGGCGGGCAAGTGGCCGCGCGATAAGGTGAATGTGGATGCCCCATTGCGAAAAAACACCCTCCAAGGGGGAGAGCGCGTCGTCCGGGTCGATCCCACCGGCAAGGAGGCATTGACCCGCTTCGGCGTGGTCGAGCGGCTTGGCGGCTATACCCTGGTCGATGCCTTGCTCGTGACGGGCAGGACCCATCAGATCCGCGTCCATAGCACCCATCTGGGGACGCCGATCTGCGGCGACGCCAAATACGGGAATGAGGGCGTCAATGCCGAACTGCGCAAAAAGGGGTTGAACCGGCTATTTCTCCACGCAGCGGAATTGCGATTCCGCTGGCCGGACGAAAAGGCGGACCGGGTTTTCACGGCGCCCCTGGATGAGTCTCTGGATGCCCTGTTGCGTAGGCTGCGCGGCTAGTTTTCAACCCCGAGGGTTTAATGAGTTACCAGCTCTTAGTATTCGATTGGGACGGCACCCTGATGGATTCCGAGGCCAAGATCGTGGCCTGCATGCAGGCGGCCTTCGTCGATCTGGGCATGGAGGCGCCGAGCCGGAATGCCGTGCGCGACATCATCGGACTCGGTCTGCGGGAGGCGATCCAATCCGTCTATCCTGGGGCCGGCGACGGTCTGGTGGACGATCTCTTTCAAGGCTATCGCCGTCACTTCCTCGGTGAAGACAACACCCCTTCCCAGCTCTTTCCGGGCGTTGAAGAAACCCTCGAACAACTGGACCGTGCGGGCTATCTCCTGTCGGTTGCCACGGGCAAGGGGCGGCGCGGCCTCGACAAGGTACTGGACGAGACCGGCCTGGGCCGTTTCTTTATCGCCACCCGTTGCGCCGACGAGACCTTTTCCAAGCCCCATCCGGAGATGCTGAATCAGTTGATCGACTTCGCCGGGGTCGAGCCTAGGGATGTCCTGATGATCGGCGATACCGAATACGATCTCCAGATGGCCGCCAATGCCGGGACCGACTCCCTGGCCGTCAGCTATGGGGCGCACGAGGTGGAGCGATTGTTGAACCACAGGCCGGTGGGCTGTCTCGACGCCATCAGCGAATTGCCGGGCTATCTGGCCTCTCAGACCCTGCGCTCATTAAGGTAGACCGATGGATGACTCGAACCAAAAAGAGAAAGGGCCGGCATGGGAGCAGGGGCTCTTGCGCGATCTGGCCCTGGCCGCACTGAAGGAGCAGCGGGCCGCCCGGCGCTGGGGCATCTTCTTCAAGCTATTGTTTTTCGTCTATTTATTTATCGCCTTCGCTGTCTGGTCGGCGCTGTCCAGCGGCGATCTGAGAATGACCGCCGACAACTTCACGGCGGTGGTCGATCTGAACGGCGTCATCAAGGCCGATTCCCCGGCCGGCGCCGACAAGGTCGTCACGGGACTGCGCGAGGCCTTCAAGCACAAGGGCACCCGAGGGGTGATCCTGCGCATCAACAGCCCCGGCGGCAGCCCGGTGCAGTCGCGCTACATCTACGACGAGATCCGCCGCCTGCGCAAGAAATACCCCCAGATCCTGCTCTATGCCGTTATCGCGGACATGGGCGCCTCCGGCGGCTATTACGTGGCCGCCGCGGCCGACAATATCTACGCGGACCAGGGCAGTCTCGTGGGTTCCATCGGCGTGCTCATGAACGGCTTCGGCTTCGTCGAGGCCATCCAGAAGCTGGGCGTGGAACGGCGCCTGCTGACGGCCGGCGAAAACAAGGGGATGCTCGATCCCTTCTCGCCCCTGAAGGAGGAGGAAAAAGTCCATGCCCAGGGGGTGCTCGGCAAGCTGCACGGTCAATTCATCGAAGCGGTCAAACAGGGCAGGGGAGAGCGGCTGAAACAGGACCCCAAGATCTTCAGCGGCATGTTCTGGAGCGGCGAGGAGGCCAAGGAGCTGGGGCTGATCGATGGCTTCGGCAGCGCGGGCTTTGTGGCGCGCGAGGTGATCGGCGCCGAGGAAATGATCAACTTCAGCCGCAAGGACGATCTGTTCGAACGCCTGGCCGAACGGGTCGGCGCCGGATCGGCCCGCGCCCTGACGGATTCCCTGACAACCCTGAGCGATTGGGTGCGGATGTAACCTGGAAATCTTAACCGCCAAGGACACCAAGAACGCGAAGGGAAACATGGATTGGCATCTGCCTGTTTATTCACCGAACGGGTTTGATGAATTACAGATGAGTCATTGTATTCTTCGTGTACTTTGCGCTCTTTGCGGTTAGCTTGAAAAATTCAGGTGTAATCTTTTTGTCATCATCGTCGTATTAAATTCATCGTCAATTACAGTTCTGTTTTGGGCGTTGCCCCCGTTTCGGGGTGGAAACAAATCATGACCGATGGACTCGTTCTTGTTATTGAAGATGAAGACGCCATCCGGGAGATGGTGCGAGTTACCCTGGAGTCGGCTTCCTTCGAGGTGCTGGAGGCCGTCGATGCCGAGCAGGCCGAAATGATCCTGGCCGACCACTGCCCCGGTTTGATTCTGATGGATTGGATGCTGCCGGGTATCAGCGGGATCGAGTTGACCCGCCGCATCAAGCGGGACGATGTCCTGAAGGAAATCCCCATCATCATGCTGACCGCCAAGGGCGAGGAGAACAGCAAGGTGATGGGCCTGGAGGCGGGCGTGGACGACTATGTCACCAAGCCCTTTTCGACCCGCGAGCTGATTGCCCGGATCAGGGCGGTGATGCGCCGTTCCGGCGTGAGCCAGGGGGAGTCCCTCGAAATCGGCGACGGCCTGAAATTGGACCCGTCGCGGCACCGGGTTACGGCCAACGGCGCCTCGCTGGAAATCGGGCCCACCGAATTTCGTTTATTACAATTCTTCATGTCGCACCCGGAACGGGTCTATTCCCGTAGCCAACTGCTCGATCAGGTGTGGGGCCGGAATGTCTATATCGAGGAGCGCACGGTCGATGTCCATATCCGCCGCCTGCGCAAGGCGCTGGAACCCTCGGGCTTCGATGCCCTGGTCCAGACCGTGCGCGGGGTGGGCTATCGTTTTTCCGTACAGAACTGAGAATCCGCCGGCATGACCCCCTTCTGGTCCCGTGAGTTATGGCGTCTGCTTGGGGCGGAGGCCGGGTTTTTTCTTTTCGGACTTATTCTCAGGCAGCCGGCCTGGACCCTGTTTATGGGCACCCTGGCCTATTTCCTGTTTTTCCTCTGGCGGCTGGCCCAGTTCCACCGCTGGTTCCTCGGCACCCGTAACTTCCGCCCGCCGGACATCCCGGAAGGGATCTGGATGGATCTTTACCAAAAGGTCTATCAGTTGCAGAAGGGGAACCGCCGCCGGGAGCGTAAGCTCAAGGTGCTGCTCGGCAAATTCCAGGCCTCGGCGGATGCCTTGCCCGATGCGGTGGTGGTCATCAACGCCAGTGATCAGATCCTCTGGTTCAATGCGGCAGCGAAGGGCTACTTGGCGCTCGACACCACGGATGTGGGCCGCCCCATCGTCAATATCCTGCGCTCGCCGGTCTTCCTCGACTATCTCCAGTCCGGCGATTACGGGCAGTCGCTGGTCTTCAATCCCTTCCATAACGACGACACCCACTTTTCCCTGCGGATCATCCCCTATGGTGGTGATCAACGGTTGCTGCTGGTGCAGGACATCACCGACCTGCGCCGGCTGGAACGGGTGCGTAGCGATTTCGTCGCCAATGTCTCGCACGAACTGAAGACGCCACTGACGGTCATCAGCGGTTTCGTCGAGAATTTTCTGCTGAAGGAGGATGAGTGCTCCCGGCGCTGGCGCCGCCCCCTGGAGCTGATTTCACAGCAGGCCATGCGCATGCGCCAGATCGTCACGGACCTCCTTCTGCTGGCCAAACTGGAGGCGTCCGGCCGGCGGGAGGAATCCTTGGAGATACTGGACATCCCGGCCCTGCTGAAGAGTATCCGGGACGAGGTCCTGATGCCGGGCTTGGGCGACGTGGCGGCAATCGGCCTGGAGCTGGACGCCCATCTGCGCTTGAAAGGGAACGAGGCCGAGCTGCGAAGCGCATTTTCCAATCTGCTGTTGAACGCCATCAAATACACCCCGCATAATGGCCGTGTCACAGTCCGTTGTTATGTTGACGGCGAGGGTTGCGGATGCGTCGAGGTCGAGGATACGGGGGAGGGCATCAGCCCCGAGCATATTCCCCGCCTGACCGAACGCTTCTACCGGGTTGACGTGGGACGCTCCCGCAAGCGGGGCGGCACCGGGCTGGGGCTGGCGATCGTCAAACATGTGCTGCAACACCATGATGCTAAATTAGACATCAGCAGCAAGCCCGGCGCCGGGAGTTGTTTCCGGTGTCGCTTCCCGCCGGGGAAGGTGGCGCTGGTTGAAATGGGGCAGGTATAAAACAAGAAAACGAAAAAATCGCATTTTTTGTTTTCGTCTTGCAAAATTGCCGGGACGGTAATTTTGCAAATTCCTCATAAGTGTTCCCAAATGCCTAAACTAGCGCCGGGAAACCCATAAAGAGACGCGATACAGGATAAACCATGGATAAGTCGGACTTTTCACATCATTACATACAGCGATTCAACGCGGAACTGGAAAAGGTCCGCACCGATACGCTGGCCATGGGAGGTTTGGTCGAGCAGCAGTTGGCCGATGCCGTACAGTCCTTGGTGAGGAGAGATCCCGAACTGGCCAGGCAGGTCATCGCCAACGACGTCAAGGTCAACGGCATGGACGTGAAGGTGGATGAGCTTTGCACCTCCATCCTGGCGCGGCGTCAGCCCACCGCCAGCGATCTGCGGTTGATATTGACGGTGTTGCGCACCACCACCGATCTGGAGCGCATTGGTGACGAGGCCAAGCGCGTGGCGCGCATGGCCGTGAGCACCAGTTCCAGCACGGATGCCAGGAGTGTGTTCCTGGAGATCGAGCACCTGGGCGAACAGGTGAGGGAGATGCTGCACGACGCCCTGAATGCCCTGGCCCGGTTCGATGTGGAGGCCGCCCTCGCCGTCGCCGATCAGGACAGCCGGGTCGATCGTGAATATGAAAACATCCTGCGTCAGTGCATCACCTACATGATGGAAGACCCCCGCACCATTCCCTTCGTGCTGGACATCATCTGGGCCGCCCGTTCCCTGGAGCGGATCGGCGACCGCTGCTGCAACATCTGCGAGTATTTGATCTATTTCGTCAAGGGCAGGGATGTTCGTCATACCGATCTGAGGGAAATCGAATCCGAGCTGAAGCAGGAACGGTCATCGGGAATCAATTGAAGCGACCAAGGAAAAGCCGTGGCGCCTTGTCGGGCGCCACGGCTTTTTTATGCTTGCAGGTCAGCCGAAGAATTTCTTCAGCGTTCGGCTGATCCAGCCCGACTCTTCTTTCTGCATTTTGTGTACGCTGATGCGAACGATATCGGCGTAATCGCCATCCTCGTTCTTGATGTGGTTGATCAGCCAGCGTTGCAGCATGTTGAGCAACTCGTCGGCGACATCCTCCCCACCCTTGTAACGGCTGATAAACTGCCCGACCTTCTTGGTGAACAGTTCGTGAACCTTCTTGTGGGGTTCGAGGAAGGTATAGCCGGCCTGTTCCATCAGGCTTTCCTCGAAGGCGAAGTGCGAGATCGTGTAATCGACCAGTTCGTCGATAACCCCGCCGACGACGGCGTTGTCGTGAGTTTCCTTCGCGTCGTAGAGTTGATTGATGTAATTGACGATCCGCTTGTGCTGCTCGTCGATGACCTCGATACCGGTTTCCAGCGTGCTGGACCATTGAAGATGCGCCATGAGTTTCCCCTTAGCCTTTATTTGTCTGTTCTGGATGGCGGGACTCTTCCCTTGGATGGGGCATCATTCCTGATTAGGCCCCAGTGCAAGTTTAGCCACCGGAAAAAAGCTGTCTATGACTGGGCTCAAGCCAGTAGCCTTCCTCTGGCTTGGTAGAGGATAGTTCGATATTCCCGGAAAGGGAAAGGTCTTTTCTGTTGCGGTCTTTCCATCCGGTGGGTGTGGTGCTTCACCCTTGGCCGCGACAGATCAGAGCCACCTTTTCCGCCTGAAGAAGATCAGCAACCCCAGGGCGATCATGACCATGAGCAGCGAGACGAGGGGATAGCCGAAGCGCCAGCCGAGTTCCGGCATGTTCCAGGGGCTGGCGTCGCGGTCAAAGTTCATGCCGTAGAGGCCGACGATGAAGGTCAGGGGGATGAAGATGGTCGAAATGACCGTCAGCAGCCGCATGATGTCGTTCATGCGGTTGTTGACGCTGGAGAGGTAGATATCGAGCATGCTGCTCGTCATCTCCCGGTAGGTTTCCAGCAGGTCCATGACCTGGACCGTGTGGTCGTAACAGTCGCGCAGGTAGAGGCGCGTCTCGCCCTTGATCAGGTCCGACTCGTCCCGCAGCAGTTGATTGATGACCTCGCGTTGGGGCCAGAGCATGCGCCGGAGCAGGATCAGCTCGCGCTTGACCACATGGATCTTGCCGAGGATCTCCCGGCCCCCCTGGGCCAGTATCCGTTCCTCCAGCTCCTCCAGTTGCAGGCCGAAGTTCTCCAGCACCGGAAAACCCTGGTCGATGACGATATCGAGCAGGCTGTAGAGGAGAAAATCCACCCCCCGGTGCCGCAGGCGCGCCCCGCCATCGTGGAGGCGTTTCACCGTCTGTAGAAAGGGGTCGAACTCTCCCTCGCAAAAGCTCACCAGGAAGGTCCGGTTCATGAAAAAGCTGACCTGATGGACCTCCACCTCGTCATCCGCCATCAGCGGCAGGCTGAGGACGACGAACAACTGGTGGTCGAAGGGCTCGATCTTGGGCCGTTGCCCCGTGTTGAGCACATCCTCGACCGCCAGGGGGTGGAGCCCGAAGGCCTCGCCCAACTGGTGCAGCGACCCCACCGTGGGCCGCCCCTGCACATGCACCCAGGTCAGGGTCTCGCTCTCCAGGTAGGGGAGGCAATCGGCAGGATTGATGTCCTCCTCGACCAAGACTTGGCCATCGGCCAGAAAATCGACCAGGCGAATGCGGTAGGGCGGTTCCTCCCGGCGCCGCTCGACCAGCGCGCCGGGAGGAGTCCCTGGCGGCGGATATCGCTTGGTAAAAAAGCTCATCCTGAAGACCTCGATTCAACGCGAAAATGTGCGCGGCAAATACAGCATTTTTCCCCTCCGGGAGAGGATATTGCTGTCATGCCCGTTTGCTGGCTGTCCATATTCTCCTCCCGGAGACCCTCGATTCCAATTGCATATTCGGGAGCGGGCCGGGATCTCAGGGATTATCCCCCGGCGCTCGATACCCCGGCGCCAGCGCGGCGTTTTCCACCCCGTAGAGCACCAGCGGGTCCTTGAGCCAGAGGCGATAGCGTCTCGGATCGAGGCTGTGGTCCGGGCTGCAATCGACGTTCCACTGCTGAAGCACGTAACCGGCGATGGCCGCGCGGACGTTGAGGACGAGGCGTTCGCCAGTCATGCCGAAATCCCGCGCCACGATCTCCGGGCGCTGCTGGTCGGGGTGCGGTCTCAATTCCAGGGTCAGGATTCGGGTCCACTGGATGTCCCGGTCCAACTGTTCGTGGGGGGCGATGCCCTCCCTCTCCAGCAACTGGGGCGCCTCCATCCGGGTGATGACCAGGTCGCGGAACTCACTTGAGGTCCGGTCGAAGACCCGCGCGTGCCAGCGCAGGCCGCTATCGACGAGGGCAAGCGGCAGGATCACCCGCGCCGAAGGCCCGGTGTTCAAGGAGTGGTAGATGAGCCGCACCGCGCACCTTTGATGGATGGCTCGGGTAATCACCGCCAGCACAGGCAGCGGCGGCTGATTCAGGCGCAGGGGGAAGTCGCAGGGCAGAAACCCGGCCGATGCCCGGCCCAGCCCCTCGCCGAAGCCACGGGAGAGGGCCGAGAGCACCCGCTCCGTTTCGTGGGGAAAGACCGGCTGGAAGCCCTCGGCCGGTATATAGACCTTGCGCCGCCCGTCGAAGCCGATGTTGTCCGGCGCCATCTCCCGATAGGCGGCCAGATCGCGCGTCGCCACCGCAGGCGCGATGCCGAAGCGGTCCATCAGGTCCGGTCGCCTCACTTCCCCCAGGAACCACAGCCGGAACTCGATGAAGGCCAGCCGCTCGCGCTGGCCCTGATTCAGGTCTCGAAGGGTTCGGTCATTCATCGCCTTGCCTCTTGCGCTAATCGGAATAGTTCATTGACATAATCTAAATGATGATGTAGATTTACATCATCGAAAAGATTATATCACCAGATGCCAAAGAGGATGCGCCTGCCGCACGTACCTTGATTGGCCAAATACCCAGCGGCGTTCCGACAATCCGGAGAGGAGTTCCCATGTCGAAAAAATCAGCAAAGACTCCGCTTGACGCCCCGCGCCGCCTTTCCGTCGCCTGGCTTCCCTTCGCGGAGGGGCTGGCGGCCAGCCTGGGGGTGTTGGAGGATGACCAATCCCTCGTGATCTCGGTAAAACGCTCGAACCGCTATGTGCAGTTCGCCGCCCAGGGGGCTCACGGCATGCGGACCGAGACGACCTGCAACAGCTATCTGGCGAAATCGGAACGGCTCGATGCGCGGCAGATCGCCGCCTTGGCGGAGGCAGGCTGGCATGCCCCGACCGGGAAACCCGGCGAATCGACCCCTGAGAACGACCCGGACGGCTCGCCCAACTTCTTCCGCCAATTCCCCGTCCCCGTGCCCCTCAAGTCCGTTGCGGACTTGGCAGTGAGTACCCTTGCCGAGATCCTGCGCGTGCCCCATCCGGGATTTCTGGAATACGAGGCCTTCGATGCCGATGGACAGGTGATCCTCTTGCCCGGCCTGGGGCTGAAGCGGGCGGTGCGTTCGCCCCAGCCCGAGGCCAGCTTGCCGGAATTGCTCCGGGCAGCGCTCAGGGAAGTGGCCGGTATTCCCGATCTCGATTTTGACGAGGACGGGGATATCGGGATCCGCTACGGGAGCCTGATCATCTTCGTCCGGCTGATGGGCGATCCACCCCATGTACGCCTGGTCTCGCCACTCCTCGCGGATGTCGATGAGAGTCAGGGGCTGCTGGCCCGGCTGAACGAGATCAACTGCCGCCTGGGTCACATGCACCTCATCGCCCATAACGATGCGATCCTTGCCATTGCGGACGTCCCGGCGGCGCCCTTCGTGAGCGACCATATGGCGCAAGCCTTGCGGGACTTCTGCCAGCTCACCGATGGCATGGACGATCTGCTTCAGGGCGAATTCGGCGGCAGGCTATCCTTCCCCGAAGCCATGCCAAGCTCCCTCAAACACTGATCCGGCCAGGAGACAGAGAATGAACTACGACATCATCGGCGACATCCACGGCCATGCCGACGCACTGAAGGCGCTGCTGGCGAAACTCGGCTACCGGGAGGCAGGCGGGGTCTGGCGCCAGACGGACCGGCAGGCGTTCTTCGTGGGCGACCTCATCGACCGAGGCCCCCAGCAGGTCGAGACCGTTAACATCGTCCGGCGCATGGTGGATAGCGGCAGCGCCCAGATGGTCATGGGCAACCACGAATTCAACGCCATCGCCTGGCATACGCCCCATCCGCATAAGGATGGCGAGTACCTGCGACCGCGCCACCACCCGGAATGGGGCGAGAAAAACCGCCGCCAGCACGAGCGATTTCTGGCGGAGGTGGAACACCGGCCCGCGTTGCACAAGGAGCTGATCGACTGGTTCATGAAACTGCCCCTCTGGCTCGAACTCCCCGAAATCCGGGTAGTGCATGCCTGCTGGCACACCAGTTTCATGGAGTGGCTGCGTCAGCGTTTGACGGTAGAGGGACAACTCCACTCGGACATCCTCGAACCCGCCACGCGGGAACCCAAGGACAAGGCGGAAAAGGACAATGCCGAACCCACGCTGTTCAAGGCCGTGGAGGCGGTCACCAAGGGGCTTGAGATCCCCCTGCCGAAACCCCATACCTTCATTGACAAGGACGGTACCGAACGGTCGCGGGTCCGTGTCCGCTGGTGGGACCCCGAGGCGAAGGACTACCCGCAGGCCGCCATGCTCGATCAGGCCCGGCGGGAACAACTCCCTCGGCTGCCCATCCCCGATCACGCCCGCATTGGCGTACCCACCGACAAACCGATCTTCTTCGGCCACTACTGGCTGACCGGTGGGCCACAGATCCTCGCCCCCCATGCCGCCTGCGTCGATTACAGCGCCGGCAAGGGCGGTGCCCTGGTCGCCTACCGCTGGGATGGCGAGCAACGGCTGGACTCCGCGAAGTTTGTCGGCGTATCCGCCCGCCAGGCATCACAAGGCGCCGGCCAATGAGCGAGAGTCAGGCTCAGGTCTAGATTCGAAGCTTTATGTCAGTAACTGTTGAGCGCATGCCCCGTCGGATTTATAGGACGGGCTCGATTGATATTCCTATCGCTGGCAGTGGGGCGGGAAGTGAAATTACCAATTGGGTCTGTCCCCGTTGGTTGTGGTTAAGCGCCGTAACAAAATAACACTTCCAAATACTGGAGAGCGTGCTAGTGATCTGGCTAGACTATCCCGGACACATGATCTCAAATAATCATGAGAGTAAAGAAAGAGGGAATGTGATCCGATGAGTAACGAGATGAAGTCG
>MGZB01000050.1 GCA_001801995.1 Gammaproteobacteria bacterium RIFOXYD12_FULL_61_37 | reverse complement strand
GACGGCATGGGTCTCGGGTTCGAGTTCCTGCCCGTGCGGAACAAGAACGGGCGGCACCTTGAAGCGGTTGCCGTAGTCGGCAACGTGGTTCATCGCATCGGTCAGGAAGCCGCCCGTGCCGCAGGCCGGATCATACAGGGTGCGAATCAGTCCCGGATTAGACTCGAACAGGGCGTCGTCGGGATCGAGCAGGAGGGCAGTCGCCAGATGCACAACGTCGCGGGGCGTCATAAAGTCTTCGGCGCCCTCGTTCACTTCTGCGCCAAAGCGGCGAATGAGGTGTTCGTACAGGTTGCTCATGACCCGATCCGGTACTACTTCGGGATGAAGATCGATACCCGCGAAGTTCTTGCAGATCTTGTACAGAACTCCAGCCTTGTCGAGCCGGATGAGGGTATTGGAGAAATCGAACTGCTCGAAGATGATCCGAGCGTTGTCGGAGAAATGGGCGATGTAGTCCTGGAGGTTCTGACGGGTCTTCGTGCTACCCAGGTTGCCTAGCGCGTATTTAGACGTGTTGTAGAAGGGATAGCGCGTGGCTTGGCGGAGGATCAGGTCGATGTCGATCCCGGTATCCTTGAAGGTAGCATTCGCTTCGCAGACCTCTTCTCGCGTCGGCTCCAGAACGCACTCAAGGCGGCGAAGCAACGTGAACGGCAAGATGATCTTGCCGAAGTCGGTGTGCTTGAAGTCGCCCCAAAGGTCTTCAGCGTTTTTCCATATGAAATCCGCTAGTGATGCACCCGAGCCAGCCTGTTCTGCCATTCCGTCCTCCAACCATGACTTGCACAAAACAGACTAGCAGTATCATGGAGCATGTCAACCATGTTTTGCACGAAACGGAGAAATTGCAAACTGTTTAAGCGAAGACCGATCCAACCTCGGAATGCACATGGCCCTTATTCCTTGTTTAACCGCAAAGAACGCCAAGGAACGCAAAGGGTAACTATCAGCTCAATTCGGAAATTGCCCCCTCCCTCTTCCAGGGGGAGGGTTGGGGAGGGGGAGCTGAATAATCACCGCAAAGGAATTCATTGGCTTGTCTAAGTTTCGCCCCTGACCAGGAAGGTAGGAACAAAGATAAAGGCATCGGGTTGTTTTCCTTAGTGTTTTTTGCATCCTTTGCGGTTGAAAAGAGGTTTCTAGGTTGATTCCTTCGTAGGCCAAGCCTGGCCTCACGGCGGACATTCTCCCCATCAACTGCGTAGTTCTACGCGCCTGGCTAGGTGGAGGTACGGGTTGTCCATGCGCCCGCAGCGGCTACCTTTCCTATACCCCCCCATGGAGTTTTAGGAGTTCGTCATGGCAGAGATTCAGAACACTTCTTCCGGCTTCATCGACCCTCGCCTCCTACTGACCGTCCTCGACGCCTACAAGAAGGGCGACTTCAGCCAGAGGCTGCCCGCCGACTGGACCGGCTTGCCCGGCAAGGTGGCCGATACGTTGAACGACATCATCGAACAGGCCAATGACATGGTCGGCGAATTCGGCCGTGTCTCGCAGGCGGTCGGCAAGCAGGGCAAGGTCGGCGAGCGCATCGACCGGCAGAATCTCAAGGGCGGCTGGGGTGCCCTGGTGGATTCCAGCAACGCACTGGCCAACGACCTGGTCAGTCCGATGAACGAAATGATCCGCGTCGTCGGCGCGGTCGCCGAGGGCGATCTCGGCCAGGCGGTGCCGATGGAAATCGACGGTCTCAAGCTCCAGGGCCAGTTCCTCAAGTCGGCGGAGATCGTCAACACCATGGTAGTGCGTCTCGCCACCTTTTCCTCCGAGGTGACGCGGGTGGCGCGCGAGGTCGGCACCGAGGGCAAGCTCGGCGGTCAGGCCGAGGTCAAGGGCGTCTCCGGCACCTGGAAGGATCTGACCGACAGCGTCAACGGCATGGCCACCAACCTCACCACCCAGGTGCGCAACATCGCCCAGGTGACCACCGCCGTCGCCAACGGCGACCTGACCAAGAAGATCACCGTCGAGGCCAAGGGCGAAATCCTCGAACTGAAGAGCACGGTCAACATCATGGTGGATCAGCTCTCCACCTTCGCCTCGGAAGTGACGCGGGTGGCGCGCGAGGTCGGCACCGAGGGCAAGCTGGGCGGCCAGGCCGAGGTGGCCGGCGTCGGCGGCACCTGGCGCGACCTGACCGAGAGTGTCAACGGCATGGCCTCCAATCTCACCACCCAGGTGCGCAACATCGCCTATGTGACCACGTCTGTGGCCAATGGCGACCTCGGCAACAAGATCACGGCCGAGGCCAAGGGCGAAATCCTACAGCTCAAGGAAACCATCAACATCATGGTCGATCAGCTCGGCAGCTTCGCCTCGGAAGTGACGCGGGTGGCGCGCGAGGTCGGCACCGAGGGCAAGCTCGGCGGCCAGGCCGAGGTGCGCGGCGTCTCCGGCACCTGGAAGGATTTGACCGAGGGCGTGAACGGCATGGCCGCCAACCTGACCAGCCAGGTACGCAATATCGCCCAGGTGACCACCGCCGTGGCCAACGGCGAGCTGACCAAGAAGATCACCGTCGATGCGCGCGGTGAAATCCTGGAACTGAAGGACACCATCAACACCATGGTCGACCAGCTCTCCAGCTTCGGCGCCGAGGTGACGCGGGTGGCGCGCGAGGTCGGCACCGAGGGCAAGCTCGGCGGCCAGGCCGCCGTGGCGGGCGTGTCCGGCACCTGGAAGGACTTGACCGACAGCGTCAACGGCATGGCCTCCAACCTCACCGGCCAGGTACGCAACATCGCCGACGTCACCACCGCCGTGGCCCGGGGCGATCTGTCGAAGAAGATCACGGCCGAAGCCAAGGGCGAAATCCTGGAACTGAAGAACACCATCAACATCATGGTCGACCAGCTTTCCAGCTTCGGCGCCGAGGTGACCCGCGTCGCCCGCGAGGTCGGCACCGAGGGCAAGCTGGGCGGCCAGGCCGCCGTGGAAGGCGTCTCCGGCACCTGGAAAGACCTGACCGACAGCGTGAACTTCATGGCATCGAACTTGACCGGCCAGGTGCGCAACATCGCCGACGTGTCGACCGCCATTGCCAACGGCGATCTCTCGCGCAAGATCACGGCGGAGGCCAAGGGCGAAATCCTCCAGCTCAAGGAAACCATCAACATCATGGTCGACCAGCTCTCGACCTTCGCCGACGAGGTGACCCGCGTCGCCCGCGAGGTGGGCTCGGAGGGCAAGTTGGGCGGCCAGGCCGAGGTGGCCGGGGTGGGCGGCACCTGGAAGGATCTGACCGACAGCGTCAACGGCATGGCGGCCAACCTCACCAGCCAGGTGCGCAACATCGCCGATGTGACCACCGCCGTGGCCAAGGGCGACCTGACCCGCAGCATCACGGTGGAGGCCAAGGGCGAAATCTTCGAACTGAAGAACACCATCAACATCATGGTCGACCAGCTCTCCACCTTCGCCGATGAAGTGACGCGGGTGGCTCGCGAGGTGGGCACCGAAGGCAAGCTGGGCGGCCAGGGTCAGGTGCCCGGCGTGGCGGGCACCTGGAAGGACTTGACCGACAGCGTCAACGGCATGGCGGCCAACCTCACCAGCCAGGTGCGCAACATCGCCGATGTGACCACCGCCGTGGCCAATGGCGATCTGACCAAGAAGATCACCGTCGATGCGCGCGGCGAAATCCTCGAACTCAAGAGCACCATCAACGTCATGGTGGATCAGCTACAGACCTTCGGCGCCGAGGTGACGCGGGTGGCGCGCGAGGTCGGCACCGAGGGCAAGCTGGGCGGCCAGGCCACGGTGGCGGGCGTCTCAGGCACCTGGAAGGATCTGACCGACAGCGTCAACGGCATGGCCTCCAACCTTACCGGCCAGGTGCGCAACATCGCCGAAGTGACCATCGCCGTGGCCAACGGCGACCTCTCGCGCAAGATCACGGTCGATGTGCGCGGCGAGTTCCTGCAACTCAAGGAAACCATCAACGGCATGGTGGACCAGTTGCGTTCCTTCGCCTCCGAAGTCACCCGCGTGGCGCGCGAAGTGGGCGTCGACGGCAAGCTCGGCGGCCAAGCCTACGTCTCCGGCGTGGCCGGTACCTGGAAGGATCTGACCGACAGTGTCAACGGCATGGCCTCCAACCTCACCAGCCAGGTGCGCAACATCGCCCAGGTGACGACGGCGGTGGCCAGCGGCGACCTGTCGAAGAAGATCACGGTGGACGTGAAGGGCGAAATCCTCGAACTCAAAAACACCGTGAACGTGATGGTCGACCAGCTCAACAGCTTCGCGGCGGAAGTCACCCGCGTCGCGCGCGAGGTCGGCACCGAGGGCAAGTTGGGCGGACAGGGCGCGGTGCGCGGCGTCTCCGGCACCTGGAAGGACCTGACCGACAACGTGAACTTCATGGCCGCCAACCTCACCCAACAGGTGCGCGGCATCGCCAAGGTGGTGACGGCGGTGGCCAACGGCGACCTGAAGAAGCTCACCGTGGAGGCCAAGGGCGAGATCGCCGAACTGGCCGACACCATCAACAACATGACCGACACCCTGGCGCTGTTCGCCGACCAGGTGACCAGCGTGGCGCGCGAGGTCGGCGTCGAAGGCAAGTTGGGCGGCCAGGCCAGCGTGCCGGGCGCAGCCGGTACCTGGAAGGATCTCACCGACAACGTCAACGGGCTGGCCGCCAACCTCACCAACCAGGTGCGCGCCATCGCCGATGTCGCCACCGCCGTGACCAAGGGCGATCTCACCCGCAACGTCCAGGTCGAGGCCAAGGGCGAAGTGGCGGACCTCAAGGACAACGTCAACGAGATGATCCGCAACCTGCGCGAGACCACGCGGCAGAACTCGGAACAGGACTGGCTGAAAAGCAACCTGGCGAAGTTCACCCGCCTGTTGCAGGGGCAGCGCGACCTCGCCGCCGTCTCCAAGATGGTGCTGTCCGAACTGGCGCCGCTCATCAACGGCCAGCACGGCATTTTCTACATCATGGACGAGACCCAGCCCGACAACCCGCGCCTGCGCCTGACCTCAGCCTATGCCTTCCACGAGCGCAAGAACCTGGCCAACGAGTGGCGCCTGGGCGAGGGCCTGGTCGGCCAGGCGGCGGTCGAGAAGCAGCGCATCCTGCTGACCAACGTGCCCTCCGACTACATCGAGATCACCTCCGGCCTGGGCGAATCGCGGCCGCAGAACATCATCGTCCTGCCCATCGTCTTCGAGGGCAAGGTCAAGGCGGTGATCGAGATGGCCTCCTTCACGCTGTTCAGCCCGATCCATCAGAACTTCCTCGACCAGTTGGGCGAGAGCATCGGCATCGTGCTCAACACCATCGAAGCCAACATGCGCACCGAGGAACTGCTCAAGCAATCGCAGTCGCTGGCCGAGGAACTGGGCAGCCAGCAGGAAGAGCTGCGCCAGACCAACGAGGAGCTGGAAGACAAGGCGCGCCTGCTGGAAGAGCAGAAGGTCGAGGTGGAGCGCAAGAACCGCGAGGTCGAGTCGGCCAAGTACGCGCTGGAAGAAAAGGCCGAGCAGCTTTCCCTCACCTCGAAGTACAAATCCGAGTTCCTCTCCAACATGAGCCACGAGCTGCGCACGCCGCTCAACAGCCTCTTGATCCTCGCCCAGCAGCTCGCCGAGAACCCGAAGGGCAACCTTGACGACAAGCAGGTGGAATTCGCGCGCACTATCCAGGGCTCCGGCAAGGATCTGCTCGGCCTCATCAACGAGATCCTCGATCTCTCGAAGATCGAGTCCGGCACCGTCACCCTCGACATCGAGGATGTCACCTTCGCCGGCGTGCGCGAGCAGATCGAACGCACCTTCCGTCATGTCGCCGAGAATCGCGGCCTGGTCTTCGACGCCTTTATCGCGCCGGCCCTGCCGCCCAGCCTCTTCACCGACGAGAAGCGCTTGCAGCAGGTGCTCAAGAATCTGCTCTCCAATGCCCTCAAGTTCACCGAGAAGGGCAGCGTCACGGTGCGCATGGATCTCGCCGGCGCCGGCTGGAGCGTCGATCATGCCGGGCTCAACAGCGCCGGCAAGGTGGTTGCCTTCTATGTCACCGACACCGGCGTCGGCGTGGCGGCCGACAAGCAGAAGATCATCTTCGAGGCCTTCCAGCAGGCCGACAGCGGCACCGCGCGTAAATACGGCGGCACCGGCCTGGGGCTGTCGATCAGCCGCGAGATCGCCCGTCTGCTGGGCGGCGAGCTACGCCTGATCGAAAGCGTGCCGGGCAAGGGCAGCACCTTCGCCCTGTTCCTGCCATTACAGGCGCCGTCGGGCGCCGGCCGCCAGCGCAGCGAACGCGGCACCCTATCCACCGCCGCGCAGGAACCACCGCCCCGGCAGGCGGCGGCGACGCAGGAAACGCCCTTCGAGCGGCGGGCGGGGAAGTTGCCCCAGGACGACCGCGCCGAACTGCGGCCCGGCGACCGTAGCCTGCTGATCGTCGAGGACGATCCACGTTTTGCCGCCATCCTGCTCCAGGCGGCGCGCGACCGCGGTTTCAAGGGGATCTGCGCGGATCGTGGCGGTGACGCCCTGCGCCTGGCCGCCGAATTGAAACCGACCGCCATCACGCTCGATATCCACCTGCCCGACATCGATGGCTGGGTGGTGCTCGAACGCCTCAAGAACGATGCGGCGACACGCCACATCCCGGTCGAGATCATTTCCGTGGACGACAACCGGCCGCGCGGCCTGCGTTTCGGCGCCTTCGAATACTTGGTCAAGCCGGTCACCGCCGAGGCGGTGGCCAAGGCGCTGAACGATGTGAAGAAATTCGCCGAACAGGAGGTCAAGGACCTGCTGGTCGTCGATGGCGACGAGGCGCACCGGAAGACCGTCCTCGGTCTGATCGGCAATGGCGATGTGCGCATCAAGGCCGTGACCAGCGCCAGGGAGGCCCTCGCCGCCCTGCGCAGGAAGCGCTTCGACTGCGTGGTGGTAGACCGCCAGTTGCCCGACATGAGCGCCATTGAACTGCTGCAAACCCTTCAGGGCAACGAGCTGACGCGCGACATTCCGATCATCGTCTATGGTGCCGGGCAACTGGCGCCCGCCGACCAGGAGAAGCTCAAGGTCCTGGCCGCCAAGGGCATTGTCAAGGATGTGCAGACGCCCGAGCGGCTGCTCGACGAGACGGCGCTGTTCCTGCACCGGCTGATATCGCGCCTGCCGCCCGACCGCCGCAAGATGCTGGAAAAACTCCATGCCGGCGGCGACCCGCTGGCCGGCAAGAAGGTACTGGTGGTCGACGACGACGTGCGCAACATCTTCGCCCTTACCGCAGCGCTGGAGCGCCAGAAGATGGACGTGATCTCGGCCGAGAACGGCAAGACGGCCATCGAGATCCTGAAGAAGAATCCCGATACCCACGTCGTGCTGATGGACATCATGATGCCGGAGATGGACGGCTTCGAGACCATGCGCCGCATCCGCGCCCTGAAAAAATTCGAGTCGCTGCCGATGATCGCGCTGACCGCCAAGGCCATGAAGGGTGACCGCGAGAAGTGCATCGAGGCCGGGGCCTCCGACTACGTCTCCAAACCGGTCGATATCGACCAGTTGCTGACCCTGCTGCGGGTCTGGCTGTCGAGGTGATGCATGCGCGCTTCCGAACCGTCCGCCGTTGCCGCGAACCTCGTCCTAAGCGCTCTTTCGATACGGAACCAGCACTGTCTCCAGCATCGGAAAATGCTTTTTGTTGAGCGTGGCGAGGGTGCAGCCGCTCATCTCGGCGCTGGCGGCGATCAGCGCGTCCATGAGACCCGTGCCATGGCTCCTGCCGTAATCACGTCGCCACAGGCCGCCCTGACTGGCGATGTCGGGCGTAATGGCCACGACCTCGAACAGCCCGAAAAAACGGCTCAGCACCTGGCGCTCCGGGCCTTCGCGCACGCCGACATGAAGTTCGGCCACCGTGACCGCCGATACATGCAGGGAACGCCGGGTCTTCTTGAGGAAGGCGATGGCGTCGGGCTGGCCGCGCAGATAGTCAATCAGGATATCCGTGTCCAGCAACAGGGGGCTCGCCATCGGCGTCAGCGCGGCTCGATGCGGTCGGCTTCCCGGCGCACGGCGACGAGATCATCGCGCCCGGCGCCGTCGGCCCACAATCCCGCCGCTGCGCTAAGCACCTGTCCCCGATCATTCGACGCGGCTTGCTCGATCAGGCGATCAACGGCAATACGGATCAATTCGCTTTGGCTGCGCCCGGTGTTGCCGGCCATCTTTCGCAGCGCGAACTGCTCTTGTTCGGTGAGGTATATCTGGGTTCTAACCATGGCGGTTTCCTTTCTGATGTATCCGAATGATGTATATGGCACCAAAATCTGTCAATAACGGTTTTCAACGGGGTAACCCATGCTGACCGCACCCGTCACCCCGGCCATCGAGGCCATCGAGGCCATCGAACTGCCGCTGTTGCTCGAAGCCGTATGGCGGCGCTACGGCTACGACTTCCGCGATTACGCCCCGGCCTCGCTCCGGCGGCGCATCCGCCACGCCATGGAGTTGCAGGGCCTCTCGACGCTCTCGGCGTTGCAGGACGACCTGCTCCACGATGAACGGGCCATGGCGGATTTCCTCGACGCCCTCACCGTCGAAGTTACCGCCATGTTCCGCGACCCTTCCTTCTACCGTGCGTTCCGCGACAGGGTGGTGCCCCTCCTGCGCCCCTTGCCGCTGATCCGTGTCTGGCACGCCGCCTGCGCCAGCGGTGAGGAGGTCTACTCCATGGCCATCCTGCTGCACGAGGCGGGTCTGCTCGACAAGACCCGCATCTACGCCACCGACATGAGCGAACGGGCGCTGGAAACCGGCCGCCTGGCCATCTATCCCTTGCGCCGGATGCGCGACCACACCGCCAACTACCAGCGGGCAGGCGGCACGGCGAGCTTTTCCGATTACTACACCGCCAAGCACGAAGGCGTCATCCTGCACGGATTCCTGCGCGGCAATATCGTCTGGGCCAGCCACAACCTGGTGTCCGACGGCTCCTTCAACGAGTTCCACGTCATCCTCTGCCGCAACGCGATGATCTATTTCAACCGCGACTTGCAGGGGCGGGTGCATAGACTGCTCTACGACAGCCTGGCCCAGGGCGGGGTGTTGGGTCTGGGGCGCGGCGAGTCGCTGCAATTCACTCCCTATGAGGATCGCTACGAAGCGCTCGATGCGGCCGAGCGGCTTTACCGGAGGGCGCGATGAACCCCCGGCTGATCGTCATCGGCGCATCGCTCGGCGGTCTCAAGGCCCTGCGCGCCCTGCTCGGCGCGCTGCCGGCGGCCATGGCGCGCGGGCCGGCGGCGCTGGCCGTGGCACAGCACCGCGATGCCAGCGGCGGCGATGCGCTGGCGCTGTTGCTGGGCGAGGTCTGCGTCCTGCCGGTGCGCGAGGCGCAGGACAAGACGCCGATCAGGCCCGGCACCGTCACGCTGGCGCCGGCCGATTACCATCTGCTGGTCGAGGGCGAGCACTTCGCCCTGATGGCGAGCGAGGCGACGGACAGTATCTGTCCCTCCATCGACGCCCTGTTCGAGTCGGCCGCCGAGGAGCGGGGCGCGGCCGTGATCGGCGTGGTGCTGACGGGCACCGGCAGCGACGGCGCGCGCGGTCTGGCTGCCATCGCCCGTGCCGGCGGCGGCACTGGCTGCCACGGGCCTGGCCGCCGAATCGCTGCCGCTGGAGCGTATCGCGCCGCGGCTGGCGGAACTGGCGGGGGAGGAACGAAGATGATCGGCGCAATGCGGCTGCGCGAGGCGAAGGATCAACCGTGCAAATCAATACTTCGATGGAAGAAATGCACGGTTGGCGGCGAGCCGGCCGGGACAACATTCAACGCGCATCGGCCCTCAGGCACGATGCTCGCGGCTTCCCAAGCCTTCCGCGATGAGAGTCAGCACCAGCGTATTGAGGGACACCCCTTCGGCCTTGGCGCGGGAGGTCAGTTTGGCGTGAATGGACTTCGGCACGCGGGCAACGAATCTGCCGGAGGCGTTGGGCAGGGTCGCGTCATCCGGTCTGAAAGACGGCGCCGGAATCTCCCGTCCCATGTCGTGCAGCGCCGACACCACCGCCACGAACGCATCGCGTCCGTTCTCCACCGCCTCGGCCTCGGTTTCGCCATCCGACATGCATCCCGGCAGATCGGGAAAGGTGATCAGAAACCCGCCGCCTTCCGCTGGGGGCAGCGGACTGATGATGTGCGCATAAGCCTCAAACGGCCAGGGCGGAACGATGCGGGGAATCATTCTGACTTCATCACTCATGCTTGCGACTCCTTGACCTTGTCGACCAGCGCCACGAACTGGCGCACATACACCGGCTTGATGGGCCGGTGCGCGGGCACGCTCACCACATCCGGCACCGCGGAATGCGAGAACACATGATGACTGCCACCTTCACATCGGACAGACATGCCGAACTGCCGCGCCACCGTCTGGAGCTGCTCGATACGCCAATCCAGCGGATTGCGGTGCATGGCTTCAAACAATTTGGCGGCGGCGTTCATTGGGCGAATGGTACTGCCCATAACACTACCCATCAAGACGAAACGTTGTTGCCAGCGCCAGCTGATGCGCCGCGACATCGCCACAATCGAACCCACAAGGAGACTCCTCCATGGAGCTGCCAAAAGACGAGATCCCCGCCCTCACACACTGGGCGGCCCCGGCCGGCGTCGAGATTGCGCCGGAAGACCGCGCCAGCGTGCTGGTGGTGGACGACAATCCGGCCATGCTCGAATCGGTCGCCGGGGTGATCCGCGCCATGGGTGTCGAGACGCTTACCGCCGGCTCCGGCCGCGCGGCGCTACGCCTGCTGTTGCAGCGGGACTTCGCCCTGATCCTGCTCGACGTGCGCATGCCGGTGATGGACGGCTTCGAGACCGCGCAGTTGATCCGCAGCCGGCCGCGCACGATGCAGACGCCGATTATTTTCATCACGGCGGCGCAGGCCAACGACGAGGATATGCTCAAGGGTTACGCGGTCGGCGCCGTCGACTTCATCCACTCGCCGATCGCCACCGATATCCTGCGCGCCAAGGTGCGCGTTTTCGTCGAGCTGCATCAGCTCAACCGCCTGCTGCATCGTCAGGCGGCGGCCCTTGAGGCCCGTGCCGAGGAAATCGTCAGCAAGAACCGGCAACTGGAGGAGGTCTCGCGCCTCAAAAGCGACTTCTTGACCAACATGAGCCATGAACTGCGCACCCCCCTCAACGCCATCATCGGCTTTTCCGAGGTGCTCAAGGACGGCCTGGCCGGCGACCTGACCGCCCAGCAGAAAGACCACGTCAATGACATCTATGGCGCCGGCCTGCATCTGCTGTCGCTCATCAACGACATCCTCGACCTGTCCAAGATCGAGTCGGGGCGGATGGACCTGGACCTAGCGCCGGTCAGCCCCGCGACGTTGCTGGCCGGCAGCCTGTCGATGATCAAGGAGAAGGCGATCAAGCACCACATCGCCCTCAAGCTCGACGCCGACGCGGCGCCGGGCGAGCTGCTCGCCGACGGCCGCAAGCTCAAGCAGATCGTCTACAACCTGCTCTCCAATGCCCTGAAGTTCACCGCCGACGGCTGCGAGATCGGGCTGACCGCGCGGCGGGCGGGGCGCGCCGAGATCGGCGCCGGGTCGCCCGCCGGTTACGCGACGCGGCTGCTGCCGCCGCCGGAGAGCACGTTCGCCGACTTCCTCGCCATCGCCGTCTGCGACAACGGCATCGGCATCGGGGAGGCCGATCTGGGCCGTCTGTTCCAGACCTTCGTCCAGCTCGACGGCAGCCTGGAGCGCAAGTACGAGGGCACGGGGCTGGGCCTGGCCTTGGTGCGCCGTCTGGTCGCCCTGCACGGCGGCGCCCTGGGCGTGGCCAGCGCGCCGGGCAAGGGGAGCTGTTTCCAGGTCTGGCTGCCCTGGCGCGAGGTGACGGCCGAGGCCCCCGCCGAAGTCGCCAAATCCGCCAAATCCGCGCCGGCCAATCCCCTGGTGCTGGTCACTGAGGACGACCCCCAGGCTGCCGCCATCTTCCGCCACTTTCTCGAAGACGCCGGCTTTCGCACCCTGCATGCCGCCGACGGCGATGACTGCCTTCGACTGGCGAAAGAGGCGCGGCCCGATCTCATCAGCCTCGACATCCTGATGCCCCGGTTGGGCGGCTGGGAGACGCTGGAGCGTCTCAAGGCCGATCCGGCGCTGGCGAACATCCCCGTGGTGATCGTCTCCGTTTTGGATGACCTCAAGCACGGCATCGCCCTCGGCGCCACCCGTGTCCTGCAAAAGCCGTTGCGCCGCGACGATCTGCTCGACGCACTGGCCAGGCTCGGTTTTCCAGGCAAGGGGCGCAGGAAGCACAGCCTGCTGGTGGTGGACGACGACCCGAGAATTCACGAAATCCTCGCCCGGCACCTGGGCGGCCCGCGCTTCCGGCTGCTCGACGCGATGGGCGGGCAGGAGGGCATCGACCTGGCTCGGCGGGCGGTGCCCGACTTGATCATCCTCGACATGATGATGCCCGGCGTGAATGGCTTCGACGTGGTCGAGACCCTGCGTGCCAACCCGAAGACGGCGCGCATCCCCATCCTGGTGCTGACGGCCCTGCAACTGAACCCCCAGGAACGCCGGCGTCTCAACGGCGATGTGGAGGCCGTCGTGGAGAAGAGCACCTTCTCGCCCACGGACTTCCTCGCCGAGGTCGAACGGGCGCTGGGGCGCGGCAAGGTGAAAGGAGAATGAGATGGCAAGAATACTGATCATCGAGGACAACCCGGCCAACCTCAAGCTGGCCCTGGCCATCCTGCATTACGCCGGACACGAGACGCTCGCCGCCATCGACGGCGAGGAAGGCGTCGCCGCCGCCCGCCGCGAACGGCCCGATCTGATCCTGATGGATGTGCAGATGCCCGGCATGAACGGACTGGAGGCAACGCGCCTGCTCAAGCAGGACACCGCCACCGCAGCCATCCCGGTCCTCGGCCTGACCGCCTTCGCCATGAAGGGCGACGCCGAACGCATCCTTGCCGCCGGCTGCGACGCCTATCTTCCCAAGCCTTACAGCCACGCCCAGTTGACCGGTGCGGTAACGGCCCTGCTTGCCACACCCTGCCAACCCCGATGGGGTCCGCTCCCATGAACGATAAGACCGTCTCCATCCTTGTCGTCGCCGCCGAGGGCTACGCGATTCGCGCCGCCCCTACCGCGCCGCGCTGGGGATCGAGGCGGCCATGAAGGAACTGGAACGGGGACGCGGCAGGCTGTTCGAAACTGCGGCGGTGGATGCCTGCCTGCGGTTGTGCCGGGAAAATGTCTTGTCGTTCGCCAAGGCGTGACGCGCTTGGCGGGCGGGTTGTTGGACAGACGACAAAGTCAAAATAGGAGGAGATCATGGAACAATCCAAGCAAACCACCCTCCTGGTGGTGGATGACGACGAACGCAACCGCAAGTTGCTGGGGGCGCTGCTTGTCGCCGAGGGCTACGCGGCACGTTTTTCGGCCAGCGGGGAGGAGGCCCTGGCCTCAGTGGCGGAACGGCTGCCCGACCTGATTCTGCTCGATGTCATGATGCCGGGGCTGGACGGCTTCGAGGTGGCGCGCCGGCTCAAGGCCGATGCCAAGAGCAGCGCCATTCCCATCGTCATGGTCACGGCGCTGGCGGACCGTGACTCGCGCCTCAAGGGGCTGGAGGCGGGGGTCGAAGAATTCCTGACCAAGCCGGTAGACCGGGCGGAGTTGCGGGCGCGGGTGAAGAATCTGCTCCGGATCAAGGAGTACAACGACTTCCTCGCCGACCACAACCGTCTGCTGGAGGAGCAGGTCCGGGCGCGTACCCTTCAGCTTACCGAAAGCTACCGCGACACCATCTTCGCCCTGGCGCGGGCGGCGGAGTTTCACGACGAGGACACCGGCCTGCACGTCAAGCGCGTCAGCCACTACAGCGCGATGCTGGCCGAGCGGCTGGGGATGGACGCAGGCTTCCGCGACGCGATCTTTTACGCCAGCCCCATGCACGACCTGGGCAAGATCGGCATCCCGGACGCGGTCATGCTCAAGCCCAGCGGGCTCGACGACGAGGAGTGGCGGGTGATGAAGCGGCACCCCGAGCTGGGCGCGCAGATCCTCGGCACCATTTCGGAATCTCCTTACATGCTGATGGGCATCGACATCGCCTTGGGTCATCACGAGCGCTGGGACGGCAGCGGCTACCCTAGCGGACGGTGCGGCGGGGAGATCCCGCTCGCGGCCCGCATCATGGCGCTGGGCGACGTCTACGACGCCCTGCGTGCCAAACGCCCCTACAAGCCGCCCTTTACCCACGAACGCGCGGTGGAGACCATCACTCAGGGCGACGGGCGGACTGTGCCGGCGCATTTCGACCCGGCGGTGCTGGCGGCGTTCCGGGATTGCGCCGGCGGCTTCCGTGAAATCTTTTCTACCCACGCGGATTGACCGCCCATGATCACGCGCGCCCACTTCAGCCTGCGCACCCGCATGATGCTGCTGGTGACGGTGGCGCTGTTGCCGGCCCTGGGCTTCATCGTCTGGCAGTCGCTGGACGCGCGCGAGCAGGCGGTGGGCGAGGTCCGGCGCGACGCGCAGCGGTTGGCCTGGTTCACGGCAAGCCGATACCTGGACGCAGCGAACACTGCACGGGAGATGGCCGCCTCCCTGGCCGCGATACCGGCGGCACGGGAGGCGCCGCCGGACGTCTGTGGCCGTCTGCTCGCCGGCATCCTGGCCCAGCACCCCCACTACGCCAATCTCGGCGTCACCGATGCGGCAGGCAGGCTGGTGTGCAGCGCCATGCCCCTCAATCAGGCCATTGATTTCTCTGACCGGCCCTGGTTCCAGGAAACGAGGCGCAACCGCCGCTTCACCGCCAGCGACTTTCTGATCGGACGGGCCGCCGGCAAGGCACTGATCGTGTTCGCCGTGCCGCTGTTGGACGAGGAGGGCGAGTTTCGCGGCGCGGCCTACGCTTCCCTCGATCTGGCGGCCTTCGCCGCCTCGTTCGCTGACATCCCCTGGCCTGCGGGAACGGCCATCGCCATCCTGGACCGCAAGGACAACATCATTGCCCGTCATCCCGATCACGAGAAATGGGTGGGCAAGCCCTTTCCCGCCGCCCTGGCCGCCGCCGCGCGCGCGGCGGGCACGAGTGCCACCCTGGAGGGAAAGGGCGCGGACGCTGTCCACCGCACTTACGTCCATCAGGCGATCATCTTCAACGGCGGGACGCAGGGCCTCCTGCTGGCGGGGATTTCCGGCCGGAGCTATCTGGCCCCTATCGACGCGGCCTTGTACCGCAACCTGCTATGGCTGGCGCTGATCGCTACGGTCTGCCTGGCCGTTGCCGCCTCGGGCAGCAACCTGTTGTTGCGGCGCTTGCGCCGGCTCACCGAGACCACCCGGCGCTTCGGCGAGGGCGATCTTTCCGCGCGCAGCGGCCTGCCCGGCAACCGCGACGAGGTGGGGCGTCTTGCCGCCGCCTTCGACGCCATGGCGGGTACGCTGGAGGAACGGGAAAATCGCCTGGACCAGTCGATGCGGGAGATCCACCGCCTCAACCGGGCCTTGCGCACCCTCTCCGCCGGCAATCGCGTCCTGACGCGCGGCGGTGACGAGGCCGAACTGCTGGAGCAAATGTGCCGCGCCGTGGTGGAGGCAGGCGGCTACCGCATCGCCTGGGTGGGCTACGGGGAACATGACGAGAACAAGACCCTGCGTCCCATGGCCAGCGCCGGCCTGGCGCTGGAAAGCTTCTCGAAGGGGCTTACCTGGGCGGACGGCGAACGCGGCAGCAGCCCAACGCCCGCCGCCATCCGCACCGGCAAGGCCGTCGTCGTCAACGATCTGCTCGAAAATCCCGAATTCGCCTTCTGGCGCGAGCATTCCCGCGAACAGGGTCTCGGTTCCGGCGTGGCGCTGCCGCTCAAGGTCGGCAACGAAACCATTGGCGCGCTGTCGATCTTCGCCGTCGAGGCCGACGCCTTCAGTGTGGAAGAGGTGGAACTGCTGGCGGAAACCGCTGACGACCTCGCCTACGGCATCGCCAGCCGCCGGGGCATGGTGCGGGCCGAACAGGCGGAGGCGGCGAACCGGATGAAGTCGGAATTCCTCGCCAGCATGTCCCACGAGCTGCGCACCCCCCTCAATGCCATCGTCGGCTTCTCGGAACTGATGAAAGACGGCCTGACGGGGGAGCTGACGCCCAAGCAGCGGGAGTACATGGAGGACATCTTTTACAGCGGCGAACATCTGCTGTCGCTGATCAACGACATCCTCGATCTCTCCAAGGTGGAGGCCGGCAAGATGGAGTTGCAGTTGGAGCCGGTTTCGCTGCCTTCCCTGCTGGAAGCCTGCCTGACGGTGGTGAAGGAAAAGGCGGTGGCGCACCGCATTCAGTTGTCGCTGGAGATCAGCCCGGAGATCGGCGAGGCGCTGACCGACGTGCGCAAGCTCAAGCAGATCGTCTACAACTACCTCTCCAACGCGGTGAAATTCACCCCCGACGGCGGACGGGTGACGCTGGCGGCCCGCCTCGTGCCGGCGGCGGCGTTACAGGCCACGGCGGCACCCGGCGTCAGGACGGAGCGTTATCTGGAAGTGGCCGTGACAGACAGTGGCATCGGCATTGCTCCACAGGACTTGCAGCGCCTGTTCCAGACCTTCGTCCAGCTCGACAGCGGCCTTGACCGCAAGTACGAGGGCACCGGACTGGGGCTCTCCCTGGTAAAGAAACTGGCCGGTCTCTTCGGCGGTGCCGTGGGGGTGGAAAGCGAACCGGGCAAGGGGGCGAGGTTTTGTGTCTGGCTGCCTTGGCAGGGTCAGCCCTAACGGCTCGATGCTGGAACAAATGGTCGCGGTAGGGACAGAGGTTACCCCCTGCCCCCCGCACAGATCCCTGCGAGCGGCATTCCCGCACAAGGCTCCTGCCTCGGGTGAGTGACGCCA
>MGZB01000049.1 GCA_001801995.1 Gammaproteobacteria bacterium RIFOXYD12_FULL_61_37 | reverse complement strand
CAGCCCGGCACCGGCACCGGCGATATCACCGTGCCCGAGGGCGACTACGCCATCTTCGGCGTCAATGTGACCGGCGCGGCAGCGGGCAGCACCCTGACCCTGGCCTTCGCCAATGGCACCGCCATCAATCCCGATGACTATGCGGCGGGCACCTTCCAGTACAGCACTGATGGCGGGGCGACCTGGAACAACTACACCACTCCCGTCGCTCTGAGCGCGGGCAACTCTGATGTCCGGGTCCGTACCACTACGGCGGATGATCTGATCTACGAGGGTGATGAGACCTTCGTCCTCACGGGCACCCTGACCAGCAACGGCACCAATTACAGCGATACCGGCACCGCCACCATCCAGGACAACGACACCCCGACCCTCGCGGTTTCAGATATCACCGTCCTGGAAAGTGCGGGTTACGGCCAGTTCACGGTCTCAATTTCCAAGGTCAGCACTCAAGACACCCAGCTCAGCTTGGCCCTGTCCAACGGCACGGCCACCGGTGGCGGCACAGACTATGGTTCGGCCGGCGCAGACAATATCCAGGTCTCCACTGATAATGGCGCCACCTGGACCAATGCCGTCACGGCCACCATCGCGGCCGGTCAAACAAGCGTGCTGGTGCGGACGCCCATCAACAACGAAAACCTCTACGAGCCCCAGGAAACCTTTTCGCTGACGGCTACTCGAACGGGAGGAACTCCGGTAACCAATCCCAGCAGCCTGGATTCGGGCACCGCGCTGCTGATCAGCGACGACCAAATCCCACGGGTGCTAACCATTACCCCCGCCGCTCAAACCGTCAGCGAGGGCACCAACCTGGTCTATACGGTCACCCTGACCAACCCTTCGTACAGAACAGAAGACTTCATCTACAGCCTTTCCGGCAGCGGCGCCAATCAGGCTGACCCCGCCAGTGATTTCGGCACTCCCGTTTTTTCCAACGGCGCCATTCTCACTGGGCCTTACACCCTCAGCGTCCCAGCCAATGTCACCAGTTTCACGGTGACCATCCCGGTGACAAGCGACATGGTCACTGAGGGGACAGAAACAGCCGCCCTGACCATCGACGGTGTAACCAGCACCGCAACGGTCAATGATCTGGCCTCGCCGATCATCCTCGACCTCAACGGTGACGGCGTTCATTCCACCGGCCTGGATGCGGGCGTCGCCTTCGACGTAAACAACGATGGCACCAGTAACAACACCGGCTGGGTCAGCGCCCAGGACGGTCTGCTGGTGCGTGATATCAGCGGCGACGGGGTCATCAACGACGGTTCGGAGCTGTTCGGCAGCGGCACTTCCGACGGCCAGGGCGGCAGGACGAGCGATGGCTTCGAGGCGCTGTCGCTGCTGGACGACAACCGGGATGCAGTCATCGATAGCAACGACGCGGCCTGGGGCGAGTTGCGGGTCTGGCGGGATCTGGATACCGATGGCTTCACGGATAATGGCGAACTGGTCAGCCTGGAGTCGCTGGGGGTTCAGAGCCTGAATCTGACCTACACCACTTCCGATGCCACCGAGAACGGCAACCTGCATGGGTTGGTGGGTACTTACACGGCCACCGACGGCCAGTCTCGCGAGATGACTGACGTGTTCTTTGCCACGGGTGATGCGGTGGTCAGCGAACCCGATGGGGCTCTCAATGACAATATTCCAACCCTCACCGACGTGGTGACCAGCCTAGCCCCGGCTATCGGCAGCGGGGCGCAGCTCGACACCCATTTGGTGCTGGTGATCGATACTTCGGCCGGCATGGGCCAGATCTTCAACAACTCCCTGGAGACCCGGCTTGACCGCGCCATCGAGGCTACGCAGGAGTTGATCGATGGCTTGGGCATCGCCGGAAACGTGGATGTCCGGATCGTTACTTTCAATTCCAGCGCCCAGATCCTGACGGGCGCCGATTGGGTCGATGGGGACACCGCGAAGGGCCTGCTCGGCAGCCTGAGCGCCAGCGCCGACGACACGCGGGATTATGAGATCGCGCTGGAGCAGGTGATGGCCATCGGCAGTTATCCGGCCACCCCGGCCGGGAGCCAGTCGCTGCTCTATTTCTTCTCGGATGGCGGCCCGACGGCGGGCAGCCTGGAAAATAACGCGGCTGCCTGGCGGACCTACGCGGCCGCCCATTTCGACCAGATACAGGCCTTCGGCCTGGGCAGCAGCCCCGATACCCTGGCCAGCCTTAACCAAATCAGCGCCAACACCCACGCCATCGGGGATATGGACCAACTCAACGACAGCGTCCTCGACAACATCACAGCGCCGCAATTGACCGGACTGCGGGTATCGGACGCCGGTGGCGAGGTGACGATTTCCTTGAACCGGCCCTTTACCTTCGACGGTCTGTTCGACGATCCCGCTCTCGCCGACACCCAACCGGCCTTCGAATGGTACAGGTCCGGCATCCTCGCCCTGGATGAAACCGGAGCGTCGGCCCTGGCCGATGTCCAATGGTCGCTCTCTCCCGACGGGGACAGCCTGACCGCCAACCGCAACGGGGTAAATCTGCTCAGCCTCGAAATGACCGATCCCAGCGAGGGCGGCGCCTTCCTGATTACCCAGCATGTCCCTCTGGCTGGCGTGGCGTCGATCAGTGTTCCTTACGCCTTTTCGGACGAGGATCAAGCCGCGTCGATAAGCGCCATCAACCTGGAAATCAGGGACACCAAGATCGCCAGCGCCCCTCCCACCGGTGACGGCGGGGAGGGTCTGTACGCCGAAAACGGCGCCGATGTCCTGATCTACGACGCCACAGACTCCTCTACCAGCGGTAGCGAGGGATGGAACAGCCTGTTCTTCGAATCCACCCTCGACCTGACCCCTCTGTCGGTCCCGGCCATCGGGGACATGGCGGCACTGAGACTGGCGGCCAACACCGATCTGCAACACATCAGCCTCGGCGACCTGATCGATATCGCCGATGAAAGAATCGACGCCTTCTTCACCAACGGAGAGGGGAACAACGATGTCGGGATCAACGACAACAGTCACCTCTGGGTGCTGCCGTCCGATCCAAGCGGCCTTATCCCGTATTCGGGAATCGACGCGACGACAGGACATACCTATTCGCTCTATGTGGAGCAGGACATCAGCCTGCACGGCAACACAGCCTGACGTAATCGAGCCGAACGAACTGCATTTACAGGAGAACAACAATGAACCTGATTCAAGCCATGATGAGCCTGGTACTGGTCAGCGCCGGGCATACCCCGGCCACGACCGAGGGCGATGTCGATCCCTTCTTTGTCCCGGAGGTGGAGAACACCCAGGAAGGCATCATCCTCAATGTGGAAAGCCACGGCTGCACCAAAAAGCAGGACTTCCGGGTCCGGGTCGGCCATAACGAATCCCTGATCGTCGAACGCCTGCGCAAGGACCGCTGCCGCGAAACGCCGCAGCTTATCGAACTGCGCTACAGCCACGAGGAATTGGGGCTCAGCAAACCCCCTGTCCGGGAACAACGCATCGCGGGGAAATGAGCTGGCGGGGTGCGGTTCGCATGCTCGCCGCACCCTACGAGATCTACCGAAACGGCGCCGCCGAGCGTTATGGATTTTCAGGGTAAGGACATCCCCTCTCGAAGGCGGGAGGCTGACAGTTACCGAATGAGTAAATGACCATGGCCAATAACAATCAGAACAGCCCCGTCGGTTATGTATCCCTGGTCGAGGGGCCTGCTGCCACCGAGAAAGGCAAGCCCCTCAAGGAAGGCCAATCCGTCTTCATGGATACGCAGGTAGAGACCGGCAAAGGCGGCAGCCTCCAGATCCAATTCATCAACGGCAGTCAAATGGCCCTTGGCGCTGGCAAGGTGGCCAAGGTCTGCGACTACTTCCAGCCCGACTCCATTCAGCCCGAGTTGGAGCCAGCAACGAAAGTCGCCCTGGCCGGCGACCCCTCGCTGAATCTGCCGCCCCCCACTGCCGGCCTGCCGGAAAGCGATGTCACCAAACTACCCAATGATCCCACCATCGACCTTCCCCCGCCGGCGGCGGGCAATCCGGGGGGCGGCAACGGCTCGTCCTCGGTTCAAGGGGGAGTCCGGATTGAACGGCTGGGGCGCCGGGGAAATATCGGGGCCGGCTTCGAGACCGAGGACGTTACCCCGGCAATTGTCGAGCTGCGATTCGACACGGGGGGCCTGATCCCGAGGTCTGCCGCCGCCGGGAGCCCTCTGCCGACCATAGTGCCGACGGACCACAACGGCGGCAATCCGCTGGTCGCCAACGGCCACAATACCGTATGGGAGGCTGGTCTCCTCACGGCAGCCACCACCGAGACCGCCACGGGCACCATTATCATTACGGCCTCGGACGGGCTGGCGTCGATCAGTATCGGCGGTACGACGCTCAGGGCGGCGGAATTGGCTGCCCTGAACGGCGCGCCGAGGACCATCAACACCGGCGAAGGCAACCTGATCCTGACCGGCTATAACATCGGCACGGGGGTACTCGACTATAGCTATACCCTGCTCGCGGCCCAGAATCAGCCGGGGGCCGACGACAGCCTGGACAGCATCGCCTTGATGGCGACCGATCTGAACGGTGACACCGGCAGCGGCACCCTGCTGATCCAGATCATCGACGACGCACCGACAGCGGCGGCCGACAGCAATAGCATTACCGAAGACGCCGTACCCAATAGGGTCAGTGGCAGCGTGCTGCCCAACGACACCGTCGGCGCCGACGCCAACGCCAACCCGGTCACGCCCGCCACTGTCACCCTGACTTACGGCAGCCTGGTCCTGAACAGCGACGGCAGCTATACCTACACCCTGGATAACGCCAACCCGACGGTCAATGCGTTGAAAGACGGGCGAAGCCTGACCGAGACCTATACCTACACCCTGACCGACGGGGACGGGGACAGCAGCACGGCCCTGCTCAGCCTCACCATCAACGGCCACACGGACGGTGATCCGACCATCCTGCCGACGGATCACAACGGTGGCATCCCCGCCGGGGCCAACGGGCAGAATACGGTATGGGAAGAGGGCCTGGTCATCGCGGCCAACACCGAGACCACCACAGGCACTATCGTTATCTCGGCCCCCGATGGCCTGGCCTCGGTCAATATCGGCGGCACGACCCTTACGGCGGCGCAACTGGCCACGCTGGCAGGCTCTCCGGTAACCATCAACACCGGCGAAGGCAACCTGACCCTGACCAACTTCAATGCCGGCACCGGCGTCCTCGACTACAGCTACACCCTGCTCGCGGCCCAGAATCAGCCGGGGGCCAGCGACAGCTTCGACAGCATTGCCCTATCGGTCACCGACATGGGCGGCAGCACGGGCTCCGGTATCCTGTCGGTGCAGATCATCGACGACACGCCAACGGCACAAAATGACACGGCCACAGCGGTAGAGGCCGGGGGTATTGCCAATGGCACCCCCGGCACCAATCCAGTAGGCAACGTCCTGACCAACGACGATGTGGGAGCGGATGCCAACGTCACGCCGGTAACACCCGCCACTGTCGCACTAACCTATGGCAGCCTGGTCCTGAACAGCAACGGCGGCTATACCTACACCCTGGACAACAACAATGCCGCCGTCCAGAGCCTGCGCACCAGCACCGCCACCCTCACCGACAGCTACAGTTATACCCTGACCGACGGAGACGGAGACACCACCACAGCGATACTCACCGTTACCATCCAAGGCGCCAACGATGCCCCGGTGGCGGTGGCTGACACGGCGACAGCGGTAGAAGCGGGCACCTCTGCGGGAACCAACCCGACAGGCAATGTCTTAGACAACGATACCGATGTGGACAGCGGTGACACCAAAACCCTGACCGCAATCAGCGGCAGCGGCGGCACCGGTATCCTGGGAGGGGCCACCACAGGCACCTACGGCAACCTCGTGCTCAACGCCGACGGCAGCTACAGCTACACCGTGGACAATGCCGACGCCAGGGTCCAGGCCCTGCGCACCAGTGCCAACACTCTCACCGACACCTTCACCTACAGCATGCAGGACACCGCTGGCGCCACCAGCACCACGACCCTGACCCTGACCATTCAGGGCGCCAACGACGCCCCTGTGGCGGTTGCGGACACGGCGACGGCAGTGGAGACGGGAGGAGTGGCTAACGGCACCCCCGGCACAGACCCGGTGGGCAACGTCCTGACCAACGACATTGACGTGGATAGCGGCGACACCAAGACTGTCACCGCGATCGCCGGAGGCACCGTCGGTGCGGCCAAGGCCGGCAACTACGGCAGTATCGTTCTCAACGCCGACGGCAGTTATACCTATACGTTGGACAACGCCAACGCTACGGTCCAGGCCCTGCGCACCAGTGCCAACACCCTCAACGACACTTTCACCTACAGCATGCAGGACACCGCTGGTGCCACCAGCACGACGACCCTGACCCTAACCATTCAAGGGGCCAACGACGCACCCGTCGCGGTAGCAGACACAGCAACGGCGGTAGAGGCAGGCGCAGCAGCAGGAACCAATCCGACGGGCAACGTCTTGGCCAATGACACCGATGTGGACAGCGGCGATACCAAAACCCTGACCGCAATCAGCGGCAGCGGCGGCACCGGTATCCTGGGAGGGGCCACCACCGGCGCCTACGGCAGCCTTACGGTAAACGCCGACGGCAGCTACACCTATACCGTGGACAACGCCAATGCCACGGTCCAGGCCCTGCGCACCAGCGCCAACACCCTCACCGACACCTTCACCTACAGCATGCAAGACACCGCTGGCACCACCAGCACAACGACCCTGACCCTGACCATCCAGGGCGCCAACGACGCCCCGACCGCGGCCAACGACACGGCCACAGCCGTCGAGGCGGGCGGTATCAACAATGGCACCCCTGGCACCAATCCGACGGGCAATGTCCTGACCAACGACTCCGATCCCGATTCCGGTGACACCATCACCCTGGCGGGAATCACTGGCGGCACCCTGGGAGGGGCCACCGCCGGCAACTACGGCAGCATCGTTCTCAACACCAACGGCAGCTACACCTACACCCTGAACAACAACCATGCGGATGTGCAGGGACTGCGCACCAGTGCGGACACTCTCATCGATTCCTTCACCTACAGCATCCAGGACACTGCTGGCGCCACCAGCACAGCGAATCTGAGGGTGACCGTCCAGGGCGCCAACGATGCCCCGGTAGCGGTGGCGGACACGGCAGCAGCCGTATCGGGCGCCATCATGAATGGCACCAATCCGACGGGTAACCTGCTGACCAACGATACTGACGCCGACGGCAGCAGCGACACCAAGACGGTAACCGCGATCTCCGGCAGCGGCGGGGCAGGCACCGTCGGTGGGAACACCACTGGTAGCTACGGCACGCTCGCGCTTGATGCCGCCGGCAATTACAGCTACACCGTGGACAACAGCAACGCTGCGGTACAGACACTGACCAGTAGCGCGCAAAGCATCACCGACACCTTCACCTACAGTATGCGGGACACGGACGGCGCCACTAGCACGACGACCCTGACAGTGACCATCCTGGGGGCCGATACGCCCCTTGTCCTCGATCTGAACGCGGATGGTGTCCATTCCGTCGGCCTGAATGCGGGTGTCGTTTTTGACGTGAACGCTGATGGAATCGCCCGGGAAACTGGCTGGATCAGCCCGGAAGACGGGTTGTTAGTCCGAGATCTAAACGGTGATGGCCAAATCAACGACGGCTCCGAACTCTTCGGTAACGGCGCCGCCGATGGCCAGGGCGGTAAAACGGGCGATGGCTTCGAGGCGCTGTCTCTGCTGGACGACAACCAGGACGGCGTCATCGATAGCCTTGATGGCGCCTTCAATGAGCTTCGGGTCTGGCAGGACCGGGATACGGACGGCACGACCGATGGGGGCGAACTGGTCAGTCTGGAATCGCTCGGGATTCAAAGCCTGAATCTGACCTACTCCACCTCCAATGCCACCGAGAGCGGCAACCTGCACGGTCTGGTGGGCAGTTACACCTCGACCGATGGTCAGTCCCATGAGATGACTGACGTATTCTTTGCCACGGGCGCCCCCGTGCCGAGCGCGGCGATCCCGACCCTCATCGAGGTGGTGGGGTTTGCTGCCGAGGACAGCACGGAGTACCCCATCCCGCTGCTGACAGATGAGGCGGTGCCAATACTGGAGATTGCGCTACCTGCCATCAACCTGCTGCTGGTCATGGATACCTCGGCCAGCATGGGGCAGATCATCAACAACTCATTGGAAACTCGCCTGAACCAAGCCGTCGAGGCGGCACAGGGGTTAATCGAGGAATTGAGCCCCGGCAGTGATCTGAATGTCCATATCCTCGGTTTCGATGCCAGCGCCCAGATCCTGACGAGGACGGATTGGGTCGATGGGGCTACCGCTTTGGAACTGCTCGGCGGCCTCCAGGCCAGCGCCGAGGAGACGCGGGACTTCGAGATCGCCTTGGAGCAGGTGATGAACGTCGGCAGCTTCCCGACGGTATCCTCAGGTTCAGAATCCAGGGTCTATTTCTTCTCGGACGGCGCCCCGGCCGCAGGTGATCTGGACGGCATCGCAGCCGACTGGCGAGCCTTTGCCAGCGCCCATTTCGACCAAGTGCAAGCCTTCGGCCAGAATGGCGATTTCAGCGCCCCATCCGAATGGAGACAGATCACCGCCGATCCGTCCGTTCATGAGCCCCCCGGCACGTTCGCCTGGGACAGGAGCGGCATCGTCGCCCTCGATGAGAGCGGTGCCGCCACTTGGCTCAATGTCAACTGGGCCGTCTCGCCAGAGACGGAGACCCTGACCGCCACCCGCAACGGAGTGGATCTGCTGAGCATCGAGATGACCGATCCCAACCACGGCGGGGCCTTTGTGGTATCCCAATACGTCCCGCTGACGGATCTGGAGTCGATCCGGGTCCCCTACAGCCTCTCCGGGCAGGCCAACGGCAACATCACCCTGGAAATCGAGGACGCCAAGATCGCCGAAACCCCCGCCGCTGGGCCAGCAGAGGGGATGACCACCGATATCCTGGTCTTCGATGGCACGGATGATGCCGGATATGGTGACGCGGTGACCGACACCCCCTTCTTCGAATCCACCCTCGATCTGAGCAGTCTGGTAATACCCACCCTCGACGATGGGGAGGCCCTGCGCCTGGATCAAGGCACCGACATCGGGCAAATCACCCTGTTCGATCTGATCGACATCGCCGACGACGGGGCCGATACCCTCTTCGTCGAGGCCGATCAGGACAACGGGATCTGGGTCGACCTCAATGGTCACAGCGAGCCACTGACCCAGCAGAGCCCATCCGGTCAGGAAGGTTATCTCCATTTCACCGACATCGACAGGCTGAGCGGTCTGGGCTATTCGCTCCATGTGGACCAGGACATCAACCTGCACACCGTAGCCATGCCCTGAAGAAAACGAGAAATCGCATTTTTAGTTTTCGCCTTGCAAATGGCCAGGACAGCCCTTTTGCAAGGCCATCTCAAGAAACTCGCAGGGCCGCCCCAAGTGTTTCTTGCCCCTTGAGGGGGTAAAAACGGAGCACAGCAGAGTTTTTGGGGGTGGGAAAACGAGCGACACGCAGGGCCGCCCCAAGTGTTTCTTGCCCCTTGAGGAGGCAAAAACGGAGCACAGCAGAGTTTTTGGGGGTGTGCTCTGGAAAATAACGGTTTGATCAGCCCCTTTTCCAGGGGAGAAGAGGCATTTCTCCACGGCCTCCAGCACCCCAGCCGAGACCGGGACAAAGCGGAAATGAGATATGGCCGACGAAAATCAGAGCATCCCTATCGGTTATGTATCCCGGATCGAGGGCATTGCTACTTCCGAGGATGGCAGGCCCTTCGAGGAGGGCCAGCCGGTCTTCATGCACACGCAGGTGCAAACCGGTACGGGCGGCAGCGTCCAGATCCAGTTCATCAACGGCAGTCAAATGGCCCTTGGCTCAGGCAAGGCAGCCAAGGTTTGCGAGTACTACCAGCCCGAATCCCTTCAGCCTGAGCTGGACCCGGCGGCAAGGGTCACCTTGGCCGGCGACCCCTCCCTGGAGCTGCCGCCCCCCACTGCCGGCCTGCCGGAAATCAGTCTCCCCAAACTAGCCAAAGATCCCACCACTGATTTACCTCCCCCGGCGGAGGGCCTTCGGGTGGGTGCGAGCGTCTCGTCATCGATCCAAGGCGGGGTTCGGGTTGAGCGGCTTGATCGGCAGGAGGAGATTGAGACCGGTTTCGAGACCGAGGGCGTTACCATCAACATTACCGGGCTGCGATTCGACACAGGGGGCCTGATCCCCAGTGCCGTGCCCGGCATAAATATCCAAGACCCCGACGACCCGCCTGAAACCGACCTCAACGGCCCCGGCGTGGGAGCCGACAACACCGCCGCCTTCACCGAGCAGACCTCGGTGCGGATCGCGCCCGCGGGGACCGTCACCGATATCGATTCGGCCAATCTGTCTTCGATGACGGTCATCCTGGGGAGTCGTCCCAACGGCAACGGGGTTGAATCCCTGTCACTCGACACGGCTGCGGCAAATGCGGCAACGACCGCAGGGCTGGCGGTGGCCTATACAGCAAACACGGGCGTCCTCCTGATCAGCGGTTCGGCCCCCCAGGCCACCTATCAGTCGATCTTGCAGGGAATCCTCTACAACAACACCAGCGATACGCCCGACACGACCGACCGCTCAGTAACCGTGGTGGTCAACGACGGCACTGGCAATAGCGCGATCACTACCTCCACCATCACTGTGACGCCGGTCAATGACGCGCCCGTGAACGGCATCCCCGGTGTGCAAGACGCCACCGAAGACACTGCCAAGCCGATCACCGGCCTCTCGATCGCTGACGTCGATGCCGGAACTGGCAGTGTGACGGTTATTTTGAACGTTACCCACGGCACCTTGACTGTAACTGGCGGCACTGCTGCGGTCTCCGGCAGCACCACCGACACAGTCACCTTGACCGGCACAGTGGCAGCAATCAACTCCACGCTGGCCGCTACGGTCAACTACATACCGACCGCCGACTTCTACGGCGCGGCGATGCTGACCATGACCACTTGGGACAACGGCAACACGGGAACAGGTGGCACACTGAACGACGCCGATACCCTGAGCATCAGCGTCAGTTCAGTTCTTGATATCCAGAATGACAACGTCACCAATGTCATGAGTGGTGTGGCCACCCCCTTCAATGTCCTCGACAACGACTCATTCGAGAACGGGGGCCGCCAAGTCACTTCGGTCTCTCAGGGGGCATTCGGCACTGTCACCTTCACCGCCGATGGCAACCTGACCTACACATCCGATGGAATCCAACTCGGCGATGACTCCTTCAGCTACACAGTGACCTCCGGTGGCGCAACCGAAACCGCCCAGGTCACAGTAAACGTCGTTTCCACCCCCCTCATCCTCGACCTCAACGGCGACGGCGTCCATTCCCTCGGACTGGAGGCGGGCATCGCCTTCGACGTAAACGCCGATGGCATCATCAACCGCACCGGCTGGGCCAGCCCGGAGGACGGTCTGCTGGTGCGCGACATCAGCGGCGACGGGGTCATCAACGACGGCTCGGAGCTGTTCGGCAGCGGGACTTCGGATGGCCAGGGCGGGCGGACGAGCGATGGCTTCGAGGCGCTGTCGCTGCTGGACGACAACCGGGATGGCGCCATCGATAGCAACGACGCGGCCTGGGGGGAGTTGCGGGTCTGGCGGGATCTGGATACCGATGGATTCACGGACGATGGCGAACTGGCCGGCCTGGAGTCCCTTGGAATCCAGAGTCTGAATCTGACCTTCACCACTTCCGATGCCACCGAGAACGGCAACCTGCACGGGCTGGTGGGCAGCTATGCGACCCGCGATGGCCAGTCCCATGAGATGACCGATGTCTTCTTCGCCACGGGCGCGCCAGTGCCGGATGAGGCGATTCCAACCCTCACCGAGGTGGTGGGGCTTGCCGCCGCCGACGTGGAGGATCAGATCCCGCTGCTGACGGACGTGGCCACGCCCATGGATGAGTCACCTGCTCCCGCGACCCATCTGGTACTGGTCATTGATACCTCGGCCAGCATGGGACGGATCATCAACAACTCCCTGGAGACCCGCCTGGACCAAGCCATCGAGGCCGCTCAGCAATTGATCGAGGGGCTGGATGCCGATGGCGGGGTGAATGTCCGCATCATCGGCTTCAACGCCAGTGCCCAGATACTGACGGGGGCGGACTGGGCCGATGGGGCCGCCGCCTCGGAACTGCTCGGCGGCCTCCAGGCCGGTGCCGACGACAGCCGGGACTATGAAGTCGCTCTGGAGCAAGCGATGTCCATCGACCCGGCAACGGCCTCTCAATCCCTGTTCTATTTCTTCGCCGACGGCGCCCCGAACGCGGGCGAACTGGATAACGTCGCCGCCGACTGGCGGGCCTTCGCAGCCGCCCATTTCGACAACGTGCAGGTCTTCGGGCTGGGGGGGGACTTCGGCACCCCGGCCGAGTTTCCGCCGATCACCGCCGATTCGGGCATTCAAGACAGCGCGCAGGGATTCGAGTGGGACAGGAGCGGCATCGTCACCCTCGATGAAAACGGCGCGACCACCTGGCACAACGTCCACTGGTCCGTCTCGCCGGAGACGGAGACCCTGACCGCCACCCGCAATGGGGTGGAACTGCTGAGCATCGAGATGACCGATCCCAATCTCGGCGGGGCCTTTGTGGTATCGCAACAGGTCCCGCTGACGGATGTGGCGTCGATCCGGGTCCCCTACAGCCTCTCCGGCCAGTCCAGCGGCAACATCACCCTGGATATCGCGGATGCCAGGATCGCCAGCACCCCCGTCGGCGGACCGACGGACGAGATGACCACCGATATCTTGATTTTCGACGGCACGGATGATGCCGGGCGCGGCGGCACTGGGACCGGTCTCCCCTTCTTCGAATCCACCGTCGATCTAAGCGGCCTGGCAATACCCACCCTCGATGAGGTGGAGGCCTTGCGCCTGGACAGTAACACCGATGCCGGACTGATCCCCCTGCTCGATCTGATCGACATCGCCGGCGACCGGGCCGATGCCCTCTTCGTCGAAGGCGATCAGGATAACGGGATACGGATCGGCCTCAATATTCATGGCGAGCCACAACCCCAGCAGGACCTGTACAGTCAGGAGGATGATCACCAGATCACCGGAATCAGCGGCCTGAGCGGCCACGGCTATGCGCTCTATGTGGATCAGGATATCAACCCGCACGCTACGGCCATGCCCTGACGAACGCCCCAGAGGCTGTGAAAAAATCCCCCGCCGTAGCGAGAGCGGCACTGGGTGTGGCGGGCAAGGCGCGAGGACCACAATATCTGGGAGTGTAGCGAGCCTACATGACCAGAAATTGTGGTCATCGCAACGCCGCCCACCGCATCCAGGGCCGTTCGCAGTAGGCGGGGGATATTTTCACAGCCTCTCAGCCCCTTGCTATAATCGGGCCGAAGTGCCGCCACCCTCAGCGAGGTTCCCCATGAAAGCCGCCGCCGCCCATTTGCCCCTGAGTGTCGAGGCGTATCTGGAAGGAGAGATCCTCTCCGAGATCCGCCACGAATACGTCGATGGCGAGGTCTTCGCCATGTCGGGGGCGAGCAAAAATCACAACCGCATCGCCGGTAACACCTTCTACCGCCTCCGTAGCCTGACCAGGGGCACCGGCTGCGGGGTCTATATGTCGGATGTAAAGGTCCGCATCGAGGCCGGCAACCGCTTCTATTACCCCGATGTCGTGGTGAGCTGCGCCCCGTCGGATGGGGAGGCCTATTTCGAACGCAATCCCTGCCTGCTGGTCGAGGTCCTCTCCCCTTCCACCGAGGCCACCGACCGGCGCGAGAAGTGGCTGGCCTACCGTGGTCTGGCGTCACTGCGCTACTACCTGCTGATCTCGGCCCAGGAGCCCCAGGTGGAGGCCTATTGCCGGCAGCCCTCGGGCGGCTGGGTCCATCTGACCCTCAGCGAGGACGAACCCCTGGTCATCGACTGCGAGGAGCTGCACCTGACCCTTTCCCTCCAAGACATCTACGAGGATGTGCGCTGGTAGGAGCGAATTTATTCGCGACTATTTGATCGTTGATCGTTCCCACGCTCCGCGTGGGAATGCATCCCGGGACGCTCCAGCGTCCCGAGGCCGGCGTTGGCCTTTGGTGCCCGGTAACCCGCGACGCCGGAGCGTGGGAACGATAAAACCTATGAACTCCCCCGCCCCAGCGGGCCTTTCGGTTTCCCCTTGTTCTTGGTATCGCGCCAACGCTTCTTTTCCCGTTTGGCCGGGGCCTTGGCTTCCGGTTTGGTCTTGGGTTTTTTCTTGCGTTTGAATTCCGGTTCCTTGTGGCGTGGCTCCAGGCCGGGGCGGACGGCGCGGGCGATCTCCTGTTTCTGGTAGCGTTCGATGCGACCGAGGAGGCGGGCATCGTGGGCCTCCACCAGCAGGATGGATTCCCCGGCGGCGTTGCGTCCCGTGCGGCCGGAGCGGTGGACGTAGATCTCGGCGCTGCGGGGCAGGTCGAAATGGATGACCCGCGCCACCTCCTCGATATGGAGACCGCGCGCGGCCAGGTCAGTGGAGACCAGGACCGGTTCGGTGCCCTCGGCGAACTGCCGCACCGCGCGGTTGCGCTGCCGTTGCTCCATCTCCCCGTGCAGGGCGTTGCAGGCGATGGCCCGTTCGCGCAACCAGGCGGCCACCTCTTCAGCGCGGACGCGGCTGTAGGTGAAGACGATGGAACGCCCCCCCTCGGCCAGGATCGCTTGCAGCAGGGCCAGCTTGTGGTCGAGGCTGTCGGCGAAATAGGCGGTCTGGGTGATGTGGGCGGGGACGCTGCGGGCGACGCCGACCTCGACCAACTGGGGGTCCTTCAACTGTTCCAGGGCGAAGGCGTTGATGGCGTCCGCCTCCAGGGTCGCGGAGAAGAACAGCAGTTGGCGCTTGTCCGCCATCAGGCCCAGCAGGTCGAGGATCTGGGGGCCGAAACCCAGGTCGAGCATGCGGTCCGCCTCGTCCAGGACGCAGAGGCCCACGTCGAACAGGGCCAGCTCGCCCTCGGCAAGTGCTCCATGCCTTGCCCTACCTCCTGCATCCTTGCAGTCGTCCTCCAGCCAGGCCTGGAGCCTGCCGGGGGTGGCGATCAGGAGATCGGGCGCGCGGCTCAACCGCTGCAACTGCTCCTGATAGGACTCGCCCCCGGCGATGGAGGCGATGCGCAGGGTCGTGAATTCGGCCAGGCGAATCGCCTCTTTGAAGACCTGCTTGGCCAGCTCGCGGGTGGGGACCAGCACGGCGGCGTGGGGACCGCCCTTGTGGCCGTGGTTCTCCAACAGCAGATGCAGCAGCGGCAGGAGATAGGCCAGGGTCTTGCCGGTGCCGGTCGGGGCATGGGCCAGGATGTCGCGCCCCGCCAGGGCTTCGGGGATGACCGCCCGCTGTACTTCGGTGGGGGCGTCGAAGCCCATGGCGCCCAGGGCACGCAGCAGGCGCGGGTCCAGATCCAATTCGGCGAATTCATCGCTCATGAGGTCAGTCCTATCGTGTCGGGCCATTGTTCCAAGGCGTCGATGATCTCCAGGCGATCGGGGCGCGTTACACGCAGCTCCGCCAGGGTCTCCCGGTAGGCCTGGAGGCTGATGCTGCCCCCCCCGTTAGGATCGGTCAGCCGCGCCCGGCGGAAGGCATCCCAGCGGGCACGCTCCGGCTCATCGAGGGATTCAGGCCAGTTGCGCGCCCGGTAGCGGAACAGCAGTTCTTTCAGACGCTTATCCTCGAAGGCAAAGTGTCCGTCCGCCAGCTGGCTGGGCGAGAGGGAGCGGACGCGATCGCAGAGCCGCCGGTCGGCGTCGCCGAGGAAGCCCTCGTAGAGGCCCTGGTCCGGGTCGCCGCTGGGCGGGAAAGGAGATTGGGAGAAGACCTCGACCAGCTTTTCCATCAGGCCGGGCGTCGAGAGCAGGTGCCGGCGGTGCTCCTCGCACCGGTCCAGATCTATGCCCCACTCCGCCCGCGCGCCCTCCGTCAGGGTATTCAGGGGCGCAAGCACGGGACAGCGGTTCAGATGGACCGTCTTCAAGGGAATACGCGCCTGCCCCTCGGGGCGATCGGTCGTGGCGGTATAGAGCCGATCCCCTATCTGGCCTGCGTCCAGGGAGAGCCACTCCCTGGGATCATGGCGAAGGTCGCAAACGATGACGCCGTTGCGGTTGGTGGGGTGCGCGATCAGGGGCATGACCACCGCCATGCAGCCCAGCGCCGCCGGGAACATGCGGGAGACGTGCAGCACGGCGGCCTTGTCGCGCAGATCGAGCAGCGCCCCGGCGCGATCCTTCTCCTTGTTCTCCAGCACGAAATGGTAGAGGCGCGGCTGGCGCTCCCGGATCAGGCGGGCCAGTGCGATGGTGGCGTGGACATCGGACAAGGCCTCGTGGGCCGAGGTGTGGCCGATACCGTTGGCGGCGGTCAGCTCCTCCAGGCGGAAGCTGGTGGAACCGTCCTCCCGCGTCGGCCATTCGATCCCCTCCGGCCGCAGGGCGCGCGTCAGCCGAACCATGTCGATAATGTCCCAGCGGCCATTGCCGCCCTTCCATTCGCGGGCGTAGGGATCGAAGAAATTGCGGTAGAGGCCGTAGCGGGTGAATTCGTCGTCGAAGCGCAAGCTGTTGTAGCCGACGCCGCAGGTCCCAGGCTGACCCAGCTCGAACTGAATCCGTGCAAAGAATTCGGCTTCGGCCAGCCCCTCGCGCAACGCCTGCTGGGGCGTGATGCCGGTGATCAGACAGGCCTCCGGCTGGGGCAGCATGTCGTCGGCGGGACGGCAAAAGATGGAGACCGGCTCGCCGACGATGTTCAGCTCCGCGTCCGTGCGCACCCCGGCAAACTGGACGGCGCGGTCGCGCTTGGGATCGGCACCCCAGGTCTCGTAGTCATGCCAGAAAAAGGTTTGCTGCCGCACCCTCGCCCCCACCCTCGAAAAGGGTGGAAGTATAGCAGGGTTCGACGTTCCCAGGCTCCGCGCGGGAATGCCGCCGGTAGGGCGATCGCATTAAAAAACAGGTTGACAACAGGAGCAAAGGAGAGGTTTTAGGATAAGTTTTTTGCCAGCCCATGAACGTGAAGCTA
>MGZB01000048.1 GCA_001801995.1 Gammaproteobacteria bacterium RIFOXYD12_FULL_61_37 | reverse complement strand
TGCCCGCCGCATCGGTGAACCTGTTCACAGCAACACTGGCCGTGCCGTTGCTGGTGCTATTCGCCGTGGGTGTGAAGGTGGCGGTGTAGACCTTATTGCCGCTGCCAGCAGTCACCGCGAAGTTACTCAGTATGCCTCCGGCGACGGTGATGTCGTCTACCGTGAAGTCGGTGGCAGCTTCGGAGAGGGTGAAGGTCAGGGTTGCAGTCTCGCCGATCTTGAGGGCTTGCGGTTTGTCGCTGGTGATAGCAATAACCGCCGGGGCTTCGGTATCCACCGCCATGTTGAGGGAAGCGGTCGCCGTGTTGGCATTGCCCGCCGCATCGGTGAACTTGTTCACAGCAACACTGACCTCGCCGTTGGCGGCGATGTTTGCATTCGGGGTGAAAGTGGCCGTGTAGTTCGTGCCGGAACCCTGGAAGTTGCTCAGGGTGCCGCCCGTTACCGCGATATCGGCTTCCGTGAAATCGGTCGCTGCTTCGGAGAGGTTGAAGGTCAGCGTGGCGGTCTCGCCGATCTTGAGGACGGTCTTATCGCTGGTAATCTCTATGGCCGGAGCGGCACTGTCCACCCTCAGTGTGGCAGGGCTGGAGGCTACGCCCCTGTTGCCCGCTACGTCGGTCGCGGTGGCGACCGCCGTATAACGGCCGTCCGGCAGGCCGGTGTAGTTCGCACTCCATGCGCCTGTTTGGTCGGCGATGACAGTGAATACCGATTCACCATCAATAGAGATATCGACCCTGCTGCCTGCCTCGGCGCTGCCGCTCAGGGTGCCGGTGCCGTTGTTGGTAAGCGCGTCGGTGGCCGACACGCCGGTGTCGGGGTTGACGTCCAGCAACAGCGGGGCGGCGGGGGCCGATTTATCGACGGTGATGGGGCCGGCATTGCTGCTCGTCGTACTGTTGCCGAAGGCATCGACCTGACGGACCTGCACATCGCCGGCGGCATAGCTGCCGGGACTGAGGCTGAAACCTGCGCCCTTGCCGGTGGTCCAGTTGGCGCCGCCATTGGTGCTGTATTGCCAGAGGGCGCCTTGCTCCAGGCCGCCGACGCTGACCGTGCCGTTGCTGGTGATGCCGTCGCTGTCGAAGACGCCGGTATCCCCTGCCAGGGCCAGGGTGGGTTGCGAGACACCCAGATCGACTTTGACCGTGCGGGTGGTGCTGGCCTGCTGACTTTCGGTTGTAACGTCGGCCTTCACCTGGTAGGTAACGCCGTCCACCAAGCCAGTGCCTGCCACGGTGCCACTCCAAGTGCGGGTCGTCCCGGACATAGCCCCCAGGGTGATATTGCCGATGGTGACATCCGGCTGGCCGGAGGCTGTGAGCTTGCTTCCTGCCAGGGCGTTTGCAGTGAGATTGCTCAATAAAACGGTATCGTTGGACGAGATTACCCCGCCGACGGTAACGCCGGCAGTGGCTTCGATGCCGTTGATCCGGTCGTCTCCGGCGATGACGCCCAGGCTGATGGAAAGGCTGTTGACCGCGAAGTTCCAGGTGGTTGCATCGGCGATGGCGGCAGCGGAATTGCCCGCCAGGTCGCGGAAGGCGCCCTGGTCGATCTCGACATGGTAGGCGTGACCGGGGATCAGATTGGCGCGGGGGTTGATGGTGACAGTTGTCGTCCCGTCCGCATTCGCGCTCAAGCTGACCTGAGTGGTATCGGTGACGTTGATAAGGGCTGCGGTGCTTCCCGCCGTATCATCCTTGATCAGGATGTGACCAGCGCTGACGGTAACCGCTTCGTTGAAGGTCAGCACCAGGTTATCCGCCGGGGCGGCCATGCCGTTGTCGAAGGGCTGAAAGAGGCTAACCGTCGGCGCGCCGGCATCCACGAAGACCGGGGTTGCAATGCCCCCGGCGGTGCTGCTGTTCCCAGCGCGGTCGAACTGCTTGACCTGGATGCTGCCGGCGGCGTAGTCACCAACAGGCAGGGTGAAGCTGTTGCTGGTATCGCCGAGGCTCCAGTGGGCTCCGTTGTCGGTGCTGTAATTCCAGGTCCCGCCGGGCTCCAGGCCAATGACGTTGACCTTGCCGTTGTTGGTAATACCGTCGCCCGGCTTGCCGCTATCGATGGCCAGGGCCAGGGCAGGTGCCCCCGGCGCGATAGTATCGACCACCAGGGTAGCGGCCTGTGAGTCTGCGCTGACATTGCCCGCCGCATCGCTCGCCGTGGCTACCGCCGTGTAACTGCCGTCCGGCAGGCCGGCGTAGCTCGCGGTCCAGGCGCCGGTTTGGTCGGCGATGACAGTGAAGGCCGGTTCACCGTCAATAGAGAGATGGACCTTGCTGCCTGCCTCGGCGGTGCCGCTCAACGTGCCGCTGTTGGAGTTGGTGACGGCATCGGTAGCCGAGCCGCCGCTGTCCGGACTGATGCCGGTGATCGTGGGGATAGCCGGAGCCAAGGCATCGACCCTGATGTCAACCGCGCTGCCGGCGCCATTCTGGTTACCCGCCACATCGGTCTGCCGGACCTGCACAGCGCCAGCCTGATAGTTTCCGTTGGGCAGGGTAAAGCTATTGCCGCTGCCGTCCGTCCAGTTCACGCCGCCGTCTCGGCTGTATTGCCAAGCGGCGCCGGTTTCCAGGCCGGTAACCTGGATGAGGCCGTCACGGGTGATGCCATCGGAGCCATCACCGCCGGTATCGCTGGCAAGGGCCAGTGTCAGTGCATTCGCACCGGTGTCCACCACAAAAGCACCAGCGTTGCCACCGGTGGTGCTATTCCCGGCCCTATCGGTCTGTCTGACCTGCACGGCGCCGGCGGAGTAATCGCCGGCAATCAGGGTAAAGCTGTTACCGCTACCGGCAGTCCAGTTCGTCCCGCCGTCGCTGCTGTACTCCCAAAGAGCACCCTCTTCCAGGCCGGAGACCTTGACCGTCCCCTCGCAGGTGATGCCGTCGCCAGCGATACCGCTGTCGGTCTCCAGGATCAGGACAGGGACGACCAGGGTAGCATCAACGGTGACACCCACTCCCAAAAGACCCGTGGCGCTATTGCCCGCCAGATCGATCTGCCGGACCTGCACGGTGCCGGAGGCATAGGTACCGGCAGCCAGCGGGAAGCTGCTGCCGCTGCCATCGGTCCAGCTTGCGCCGTCGTTGGTGCTGTATTGCCAGGTGGCCCCCGTCTCCAGGCCAGTGATATTGACGGTACCGTCGTTGGTGATGCCGTCTGCGGCTGTGCCGCTGTCCAGCGCCAAGGTGAGAGCGGGAAGCCCCGCAGCCTTGTCGACGATAACATTCCGGGCGGCGCCGGCAATGGTGGCACCGGACTGGCTGATATCGGCGGTCAAGGTATAGTCGCCATCTGCCAAGCCGGTAGCGTCCAGGCTGCCGCTCCAGGCACGGCTGTAGTTACCGGCCGTACCGGTCACTTCGCCCAGGGTGATATTGCCGATGGCGGCATCGGGCTGGCCAGGGGCGGTGAGTCTGCTGTTGGCCAGATCGGCGGCAGTCAGACCCTTCAGCAGGTCAAGGTCGCTGGAAGCGATGACGCCGCCCACGGCAACGGCGGCGGCTTCGTCCCCATTGATGCGGTCGTCAGCGGCGACGACGCCCAAGCCGATGGAGAGGGTTCCCACCGAGAAATTCCAGGTGGTCTTGTTGGCGATGGCGGCGGCGGGATTGCCCGCGATATCGAGGAAGGCTCCCGCATCGATCTCCACGTGGTAGGCATGGCCAGGAGTCAGGTTGGCCAGAGGATTGAGTGTGACGACGGCGCCGCTCAAGTTGACCTGGGTTGTGTCGTCAGCGGCCAGGGTGGCGATGGTGGCGCCGGTCGCGTCGTCCTTGATGTAGATGTGCTTGCCTGAGGCGGCAGTGACCGCCTCGCTGAAGGTTAGTACCAGATCGTCCGCCGGGGCGGCCTTACCACCGTCGATGGGGCGGAAGGAGGCGATCGTTGGCGCACGGCTGTCCACAACAAGGGGGGCAGCGTTGCCGCCGATGGCGCCGACGTTGCCGGCGGCGTCTACCTGCCGGATCTGGATGCTGCCTGCGGGATGATCACCGGCAGCCAGGGTGAAGCTGCTGCCTTGGCCGTTCGTCCAACTAGCACCTCCGTTGGTGCTGTATTGCCAGGTGGCGCCGGTCTCAAGGCCATCGACATTGACAGCGCCGGAGCGGGTGATGCCGTCGCCGGCACTGCTGCCGGTATCGCTGGCCAAGGCCAGGGCAGGGGTCACCGGGGCCGTAGTATCCAGGACGAAAGTCAAGCTGGCGGCGGCGGAGGCATTCTCCGCCGTGTCGATCTGGCGCACCTGCACCCGGTTGCTGCCCTCTTGGGCGGCGGGGGCAGTGGCGCTCCAGGTGACGCCGCCATCGGCGCTGTATTCGATTCGTGCGCCGGTTTCCACGCCGGTTACCCGGATGTCCGCCCTGTTGGTGAGTCGGTCGCCCGTCACGCCGCTGTCGTTGGCCAGGCCCACCTTCGGCGCCACCGGGGCGGCAGCGTCTATGCTGATCCGCAATCCGGTGCTGGCAGTGTTGCCGGCCATATCGGTGGCAGTCGCGGTGAGGTTGTGACTGCCGTCCGCCAGGGTCCCGGTGGTAAGGCCCCAATTACCCTGTGCGTCCGCCGTGGCCCGGCCCAGCTCCGCGCCGCCCTCCTTGAGGACGACCGTGGAACCGGCCTCGGCGGTACCGCTGATGCCGGGGGTGGTGTCGTTGCCGCGCAGATCACCCTTGACGCCGCTGTCGCTGCCATCGGCCAGGGTCAGTGTGGGGGCCGCAGTCCGGCTGTCGAAGGTGACGTTCTGGCTGTCCCAAGCACTCTCGGCGCTGGCGACCTTGCCATCGGTGTTGTAGACACGGGCCTGGATGGTCCAGTCGGCGGTATGACGGACGCTGTCGGTGGCGGACCAATAGATGCCGTTGGTAGTGGCGTTGGTCCAGGTCGTTCCGCCATTAAAGGAGACCTGCACCACCTCGTTGGCGCCTAGGGAGCCGGAAACGGTGCCGCTCACTACTCGCCCCTGCGAGCCGTCATTGGTGAGGAAGTCGGTAGCGGAGAGACCTGAGTCCTTGCTCATCCCGACGATGCTGACTGTCTGGGTGGGCTGCTTGACCAGAGTGAGAGTGTCACCGGCCAATCCCCAGGTCCCGTCGGGCAGGATGGCGCCAAGATTGACATACTTGCCGTCGAAGACCAGGTAGTTGCTGCCGCTGTCCTGCCGGATTTCCCATTGGGTCGGGGCCGAGCCCAGCTTGATGGAATCGCCCAGAGCCAGGTCGGTGATGACAATGGCCGTGCCGGTCGAATCGCCCGCACCGGAGACATCGAAGAGATCCTTGCCCTGCCCGCCGGTCAGGGTGTCGCCCGCGCCGCCGGTGAGGGTGTCATTGAAAACACCGCCGATCAGGGTCTGGGCGCCATCGGCGCTTTTCAGGATTACCCCGGTCTTGGCGGATGTGGCGTCGATGATCTCGAAGCCGGTAACCGCCGCCGCTCTCCCCGCCAAGTCAAAGCTGCCGGAGACCACCAGGGTGTCCGTGCCCGCACCGCCGTCCAGGGTGCTGCCCGCCTGGTAGTAAATGCGGTCGTTGCCGGCGCCGCCGGAGATGCTGTCCGCGCCACCGCCGCCCATGAAAATATCGTCGCTGCCGGAACCGGTGATGCGGTTGTTGCCGGTGGTGCCGATGACGGTCACGCCTGCACCGGTGACGAGAGATGCATCGACATCTTGTGCCGAATAGATCGGATCGCCCGCCACAGCCAGCTTGCCGGCAGCGGTGGAGACGGTCATGCCCGGAAGATCGACACGCACGGCATCGCTGCCGGGGTTGCCGGTGAGAGTGAGGGTCTTGCTGCCTGCCGCGATGGTCGCGAAGGCATCAGCGAATTGGCTCAACACCACCTGAGCGGCAGTGGAGATCAGATCCCCGCTGATATCGGTCGCCACCACGTCGATGGTTCGATCCGTTCCGGCGGCATCGCTGGTGGATTTGAACAGAACGCCTCTCAAGACGTTCTGGTAGGCGTTCAGCGCAACATCAGCGCCGCTGAACGTCAACACGCCATTGGCATTGGTTACGGTGATGCCGGAGGCGGTGGCCACCGCCTGGGCGCTGGCGGAAAGGGCCAGGCTGTCGCCCTCCTGGGCATTGCCCAGAGTTACCGTCAATTGAGCCAGCGCCTTGCTGTCCACATCGGTTATGGCAGCGTTGGAGGCGATGGCAATGCCATTGGGATAGAGGGCCTTCACGAAGCTTACGGCGATGCCGCTGCCGCCGGCAACGAGGCCATTCAGGTCCACCACCGGCGCATCCGCTGTGGGGGTGACGCTGATGGTGCGGCTCGCGAGGGCGAGAGGCACGCCGATATCGTCGGCAACGATGAACTTGATGGTGCGGGCCTGGGTGCTGGGGCTATCGCTGCTGTTCTGATAAGCAATGGTTTGCAGGGCGGCCTCGAAATCGGCCAGACTGGCCGGGCCGGTCAGGGTCAGACGCCCGGTATGGCTGTCGTAGCTGGCGCTGATGCTGTTGGGCAATGTCCCCCACACCAGTGAGTCTTCACCGGGGCGGTAGCCGGAGCTAATGGCCACCACCGCCTCTTTGATAATCGTGCTGTCGGGATCACTCAGGCCGAGATCGGGGACGATGGCCTGGGGACCGCTGCCCTCGACGTAATCCAACGCCGTAGCGGGGATATTCGCCAGGAGCGGCGCATCGTTGACCGGCCTGACACTGACCGTGCGGACCACCGCCGCGCTGGTGGCCGCCGTGGTGCCGCCCTCCGCCACATCGGTGATGGCAATGTTGATGACGCGGTCGGCGGAATCGGGGTTGTCGGAGCTGCTGCGATAGGTCACCAGCCGCAGGGCTGCCTCATAGTCGGAACGGGAGGCCGTGCCGGAGAAGGTCAGTGTGGCGCTGCCGCTGTCGTAATTGGCGCTGATGCCCGTCGGCAGGTTGCCCGCAGCTAGGATGTCGCCTGCCTTGAAGTTGGTGATGGTGACAGTGGCGCCGCTCATCTGGCCGCTATCCGCGTCGGCGATGGTGAGGGTGGAGGCCAGCTTCATGCCGCTGCCATTCTCGGCGTAGGTCATACGGCCGGCGGCGGGGGAGACCACGGGGGCGTCGTTCACCGCCTGGATCGGCACAGTAATGGTCGAAGGGGCGGAGTTGAGGGTGCCGACCAGGGGATCGACCACTACGTAGCGGATGGTGGCGTCGCTGTCGCGGTTGGCATCCGGGGCGAAGCGCAGATCCAACGCACCGTTGGTCAGGTTGAGCAGGGTGCCGGTATCGCCGAGGGTCAGGGCCTTTCCATTGGTGTCCCGCAGGCTGCCGCCCTCTACGGAGAGGATGCGGATGGCATGCGGCGCCGTACCCTCGACATCGCTTAAATTGAAACCGGTTAGATGCAGGACCGCTGCTGTGTCTTCGATCAGGGTACTGGCAGTCAGATCGCCGCCTGCGGTGGGCGGGGTGTTGTCCACCGCCATCAGGGAAACGGGTACATCGATGGGATCGTTGGCGCTTCTCCCGTCGTTATCACTGACAGAGACCTCCAGGCCGGGGTTCGCGCCAGCGTTGGCTGTGAACAACAGCCCATCCAGGGTGGCGTTGACATCGGCGGCCGACCCCTTGATGGTCAGGGTGGTGTCCTGCTTGGATGTCGTTACCACGGCACCGCCGCTACCAGCCGCCTGGAGCGTACCGCCCTCGGCGTTCAAGGTGACGGTCAGCCGGGCCGAATCGCTGTCGGCCACATGCAGTCCCGCTACGGCAGAGGCCACGCCGACCTTGACCGGCACGGTGGCCTCCGGCAAGGTCAGGGTGGGGGCGGCGGCGGCGATGGTTACATCGAATCTCCCTGTCGCCGGATCGGCGGTGAGGCTGTCGCCGTCACTGGTGGTCAGGGTGATGGTCCCGCTGCTCCGGCCGGGAGTCCCCATGAAAGTCAGGGATTGCAGGGCGGCGTTGATGTCGGCGGCGGCGCCGGTCAGTTGGAGGCCGCCCGCCACAGGCAACACCGCCACGTTGGCCGCTTCGCTCAGATCAAGGGTGCCGTTGCTGGCCCGAAGGATAACGGTCAGGGTGTCGCCGTCCACGTCATGCACAGCCAGCCCGGTCACCGCCACGGCTTGGCCGGCGATGGCGGAGAGGGCGCCAGGCAGTTCCTGGGTGGCTGCGTTGTGAAGGGTGAGCAGGCTACTGGCAGAGCCGGTGCGGCCATCAGCCGTGACGCTGATCTCCAGGTTGCCCTGGGTGTTGCCGGCGGTGCCGTTGAGGGTCAGCGCGGAGAGGGCTGCGTTTACCGTCGCCAAATTACCGCTGACGGTGGTGACGGAAGGGGTGGCGTTGCTGGTGGCAATGGTGACGGAGAGCTGGGCCGTGGGGTCGTAGTAATCCACCACCGCAGCTACGGCGGTGGCACTGTCTGCTGCCACGTCGGCTGTGCCATTCAAATAGACGACCGGCGTGTAAGGGTCATCGTCGCGGATGACCGCAAAGGCCTGGGGCGTGGTGATCTCGGCGGCCCCCTCGGCCGTCAGGCTGACCAAAAAAGGCCGGTCGCCCTGGCGGCTGTCGTTGCCCGCCAGGCGGATCTCGATGGTTTTCTCCGTCTCGCCGGCCTCGAAGGCCAGTTGGCCGGAGGGAATAGCCCCGTCCAGGAAATCGGTACCGCTGATACGGTCACCGGCCACCTGATAGTTCACTGTGGCGGCCACGCTGGTGTCGCCGGAGCGAGTGACTGTGAAGCTCAGGCTGTTGCTCTCGCCGGTCTGGCCTTCCCGCACCAGGTCGTTGCCCGCTTCGGCGGCAATATCGAACCGCACCGGGACGATGGAGCCGACGTAGGCGTCTTCGATGGCCTGTTCGAAGGCGTCGCCGGTCAGTAGGGCTGCGCCCTCTTTGCCACTCAGCCAATCCGCCAGGCTTTGGGCGCCCTCGCCCTGTGCCACCACCTGGACCTTGGTGATCTCGGTCAGGGTCTGGATGGCGTTGGCGCCGGTGGCATTGGCGATGGTGGTCATCGCCGTGTCGATGATGGAGGTGATGCTGGTGAGTTGATCTGAAGTCGTCGCGACAGGGACAAGCGATTGGATCAGCTCCGGCAGGTAGATGCTGGAGTCCTGAAGTTCCGTCCAGAGCCCACCCGCCGTGTGGCCCGGCGCGGCGATCCCAGTCGCCAGAGCGTCGAACACCATCACGCTGGCCGCGCGCTGATCGAGAGATTGGCCCTGGGCATCCGTTGCCCCCAACGCCACCATCGCCTCACTGGCGATATCCACGATGGTCGCCACGGCGGCCGCTACCCGCTGATAGGCCACGGCGTCCGTAATCTGCTGCGCGGTGGAGCCGCTGCTCGTTGCCACGTCGAAGGGGTCGTAGCTCTTGATGGCTGCGGCGTCCGGTCCGCCGGTAGCGCCGTAGATGGCCTGGCGCACTACCTCGTAGGCCGCATCGGCATCCGCCGTGCCGTCACGCTGCACTGCCCGCACCAGGGAAGAGATGGGGTTGATGACGCTGTAGCCGGTGGGGGCTTCGTATTGGACATTGAAGTCGAGGCCGGTGGAGGTATCGGTACCACCATACATCACCAGATTGCCGGTAGCGCCGTAGAGCTTGAAACCGCCGGTGTCGTTGGTGATGGCCACGCTGTCGGCGCTGGTCAGGCCGCCGCTGGCGTCGTTGTCGGCATAAATGGTCACACCCGAGAGGTAGCCGTCGATGGCCGCCCCGGCGGTTGCCCCGTCTACCACTACCGCCGCCATACTGCCGATGCCGTTGAGGATGGGATTCGCGGTGCCGTTGCCGAACGCATCCTGGACGTTGCCGTTGAAGCCGGTCAGCGCAACATGGGTCCCATGGGCTCCATCCACGGACTGCACCGTATACTTGAAGGCCAGCGCGTTGCCGCCGCTGCCGCTGTCATAGGTCGCAGTACGGGCATCACCGCCGATGGTCAGGGCAAGAGAAGGCTCGCTTCCCTGGGTCACCGTCACCGCCTCACTGAAATGGACGGTAAAAGTCAAACGGTCTGGCGTGGCCCCTGCGCCATAGGCACCCGCGGTAGGGGCATCCACGGAAGAGATGACGGCGGGTTTGGTATCTACCCGGAGACTGGCGCTACCCGGCACCGCGCTGGCATTACCAGCCAGATCGGTAAAGCTGCCGGCGGCCATACTTACCGCCATGGCAGTGTCCTCGGTATCGACGGACGGTGTGTAGATGGCCGTGTAATGGGTCGCGTCCACCTTGGTGAACCCGCTCAGGCTGCCGGATTCGGCGCTGATGTCCCCCAGACCGAAGGTTCCATCCACGTCTTCGCTGAAGCTGAAACTCAGGGTGGCGGTTTCGCCCGCCTTGATGCTTGCGTTGTCGGATGTGATTGTCACCGTCGGGGCTTGGGTATCCACCGTCAGGCTCAATGCGGCCGAGGCGCTGCTTGTATTTCCGCCCCGGTCGGTGACTGTGGCGGTCAGGCTGGAAACACCCTCGGTCAGGGTGGAAGCGGTGATCTCCACATAGCCGACCGCGATATCTGCCGTCGTCAGGATTACGCTGCCAACCGAATTCGTGCCGCTGAGGAGATTGACGGTATCCCCGGCCACCACAGCCGTGCCATTGTCCGCGTTGGTGGTGAAGTAGACGCGCACCGCCGGGGTGTTGTCGCTGGTGAGGTTGTCGCTGATTGAGACGCCGCTATCGGAAGCCGCCAGCAGATCCAGGCCGGTCGGGGCTGCGGCGGCGGTGGTGTCGAGGTTCGCCCCTTGGGAGTCGGTGACGGCGGAGAGATTCGCGGCAGTTGCGATGGCAGCCGTCGCCGTCTCGATCGCGTCAGTCGTGGCCTGAGTTATCAAGCCGTTGCCCAGGAGGGTTCCCAGCGTGGCGTTGTCGGTCAGGTCGATGGTTGAGCCGTTGGTATTCGACGTTATTGCAGTGGTCAGATTTGTCACCACCGCCGCCACAGCCTCCTCGCCCGTTTTGCCAACCACGGGCTGGGCTTCGACCAGCATCAGGATGGAGGCGATCTGTGCCGCTACCTTCTGCACGGCCAGTGCGTTGGGATCGGCCGCGTTGGCGGGGGCCAGAGGGTCGAAACTGAGCAGATCGACACCGGGCAGGTTCAGCGCCGCCTGCACGGCCGCCTCCGCCACCTGCGAGGTCACGCCGTTGGCCTTCACGTAGGCCTGGATCAGTGTGGTAATGGGATTGATGAGAGTGACGCCGTCCGGCGCGGAGAGGACGAGGGTGTTTTCGATGCCGGTGTCGATGTTGACGCCGCCCACCGCCAGGATGGCGCCGCTTTTGCTGGTTGTGAGGCTGAAGTTGCCGTTTTCGTCCGTGACGACGCCGGTAAATTCGGAATCGTCGGCGGTATTGTCACTGTCTTCGTCGATGTAGATTCTCGCGCCCCGGATGTAACCATCCACTACCGAGCCACCGAGTGATCTGGATGAAGAGCCGGCTATTCCGCCCAGGCCGCCGCCAGCCCCGCCGCCAGCTGCGGCTGCACCTATGCCCAATGCCCCTAATGCAAGCAGGCCGACTGAACCGAATCCCATACCGGCGTCGGCCGCGACAACGACTTCTTCCGTGCCGCCGGAAGGTGCCCCAGCGGTCTCTCCCGAAGAAGGGGGCGAAGCCCCATCGGTCGATGCGGATGCCTCTGCTTCGGCGTCGGCGGTTGATTCGGCTTCAGGGTCTCCTTCGGTACCTTCCTTCTTTTTCTTCTTCTTTTCATCTGCCTGGGCAAGCTTTACCTGTTCGGGAGCTTGTGTCCCAGTATCCACCATGGGCTTACCGGCATCCTGGAGGGAGTCGCCAACCTCTCCAATTAGATGGGTCAGCTTGTTGATAAGGGATTCGCTTGTGCTGGGGGGCGCCGCTGCCGCCTTGCCGGAGGCGTCCTGCGGTAATTGTGAGCCGGGAGGGGTTGAGGAGGGGGTGATTCCGGTCGGCATCCCTTGCTCGGGTGCCTGTCCGCTAGTCGTCATTGAGCCGTTGTTGGTGTTGTTCTGAGTCACGTAAAAATCTCCTATTTATCCATGTTGACTTGGCTTGAGATGTTCTAGCCCAAACTGGCGCATTATACGGTTTGAGGGAAAAATGGCAGCAGAAAAATTTGGTTGTTTGCTAGAAATCAGGCTGTGGGCGCGCGACAATATCAAGCTATAACAATGGCTTGAGCAGACTTTACATTATTAATGTTACTTTACGGCCGTAATTCACTGGCTGATCGCTGTTAGATTGGCAAAAACACCGCCCTCGCCAGACTTTGGATCACATTTTTGATGGTGCGGTTGTTTTTGTCGGCAATGATGCGCGCCATGCTGTCCTGGAGGGCGATCATTTTCCCGATGAGGCGTTCGTAACTGAGGTTTTTGACTGGCCCTTCCAGTTCGTTGCTGAGCAGGAAGAAATTGCCGGAGGCGTCCCGCTCGTTGCCGAGCTTCCAGGCGGCTAGCTCGATGTTGCGGGCGGCGTTGTAGATCTTCTGCGGGTCCAGGTCGTCCAGCATGTAGAACTCCTGCTTGCCCTTGTAGGCGGCCAGGATCATGGTCCGGATGCCCTCCACCAGGGCGTAGACCCGGTCGCCGCTGTAGCCGTCTTCGAAGGTGAGACGAAGGGCATCGATGGATCGGCTGCCCTGCAATACGGCCACATCTCGGCGCTCGTTGAGGAATATGCCCCAGGCGGCCTGTTCCGGTCCTTCGTAGCCAGCCTTGCGCCACTCCTGGGGATTGCGCTTGTAGAGCTTCACCGCCAGTTCCCGCAGCAGGTCCAGGGTCATGCGGACATTGGTCTCCGTGACCAGGTCCACGTCGCTCTTGGCCACGTTCCTGACCTGAAAGGGGCGTGTCTCGACCTCCGGCGGAGGATCGGGAAAGAGGGTCTCGCAGCCCGCGAGGGTCAGGGCGATCAGGCAGAGGAGAAGGGGGGGCGATAATCGCACTGAGACAAAACCGTTATACTGCGTGCATTGGCCGACAATGCTAATGCAACCGCCCAGGATCTTGAACTAAAGCTTTTGCCCCCGCCGGTTTTTCCCATGTCATTTCCCGATCCCCAAGCCATCGAGCAGTGCCTGCTTGCTGACCGTCCCAGTCTGAAAAAACGGCTGGCGGGCCTGAGTGCCCGTTTGAAGGAGAACAAGCCCGTCGATCTGGGCCTGTCCAAGCTGCTGGCCGATCTGGAAACCTCCCGCGCCCTGGCGGCACAGCGGCGGGCCCTGGTCCAGGAGGTGAATTTCCCGGAAGGGCTGCCCATCAGCGCACGCCGCGAGGAGATCGCCGAGCTGATCCGGCAGCACCAGGTCATCGTCCTCTGTGGCGAGACGGGTTCGGGCAAATCGACCCAGTTGCCCAAGCTCTGCCTGCGCCTGGGGCGCGGGGTCTTCGGTCGCGTCGGCCATACCCAGCCCCGGCGCATCGCAGCCCGCAGCCTGGCGGCGCGCATTGCCGAGGAGTTGGAGACGGAGCTGGGCACGGCGGTGGGCTACAAGGTCCGCTTCAAGGACCATGTCAGCCCCCAGACCCGCATCAAGCTGCTGACCGACGGCATGCTCCTGGCCGAGGCCCAGCGCGACCGGCTGCTGCTGGAGTACGACACCCTCATCATCGACGAGGCCCACGAACGCAGCCTCAACATCGACTTTCTCTTGGGCTATCTGCGCCAGTTGCTGCCGAAGCGGCCCGACCTCAAGCTGATCATCACCTCCGCCACCATCGACCCGGAGCGCTTCGCCGCCCATTTCAACCAGGCGCCCATCATCAACGTCTCCGGACGCACATTCCCGGTGGAGGTCCGTTACCGCCCGCCGGAAGAGGAAGGGGCTGGTGAACGGGACGAGACCCTGCAACAGGCCCTGGTGGCGGCGGTGGACGAACTCGCGCGGGGCCAGTGGGGCGATATCCTGGTGTTTCTCTCCGGCGAGCGGGAGATCCGCGAGACCACCGAGACCCTGCGCAAGCACGGCCACAAGGGCTTAGAGGTTCTGCCCCTCTACGCCCGCCAGGGCAGCGCCGAGCAGGCGCGCATCTTCCACCCGGACGGCGGGCGGCGCATCGTCCTGGCCACCAACGTGGCCGAGACCTCCCTGACCGTGCCGGGCATCCGCAACGTCATCGACGCCGGTTTTGCCCGCATCAGCCGCTACAGCCACCGCTCCAAGGTGCAGCGGCTGCCGGTGGAGCGCGTCTCCCGCGCCTCGGCCGATCAGCGCAAGGGCCGATGTGGCCGCGTGGCCGAGGGGATCTGCATCCGCCTCTATTCCGAGGAGGACTTCGTCGCCCGCCCCGAATTCACCGAACCGGAGATCCAGCGCACCAATCTGGCCTCGGTCATTCTTCAGATGAAGATCCTGGGCTTTGGCGAGATCGAGCGCTTCCCCTTCGTCGATCCGCCCGATTCGCGCATGATCAAGGATGGCTACCGGGTCCTGCACGAGATCGGCGCAGTAGACGGTGAGGGCCAAGTCACCTTGCTGGGCCGACGCATCGCCCGTCTGCCGGTCGATCCCCGCATCGGCCGCATGCTCATGGAGAGCACCCAGAACGGCTCCTTGCGCGAGGTGGCCGTCATCGCCGCAGCCCTCTCGGTGCAGGACCCGCGCGAGCGGCCCATCGACCGGCAGCAGCAGGCCGACGAGGCCCATGCCCTCTTCAAGGACGAGGAGTCGGACTTCATGGGCCTGCTCAAGCTTTGGGACTATCTGGAGGAAAGGCGCCACCACCTGACCCATCGCAAGTTCCGCGACCTCTGCCGGACCCACTTCCTCTCCTGGAACCGGGTGACCGAGTGGCGCGACATCCACCAGCAGATCAGCGCCGAGCTGCACGAGATGGGCTACCGGGACAACGGCGAGCCCGCCGGTTACGCCGAGATCCATCAGGCGCTATTGACCGGGCTCCTGAGCCATTGCGGTTTCAAGGAGTCGGGCCAGGACAAGAGCTACCTGGGCGCCCGCAACAGCCGCTTCTTTGCCTTCCCCGGCTCCGGGCTCTTTGCAAAACAGCCCAAATGGGTCATGGCGGCGGAGCTGGTGGAGACCACCAAGCTCTACGCCCGCACCCTGGCCCGCATCGAGCCCGAGTGGATCGAGCGGGCGGCGGGGCATCTGGTGCAGCGGAGCTGGTTCGAGCCCCATTGGCAGAGCAAGCGCGGCCAGGTGGGCGCCTTCGAAAAGGTCAGCCTCTTCGGCCTGACCCTGGTCCCCAAGCGGCGGGTCAACTACGGCCCCATCAACCCGGCCGAGGCGCGGGAGGTCTTCATCCGCTTCGCCCTGGCCGGGGGCGACTTCGAGACCAAGGCCCCCTTCTGGCGCCACAACCGGGAGCTGATCGACCATATCCATGCGCTGGAAGAGAAATCCCGGCGGCGGGACATCCTGGTAGACGAGGAGCAGATCGTCACCTTCTATATGGAACGGGTGCCCGAGGGCATCTACAGCACCCCCCAGTTCGAACACTGGCTGCGCGGGATCAGCCGTAGTCAACCGAAACTGCTGCACATGCGGCAGGAGGACCTGATGCGGCCCGAGGCCCCGCCGGTGGCGGCGGCCGATTTCCCGAACCGCCTCGACTTCAGCGGCCTCGCCCTGCCGCTGAATTATCGTTTCGGGCCAGGCGAGGCGTCCGACGGCGTCACCCTGGTGATCCCCCTGGCGGTGCTGAACCAGGTCTCCGAGGACCGCTGCGACTGGCTCACCCCTGGGCTGCTCAAGGAACTCATCACCGAACTGCTGCGTGGCTTGCCCAAGCAACTGCGCAAGTCCTTCGTCCCCGTGCCCGATTACGCCGAACGCCTGGCCAAGGCATTGGGCGCCAGCGACCGCCCCCTGTTGCGTTCACTGGGCGAGGAGCTGAAGCGCATGAGCGGCGTCCAGGTGCCAGAGGACGCCTGGGACCTGGCGGCCCTGCCAAGCCATCTGCGCATGAACTACCGGGTGGTGGACGACCAGGGCAAGGCCCTGGAAACGGGACGGGATCTGGCCGAGCTGAAACAGCGGCTGGCGGGACCGGCGGCGAAGGGCCTCGCCGGTGCGGCGGTGGCGATCCACGAGCAGACCGGCCTGCGTGACTGGAGTTGCGGCCCCATCCCCGAGAGCATCGCCATCCAGCGGGGTGGGGTGGAGCTGCGTGGCTTCCCGGCCCTGGTGGACGAAAAGGAGAGCGTCGCCCTGCGCATCCTCGATTCCCAGCTCAATGCAGAGCGGGCCATGCGCGGCGGCTTGCGGCGGCTGTTCCTGATCCGTCTGGGCCAGACGGCGCGCTATCTGCGCAATAACCTGCCGGACCTGCAACGCATGACCCTGCAATACGCCAAGGCATCGGGAGAGGGCAGGGCCGATCTGGAGGAAGACCTGGTTGCCCTGATCCTTGATCTGACCTTCATCGAAGGCCGCCCGCCCATCCGCGACGCCGAGGCCTTCAACGCCGCCCTGGAAGCAGGCCGGGGCGAATTGATGGCAAAGGCCGCCGAGGTCTGCCAACTGACCGCCGGGATACTCGACCGCTACCAGCGCCTGCGCCAAGCCCTGGCCGGGCGCCGGGAGATCAACTGGATGGAATCCCTGACCGACATGCGCGCCCACCTGGATCGCCTGGTCTTTCGGGGCTTCCTGCTGGAGACCCCGTTCCTCCACCTCCAGGACTACCCCCGTTATCTCCGCGCCCTGGAGATGCGCCTCGACAAACTCGGCCACGCCGCCGCCCGCGACCGCCAGCGGCTCGCCGAAATCAAGCCCAAGGAAGGCGAATGGCTGGAACGCCTGAAACGCGCCCAGGCCGCCGGCCGCGACGACGAACGCCTGGAGGAACTGCGCTGGCTGTTCGAAGAGCTGCGAGTCTCCCTCTTCGCCCAGGAGGTCGGCACGGCATTTCCCATCTCCTTGAAACGCATCGAGAATAGGTGGCGGGAGATGGGGTTGTAGTGGGCTTGGTCCGGCGACGACGTTAGGCCTCATATTTCGATGGCTGGACGCCTATGCGCCGCAGGCGTATAGTTAGCCCATGCATACCGTGGTCGAAACGTTGCTGTTTCAGCGCCAGTGGCCGCTCTACTGGACCGAAGATGAACGCGGTGCGTTCGCGGCGTATATTGCTGAACACCCCACTGCCGGAGATGTCGTGCCCGAGTCCGGCGGCATTCGCAAAGTGCGTTGGGGAAGAACCGGTTCGGGCAAGTCGGGCGGTGTTCGAGTGATCTACTTCACTCGCAACGCAGAAGGTGAAGTGGTTTTGCTCACGCTGTATGCGAAGTCGAAAACAGACAATCTCACCGGTCCCAAGTTGAAGGAGATTCGCCGTGTCCTCGAAGAGTAAACCGCTTACTAAGTCCGAACTGGCAGCCCATGAAGCCAAGCGCGATCTTGCTGCCGAGCTATTGCAATCAGTGCGCGAAATGAAGGCTGGTCAAGTTCATATCGTCACGTCGCCCGTCATTGAGGCACGGAAGAAAACTGGCTTGTCTCAGTCTCAATTCGCAGCACTTATTGGCGTATCCGTTCGCACCTTGCAAGGTTGGGAGCAAGGCCGCAAGCAGCCCAGCGGTGCGGCTCGTACTTTGCTGGCTATAGCGAGCACAAATCCGATGGCGGTACTGGCAGTTGCGGGTAGGTAGCCCGTAGTCAGTTATAAAAAGGAAAAAAAGAAGGGGACCCTCGTAGTTCGGAGCCCAAGTGCTTGACTTGAGATTGTATCCACCGAGAAGTT
>MGZB01000047.1 GCA_001801995.1 Gammaproteobacteria bacterium RIFOXYD12_FULL_61_37 | reverse complement strand
CCACCATCGGTTATCAGTCACCCGCAAAATTCGAGCAAAGTGTTCAACATGCCGCGTGATTTTGTGTCCGGAATAGGCTTGCCAGATCATGGGATGGCTTTCATCACTCCCACTTCAACGCCCCGCCGGTCTGGTACTCGGTAACACGGGTCTCGAAGAAGTTCTTTTCCTTACGCAGGTTGGCCTGTTCGTCGAGCCAGGGCAGGGCGTTTTGCGCGCCGGGAAAGGGTTCCTGGTCGAAGCCCATCTGGCGGGAGCGGCGATTGGCGATGAAGCGGAACTGCTCGATGTGGTCCTCGGCGGAGTAGCCGAGGATGGGGTCGCGCAGGATGTACCCGGCATAGGCCCGTTCGGCAGCCTCGCATTCGTCCCAGAGTTCGCGCAGGGCCTTGGGGTCGGGGGTGATCTTTTCCTCCTGCATGATCTGCCGGGCGACTCGCAGGCCGAAGGAGGCGTGCATCACCTCGTCGCGCATGATGTATTGCAACTGCTCGGCGGTACCCTTCATCAGGCCGCGCCGTTGCAGGGCGAAGATGGGGCTGAAGCCGTTGTAGAACCAGCAGCCCTCGAAGATTCCGGCGAAAAAGAGATAGGCCATCAAGAAATTATGCAGCTCGTCCCGGTCGGTCAGATCGACACCGGCGCGCAGGATGGAGCTGAGGCGGCGGTTGGTAAGCTGGATCTTGCCGTTGATCTCGGGCACGACCCGGTAGCGGTTGTAGATCTCGCCCTGGTCGAGGCCGAGGGTCTCGATACAGTGCTGATAGGTCCAGGTGTGCAGCGATTCCTCATAGACCTGGCGCGCCTGGTAGATCTGCAACTCGGGGGCGGACATCTTCTCCATCACCGCCAGGCCGATGTTGCGCATGGCCAGGATGTCGGAGGTGGTCAGGTAGGAGAGGACGTTCTCGTAGACGTGGCGCTCCTCCAGGGTCAGCTTGTGGTGGTAGTCGTGGACATCCTGGGCCATGTTGATGTCCAGCGGCGTCCAGTGGTTCTTGTTGGCGTTGAGGAAATACTCCCAGGCCCAGGGGTATTTGAAGGGCGCCAACTGGTTGATGTCCGTGTGGCCGTTGACCACGCGCTTGTCCTCCGGGTTGACCGGCTTTATGGACGCAGGCGGCACGGGGGCGCTGGAACGCAGCCGGGGACGGGTGTCCTCCAGCTCGAAGTCCAGTTGCTGGGTTTCTTCTTCGTCCGCCTCCAGCCCCGGCAAAAGCGGGGGGGCAGGGGAGGGCGAGGGTGTCAGTGCCTTCAGGGGATCGTCCCAGTTCAGCATGGTGGTTTTCCTCTGGTTGATTGATCGTTCCCACGCTCCAGCGTGGGAATGCCGCCAGCGACGCTCCAGCGTCGCGATCCGGGACGCTGGAGCGTCCGGGGATGCGTTCCCACGCTGGAGCGTGGGAACGATCAATACCAAGGGTCGATCCGGATCAGCCCCGGCTCGCCCAGATAATCCCGCGCGCTGGAGTAGCGCCAGTGCTCTGGCTGGTCCACATAGCCCCGCTTCACCGGGTTGAAGTGGATATAGTCCAGTTTCTCCCGCATTACGGCCTCGCTGAAGACCATCTCCGCATGGGCTCCCTCCTGCCAGAACTGGTAGTCCCGGTCCTGTTTGTGCGCCCGTTTGGCGAAACGCAACCGGGCGAGCAGCCGTTCCGCCTGATGTGCCTCCAGCAGCTCGATGAGCCGGGCTGCCGTGAAGGACTTGAAGCTGTTCAGGCATTTATCCAATCGTGGCGCCTGGGCGATGAAATGGATGTGGTTTTCCAGCACCACATAGCCATGGAGCCGTAACTCCTCGTGGTTACGCAGCCAGCCCCAGCTATCCAGCAGGATCTGCACCGCCTCGGGCCGGGTGAAGACCGGCAGCCACTCGACCACCGTGCAGGTGAGGAAGTGGGGCTTGTCCGGCTCGGTGATGGTGTAACGGCTTCGGCCCATATATTTCTTCCCTATCGTTCCCACGCTCCAGCGTCGCGATCCGGGACGCTGGAGCGTCCGGAGATGCATTCCCACGCTGGAGCGTGGGAACGATCAAAGAATCTTGATCTACTGACAAGCCTCGCATTCCGGGTCCAGCAGGCTGCATACCTTGGGGGCTTCCGAACCGGTCGAGGATGAGCTTTCCTCTACCCCCTTCTCCATATGGGTGGCCCCCATGGAACGCAGGTAGTAGGTGGTCTTGAGACCGCGCACCCAGGCGAGTTTGTAGAGGTTGTCGAGCTTTTTGCCGGAGGGTTCGGACAGGTAGAGGTTGAGGCTCTGGGCCTGGTCGAGCCACTTCTGGCGGCGGGAGCCGGCCTCCACGAGCCAGCGGGGGTCGATCTCGAAGGCGGTGGCGTAGAGGGCCTTGAGATCCTCGGGGATGCGGTCGATGGGCTGGGCGGAGCCGTCGAAGTATTTGAGGTCGTTGACCATGACGGCGTCCCAGAGGTCGCGGGCCTTGAGGTCGCGGACCATGTAGGGGTTGACCACGGTGAACTCACCCGAGAGGTTCGATTTGACGAACAGGTTCTGGTAGGTGGGCTCGATGGACTGGCTGACGCCGCAGATGTTGGAGATGGTGGCGGTGGGCGCGATGGCCATGCAGTTGGAGTTGCGCATGCCGATGGTCTTTACCCGCTCGCGCAGGCTGTCCCAGTCGAGGGTCTGGCTGCTATCCATCTGGAGGTAGCTGCCGCGCTGCTCGGCCAGCCGCTTGACGGAGTCGATGGGCAGGATGCCCTGGCTCCAGAGGGAGCCGTTGAAGCTGGAGTAGCGTCCGCGTTCCTCGGCCAGATGGGTGGATGCCTGGATGGCGAAATAGCTGACTGCCTCCATGGAACGGTCGGCGAATTCGGTGGCCTCTGGGGAGGCGTAGGGGATGCGCCTTTTGTAGAGGGCGTCCTGGAAGCCCATGATGCCGAGCCCGACGGGGCGGTGGCGCAGGTTGGAGTTGCGCGCCTGAGGCACCGAGTAGTAGTTGTAGTCGATGACGTTGTCCAGCATGCGCATGGCGGTGGTGATGGTGCGCTCCAGCTTGGCCAGGTCGAGGCCCCCTTCATCCACATGGGCGGCCAGATTGACGGAGCCCAGGTTGCAGACGGCGATCTCCTGATCGTTGGTGTGCAGGGTGATCTCGGTGCAGAGGTTGGAGCTGTGGACCGACCCCAGGTGCTGGTTGCTGTAGCGGATGTTGCAGGGGTCCTTGAAGGCGATCCAGGGGTGGCCGGTCTCGAACAGCATGCCGAGCATTTTGCGCCAGAGGTCCAGGGCCTTGAGCTTGCGGAAGATCCGGATCTCGCCTCGGGCGGCTTTCTCCTCGTAGGCGGTGTAGGCCTGTTCGAAGGCCTGGCCGGTCAGGTCGTGCAGGTCGGGGACCTCGTTGGGGGAGAAGAGGGTCCAGTCGCCTTCTTCCGCCACGCGCTTCATGAACAGGTCCGGTATCCAGTTGGCGGTGTTCATGTCGTGGGTGCGGCGGCGCTCGTCGCCGGTGTTCTTGCGCAGTTCGAGGAAGTCCTCGATATCGACGTGCCAGGTTTCCAGGTAGGCGCAGACGGCGCCCTTGCGTTTGCCGCCCTGATTCACCGCCACGGCGGTGTCGTTGGCCACCTTGAGGAAGGGCACCACCCCCTGGGACTTGCCGTTGGTCCCCTTGATGTGGGAGCCGAGGCCGCGCACGCGGCTCCAGTCGTTGCCCAGGCCGCCGGCGTATTTGGAGAGCAGGGCGTTGTCCTTGATGGCGCCGTAGATCCCCTCCAGGTTGTCGGGGACGCTGGTCAGGTAGCAACTGGAGAGCTGCGGGCGCAGGGTGCCGGAGTTGAACAGGGTGGGGGTGCTGCTCATGAAGTCGAAGCGGGAGAGCAGGTCGTAGAACTCGATGGTCCGCGTCTCGCGGTCGATCTCGTTGATCGCCAGGCCCATGGCTACGCGCATGAAGAAGGCCTGGGGCAGCTCGAAGACGGTTCTCTCGTGATCGTGGATGAAATAACGGTCGTAGAGGGTCTGGAGACCGAGATAGGTGAAGCTGAGGTCACGCTCGGGCTTGATGGCGGCGGTCAGCCGGTCCAGGTCGTACTGGGCCAGGCGCGAATCCAGCAGCTCCAGCGAAATCGCCTTGTCCAGGTAGGTCTTGAAATAGTCGCCGTAGCAGTTTCCCATCTGGGCCTGGGTGTCTACCTGTTCCAGATGCAGGAAGGCTAGGGCCTCGCGGCGCAACTGGTCCAGCAGCAGGCGCGCGGCCACCTGGGAGTAGTTAGGCTCCTGGTCGATCAGGGTGCGGGCGCTCATCACCAGGGTCTGGGAGACTTCGGACGCCTTGAGCCCATCGAAGATGTTGCGCAGGCCGCTGTTGAGGATGGTCTCGGTGTTGACCTCGTCCAGTCCTTGGCAGGCCTCTTCCACCAGGGCGCGCAAGCGCTGCACGTCGAGCGGGCGCTTGCTGCCGTCGGCCTGAAGGATATGGATCTGCGGCTGTTCGCTGGCGGATTCGGCCTGCCGCGCCGTCTCCTCGCGCTCGCGGGCGCGTTCGGCGCGGTAGAGCACATAGGCACGGGCGACCTTGTGTTCCCCGGAGCGCATCAGCACCAGCTCCACCTGGTCCTGGATGTCCTCGATATGGACATTGGAGCCGGTGCGGGTCAGGGCCTGGATCACCTGCTGGGTGAGCCGTTCGACGGTCTCATGGATACGGCTGGAGGCCGCCGCGCTGCCGCCCTCTACCGCCAGGAAGGCCTTGGTCATGGCAACGGCGATCTTGTTCGGATCGAAGGCCGTCATCTTGCCGTTGCGGCGGATGACGCCGAAACTGAAAGTCTGGGCCTTCGGGGCCGGCCCGGTTTGCTCCGCCTTCGCCGTAGCGGGTGGAATCCAGGGATTGGTGATGTTGGTCTGAGCGGTTTCGCTTGCCATGATTCCTCCTGAAGTGCCGATTTCCGGGTTTTGGGTCTGGTGATTCAAGACGGGGCCGGGGGGCGGCCTGCCTAGCTTGCCGGATTACCGGCGGATTGCTATCGATCCGTCACAATATATACGTACCGGCGACAGAGTCAACCACCATATATTGTGCCAAGCGGGGCCCGGCGGTTCATGAGTTGTGGGGAAGTTGTGGATAAAAAAGGGACCCGCCCGAGCGGCGCGGGGTTTCGAACAGGGCGTTACGGACAGTGGAGAATAGACAGGATTTCTGTCGACGGGGCCTAATTCCCGGAGCCTTTGGTTCCGGTTGAGGCCGCCGGAGGCGGCGTGGCGGGGGCCACCTTGGCTCCGCTTTCCCCCTCGGGCTTGGGTTCGGCTTGGGGCTTTGTCTCGGCGGCCGCTTTGGCCTCTTCCGCCGCTTGGGATTCAGCGGCTGCCTTGGCTTTGGCCTCGGCTGCGGCCTTTTTCGCGGCTTTTTCGCGTGCCGCCTTGGCCTTGGCGGCGCGAACCTTGGCCGCCTGCTCCTTGGCGGCGCGCTCCTCGGCCTCTTTGGCCTCGGTGGCGGCCTGGGCCTCTGCTTCCGCCTTTTCGCGGGCGGCCTGTTCCTCGGCCAGCTTAGCCTCCTCTGCCTCCTTGGTTGCCTTGGGATCGAAGATGACCCCTTCCTTGCGGAAGAAGGCTTCCAGCATATCGACGGTGATGGGTCCCGTGTATTTGCTCACCATGTTCCCCTGGGGGTTGACGATGGCCGTGGTGGGCAAGCCCTTCAGGGGCTCGAAGGGGGAGAGGGTGGTGTAACGGAGGAGGAGCTGGGGGTAGTTGAGTTGGAATTGACTGAGGAAGGGGCGGAGTCCTTTCTCGGTCTGCTGCTCGAAATTGATGCCCAGGAGCCGTATGCCGGGATAGCGCTTCTGGAAGTCGATGAGCCGGGGAATCTCCTCTGCGCAGGTGGCGCACCAGGTGGCCCAGAAATTGACCACGACCCAGTTACCCCGGTAGTCGGAAAGCTTGATGGTGGTGCCGGAGGTGTCGGTAAGGGTGAAATCCGCAGGTTTGTCATCGGCGAGGGAACAGACCGGCGACAGCAGAGCGAGCAGCAGGAGCAGGGACTGGATGGCTTTCATTGGGGGAACATTCTAGCCCGTATAATGGGCATCACCAACTTCATTTGACGGGAGGGCAAGAGGTCAGCCTGCGGGCTGTCTTGGGCTGGGAATGGGCGATCCCGGTTGACAGAAATCAAGAAAATAGGCTATTGACGGTTCTGTATCCCCTGGTTCGAAGCTCGGGTATAGTCAGTAAGGACCTTAACTTGGGTCCAACAATAATATTCAACGAGGAAAAGCATATGCTGGTCAAAGACGTAATGGGTTGCTCGGTTCGATCGGTGAAATCAGACGCACGACTGATCGAGGTGGTCTCCCTTATGTGCCTTTACCGATACAGCGGCCTGCCGGTGGTGGACGATAACAATCTATTGATCGGTTTCGTGGCGGAGAAGGACGTGCTGTCGCGCATGTTTCCCTCCCTCACCGAACTCATGGACGGGGGCATGGCCACGGTCGATATGGACGAACTCATGGGGAAGTACAAGGACGTGGTGAAGCTCAAGGTGTCCGACATCATGACCAAGGGGGCCGTCAGCGTACCGCCTGACATGCATGTCCTGCGCGCCGCCGCCGTCATGGCCCGCTACAAGTTCCGCCGCATCCCGGTGGCCGTGGACAAGCGATTGGTCGGTGTGATCAGCATGGGTGACGTTCACAAGGCGATCTTCCGCGCCAACATCACCCAGGCGGTGGCGGGTTGCATCCAGGATTGATTCTGCCGGGAAACCCCTGAACAAGCGGGCCTTGGCCCGCTTTTTTGTTGGTCTGGCCGTCAGGGTGCCTTGGCCGCTTCCGGCTCATGGATGCAGAATCGATTCTTTCCCGTCTGCTTGGCCTGGTACATGGCTTGATCCGCATGGCGCAACAGGGTGTCGGGGTCGGCGGGATCATAAGGGTAGAGGGCGATGCCGATGCTGGTGGAGATCTTCAGCGCATCGCCGTCCAGCAGATAGGGCTCGGCGATGGAGGCCAGGACCCGGCGCATGGCATTTTCGCATTCCGTTCTGGATGGCAGGTCCGTGAGCAGGAGGACAAATTCGTCCCCGCCGAGGCGGGCGACCGAATCGCCGGCCCGGAGGCAGGCGAGCAGGCGCTGGCCGGCCTCGATCAACAGGCGGTCGCCGGTCTCGTGGCCGAAGCTGTCGTTGATTCGCTTGAATCCATCCAGGTCGAGATAGGCCACAGCCAACAGGGTCCGGTTGCGATCGGCCCTGGCCTGGGCCTGAAGCAACCGGTCGGCCAGCAGGCTGCGGTTGGGTAACTGGGTCAGGGCATCATGGTGGGCACGGAATTCCAGCTCTCCCTGGTGCTTCTTCAACTGGGTGATGTCGGAGAAGATGCCGATGTATTGGCTGACCCCGCCCTCCGGTGTGCGCACGGCCGAAATGGTCAACTGCTCGATATAGGTCTCGCCGTTCTTTCGCTTGTTGCAGACCTCGCCACGCCAGATCCCCTTATCCCGTAATTTCTCCCACATGGCCTGATAAAATTCGGGTGGATGCTGGCCAGATTGCAATAGCTTAGGGTTCCTGCCCACGACTTCTTCGCGTCTATACCCCGTCAGGTGGGTGAAGGCCGTGTTGGCGTCGAGGATGTTGCCCTTATCGTCGGTGATCAGAATCCCCTCGGCGGCGTGTTCGAAGACACCGGCGGCCAGGCGCAGTTGCCGCTCGTTGTTGCGCAGCAGGGCCTCGCTGATTTGCAGGGCCGTCCGGGATCTCAGGATATGCACCAGTCCCGCCAGCAGCACCAGCACGATCAGCGAGAGAATGCTGGTGAACCCGGGCCAGTATCGCTCCAGCATCAGCCGGAAACTGGGTTCCTTCTCGGAGAAGGGGCCGAGCCCCGACTCGCGGAGGAGATCGGTGATGGAGTGGTAATGGGCAGGGATGGTCCAGCCGTGAATGCCGGCCGCGCGCGCGGCCTTGCTGTCCGGCGGGAGCCGGAGCAGCGCTTCCAACACCCTGGCGGCCAGGTCCAGGTCAGTGCCATTGACCACGGCGAAGGGCCATTCGGGATAGAGCCGCGTGCTGAGCAGGTAGTCATAGCCCGGCTCCCGGCGCTGGTTGATGATCCGCAGCCGCCCGAGTTCGAGCTTGTCCTTACTGGCCATCTGTTCCAGCAGGTCGGAGCGGACAAAGCCGGCATCGGCCTCGCCGTTCAGTATGGCCCTGACCACCTTCTTGTGGTCATCCATTTTGATGAGTGTGCACTCCTTTCGCGGATCAAGCCCTTGCGCAAGCGCCTCTCGCAGATGGACTTGCCAGCCCCCCAGGCTGGAGGTGGAGGGGATCAGGATTTTCTTGCCGCGCAGACTGGCGTAATCGGAAAGATCCGCCCTTTCGGCACGGGCGAAAGCGGTGCCGCCGAAGCGGTCGAGCAGCCCTTTCGGCCCAATCATGCGCCGGGTGGCGATACGGGTGACGTGATCCGCCAACTCCAGCTCGATGTAATGGCCGGGGTTGGTGATGACGAAGGCCAGCTCCCGGTTTGCCACCGCCTTGGTCAGTTCGTCTCCTTCGTAACCGAGGGGGACGATTTCAAAGCGGAGCGGGGCGAGGCTGGCATTCAGATAATCGGCATGGGGTCCCCAATGTTGAAGCGCAGATTCTTTGCCCATATAGGCGAGCACACCTATCCGCAGCGTCTCGGCCTGTTTCTGGGCGGAGGCGGAAATGGGCGCCAAAAGCGCCAGCGCCAGCATGGCGCAAGCCAGGATGGGGGATGAATGCATGCCTCGTCCGATGTCAACCAAGCCAGAACAGCAGCACGTATCTTCGCGCTATCAAATCACAGGAATTGTTCATGTCTTCCGTAAGTAAATACAGGATCAGTGATTTTTTCAATTCATATCTCCCTGCGGGATACGCGCTTGAACTTTTTCTGTAATGAATTGCTGAAACGGCTGGGGTATGGCGGCGGATTTTTTCACAGCATCCCAGGTCTTTCCTGGCCCATTCGACGCCAAAACGGTCCGACGACCGCCCGCAAGGGCGTCTTGACCACCGCCGTGACTCATTGACGGACCCGAGGAGGGGCGGGTTACTTCGGCGTAGGAGGTTGGATTTCCTGTCCTTTTAATTGATCCAGATCAGAAATATCTTCGTACCAGAAAATTCCTATAAAAATACCAGACAACCCCTATTTCATTATCCGTCTCGCCTGCTAGAAATATGATCATTCTCTGTCTCCGCTGAGCGGGCGCAGTTCAGGACGATCAAAATACAGGCGGACCCCCATGCCCCACAGCACTGACCAGTCTCCGGCCATCGACACCGGCCTCCATTGTCTGGTCCTGCTGGCCCGTTTCCATGGCCTGCCCGCCATAGCCAGGCACAAGGATCGCCACTGGTTTGTGGTGAGGCAGATCGCCGACGGCAAGATCCTGATCCAGGATCCGCTGGAGCGGCGCCCCCTGGCCCTACCGAAGGACTTCTTCGAACAGGCCTGGAGTGGCGACCTGAGCGTGGGCGGACTGATCGCCTTCAACATGCTGGCCGGGCGGGTCAGCGGCCCCATCCTGCGGTTGGTGCAACTCTGGCAGGACTTCCAGCAGGCCGGCATCTCCCTGAAACGGCTGGGCGACATCCTCAACACTGCCCCCGAGCCCGGCAACAACCCAGGCCGAACCTCCCTGCCGGCGCTCAAGGGCGCGGTCCGCTTCGAACAGGTCAGCTTCCGCTACGCCCCCGGTCGCCCGCCCGTGCTCGACCGCATCCGCCTGGCGGTCGAGCCCGGCTTGCCCATGGAACAGATCGTCCAGGCCGCGCGGCTGGCCGGTGCCCACGACTCCATCCTCGAACTGCCCGAAGGCTACGACAGCCGCGTGGGCGAACAGGGCAGCAACCTCTCCGGCGGCCAGAAACGGCGCATCGCCATCGCCCGCGCCTTGGTCACCCATCCCCGCATCCTCCTCTTCTCCGGCACAGCCGTCGCCTGGGCCAGCCTCGGCCACCTCGACATTCTCGCCGTAGCCACCGGCAAGCTCATCCCGGCCGGTTACAGCAAGGTCACCCAGCGCGCCCAGGGTCTGCAACGACTCAACGCCACCAAGATGGTCGCCGAACAGCAATACCTGGAGAGCGAACAACAGCGGCTGGAGACCGGACACGACCTGCGCGCCCTGGAGAAAAAGGCCGAGGAACTGCAAAAGGGCATCCAACAGGTCGAGGCCCGCATCGACCACGAACAGAAGGACTTCCGCCGCCAGACCCTGGAACAACGGCAAGAGGCCGAACGGCGCCTTAATGCCGCCCGCCAGGAACGGCAAAAGGCCGATACCCGCCACCGTGCCATGACCCTCACCGCCCCGGTCGCGGGGCGGGTGCAGCAACTGGCCGTCCACAGCATCGGCGCCGTCGTCACCCCCGCCCAGGCCCTCCTGGTCATTGTCCCCGAACAGCGGCAACTGGAGGTCGAAGCCCTGCTGCTCAACAAAGACATCGGCTTCGTCCAAGAAGGCCAGCCAGCCGAGGTCAAAGTCGAAGCCTTCAACTTCACCCGCTACGGCGTCATCCCGGCTCAGGTCACCGGCATATCCGGCGATGCAGTGCAGGACGAAAAGCTGGGCTGGGTCTACAAGGCCCGAATCGCCCTGGAACGGACCCACATCGACATCGAAGGCAAAAAGGTCGAACTCTCGCCCGGCATGACCGTGACGGCGGAGATCAAGACCGGCGAACGGCGGATCATCGAATACTTCCTGTCGCCGTTGTTGAAGGGGTTGGATGAGAGTGTGAGGGAGAGGTGAATGGAGAGGAGCAAGAGTTCGTATTCGATCGAGCCTATGCGCGAGGTGTTGTTATGACATAGACGATGCAAGTAAACCCGACGACGACGTTACAGCCCCAGGGGCTGGCCTGTTCGTGGGATGTTGAGGGGAATGGATGATGCCTCAAATCCATTCCGACGAAGAAAGTTGTCTGAATTTGTTGGGGACGGTTTTCTACTTTCAAACTGGAATCTATAAACGGAGGATACTATGGATGATATAGGCAAAAGAAATCTCTTTGAGAAGTGGCTTGCTTTGTGCGCGTCTCTATTTGGGTGATTCGTATTAGACCGTTAAAGCAGAAGAAATGGTATTCCTATGGTAAACAAGAAGTCATTGATTATTATTTTATTGGCATCATTAACAGTAGCAGCGCTATTAATTAGTTACGAATTCTGGTCTAGAAGAGACGTCGAGCTTGAGAGGAAATTTGCAGCAACGCTTTCTGAATTCAAGCAAGGCAGTAGTACTTCGATGGATTTGCAGTCATTGCTTGGTACATCGTGGACTAAGGTGTGCATACAATTTCCATATGAATTCCAGGGTACGTTTGAGAAATCAGTAAATCAGAAAGTAAGGGGGTATAGATATATTGAAGATGACGTAAATACATTGTGGATATTTTATGGCAATAAAGCCAGGTGGGTGCAGATTAAGATTGTGGATGTCATGAATTATGATTCTAGCAATGGAGTCACATGCACTCCCATACAACACCCATTCATATATTTCCGCTTAAAAGACAATGCACCATACCCGTCCAAGAGGGTATATTATTTTATGGATAATAAGGAGAGCTAACATGGCATCTGTAATAGGCGCAGGCATATACACCAACTACCTTGCGGATCATTATGGTAGATTGCAGGCAAACCCTGATTCACCTAACAAAAAAGGCACGAATGACCAATACGATGCTTATCGTCACGCATTAGTTAGTGCCAAGCTTGCGGAATGGTTTGGTGAGGATTATTCGAAAAAGCAAATGGAGCAGCATGAAATAGATGTGAAGGGTGAGCCAAAAGAATCTAGCATGGATAGATGGAATAATAGAGTTGGGCTTGAGGAATATAGTCGTTGGAAGAAGGCGACGGAATTACGGTGACAGTTTACTAAATAAACTTATTGGCCATCATTTCCTTTAGCCCGGTGGGCATGAGTACATGCCCACCGGGCTCCAGACGACCACGCAGTAGCCGTGTGCGGCGAGGCGTCCAATGAAAGTGTCCCTGATGGCGGGGAAGACTTCGTTTGTGTCTTCGGCCTACTCGACCAGCCTACCGGCCCTTGGGCCTTCCGCCGATCCCCCGTTCCCTGGCGAAGTCGAGCATACGCTGGATGGGCAGCACGGCCCGTTCGCGGATGAGGGGATCGACCCGGATCACAGGCGCGCCCTTTTCCAGGCAGGTGACCAGGTTCTGCAATGAATTCATCGCCATCCAGGGGCAGTGGGCGCAGGATTCGCAGGTGGCGCCTTCCCCGGCGGTGGGGGCGGCGATCAGGGTCTTGTGCGGGGCAAGCTGGCGCATCTTCCAGAAGATGCCCTCGTCGGTGGCGACGATGAACTCCGGGTTGGGCAGTTCGGTGACGGCCTTGATCAACTGGGTGGTGGAGCCCACCACGTCGGCCTGCTGTACCACGCTGTCGGGCGATTCCGGGTGGACCAGGATGGCGGCCTCGGGGTGGAGCTTGCGAATACGCTCCAGGGCCACGGATTTGAACTCCTCATGCACCACGCAGGCGCCGGGCCAGAGGACCATCTCGGCGCCGGTCATCTTCTGGATATAGTGGCCCAGGTGCTTGTCCGGCGCCCAGAGGATTTTCTCCCCCTGCTCGTGCAGGTGCCGGACCACCGGCAGGGCGATGCTGGAGGTGACCATCCAGTCGGCGCGGGCCTTCACGGCGGCGCTGGTGTTGGCGTAGACCACCACCTTGTGGTCCGGGTACTGGTCGCAGAAGTCACTGAAAAGATCGGCGGGACAGCCGTCATCCAGGGAGCAACTGGCCTTGAGGTCGGGCATGAGCACCCGCTTCTCCGGGTTGAGGATCTTGGCGGTCTCGCCCATGAAGCGCACGCCGCAGACCACCAGGGTATCGGCGTCCTGTTCCGCGCCGAAGCGGGCCATCTCCAGGGAGTCGGCGACACAGCCGCCGCTCTCTTCGGCCAGGGCCTGGAGGTCGCCGTCCACGTAATAGTGGGCGACCAGTACGGCCTTTTCGCGTTTCAGAAAGGCCTTGATCTGGTCCATCAGCGCCCGTTTCCGCTTGGGTTCAAGCAGGGGCCAGACCGGATGGGATGGGACGCTGATGTGGGGGAGTTGAGGGGCTGTCATGGGCGCGCGCGGGGTCACTTCAGGCATTGAGCCCTTCGTGCAGATAGGGGGTCAGCAGACTCAGCATGGCTCCGTGGACCTTGAGCCCGCCCACGATCAGGTTGCCGGTCTCCATGAAGCGGGTTCCACCGGCCAGATCGCTCACCTTGCCGCCTGCCTCGCGCACCAGCAAGGCACCGGCGGCGAAGTCCCAGGGCGACAGCCCCAGTTCCCAGAAGCCATCCAGCCGGCCGGCGGCCACGTAGGCCAGATCCAGGGCGGCGGAACCGGGCCGGCGCAGGCCAGCGGTGTCCTTGATCATCGCCTTGAACATCTCGGTATAAGTATCCAGATGGCGCTGGTCGCGGAAGGGGAAGCCCGTGCCGATCAGCGCGCCCTCCAGACTCTTGCGGCTGGTGACACGGAGCCGGCGGTCATTGAGCCGGGCGCCGCCCCCCCTGTCGGCGGTGAACATCTCATCCTTCAAAGGATCGTAGATCACGCCGGAAAGCAGCTCACCCTTGTGGGTGCAGGCGATGGAGATGGCGAATTGGGGGAAGCCGTGCAGATAGTTGGTGGTGCCGTCCAGGGGATCGATGATCCACTGGTAATCGTTGCCGTTGTGCTCGCCCGACTCCTCGGCCAGGATGGCGTGGTTCGGGTAGGCCCGGCGCAGGATCTGGATGATCTCGCGCTCGGCGCCGCGATCGACCTCGGTCACGAAGTCATTGCGGCTCTTGTCCGCGATGGTCAGGGACTCGACGCGGTCGTAATACTGCATCAGCAGTTTGCCAGCGGCGCGGGCGGCGCGGACAGCTATGTTTGTCATGGGTTGCATGGCGGGGAAAGATACAGCATCGGGATGGCCTAATAAAGCCTATTCCGCCCCCTGCCCACAGCCCTCAGGTGAAGAGGGTACGGCAGTGTTTCGCGTGTTTTCAGGATAACTTTGCGTGCATTGCGTTCTTTGCGGTTAAATCAAGGGCTTTTGGGTTGTTTTTCCGGTGGTCCCATGCTCTCCAATATCCGCATCGTCTTGGTCGAAACCAGCCATCCCGGCAATATCGGCGCCGCCGCGCGGGCCATGAAGACCATGCGCCTGGGCGATCTGCGCCTGGTGCGGCCGAGGTTTTATCCGAATGCGGAGGCGACCGCCAGGGCCTCCGGGGCCGATGATCTTTTAGAGCGGGCACAAGTCCATGGGGATCTGGCGGAGGCCCTGGGCGATTGCCGCCTGGTGGTGGGGGCCAGCGCCCGCCTGCGTTCGGTGGACTGGCCTCAGCTCGATCCCCGCGCCAGCGCCGAGAAGCTGCTGCCGGAAGCGACGCAAGGCCCGGTGGCGGTGGTCTTCGGCCGGGAGAATTCGGGCCTGACCAACGAGGAGCTGTCGCTCTGTAATTACCTGGTCCATATCCCTACCAATCCCGATTACAGCTCGCTGAACCTGGCCATGGCGGTGCAGGTGGTGGCCTATGAGCTGAACATGGCCGAACGGGCGGCCGGGGGCGGCCATCGCCCGGAGGTCTTGCCCGAGGTCGCGCCGCCGGAGGTGATGGAGGGCTTTTACCGGCACCTGGAACAGGCCATCGTCGATATCGGTTTCAGCGATCCCAGCCGTTCGCAGCGTCTGCTGCTGCGTCTGCGGCGGCTCTTCGCCCGCGCCCGGCCCGACCGGGATGAACTGAACATCCTGCGGGGGATTCTCAGCGCCTGTCAGGGCAGGAAATCGATGCGAACTGAGGTTCAGGGATGAACCGCCATTTTCAATGGCCTGGGCCATTTGCAAGTTCAAGTGAGTAATGTCAATTAGCCTGGGGGTAAAGCCCTAGTATTCCATATGGGATTGTGCATAATGAGCCGCCTCGCGCAATAATTGAGCATTAAGCTGGGAAATCCCCTGGAACGAGATGTTTGAGCGACTGAAAGAAGATTTGCACTGTGTGTTGGATCGCGATCCGGCGGCCCGGACTAAGTTCGAGGTGTTGACCACCTATCCCGGTGTACACGCGGTGATAGTGCATCGCCTTTCCCATAGGCTGTGGAAGAAGGGGTTGTGCTGGCTGGCGCGGGTTCTATCCAACCTGGCGCGCCTGTTCACGGGGATCGAGATCCACCCCGGCGCCACCATCGGCCGCCGTTTCTTCATCGATCACGGCATGGGCGTGGTGATCGGCGAGACGGCGGTGATCGGCGACGACTGCACCCTCTACCACGGTGTCACCCTGGGTGGCACCAGTTGGCAAAAAGGCAAGCGCCACCCCACTCTGGGCAATGACGTGGTGGTCGGCGCCGGAGCCAAGGTCCTGGGGCCGATCGCGATCGGCGACGGGGTGCGCATCGGTTCCAACGCAGTGGTGATCAAGCCGGTGCCTCCGGGCTCTACCGTCGTGGGTGTCCCTGGGCGGTTGATCCACCGTGAAGCCGATATCGATCATTCACACCGCAAACAGATCGCAGAAAAGATGGGCTTCGATGCCTATGGCGTGACCGGGGATGCGCCGGACCCGGTCGCCCACGCCATCAACTGCATGCTGGACCATATTCATGTGATGGACAAACGCATGTGTGCCATGTGCGAGGCGCTCCGGGTCCTGGATTCCCAAGGCAAGATCGCCGTCGACCTGCCGAAGCAGGACGGCAGTTGCGAGATCGTGTCGACGGGGGAGGAGCTGAAGCGCTTGCAGCGGGAGGGAGAAGCGGACGAAGCGGGGCATCTTACCTCCACCTGAGAATAAAGGCTGGAAGACGTAACCCAGCGATTTGATTTCCCAGGGCAAGTCAATAGTTGACTAATTTGCTTGGTAATGTATATTCTACCGGTGTGTGAACATTCAGATTGATTGGAGTATGAACCGTGCGGCTGACAACCAAAGGTAGATATGCTGTAACAGCGATGCTGGACCTCGCCCTGCATCAAGGCCGAGGACCGATTACCTTGTCCGACATCGCGCAACGGCAAGGCATATCCCTCTCTTATCTGGAACAGCTTTTTTCCCGTTTGCGCAAGCGCTCCCTGGTCTCCAGTGTGCGCGGCCCCGGCGGCGGCTACAGCCTGGGGCGTGACGCCACGGAGATCAACGTGGCCGAGGTGATCGGCGCCGTGGACGAAAGCGTGGATACCACCCGTTGCGGCGGCGCCCACAACTGCCAGGACAACGAACGCTGCCTGACCCACGACCTCTGGCACGATCTGAGCGACCGCATTTACGAATACCTTCACGAGATCAGCCTGTCGGATCTCATGGATCGCAAGGGCATCCAGGAGGTCGCCGACCGACAGAATTGCGTCGATGTGAAGATCGACCTCAAGGGTCACCGCTCGGCGAGCCCTTCGGTCTAGCGGTTGGATGTTGGAGTCGTGATGAAGCTACCTATTTATCTGGACTATTCCGCCACCACCCCCGTCGATCCGCGGGTGGCGGAGAAGATGTGCCAATGCCTGACCCTGGACGGGACCTTCGGAAATCCCGCCTCCCGTTCCCACGCCTTTGGCTGGGCGGCGGAAGCGGCGGTCGAGCAGGCCCGCGAACAGGTCGCCGCCCTGGTCAATGCCGATCCCAAGGAGATCGTCTGGACCAGCGGCGCGACCGAGTCCGACAACCTGGCCATCAAGGGTGCGGCCCACTTCTATCAGAAGAAGGGCAAGCACATCGTCACCTGCAAGACCGAGCACAAGGCGGTGCTGGACACCTGCCGCCAGTTGGAGCGCGAGGGTTTCGAGGTCAGCTACCTCGACCCAGAGCCCAGCGGTCTGATCGATTTGGGAAAGCTGCAATCCGCCCTGCGTGACGACACCATCCTGGTGTCGATCATGCACGTCAACAACGAGATCGGCGTGATCCAGGACATCGCCGCCATCGGCGAGATAACCCGCGCCCGCAACATCCTCTTCCATGTGGATGCGGCTCAATCCCCCGGCAAGGTGGAGATCGACCTGGAGCGGATGAAGGTCGATCTGATGTCCTTCTCCGCCCACAAGATCTATGGCCCCAAGGGCATCGGCGCCCTCTATGTGCGCCGCAAGCCCCGCATCCGTATCGAGGCCCAGATGCACGGCGGCGGCCACGAGCGCGGCATGCGCTCCGGCACCCTGCCGGTTCACCAGTGTGTCGGCATGGGCGAGGCCTTCCGCATCGCCAAGGAAGAGATGGCCGAGGAGAATGCCCGCATCCTCGCCCTGCGCAACCGGCTGTTGAAAGGCCTCAGGGATATCGAGGAGGTCCATGTCAACGGCGACCTGGACCACCGCATCGCCGGCAATCTTAATGTGAGCTTTGCTTACGTGGAGGGCGAGAGCCTGATCATGGCCCTCAAGGAGCTGGCGGTTTCCTCCGGCAGTGCTTGCACCTCCTCCAGCCTGGAGCCCAGCTACGTCTTGCGCGCCCTGGGCCGCGAGGACGAGCTGGCCCACAGCTCCCTGCGCTTTACCATCGGCCGCTTCAATACCGAGGCGGAGATCGACTACGCCATCGACAAGCTCCACAGCCAAGTGGCGCGCCTGCGCGAGCTTTCCCCCCTCTGGGATATGTTCAAGGACGGCGTCGATCTGAGATCGGTGCAGTGGCACGCCCATTGAAAATATGACCCCCTCCCCC
>MGZB01000046.1 GCA_001801995.1 Gammaproteobacteria bacterium RIFOXYD12_FULL_61_37 | reverse complement strand
ATTTAATCGAATAAATTCAATTGGTTGGTGTTTATCATCGTCTGTGTCATATTTTCGGTATCTCCAACTAATTGACACAAAGAGTTTTTCTCAAACAGGGTAAGGCTCAAGACCTGCAAGATTGTGTAAAGGGAAGCCTCGGTGTGGAGCCGTTTCTTGACGATGGCGACCAGGACGTAGGCCGATATGGCGATCCAGACCTGGGTTTTGACCGCGTTCTCGGAGGTGCCAAAGAAAGCCTTGATGCGCAGGTGCTGCTTGATCCACTTGAAGAACAGTTCTACCTGCCAGCGGCAGCGGTACAGTTGGGCGATGGTCAGGGCCGGCAGATCGAAGTTGTTGGTGAGAAAGACGAGGAGCTTGTCGTGCTCGGCATCGTAGAACTTCACGCGCCGCAACGGGGCCGGATAGTCCTTGGCGGCCTTGATGCTGGTGAGCATGATCGTCTGGTCGCAGCGCAAGCCGGTTGCCTTGTCCACCGGGCGCGAGTAGACGCGCCGGTATTGCAGATTGGACTTGGCCCGAGTGACGAAGAAGGCCTGGGCCTGATGCAGGGCATGAAGCCGGCCGAAGTCGATGTAGCCTCGATCCATGACGTAGAAGCTGCCGGCCTCGAACGCGATCTGGTCGAGGATGTTTACGTCGTGCAGCTTGCCGTCCGAGATGTGAATGAAGGTCGGGATGCTGCCGCGCAGGTCGAGCAGGGTATGGAGCTTGACGGCCCCCTTCCGTTTTCGGAAGCGCGCCCAGGGAAACAATGCCAAGCACAGATCTATGGTGGTGGAATCGAGGGCATAGACGGTCTGCTGCAACTCCAATCCGAAGCTGTCCTCGGCGTAGAGCCGACGCGCCACCTGGATCAGAGCCAAGGCAAAATCCTGGTAGATGCGCCAGTCGCGCTTCTCGTTGGCATCGGCCAAAGTGCTCCGGGCGATGCCGCCACGGATGCCCAAGTGGTACAGCTTGCTCGAATGCGCCCGCAGACAAGTCTCGATGTCGCGCAGGCTCTCCCGGTAGGTTAACTGGGCGAACACCATGCACAGATACTGGTCGAGGTGCGAGAAGGTGAGCGTCGGGTACTTCCCCGGATACCTCGCCACGCAGCGCCGCAACGTGACCAGCGGTAGATGCTCCATTAGTTGGGCGAACACCAGCTTCGCCAGAATGCATCGGACCACCCCCGGAAAAATCCGGCAGTCTCCAACACATTGAAATCGGTGACACCCATGAATAGCATTTTCTTTCTGTCTATCAGTTAGTTACAACGCCATCGCCCGGAAATCTCCGGACAGTAGTGATCTACCACCCATTTTCATCGACCGGGGTGGGTCGCCTCGCCCCAAGACTGGTTGCCCGAGAAAAGCGGACGGGTGATATAAGGCCTGGGTACAGGTATCATAGGGCGCCCTTTTGGCCGGTTCCTTATTCCAATGTCCGAGAAAAAACTGAGCGATTACAGCCTTTCGATCGTGATCCCCATGTATCACGAGGAAGAGAGTGTGGCCCCCCTGCTGGCCCGCGTCCACGAGGGACTGGCGGCCTATCTGGGGCCTTGGGAGCTGATCTGTGTCGATGACGGCAGTAACGACGCCACCGTCGAAAAGTTGCTGGAGGGGGCGGGGCAATACGGCTCCCATGTGCGGGTGATCCGCCTGCAACGCAATTACGGCCAGACCGCCGCCATGCAGGCCGGTATCGACGCGGCGCGCGGCGATCTGATTGCTACCCTGGACGGAGATCTGCAAAACGATCCAGGTGATATTCCCCGGATGCTGGAGGAGCTGCTGGACCGTGACCTGGATCTATTGCAGGGCTGGCGCAGGAAGCGGCATGACGAACCGGTGCGTAAATTCTTCTCGCGCCAGGCCAATCGCCTGATCGCCAAGGCCACGGGGGTCAATCTGCACGACTACGGTTGCAGCCTGAAGGTCTATCGCGCCTCCATCATCAAGCAGGTGCGCCTCTTCGGTGAAATGCACAGGTTCATTCCCGTTTGGGTGGCAGGCGTCACCTCACCCCGCCGGATCGGGGAGACAGTCGTCAGCCACAAGCCGCGCGAGTTCGGCAGTTCGAAATATGGCCTCTCACGGACCTTCCGGGTGATTCAGGATCTGCTGTCGGTCTTTTTCTTTTTGAACTTCAGGGCACGGCCGGGCCACTTCTTCGGCTCCATCGGCCTGTTGTTTGGGGCGATTGGCGGCCTCATGCTGACCTATCTCACCCTGATTAAGGTCTTTTTCGGCGAGGACATCGGCAACAGGCCGTTGTTGTTCCTGGGGGTATTGTTGATCGTGGTCTCGATTCAATTCATGACCACGGGCGTCCTGGCGGAACTGATGGCGCGGACCTATTTCGAATCCAATCAGGGCCGCGCCTATATCCTCGCCAAGGACATCCCCGACTCCTCCGGCGCCGGTTGGCATAAGCCGGGCACAGCGTCGTGACGCGGCATCTGGAGCGGCTGCTGGGGTCTCCCTGGCTGCTGGCCGGGCTCATCCTGCTTTCTTTCAGTTGGGGAGCGGCATCGTTGCCGCTTTACGATCTGGATGAAGGGGCCTTTTCCGAGGCGACGCGGGAGATGCTGGCGAGCGGCGACTATCTTGCCACCTACATGGACGGCCGCCCCCGTTACGATAAGCCGATCATGATCTATTGGCTGCAAGCGGCCTCGGTCAGTCTGTTCGGTGTTACGGAACTCGCCTTCCGGTTGCCCTCGATGCTGGCGGCAACGGGCTGGGTGTTTGCCATCTTTTTCTTCGTGCGGGAGCGTTTCGACCGGCCCACAGCTGTCGCCGCCGCACTGATGACTGCCTTGGCGTTGAATGTCTCCATCATCGCCAGGGCGGCGACCGCCGATGGCCTGCTCAATCTGCTGCTGGCCCTCATCCTTCTCGATGTCTATCGCTATCAGGAGAGGCCCGGCCAGGGAACGCTTTTTCGTATCTACTTCCTGATGGCGTTGGGATTTCTGACCAAGGGGCCGGTGTCGGTCTTTTTCCCTCTGGTCGTGGGCGGTATTTTTTTCTTTAGTCTGGGCCGAATCCGCGACGGGTTGCGGGCGGCCTTTTTCCTGCCGGGGTGGGGGCTGTTCCTGCTTCTGACGCTGCCCTGGTATATCGCGGTCTATTTCGAGCAGGGGGCTGCCTTCTTCGAGCAGTTTTTCCTCCACCATAATCTGGGCCGCTTTTCTGGGGTAATTCACGGCCATAAGGGCTTTCCCGGCTACTATTTCGTCATGCTGCCCCTGGTGGTCATGCCCTTCGCGGGGCTGCTGATGCGCCTGCTGCCAGGGGTTCGCGAGGGCTGGGCCGATCCCTTGCAACGGTTCCTCTGGCTCTGGCTGGGAGTGGTGTTTCTCGTCTTCTCCTTCTCCAACACCCAGCTTCCGCATTACATCCTCTATGGCTGCACCCCGCTGTTCATTCTCATGGCCCTCCACCGTGAGAGGCTGCAAAGCCGGGCGCTGGCCTATCTGCCCGTGCTTTTCCTGTTTGCGCTGTTCCTGTTCCTGCCCGAGATCCTGGCCTATGCCCGGCAGAATGCAACCAGGCTCTACGAACTGAGTCTCTTCGATGAAGGGCTCCGCATACTGGACCTGAATTACCGTTTGCCGGTTGCCCTGGCGATACTGTCCCTGGCCGCCCTTTGGTTGTGGCCGGGATTGAGGCCCTGGCAAGGGCTGGTTATGGCTGGCGTCGTTCAGTCTCTCGTCCTTTCCAGCATCTTCGTCCCCGCGCTGTTTCAGGTGATGCAGGCCCCGGTCAAGGAGGCTGGCCTGCTCGCCAGGGAGAACAACTGGCCGGTAGTGTCCTATCAGACCAACATGCCCAGCTTCAGTGTCTACCGGCAGGCGATTACGCCCCATCGGGCGCCGGAACCGGGCGAGGTTGCCTTTGTCCGGGTGGACAAGTTGGAAGGCCTGCGTAGCGAAAGGCCAGGATTGGAGTTTGACACCCTTTACCAGAAAGGGGCGGTGATGCTGGTCAGGGCGCGTGAAAGACAGTAGTCCGATGGGTTTCTTTGCGTACTGGCGAGCTGATTTGACGGCCGTTCTCGACCGGGGCCGCGAGCGGTCATTCCCCGCCATGGAGCAAGCGCAGCTCTGGATGATGGGCTGGGCGGCGTCGGCGGTGCTGCTTTTGCTCCTGTTGCTGCTGGCTGGCGGTTATCACGCGGGTTTTCAGTCCATCAACGGGATCGCGCCCAGCCTCCCTTCGGTATTTTGGGAATGGTTGACGCTACTCGGGGATGAGCGCCTTGCCTTTGCTGTTGCCCTGCTCTTTGCCCGGCGGCGCCCGGAGGTTTTTTGGGCTTTGGTCTTGGCGGGGATTTGCGGCTTGTTGTACACCCATTCCCTCAAGCCCTGGTTCGGCATGTTGCGCCCGCCCGCCGTGCTGGGGCCGGGAGCCTTCGAACTCATCGGACCCGCCCATCAATTTCGCAGCTTCCCCTCCGGCCACAGCCTCACGGCGGCCTTTTTCCTCGGGGTCTGGGTCTGGTTCGTCAAGGACTGGCGGCTGCGGCTCGCGTTGATCCTGTTCGCTTACGGGATCGGCCTGAGCCGCGTGGTGGTTGGCGTCCATTGGCCGGTCGATGTGGCCGGGGGAATCTTGGGTGGCTGTCTGGCCGCCTGGGCGGGTGTCAGACTGAGTTTCCTTTGGCGCGGCGGGCTCGGCCTGACCGGCCATCTCATCTGTCTGGCGTTGAGCATGGGTTATGCGTTTTCGCTGTTTTATGACGACGGCGGCTATCATCAGGCGGCCCTTTTCCAAATCCTGGCGGCCCTGGCGGGCTATCTCCAGGTGGCTTACGACTATTACCTGGCCCCTTGCTGCCGCTGGATGGCATCGGGGCGCGAGGGTGTCGCGATGAATAAATCTAGCCCACCAGCTCCTGCAAGCCCCGCGTCAAATGGCGCCTCGCTTCTCGGGGTGCTGTCGCTTTGTCTCTTGATGCAGTGGTTGTTTCTGACATGGCCGGAGATCGATCTGGCGGTGAGCGGATGGTTCTACCGCGAGGGGGCAGGGTTTTACCTTGGGGGCAACAGCCTGGTTCAATTCAGCTACCAGCTCTTTGCCCGCCTCCATTTCTTTGTCACGTTCCTTCTGGTGCTGCTTCTTGTCCGGGCGCGCTTCTGCCGGGGGAATTCCAAGCCGCTGGCCTTTCTGCTGATAGTCTTGATCCTGGGTCCCGGCCTGCTGGTCAATGAGGTGCTCAAGGCAGATTCCGGCCGCGCCCGTCCGGCTCATACGGAACTGTTCGGCGGTGATAAGGCTTTCTCGCCAGCGTTCGCCCAATCAAGCCAATGCAAAGGGAATTGCTCCTTTGTCAGCGGCCACGCCGCCATGGGTTTTTATCTGATGACGCTGGCCTGGGTCTTCAGGCGCAGGCGTTGGCTGGTGGCGGGTGTGATCCTCGGTGGCTTGGTGGGGTTCGGAAGGGTCATCCAGGGGGCTCATTTCCTGAGCGATGTTGTGTTCGCCTTTTGGGCCGTCTACTTGACGACCCTGGTGATGGCCTGGCTTTTCTTTGGTACGACGCGGATCACGTCATCCCATGACTGAATGTCATTCATTGACATGTCTGGCAGTTGCTGTCGCTGATTTCACAGGCGTCAAATAGAGCTTTCCGGGCTCTAAAGCCTGTCTGATGGCTGTGGGCATGGTTGTTGCAATATATCCTCCGTTCGCACTCCCCGAGGACCCGATAGAAGGTCCGAAGGGCCTTATAACACTAGGAGGAAATCAATGGCCCATATCGTCGTTTTAGGCGCCGGAACCGGCGGCATGCCCTGTGCTTACGAATTGCGTGATGCATTGGGAAAAGAGCACGAAATCACCGTCATCAACGAGCGGGATTACTTTCAGTTCACTCCCTCCAACCCCTGGGTCGCGGTCGACTGGCGCAAGCGCGAAGACATCACCTTCGACATCAAGCCCCATCTGGAACGTCGCGGCATCGCCTTCATCCCCTCCCGTTGCGAGATCATTAACGCCACCGACAACACCCTGGTGCTGGAAAACGGCGACAACATCCAGTACGACTATCTGGTGATCGCCACCGGTCCCCGTCTGGTGTTCGAGGAAGTCGAGGGCGCGGGTCCCGAGGGCGGCAACACCCACTCCATTTGCACCGTCGATCACGCTGAGAATTTCCGCAACGACTACTTCAAGTTCCTGGAAGACCCCGGCCAGATGATCATAGGCGCCATGCCCTTCGCCTCCTGTTTCGGTCCGGCCTATGAGTTCTCCTTCATCGTGGATGCCGATCTTCGCAAGCGTAAGATGCGCGACAAGGTTCCGATCACCTATGTGACCTCCGAGCCCTACATCGGCCACCTGGGCCTGGGCGGCGTCGGCGACTCCAAGGGTATGCTGGAGTCCGAGATGCGCGCCCACCATATCAAATGGATCACCAATGCCAAGGTGACCAAGGTCGAGCCGGGCCTGATGCATGTTGAGGAGTTTGATGATAGCGGTCATAAGATCAAGGAGCATCAGCTCAAGTTCAAGCTCTCCATGATGCTGCCGGCCTTCAAGGGCGCAGAGTCTGTGATGAGCGTCGAGAAGCTCTGCAACCCCCGGGGTTTCGTCTTCGTCGACGAGTATCAGCGCAGCCCCACCTATCCCAATATCTACGCTGCTGGTGTCTGTATCGCCATTCCGCCGGTCGAGGCGACCGCTGTTCCCACGGGCGCGCCCAAGACCGGTTACATGATCGAATCCATGGTGACCGCCATCGTCCACAACATCAGCAATGAGCTGAAGGGTGAGAAACCCGACACTAAGGCCACCTGGAATGCCATCTGTCTGGCAGACATGGGTGATACGGGTGCCGCCTTCGTGGCCCTGCCCCAGATCCCGCCGCGCAACGTGGCCTGGTTCAAGAAGGGCAAGTGGGTCCACATGGCCAAGGTGGCCTTCGAGAAGTATTTCATCCGCAAGATGAAGAAGGGCAGCTCCGAGCCCATCTACGAGAAGTACATCCTCAAGATGCTCGGTATCGGCAAACTGAAATAATCCAGCCTCGGTTTCCCGAGAAAACGAGAGGCCCCGCCAATTTGGCGGGGCCTCTTTTGTTTTGTCCTATTGGACAGTGGCGAAGCCGGGGAGGGGAGATATCAAAGTTTTCTGGTGAAAATGCCCTGAAATTGCTTGGCGAGCGTGTTGACGGGGTCTTTCGGCGGCTTCTTCTGCTCGGGATTTGCCGTGGTGTTGGGGGCGGTCGGCGGCGGCATGGATTTCTCGATGGCGTTGAGGGCGATGAGATAGCTCTCTTCGTTTGAGTAAGGCGCGGGGACTGAAATGATCTGGCCGGGCTTGACCCCGCCTTTGTCCTTGATGTCATTGGCCAGTTTGATGGGTTCTATCTGGGTGTGGTAGGCGCCGGCGATGTTGGCCAGCGTCTCGCCCTTTTGCACCGGATGCTGCTTGATTTGCAGCCACTTTTCCTTGGGTACGACGGATAGACGTTTCCTGAAGACCTCCGACTTGCTGTCGGGCAGCATCAGCCGGTGCGGCCCCTTCGGATTGGAGGCCCAGTGGCCGTAAGCGGGATTGAGCTGCTTGATTACGCCAAGCTCGATGCCGGCCAGCTTCGCGGCCAGCCCCAGGTCGAGTTGTCCTCCGGTATCGGCCACATAAATCTGGTGTTGATCTGGTATGGGTTCCAACTGGATGCCGTAGGCCTCCGGGTTGGAAAATATTTGGGCAAGGGCATAAAGCTTGGGAATGTAGCCCTTTGTCGTCTTGGGCAGGTTCAAAGACCAGTAGCCGGCAGGCTTGCCCTTGGACCGGTTCGTCTTGATGGCCTTGGCGACGGTTCCATCCCCGGCGTTGTACGCTGCCAGGGTCAGCTCCCAGTCGTTGTTGAAGTTGCGATTCAGACGAGAGAAATAGTTCAAGGCTGCTTCGGTCGAGGAGACGGCGTCACGGCGCTCGTCATACCACCAGTTGCTATCCAGGCCGAAAAGGCGCCCGGTGCCGGAGGTGAATTGCCAGAGTCCCGCCATGCCGTAAGGAGACTGGGCATCGGCCCGGTAGGCGCTCTCCATGAAGGGGATCAGGGCCAGCTCGCCGGGGAGCTTGCGTTCCTCGATCTCATCCAGTACCAGCCGCAGCCAAGGCGCCGCATTTTCTTGAATTTTCTGGAGATAACGCTTTTGCTTGAGCAGCGAGTTGCGCTCAAAGGCAATGCGGGTGTTGTCTGGGATATCGAAAGCAAAATTCTTCCGCAGCCGATCCCAAATGACTGGGACCACGGGCCTTTCAATAGTTACAGGAACTGTTGCTGGTTGCGCATCGGCAGTAGCCTTGCCGGCAACCGGTACAGCCGCAACGGGCTTTTCTCTGACGGGATCGCCGGTACAGCCTAAAAATATCAGGCTGAAGGGGAGGAGGAAAAATAGCTTGCGATACCGCTGGGCGGGGGTAGGATGTTGGCTCGTCTTTGGATACGTTTTTCCCATGCGACCCACCATGCTGACAAATGGACGCATCACTATAGGGTATTTTGTCATTTTCTACCAGCAACATGTTGAGTGATACCGATCTTATGGAGAGTTGGCGGGAGTGGCAGCGGTCGGTTCCCGGCCTGGATGCCGCCGAGCGTGAGTGGGATGTCCTCAATGAAATGTCCGATCGATTGCATGGCCGCTTCCTGGTGCAATTGGGTGAGTATGGCTCTGGGAACGTCCAGCCAGAGTTCGCAAGCATCCGCAGGCGCTTCGTTGCCGATGGAATGTGGAAGGAGGGTGTCGCCCTGTTGTCCGAGGGCGAGCAGCTGCCCATAGCCGCTAATTCCGTCAATGCCGTGCTGCTGCCGCATACCCTCGAATTGGCGAAAGACCCTCATGCGGTCCTGAGAGAGGCCGAGCGCATTCTGATCCCCGGAGGCTACCTGCTGCTGACGGTATTCAACCCCTTCAGCCTCTACGGACTCTGGCGTATCTTTGCGGGCCGGCGGCGGTTTCCCTGGCGGGGCCGTTTTTTGATGTCCGCGCGTGTCCAGGATTGGCTGAAGTTGCTTGGTTTCAGTATTGAAGCGTTGCGCCATGCCGGCTACAGGCCCCCCCTTGGGAGCCCTGCCCTTTATGGGCGCTTGCGTCTGATGGAAAGCCTGGGCGCCAAATTCTGGCCCGTTGCCTCCAATGTCTACATTATTCAGGCAGTTAAGCGCGGCATCCCACTTACCCTGATCGGCAAGCCTTGGAAACAATCCAAGAGATTCCTGCCGGGCCATGCCATCGAACCAACGACACGCAATGACTCAAGCGCCTGATATTGTACATCTCTATACGGATGGTGCCTGCCGGGGGAATCCCGGTCCGGGCGGCTGGGGCGTGGTCATGGCCTACAAGGGTCATTCCAAGCACCTGTTCGGCGGCGTTGCGCATACCACCAATAACCGCATGGAGCTGCTGGCGGTGATAAAGGGGCTAGAAGCCCTGACCCGCGCCTGCAAGGTGCGGGTTACCACCGACTCCCAATACGTAAAAAACGGCATCACCAGTTGGATTCATACCTGGAAGCGGAATGGCTGGCGGACATCCACCAAGCAAGAGGTCAAAAACATCGACCTCTGGCAACGTTTGGATGAACTGGTGGCCCGCCATCAGTTGGAATGGGCCTGGGTAAAGGGGCACAGCGGGCACCCTGAAAACGAGGCCGCCGACCGACTGGCGAATCAAGGCATAGATAACCGGTCCTCAGCGAATGCGACAGATAGTTCTTGATACGGAAACAACGGGCCTGGAGCCCAGCGAAGGCCACCGCGTCATCGAGATCGGTTGTGTCGAGCTGATCGACCGCCGGCTGACGCGCAACAATTTTCATCAATACCTCCAGCCCGATCGTGTTATCGAGGCTGGGGCGGTCAATGTGCATGGCATCACCAACGATTTTCTCGCCGACAAACCGCGCTTCGGCGACATCGTGGATGCCTTTCTCGACTATATCGATGGGGCGGAGCTGATCATCCACAACGCCTCGTTCGATATTGGGTTTCTCGATAGTGAATTGAAGCGCCTGGATGCCGGAAAGGGATGTATCCGGGATTACTGTGGCGTCATAGACACCTTGGCAATGGCGCGCAGGATGCACCCGGGACAGCGCCATAGTCTGGATGCCCTCTGTCGCCGCTATGAGATCGACAACAGCCGCCGGAAGCTTCACGGCGCTCTGCTCGACTCCGAGATCCTGGCCGATGTCTATCTGGCCATGACGGGTGGGCAGGTCAGTTTTTCCCTGGATCATGAAGCCGAATCGTCCGCATCGGGCAAGACGGGCGGGATTCGGCGCTTGCAGGCTGAGCGGGCGAAACTGAAGATCATCAGGGCGGATGGGCTGGAGCTGGAACGCCATAGGGAGAGACTGGCGTCCATCGACAAGGCGAGCGGAGGGGGATGTGTTTGGTTGAGGGTGGAGTGATATAGCGTCACGAGAAATCCGGCAAGTTGAGAAATTTGCAAAATGGCCGTCCTGGCCATTTTGCAAGAACTTCGGTAAGCCGGGTTTTTTGTTACTTGAGCCGAACGCGGGTGGTGTCCGGCAGTTTCATCCTGCCGGTCAATTTCCACTCCTTGTTCTCAGGGCTTAGGGTCAGTTTCCATACCACAGGGGCAATCTCGGGGAGGCGGGATACATACGCTGTTCCGCCAGCCAGGGTCAGCTTAATTTGGAAGTCCTGTTCCTTGACGCTGGGATGAAAGAAATCCAGTGTCAGCATGCCTGGCGGGTCCGTAATTTTGCCCGTAAGGTTCAGGCTCAACTGACGGGTTTCAGGGTCCAGTTTTACATCGGCGATGAGCCCTAGCGCCTTCGCGACATGCTCCCTGGAGAGATCTTTGTTGATGGCCAGACCTTCCTTGTAATAGTCGTCAGTGACGAGGCTGTCGGGGTTTGTGGCAGCAATCTTGAGCGTCAGCAATCCTGCAACGACCGTGGTTGCAGGGATGCTGATGATGAACCAGGGCCAGAATTGCCTATACCAGGGCTCGTTGTCTTCGCGGGGTGCGTGCGCCATTCGTTATCCTTTGGGTCCAAGAAAGCGACCATGTTCTATTACTTCGAGGTTTTCGGACGTCAACGATTTGAGCCGGAAATTTATCAGGTTGCTGGTGGATTTGAGGTTGACTGGATCGATTTTAACGCGAACCGGGACCTCCATAACCTTGCCTGCGGGCACAGTAAAGTCGCCGGCGCTGTTAACCAGCTCGGCACCTTCAATCCCCTCGATCGAGAGATGATAGGTCTCATTGGTTTCCTTCATGTTCACGATCTTGAGGGTGTAGACATTCTCGATCAGGCCCTCGTCCGTTTGCACATATAGGGCGTTGCGGTCGCGGATGATGTCCACTTCCAGCGGGATGCGGGTGAAGAGCGAGTAGAACATGGCAACGGTGATCAGGGTCAGCAGCGCGCCGTAGACCAGCATCCGGGGGCGGATGATGTGAGTCTGCTGTCCCTCTAGGGCGTTCTCGGTGGTGTACCTGATCAATCCCCTGGGGTAGCTCATTTTGTCCATAATTTCGTCGCAGGCATCAATGCAGGCGGCGCAGCCGATGCACTGATATTGCAGCCCGTTACGGATGTCGATGCCGGTGGGGCAGACCTGCACGCAGATCTTGCAGTCGATGCAGCTTCCCAGTCCCTGCTCGACATGGTCCGAGCCGATCTTGCGGCCCCCGCGCGGCTCCCCGCGCTTTTCGTCATAGGCAATCAATAGGGTGTCGCGATCGAACATGGCGCTCTGGAAGCGGGCATAGGGGCACATGTAGATGCAGACCTGCTCGCGCAGCCAACCTGCATTGCCATAGGTGGCAAAGCCGTAGAAGAGTATCCAGAAGGTTTCCCAGGGGCCGAGGGTATTGGTCAGCACTTCCTGCCAGAGTGTGGCCATGGGGGTGAAGTAGCCGACGAAGATAAAGCCGGTCAAGAGCGAGAAAAGTATCCAGACCAAGTGTTTGGCGAATTTCCTCGAAAACTTATTGAGATTCATCTCCGACTTGTCGAGCTTGATCCGGGCCTGCCGGGTGCCTTCGATCTGGCGCTCAAACCACATGAATATCTCGGTCCAGACTGTCTGGGGGCAGGCGTAACCGCACCAGAGGCGCCCAGCCAGCGCCGTGAAGAAGAAGAGCGCGAGGGCGGAGATGATCAGCAGCAGGGCGAGATAAAAGAAATCCTGCGGCCAGAGAACAAGCCCAAAGATGTGGAATTTGCGCTCCGGCAGATTGAACAGAACAAGCTGTTGCCCGTTGACGCTGATCCAGGGCAGACCGTAGTAGATGCCGAGCAGAACAACCATGGCGAGGTTGCGCAGGAAGGTCCACTTGCCGCTCACGTCGCGGGTATAGATGGCCTCGCGTTTCCTATAGAGGGTCTGTTCTTGGTCAACGTCAGGCTTCGTGGGCGAGTGATGCTGTTCGCTCATAATTCGGAATCCAAGGGGGAAATTGATGAAGTGGGTGAAAATAGACTCTTATCACCGGCGCTGCATTGATAACACGCAACCGCCTTGATTTCCATCAAAAAAAACGCCCGGCAAGGCCGGGCGTTCAAGATCTGGAACGCAAATCTAATTATTTGTTGGACAAGCTGTAGACGTAAGCCGTCAGCAAGTGGACCTTATCGTCGCCCAGCAGAGCCTTGTGGGCCGGCATGACGCCGTTGCGGCCGCCGGTGATGGTCTTCTTGATAACGCCTTCGCTGGCGCCGTAGAGCCAGGTGTTGTCGGTCAAGTTGGGCGCGCCCATCAGGGGGTTGCCCTTGGCATCGGGACCGTGGCAGGCGATACAGCCGCCGGCGCCGGTGAAGATGGCCTTGCCGGCCTCAGCCTTGGCCTTGTCTCCACGGCCTCCCAGGCTCATCACGTAGTTGGCGACCTGATCGATGGCCGCCTCACCCAGATGGGCTTGGGTGGGCATGACGGCATTGCGCCCACCTTCGATGGAGGCCTTGATCTGCTCCGGAGTGCCACCCCAGGTCCAGTCGTTGTCGGACAGGTTGGGGAATCCCGTAGCTCCCTTGGCGTCAGAGCCATGGCACTGCATGCAATAAGTCAGGAACAGACGCTTGCCCATGCCATTGGCTTCGGCATCCTTGGCCAGGTCGGCAACGGCAACAGCGCGATACTTGGCGTAGATGGGGCCGTAGGTATCGTTGGCCTTCTGCACTTCATTCTCGTATTGGCTGACAACTGCGCCGCTACGCATGGACTTGTCGGCGCTGGTCCAGCCCAGGACGCCATCCCAAACCCAGGGATAGAGGGCCATGTAGACGCCGGCGAAGATCAGGGTGCCGTAGAACAGCCACAGCCACCAGCGGGGCAAAGGGTTATTGTATTCCTGCAAGTCTCCGTCCCAGGTGTGGCCAGTTACGTCCCCAGCGTTGGCTTCGCCAGGACGCTTCTTCACCGACCACCATACGAGCCAGAGGCAAGCGAGGAGGTTGCCGACGGACAGGATAAGTATCCAGCCGCTCCAAAATGAACTCATCTCACTCATGATTGCTATCCTTCTGTAAAGTAGCCTCATGCCGATTCTCATCGTCAAAAGGCAGATTAGCAGCTTCGTTAAAGGAAGATTTACGCTTCCTGCTGAAGGTCCACCAAATGATCCCGAAGAAAACGATCATCAGGACAATGGTGTACCAAGCGTGAAAGACGTTTATATCCATAGCCTTACTTCAGAGCCGTACCCAGTTCTTGCAGGTAGGCCACCAGGGCCTCCGCTTCGGTCTTGCCGCTAACCTCGGCCTGCGCACCGGCAATCTCCGCGTCGGAGTAGTTTTCGCAGGTGGGGCAGGTGGCGCCGACCACAACATTCATCGCCTTCATCTTGGCCGCCGTATTGGCGCCGTCGAGCTTGCTCTCGAACAGCCAAGGGAAGGAGGGCATGTTGGATTCGGGTACCACGTCGCGCGGGTTGCTCAGATGGGCGTTGTGCCAATCGTTACTGTAGCGGCCGCCGACGCGGGCCAGATCAGGACCGGTACGCTTGGAACCCCACTGGAAGGGGTGGTCGTACACGGACTCCCCAGCAACGGAGTAGTGGCCGTAACGCTCGGTTTCAGCTCGGAAAGGACGGATCATCTGGGAATGGCAGGTGTAGCAGCCTTCACGGATGTAGACATCGCGGCCTTCCAGGCGCAGGGCGCTGTACTTATGCACTCCTTCCGCCGGGGCGGTGGTTTCGGAGAGGAAGAACAACGGTACGATTTCAACCAGGCCACCAACGCTGATCACCAGGATGACCAGGATGATCAGAAGGCTGACATTTTTCTCTATGGCTTCATGTGACATTTGAATACCTCCCGTTATTAGTGACCAGCGGCCTGGGGAATGGCGTCATCAGCCTCGGCAGTATTGCCTTGGCCCACGGTCTTCAGGACGTTGAAGAGCATGATCACCATACCAGCCAGGAACAGCAGTCCACCAACCAGACGGACGTAGTAGAAGGGATAACTGCGCTCAACCGACTCGATGAAGGAGTAGGTCAGGGTGCCGTCGGCGTTGACCGCGCGCCACATCAAGCCTTGCAGGACGCCGGAGATCCAGAGTGCGGCTGCGTACAGCACGACGCCAATGGTGGCGATCCAGAAGTGGGTTTCGATCAGGCTCTTGCTGTACATCTCTTTCTTGCCGAAGAGCTTGGGGATCAAGGCGTACAGGGAACCGATGGAAACCATGGCAACCCAGCCCAGAGCGCCGGAATGCACGTGGCCGATGGTCCAGTCGGTGTAGTGGGACATGGCGTTGACGGTCTTGATGGACATCATCGGCCCTTCGAAGGTGGACATACCGTAGAAGGAGAGGGAGACGATGAGGAACTTCAGGATCGGGTCATCACGCAGCTTATGCCAGGCGCCGGAAAGGGTCATGATGCCGTTGATCATGCCGCCCCAGGAAGGTGCCAGCAGAACCAGGGAGAAGACCATGCCGGCGGACTGGGCCCAGTCGGGCAGCGCGGTGTAGTGCAGATGGTGAGGACCGGCCCACATATAAGTGGAGATCAACGCCCAAAAATGCACGACGGAGAGGCGGTAGGAGTAGACCGGCCGGCCGGCCTGCTTGGGTACGAAGTAGTACATCATGCCAAGGAAGGCGGTGGTCAGCATGAAGCCCACGGCATTGTGTCCGTACCACCACTGCACCATAGCGTCGATAGCGCCGGGGTAGAAGCTGTAGCTCTTGGTCAGGGTGACCGGGAAGAAGGCACTGTTGCCCAGGTGCAGGACTGCGATGACTATGATGTAGGCGGCAAAGAACCAGTTGGCCACATAGAGGTGCGAAACCTTACGGGTGAACAGGGTGCCGAAGAAGACGACGGCATAGGTGACCCAGACCACGGTGATCAACAAATCGATAGGCCATTCCAGTTCGGCGTATTCCTTGCCGGAGGTCCAGCCCATGGGCAGGCTGATGGCGGCCAGGAGGATGATCAACTGCCAGCCCCAGAAGGTGATGGCAGCCAAAGGGCCACCGAACAGGCGGGTTTGGCAGGTGCGTTGAACGATATAGTAGGAAGTGGCGAACAACGCGCAACCGCCGAAGGCGAAGATAACCGCGTTGGTGTGGAGGGGTCGCAGGCGACCATAGGTCAACCAGGGAATCCCGTTGATGAGTTCAGGAAAGGCGAGCTGGGTGGCGATAATTACGCCGACCAGCATGCCCACGATACCCCAGATTACCGACATGACGGCAAACTGGCGCACGACCGTATAGTTATATGTGGTCTGTGAGTCCATCTGAGTCTCCGCTTGTGAACGACAATTACATCACAGCCGCAAGGTGCTCCCCCCCGGCTGAACCCTTATTGAGCGGCAAAGCCGCTAATTTGGCGCAAGCCACTATGTGAATTTGCGTCATCTCACACAATGACCTGAGTCAATCTCGGACATTTTATAAGCAAAATGGGGGTGGCAGGTGCCGGAATGCGCTGATGCAGCCATAAGCTCGGCTTGGGCTGGAGTGGCGGGGATTCCGCCATCGGACCGGCTTCTCAGGCGCTGTTCGATTCGCTGGTGCGTGCGCAAAGGCTTCCTTTGGCCACGGCCTCTAATCGATCCTGATCCAGCAGCTCGATGTGCTTGCGGTCAACGCGGACCACCCCCTCCTCCTGAAAGCGGGTGAAGAGGCGGCTGACGGTTTCGACCGCCAGCCCCAGATAGTTGCCGATTTCGTTGCGCGACATGCTGAGGTAGAAATCGGTGGCAGAGAAACCGCGCCGCTTGAAGCGGCAGGAGAGGCTGGCAAGAAAGGAAGCGAGGCGTTCCTCCGCGTTCTTCTTGCCCAGGAGGGTCAGCATCTTGCCTTCCTCGGCAATCTCCTTGCTCAACAGCTTGAACATCTGGTGCTGAAGACTGGGAATGACTTGGGCCAGCTCTTCCAACTGGCCGAAGGGCAGCTCGCAGACGGCGGAGGTTTCAAGCACCTTGGCGGAACAGGTGTGGCGCTCGTCCTGGATGGCGTCCAGGCCGATGATTTCGCCGGGAAGGTGGAAGCCGAGCACCTGTTCGCCGCCGTCCTCGCGCGGCAGGTAGGTCTTTATGGTCCCGGTCTTGACCACGAAGAGACTGGAGAATGAGTCATTCTCGCGGAACAGGTGATCGTTGCGATGGAGGGGGCGGTTACGCTTGATGATCTTTTCGAGCTTCTCCACATCAGGCGGGGTCAACCCCATGGGCAGGCAGAGGGACCCCAGGCTGCAATTCTTGCAAGCGACCTTGATGCTTTCGATGGAGATGACTCGATTCATGCGGGGGCGTCTTCAATGTGTTCGATCTATTGTGCAGTGAACGTTGATCTGCATCAAGAACTGACGTTAACCGATGCGGCCATTGAGGACGCTAACCGGCATTGCTGCAAGTTCAAAACCCCAGGCGTTTCAATGGTAGGCGGGGTTTCAGCCCGGCAGGGTGCCCATTGTTTGAGACGGCTCGCGTCCCCAGGTTTGTCGGGGCGAATACCCTGAATTGCGGAAATTCAATGTCGTCCGGGCCTAAAAGACTTACGATTCCACTCGGATTATTTTACTTTGCCGCCATCAGGAGACGATGATGAATCGTAACGTTTTAATTTTGAGGTACGGCAAGTCATGAAAATAGCAGTGACCAGCCAAAACTTCCGCGAGATTACCGGCCACGCGGGCAAGGCGCGGCGGTTTATCCTCTACGTGCCCGGCGAGGATGGTGAGCCGGTGGAAGTGGAGCGTATCAGTATCCCCAAAGAGATGACGCTGCACGAATTCCGGGGCGACGACCACAGCCTCTTCGGCTTCGATGTTGTCATTACGGCAAGTTGCGGCCAGGGTTTCGTCAATCGCTTGGCTGCGCACGGGGTGAAGGTCATCGCCACCAGTGAAAAGGACCCCATCAGGGCCGCGAAAGCTGTCATCGCTGGGATCGATCTGCCTCCCCCCGATCCCCATGACCATGACTACGGCCTCCCCCACCTCCATCCCTTCCTGCTGCGAATGGATGAACATCAGTGCAAACATTGATGAGAAAGGCCCGAATGGGAGGCGTCCGATGATCGTGCAACAATGGGATTTCAAGGTACGGGTGCTGCATTGGATCATTGCAGTGACAGTCGCCTTTCAGCAACTCACCAGTCTAGCCATGTCGGACCCTGGAACGCAGTACCTGTTTCCCTATCACCAGTGGGTGGGAGTTATTGCTGCGCTAGCGACGCTGGTGTTCTGGCTGCACAGCTATGCGGAATATGATCTTCCCATCCTTTTTCCCTGGGGCCGCGCCGGGAGGGATGTGATATTCGAAGAGGCGCTTGGCCTGTTGCGTGGAAAGCTGCCGCCATCGGGGAAGCGCATCGGTCTATCCAGTTTCGTGCATGGATTGGGTCTGCTGGCGCTTAGCGGCTGCGCCTTCACGGGGGTGGTGATGTTCTCGATGATCCCGCCGGGCCACCAGGGACCGCCGGACGATGCCATTGCCTTTACCCGCTACACCCTCTCATAGCCTTTACAAATTAATACTATTTATGGTTACCAAGGTCTCAGCCCACGCGAAAAGTGAAGCCGATTGACAT
>MGZB01000045.1 GCA_001801995.1 Gammaproteobacteria bacterium RIFOXYD12_FULL_61_37 | reverse complement strand
CGCGCGCGGGTCGGGGCTCCACCAGAGGATCGGTTGACCGGCGCTGTACCAGGGGAAGATTCCCCGGCGGTAGGCGCTCAACAGCCGCTCGGGCCGCAGGTCGCCTCCCACGGCCAGCAGGCCGTTGGGGTAAAGTTCGGCTTCCTCTGGGTCGGGGAATCGGCTGGGGTCGTTGGGGTCGAGCAGGGACAGCATGTGGAAGTGGACGATAGTTAGGGCCGACTTGGGATCACAGCGGTCCTTGCTTGCCGTCTTTCGCAACCGGGGTATTCCACCGTTTCTCCAGCGTCGCCACCACATCGGTCATGACGCCAAGCTCGGCGCAATGATCGGCCTTCTCTTCACCCAGATAGCCCCGCATCAGGAAGTTGCCGGTCTGGGCCTGCTCGTAGCGGGACAAATAGGCGCTGTCCTGGGCGACGGAGGCGGTGATCCTGCCGCCGATCCTGTCGACGATGTAGTGGGTGGTTTCCGTGGTGGAGGCATAGCCTGGCGGGACGATCCGCGAATGGCTGATGAACATGAACCCTTTCTTCTTCGCGGCGCGCTTGGCAAAGCGGAGGAAGGGTCCGAGCTGACCGGCCTGCAAACCCGAGGCATCGGTGGTGTCGTAATCGGCATGCAGCCCATCGATCAAGGCCACGCCATCGACCCATGCGCTCGCCTTTTGCCGCAGGATGGCCCGGATGGCACCGTAGCCTGCGCTCCACCCGGTCAGAGCAAGGTGACGGATATGCGCCCTCGGGTTTCCGGTGTGTTCGATGACGGCCTTCTCGATGCTGTCGAGCAGTTGCACGAAGGCCTCGGGCTGCGCAAAGGCGTTCTGATAGGCGGCCGAGCCGGCTCCCAGATCGATGCCCGCGACGAATACGCCACGGGCCTTTTTCACCAGCTCCTTGCGGACGGCCTTGCTGCCGTGGAAATGGATGATCAGATCGAATTCGTCCTTGGCCGTCAGTCCACCCTTGCGGGGCATGAGGATCTGGCCCAGGGCCGGATTGGGGACCCAAGGTTCATAGACACCGTAACCGGGGTCCGGGGCATTGCAGGGACCTGCGGTTTCCGGGGCCGGCGGTGGTGCTTCCTCGGCCAAGGCGGCAAGCGGAAGCAGGAGCGCAAGCGTCAGAAGGAAGGCCCAAGAGTTACGGCATGGGGCGAGCATCAGGGGATGTCCTTACAGCAGCGGAAGCCTTCCTGATAAAACGAGTGGCCGGTATCCAGCCTGATCTCCTTCATGTGCTCGTATGGCTGACGCACCCGGCAGTCGTCGGGATATTTAGGCGCTCCCTTACCGCTCTTGATGGTCGAACGATCCACGAAAAAGGAACCTTTCCGCTCCGTGAATCCCGTGACATCGCCTTGGGCGATGTTCCCCTCGTGGGTGGGCAGGTTGACGACTTCGGCCAGGTTGCCATGCAAATCGTAGACATCCTGGGCGCTCTTGCAGCGGTATTTGTATCCCGCCGGCCAGGTGTTGGTGCCGCAGGTCTTGTAGGCGGACTTGTCCGGGGCGCAGCCCTTGGAGAGGCCCGCGATAGGGGCGGTCGAAATATTATCGGCGGCCTCCGGCAGGACATCGGGGTCCTTCCCGCTATAGACCCCGCAGAGCACACTGGGGTCCGTCCTGTTCGCCAGATCGGCCTGGGACTGGAAGGCCCACCGCTTCTCGCGGCTGGCGTTGATGGCATTCCTCCGCGCCTCCGGATTGGCGATATCGAATCGATAGGTAGAAACGGGATCGATCCTGCCGGCGCAGGCCCCCTCCCACTCGTGGGAATTGCACAACCGTTTTCCCATGCTCCGGCAGATCATCTGGGCCTTCTGTGACGGAACCCAGACCAGGGGATATTCGCAAGGGATGTCCGGGAACTCGAACTGATCGACGCAAACCCTCGGCTTGCCATTCCCATCCGGAATGGGCGCCATCCATTTGGCCTGACAGACTTCTTCATACTCTTTTGATGGAGCGATCTTCCCGGCGTCGAGGACATCCTTCCTGCATTTGGCACGGGTCACCGGATGATAGGAGTTGTTTGGGCCACGAAAGGCGTCTTCATCCTCGGTGCCGATATTGCGGGTGATGCCGAAGGATTTGGTCAGAATATTCCGCAACCGGCCGGCCTGGGCAGGCGCCAAGCCATGCTCGCGAATCACCTTGTCCGCGAATTCCTCCGGCTCCGCGCCCAGGGCGAAGGGGGCGGAGAGGCATAAAGCCAGCGCAACCAGTAACTTGCTACCCATGTTTATCTCCTTGATTGACAACAGGACGTCAGGAGGAATCATCCTAAAAACCTCTTTTCAACCGCAAAGGACGCAAAGAACGCTATGGAAACCCATCCGATGCATTTGTTCGGCGCATCCCTGCGCCTCACCCCTCCGGGGCTGGCGCGAAAATCCGCTCCCGGCGGTTTTTTGTTCGGCGCATCCCTGCGCCTCACCCCTCCGGGGCTGGCGCGAAAATCCGCTCCTGACGGTTTTTTGTCCGTGCCCCCACCTTTCTGGTCAGGGGTTGAACCTAGACAAGCCAATGAATTCCTTCGCGTTCCTTCGCGTTCTTTGCGGTTAAATGAGGAAATTAGGATCATTCCCTTCTCAGAATATAGAAAAAGTCCTTGTAATCCGGCTTGATCAGATATCTTGGGGTTCCCTTGGTGTCGCCTGTGAACATCCCGGTCATCAGGTGTTCGATTTCGAAAGAGGTACTGTTGTCCTGGGCACGGGAGAGGCTTGCATAGGCCTGGCCGGGGCTGTTCATGTCCAGTTGGAAGGCGTAGTTGCAGCCGTAGGCCTGAAAGACCCTGGCCATGGCACTGGGCGTGGCGCCGGAGAAGTAGGCATAGATGAAATGCTTTTCCTGTTTCATTTCAACGATGCAGGCGGCGCCCCTGGGTGTTCTCAACTCCTTTTTTGCCGAGCCGGACCAATTGCCCGCGCTCCAGTGCTTTACATATTTGCCGGGTACGCCATCGCCGTTCTCGTTCCTTTCGATGAGGGGCAGACCATTCTGGCGAATGTGTTTCATGAACGGCAGGTTGTCCTTGTCCTGGTCCGTCCATGTCTTGAAGTCGATGGAGCCGTCCTTGTAGATGATGAGGGTTGCAAGTCCCTCGGAGGGCGTTACGAAGAGGACGCCGTTCTCCATGAAACCATAGTGGTGTCCCTTTTCCGTCTTAGAAAGCTCGCCGTACCGGAAGGCGCTGTGACGTTTCTGGAATCCGCCGGAAAAGGTGCCGATCACCTTGGACCAGAGAAAGGGTGGGGTATGCCCCAGGGGTATCAGTGGCTTCATCGTATTGAAGCCGTCGGGGCCGAAGGGATTGTCTTTCCGGATGTTCACGGCCCTCTCCGACCAGCCCACCCCCGGCAGATCGGTTCCCTGTCCCCAGCCCAGGGTGTATTTGTCCAGGTTGAGGGACATCAGATAGACGACAGCCCCATTTTCCACGCCATCCAAAGGGTTTACCCGGTCGGGATGGGAATCGAGTATCCCCCGGTCCAGCATCCCCGGCTCGATCATGCTGGCGAGAATATCCGGGTAGTTGCGCAGGGGATACCAATGCCCAACGAGGAGGCTCCTCTCCGGCTTGGCCGTCTTCAAACCCAGCAGCCGCGCGGGTATCGAGGTGTTTTTGTATCTCGCCTGAATGGAGGCACGGGGGAGCGGCCCCTTGTTCTCCGGGACATTCTGGGGTTCCTGCGACTCCTCCGTCTCTTCTTGCACCAGATATTTATCCTGGAAGAAGCCATCCTTCACGCCATTGACGATATCCTCGCCCGAATCGCCGGCAAGCCAGCGAACGACCTCGGCGCCCTTCTCCACGAAGGCCTGATTGCCCTCTTGTTCGATGACGATGAAAAGCCGGTTATCGCAGACGGGCAGGTAGCTCAGCCTTGGCTGGGTCCGTTTCGCGTATGCCCGATCGATCCCGCTCTCGATGTCGCAACGATGGACCTGATTGCCGGCATCGGTAATCAGCAGTTCCGGCTGGACGGGGTCCAGGCCGAGCTTCAAGGTATCGGAGGCGGGGAGGATGTTATAGACCGCCTTGACCCTGCTGTTATGCGTGAGGCCGAGGATATACCAGGCGTTGATGTTGGCGTTCAGATTCACCAGCGAGGCGCTGGTAAACGACGTTCCTTCATAGTTTACCGTCGTCTCTTTCTTGAAGGGTTGCAACTGAAACAAGGCCCCGTTGCCTGTCCGATCCATAAACGAGGCAAAGGCCTGCGATGTACAGGAAACCAATGCGAGAGCCAACAATAGGTCTCGGCATCCTGTCCCGATCCGTCCCGTGAAGCATCTGCTGTTTCCAGGCATATCGATACCCGCGAAAGTTGCTGTGAAAATCGAGAACGGGTTCTGGGAAAGTCCTTTTCTGGACAGGATTGTTCCCGATTAAACTTGTAAATCCTGGAAAATCCTGTCCATTTTCATTTCGGCGCTATTTTCCGATCAGGCGTCGATTCTCTTGTACTTGATGCGATGGGGCTGGACGGCCTCTTCGCCCAGGCGCCGTTTCTTGTCTTCCTCGTAGTCCTGGAAGTTGCCCTCGAACCAGACCACGTTGGAGTCGCCCTCGAAGGCGAGGATGTGGGTGGCGATGCGGTCGAGGAACCAGCGGTCATGGCTGATGACGACCGTGCAGCCGGGGAAGGCGAGCAGGGCCTCTTCCAGGGCGCGCAGGGTCTCCACGTCCAGGTCGTTGGTCGGTTCGTCGAGCAGCAGCAGGTTGCCGCCGCTTTGCAGCACCTTGGCCAGGTGCAGGCGGTTGCGCTCGCCGCCGGAGAGGTCGCCGACCCGCTTCTGCTGATCGGCCCCCTTGAAGTTGAAGCGGGAGAGCCAGGCGCGGGAATTCAGCTCGTACTTGCCGATGGTGAGGATGTCGTGGCCGCCGGAGACCTCTTCCCAGGCGGTCTTCTTGTTGTCCAGGGCATCGCGCGACTGGTCCACGTAGGCGACCTGCACCGTGTCGCCGATGCGCATCTCGCCGGCGTCGGGCCTCTCCTGGCCGGTGATCATGCGGAACAGGGTGGTCTTGCCCGCGCCGTTGGGGCCGATGATGCCGACGATACCGCCCTTGGGCAGATTGAAGCTCAGGTCGCCGTAAAGCAGGTTGTCGCCGAAGGCCTTGCGCAGTCCATTGGCCTCGATGACCAGATCACCCAGGCGTTCGCCCGGCGGGATGTAGATCTCGTTGGTCTCGTTGCGCTTCTGGAATTCCTGGCTCTGCAACTCGTCGAAGCGGGCCAGACGGGCCTTGCTCTTGGCGTGACGGCCCTTGGGGTTGGAGCGGACCCACTCCAGTTCGTGCTTCATGCTTTTGATGCGGGCCACTTCCTGCTTCTGCTCCTGCTCCAGACGCGCCTCCTTCTGCTCCAGCCAAGAAGAGTAATTGCCCTCCCAGGGGATGCCGTGGCCGCGGTCCAGTTCCAGAATCCAGCCGGCGACGTTGTCCAGGAAATAGCGGTCGTGGGTTACCGCCACCACGGTGCCGGGATAGTCGTGCAGGAACTGCTCCAGCCAGGCGACCGATTCGGCGTCCAGATGGTTGGTGGGTTCGTCCAACAGCAGCATGTCCGGCTTGTCCAACAGCAGGCGGCACAGCGCCACGCGGCGGCGCTCACCGCCGGAGAGCTTGGTCACATCGGCATCCCAGGGTGGCAGGCGCAGGGCGTCGGCGGCGACTTCAAGCTGGCGGTCGATGTTGTGGCCGTCCTTGGCCTGGATCAGGTTCTCCAGCTCCGCCTGTTTCTTGGCCAGGGCGTCGAAATCGGCGTCGGGCTCCGCATAGGCGGCATAGACCTTATCCAGCTCGACCAGGGCATTCTTCACATCGGCGACCGCCTCCTCCACGTTGCCGCGCACGTCCTTGGTGGGATCGAGCTGCGGTTCCTGGGGCAGGTAACCGACCTTGGTGCCGGGCTGCGGCCGGGCCTCGCCCTCGATGTCCTTGTCCAGCCCGGCCATGATGCGCAGCAGCGAGGACTTGCCCGAACCGTTGATGCCGAGCACGCCGATCTTGGCGCCGGGAAAGAAGGAGAGGGAGATGTCGCGCAAGATGACCCGCTTGGGCGGAACCACCTTGCCGACGCGATTCATGGTGTAGATGTATTGGGCCATTGCTTGTCGTGCCGGGGTGTTGGAATAGCCCCGCATTCTCGCATATCGCCCGAAGGGTGGGGTAGGGAATGGACTGTGGCGGCAGGAGAATATTTGCCGGATGCAATTCGCGACAGGCTCGCATTCGGAGCCTCTGGGAGGAGCATAATCAGCAAGCCTGGGGTTATGACTGGGCGAAGCCCGGCAAGGACTTTTGGCTGCGGCGGCAAGGTCTGTTTACATATATTCGATGCCCGATGGGATTGATGGGAGCAGTTAATGATCTATGCACACGGCGCTAATGCCAATGGGGACTGGCATCCCCTGGCTCAGCATGTTTCGGGCGTGGCGAAACTGGCGGCCAAGTTTGCCGAAAAATGCAGCCCTGCTTTGATCGAAGCTGCCCATTGGGCGGGACTGTTGCACGATCTCGGCAAGTATCGCGATGAATTTCAGCAATATCTGCGAGCCGAGCGGGATGGCGGCACCGAAACCCATCATGCCGTGTATGGTGCGGCACTCGCTTATCGGCGAGGGTGGCTTGGGCCGGCTTTCGCCGTCGCCGGACATCATGCAGGACTACATGATGTTCACGAATTGCAAACATTGGTGGAAGGGGCGACGTACCGGACGGAGGAACGTGTCCCTTTTCTCATTGAACGGTTTGAGCAGGAATTAGAGAGGGTTCCCGATAAAATTGGCGAACCGCCCTTCGCAGAGAATAATGAGTACAGCGCTGAATTTTACATTCGGATGTTGTTCTCAGTGCTGGTCGATGCGGACTTTCTCGATACGGAAGCGCATTACAAGAGCATGCCCAGGCGGTCACTCGAACTTCATGCCGCCGAGTTGCTCCAGCGGTTGATCGCGGACAAAGAAAGCAAGTCGCGTGAAGGCGAACTCAACGCCATTCGCAACCGTACTTTTCAGCAATGTCTCGAAAAAGCAAAAGAATCTCCGGGATTCTTCTCGCTGACCGTTCCAACCGGCGGAGGAAAGACGCTTGCGGGAATGGCGTTTGCCTTGTCCCATGCCGCTCAACCTCAAAATCAACTGCGGCGGATCATCGTCGTCATTCCCTATCTTTCGATTATCGAACAGAACGCCACGCAATACCGGCGCATCCTCGACCCCGAGAATCAGGGCATAGTCATCGAACACCATTCCGCCGTGAATGTACCGGAAGACAAGGGAGAATCTCGGTCACGCGCCCCCTTTGAAAAACATCCAAACGAATATGCGGCAGAAAATTGGGATGCACCGATCATCGTTACGACCTCGGTGCAGTTCATTGAATCGCTGTTCGCAAACCGAACCTCACGCTGCCGCAAGCTCCACAACATCGCGCATTCGGTGGTTATTTTCGATGAGGTGCAAACCTTGCCATCGCACTTGCTCAATCCGCTGCTCAACGTGTTTCGTGAACTGCGCGATCAGTATGGCGTTAGTTTCGTTTTTTCGACGGCAACCCAACCTGCATTCCAATATCGCCCTTCATCGCTCAGCGAGGGTTTCAGGCAAGGAGAAATTCAGGAAATAACTCAGGGCAGCACCGAGGCTAATTTTCACAGCCTGCGACGGGTTTCTATTCAGCCGCCAAAGCCTGATGAAACTACCGGATGGGATGCGTTAGCCAAACAAATGTCCCAGCGTGAACAAGCTTTGTGCATCGTAAATATTCGCAGTCACGCTTATGATTTATGGGAGAAGCTACGCCGTAGTTTTCCCCTGAAAGAAAGAGACGCGGTGTTTCATCTATCTTCGGCTATGTGCGCCGAGCACCGCTTTGCTGTGCTTGGCGATGATCGTGAACCTGAGCCCGGTACCATTCGTTATCGTTTGCGCAATAATCAGCCCTGCCGCCTTGTCTCAACTCAACTGATCGAAGCGGGCGTGGATGTGGATTTTCCTATTGTCTGGCGCGCTCTCGGCCCTCTTGATTCCATTGTCCAAGCTGCCGGGCGTTGTAACCGCGAGAATCGCTTGTGCGATGAGGCGGGCAACCCCGCATTCGGTGAGGTCATCGTTTTTCGTCCTGAAGACAACAAGCTGCCCCCAGGCGAGTATCGCACTGCCTCAGACATTACAGCTACACTGCTTGCACAGGTCGAGGCCGACACACTGGCAACCGACCACGAGCTGTTTGGACGGTATTTTGATGGACTTCATCAACTCGTGCCGACCGATCAAAAAAACATTCAATGCGAGCGGGAGAAGCTGCACTTTCGCAAAGTTGCCGAACTGGCAAAAGTCATAGACAACGACACTCAGGCAGTCATCGTTCCTTACGGCAAAGGTTGTAGCATCATCGAAGAAATTCGCACGCGCCCCGTCGTCAAAGGCCAGCCGCGTTTCAGCCGCGACGACTTGAGAAAACTGCAACGCTACATGGTCAATCTGCATTCGCGCGATTTTCAAAAGCTTGTTATGCACAAAGCTATCTCGCAGCTACTACCCAATCTCGAAATCCATGTGCTAGCCGAAGGTTGGTATCATCCCAACCTTGGCATTGTTATCGACAAACGCCCGACGGAGGACTTTTTTGCATGAGCGACAACTCTATCACCATCCGCGTTTGGGGCGATTACGCTTGCTTCACGCGCCCAGAAATGAAGGTCGAGCGCGTGAGCTATCCCGTCATGACGCCTTCCGCCGCTCGCGGTGTTCTTGAAGCTATTTTCTGGGAACCGGAAATCTATTACCTGATTGACTCGATACACGTCATACGGCGTGGGAGCTGGTTTTCATTTCGACGAAATGAAGTCATCAGTGTTATCAGTATCGACAACGCAAAAACCTGGATGAAATCGCCGGAGAAGGTCTCTCCTATTCGGGCAGGCGGTGGCGCAGCGGACGGCACACAACGCAACATGCTCGCGCTGGCAGGTGTCGAATATCTCATTACCGCCGAAGTGCATTTGAGTGACATAGGTAAAAGAAGAGGCCACCCGATCAATACATACCGGACAGAAATTGAGCGACGGGCAAAAAGTGGCAAGTGCTACCACCGCCCGTATTTAGGTGTCCGCGAATTCGTTGCTGACTTTGACTTGGAGGACGATGTGCCCGCAGCACTGGAACGACGTTCAACCGAACTCGGAAAAAACTGTAAAAGCCTCTGGCCCGAAGAAGACCTGGGGCTAATGCTGTATGACGTATTCGATCACGAACAGCGAACACAGGGTTTCCGTTGGCTTACCAAAGATGAACAAGAATCTCAGCCAAAGAAAAAAGCCGTTCCGAGGTGGGAGGGCTTATTGGTCAAGCCCGAAGCGGTTTTTTTCCAAGCGAATATCAAGGATGCGAAACTCGATTGCCATCCGCAGCGCATCCGCTTGGCGCGTAACCAAGTTACGGGAGCATAGCGATGCTATTGAAGCTGCTTTATGATTTTGCGTATTCGCGCAATCTGCTGAACGATTTAGCCTTTGAAGAGAAACCCGTCCGCTGGATCATCCAGCTTAATTCTGATGGATCTCTGCGAGGGCAAGGGCCAATAGAAACAACAGGCAAGAAGAATCAAGGAAAGCCTTTGCGGTGCCCAAGAATAATTGGCGATACGAACTCAGGAATGATCGCTGACTTTTTGGCTGAGGGCATTGACGGAATGTTTGGCCTAAGCCCGAACCTTAAAAAACCGAAAGACCAAGTCAAGCTTGATGCCAAGCATAAACATTTTTGGGATCAAATTCTGGAATGCCACAATGCAACAGAGGAAGTCGCTTTAACTGCACTGTTAAATTTTCACAAAAACCTCACGAATAGCCCGCCGAGCTTTCTTGTACAAGAAGACGAAAACTGGTTCGTTATTTCTTCGCAAGGCGAACGCAGGAAGCTCGGGAATGACGAATTTACCTTCAAGGTTAATGATGATTTGCTCTTGGAAAATACAAAGGTTTGCGATTATTGGAAAGGTAAGTTTTCTGAATCTTCAGAAGTAGATGATGACGACAAAAACAGCAAGGCTGAAGTTGTATCAGGTATTTGTTTGGTGACAGGAGAATTTGCTCAGATTGCAAGAACGCATAATCCAAAGATTCAGGGTGTTCCAAATACACAAGGAAGTGGCGCAAAGATGGTTTCGTTCGAAAAATCTTCCCCCAGTTTTTCGTCTTTCGGATTAACACACTGCTTCAACGCGCCTATTTCCACAGAAGCTGCGACAGCTTACTGTGTAGCACTAAGAAAGTTACTTACAGAAGAGGATCACCACCTCCGCATTGGGCAAACTAGCATCTGTTTCTGGGCACGAGAAGCCAAAGAGGCATCAAGTTTTTTTGCTCGCATGCTTAACCGTCCTGACCCGGCCAGCGTGGCTGCTTTTCTGAAAGCACCTTGGTCAGGCATTGATCGAGAGCAGGCTAAGCACGATCAGTTTTACAGCGTTACTCTTTCCGGCAATGCTGGACGAATCGTTGTGCGCCACTGGATGCAAGCCACGCTCGAAGCAGCACGCGAGCACCTGCGGCAATGGTTCGGCGATCTTGAAATCGTTACTTATGGCAACCCTACTGCCCAAGCAAACCGCAAGCCGAAAGCTAAAGTTGATGGTGGTGATACGGACAGCGGAATGCCGCCATTGGCGCTGTACCGTCTGGCTTGCACCACCGTGCGCGAAGCCAAAGACTTACAGGCGGAAACACTCAGCCAGCTTTATCGCGCTACGCTTGAAGGCACTGCACCGTCACTAATGCTACTCAAGCCGGTGTTGAATCGCTTAAACGCTGACCTCTGTCGATTTGGCGCTGGAATTTTAGAAACGCCTATATCCGGCAAAGCCATGCGGGCAATCTCTGACTCAAATACGCCAATTCCACCGCCCGGCCAGTCACGTATGGCACTGCTTAGAATGCTCTTGAATCGCAACATAAAGGAAGGTGATCCCATGATAGAACCTAAAGTTTTTGAAACGCCTGATCCCGCCTACAACTGTGGGCGATTGCTTGCGATCTTTGATGATCTTCAAATGCAAGCACACAGCTACAAGCTCGAAGGCGCAGGTGTGGTCGAGCGTTATTACGGTTCGGCATCATCTGCACCAAATAGTGCGTTCGGTATCCTCTGGCGGCTTCATCAGCACCACCTGAGAAAAATCTCTCGAAATGGTGATGCAGGCAAACGAGCCGCAGAGGCGATTAAGCGAAGAATCGGAGATATAGCCGCTCTCTTTCCACAGCCTGCGCCTAACCTACCGCCACAATTTCCGCGTACTTTCAGCTTGCAGGAGCAAGGTCGTTTCGCACTTGGGTTCTACCAGCAAATGGCGGTGCGTAGATCCGCCATTGACGAATATCAAAGGAAGAAAAAAGCGGGCGAACTGAAACCTGAAGAAATTGACGACGTGTTAGAGCTTGCCGATAACGAATAATATTAACCAATCGAATATAGGAGACAAACATGAGCGATAACATTCTGACCAACCGACACGATTTTCTGATGTTGTTTGAAGTGACCAACGGCAACCCGAATGGCGATCCTGATGCAGGCAATATGCCTCGGCTCGACCCGAACTCGAATCGCGGGCTGGTTTCTGACGTGTGCCTGAAGCGTAAAGTCAGAAATTTCGTCGAACAATTCCCACATGGTCGTGCCGATAGCGACGCCAATGGATTCAACATCCTCATCAAGCAAGGGGCGGTGATTGAAACCGAGCAGAAAAAAGGAATCGAAGCGGCCAAGGTGCAGCAAAAGGACAAGGATAAACAGGCTGAAGCAGCAATGAAATGGCTCTGTCGGGAATTTTATGATGTTCGCACTTTCGGCGGAGTGCTCTCTACTGGCGACGACGTTATGAAAGGCTCTGCGTGGGGTCAAGTTCGCGGCCCCGTCCAATTCACTTTCGGCCAATCATTCCATCCGATTACCCCGCTCGAAATCACTATTACCCGCTGTGCAGTGACCAAGGAGGCCGACAAGGCCAAGGAACGTACCATGGGTAGCAAGCATATCGTTCCGTATGCGCTCTATTCCGCGAAAGGCTATGTTTCACCTGCATTTGCAGAGCGCACCGGGTTTACTCAAGCCGACCTCAACTTGCTGTTCGAAGCTTTGCTGCAAATGTTCGAGCATGACCGATCAGCGGCGCGTGGCGAGATGGTGGTGCGCGGGCTGTACGACTTCGAGCACGTCGGCACACAGCACGAAAACAACGCTGAACAGAACAAACGCGAAGCCCGCTTGGGCTGCGCCCATGCACACAAGCTATTTGAAGGCATTGAGGTCGCATTGACGGAAGAAGCGAAGGCCAAGGGCTTTCCCGAGTCCTTTGCCGATTATCATGTGACTTGCGAATGGACGAATGACAACCTGCCGAAAGGTGTGCGTTTGCATAAAAGGCACGAATAATAAGGAGTTACGAAATGACTACGATCCATTCTAGTAACGAAGAAACCCTGCTACACCAAATGGTGGAAACCATCGTCCGTGAAGTCGCCCCGGAGGCCATCATCCTCTTCGGTTCTCGTGCGCGGGGCGATGCGCGGCCCGATTCGGACGTTGACTTGCTGGTGGTGGAAAGCGAGCCGTTCTCGCCCCAGCGCAGCCGCCGCAAGGAAGCGGCGCGTTTGTACATGGCACTGCGGGGGCTGGCGGTTTCCAAGGATATTCTTCTGTACAGCCGGGATGAATTCGATCACTGGAAAAGCTCGCCAAACCATGTGGCCGGAAGGGCGCACAGTGAGGGGAGGGTGCTGCATGGCCGACCTTGAACATGCCCGCTCGATGTTGCGGATGGCGCATAAGGATTTCAATGCGCTTGTCGGAATGCAAGGGAACCCGTTGTTTGCCGATGAGATTTTCGGTTTTCATGTCCAGCAGGCAGTGGAAAAGGCGCTGAAGGCATGGCTCTGTGCCCGCGACGCCATTTATCCGATGACGCACGAGCTGACGCGGTTGCTTGCCCTGTTGGAGAATCAGGGTGCTGAGGTGGAAAAATTTTGGCCGCTGGTTCAGTACACTATTTTCGCAGTTCAAGCGCGCTACGAAGAAGGGGTTACCGAGCTGGATGAGCCTATCGACCGTGCCGCCGAGGTCGAGAACGTGAGTGTATTGCTGGCCCATGTCGAACAGATGATCGCCATATAAGGAAACGCCGGTGGCCGACATCGAACCCATCGCCATTTCCGCCCTCAACCAGTACGCCTATTGCCCCAGGCGTTGCGGGTTGATCTTCGTGGAAGGCGATTTCGAGGACAATCTCCATACCGTGCGGGGCAGGGTGGAACACAAGCGAGTGGATGCCGTGCGCCATGAAACGGCGGAAGGCCGGCGGGTGGAGACGGCCTTGCCGTTATGGTGCGACCGGCTCGGGCTGGTGGGCAAGGCGGATGCGGTGGAATTCCTGGCGGACGGCACGCCCTATCCGGTGGAGTACAAGCACGGCGCACGCAAGAAATGGCCCAACGATGACCTCCAGCTTGCCGCCCAGGCACTGTGCCTGGAAGAGATGACCGGGCGGACTGTGGCAGGGGGCGCCATTTTTCATCACGGCTCGCGGCGCAGGCGTGAGGTGGCGATTACGCAAGAGTTGCGTGAAAAGGTGGACGAGGTCCTGACCGCCATCCGCGCCATGCTGGAATCCGGCAGCCTGCCACCGGCGGTGAATGATGCCCGTTGCCGCGAATGTTCCCTCAAGGAGATTTGCCAACCGGAGGCGCTTGCCGCCACCGCCAAGCGCCAAAGGTTGCACGAGGCCCTGTTCCAACCGGAGGAACCATGCGCCAACTCTTGAACACCCTCTACATCATGACGCCAGGCGCCTATGCCCACCTGGAAAATGACACCCTGCGCGTTGATATTGAACACGAGAAGAGGTTGCAGGTACCCCTGCACCACTTGGGCAGCCTGGTCTGCTTTGGCGATGTGATGCTCTCGCCCGCGCTGATGCACCGCCTGGCCGATGAGGGCAAATCGCTGGTATTGCTCGACCGCAACGGGCGGTTCAAGGCGCGGCTGGAAGGGGCGGTGAGCGGCAACATCCTGTTGCGTCAGGCGCAACATCGGGTTGCCCTTGATCCGAGGTTTGCCCTGGAAACGGCCAAGGCCCTACTGGCCGGCAAGCTGCGCAACGCCCGCCAAATCCTGCTGCGCGGGGCGCGCGAAGCGGAAGGCGACGCAGACCGGCTGGCCCTGAGCACGGCCGCCGAGGCCCTCGGCCAATCGGTGAGAAATCTGCCCGCCGCCGCCGATCTCGACAGCCTGCGCGGACTGGAGGGCGATGCCGCGAAACGCTATTTCCTTGTCTTTACGTGCCTGGTGCGTCCGGATGCCCGCAGCGCCTTCACGCTTGACGGCCGCACCCGCCGTCCGCCGCGCGACCGGATGAATGCCCTATTGTCGTTTCTCTACGCCATGCTCATGAACGATTGCCGTAGCGCGGCGGAATCCGCCGGACTCGACCCGCAGCTTGGCTTTCTCCACGCCGTCCGCCCCGGGCGCGCCGCGCTGGCGCTCGACTTGATGGAGGAGTTCCGCGCTGTCCTGGCGGACCGTCTCGCGCTCACCCTGGTCAACCGGGGCCAAATCACCGCCAAGGATTTTGTCGAACGCGAGGGCGGCGCCGTGCATTTGGCAGATGATGCACGTAAGACCCTGGTAGTCGCCTACCAGGAACGTAAACAGGAAGAGATCACCCACCCGCTGTTGGAGAGCAAAACGCCCCTTGGCCTGCTCCCCCAACTGCAATCCCGCTTCATGGCGCGCGCCATACGCGGCGAAATGGCGGAAGGGTATCTGCCGTTTTTATACAAATAGCATTGCGTCCGTAAATCAATGGGCGAGGAATGAAGCCGCCGACATGCTGATTATCGTTACCTACGACGTCTCCACCGAAACCGCCGCCGGACGCAAGCGCCTGCGGCGAGTCGCCAAGGTGTGCGAAAGCACCGGCCAGCGCGTCCAGAAATCGGTCTTCGAGTGCCGGGTGAATCAGATGCAATATGAGGAGCTGGAGCGCCGGTTGCTGGATGAAATAGAGTTATCGGAAGACAACCTGCGTCTCTACCGGCTCACCGAACCGGTCGATTTACACATCAAGGAATACGGAAAATTCAAGGCCACCGATTTTGATGCGCCCCTGGTGGTATGAGAGGCTGTGAAAATATCCCCCGCCTACTGCGAACGTCCCTGGATGCGGTGGGCTGCGTTGCGAAGACCACAATATCGGGTCATGTAGTCTCGCTACACTCCCAGATATTGTGGTCCTCGCGCCTTGCTCACCACACCCAGTGCCGCTCTCGCTACGGCGGGGGATATTTTCACAGCCTCTGAGCGCGAACCGGGAGCGATGGGGAAAACCCGTCAGGTGCGCGCGATCGTTAACTGGTTGAATGAACGGAGATTTGTCGTATGCTACCTCGGTGTTCGCTTGTGGCACCCTGCCGGTCTCGGGAGATACGCGCAATCCAGCGGAATTTCTCAAGTCTTGCAAGGGGTTACACGCGAACAGAAGCGCCCGGCCAATTGGCCGGGCGAGGATTGAAACCAGATCCGCGAATCCAGTAGCCAGACCGGTTATTGAAGCGCCCGGCCAATTGGCCGGGCGAGGATTGAAACATGCATCCGGTTGTCTGCCGCGTACACCACTGGTGAAGCGCCCGGCCAATTGGCCGGGCGAGGATTGAAACTACATAGTTTTCGGACGCACAGACATTAACGTCAGAAGCGCCCGGCCAATTGGCCGGGCGAGGATTGAAACATTTTTTTCGTAACATAACCCGCAACATAAGCACGAAGCGCCCGGCCAATTGGCCGGGCGAGGATTGAAACTATTGATGAATTTTATTATGGAGGTAACAAACCCGAAGCGCCCGGCCAATTGGCCGGGCGAGGATTGAAACTGTTCCTAACCGACTTATCTGGGATGATTGGGAGGGAAGCGCCCGGCCAATTGGCCGGGCGAGGATTGAAACATCATCGCCTGGACGGATGAGATGCAACCACTGAGAAGCGCCCGGCCAATTGGCCGGGCGAGGATTGAAACATTTTCAACAGCTCAGCCGGGACGGCGATCTAAGGAAGCGCCCGGCCAATTGGCCGGGCGAGGATTGAAACAAGATACGCGACCTCCGAAACGTTGTTCCATGCGGAAGCGCCCGGCCAATTGGCCGGGCGAGGATTGAAACAGAACAAAACCATGTTCTTCAATGAAACGACGAAGAAGCGCCCGGCCAATTGGCCGGGCGAGGATTGAAACAAAACAAAACCATGTTCTTCAATGAAACGACGAAGAAGCGCCCGGCCAATTGGCCGGGCGAGGATTGAAACACGACCTCGATCCGGTTGCAACCGGCTCGGTTGGAAGCGCCCGGCCAATTGGCCGGGCGAGGATTGAAACCGTTCCTAACCGACTTATCTGGGATGACTGGGAGGAAGCGCCCGGCCAATTGGCCGGGCGAGGATTGAAACAGCTTCTGACTGGCTGCGCGAACATGCGCCTGGCGGAAGCGCCCGGCCAATTGGCCGGGCGAGGATTGAAACGCAGGATTCCCGCTGCACTGGTTGCAGGATTCCCGAAGCGCCCGGCCAATTGGCCGGGCGAGGATTGAAACTGCTGGCGATTCGCCTGCAATGTGGCATTCGCAAAGAAGCGCCCGGCCAATTGGCCGGGCGAGGATTGAAACATTAATCCCGCAGAAGTTACAGCGGGCCGTTCTGAGAAGCGCCCGGCCAATTGGCCGGGCGAGGATTGAAACGGCGTAGACCCGCTGCTCGATGCCCAGGCCCGGCGAAGCGCCCGGCCAATTGGCCGGGCGAGGATTGAAACCACCGTGTACTCCGCCACGTCGACGCCGATGCGGGAAGCGCCCGGCCAATTGGCCGGGCGAGGATTGAAACGATCGAACCCGCGTACTGGCGGGTATCGGCGCGGAGAAGCGCCCGGCCAATTGGCCGGGCGAGGATTGAAACACGCCCATGAGACGGGCGAAGGCGGCACGGGTGGGAAGCGCCCGGCCAATTGGCCGGGCGAGGATTGAAACATCAAAGCCGCCGCCCAGGCATTGCAGCAGAGGGGAAGCGCCCGGCCAATTGGCCGGGCGAGGATTGAAACTCCGCCAAGGCCTCGGCCGAGATCCTCCGGTCGCGAAGCGCCCGGCCAATTGGCCGGGCGAGGATTGAAACATGAACTACATAAGCTGGCTATACGCGGCAGAGCGAAGCGCCCGGCCAATTGGCCGGGCGAGGATTGAAACTAGCCCTTTCCTCGATCCGTGCAATCTCGGCTTCGAAGCGCCCGGCCAATTGGCCGGGCGAGGATTGAAACTCCGATAGGGATGCCGACCGGCTCGCCGTGGCCGGGCGAGGATTGAAACACGCCGTAGAAGGCCAGCATTTGCTGCTTCGACCGCTTCAGTTGGCGGCTGATGGACTCCAACCCGCCGCGCGTCTTTTTGAAGCCGACATCGCCCCCTTCCTTGGAGATAACGTCTATGCGTACCGATTGCCGATCTTTTGCCATGTCCGGGGAACGTCCTCGTCTGCTGCTTTATCTGTCGATCATGACCGCGCTATCGCCGCCACTGGTCATTACCCGGTTTTGGCCGGTGCCGCTGATCCTCATTCCCTTGACGCTGGCGGTCAGCATCATCGGTCTGTGGCGGTCACACCGATGATCTCGGCGGTGCGGGCGAACAGGGCGAAGGGGTAATCCCAGACATTGACCAGCCCGGCGCGCTCCAGCAACAGGGCGTTGCCTTCGATGTCGGCAATGATCCGGCCCAAATCGACCGGAAGCGCCCGGCCAATTGGCCGGGCGAGGATTGAAACAGAGGTAGGAGAGGGGATCTCAAATGACCCATATGGCCTGGCAGAATTTGATTACACGCGACCTTCTCAAGGATCTCGCCGGAACCAAGGCGTTTCAACGGGGCGAGGAGTGTTTCTTTTCTGGCGCGGTCGAGCGGTTGCTGGTGTCCAGCGGCAAGATCACTGCCAAGGTGGTTGGTTCGGAAGCGTACCGGGTTCAGCTCTGGGAGGTTGAGGACGACCTGGGCTTTGATTGTTCCTGTCCGCGCGCGGGGGATGGCTATTTCTGCAAACACGCGGTGGCGGTCGGATTGGCATGGCTGGCCCAGTCCTCCGGCGCGATGCCTGGCAGGAAGGGAAGGGAGCTTTGGCGGGAGATCCGGCAGTATTTGTCCGGGCAGCCGGTGGATGTCCTGGTCGATCTATTGATGGATGTGTCCCAGCGGGATGATCGGCTCTTTAAATCGCTGTCGCTCAAGGCCGAACGCAGCCTGGGCGGCGATGGGGTGGAGGCGTTCCGGCATGCGATCGACGAGGCAACGCGCACCGGGGGCTTTGTGGATTGGCGGGAGGCGGCGGACTTTGCCTCCGCGATTGGCCAGGTCGCCGATTCCCTGGCTGAACTCCTCAAGCCCGATTCCGCCGCCACCCTGGTCGAATTGACCGAATACGCCATCGAACGTGTGGAGCAATCCCTGGAGGAGGTTGACGATTCCAATGGCGAGGTTGGCGCCGTGGTCTATCGCATGGGCGAGCTGCATTTCGATGCCTGCCGGATGGCGCGGCCCGATCCGGAGGCTCTGGCGGAACGCCTGTTCCGGCTGGAGACGACACTGCCTTTTAAACTGCCGAAATTTGACCCTCTCAGCTACCAGGAGGTCCTTGGGAAAGAGGGGTTGCGCCGTTACCGGGAGCTGGCCGAAGCCGAGTGGGGCAAGATCAAGCCCGGCGACCGGGCCGGCGGGTTCGATTACCACCGGTCCAACATCACCCGTCTTATGGAGAATCTGGTCGAGGCAACTGGGGATGTCGAGGAGCTGGTGGCGATCAAATCCCGCGATCTCTCAACCAGTCATCGCTATCTCGACATCGCTGAAACCCTGGCCGAAGCCAAACAGATGGACAAGGCCCTGGAGTGGGCGGAGCGGGGCTTGACGGCCTTTCCCGACCGGCCCGACAACCGCTTGCGGGATTTTCTGGTCGCGGCGTATCTGAAGCGGAAACGCTTTGATGAGGGCCTGCGGCTGACTTGGGTCCAATTTGAGGAACATCCCGGCTTCGATACTTACAAAAAACTGCACGGTGTGGCCAGCCAGATTGGGGACTGGCCCGTGCAGCGGGAACGCGCCCTGAAATTGCTTGCTGAAACCATTCAGCGAGAGGCGTCGGAGACGACCCGCTGGAAACCCCAGTCCTCCGCGCCCAACTACTCCCGGCGGGTGGAGATCGCCCTCTGGGAAGCCGATCTGGATGCTGCATGGACAGCGGTTCAGCAAGGCGTTTGCGATATCTCCCTGATGATCGAACTGGCCGGCGGGCTTGAGCCATCCCGGCCGGACGATGCCCTCAAACTCTACCGCCGCGTCGTTCCGCCCATCGTCGAAGAGACCAACAATGCCGCTTATGCGCAGGCCATAGGCCTGATCCGGCGTATCGGCAAACTCATGACGGCCCGGAAAGAGACAGAGGAATTCAGCAACTACTTGGCGGAACTCCGTGTCCGGTTCAAACCCAAGCGGAATTTCATCAAACTGCTGGACGACGTGGTGTTGTCCGTCCGCCGAGAGAAAAATCCTTGAAATCGCCCCATGGCTTCTGTATAGTCGCCGCTTCGTTTTAGGCGCATAGCTCAGTTGGTTAGAGCACCACCTTGACATGGTGGGGGTCGTTGGTTCGAGTCCAATTGCGCCTACCAACCAAAACCAAAGAAAAGCCCCTTCCAAGGGGCTTTTCTTTGTCTGCTCCACAGCCCTATCCAGGGCCGAGAACAGCTATCTATTTCGTCGGCTGGCGCCCATACTCAACTTCCGGCACAGCATCCAACGCTCCACTCCGAGTGGTTCACCGGGCAAACGCCCTTCAGCTACGCTTCTCCAGGCTCCACGGGCATCCCCTCAACACGAACTGGAGTAAACACCATGTCCCATCCCCAACGACCTAGCAGGGAAGCGAAAAAGCAGGCCGCACATACACCGAAGGAAAAAAAGGCCGCCAAACGGGCGAAAAAGGATTCGATCGAATTCCCGCCCCTAGTCGCCAAACGCCCTTGATCAACTAATCCAGCCCGGAAATATCTCCCCGGTATTTCCGGACTTCGCAGGGGGGCTCACCGGGGAAAGGGGACGGATTTAATTGTTCCCGAAGGATACAAGAGAGTGCGTAAAATAAATCTGTCCCCTTTTTCGTAGCGGCGATCCTCGCGTCAACGGCGGGTCAACCTATGGCACCCGCCATTTACTATGCCGAAGGCCAAATGGAACTTGCCGACCTACCGACACAATCTGTCTAGCGGATTCCGAATACCCACCAAACTGCCTCCCCTCATGGAGAGGTGCTGGTTCCGTTGTCCGCTGAGTTCACGGCCGCGCTATCTGAATCGGCTGGCGCTGCTTGGGACGGCGCCTCCGCAAGCTCCTGGCCGCTGCCCTCGGCGGCGGCTTTGCCCGCGAGCTTCTGACGGCGTTTTTCTTCCTGCTTTTGTTTCTTCGCCAGATCCCTCTGGCGTTTTTCGAATTGGTAATTTGGCTTGGCCAAGTGGTCTCCTTTGATCGCCGCGAGGGCGTTATTGAATGTTGGAATGGGGCATCAAGCGCTGCTCGCCGCCGCGCTCACCGTCACCCTGTGTTCCCGCTGGTCGTCGACCAGCGCGATCGTCGTGCCGTCCTGCCTGACGCCGTCGAGCGTCAGACCGGGCGGCTCGGGGCTATCGGGGCCGGGTTGGGTAACGCCGATGTGGTAGACCGTTTCGCGGAAGCGGTAATGCACCGTGAATCCCAGCCAGTGCTCGGGCAGACAGGGGGCGATATGCAGCCGGTCCACTTCCAGCCGTAGGCCGAGCAAGGATTCGAGGATCAGCCGGTACATCCAGCCGGCCGAGCCAGTATACCAGCTCCAGCCGCCCCGGCCGGTGTGGGGCGCCACGGCGTAGACATCGGCGGCCATGACGTAGGGTTCGACCTTGTAGGTGGCGATGGCTTCTTTGGATTTCGCGTGGTTGGCCGGGTTGATCAGGGTTGTCAGTTCCCAGGCGAGGCGGCTGTCGCCCAGGGCCGCGAAGGCCATGGCGGCCCAGATGGCGCCGTGGGTGTACTGGCCGCCGTTTTCGCGCACGCCCGGCACATAGCCCTTGATGTAGCCGGGGTTGAGACCGGTCTGGCCGAAGGGCCGGTTGAGTAACGGGATCAGGCCCACATCGCGCCGTACCATGTGTTCGTCCAGGGATATTGCATGGCGCTACGGGAACGCTCCGGGTCGCCAGCACCGGACAGCACCGCCCAGCTTTGCGCGAGGGCGTCGATGCGGCATTCGACGTTGTCGGCGGAGCCGAGCGGGGTGCCGTCGTCGAACCAGACGCGATCGCCCAACAAGATGCGCGGCCCCAGTTTCGGCCGCACATCCTTGCCGATCCATGTCAGTTCTAGTTTTTGTTTGTTGCTCATGAAATTCTGCCGCCCGCCTTAACCGATCTGCGCGATACGCCAAACCGCCGTGGCTTGTGCCGCCATCCAGTTCTGGTGCGCGGCGACGCGCTCAGGAGTCCATTCGGCATGATCTGCCGCCAGCTTGCGGTTGATCGAAAAGCCGCTTTTTTCGAATACGGGGCGCTTGACGGCGTAGCTGGTATTACCCAAATCTTTGTTGGTACCTGCCTGCATCAAGGTCATGTTGCCCAGGCGATAGGTCAAGGCATCGGCCTCTTCGTCGGTAAAGGCCTCCCAGTCGGCCTGGGGATTCTGCGGTAGGACATGCTCTATGTTGAAGCTGTCGCTGGTAAAACTGTAGTCTTGCCCGGACAGATGTTTTTCCAGCGCGCAAAGAATGAACCTCACCACGCGGTTGTTGCGTGATTGTGTCGTGCGGATGGTTTTCTCGGCAAAGGCGGCGCGAAAAGCCGTGTCAGTGGGGTAGATGCTTTGCATTGCGGCCAGCGCCGCGCCTAGATTCGCCACGTCACCCTTCGCGATGCGCTCCGCAACGGCGTTATAGGTTCTTTCTTGTTCAGCCGTGCTGTAGCTGCAAATCACATTGAAGCGCATCGAAATAACGACGCAAGCCCGCATCAGGCCGGCGAAATCAGGCGTATCGAAAACCCGCTTGGCCGCCAACAGCAGCGGCAAGGGCTGGCGAACATTGAAGGTTCGCAAAGTGCTGGCAAACCCTTTGGTTTCCTGTGGCCAGTCGGAGGCTTCGGGCGACGATAAAGCGAGGTAGGTGTCGAGATCTTCTTCCATATCGCGCAGGAGTTGAAAAACCCGTTCACGCGAGTTGACCTGATTGCGGACGGTTTTGAACAGCTCGGCCTGGCGCGCAAAAGTACGGCGGCTATTCCAGTGGGCACGCAGGAAGTCAGGGAAGCTTTCCGCCCCCAGGCGCCCGACCATGGCCTCCCAGCGTTCCTCCAGATTTCGCAATTCGTGATCTTTGTCGCTGCTACGGTCAAGCACCGAAAACAAGTAGTTTTTCAGCAGGTCGGTCGCCGACAGCCGCACGCCGCGCGCATTCAACGTCTCGAATACCTTGTAGGCATTCAACTCATCCGTGACCGTGATGACCGTAAAAAACAGGCGGTCGCTCATGTCCTCGACGAATTGAGCCAGACGCATACCCTCGGTGCCAGTGCTTTTTTTGAGGTAATCGCCCACGCGGCGATCAAACCACTCGAAGGCCTTGCGCAGCAAATGCTCGGACGCGCGAAAACCGCGCTGCGGCAAGTGCTCCATCGGAACCATAAAGTTCTGGTAATAGCTGTTGTTGTTGCGGTTCAGCGTTAGCTTGGGGCGGGCGATCAGTGTGACCGGGTCCAGGTAACCCACATAGGTCTGGCGAATTTGCTCCATTCGCCGCCCATTGGCCTCAGAGTCGTTGCCTGCGTCAATCAGCCGTCGCAGATTTTTCAACACCGCAAGCACGATGATGCTGAGGGTAGTCAGGCGTTGCTGCCCATCGATAACTTCAAAGGTTTTGTCGTCCGCCGATTGCAGAACGAGATACCCCATGTAGTGCGCCGGTTCACCACTTGGCTGTAGTGTCCCCATCAAGTCCATCCACAAGTCTTCCCACTCGTCATCAGCCCAACTGTAGTCACGCTGAAAGCGCGGAATGCGGTACGTCAGTCCGTTGCCAATGAGCTTGCGGAACGTGTTGTTTTCGGTCTTGAAGTTCGTTGCGGCCATCACAGCCTCCTTTAGTGGGTGGTTATTTGCCTTAAAATGGAACAAAACGCTCTACATCAAGTAGCAACAGGTTGTGGTCGGCGGTCGCGGCAACGAAGTCCGGCACGTACTCGGGCTGATTGGCGCCGGAGCGGTAGTAGATATTGAACTGCCCCGCCACCGGACGGAACCAGCGCCGTGCATCGCGCTCCAGAACACCGGCCAGCACGCGCTCGGTATCGGAATGAAATTTCTGCACTGGATAGTTCTACTTTGTCGTAATCGTGAATGCGCTGCCAGTGTTGTACGGCGGGTCGATAAAGACGCATTTCACCTTGCGCGTATATTCCTGCTCCAAGGCCTTCAACGCCAGCAGGTTGTCACCGAAAATAAGCTGGTTGTCGAAAAAGTCGGCGCTGGTGACACGGTGCTTTGCGTGGTGGCTTTTCTCTGGATCGCCCAACAAAATGCGTGGCTCCAGTTTCGGACGCGCATCCTTGCCGATCCATGTCAGTTCTAGCTTTTGCCTTGCCATAATCGCCTAGTGGTACTTAACGCGTCGATTGTCGAATGCTGGTTTTGTCCCTTCCAGAACATTGACGACGTGAGAATTAGTAATTGGGTTTTCAATTGAGCCCGCGCGATAGGTAATCTTTGACGCGTTTTTTCGATCAAAGCTTGAGTAGATGACCTGCTCAGCGTCGCAAACTACTGCCAGATTTGGGTTATGCGTAACCATGATGATCTGTCGTTTCTTTTTTGCTTCACTCAGTACGGGCACCAGCAAGCTCACCACAGTTTCGTTATCGAGGTTTTCTTCAGGTTGATCCAGAATGATTGGATTTCTGCCCTTATCCACCAGAAGGTAGAAGATCAACAGCAATGCACCTCGCTGCCCCGGAGAGAGTTGCTCGATTTGCGTATCCTGAAACAACAGCGAGTACCTCGGCTCCAAGAATGACAAACCAAAGAGCAGGTCATAAACATCACTCACCGCTTTGTCTTTTCTTAAGATGGACGCGATACCAATTGCACCTTTGCTACCGCCAGTGGCCGCGCTAACGATCTTTTCGTGCAGCGTCGTGATGAACCCTAAAATATCCGCACGCTTATTGAAGTCGTATTGTTCGGCTACCTTTCTCACAGCACCGTAGCTTTCATCTTCTCCACGAAAGTCCCCAGAGTTTTGTTTGATGAGAGCAAAGAGGGAACCAGCAACAGAATCTGATGAACCGCCCAACGTAGCCTGAAACTGGAGTTTGTATTCATCACGAATCAAACTATTTCCTTGAATGAGGTCTTGTACGGGCGCAAAAAGCTCTTCTCGTGCTTTCCGCTGGGCGTTCAGAATGTCAAATATTTCACCCGCCAGACTTAACCGTTGATGCCGTCGCTGATCGAGACTATCCGGCAGGCTTTCAAGCTGAGAAATTCTTGCTTGCAGGCCTTTTTGGGTTTCTGGAGCGTCAGTCGTTCCTGTCAACTCAGCGAGCTTTGCTTCCCAAACCTCCATTGTTTTCAGATACTGCTGGTAGTGTTGCTGTGGGGCATTTAGTTTTGCATTGAGCGCGACTTGTTCAACTTGGAGCTTCGACTTCTCCAGGGTCTCGTTGGCTACCGTAGTCTTTCGATTTGCCTGTTCAACAGGTATAGCAGACGCCAACTGATCCAAAGGCTGGTCGTTCATTGTGAACGTAACCAAATCCATAACCTTTAAGCCAAGGTTTTCCAGGTCTTTCGCAGTGTCGTCTTGGAACTGCTTATGTGATCGTTCTAGCAAACGCATCCGTTCACGCACGTTTTGGATCGCTTTAAGCTTCCCTGCAAGCGTCAAATCAACATTGGCATTTAACGCCGATTTGTCTTCAATCGCTTTAATCTTCGCAGAGATTTCGTCCAATGCATTTGCTACGGCCTTCTGGTCTTCGGTTAGTTCAGCGGCTGGTTTTTCAATTACCGCAGGCTTGATCTTGTTGTGTTCGTCTATTTGTCTAGCCTTGAGATTCAGGAGTTCTTGCAAAGACCGCTTAACCTCCGGCTGGAGCTGTTCCTCCATGCCAGCGATCTCTTGGTTTAGTTTCTTCAAGTCCTTCCGGAACTCACTCAACTGATCGCGATAGCTGCTTTCTTGTTGTTCAATCAACTGGTCGAAGTCTAGAGCGCCAAGACGAATTGCTTCGCTGGCGTGCGAAAATATTACTGCTCTAAGCTCGCGCTCAAAGGCGTTTGTGCGCCCAGAAACGTGGTCGTTGCACAACTCTTCAAAATGACCTTGCGGGATGTATCGGACGAGTTCCACTTTATCGTCGGGTGGATCATCGTTGAGGTTTCGCTGTACGGTACTTGCGTCACACCAGGTCAACGTACCGGAAAAGTGCTTCGCTGGTTCCCCCGACTTACCTCGGAATCGGTCCTTTTTTAGGAACGAGAAATGATTTTTCTGCCGTGAGTTTCCGAGCAGAGCGATGACATCGGCTAACGCACTTTTCCCGCTGCCCTTATTTCCGATGATCGCTATCAAATCCGGATTTAATGGCAGCGCACTCCCATCGAGCCATTTTCCAACGTTCGTAGCAGCAGGGTTTTTTTGTACGTCTACTGAGTCAATAAAATACGTCTTGTTCTCGGCAATTTCGGCAAGCTTCTGAGGACACTCGCCAATGAACGAACGTTTTGCGGGTTCCATGATGGCTTGGAGCAAACCATGAAATGTCGGGTCTGCCTTTATCCAAGTAGCTTTTCCAGAAGGGAACTTTCCGTAGTCCGCAAACGAATGAGCATCGCTCCCGGACACAGCCAAATGCGGCTTATTTCCTAATGCGGCTTGGAATGATGCGAACCATTTTTTATTGTTCTCGGTCGCAATGCCAACAAACGCTTCCCATTGCTCTTGTCGACGCGTTTCAAAGATCGGCGACGATTGCATAAAACCGACTACGTAAGCGTAGTGCTTTGCCCATTCAGCATCAGCGAGTCCGTTGTATGTATCCCACGGCATGAAAGCGATTGCCTTGCCATCGGGCACCTTTGAAATAGCTGTCTTGTAGGTGTCCGGGATTATTTCTGCGCACTTTGACCCAGCCAGCAGGGCCGCAGGATCATTCGCTTTAACGACTTCAACCTTCATCCCATGCTTTGTCAGCAGATCATCACCGAGCTTCTGCCGTGCAAGCCGCCGAAGGCATTCGTCAGACAGTGGCTGCTCAATTAGGGCAACTCGAAGGTCAGATTTGAAATTGTTTAAATCTTGATCCGAAACGTCATCCGCAAAAACGACGTGGGCATTGAGCCTGTAACTTGTCGGCGAAACGAGCCTAAGTTCAATTCCCGGCAAGACTAACTTATTGAGCTTTGGTGCCCCGGCTTGAGCTAGCCTTTTCTTGAGGGCAAACCAGCCGTCAAAAGTCCAATAATCCATCAAAACAAAAACCGAAGGCACAGCTTGGTTTATTGTGGCAATCATTTGGTCGACAGCCTGCACAACTTCAGCATCCGTCATGTCGGAAAATTTCATCCCACTCCACTGAAACGACGCTGGGGTATGCACGTGAAAATCCCATTGCCGCCATTCAGAACCACGTGGAAATAGATTGCTAGCGTTAAGCATCTCGCGCCCCCGATTTATAACGTCAGTGTTTTAGGTTGTGGAGTTTCTGAACTTAAGGCAGGCAGCTCTAAACCTTCAATCTCCTGCAACGACTTACCAGCGATTCCTTGCAAGTCGCCGTACATGCCGACAGTCGCCCCCATGACACGTTCGATTTGTTGCTCGCGCTTGGCCCACTGTTTCATGATCGCCTTGCGCTCCTTGTCGAGGTCTTCCTGCATGGTGGAGAAGGCTTCGACGATGGCTTCGACGCGATGGCGGAAGCGCGGACCGGTCAGGTACTGGTAAATCATTTCCGTCTTGGTCTGCTGCCCTTCCGAGACCTGCCGCGCCATGCCGACCTGTAGCAGCGTGTGACGCAGGACAGTCGCTACCGGCAACGCCGCACGCGGGCTGGTCACCCAAACTCCGTCGATGACATCGAAGGCTTCGACGCCTTTGGGCAAAACCTGACTGACGAGGACGGAAATCTCGGCTTTGGCGGTACGCTGGTCCTCGCGCAACTTGGCAAGCCAGCCGTCGCTCCAATTCTTGGTGCGTTTGGATTCCCAAAGGATCGTACCGCTCTGCTGGCCGCTCTGGTTCACAACCCGTTGCAGGACATCGCCGCCGAATTCGCCCTTGGGAACCGGTTCGATGGAGTCGAACGGGAATTTGGCACGCAGCAGGTTTTCAAGTTCAAGCTCCTGAACTTCGCCCTGTAGCTGCTGGGAACCTTGCTCGGCCTTCTGCTTGAGTTCTTCGATTTTTTGCTGCATCGAGGCGATGGTCTGGTCCTTTTCCATGACCTTCAGCTTCAGCCCTTCCTCGGCTTCGCGCTTCGCCTTTTCGCGGACATCGCCGAGACCTTCTTGCACGCGCTTTTCAACGGTCAGTTCCAGTTCGCGTTTGGCGTCGTCGAGTTCGCGCTGCTTCTTGATGAGTTCGGCTTGCGCCTGCTGGGCTTCGGCGAGCTTGGCATCGCGGACCTTGAGCACTTCCTGAAGCTCGGCCAGTTCCCGTGTTTTGCTGTCCAGCTCGTTGGCTGCGGCCTGCTTGGCTTTCCTGGATTCTTCCTCGATGACGCAGGAACGCTCGGCTTTGAGCTGGGCGGCGACCTGATCGGCCACCTGTGCATCAAGATTGCGCTTGGCTTCGGCGACCTGCTTTTCCTTGTCGCGGATACCTTGCTCGCGCTTGGCGATCTCTTCATCCTTCTGCGATAGCTGCTGCTCTAACTGCTTTCTCGTCGCCGCAATCAGCGGAGCCGCCAGCGATTCGGTGAGCCGGATTTCGGTTTTGCAGTTCGGGCAGATGATGGTGGGTTCGGTCATGGCTTGATCCTTTTCTGTGTGCCGGTAGGGCCCGTCAACTGCTTGATCGAGTGGGCGCCGATCAATGATCGCATCTGCGTAATGGCGATGATGCCGAACAGGGCGACGTTGAGCAAATCGGCTTCGGAGGCATAGACGATGCCGGTTTGCGCGGCAGTCAGGCGCGGCGGGATCTGTCGCTCCTTGATCGCATCGGTGTGAATCTTGTAGTTGACCTTGGCCAGGGTGCGCTGGAAGTTCCACTCTAGCGAGGTGGCTCGGGATTCTTCATCCTTGAGCCGCTGGAACTCCTTGATGAGGTAGAGCTTGAACTCCGGACTGAGCCACGAACCGAATCACCCCGCCACGCTTACCTCGACCGAGTGCTCCCGCTGGTCATCGACCAAGGGAATCGCCAGACCCTCCTGCTCGACGCCATCGACGATCACCCGCATTTCTTCGCCGGGGGTTTGTGCGATGGCGATGTGATAGACCGTCTCCCGGTAGCGGTAGTGGACCTTGAATCCCTGCCAGTGCTCGGGCAGACAGGGGGCGATATGCAGCCGGTCCACTTCCAGCCGTAGGCCGAGCAAAGATTCGAGGATCAGCCGGTACATCCAGCCGGCCGAGCCAGTATACCAGCTCCAGCCGCCCCGGCCGGTGTGTGGCGCCACGGCATAGACATCGGCGGCCATGACGTAGGGTTCGACCTTGTAGGTGGCGATGGCTTCTTTGGATTTCGCGTGGTTGGCCGGGTTGATCAGGGTTGTCAGTTCCCAGGCGAGGCGGCTGTCGCCCAGGGCGGCGAAGGCCATGGCGGCCCAGATGGCGCCGTGGGTGTACTGGCCGCCGTTTTCGCGCACACCCGGCACATAGCCCTTGATGTAGCCGGGGTCGAGACCGGTCTGGTCGAAGGGGGGATCGAGCAACTGCACCAGTCCCGCTTCGCGGCGTACCAGGCGCTCGTCCACCGCCTGCATGGCCCTGCGGGCGCGGCCGGTGTTGCCTGCCCCGGAGAGTACTGCCCAGCTCTGCGAGATGGAGTCGATCTGGCATTCGGCGCTGTCCGCCGATCCTAGCGGGGTGCCGTCGTCGAACCAGGCGCGGCGATACCATTCGCCGTCCCAGCCGTTCTGCTCGATGTTGCCGCGCAGACGCTCGCCTTCTGCCTCGCAGAATCCGGCGAAGGCAGCATCGCCGTGCCGCTGTGCCAGGGTGCCGAACTGGCGCAGCACTTCATAGAGGAAGAAGCCCAGCCAGACGCTCTCGCCTTTGCCCTGGATACCGACGCGGTTCATGCCGTCGTTCCAGTCGCCGGAGCCGATCAGCGGCAGGCCGCGCTCGCCGAGTTGTAGTCCGCGCCGGATCGCCCGCACGCAGTGTTGGTACAGGCCCTCGGTCGCCTCGGAGCGGCCGGGGAGATCGTAGTAGGAGTCATCGTCGGGATTGAGCGGGCGGCCCTCCAGGTACGGGACCGGCACATCCAGCACGCCGGTGTCGCCGGTCGTCAGGACATAGCGGCAGGTGGCCAGGGCCAGCCACAGCAGGTCGTCTGAACAATGGGTGCGCACGCCCCGGCCCAGGGGCGGATGCCACCAGTGCTGGACATCCCCTTCCTGGAATTGGCGCCCTGCGCACAGCAGCAGTTGGGCGCGCAGCAGGCCAGGCTCGGCATGCACCAGGGCCATGGCGTCCTGCAACTGATCGCGGAAGCCGAAGGCGCCCCCCGGCTGGTAGTAGCCGCTACGCGCCCACATCCGGCAGGCCATGGTCTGATAGAGCAGCCAGCCGTTGGTCAGCACATTGAGCGACTCGTCGGGCGTCGCCACCTGAACCGCGCCGAGGCTGTGATTCCAGTAGAGCCAGACGGCTTCCAGTGCCCGCCGCGCGGCGTCCGCGCCCTGGAAGCGCTGCACCAGCCGGTTGGCCTCGTCGCCCCCCGGTATCCCGCCCAGTCCGAGCCGGAAACTGATCTCGCGTTCCTGTCCCTCGGCCAGATCGAAGCTGACTTGGATGGCGGCGCAGGGGTCCAGGCCGCTGCCCAGCCTGCCGGACAGGTGGGTGCGTGCCATCGCCGCCGGATTCGCCAGACTGCCGTTGCGGCCGATGAATTCGGCACGGTCGCAGGTAAAGGTCCGGCTCTTGTCATTGACGTCGAAGAAGGCCACCCGCCCAGGGAACTCGGTGTTGTACGGGTTGCGGGCGTAGAGCGCGCCGCTGAAGGGATCGATCTCGGTGGCCAGATGCATGGCCGATTTCGGCCGCAGGTCGCCCAGCACCCATTCCACATATCCCGTGGCGGACAACCGGCGCGGCCGTCCGGACTGGTTGCGCACCCGGAGCACGGAAAACTTCACCGCTGCGTCTATGGCGACATAGACCCAGAGTTCCGAGCGGATTCCGCTCTCCTCGTGTTCGAACACGCTGTAGCCGAAGCCGTGCCGGCTGAGGTAGGGCGTCGCGCCGCGTCTTGGCAGGGGGGTGGGCGACCAGAATTGGCCGGTCTCTTCGTCGCGCAGGTAGAAGGCCTCGCCGCTGGCGTCGGATACCGGGTCGTTGTGCCAGGGCGTGAGGCGGAACTCGTGGGCATTCTCGCCCCAGGTGCAGGCCTGGCCGCTCTCCGAGATGACGCTGCCGAACTGGGAATTCGCCAGCACATTCACCCAGGGCGCCGGGGTGAGTTGTTCCGGCGTGGTGGTGATGACGTACTCGCGCCCGTCCGGGGTGAAGCCGCCGATGCCGTTGGACAGGATCAGGTCGCGCTGGGGCCGTTCGAAGGCGGCGGGCGCTTCGGGGCGCTGGGGTTTGCCTGGCGGCAGGCGCGGCACACGCACTTCCGGCACGCCGGGGAGATTGATCTGCTCCGCCAGGGTCCCCCGGCTGTCGCTGATGATGACGCGGGCAACGGTCTGGAACAGGATGCGGTCTTCCTCCGAGATCTGCTCCGCCGAGCGGATGAAGATGCCGCCGGGCCGGTCGATTACCTGGGTTTCCAGGCCCACCGCCACCAGGCCCAGGATCTGATCTTGCAGCGCCTGCCGGTATCCGGCGTGGTCCTCGTTCCAGATCACCAGGTCCACCGCCAGCCCCTTCAGGCGCCAGTAGGCATGGGCCTGGATGAGCTGGCGCACCAGTTCGATATTGGCCAGGTCGGCGATGCGTACCAGGACAATCGGGAAGTCGCCGGAAATGGCATAGCCCCAGAGGCCGGATTGTCCGCGCCGGTTGCGCATGAGGACGCTGCTGTCGGCGCGCAGGCTGGCATGGGCATAGATGACCGAGTTGGCCAGGCGCCCGTAGAGCTGGGCGTCCGTCTCGCTGGCATTGATCTGGCGCAACACCACCTGGGCGTGGGTCCAGGCCAGTTCGAAGACGCGGTCGGCCAGGCGGCGGTCCTGATATTTCTCCACCAGGCCCAGGGCCGTGTCGCGGCTGTCGCCGATGCCGTAAACCAAGTCCACGCTGGCCGACTGCTCCGGCTCAAGGCTGATCCGGCAGCGGATGGCCAGGATAGGGTCGAGCACGGAACCCTGGGTTCCGGACAGCGCCCCGGCAGCGTCCAGTGCCTGGGGTTTGCTGGCATCCCGGCCACGGCCCAGGAAACGCGCCCGGTCGGTCTCGTAGGAAATCTCGCTGACTTCCGCGTCATGCACAGCCAGCAGGTGGAACATCCAGGGCGATTGCTCATCGCGGGAGCGCGGGCGGCGGGTGCAGAGGATGGCTTGGTGCGGGGTGACGATCTCGGTCTGCACGAAGAGGTTGCTGAATGCCGGATGCAGGGCATCGGCGGCGGGCGCCGTCAGCACCACCTCGGTGTAGCTGGTGATCTCGATGGTCCGGCGCAGGGGGGAACGGTTGATGATGCGGACCCGCCGCAGCTCGATGTCGTCCTCCGGCGACACGACGATATCGGTATGGGTGTCGAAATCGAAGCCCTCCCCGCGGTCGCGGCGGCGGAATTCGGCACGACCTTCCGAGAAGATCGCCTCGTAGTGTTCGGCGCGCCGCAAGGTTGGCTGGTGCGCGGTGGACCAGCTTGAACCGCTCGCAATGTCTTGCAGATAACAGAAGGTGCCCCAGGGGTCGCGGGTGCCGTCTTCGCGCCAGCGCGTGACTGCGAGGTCCCGCCAGCGGCTGTAGCCGCCGCCCGCCTGGCTGATCATGACGTGGTAGCGGCCGTTCGACAGCAACTGCACCTCGGGGAGCGGTGTATCGGGATTGTTCAGCACGCGGATCGGCATCTGCGGGCTACCCGTTCCGGCCTGGAGGCCGGTGATTTCGGCGGTGTGGGCATAGAAGGCGGATGCCCTGGGAATACGTTCCTGCAACAGCAGCAGGGTGGCCTGGAACAGCGGGTCGGAGGCGAAGCGCTTCTGCATCGGACGGTCCAGCAGCAGCGTGGCCAGGGCAAGCAGACTCATCCCCTGGTGATGGGCCATGTAGGAATGCACCAGGGCATGGGGTTCGCCACGGCGTTGCCGTGCCGGGGTGAAGTCGATGGCTTCATGGAAACCGTAGCGTCCCTGCGCCCCGAGGGTGGTGAGCCGTTGCAGGTTCAGGCAGGCGGCCTCGGGCGCCACCATCAGCGCCAGTACCGTAGCATAGGGGGCCACGACCCAGTCCTCGGCCAGTCCGCGTTTCAGCCCCAGGCCGGGGACCCCGAAGGCGCGGTACTGGTAGTTGAGTTGCGCGTCCACCCTGTTGTAGCCGGATTCCGACATGCCCCAGGGCAGGCCGAGTTGCTGGCCGTACTCGATCTGCCGGGCCACCACCGCCTGGGCGGTCTGGTCGAGCAATGTGTTGTCGAAGGCCGGCATGACCAGTTGCGGCATCAGGTATTCGAACATCGAGCCGCTCCAGGAGAGCAGGATCGGGTCGCCACCGGCACGAGTGAGCAGGCGGCCGAGGGCGAACCAGCTCTCCTGGGGCAGTTTCCCCTGGGCGATGGCGACAAAGACGCTCAGCCGCGCCTCCGAGGCCAACAGGTCGTAGTAACTCGTATCGCGCCGGCGCTCGTCCAGGCTGTAACCGATGCTCAGCAGACGCGATGCCTTTTCGTAGAGGAACTCATATTCCATGTCGGCCAGTTCACCGGCCTGGAGGGCCAGGTGCCGGATGGTGGCGATGCGGGTCCGGGCGCGCTCGCTGCCTTGCTCGATGTGCCGGCTCAGTTCTGTCAGCCAGGCAGCTTGTTCCGGCGTCGCCGCCGATGCTGTCTGGCCCGCAAGCCGGTTTGACAGCGCCAGATCGAGCCCCGCCAGGCTGCGTAAGGTCGGGATGGCATCGATTTCAGGAAAGTCGCCGATCCCCTCGGGCGCCAGTGGCAGTCCGGTCCAGGGCGCAAGAAAGATCAAATCATCGCGGGCGGCCTGGCATTGCCGTTTCAATGCACCGGCCCACCAGCCCGCCTCGGTTTCGGGCTCATGGTCCAAATCCTCGGCAATGGCGAGAGCGGACCGCATCAGCCGGTCGAGCAGCAGGCGCGCTGTGGTCAAACTGGCCGGAGGGGCTTTGCAGGCAAGCTCCAGGGCTTGCTGGAATTGCACCAAGGAGGCGGGCGAGCGGTCGCCAGCGGACTCCTCCAATATCCCCAGCGTGTCGGCCAGGCCAGCCAGCCAGCGCGGCTCCAGGATAGGACGATCGGGTAGCGCGATCAGGCCGGGACGCAGGGTCAGGAGATGGCCTGCCAGATTGCCGCTGTCCACCGTCGAAATGTAGATGGGGTGCAGCGGGCGCAACGAAAGGGTGTCATACCAATTGAAGAAGTGGCCGCGATGGCGCTCCAGCCCCGCCATCGTTTCCAGGGTCAGCCGGGTGCGTTCGATCAGTTGTCCGGCGGGGATGTAGCCGAAATCATGGGCGGAGAGGTTCGCCAGCAGCGACAGCCCAATGTTGGTGGGCGAGGTGCGGTGGGCCAGGGAGGCGGCGCGGTACTCCTGGTAATTGTCCGGCGGCAGCCAGTGGTCCTCGGGACCGATCAAGGCCTCAAAGAAGGCCCAGGTCCTGCGCGCGGTGCGGTTGAGAAAATGGGTCTGCCCGGCCGTCAGCCGCGCCTCGCGCCGGGCGAGGGGCAGGCTGATCCACCAGGTGATGAGGGGGGAGACCAGCCACAGGACCAAAATAGGCCCCGCCACCAGCAGCGCGGACGGATTCGCCGTCGCCAGGCTGATGGCTGTGCCGATCGCGAGAAGGGGGGCAAACCCCATGGCGCGGAACGAGGCGGCGAGGCCGCTACGGCTCAGTCGTTCCTGGTCGCCCGAAGGGTTCCATTCCAACAGCCGCCGGTGCGTGAACAACAGACGCCCGAGGGTGCGCAGGATGGCGTCCAGGCTGTAATAGGCCTCGTGGGGCAGCGTCGCCAAGGCCAGTCCTGCCTGGATGAAGCGTTGTCCGGCGGCCTGGGTGGTGGCCCGGAGGTGCTGCTCCGGCCGCATGTCGCCGGGTATTCGCGCCAGGTCCAGCAGGGCGGCCAGCAGGGGCGGGATAAAGAGGATGCCCAGTATCGCCAAGGTCCAGAGGGCGGCCGGTGTCAATAAGGTCCAACCCAGCAGCAGCAACAGTGTCAGGGTTGCCGGTATCAGGCTGCGGCGCAGGTTGTCGAACAGCTTCCAGCGCGAGAGCAGGGAAAGGGGATTGATGCAGCGCTGCCCGTCGGGGCCGGGGACGCGCGGCAGCAGCCAGGCCCCGAGTTGCCAGTCGCCGCGTATCCAGCGGTAGCGGCGGTTGACATCGGCGCCGTAGCGGGCCGGGTATTCCTCGTACAACTGCACGTCGCTCAACAGCCCGGCGCGGGCGTAACAGCCCTCCAGGAGGTCATGGCTGAGGATGCGGTTTTCGGGAAAGCGTCCCTTGAGCGACTGCTCGAAGGCTTCGACATCGTAGATGCCCTTGCCGATGAATGAGCCCTCCTGAAAGAGGTCCTGATAAACGTCGGAGACGGCGCGGGTATAGGGGTCGATGCCAGGCTCGCCGCCGTGCAGGCGCGCATAGCGCGATTGGCTTCCGCCCGGCAGGCTCACGCCGACACGGGGTTGCAGGATGCCGTAGCCCTCCGTGACGCGCCCCAGTCCCTCGTCATAGACCGGATGGTTCAATGGGTGCGCCATGGTGCCGGCGAACTGGTGCGCGGCATCGCGGGGCAGTTGCGTGTCCGTGTCCAGGGTGATGACGTATTTCACACTGGCGAGCACCCCGGTCGCCCCAACCACCAGGGAGAAGCCGGTGCTGTCGCCTTCGCGCAGCAAGGCGTTCAGGTCGGCCAGCTTTCCCCGTTTGCGCTCGTAGCCCATCCAGATCCGGTCGTGGGGGTTCCAGAGGCGCGGGCGATGAAACAGGAAGAAGATGTCGTTGGCGCCGCCCGCGTATTGCGAATTCAGCGCCTCGATCCGTTCCTGGGCCAGGCGCAGCAGGGTCGCGTCCTCGGGCTGGCTTGCCGTTGCCGCATCGCGAAAGTCGGTGAGCAGACCGAAGTGGAGATGACTGCTGCGATTGGCCAGAAACCGCACTTCCAATGCCTCGGCGAGACCCTCGATATTGTCCACGCCGGTAAGCAGGGTAGGGACCACCACCAGGGTGCGCGACGCCGGTGGGATGCCGGTGGAAAAATCCATGCGTGGCAAGGGATGCGGCGAGGTCAGCAAGGTGGACAGCCAGTTCACCAATGCGGTCGCAAGCTGGCCGGTGGCGAGCAGGGCAAGCAGTCCCAGCGGCGCCAGCAACCAAACAGACTCCAGGTCCGATCGGGCAGCCGCCAGCAGTCCGCCGGTCAGGAGGAGGGTGATCAGGGCAATCGCGCCCAGATACACCAGCAATGGGGACCGGCCGGCCAGGCGCAGCAATCGCGCGCCCAGGGGCGGCCGCGATTGGGTGAGGCCCTCCAACTGGGACCGGCCCCGGTCGATCAGGTAATAACCCACATGCGCCGTTCTGCTGGCGGCCCCGTTCTGGGCCGCGCCCGCTTGCGCCAGTTCGATGGCGCGTCCGGCCACCAGGGTCTCGGGGCATTCGCTGACCTTGGTGATCTCCTCGATGACATGCCGGTAACGGTCGCGGGTGGCGAAATCCATCCCGGCGTAGTCCCCGGACGGGTCCGTGCGCAGGGTCTGCTCCACCAGGCTCATGGCCTCGACGAACTCGCGCCAGTCCATGGTCCCGAGGAAGCGCAGACTGCCGATACTGTTGCTGATGGAGACCTGGTCGGCCGCCTGCTGCTGGTTGCCCGATCGCACCAGTTGCTCGATGCTCAGGCCCGATTCCGCCAGTTGCTGTTCGATCCAGGTCAGGGGCAGGGCCAGGGCAATGCCTTGCCCCTGCAAACGGCGTGTCAGTTCCGACACGAACGGGGGGCTCATGGGCGGATTGGATCGCGCCATGTCCGCGATCACCAGGATCAGATTCTTCGGGTTCTGGCGGGCGATCTCCGTCAGCTTGCCTGCCCAGCCGACGGCCAGATCCCGGTCGGCCCGGCCCAGGGCGATACGCACCGCGACCCGGCGCAGATTCTCGATCAGCGCCAGGCGGAGCATGATGGGTATGGCCCACAACTCGCCCAGCCGGAGGGGGCTGACCGTTTGATAGGCAGCGACGAAACGGCTGAGGCTGTCCGGTTCCACCCGTCCGTCGCCACGGGAGATGGTCTCCAGGGCGAGGTCATAGACGCGGGGCAGCCCTGCCGTGGGGCCTTCGGCCAGGGCAGGCAATTCCCGGCTGTAGCCCTTTGGCAGGTGGCGCCGGGCGGTGCGGATCTGTTCTTCGATGAGGTAGAAGTTATCGAGCAGCCACTCCCCGGCGGGGGTGATGCGGTATTTGGAGGCGACCGCCGCCGTCAGCCGCTTGCAGGTCTCGATCAGTACACTTTCATTGGCGGCCAGCCGCGACAGCAACTGGTCGGGCACAGGCCCCGGCGCCAGGCGGTGGGCGGAGGCGAGACCCAGGCCGTGCCGCGCCATCTGATCGGTGCTGAACAGCTCCGCGCGTAGCGGCGGCTCATCGCTGAACGATTCGCAGGGATGCGTCGAACGACGCCTGAAGAGGCCTAAATTTGGTTTCACGCTGTACACCCAACCGCTCGGCGAACGGCCAATATGCACCCAGTGGCACAGTGCCAGGGTGACGATGGCGAAGATCGGAACGCTGGGGGCATTTGGCCCCGGCGCCCAGGAGCCATTCCTGGGACAGCTGGATAGAGATCAGAGGCCGGAATGGCCAGGGATTAGACAACGGTTTCCGGCTGATGTTTCAGTTTAGAGCAGATTGGGTTAGGGCGCGCATCGACCACGCCAGGAAGATGCAATAGTCTCCTACCTTAACCCACCAGTAGTAAATCTTGCCTATCCTGCCGGCTGTGCTTTACTTCCTGAACGCACCGGCAATCGGCGCGCGGAAGGGTCAATCGCAGGGTTACAGGGGGCACGTCATGGATCAGTCATTCGCCAGTAGTTACAACCGGAAATTGTTGGTCAGCGTATTCAACGCCCAGGAGGCGCGGGAGGCGGTCCTCGGCGGGGGGCGCATCATCGACAGCGAAGACCCCAAGAGCGCCCTGGGGAACATCAGCCCGCGCAACATCATGGAGATCAGCGACGCGGTGCTGGACTTTCAGCGCGACCTGAATCTGCAACTCAGCACCAACATCGGCGAGGACCAGCTCCTGTTCCGCCGCTCCCAGACCGGCCAGGCCATCGAGAAATCCCGCTACGAGATCGCCGGCAAGGCGGCCCAGGCCGCCATCGGCGTATCGGTCTCCATGGGGACGCGGGTCCATCCGGTCAACATCGTCAAGGTGGGGGTCGATGGCATGCCGGCGGACAAGATCGGCGAGGTGCTGAGCGAACTGGTCGCCACCCTGAAGCGGACCGAGGCCCTGAGCCATACCCAGGTCATGTCGGTCCTCTTCGCCCAGGACCTGGAACTCTGGGCAGAGCGCAAGCACAACGAGAGGGTGCGCAAGACCCTGGTCGAATCCCACGAGTTCAACCCCGCCACGCCGGACGAGCCGGGGGCCTTCGATATCAGCCCCTACGCGGTCGATAGTTTCCGTGGACCCGATGGCAAGCCCCTCTTCGGCGATGTCTCCCAGGTCAGTCTGGCGGCCCTGATCCGGCACGGGATATTGCCTTCGGACGTGAGGACCCCCCACATCCGCCTCAACGAACTCTTCCCCCATGCCACCTTCTTTCCCGACATCGCCCAGGGCACGAGCCGCACCACCCAGGCCGTCATCAAGGCCATGGTGGACGTGACCGCCGACTCGGGCGCCAACGCCATCATGATCGACACCTCCATCCTGACCAAGGTGATGAACGTCTGCCTGGTGGATACCCGCAGCGAGGGGATGGTGGACATCAACTCCCTGGTGGTGAAGGACGGCATGGTGCAACAGGGCATCCTCTCCCTGGAGGACCTGCGCTTTTTCGTCGATTACTGCCACTATCGCGGCGTCTCCGCCAACCTGGCCGGTTCCATCGACAGCTACCAGGCCCAGCAGCTCTGGTGCCTGCTGCCGGAGTTGGATCAGGCCTCCACCCGCGGGGCCTCTTCGGGCGTGGACCGCGATCCCTCCCTTCCAGGCCAGGCGGGGGTGGACTCCCGCCGCCATCGGGTCATCAAGCGTTCTCTGGTCCGGGGCCTGGCCCCGCCCGAGCACGGCGGGGTGCTGAACCTGCCCGAAAAGATCAAAAAGGTGGAAGGGGCCAAGGAGCGCGTCAAGGAGCTGGTCAAGCTCCTGCGCGAGCGGCGCAAGGCGCTGGGACTGCCGGAATTGCAGGCCTTCTGGGTCGATGTTTTCGGTAATTCGACTGTTTTCAAATAGCCCATAAACCGCAAAGGACGCGAAGGAACGCAAAGGATTTCATTGGCTTGTCGAGGTTTTGTTCCTGACCAGGACGGTGTGGGCATAGACAAAAAACCGTCGGGAGCGGGTTTTCGCGCCAGCCCCGGAGGGGTGAGGCGCAGGGATGCGCCGAACAAATGCATCGGATTGTTTTCCTTAGCGTTCTTTGCGTCCTTCGCGGTTAAACAGAGGTTATTAGCGTTAAACAAGGAGTTACGGATGAAGAACAGCAAACCGGATTCGAAGAAGTGGTCCAAGGGCTTCACCGAGGCGCAGGCGAAGGGGATGATCCCGGAGCCCCAGGAGCCGGTCCCCGGTTTTCCCATGAGATACCTCTGGCATACGGGTCCCTGGTTCGACATCTTCGAGAAACAGATTGAGCTGATCGCCTCCGACATCCGCCGCGCCAAGGCCGAGGGCAAGCTGGTGGTCTACCTGAGCTGCCCCATCAGCTCGCGCGGCGGCGGCTATTCGGGCACCAACGTGGACATCGCCAAGCATGCGGAACGGACGCTGCTACAGCGCTGGGGCGAGGGCTTCTGGATACTCAACCCGGCCCAATATCAGCTCGAATCCAAGGCCGGGACCGGGCTGATGAACCGGCACGCGGAACAGCTCGGCATCGACATCGCCCTGTTGCGCAAGCAGGCCGCCCCGGCCGGGGGCGACTACATGCGCATGTGGACGCGGGTCCTGGTCGAGAACGGCGGCAGGGTCGGTGAGCGGGACATCGCCGGGGCGCTGCTGAATACGGGCCAGTATTTCGACGCCTACTATTTTCTGGGGCCGAAGGATGTCCAGTCCTTCTTCCTGGCCGAGGGCGACAGCCTGACGGCGGGGGTCCAGGCCTATTTCGCCCGCAAATACGCCACGGACGCCGATTTCCGCGCCAAATTCCGCAAGCCCCTGGACTGGGACGAGCTCAGCCGGTGCAACCAAAAGGGCGAGGAGTTCAAGGACAAGGACGGCGCGCTGCGCGACTGGACCCTGCTCCGTAGCGACTTCCTCCGTTACTACGGCCTGCGGGCCAGCGCCAACTTCAGCCTGGGCTCCCACGACGAATGGCTCATCTTCAGCCACCTCAACCGGTTGCGCCGGGAGGCCACACGCAACCCGGCGAAATTCATGGCCGATGGCGACGCGGGCGAACAGATCGCTGGCTTCTTCGACGGCAATCAGGTCGATCCGGCCTCGACGGAGATCCCTCTGTCGCGGGGCTACTCCTGTTGAGGACAGCCCCAAAAACTCCGCTCAATAATCCCGTGCAAACCGTAGCAATCATAGAGATCCGCCACCCCGGAGAATGAAAACGCTAACGTAGGTCGGCCTTCAGGCCGACTGTCGCCCTAAAGGGCGACCTACACACTGATTTTCACGATAAGGGAGATCGTCCATGAAAGTTCGAGGTCGTGCCTACGCCAGCCCCGGTTGCGTCCTGTTGGCCTTCGACTGGCCGGACGGCGGCCGGCACGAGGATTTCCTCGGCTTCGCCATCCAGCGGTCGCCGGGTTATGAGGGTAGAGAGACGAGCTGGCTGGAGAACAAGCTCGATTTCAGACCCCTGACGCCCGATGCCCAGCCCAAACCCAGCAGCCAGGCCCCCTTCCAGAAATTCCACTGGTGGGACGGTGGCATCGACGAAAAGGACCGGGGCCGGAGCTTCCGTTACCGGGTCATTCCGGTCCGGGGCAGCGGCGCCGATGACTTGCGGTTGGTTGAGGATGATGCCGGTGAGATCACCCTGACCATCCCCCAGCACCGCGAGGGCGCCATCGCCACCTATTTCAACCGCGCCGTGGTCAGTTCCCAGAGCTTCGCCCGGCTGGTGAAAAAGGGGGCGAGTCTGGAAGGACAGATGGATTGGCTGGCCGACGGCATTCAGGACGCCTTTCCCGCCATTCTCGACGGCGCCGACAGCTTCCGCTGCGCCATCTACCACCTCACCGACCGGCGCTGGGTCCTGCCGCTTCTTCGAAATTTCGGGGGAAGGGGGCGGATCGTCTACCACGAGGACACCAAGGAGCAGGAGAGCCGGAAGGCCCTGGATGCCGAACCGCTCGGCCCGAATGTCGAGACCAAGGCCCGTTTCGAAGGCACCCTGATGCACAACAAGTTCCTGGTGCGCGAGCGGAACGGCCAAGGCGAGGCGGTCCTCATGGGCTCGGCCAACTTCACCCCCGAGGGGCTCACCACCCAGGCCAATCTCCTTCATGTCTTTCACTCGGCGCAATTGGCAAAGGCCTACGCGGGGCGTTTCGAGCTGCTCGCACAGGACAGGCCCAAGAGAGAGATCAGCGGCCTGGCCAGTTGGCTGGAGATCGACGACGTGCCGGGCAGCGCCATCCGCCTCTTCTTCTCGCCGGAGAAGACCCGGAACCGGGAGGCGCTGGACAGCGTCATCCAGGCAGTGAACGAGGCCCGCTCCTCGGTGCTCTTCTGCGCCTACTCCCCCACCGATGCGGGCCTGCTGAAGGCGATCCTCGCCGCCGGGGACAACGGCAAGATCCTGCACGGCATGCTCAACAGCATCCCCAAACCCGGCGAAGAGAGTTCGGCGATCGCGGTCGAGCTTTATCACCGCTCGCGCAAGGACAGGAAGATCCTCAAATACGGCTACTTCGGCAAGGACGACGCCCCGCGCGGCTTCCTGCCGGAGCTTTACACCATCGACGTGAGCCGGTACGCGGCTGGCAAGGAGCCTGGCGAGAGGCCATGGCCGGTCCAGATCCACCATAAATTCATCCTCATCGACGGCGACACGGACCATCCGGTGATCTACACCGGATCGGCCAATTTCAGCCGCAACTCCTCCATCAACAACGATGAGAATCTCTTGGAGATCAAGGGTAACCGGCGGCTGGCCGAGGTCTACGTGGCCGAGTTCATGCGGCTCTACGAACACTTCCGCGCCCGCGCCATCTGGGACCTCTCCCATCCGCGAAAGGCGGAGGAAGGGACCGGTTCGTTCCGAAGGGAGGCCGCAGCCAAGGATTACGCCCTGGTCCTCAAGACCCACCGGGCCGATTGGGACCGGGACGCCTATACCCCCGGCACCCCCGCCCTTCTCAGCCGGACCCGCCTTCTGTAGGGCGGCCTACCCGTGTTTGCGGTCGAAATAGTCGTGGGTCAGATGGAACACGATCGGGCTCAGCAGTACGAGCGCGATCAGGTTGGGTATGGCCATGAGGGCGCTGAAGGTGTCCGTGATGAGCCAGATCAGGTTGATATCGATCTGAGCCCCGGCGAGGACGAAGACCACCCAAGTGATGCGGAAACGATCGATGCTGTGGCTGCCGAACAGATATTCGGAACAGCGTTCGGCATAAAGGCTCCAACCCAGAAGGGTACTGAAGGCGAAGGCGGCCATGCTGATCGTGATGAGGAGAGAGCCGAGGCCCGGCAGGCCGGTGGCGAAGGCCGAAGCAGTCAGGTCGAAGCCTGTTTTGCCGCTGCTCCACTCACCTGAAACAATGATCGCCAGTGCCGTGACGGTGCAGAGAACGATGGTGTCGATGAAGTTGCTCAGCATGGCGATGGTGCCTTGGCGAACCGGCTCATCGGTTTGCGCGGCAGCCTGGGCGATGGAAGACGTGCCCAGCGCTGTCTCATTGGCGGAGCCCTGCGTCATGCCGAAGCCCTGTGTCAGGCCCCAGCGCAGCGTCAGCATCACCGTCGTGCCGGTAAAGCCCCCGGTGGCCGCGACCGGGGTAAAGGCATGCTTGATGATGAGAAGGATGGCGCCGGGCAGCATGTCGATGTTGGAGATGATAAGGATCAATCCGCCAATCAGGTAAAGGCCGACCATCAGCGGGGTCAGTATTCCGGCGATCCCGGCGAGGCGCTGGACGCCTCCTCTGATGATGAAGAACACCCCTCCCGCCAGGACTGCCCCGGTCAGAAAGAAGGGAATGCCCAAGTTGGCCTTGAGGATGCCGGCCAGGGCGTTGACCGGCACCATGTTCCCAATGCCGAACCCCGCCAGGAGGGCGAACAGGGCAAAAAAGCCGGCCAGCCAGCCCCAGCTATGGCCCAGGCCATTTTTGATGTAGTACATGGGGCCGCCGACATAATGGCCCTCTTCGTTCCGCTCGCGAAAATGGACCGCCAGCACCGTCTCCGCATACCTGAGCGCTGTGCCGATCAGGGCCGCGCACCACATCCAGAAGACCGCGCCGGGGCCGCCGATGGCAATGGCCGTGGCGACGCCGGCGATGCTGCCGATGCCGATGGTCGAGGAGAGTGAAAGCATCAGGGCGTTGAAGGGGGTGATATCCCCTTCCTGGGACGGCTTCCGGCCCTGCCAGAGCATGCGGAAGCCGTAGCCCAACCCCCGAATCGGCAGTAAATAGAGCCCGAGGGTGAGAAAAAGACCCACACCTACCAGGAGTATCAACATGACAGGCCCCTTGAGCAGGCCGTTCAGGTCCATTAGAAGATTTATGATCGTTTCCACGGGTTATCCACTCGCTGTTGGGGGATGAAATGGTAGGTTGGGTTACGGCGCGCACCGGCCTTACTGGACCAGCAACGACATTGAATTTGCGCGCCTAACCCAACCTACAGGGCGCGAATCTTCTCCAACTGGGCCTCCAGATTGGCCAGGGCCGCCCCGGCCGCTTCCAGCTTGTCCCGTTCCTTTTTGACCACCGCCTCGGGGGCCTTGTCCACGAAGCTGGGGTTTTGCAGCTTGCCTTCGGTGCGGGTCATGTCGTCGCGCAGGCGGCCGATCTCCTTCTCCAGGCGGGCTTGCTCTGCGGCCTTGTCGATGAGCCCGGCCATGGGGATCAGCACCTTCATGCGACCCACCAGGGCCATGGCCGATTCCGGCCCCTCGTCGCCCTCGGCCAGGATCTCGACCGATTCGGTGCGGGCCAGGAAGTCGAGGTAGGGCCGCGCCTTTCCGGCCCAGTCGCGGTCCAGGGCATTGGCGTCGGCCAGCAGCACCGGGACCGGCTTGCCGGGGGCGATGTTCATCTCGCCCTTGATCTTGCGGATGCCGAGGATGAACTGCTTCACCCACTCCATCTCGGCGCTGGCGGCGGGGTCGATCAGGCTGTTGTCGGCAATGGGATAGGGCTGGAGCATCAGCGTAGTTCCCGAAACCCCTGCCAAGGGTTTCACCTGTTGCCAGATCTCCTCGGTGATGAAAGGCATCATGGGATGGACCAGGCGCAGCAGGGTCTCCAGCACCTGGACCAGGGTGCGGCGGGTGCCGCGCTTGGCTGCTTCAGAAGCTGCGGCGCTATTGAGCACCGGCTTGGAGAGTTCCAGATACCAGTCGCAATACTGGTTCCAGGTAAATTCATAGATGGCCTGGGCGGCGTGGTCGAAGCGGTAGCCGTCCAGGGAGTCGCGCACGCTGGCGATGGTCTCTTGCAGGCGCGACAGAATCCAGCGGTCGGCGGCGGAGAGTTCCACCTCACCGTCGGCGACTCCACAATCCTGTCCTTCAGTGTTCATCAACACATACCGCGCCGCGTTCCACAGCTTGTTGCAGAAGTTGCGGTAGCCCTCGATGCGGCCCATGTCGAAATTGACATCGCGGCCGGTGGAGGCGAGGGCTGCGAAGGTAAACCTCAGAGCGTCGGCGCCGAAGCCGGGGATACCCTCCGGGAACTCCTTGCGGGTCTGTTTCTCGATCTTCTCCCTCAGGTGGGGCTGCATCATGCCGCCGGTGCGCTTCCGCACCAGTGCATCCAGGTCTATGCCATCGATCAGATCAATGGGGTCGAGCACATTGCCCTTGGACTTGGACATCTTCTGGCCCTGGGCATCGCGCACCAGGCCGTGGATGTAGACCTCGTGGAAGGGCACCGCGCCGTCCATGAACTTGAGCCCCATCATGATCATGCGGGCGACCCAGAAGAAGATGATGTCGAAGCCCGTGACCAGCACCGAGGTAGGGTAGAACTGTTTCAGCCGCTCGGTATCCTCCGGCCAGCCCAGGGTAGAGAAAGGCCAGAGGGCAGAGCTGAACCAGGTGTCGAGCACGTCCTCGTCCTGGGTCAGGGGATAGTCGGCGGCCAGTCCATGCTTCTGACGGACCTCTTCCTCCGACCGGCCCACATAGACATTGCCCTCGGCGTCGTACCAGGCGGGGATGCGATGCCCCCACCAGATCTGGCGGCTGATGCACCAGTCCTGGATGTTGCGCATCCAGTCGTAATAGGTGTTCTTCCAGTTGTCGGGGATGAAGCGGATCTGGCCCGATTCCACCGCCTCGATGGCCGGACCGGCCAGGGGCGCGATGCGCACATACCACTGATCGGTGAGGAAGGGCTCGATGACGGCACCGGAGCGGTCGCCGCGCGGCACCATGAGTTTGTGGTCCTGGATCTTTTCCAGCAGCCCCTGGGCGTCGAGATCGGCGACGATGCGCTTGCGCGCCTCGAAACGATCCAGGCCGATGTAAGCCAGGGGCAGCAGGTTGCCTTCCTCGGGTTCATTGGCGCGAACGGCGGCATCCGGGGTGAAGATATTGATCAGGCCGCCGTGGGGCATCTCCGAGATGACCTTTTCGTCCCGGTGGCGCTGCCAGACGCCATAGTCGTTGAAGTCGTGGGCCGGGGTGATCTTGACGCAGCCGGTGCCGAAGGCGGGGTCCACATAGTCGTCGGCGATGATGGGTATCCGGCGGCCGGTCAGGGGCAGCTCCACCAGCTCGCCGATCAGGTGCTTATAGCGTTCGTCGCCGGGATGGACCGCCACGGCGCAGTCGCCCAGCATCGTCTCCGGGCGGGTGGTGGCCACCACCAGATGGCCCTGGCCGTTGGAGAGCGGATAGCGCATGTGCCAGAGGCTGCCGCTTTCTTCTTCGGACAACACCTCCAGGTCGGAAACGGCGGTGTGCAGTTTGGGGTCCCAGTTGACCAGCCGCTTGCCGCGATAGATCAGCCCCTCCTCATGGAGACGGACGAAGACCTCCTTCACCGCGTTGGAGAGCCCCTCGTCCATGGTGAAGCGTTCGTTTGCCCAATCCAGTGAGGAACCCAGGCGGCGCAACTGGCGGGTGATGTTGCCGCCCGACTCCCCCTTCCACTCCCATACCCGGTCGATGAAGGCCTCGCGCCCCAGGTCGTGACGGGTCTTGCCGTCGGTCTCCAACTGCCGCTCCACCACCATCTGCGTGGCGATGCCCGCGTGGTCCGTGCCCGGCTGCCAGAGGGTCGGCTCGCCCTTCATGCGGTGGTAGCGGATCAGAGTATCCATCACCGTATTGTTGAAGCCGTGGCCCATGTGCAGGCTGCCGGTCACGTTCGGCGGCGGGATCATGATGCAGTAAGGCGGGGCCTCAACCTCCTGCGGCGAGAAATAGCCTTCCCGTTCCCAGTTCTGATACAGCTTCTGTTCGATGGCGTGCGGGTCGTAGGTCTTTTCCATGGGGCTCGGTCGTAATGGGCGGAGACAAGGGCGCGATTATACCTGAACGGGGCGAAGGGGTTAGCGCGGTGGGGCCGCTAATGGTTGCATATTCACCCTGCCGTCATAGACTTGCCTCGTGATGCCTCTGAAATTTACGCCCCGTGCCGATTGGTGCGGTTCGGCGCCACCCTGGTAAGAGATTTCCGATGAAGGACTTCCGCCTGCGACTCCAAGATACCACCCATGCCGAAGAGATCGATGGGGTGACCGCCTTCACCGGCGAGGACGCCTCGGGCTCCTTCGGCATCCGGGCAGGACATGCCCGCTTCATGACCCTGCTGGTCATGGGGCTGGCCCGTTTCCGCGCTGGAGAGGAGTCCCCCTGGCAGTACCTGGCCCTGCCGGGGGCTCTGCTCTATTTTCGCGCCAACCGGCTGACCCTGACCTGCCAGCACTACCTGCGGGACGATGACTACGGGCGCATCAGCACAGCCCTGGAGCAACAGATCCTGGCCGAGGAGGCGCATCTGCACGGGACAAGGGAGAGCCTGCGCCGGATGGACCGGGAACTGCTCAAGCGTCTCGGGGAGTGGGGCAAGGTGGCCCATTCCTGATAATGAGGCTGTAGGATGCCGGTGAGCGATAGCGAACCGCATCGTTGGTCCACAGCGAATGATGCGGTTCGTGCCTCGGCAACTGCTCCCTGCGTTGCCCTACCACCTCCATCCCTGGAGGCGTCACCGCATCCTCTCATAGCCTTTACA
>MGZB01000044.1 GCA_001801995.1 Gammaproteobacteria bacterium RIFOXYD12_FULL_61_37 | reverse complement strand
ATCGTCGTAATCTTCATCTCAGTTGCCTCTCTTCAGTCAGTGGGAATCTCTATTCGCCACACTTTGGCACTCAGATGCCGGTTTGGAGAGGGGCGACCATCCCATTACCGTAATTCACGTAATTCAATCGCATTTGACACTATTGGCCCTGTGGGCTTGGCATTTTTGCCCGGAGAAAACCGCCAGGTGGCAGTAATCGAAATGACATCGGTTTCACGCCGAATCTCGGGTTGAAACGGAGCGAAAGGAGCAGCCAACCTGACTATTCGTACCATGGCATCATCGAAAATCTTATTGCCGGTTGAGCGAATTATATTGATAGACAGAACTGAACCATCTGGTCCTATTTCGACTCCTGCCATGCCATTTCCATGAGGTTCCCCACGCGCAGACGTTGGGTAGTTCAGGGTGCCAATGCGTTCGATCTTAGCCTTCCAATTCCTAAAGTAACGGGCATACCGATACTCGGCTGTACTGGCACTAATTGACCTTATTCTGGCATCTTTTATCGACTTCTGATCCGCCTGGGTAATCAGTCTTTCGATTTCTGCCTGCAACTGTTTGGGTATCGAGAGTGGGGGAGGGGAATGCTGTTGTTTTGGCTGGATGTCCCCGGCAAAAACCATGTCAGGCACAACAAGTATAACTAGAAGCAAGAGGTAGTAAAAGGTCATGACTTACCTCGACTAATGCATCAATGGGTAGAGTAGATAACAGCACGGGTTAGGCTGAGACACGAAGCCCAACATTCGACGCTGACCTTCGTTGTTGAGCTTCCTAACGTCAGCCCAACCTACCCTGCAATTCACTGGGGTCAAGTTTCTTTCCAATCGATGCAGCATGCGATGTTTGTTTTTCCAAAATCATTCCCCTTGAATAACAAACGTTCATTGCAAGCCATTGCTGCAGCATAGGAGAAACAATCTCCGAAATTGAGCTTGGCAGGATGCCGACCTTTGCCGTACTGTATATAAGCTTGCCGGGCCAATATTGCTTGTTCTGATGTTACCGCAATGGCCTCAATACAGGCCTCCTGCAGAAAAGTATCCAATTCGGCAACACCAGCTTCTCCCCGCCGATTTAGAATCACAATACTGGTTTCCACCAGGGATACCGCCGAAATCAGCCGAACCGGATTGTTGGTTATCGCTTCAAGCAGTTGTGCCGTCTCAGGCTCATTCTCAAGAATGGCTATCAGAGCGGAAGAGTCGATCATCATACCGTTGGCATTCCATAATCATCGTAACCCAGTATTTCATCAGGGGTACGATGATCGAGTAAAGGCAGTGCAGCACAACGCTTGGCGATATCCAACAAATGCTCTCTAAGTATTGGCTTGGAAGAGGGTTGTTGTGCTTCCGTTGCTTCAGGCATTAGCATGATCACCTTGACCTGCCGATTGTTGGAAATATTCCGGAGCAGGTGTGCAGGAATCTCCAGCGTGTTGCCTTTGATAATAGATTCAAATTCTACTGCATACATATTTTTGGGTCCTGCATAATAAAGGATAGGAAATCCAAGCCCCTACGCTGAAGTATCCTGCCCTTCCTCGGGCCCGTCAATCAGTCACGACGGTGGTCAAGACGCCCTTGCAGGCGATCGTCCGGCCGATCTGGCATCAAATGGACCAGGAAAGGCCTGAGCTGAGATAGCCCAAGAGGTAGGGTTTTCGGAGGAAAGACAGCAAGGCCACGGCAGGCACCAAATCGCCGCTTACCAAACCAGTTGCTGATTGAACTCGACCTCCGGTTCCGGCTGGGCGAGGGGATCGCCATCGAGGACTACGCTAGCGGCAAGCCCTGCGATGTGCTGGCGCTGGTCAATCACGCCTATACCCATCGCTTGCGCGTGGGGGATTACCGGATATTGATGACTGTAGATACGGCGATTGAGATCAGCCTGATCGAAGAGGTGAAAAAATGCGATGAACGCACATATTGAAGTTCAGATCATCTGCCACGACGGCGTACCGGCCTTTGTGGTGCTGCCGGTGGCGGATTATGAAGCGCTGCTGGCTCGTCGTGGCGAGAAACGCACTACCCTGCCCCATGAGGTGGTTAAGATGAATGTGCAGGGGGGTTTCAGTCTGCTCAAGGCTTGGCGCGTCTGGCTGGGGATGAGTCAAAGCGAGCTGGCGGAAAAGGCACGGATGACGCAGGCGCAGGTGGCCCGCTTTGAGTCTGGCAAGGCGATCCCCAGGGCGGATACCCTATTGAAGTTGTCCGATGCCTTGGGGTGAGCGCCGATCTGTTGTGGGAGAGTGAGGATGTCGATCACCCATTACCAGACGCTGGCAATTCCCTGTAGTTGGACGGCCATGTCCAGGTCCGTGGCTGAATTGGGATACGGTTCCCGGCGAGGGCTGCCATGGCCATATCAATGTATCCGTGCGGCTTCTCGCGCCCCGTCGACCTCGAATTCCAGGCCTTCCGCGCCTTTCCTTATGGTCACCCGGCCGCCGTCCTTCAGTTGCCCGAACAGCAGCTCTTCCGCCAGTGGCTTTTTGATGTGCTCCTGGATCACCCGCGCCATGGGCCTGGCCCCCATGGCGGGGTCATAGCCCTTTTCGGCCAGCCAGACCTTGGCCTCATCGGTGACGATCATGGCCACCTTGCGCTCTTCCAACTGGCCTTCCAGCTCGAAGATGAACTTTTCGACCACGCTGGCGATCTCTCCGGCCCCCAGGGGTTTGAATTGGACGGTGGAGTCGAGTCGGTTGCGGAACTCGGGCGAGAACTGGCGTTTGATCGCCTCCGAGCCGTCGGTCTGGTGATCCTGCGGGGTAAAGCCGATGGAGGGACGGCCCATCTCCTGGGCGCCGGCGTTGGTGGTCATGACGATGATGACGTTGCGGAAGTCGGCCTTGCGGCCGTTGTTGTCGGTCAGGGTGCCGTGGTCCATGACCTGCAACAGCAGGTTGAAGACATCGGGGTGGGCCTTCTCGATCTCGTCCAGCAGCAGGACGCAGTGGGGGGTCTTGGTGATGGCCTCGGTCAGCAGGCCGCCCTGGTCGAAGCCCACGTAGCCGGGGGGGGCGCCGATCAGCCGCGAGACGGTGTGGCGCTCCATGTATTCGGACATGTCGAAGCGGACCAGCTCGATGCCGAGGATGCGGGCCAGTTGGCGTGTGACCTCGGTCTTGCCGACCCCGGTGGGCCCGGCGAACAGAAATGAGCCGACCGGCTTCTGTTCGCCGCCCAGGCCGGAGCGGTTCATGCGGATGGCGGCGGCCAGGGTTTCGATGGCCTCGTCCTGGCCGAAGACCACCATCTTGAGGTCGCGGTCGAGATTCTTGAGGGTCTCGGTGTCGGAGGCGCTGACGTTCTTGGGCGGGATGCGGGCGATACTGGCGACGATGTTCTCGATATCGGCCACCTCGATTTGCCTCGGCCGCTCTCCTTCGGGCTTCAGACGCACTGCGGCACCGGCCTCGTCGATCACGTCGATGGCCTTGTCGGGCAGGTGGCGGTCATTGATGTAGCGGGCCGAGAGTTCGGCGGCGGCACGTAGGGCGTCGTCTGTGTATGTAACCTCGTGGTGGTCCTCGAAGCGGCTGCGCAAGCCTCTGAGGATCTGGATGGTCTCCTCCACCGAGGGTTCTGTGATGTCGATCTTCTGGAAGCGCCGCGCCAGGGCGTGGTCCTTCTCGAAGATGCCCCGGAACTCCTCGTAGGTGGTGGAACCGATGCAGCGCAACTCGCCCGAGGCCAGCATGGGCTTGATCAGGTTGGAGGCGTCCATGGCCCCGCCCGAGGCAGACCCGGCGCCGATGATGGTGTGGATCTCGTCGATGAAGAGGATCGCCTCCGGCTCCCGCTTCAACTGGGACAGTACCGATTTCAGCCGTTTCTCGAAGTCGCCACGGTACTTGGTACCGGCCACCAAGGCGCCCAGATCCAGGGAATAGATGACGTTGTCGAGCAGCACATCCGGCACCTCCTCTTCCACGATCTTCAGCGCCAGGCCTTCGGCGATGGCCGTTTTGCCGACGCCGGCGTCGCCCACCAGCAGGGGGTTGTTCTTGCGTCGGCGGCAGAGGATCTGAACGGTGCGCTCTACCTCCCGCGCCCGGCCGATCAGGGGATCGATGCGTCCCTTGATAGCCATCTGATTGAGGTTGCTGGCGTAGGCATCGAGCGGGCTGCGGCGGGAGTCTTCTTCCGGCTCGAAGACATCATCGTCCAGCGTTGAGGCCGCGTCGCTCTTCGATGACCGGTTCGGCTCCTGGCGTTGCGGGACCTTGGAGATGCCATGGGAGATGAAGTTGACCACGTCGAGCCGCTGCACGTCTTGCTGATGCAGGAAGAAGACCGCCTGGGAGTCCTGCTCGCTATAGAGGGCCACCAGCACGTTGGCGCCGGTCACTTCCTGTTTCTCGGCGGACTGGACATGGAAGACCGCGCGTTGCAGGACACGCTGAAAGCCAAGTGTGGCCTGGGTCTCCCGGTTCTCCGACTCGGGAATGGTCGGTGTCGTCTCGTCCAGGAAGCGGGTCAGATCGGCCCGCAACTGATCCAGATTGGCGCCAGAGGCGCGCAGCACCTCCATGGAAGAGGGGTTGTCGAGCAGGGCAAGCAGCAGATGCTCAATGGTAAGGAATTCATGGCGCTTGCCCTTGGCCTGATTGAAGGCCTGGGCCAGGGAAAAATCGAGATCTTTACTCAACATCTGTCAGGCCTCTTCCATCGCGCACAATAGGGGATGCTGGTTGTAGCGCGAATATTCATTTACCTGGTGCACCTTGGTCTCCGCGATGTCCCTGGGAAAGACACCGCAAACGCCGACACCGCGCGTATGTACATGCAGCATGACCTGCGTGGCCTTCTCCCGGTTCATAGTGAAAAAAGTCTCCAGCACATGCACCACGAACTCCATGGGAGTGTAATCGTCATTCAACAGTATGACCTTGAACAGGGGAGGCCGCTTGACCTGCGGCTTCTCCTCCTGTACCGCCAGCCCGCCCTCTTCGTCTTCGTTGTAGTCGTTATCAGCCATGAGGGGATTTTAGCGGAAGTTGCACAGACTTCTCACCCTACTTCTCGGGGAAAAACCGGAGGCATCCTTTCCCGGATGGTTGACCAATATTTGACCACTTCCCAGATCCGCATATAATTGTCAATCGCGCACTTACCGCCCAGGCAGTAGCCGCACGCGGGAAAGCAGACGACAAGATGGGGTCTCACCCCGCACACAATGTCATTGAACCAAAGTATATGGATAGGGAGAAATAAATGCCTACCGGTGTCGTGAAATGGTTCAACAATGCAAAAGGGTACGGATTTGTCGTTGCCGACGAGAGTGAAGAGGACATCTTCATCCACTTCTCCTCTATCGGCATGGATGGATACAAGACCTTGAAAGAAGGGCAGCGTGTCCAATTCGAAATTGGCCAAGGCCCCAAGGGGCTGCACGCAGTCGCTCTCGAATCCGCCTAACCTCTCATTGTAACCTGGCCTTCTCCGGGCTGCGGGCGTTCAAACCGCCCGCAGCCCGGGGCTTCATCCCCGGCGGCAATAAGACCTCTGAGCTGGGGTCCGGCAAGTCACCCATCCTTTGAACAAGATCACGCTATCGGCCATGCCGCCTTGCAAAGGCGCGGGCACTGGCTGATCCTTGCGAATGGAAGAAACCCTGGGAGCCCCTGATGAGCATTGACCTGCCGCGCGTCCTTCAGTTAATGGCGAAGAAAAATGCCGCCGATGTCTTTTTCCATACCGGCGCGCGGATCTCGATGAAAACCCCCGATGGCTTCGCCCAGCTTGGCGACCCCCTGCCGCCGGGCATCACCGAGACGATGGTGCGTGAAAACCTCCCCGACGAAAAGGTCAAGCGATTCGACGAACATGGCGAGGTGGACTTTTCCCTCTCCTACAAGGGCATCGGCCGCTTTCGCGGCAACGCCTTCCGCCAGCGCGGCGAGGTCTCCCTGGTGCTGCGGCGGGTCAACAGCCAGGTGCCGACCATCGAAGAGCTGGGCATGCCCCAGGTCCTCAAGGATCTGGTGATGCAGCGCAACGGTCTGATCCTGGTGGTTGGCGCCACAGGTTCGGGCAAGACAACTTCCCTGGCCGCCATGATCGATCACCGCAACTCCACCGTCGGCGGTCATATCCTGACCCTGGAAGACCCGATCGAATTCATGCACAACCACAAGAAATCCATCGTCGCCCAACGGGAGATCGGCACGGACACCAAGTCCTTCCAGACCGGCATGCGATCGGCCTTGCGCGAGGCCCCGGATGTCATCCTCCTGGGCGAGATCCGCGACCTGGAGACCATGGAATTCGCGCTGAAGTTCGCCAACACCGGCCACCTGGCGCTGACCACGCTGCATGCCAACAATGCCATCACCGCCCTGGAACGCATGCTGGCCTTTTTCGAAAAGGACTCCCACGAATCCCAGGCCAAGCGCATCGCCCAGAACCTGCGCGCCATCGTCTGCCAGCGCCTGGCACCCCGCGAGGGCGGCGGCAAAGTCGCCGTGGTGGAGGTGCTGATCAATACCCCCTATATCGCCGATCTGATCACCAAGCTGGAGCTGGCCCAGTTGAGGGACGCCATCGAAAAGGGGAGCAACTACGGCATGCAGTCCTTCGACCAGCACTTGGTGGAGCTTTACTATCAAGGAGTCATCAGCGAGGAGACGGCCTGCGACTACGCCGACTCGAAGAGCAACGTCAAGATCAAGATCCGCACCGACCAGGCGGGTAAACGCATCGCCCAGGCCGAGACGAAACCTGACGGGGAATTGGGTGGATTCAGCCTGACCCCGAAGGACAGCAACGAGGAATTTCTATGATTCCGGAGCCGCCTATCGGGCTCCGCGACATCCCTGGCCGCCCTTCAGGGCGGGTTTATCCCAATCTCCTCATTTAACCGCAAAGGCCGCGAAGAAACGCGAAGGAATTCATTGGCTTGTCTAGGTTTCGCCCCTTACCAGAAAGGCAGGAACAAAGATGAAGGCATCGGGTTGTTTTCCTTAGCGTTCTTTGCGTCCTTTGCGGTTGAAAAGAGGTTTCTAGGTTTATTCGTAGCGGACCTCGACGATCTCCAGCTCGCGCTTGCCGCCGGGGGTGTTGACCAGGGCCACGTCGCCTTCCACCTTACCGATGAGGGCGCGGGCGATGGGTGAGGTGACGGAGATCATGCCGTGCTTGATGTCGGCCTCGTCCTCGCCGACGATCTGGTAGCTGTGTTCCTCGCCGCTGTCCAGATCCTCCACCTGCACGGTGGAGCCGAACACCACCTTGCCGCCGGCGTTCAGGGTCTTCACGTCGATGATATGGGCGTTGGAGAGCTTGCCTTCGATATCCTTGATGCGGCCCTCGATGAAGCTCTGCTGTTCGCGGGCGGCGTGGTATTCGGCGTTCTCCTTCAGGTCGCCGTGGGCACGGGCCTCGGAGATGGCTTGTATGACCCTGGGACGCGCCACGGTCTTCAGCTCGTTGAGCTCCTGACGCAGTTTTTCCGCCCCACGGACGGTCAGTGGAACTTTGCTCATCTGCTTCTCTCCGTCAATTCAGGCCGTGCAGGTCGTGCAACCTGCGAATCCGGCGCAGATTCCGCCGCTTCAGGCCCATGCAGGTCGCCTCGGCGCCGGAAATAGTGGTGGTATGGTAGATCTTGTTCTGGAGCGCGCCACGGCGGATCTCGACCGAGTCTTCGATGGCCTGCTTGCCCTCGGTGGTATTGATGATCAGGCTGAACTCCTCGTTCTTGATCATATCCACCACGTCGGGGCGTCCCTCGTTGACCTTGTTGACCCCGGTGCAGGGAATGCCAGCCGCCTGAATGGCACTGGCCGTGCCGTGGGTGGCGTAGAGTTCGAAGCCCAGTTCGCGCAGGTCGCGCGCCACCATAACGGCGCGGCTCTTATCGGCATCGCGCACGCTCAGCAGGACCTTGCCGCCGCTGGGCAGTTCGATGCCGACCGCTTCCATCGCCTTGGCATAGGCCTCGCCGAAGGTATCGCCGATGCCCATGACCTCGCCGGTGGACTTCATTTCCGGCCCCAGCACCGTATCGACGCCGGGGAACTTGATGAAGGGGAAGACGGCTTCCTTGACGAAGAAGATGCGGGGAATCAGCTCACGCTCGACACCCTGTTGCGCCAGGGAAACCCCCGCCATGCAGCGCGCTGCCACCTTGGCCAGGGGGATGCCGGTGGCCTTGGAGACGAAGGGCACGGTGCGCGAGGCGCGGGGATTCACTTCGAGCAGGTAGATGTCGTCGCCCTTGATGGCGAACTGGGCATTCATGAGACCGATGACGCCCAGCTCCTTGGCCAGCTTGCGCATCTGATCGCGCATCCGGTCCTGAAGGGAGGCACTCAAAGTATAGGGCGGCAGGGAACAGGCCGAGTCGCCGGAGTGGACCCCGGCCTGCTCGATGTGTTCCATGATGCCGCCGATCAGGACCTGTTCGCCGTCGCAGATGGCGTCGATGTCCACCTCGATGGCATCGTCCAGGAAACGATCCAGCAACACCGGCGAATCGTTGGAGACGCTCACCGCCTCGCGCATGTAGCGGCGCAGGTCCCCTTCATTGAAAACGATCTCCATGGCGCGACCACCCAGCACATAGGAGGGGCGCACCACCAGCGGATAGCCGATCTGCTCGGCCAGAACGACGGCCTGTTCCGGCTCGGTGGCGGTACGATTGGGCGGCTGCTTCAGGCCCAATTTATCGACGACCTTCTGGAAGCGTTCCCGGTCCTCGGCGGCATCGATGGAATCGGGGCTGGTGCCGATGATGGGGGCGCCGTTCGCCTCCAGATCACGGGCCAGCTTGAGCGGCGTCTGGCCGCCGTACTGCACAATCACGCCGTGCGGCTGCTCCTTGTGGATCACCTCCAGCACATCTTCCAGGGTCAGCGGCTCGAAATAGAGCCGGTCGGAGGTGTCGTAGTCGGTGGAGACCGTCTCCGGGTTGCAGTTGACCATGATGGTCTCGTAACCGTCCTCGCGCATGGCGAGTGCGGCGTGGACACAGCAGTAGTCGAACTCGATGCCCTGGCCGATGCGGTTGGGGCCGCCGCCCAGGACCATGATCTTCTTGCGGTCCGTGGGCCGCGCCTCGCACTCTTCCTCGTAGGTCGAGTACATATAGGCCGTGCTGGTGGCGAACTCGGCGGCGCAGGTGTCCACCCGCTTGAACACGGGGCGGATGCCCCATTGCCAGCGCAGCTCGCGGATATCCTTCTCCAGCCGGCCCACCAAAAGGGAGATGCGGTGATCGGAAAAGCCCTTACGCTTGAATGCGCGCAGCAGGTTCTTGTCGAGCGCCGCCATACCGGCCTTTTCCAACTTCTCCTCCATGGCCACCAGTTCCTCGATCTGAGCCAGGAACCAGGGGTCGATACGAGAGACCTGATGCACCTCATCCAGCGAGAAACCGGCGCGGAAGGCATCGGCCACATAGAAGAGGCGATCGGGGCGAGGCTGCCGCAACTCGTGGCGAATGCTGTCGAGCGCACCTTCTTTATCCAGGTCGATCATCTCGCACAGGCCGGCGCGGCCGATCTCCAGGCCGCGAATGGCCTTTTGCAGCGACTCCTGGAAGGTACGGCCGATGGCCATGACCTCGCCCACGGACTTCATCTGGGTGGTCAGGCGGCTGTCGGCCCGAGGGAACTTCTCGAAGGCGAAGCGCGGCACCTTGGTGACTACATAGTCGATGCTGGGCTCGAACGAGGCCGGGGTGGCGCCGCCGGTGATGTCGTTCTGCAACTCGTCCAGGGTGTAGCCGACCGCCAGCTTGGCCGCCACCTTGGCGATGGGGAAACCGGTGGCCTTGGAGGCCAGCGCCGAAGAGCGGGAGACGCGGGGATTCATCTCGATGATGATCATCTGCCCGTCTTCCGGATTGATGGCGAACTGGACGTTGGAACCCCCGGTATCGACACCGATCTCGCGCAGGACCGCCAGGGAGGCGTCGCGCATGATCTGATATTCCTTGTCGGTCAGGGTCTGGGCCGGGGCGACGGTGATGGAGTCGCCGGTGTGGACGCCCATGGGATCGAAGTTTTCGATGGAACAGACGATGATGCAGTTGTCCTTGCGGTCACGCACCACCTCCATCTCAAACTCCTTCCAGCCGAGAATCGATTCCTCGATCAGGAGTTCCTTGGTGGGCGAGAGGTCCAGACCGCGCTTGCAGATCTCGACAAACTCTTCCTTGTTGTAGGCGATGCCGCCGCCGCTGCCGCCCAGAGTGAAGGAAGGGCGGATGATGGTCGGAAAGCCGATGGAGGACTGCACCTGGAGCGCCTCCTCCAGGCTGTGGGCAATGGCGGACTTGGGCATGGAGAGGCCGATCTTGCGCATCGCCTTGCGGAAGAGGTCGCGATCCTCCGCCTTGTCGATGGCCTCGGGCGAGGCGCCGATCATCTCCACGCCGTATTGCTCCAGCACCCCCTCGCGAGCCAGATCGAGCGCGGTATTCAGCGCCGTCTGACCGCCCATGGTCGGCAGCAGGGCGCTGGGACGCTCCTTTTCGATGATCTGGGCGACCGTGCGCCAATTGATGGGCTCGATATAGATGGCATCGGCCATCTCCGGATCGGTCATGATGGTGGCCGGGTTGGAGTTCACCAGGATGACCCGGTAACCCTCCTCCCGCAACGCCTTGCAGGCCTGGGCGCCGGAGTAGTCGAACTCGCAGGCCTGGCCGATGACGATAGGTCCGGCGCCGATGATCAGGATGCTTTGGATGTCTGTTCTTTTAGGCATGTCTTGCTTCGATAGATAGGGTGCGGTGAGCGGTAGCGAACCGCATCATGTCGCGCCGGCCGGTGCGGTTCGATCCTCACCGCACCCTACGACCTTTGCGGTCAATTGTTTTTCATCAATTCAATAAAATGATCGAACACCGGCGCCACGTCGTGGGGACCGGGGCTGGCCTCGGGGTGTCCCTGGAAGCTGAAGGCCGGACGGTCGGTGCGGTGGATGCCTTGCAGCGAGCCGTCGAACAGCGACTTGTGGGTGGCCCGCAGGTGGGCGGGCAGGGTCGCCTCGTCCACGGCGAAGCCATGGTTCTGGCTGCTGATCATCACTTCCTTGGTATCCAGATCCTGAACCGGGTGGTTGGCCCCGTGGTGGCCGAACTTCATCTTGAGGGTCCGAGCGCCGCTGGCAAGCCCCAGCAACTGATGCCCCAGGCAGATGCCGAAGGTGGGCATGCCCGACTCGACGATCTCGCGGATGGCGGCGATGGCGTAGTCACAGGGTTCCGGGTCGCCGGGACCGTTGGAGAGAAAGACCCCATGGGGCTTCAGAGCCAGGACCTCGGCGGCCGGGGTCTGGGCGGGGACCACGGTCAGACGGCAGCCGCGATCCACCAGCATGCGCAGGATGTTGCGTTTGACGCCGTAGTCGTAGGCCACCACGTGGAAGGGGAGATCGGTCGCGGGCGGCGGATGGCCCTGCTTCAGGGTCCAACTGCCGATGGTCCATTCGTAGGTGGCGGCGGTGGTCACCTCCTTCGCCAGATCCATGCCCTTCAGACCGGGGAAGGCCTTGGCCGCCGCCAGCGCCTGGGCCTCGTCCACCTCGCCCGCCTGGATGCAGCCATTCTGGGCGCCCTTCTCCCGCAGGATACGGGTCAGGCGGCGGGTGTCGATGTCGGCGATGGCGACAATATTTTGCTCGCGCAGGTACTGGTCGAGGGGCTTTGTGTTGCGCCAATTGCTGTCGCGCAGGGAAAGATCACGGATCACCAGGCCGGCGGCATGGATGCGCTCGGATTCTTCATCCTCGCTGTTGGTGCCGGTATTGCCGATATGGGGATAGGTCAGGGTGACGATCTGCCGGCTGTAGGAAGGGTCCGTCAGGATCTCCTGATAGCCGGTCAACGCCGTATTGAACACCACTTCACCGACGGTCGAGCCCTCGGCGCCGATGGCGACGCCGCGAAACACCGAACCGTCTTCCAGAACCAAAATCGCAGGTTTGTTCAAGGACCTCTCCGACACAGGTAAAGAAAACGGGAGGAACCGGCCGGCTCATCCCGTTTTCAGAATTCTCTACTAGATGATCGAACTGGCGGCAGGGTTACGAGAGAACGCACCACAACCGGCGTAATTCTAGTGCCGAAGCACCTTTTTGTCCAATTTGAGGCTGGAGGCTTGAGGAAACCTCCAGCTTCCAGTCTATCAACGTAACCGCCTCAGATACCACCACTCGAAGCCGCGTTTGAGCCAATGGAAGACGCGGCAGGGCGGCAGGACCAGGTTGAACCGCTCGGTCCGCCCCACCAGCATTCCTTTGTCGTTGCTGTCTACGATGCAGAGCAGTTCGGCCTTGAAGGTTGCCTGGGGTTCGCGCCCGCCCAATTCGGCCAGGAGATTATCCGCCGCCGCCCTGGCCTGGAGGTCGGCCATGTGGGCCTGTTTGGGCATCCAGTCGGGGCCGGGATAGCTGCCTGAATCGCCCGCCACGTAGATCCGCTCCCGTCCTGCCAGGCGGCAGTGGGCATCGGCCTGGAGCAGGCCACCGGGGGAACGCGGCAGGTCGGTGCCGTCAAACCACTGGTTGCCGGTCATGCCGGGCATGAAGAGGATCAGGCCGGCGTCGAAATCGCCGCCCTCGGTCATTACCTTGGATTCGGTGAAGCCCTTCAGCTTGTGGCCCAGGTGGGTCGCGATCCCGCGCCGCCTCATCTCCCGCAAGAGACCCGCCACCGCTTTGGGACCCAGGCGGTTGCCCGGTTGCGGCGCGGGGGAGAAGAAGGTGATGTTGAACCGATCCCGCCGCCCCTGCCGGCGCAGGAGGGTATCGATGCCGAACAGGAACTCGAACATGGGACCGCCCCGCATGGCGGTCGGCTCGTTGGGATTGCCGGCGAAACCGACGGCGATGTTTCCTTCGGTCATTTCGTTCAAACGGTCGCGAATGCGTTCCGCCGCCGCAATGCCTTCACAGGGGGTGATGGCATGCTCGATCCCCGGCAGTTTCTTGATGAAGCGGCCGCCCCAGGCGATGATCAGCCCGTCGTTCGGGACTTTGCCGCTATCTGTGACCACGAGGCGGCCGCCTTCTTCCAGCCCTGTCGCGCTGCCCTGATGATATTTCACCCCCTTGCGGCGGAAGAACCCCGTCAGATCGATGCGAAGGTCCTCAGCCCGGCGGATGCCGCTGGGTATCCAGATGATGCCGGGCAGGTAGACGAATTCCGGCCGGGGGGCAATGAGATTGATCTCCAGGGACGCATCGGCCTTGCGCAGCCGTTCTACCGCAGTCAGGGCAGCGAACCCGGACCCGATAACGGTCACTCGATTCATAAAGGGAACTCCAAGTGGGCGGTTTTCCGGGTTTGTTCAACCATCGAAGGGAAACTTGGGTTTTTCCCTTTTCGTCACGCGCTCGGCGCTGCCGGTGGTGGCGGGTTCGATATCCTCTTGGCCGATGTGGGTCTCGGAGGACAGCGGGGGCTGAAAGGCCGCGTTGGCGGAGGTTTGCCGGTTGCCTTTGAGCATCTGGGCCAGCTTGGTGTCGATCGGCGGGTTGGCGTGGAAGAAGCCACGGATACCGTTTATGAGGGCGCCGGCGATCCGGCCCTGATAGGCGCTGTCGGTCAGCTTCCGTTCCTCGTCGGGGTTGGAGATGAAGGCGGTTTCGACCAGGAGCGAGGGGATATCCGGGGCCTTCAGCACCATGAACCCGGCCTGCTGGACCCGGCCGACATGCACATTCCCCAGCCGGTTCAGCTCGCTGAAGACCTGATGGGCCACATCGTTGCTCGCCTGCATGGTGGCGGTCTGGGACAGATCCAGGAGGACCGAGGCCAATACGTCGTCCTTGTCGTCCAAGCTGACGCCCCCAACCAGGTCGGCCCTGTTCTCACTTTCGGCCAGCCAGCGGGCGGCCTCGCTGGACGCCCCTTTACGGGACAGGGTAAAGACCGATGAACCCCGCGCCCTTTTGTCATGGAAGGCGTCGGCATGGATGGAAACGAAAAGATCCGCATGCTTTTCGCGGGCGATCTGCATGCGCTTGCGCAGGGGAAGAAAATAATCGCCGTCGCGGATCAGGACGGCCTTCATGCCGGGTTCCCGGTTGATCCTGTCGGCCAGACGGCGGGCAATGGCCAGAGTGACATCCTTCTCCCTGACGCCTCTTGTGCCCAGGGCACCGGGGTCTTCCCCGCCATGCCCGGCATCGACGGCGACCACCACATCCCGCAGCCCGCCCTTGGCGCTTTGCTCGACCGTAACAACCGGCTTGGGTTCAGCGGTGCCACGGGATTCGAACAGATCGAACACCAGGCGATGGCCATAACCGCCGCCGGGGGTCAGGACGTAGCTCTTCGGCCGCACCGGCTGTTTCAGATCTATTACCAGGCGCAAGTCCTTGCCGTTCTGAATGCCGCTACGCATCCCTTTCAGAAAGGGATTGCCGCCGTCGGGTTCACCCATGCGGCTCTTGAGGGTGACGTTCTTGAGGTCGATGACCAGGCGGTCTGGGTTAGGCACGGTGAAAAGGTTGTGTTCGACGGGTCCGGTGGTATCCAGCACAAGGCGGATATGATCGGGCGCCGTCCAATAACGGACGGCGCTCACCGCAACCTGGGCGGCTTCGGTGGCAAGGGAGAAAACCAGCAGTGGCAGGGCGATAAGTATTCGCATGACTCTAAATGCAAACCCGTGACTGCTGAAAAATATAGCACAGGAAATATTTTTTTCAATGAGAATCTCTAATTAAGAGATATTCCTCATCTTTATTGTCACCAATTCCATCCAGGGCCACCGGCAAATCAGCCCCCGTCAATCGGCGCAGGAAACCCTCGCCCGCAGCGCTTTGGGGCATCAAATGGAGGATTCGCGCCTCCCCCGCATGACGGATCTGCAACACCAGATCGGCCGGCGGCAACATCCCTGCCCCGTTGCCGGGCCACTCCACCAGCAGGATCGAATGACCGTCGCAGATGTCGCGAATCCCCAGGAACTCCAACTCCTCGGGATCGCCCAGCCGGTAGAGATCCAGGTGATGGATCGACTTGCCGCCCAGCGGGTAGCTCTCCATCAGGGTGTAGGTCGGACTGCGCACGGACCCGTCATGGCCGAGACCCCGCAACAGGCCTCGCACCAGGGTGGTCTTGCCCGCACCCAAATCTCCTTCCAGGTAAAAGACCAGCCCATCGGCCAGAAATCCGGCAAGCCGTGCGCCGAAACGCTCCTGGGCCTCGCCCCCCTTGATGCGCCAACTCAACATGCCTCGGCCTCCGCCAGAAGCGGCCGCAACTCCGCAATCAGATCGGAGGCGATCAGCCCCCGTTCTCCCTGGCGTGCGGCCCGGTCTGCGGCGGTGGCGTGCAGGGTGACGCCCAGCTCCGCCGCGCAGGCCGGTTCGATACCCTGGGCCATCAAAGCGGCGATGATGCCGGTCAGGACATCGCCCATGCCGCCGCTGGCCATGCCCGGATTGCCCGCGCTGCACAGGGCCGGAGGCTTGGCGCCATCGGCGGCAATCAGACTGCCCGCCCCCTTCAGCAGGGCAACGGGGGCATAACGGGAACGCAATGCCTCGACAGCCGCAAAACGATCGGCCTGGACCGCCGCGTTGCTTATCCCCAGCAAGCGAGCCGCCTCGCCCGGATGGGGGGTGACAACGGCCTGTGGCAGCCTGCGCGGATTCCGGGCCAGGAGATTCAGGGCGTCGGCATCCACGACCAGGGGCTTGCCACTCGCGGTCACTGCGTCGAACAGGCCCAGCCCCCACGCCGATTGCCCCAGCCCAGGCCCGATGGCAATGACGCTGGCCTTTTCCACCAAAGCGGCCAGATCTCCGGCCAAGGCAATCCCCTGACACATTAGCTCGGGCCGGGAAAGGGCGAAGAAGGCAGCGTGGGCCGGATGGGTGGCGACCGAGACCAGTCCGGCGCCGCAACGCAGGGCGCCCTCCCCCGCCAGCCGCGCAGCCCCGGCGAATCCGGGCGCCCCGCCCACCACCAGCACATGGCCGAAATCCCCCTTGTGGCTACTCCTGCTCCGCCTCGGCAGGGTGGAAACCAGCCGCGCCCAATCCAAGCGCCGGGCGGAGGCAATGGTGCTGGCGTAGACCCGAGCCGGCACATCCAGGGTATCGAAAAAGAGCCGTCCGGCCCGATCCGGCCCTACCCCGGTGAAGAGCCCCTGTTTCAGGGCGATGAAGGTCAGGGTGGCCGCCGCCCGCACGGAACAGCCCATCTCGGCGCCGCTGTCGGCATTCAGTCCTGAAGGGATGTCCGCCGAGACCACCGGGGCCGGGTGGCTGTTCATGGCCTCGATGGCCTGGCGTATCTCACCACCGGCCTCGCGATCCAGGCCTGTCCCCAAAAGGGCATCGATGATCAGACCGGCTTCGGCCGCCAACCCGCCGAAGGGCCGGGACTCAAGTCCCGCCTGGCGGGCCAGTTCAAGATGATGGAGGGCATCGCCCCTGATGCGGTCAATGCCGCCCAACTGCACCAGATCGACCCGCAGACCGGCGGCCAAGGCATGTCTGGCCACCACATAGCCATCCCCGCCGTTGTTGCCCGGACCACAGAGGACGATCCAGTGTCTTGCCTCCGGAAAGAGGTCACGGGCGCGGGCAAAGAGGGCCGCGCCCGCCCGCTCCATCAGCTCCGCGCCGGGGATATGGAAGTCTTGGATCGCCAGACGGTCGAGCTCACGCACCTGATCGGCGCGGTAGAGGGCGTAGGGAAGCCGTCCGGTATTTGGCAGTGTTCGCATAAAAAAGGCCCCTTGTGCAGGGGCCTCAGCATAATCCGGGGATGGCCGGGAGGCCAGTCAGGCGTCAGGCTTTCGCTTCAGACTGCTGATGGAGACCGTCTTTACCGCCTGGGCATCGCCAGCGTAATAGGGCCGTTCCATGACGGCCCCGGCCTCATCGGCCAATTCCCGCTCGCGGACGGCGATCAGTGACAGACAGAGGCGCACATCCTCAATGGTGGCGCTGGAGAGTGGGTGTTGCAGCCCCCGGTGCTGGGGCGTGGTGTCCTTGATGACGGAGGCCAGCACCTTGCGCATGACCCTGAGTATCTCGCGCTCCTTGGATGAATCGTCTTTGCTCATGGAATTGGCCTCTGCAACCTGGGGATGGTCACAGGATACCCCGGACAAGCAGGGAAACAACGGTTTTCTCCCTGCGGTAATGCCCCTGAAATTGACTCCACCAGAAACCAATAGGGGGACTATATTTAGACTAAAAATTCCCTCAGCGGGAACAACCCAGAAGGAAGTTGAACATGCCGCACACAGACGCCCAGCAGCTTCTCGAAGTCCTCTCCAATGCACTGCCGGCCGCCGAGGCCATTCTGATCACCAATCGTTATGGGGTGGAGTTGGCCGAGAACATCTCCATCGGGGAGCACGGACTCCTGCCCACCCTCACCGCCGCGTCCCGTATCTTTGCCGGACGGCTGACCGAGGTCACGGGACGCGGCCAGGAGGAATATATCTCCCTCTATCTAAACCAAGGCTGCTATTCGGTATTCGAGGCCGGAGCCAAATGGATCATCGGCATACTTTCCCCCACCGATGAAAAACAAGGCGACCTGCCGGAAATCGTCAGCCTAGCGGCATCGACGGTAGGGCCAGCCCCTTCGCTCTGAGAGTCCGTGAATTTCCCCTCTTACTCTTGGAGGGAAGTTTTTTCGCGGGCTCTGCGAGGTCAGATTTCGGCGAGGCTATCGAAGCTGATCTTCTGCACATAGCCGCCGAGCGGACGGTAGATATAGGTGGTGATGGCCCTCACCGCTTCCGAGATATCGATCTCGACCAAATGCCCCACGTTGACCACTTCATTGGAGCCGTCCAGGTAGGTGAGCCTGAAGCACTGCTCCTCGGGACTCTCCCCCAAACAGGATGCGCAAACCGCCTTCGCGACGGAACTCAGCCCCTTGATGGCACAGGAATCTGGGTAGGCACATTCGAGCATCACAACCCCCTCAATAATTGATAACAGTCAAGGCAGCCCCATGGGAAGGTAGATCCTGACCTGGAAAATACAAGGAAAGCGGGGAATGACAGCATCAAAATGCCTATTGGCTCTCATTCTGGCCTCAGAAAATTCCCGGACACCTACCGAGGCAGAAGGTTTGTGACAAGAAAATCACCGAAACGTCAATAAATTGACAAATATCATTGACAGGCGACCAATTGACAGAACTGTCCGCGCTGTCGATACTAACGCGGAATTTGTGGAAATTCACCCCCCTCCTTTTGAATACTGGAAGTATTGACAATGAATGAGAAAAAGAACGAAGCGATGACCACTCACGACATGGTCGTGCTCTTGGCTGATCTCGCGGAACAGATTGAAATCCTGATCGGCAAGAAAGGGGCTATCAGCGTCTTTCGCTACGCGGGGAGGCAACTTGGGAAACGCATGGCGTCAGGTCAAAACGGCAGTGAAGAGAAGGCGCGCGAAATAGTGGCCAATTTTTTCCAGTCAAAGGACTTCATCGATAACATAGAACTGAAAGGCAAGGATGCCGAGCTCAACGGTTGCAAGATCGGCTTGGTTCTCCATGAGCGTGGCATTCAAGCAGGCACCCATCCCCTCTGTAACTTCGGTTTCGGGCTTATCGACGGCGTTACGCACGCGGTTACAGGCGAAAAAATCGTAACCCTGCATGTCTCTTCCGAATACCATCCGGAAGGAATCACCTGCCGAGAGACCTGGTAACTCCCCTTTTTTGCGCCACCATAGGAAGCAGATCATGTCACAGACAGATGCCCAGCTACTGCTCGAAGCCCTCTCCAGCAAGATCCCCGCCGCCCAAGCCGTCGTCGTCACCGACCGCTATGGCCAGGAGCAGGCGGAAAACCTGTTGCACGAGGAACTCTGGATGCTGCCGTCCCTGACCGCCGCATCCAATAATTTTGCCGATCAACTGGCACAGATGACCGAGCGAGGCAATGAGGAATACATCTCCTACTACCTGGGGGACAACTGCTATTCCGTATTCGAGATCGGGGACAAATGGATCGTCGGCATCCTGACTTCGAATGAAGTCGATCAGATGGAACTGCCCCGCCTCGTGTTCGAAGCCGCCTCGACCGCAGCCTGACCCGGATGTTCCGCGCTACCGCCCCTTGGAAGGCCCAATCCAAAGGGGCAGGTGGTGGAGGAAGAAGAGGGAGAAGACACCGATCCAGATGAATAGGGAAACCGCCACCGCGCCGCCGTGCCAGGCAGGCAGGATGGCGGGAATGAGGCTTCGGATCGCTGCCCCGATGACCAGGGCAAGAAACAGCGGCGCCAGCATCTTGGAAGGAGCCAAGACACTGCGGCCCGTATGGCCCAGGGTCGCCCTGGCCATCATGCCGACCGTGACCATGCCGACACCGCCGTAGGCGATGGCATGCCAGGCCGAGAAAAGCGAAATGAGGCCCAACCCCTCCGCCAAGGCCTTCATCAAGAGCCCGAGCGTGACCCAGGCCAGCCCGCCCCAAAGCACCCAGATCAGGGGCTTGCTCCACATGCCCTTGGCATACCACCAGGAAAGCCGGAAGACCTGAGCCCCCGCAGTGATGAGCGCGAAGCCGGCCGTCCAGACCGACGCGGGCGCGAGCATCTCCGCGATCCAGAGCCCCAGCAGGCCGAAGAGGCTGGTCAAATCGGCCAATTTCGAGTTCCGCAACTGCACGGGATAACCGATTCCCCGTTCGATGAAAAAGGGGACCACCCGTCGCGCCATGGTGAAGATCAAGGCCACCAGCAGATAGAGCCCGGTGTAGAGGCCCCAGCGCATGCCCTCCGCCAGCAAACCGGCCGCGCCCAGGTAGAACAGGAGGTTGGCGAGCCCCATCAGCACCACCTTGACGGGGAAGATGGAGATATTGCGCCATTGGCGGGCGCGATAGAGGGGGCCGGTAGCCGCAATCAGCAGGCCGGTGGCAAACAGGATCTCGACCGAGGCCGTCAGCCACCAGGGGGCATGAAACAGATAACACAACCGCCCCGCCAGCCAGAGCCCCGCCAATGCCGCCAGCTTGGCGTTCTGGATGGTCTGGATACCGGTCCAGTTATGCACCACCGTCAGCAGAAAGCCCGCCACCACGGCGAAGCCGTAGCCGAAGACCATCTCGTGGGCGTGCCAGTAGGTCGAGGGAACCCCCGCCGGCACCCAAGGGGCACCAAAGAAATAGACCCCCAGCCAAAGCCCGGCGGCAACCACCGCATAGAGCGAGGCCAGCAGGAAAAAAGGCCGGAAGCCCAGGTCGAACAGGGCGAAACGCTTGGGAGCCTTACGCTCCTCGATTTGCAGGACACTCATCATCATGTGGTTCCAGAAATTAACCGCAAAGGACGCAAAGAAACGCAAAGAAATTCAGTGAATTGCCTGGATTCGACTCCGTACCGGGATGGCAATGGATTATTTCTCATGGCGTCCTTTGCGGTTCGGGTTGAATGACTCAGGTCTTTATCCCGATCCCTTTCGTCAACAATCGCAGACTGAACAGGGTCAGCGCCGTGATGAAGATCAAGGTCATGGTCAGGGCGATGCCGACGGGGATGTCGGAAAGGCCCAACAGCCCGTAGCGGAAGGCGTTGACCATATAGAGGATCGGGTTGAACAGGGAGACCTGCTGCCAGAAGGGCGACAGCAGATCAATGGAATAGAAGACCCCGCCCAGGTAAGTCAGCGGCGTGAGCACGAAATTGGGGATGATGGTGATGTCGTCGAAGCTGTTGGCATAGATGGCGTTGATAAAGCCGCCCAGGGCAAACAGGGCCGATGTCAGCACGAACACCAGCAGCGTCATGGGGATGCTGTGCAGATGGGGCTCCGCGAAGACGCAGGAAACCGCCAGCACCACAGAGCCCACGGTCACGCCCCGCGCCACCCCGCCGCTGATGAACCCGGCCAGGATCACCCAATGGGGCGCGGGTGAAACCAGCAGCTCCTCAATATGGTGCTGGAACTTGGCCTGATAGAAGGACGAGACCACATTGGCGTAGCTGTTGGTGATGACCGCCATCAGTACCAGGCCGGGCACAATGTAATTGATGTAGTCCACCCCGCCCATGGGGCCGATCTTGCCGCCGATCAGCCGGCCGAAGATGATGAAATAGAGCGTCGTCGTGATGACCGGCGGCAGCACCGTCTGCATCCAGATGCGGGAAAAACGGCGGATCTCCTTGATGACGATGGTGCGGTAAGCAACCCAGTAAGGCGATGCGAACATCAACTGGCCTCCCGGTCACGCTGCAACAGACCGATGAATAACTGCTCCAGCCGATTCTGTTTGTTGCGCATACTGGCCACTTCGATGCCGTTGCGGTTCAGATAGTCAAACACCGGATTGAGCCCCTGCTCCTGGTTCACACAAACCTCCAGCAGGCCCGGCTCGGACAGCTTGAGCCAAAGCCCCTCGTGCGGAGGCAACCCCTCCAGCGGCCGCTTCAGATTGAGCACGAACGACTCGCTACGCAGCCGGGTCAGCAACTCGCGCATGCTCGAATGCTCGATGATCTCTCCCTGATTGATGATGGCCAGATTGCGGCAGAGGTTCTCCGCCTCCTCCAGATAGTGGGTGGTCAGAATAATCGTCACCCCCTCCCGGTTGATGCCCCGGATGAACTCCCACATGGATCGGCGGATCTCTATATCCACCCCCGCCGTCGGCTCGTCCAGGATCAACAGCCGGGGCCGATGCACCAGGGCGCGGGCGATCATCAGCCGCCGCTTCATCCCGCCGGACAGCTTACGCGCCGGCTGCCTGCGCTTGTCCCACAACTCCAGTTGATTCAGATATTGCTCGGCCCGCTCCCAGGCCAGTTTGCGGGGGATGCCGTGATAACCCGCCTGATTGACCAGGATCTCCCCGATGGGCTCGAAGGGATTGAAATTGAACTCCTGGGGCACCAGCCCGAGACAGCGTTTCACCGCCTCCGGCTCCCGTTCCAGCGAACGGCCGAAGACCTTCACGTCACCAGAAGTCTTGTTCACCAGGGAGCTGATAATGCCGATGGCCGTGGACTTCCCCGCCCCATTCGGCCCCAGCAGGGCAAAGAAATCCCCCTCCGCCACGTCCAGGCTAATCCCTTTCAGCGCCTCGACGCCGCCGGGGTAGGTCTTCTTCAGATTCTTGAGAGAAAGGGCGTGCAAGGGACAAACCGCCAAAAGCGGGAATCATACCCCGCCATGACGCGAGACGCATGGGGCGGTTGATGGGGGAATAGGCTTATTGTCCCTGGGCTTTTACTTGGCAAACGCCAGTTGGGCCGAATTGCTGGAATTCCGAAAGATGAAAAGGGGCAGGACGGCCTTCCCCCATACGCCCGGTTTGTTATTTCGTGGTCAATGGGGGGGTCGAGTCCTTCCATTGTGTCCGATGACAGTGTAGTTAGGGTTTCAACCGCCGCCCCGGCAGAGCGGGGTCATCACGCAGCAGCAGAGACAACAACATGCCCATCGATCCCGAAACCCTTTTGGCGCTGGTCGCCGTGGCGACTCTGGCCGGCTTTATCGACGCCATTGCCGGCGGCGGTGGGCTATTGACCCTCCCTGCCCTGCTTTGGGCCGGTCTGCCGCCGGTTCAGGCCCTGGCTACCAATAAGTTGCAGGGGACGTTCGGTTCCCTGACCGCCACCCTCAATTTCATCCACAAGGGCGAGATCGGGCTCGGGGAGATGGCGGGAACGGTGGCTTTGACCTTCCTCGGCTCGGCCCTGGGGACCTTCGCGGTGCAACAGATCGATCCCGGCCTGCTGAGGTCACTGCTGCCGCTGCTGTTGATCGCCTTTGCCCTCTATTTCCTCTTCTCGCCGAGGGTCGGCGACAGGGACGCCCATCGCCGGATTGGCGTTCCCCTGTTTGGCCTGACGGCGGGTTTCGGCATCGGTTTTTATGACGGCTTCTTCGGGCCGGGCACGGGTTCCTTTTTCGCCCTGGCCTTCGTCGCTCTGCTCGGGTTCAATCTGCGCAAGGCGACGGCCCATGCCAAGCTGCTGAATTTCGCCAGCAATCTTGCCTCGCTGCTGGCCTTCATCGCGGGGGGCAAACTGATCTGGTTCCTGGGCCTGGCCATGGCCGGCGGCCAATTCGTGGGGGCCTGGACCGGTTCCCACCTGGTGCTGCGGCAGGGCACGGCGCTGATCCGGCCCATGCTGGTGGCGGTCTCCCTGGCCATGGCGGTCAGGCTGTTGCTGGGGTGACTCCTCCCTGGATGGAAATGTTGTATTCTTCGGCCCATTCCTGGGACCTCAGATGAAGATTAAAGTCAGCGAATTGATAGTCAGATATATGGAGCGGCTGGGTGTCGAGCATGTCTTCGGCATTCCAGGCGCCCATATCCTGCCGGTCTATGACAGCCTTTACGATTCCCCCATCCATACCGTCCTGACCAAGCACGAACAGGGCGCCGCCTTCATGGCCTGCGGCTATGCCAGGGTCTCGGGCCGGATTGCCGCCTGCATCGCCACCGCCGGCCCCGGCGCGACCAATCTGGTCACGGGTATCGCCAACGCCTTCGCGGACCGGTTGCCGGTGCTGGTGATCGCGGGGGAGACGCCGACCTATATCTTCGGCAGGGGCGGACTCCAGGAGGGCTCCGGCGAGGGGGGCAGCATCGGCCAGAGTGAACTCTTCCGGCCCATCACCCGCTATGCCCGTTGCGTCGAAAGGACCGACTACCTCGCCCAGGTGCTGAATCAGGCCACCAAGGCCCTGCTCGCCCCCGACGCGGGGCCGGTGCTGATCAGCATCCCCTTCAATGTGCAGAAGGAGGAGGTGGACGCGGCGATCCTGGATGGGCTGCCGGCCTCCGGCCAGATCCATAAGGCCCGCCAATGCACGGCCCAGGCGCGGGAAGTGGCGCAGTTGATCATGGCGGCGAGATACCCGGTGATGATCGCGGGCCACGGCTGCATCCGATCTGGCGCGCAACGTCTCGTCGCTCAACTCAGCCGGCGGATGAATATCGCCGTCGCCACCAGCCTCAAGGGAAAGTGCGTCATGGATGAGCGGGACGACCTCTCCCTGGGCACCTTGGGCGTCACTTCCAATGGCCAGGCCTATCAATACCTGACCGAAAAGGCGGACCTGATCCTCTTCCTCGGCGCGGGGTTCAACGAGCGGACCAGTTACCTCTGGGATGAGCGGCTGCTCGCCGGCAAGCGGCTGGTCCAGATCGATCATGACCGCAGCCAGCTGGACAAGGTCTTCCGGTCGGATCTGGCCATCCTGGGGGATGTGGGGGAGGTGCTTGCCGAGGTCCTGGAGCATCTGGAGGCACTGGGCACCCTTTCCCCCTCCCCAACCCTCCCCCCGGAGGGGGAGGGAGTAGGGGCGGGTTTCAAACCCGCCCCTACGGCTGATGATTTTCAGGGTAACGGCAACGCCAAGGCCACCCGTGACGACATCCGGGCGCTGCGCTCCAGCGCGGGCAGTGATTACGCCATCTTCCAGTCCGGGTTCTCCCTGCCGGAGCAGTTCTTCGCAAAATTGGAGGAACAATTCTCCGGCGATTGTCTGATCTTCGACGACAACATCATCTTCGCCCAGAACTTCTACAAGGCCTCGACGGGCGCGGGCTACTACCCCAACTCCGGCATCTCCTCCCTGGGCCACGCCCTGCCGGCCGCCATCGGGGCCGGTTTTTGCCAGGAGCGGCCCATCTTCGCCTCCAGGGATGGAGGTGAGGGGCGTGAGCTGGGAGCGGCAAGCTTCACCTCCAGGGATGGAGGTGAGGGGCGTGAGCTGGGAGCGGCAAGCTTCGCCATCCTGGGCGACGGCGGCTTTCAGATGTGCTGTATGGAGATCATGACGGCGGTCAACTACGGCAAGCCGTTGAATATCGTCCTCTTCAACAACGGCACCATGGGGCTGATCCGCAAGAACCAGCACCAGCAATACCGGCAGCGCTTCATCGATTGCGACTTCGTCAACCCCGACTACCGCCTCCTGGCCCAATCCTTCGGCATCCAACACAAGCGGGTAGCCTGCGAGGCCGATCTGGACGAACTGTTCGCCACCCATGACCTGCGGGGCGCGATCAACCTCATCGAGATCATGATCGACAAGGACGCCTTCCCGAATTACTCCTCGAAGCGATGAACCTAAAAACCTCTCTTCAACCGCAAAGTACGCAAAGAACGCTAAGGAAAACGGTCTGGTACATCTGCCTGTGCTCCTACCTTCCTGATATGGAGCGGAATCTGGACAAGCCAGTGAATTCCTTTGCGTTCCTTGGCGTTCTTTGCGGTTAAACGAGGAATTTAGGATGAAATCTCATTCTGCCGAGATGGAGGAGACCATCGCCCTCCTGGAACAGGAGATGTGGCGCGACGGCATCGATCTGGACCTTCTGGGGCGCTATCAACGGCTCTGCCGGGAAAGGGAGCACGCCATCGCCCGCCAGGGGAAGGATGACCGGCACGAATTCCTGATCGTCATCCCCGTCGCCGACCGCCCCCAGCACCTCGCCGAATGCCTGGAGAGCCTGCTGACCCTCTGCCGCACCTACGAGTACGGCGGCTGCGTCCAGGGCCGCTACCCCAAGGTCGCCGTTCTGATCGCCGACGACAGCGGCGACCTGGCCAACATCGCGCAAAACCGCGCCATCGCGGCCGGTTTCACCCGGCAGGGACTGGAAACCCTCTACTTCGGCCTGGCGGAACAGACCGAGCTGTTGCGTCGCCTGACCGCCGCCGATTCCGACCGGCTCGCCCCCATCATCGGCGATACCCGCCAGGGCGCCCTCCCCCACAAAGGGGCCTCCATCACCCGCAACATCGCCTACCTGAAGCTGCGGGAGCTGACCCGAAAGGACCGGCGGCAGCTCTTCTACTTCATCGACAGCGATCAGGAGTTCAGGGTCCGGGTCGAGACCCCCGAAGGCGAGCAAGATCTGTTCGCCATCAACTACTTCCATCACCTGGACGCGCTCTTCTCCCAGCGGGAGATCAGCCTGCTCACCGGCAAGGTGGTGGGCGACCCCCCGGTGTCACCGGCCGTCATGGCGGGGAATTTTCTGACCGATGTCATCGCCTTTCTCTCGCGCATGGCCGAACTCGAACCGGACCAGTCCTGCCGGTTTCACGCGGGGGATCGCGCCCCGGCCGACGAGGCCGCCTACCACGACATGGCCGATCTCTTCGGCTTCAAGGGTGCCCGCGACGCCTTCCCCTACCGTTGCACCCTGGACGGCGGCCACGACCACGTCGCCTGCTTCAAGGCGTTTGCCCGCAAGCTCGGTCACTTCTTCGACGGTGCCCACCCCACGCGCAAGAGCCACTACCAATACAAGGACCCCGCCGCCAGCCTCTCCCCGGCGCGGACGGTCTACACCGGCAACTACATCTTCCGGCCCGGCTGCCTCGACTACTTCATCCCCTTCGCCCCCCTGAAGCTGCGCATGGCCGGCCCCGTGCTGGGACGCATCCTCAAGGCGGAGCTGAAGGAACGGTTCGTCTCCGCCAACCTGCCCATGCTCCATAAACGCACCCTGCGTCAGACGGGGCAATCGGAGTTCCGCCCCGGCGTCTGCCGGACCCGTGAGGTCTGCGACATCTCCTGCGAGCTGGAACGCCAGTTCCACGGCGACCTGATGCTCTTCGCCATGGAAGAACTGACCGCCCAGGGCTACCCCTCCTGCCCCCTGACCCCGACCGGGATCGGCCCCCTCCTGCAAGAAACCGCCGAGACCCTGCACCGGAAATACCTCGCCAAACAGGCGCTGATTGGCGAGGGGCTAACCCGGCTCCAGGCCCTGTTCGACGCCTCCAGGGATGGAGGTGAGGGGCGTGAGCTGGGAGCGGCAAGCTTCGACGAGCAGAACTGGTGGAACCACCGGGCCGATCTGGCCGAGGCAAGGGGGCAATTCGCCGCCTTCATCGGCAACATCGAACGGAATTTCGGTAGCGGGGCCGAAGGATATGCCCTTATCGGACCGGGACCGAACCGGGAGCAGCGGCTTCAGGCCATCGCCGGGGCGATCTTCGGCTATGCGGGAGATAGGGCGGCCTGGGAATCGAGGGATTTAGGATGAACGTCTTCATCCTCAACGCCGGCCGCTGCGGCTCCATGACCTTCATCGCCGCCTGCCGGCATATCAGCAACTACACGGCGGCCCACGAGTCCCTGACCCGTTGCATCGGCGGGCAGCGGCTGGCCTATCCCCCGGACCACATCGAGGCGGACAACCGCCTCTCCTGGTTCCTCGGCCGCCTCGACCGCGCCTATGGGGACGATGCCTTCTACGTCCACCTCCACCGCGACCGGGAAAAAAGCGCCGGCAGCTTCGCCCGGCGCGAGCAGTTCGGCATCATGAAGGCCTATAAGGAAGGGATACTGCTGGGTGAGGAGGCCCAGTGGCCTGCGCGGGAACTGGCCACCGACTACCTGGAAACGGTAGAGGCCAATATCCAGCTCTTTCTGAAAGACAAAAGCCGAAAAATGGACTTCACCCTGGAAGAGGCCACGACCAACTTCCCCGGTTTCTGGGAACGGATCGGCGCCGAGGGGGATCTCGACCGGGCGCTGCGGGAGTGGGAGATTTCCTACAACGCCTCGGCCTAACGATCATGGGGCGAGGCGAGCCACCCCGGAAGATGAGAAATGTCGCCTCGCCCCTGATCGTTCCCCCTCCCCAACCCTCCCCCCGGAGGGGGGGAGGGAGCAAACGAGCTTCGCGTATTTTCACGGTAACGTAGGTCGGCCTTCAGGCCGACTGTCGCCCTGAAGGGCGACCTACACACTGCTTTTCACGGTAACCCGGAGATTCGCCTGGGATCGGAAGGAAGAACGCGAACAAGTTCATATTTTCCTCATGAAAGCACAATAAGCACTTGACATAGCAACCTTTAAATCCATCATTAGGGGAAAGTTCCAACTCCCTCCCAACCATCCCCCTTTATCCCGAACGGGGTCGAACAAGCAAATGAACAAAGAGCGGGGGTTTTCCCTAATCGAACTGGTAACCGTCGTCGTGCTCCTGGCCATCCTTGCCTTGGTGGCCATTCCCCGTGTCCTGGATCTGGGCGACGAGGGTTTCAAAACAGCCATGACCACGGTTGTGACCCAGTTTCAGTCGGCGATCAATCTCTCGAATCAGATGTGCATCCTGCAACGCTGGGCCGGCAGGGATAACCTGCCCGGCTTCGGCAGCGGCGATGTGGATTTCAACGCCAACTGCCTCCCCTCCGACACCAGCGGCAGCAACGTCCTGGGAGCCAATGCGGCCCGTTGCATGCGGATCTTCCAAGGCGTCCTCTCCACCAGCTATACGGTGAACACCACCACGACGACCGACCCGGACTTTCTGGCCGGCATCAACGGCATCAACTGCCGCTTCACCTTCCGGCGCGACAGCACCACACGCCGGTTCGACTACGGACAAAGCACCGGCCTGGTGCTGAACGTCGTCAATCCCTGACCGGTCCCCGCCGTAACAGCGAACAGCCCCGCTCCGTGCGGATGAACTCGTGCCGGATCGCCGGGAACTCCTTTTTCCAGGATTCGACGATCTCCCGCTCATCCTGCCGGGCCGCGTCGTCCAGAAAGATCGCGCAGGAACCGGATAGCCTCCCAAACAACAGCGGCAAGGCCGGGTAGCGGGAGTGGCGCTGGATGAAGCCGGGGGGACCGTCGATCACCAGCATGTCGATGGTCTGATCGGGGATTCCGCTCAGGGCATACCATGAGAAGTCCCGTCCGTTGACCCGATGGCCTTCCAGGGGCGCGTGAAGGACGGTGGCGTATTCATCCAGGCCGTAGCGATGCAGATGCCCCCTGGTGGTAACGGCGAACTCCTCCCCGTTCTCCAGGCTGTACACCCTGCCCTGGCCGTTGAGCTGACAACAGCGGGCCAGCACCAGGGTCGTCAGGCCGCTGCTGCATTCCAGAATGACACTGGGCCGGGCTTCCAGGCAGTGTTCGGCGATGAGCTTGAGAAAATCCGGGCTGGCCGACCAGTTGCGGCTGTAGGGCAATCCCTGGCGCAGGTCCAGCCGGTCCCGCAGGAAGGAATAGGACTCCAGTTGATGGAAAAGCCCTCGCACCTCGCGCTCGATCCGTTGTTCGAGCCGCCCGTCCCTCTCCTCGATCAGACGATGGAGCCGCCCCAGCCGCAGAAACAACAGGGCCAGCAAGACCAGGGCGGAGGCCAGCAACAGGAGGATCAATATCTCAAGATTCATGAGTCTGAATGTAACGAATCGGACGTTGTCGGGTAGGCCGACCTACCCCTTTTTCATTCTCGGGGGCGGTTGCCCTTAAGGTTCACTTAAGTTCCCCTCCCTATAGTACCTCCCATGGAAACAGAGGTACGACTCATGAACAAATCATCATCACTCAACACCCTGCCGGCGGCGCCTACCCGAGTGGGCGTCAAGGTAGTCGGCGACCAGGGCCGGGACGAGGCGGAGCGGTTTGTCCGCGAGGTCTTTGCCGCCGCTCACGGCGCGGAGGTGGCCCATTTTCTGCCGGTGCTGATGGACCTGCGCAACGACGAGGGCCGGTTACTCGGGGTCCTGGGTCTGCGCGAAGCGAGTTCCGGCGACCTCTTTCTGGAACGCTACCTGGACCGCCCGGTAGAGGCCTGTCTGACGGCCGCCGCCGGGGTGCCCGTGGCGCGGGATGGGATCGTCGAGGTGGGCAATCTGGCGGTGGGATCGGCGGGAGGCGGGCGTTGGCTGATCACGGCCCTCACTGCCTTCCTGCATGCCATGGGCAAGGAATGGGTGGTCTTCACCTGCGGCCCCCAGCTTCATAACGCCTTCACCCGCATGGGCATGGACCTCGTCGATCTGGGCGAGGCCTCGCCGGCCTGTCTGAGTGAGGACGAGCTGGCCCGCTGGGGCAGTTACTACGATCAGCGTCCCCACGTCATGGCCGGACCGGTTGCCCATGGCTACCAAGTCCTGTCGGCCCTGTTCGAGAAGGAGTGCGCCCTGAACGCCCTCTGGCGTTGTGCGGCCAAGGCGGGAGGCCAAGCCAGATGGAACTGATCGAACGCATTCGCCTGCACGCCGCGCGAAGTCCCGATTCGACCGCGCTGGAATGGCCGGGCGGCACCATCGGATACGCCGGTCTGGCGGCGGAGATCGAACGCCTGGCCGCCGAGTTGCGGGGCCGTGGCATCAGCACCCTCGCCATCTCCCTGGGCAATGGGCCAGCCTGGGCCATGCTCGATCTGGCCGCGCTGCACGCGGGCCTGTGCCTGGTCCCGCTGCCCCCCTTCTTCTCCGAGGGACAGATGCGCCATGCGCTGAAGCTTTCCGGCGCGCAAGCGCTGGTGACGGATCAGGCGGTGGTGCTCCGGGAGCGGCTGGATCTGCCCGAGCCCATGGGCAGTTGGCGGGTCGCGGGCCGCCCCCTGAGCTGGATCGATCTGCCGGGCGATCCCCAGGCGGTGCCCGCCGGGGTCCGCAAACTAACCTTCACCTCCGGCACCACCGGGGAACCCAAAGGGGTAATGCTGGGCTGGAACCACATGGAACCGGTGGTCCGTTCACTCGCCGACGCCGCCGGGGTGACGCCGTCCGACCGCCACCTGGTGCTGACGCCGCTTTCCGTGCTGCTGGAGAACATCGCCGGCATCTACACGGCCCTCTGGAGCGGCGCCACGGCCATCGTGCCGGGCTGTCCCGAGGTGGGACTGATAGGTTCCTCGCGCCTGGACACAGCCGCCATGACCCTGGCCCTGGACCGGTTCCGCGCCACCAGCGCCATCTTCTCCCCCCAGACCCTGCAAGGGCTGGTGGAGGCGATCGAGTCCGGCCTGCCGAGGCCGGCCGCGTTCCGCTTCGGCGCCGTGGGCGGGGCCCCTGTCCCGCCCCGCCTGCTGGAGCGCGCCGCCGCACTGGAGCTGCCGGTGTACGAGGGCTATGGCCTTTCCGAATGCGCCTCTGTGGTCTGCCTCAATACCCCCGGCCACAACCGGCCGGGGAGCACCGGGCGGCCCCTGCCCCATGTGCGGCTGCGTATCGCCGCCGACGGCGAGGTCCTCATCGCCGGGCCGGGTTTCACCGGCTATCTGGGCGAGGAGCCGCCAGCCGGGGAGTGGTGGGCCAGCGGCGACATCGGCCGCCTGGACCCGGACGGCTTTCTGCACCTGGAGGGGCGTCGGCGCAACGTCTTCATCACCACCTTCGGTCGCAACCTGGCGCCGGAGTGGGTGGAGGGCGAGCTGACCCTGGAACCGGCCATCGCCCAGGCCGCCCTGTTCGGCGAGGGACGCCCCTGGAATACGGCGGTGGTCGTGCCCGCCCCCGGCGCGGACGCCACCGCCGTGGCGGCGGCCATCGCCCGGAGCAACCTCAACCTGCCCGACTACGCCCAGGTGAGCCGCTGGATCGCGGCCGAGGGACCCTTCACCCCGGCCAACGGCCAACTGACCGGCACCGGCCGGGTGCGCCGTGCGGCGGTGCAGGGACACTACCAACAACAAATCGAACGCCTTTATCAGTAATCAGGAGAAACCATCCGCATGAGCAACTTCTATCAAAGACTGCTGGCCGAGACCGAGGCCGAACGCAACGAACTGCTTTCCATCCCCTTCGTCCGGCACGGCTGGAAGGGCGAACTCTCACTGGAGAGCTACCTCGCCTTCCTCACCCAGGCCTACCACCACGTCAAACACACCACGCCGCTGCTGATGGCCTGCGGCTCGCGCATCCCCCACGGGGCCGAATGGCTGCGCGATGCCATGGCGGAATATATCGAAGAGGAGGTGGGCCACCAGGAGTGGATTCTCAACGACATCCGGGCCTGCGGCGGCGACGCCGAGGCGGTGCGCCACGGCATCCCCGGCATGGCGGCCGAGCTGATGTGCGCCTATGCCTACCACATCGTAGACCGGCTCAACCCCATCGGCTTCCTGGGCATGGTGCTGGTGCTGGAAGGGACCAGCGTCCACCTGGCCACCGAAGCGGCCGAGGCGACCCGCAACAACCTGGGGCTGCCGAAGGCGGCCTTCAGCTACCTCAGCAGCCACGGCTCCCTGGACATCTCCCACATGGATTTCTACCAGGGGCTGATGAACCGGATCGAGGACCCGGCCGATCAGGGGATTGTCATCCACACCGCCAAGCGCTTCTACAAGCTCTATGGCGACATCTTCCGCAACCTGCCGCTGACGCTCAACGCAGCGGCGGCCTGAACCGAGGCAACCCCATGAAGCTTGAAGGTAAATCCGTAATCCTGACCGGCGCCGCCGGCGGCATCGGCGCCATGCTGGCCGAGGCCCTGGCCGCTCGCGGCGCGCGGGTGGCGCTGGTGGACCGCAACGCCGGAGCGCTGGAAGAGATCCAGGAGCGGCTGATGAACAGGGGCGGTCAGGCGCTCGCGATCCCGGCCGATCTGCTGGACCCGGCGCAACTGGCGACGGTGGTGGAGCAGGCCCGCCTGGGCCTGGGCGGCATCGACCTGCTGATCAACGTCGCCGGATTGCTCAGTTTCCGCCCCTTCGCCGAGGAGGACCCGGCGCTGCTGGAGCGGATCGTCCAGCTCAACCTGATCACGCCCATGCTGCTGGCGCGCCAGGCACTGCCGCACCTGCTGAAGGCCGGCAGCGGCCGCATCGTCAACGTCGGTTCGACCTTCGGCAGCATCGGCTTTGCCTGGTTCAGCGCCTATTCCGCCAGCAAGTTCGGCCTGCGCGGCTTCTCCGAGGCCCTGCGCCGCGAGCTGGACGGCACCGGCGTGGGGGTGACCTACATCGCCCCCCGCGCGGTGCGCACCAAGCTCAACACCGGCGCCATCTACCGCATGGCCGAGGCGGTGAAGATGAACATGGACGAACCGGACTGGGTGGTCGCACAGATCATGGCGGCCATCGACCGGGACGCCAAGGATGTTTATCTGGGCTTCCCGGAGAAGCTGTTCGTGCGCATTAATGCCCTGCTGCCGCGCCTGGTGGATAGCGCCCTGCGCCAGCAGAACCGCGTCATGGCGGCCTTCGCCCGTGAATCATTAAGATGAGGAATAGCCAGATGAAGAAAACGATCCACAGCGCACTGCTGACCTTGGCGTTGTCCCTGACCGGTCCGGTCATGGCTTCCGGGCCGACTGAACTGGCCGCGATCCAGTCCGAATGGGCGCACATCAAATATCAGCTCCCGCAGAAGGGGCGCGGGGCCGCGTTCGAGACCCTGGCCGAACGCGCCCATCGCCTCTCCGCCGGGGGCAAGGAGGCCAGCCCCCTGGTGTGGGAAGCGATCATCAAGGCCAGTCTGGCCGGTGAAAAGGGGGCCATGGGCGGAGCACTGGGCTACGTCAAGGAGGCCAAGGCCCTGCTGGAACAGGCCGAGGCCATCGAGCCGAACGCCCTGGACGGCTCGATCTACACCAGTCTCGGCAGCCTCTACTATCAGGTGCCCGGCTGGCCGGTGGGCTTCGGGGATAAAAAGAAGGCCCGCGCCTATCTGGAGCAGGGGCTGAAGGTGAATCCAAATGGCATCGACGCCAACTATTTCTATGGGGATTTCCTGCTCACCCAGGACGATTACCCCGGCGCCCTGAAGGCATTCGAAAAGGCCCTGGCCGCAGCCCCCCGCCCCGGCCGCGAACTGGCCGACGCCGGACGCCGCAAGGAGATCGAGGAGGGAATGGCCAAGGCCCGTGCGCAGATGGGTTCCGGCCGCTAATCTCATCTGATGATCGTTTCCAGGCCCCAGCCTGGGAACGATCTTGATGACCTGAAAAAAAAATTAACCCGAGGGGCCTATGCGCGTTTTGCTGGTCGAAGACGATGAGTTATTGGGTTCCGCCGTGCAGGCGGGGCTGGTGCAGGCCGGTTATACCGTCGATTGGGTGCATGACGGGGTGGATGCCGCCCAGTCCCTGACCTTCGACGGCCATGACCTGCTGGTGCTGGACCTGGGCCTGCCGCGCAAGGATGGGCTGACGGTGCTGCGGGAGCTGCGCCAGCGGGGCTCGGACCTGCCGGTATTGATCCTGACCGCCCGTGATGCCGTCGAGGACCGGGTGCGGGGGCTGGACCTGGGCGCCGACGATTACCTGATCAAGCCCTTCGATCTCGATGAGCTTACCGCCCGGCTGCGCGCCATCGGCCGCCGCCGGGCGGGGCGGTCATCCCTTTCGATCCGCCACGGCAACCTGGAATTCGACCCCGCCGCCCGCAACCTCACCCTGGATGGCGAGGCCGTCCCCCTGCACGCCAAGGCGATCGCCATCCTGGAGGCGTTGCTGGAGTGCCGGGGCCGGGCGCTGACCCGCGAGCAACTGGAGCAGATGCTCTACGGCTGGGGCGAGGGGGTGGAGAGCAACACCGTCGAGGTGTACATACACCACCTGCGCAAGCAGTTGGGCAAGGAGCTGATCCATACCATCCGTGGCGTCGGTTACATGATTCCCAAGGAGAAATAGATGCCGTTCCGCAATCTCTCCATACGGTTCAAATTGCTGGCGATCCTGGTTTCCACCAGCCTGCTGGTGTGGCTGGCGGTGATCCTGCTGGTGCATCGCCAGGCCTGGCACGAGGTGGAGGAGGTGTTCGACGCCAACCTGGCGCTCGATGCGCGGGTGCTGAGTTCCCTGCTCCGGCACGAGGTGCTGGAGGAACGGGAGAGCGAGCAAAGGCTGTCGCGCCTGCGGGCCTCTCTGGACGAAGGGCTGCTGCAAACCCAGCCGCGCCTGGCCGCGTTTCTCCGGGAGAGGGACAGCTCGGGCAAGGACAAGATCGAACTGGGGGACGTCTGGGGCAAGGCCGCCCACGAATACGAAGCCAAACTGGCCGTGGTGGCGCGTCACGACAATGGCGAAGTGCTGCTGCGGAGCCCCGGCTCCCCCGATTTCGAGGTCAAAACGGGCGGTTATTTCGATTCCGAACAGGGCGGCAAGCACTGGCGCGGCTATGCCCTGAGCGATCCGGTGGCGGGCCTGTTCATACAGGTGGGCGAGCAGATCGAGATGCGGCGGGAACTGGTGCGGGATATCGTGCTGAATACCATCAGCCCGGTCCTGATCTTCTTTCCCCTCCAGGTCGGGCTGGTCTGGTTTGGGGTCAGCCGGGGCCTGCGGCCATTGGTGCGGCTGACCCGCGAGGTCGAACGCCGCAAGCCGGACTCCCTGGAAGCTGTCCCCAACCGGGACGCACCGCGCGAGGCGCTGCCCCTGGTCGATGCCATCAACCGGCTGTTCGGCCGCATCAAGGCTACCCTCGAAAACGAGCGCCGGTTCACCGCCGACGCCGCCCACGAACTGCGCACGCCCCTGGCGGCCCTCAAGACCCATGTCCAGGTGGCCTCCCGCAACACCCAGGACGAAGCCATGCGCGCCTGTCTGGGACGGATCGGCGAAGGGGTGGACCGGGCCGCCCATCTGGTCGATCAACTGCTGACCCTGGCGAGGGCAGAAGCGCGCGACCAGTCCATTTTGGAATGCCGGAAGATCGACCTCCGCGCGGTGGCCCTGGAGGTGGTAGCCAGCCACAGCCAGAAGGCACTCGACCGGGAGATCGACCTGGGCCTCGATGCCCCGGAGCCCATCCCGGTCAACGGCGACGCGGCCTACCTGCAAATCCTGCTGCGCAACCTGGTGGACAACGCCATCCGCTACACCCACCAGGGGGGACAGGTGACGGTATCCGCCGGCTCCACGGCGGGAGTCCCCTGCCTGGAGGTCATCGACAACGGCCCCGGCGTGTCGGAGGAAGAGCGGCAGCGCATGTTCGCCCGTTTCCATCGGGGACCCTCGGTCCAGACCACGGGCAGCGGCCTAGGGATGTCCATCGTCGAACGCATCGCCGAATTGCACGGGGCGCGGATCGACTTGGGCGAGGGAATCGATGGGCGGGGATTGCGGGTGCGGGTCCTATTTCCGACTTTGGGTCCGTAACGGTGCATCCCTGCACCACTGCTCCGTCCTTAGCGAAAATCAGTGTGTAGGTCGCCCTTCAGGGCGACTGCGGCGCCGATGGACGGCCTGAAGGCCGACCTACCCCTTATTTCATCTTCCGGGGCGGGTTGTCCCGCCCCATGGGCGGTTAGACCCGGCTCAATCAGATTTTACTTATCTACTACTTACATTCTGGATACATCCCATGACCATTAAAAATAGCACCCAACGCTACGGCGCCCTTTCCATCGGCCTGCATTGGCTGATGTTCATCCTGCTGATCGCTGTTTATGCCTGCATCGAGCTGCGCGAGTTCTACCCCAAGGGCAGTGACCCCCGCGAGGCGCTCAAGGCATGGCATTTCACGCTGGGCATGCTGGTATTTCTGCTGGCCTTGGCCCGGCTGGCGTCGCGCCTATCCGGTACTTCCCCCGCCATCGTGCCGGAGCCCCTGCAATGGCAGAAGAAACTCGCCGGCCTGGCGCATGTTCTACTCTACCTGTTGATGATCGCCTTGCCGTTGGCCGGCTGGCTGGCGCTGAGCGCAGCCGGAAAACCGATTCCCTTCTTCGGCCTGGAATTGCCGGCATTGATCGGGGAGAACAAAGAGCTGGGGGCAACGATCAAGGAGATCCACAAAACCGTCGGCACCCTCGGCTATTTCCTGATCGGGCTCCATGCCGCAGCGGCCCTGTTCCACCACTACTTCAAGCGCGACAACACGCTGGCGCGCATGTTGCCCGCGCGCGGGTGATCGGCCGGGACCGGCGTCCGCTCCATGCGCCTATAGATTTCATGAATGGCCGGTTGAGTCATTTGGTATAAACTCCAACCTGCCTATCAATGCAGGCGGCAACATCTGACTTTGCCGGAGCGCGCAGACCATGTTCGACCTGAACCACATCATTCTCAAGCGACTGGGGATTGTCTGGTTGTCCCTGTCGCTGGTAGCGGCAAGCGTGGTCTGGTATGTGGAAACGAAGCATATCGATGAAACCATTATCGCCCTGGCAGCGCACGAAGCCGCTCGATTTGTCCCGGCCGGGCTGGATCTCGCCAATCTCACCCAGGAACAGATAAAGCCCCTGCACCAACGGGCCATGGACCTGGTTCAGGACCATTTTATCGTCGTCGAGGTTTACAACACCGAAAAGAAGAAGCTGTTCGAGGCCGTCAATCCGAACCACCAGACGATGGAAAAGTCGCTGGCCCAGTACAAGCACAGCTTCCCGCTCGATCGTGAGGCGCATTACCAAAAACACCCTGTTGACGGCAATACGGTGGTTCAAGTCCTGGTACCGCTGATCGCCACCCATGGCGGGCCTGTCGGCTACTTCGAGGGCGTCTTTATCGTAGACCCCGCGACGCTGGCCCAGATGACCTCCAATCTCAGACGCACGCTGGTCTTCGTCCTGCTCTGCGTCTTGGTCACCTCCGTCGTGCTCTACCCGGTTCTGACCTCTCTGAACCAGCGGGTGATACGTTTCTCACAGCAAGTGGTGCGGGGCAATCTGGATATGGCCACAGCGTTGGGCGCAGCCATTGCCTTGCGCGATTCGGATACCAGCGACCACAATTTCCGCGTCACGCTCTACGCGATTGGTTTGGCCGAGACTTATGGCTCCAGTTTGATCGATATGCGCAGTCTCATTCTGGGCGCCTTCCTTCATGACGTGGGCAAAATCGGCATCAGCGATACCATTCTGCTGAAACCCGGAAAGCTCACCGGCGAAGAATTCGAGATCATGAAGACCCACGTCAAGCTTGGCGTGAATATCGTGGCCAATTCGGACTGGCTCCAGTCGGCGCGGGACGTCATCGAATGCCACCATGAGAAATTCAACGGCGAGGGTTACTTGCACGGACTGTCGGGCGAGGACATCCCCCTCACTGCCCGCATCTTTGCAATTGTGGATGTCTTCGACGCCCTGACCTCACGTCGGCCTTACAAAGAACCCATGCCCTTCGATCAGGCGATGCAAATCATCGAACGCGGCGCCGGCAACCATTTCGACCCCCGTCTAGTGAGCCTCTTCCAGGGCATTGCCACAGACCAGTTCACCGAGATCGGCCACTGCGGCGAGGCCGAACTCAGCACCCGGCTCAATGCCCGCGTGCTCCAATATTTCACCCAGGCCAGTCTGGCGGTGATTTGACTAAACAGGGTTGCGGCTCCCTGCATCCCGATGGCTGGCATGGAAGCCGGTTCTCCCATGTCCTCCCTCCACCCGTTCGATCTTCTCGAAGCGGCTGCTGCCCGCGCCGCGCGGGTGATCGCCCCATGGCAGGTTCGCTGGTTTCACGGCAGGACCATGGAGCCTGCTCCCTTGCGCAATTGTCCGGCTCCGCCCACACCTGTAGATTATCGGTCTTCGCCATCAAGCTACAGGAATGGGCATGGATAAGAATGATCTCAGCGAGGACGATATCAGCGTCAAATGCATCACCCCGGCCCTTCACCGGGCCGGGTGGGATGAAGAAACGCAGATTCGGCGGCAGGTCTATTTCACCAAGGGACGCATTATCGTGCGCGGCAGGCTGGTCAGCCGTGGAAAGGCCAAGAAGGCCGACTTCGTGCTCTATTACCGACACATCCCCATCGCCCTCATCGAAGCCAAGAAAAGCGTCTTTACCCCCAGCCACGGCATGCAGCAGGCGTTGGATTACGCAGCCACACTCCAGATCCCCTTCGTCTTTTCCAGTAACGGGAAGGCCTTTGTCTTCCACGACCGTACCGGTCTTCTGGTGCAAGGCGAGACCGAGCTGCCCATGGACGCCTTCCCCGCCCCGGAGGGTCTTTGGTCCAAGTATCTGGAGTGGAAAGGACTGACATCGGCACAAGAAAAGATCGTTCTCCAACCCTATTACGACGACGGCAGCGGCAAGGAGCCGCGCTACTACCAGCGCAATGCCATCAACGCCACGGTGGAGGCCATCGCCAAGGGTCGGGACCGAATTCTTTTGGTGATGGCGACGGGAACCGGCAAGACCTACACCGCCTTCCAGATCATCTGGCGGCTCTGGAAATCCGATTGGCGCGCTGGCCGGCAGAAACGTGTGCTGTTTCTGGCCGACCGCAACGTATTGATCGACCAGACCATGGTCAACGATTTCCGTCCCTTCGGCGGCACCATGGCCAAGCTCAGCACCAGTAACAAGACCATCGAGCGTGCCGATGGCGGCAATACCACCCTGACCCTAGCCCTCGACAAGCGGCGCCGCATCGACACCGCTTACGAAATCTACTTGGGCCTCTACCAAGCCCTCACCGGCCCGGAGGAGCGACAGAAGCTCTACCGCGAACTTTCCCACGACTTCTTCGACCTCATCATCGTGGACGAATGCCACCGTGGCAGCGCCGCCGAAGATTCGGCCTGGCGGGAAATCCTCGAACACTTCTCCGCCGCCACCCAGATCGGCCTCACCGCCACGCCCAAGGAAACGGAATACGTCTCCAACATCCATTACTTCGGCGAGCCGGTCTACTCCTACTCCCTCAAGCAGGGCATTCGCGACGGCTTCCTCGCCCCCTACAAGGTCATCAAGGTGCATCTCGATGTGGACGTGGAGGGCTACCGTCCGCAACGCGGTGAAACCGACCTCAACGGCGAAGAAATCGAAGACCGCCACTACAACCAGAAGGATTTCGACCGGGTGCTGGTCATCGACGAACGCACCCGGCGCATCGCCAAATGGATTTCCGACTATCTCAAAGAGAGCGGCGACCGCTACCAAAAGACCATCGTCTTCTGTGTCGATACCGAACATGCCGCCCGCATGCGCCAGGCCCTGATCAACGAGAACGCCGACCTTTGCCAGCAGAACAACCGCTACGTCATGCGCATCACCGGCGACGACCCCGAAGGCCAGGCCCAGCTCGGCAACTTCATCGATCCGGAATCGAAATACCCGGTCCTGGTCACCACGTCGCGCCTGCTCTCCACCGGTGTCGATGCGCAAACCTGCCGTCTCATCGTCCTGGAGCGGGAGGTTGGTTCCATGACCGAGTTCAAGCAGATCGTCGGGCGCGGCACCCGTGTGCATGAGGACAGCAAGAAGTATTACTTCACCCTGGTGGACTTCCGCAAAGCCAGCCACCACTTCGCCGATCCGGACTTCGACGGCGAGCCGGTGCTGATCTACGAACCCGGCGTGGGCGATCCCGCCACCCCGCCCAATGACCTCCCGCCCACCAGTGACCCGGATGATCCCATTCCTCCGGCACCCGGCGATGACGAGGAAATCATCGATGATCCGACACTGCCGCCCATAGCCCCGCCCGGTGTCGCCGACCACAGGGGCAAGTACGTCATCAAGGGCAATCCGGTCGTGGTGCTCACCGAACGCATTGAATACCTGGACGAAAACGGCAAGCTGGTTACCGAATCCCTACGCGACTATTCCCGCAAGGCGATCCGCGCCCACTACGCCAGCCTCGATCAGTTCCTCGCCCGCTGGAAGTCCGCCGAGCGCAAGGAAGCCATCCTCTCGGAACTGGCCGAGGAAGGGCTATTGCTCGAACCCCTGCTGAACGAGATTGGCAAAGATCTCGACCCCTTCGATCTCATCTGTCACATCGCCTTCGACCAACCGCCCCTGACCCGCCGCGAGCGGGCCAACAAGGTGAAAAAGCGCGACCTGTTCACCCAGTATGGCCCCCAGGCCCGCGCCGTGCTGGAAGCCCTGCTGGCGAAATACCAGGACGAAGGCGTGGTGGGCGGCCTGGATAATGTCCGGCTGCTGGAAATTCCGCCCTTCAACGCCATGGGCACCCCGCTGCAACTCATCAAGCAATTCGGCACGAAGGCCCAGTTCGAGGCCGCCGTCCACGAACTGCAAGACGCGCTTTACCAGGATGTCGCATGATGATTGAGCCTCACGCCAAGACGCCAAGGCGCCAGGAACCCGGTGAAGAAGATGACCGTCTGGCCGCACTGGTGGTCGATGCCTGCGTCAAGATCCACCAGCAGCTTGGCCCTGGATTATTAGAGAGCGTTTATGAACGGGTTCTGGCGCACGAACTTGAGACACGTGGTTGTGCGGTTTCCCGCCAAGCAGCCATTCCGATCACATACGAGGGGATGGCGTTTGAAGAAGGTTTTCGTATCGATTTGCTGGTCAACCGCCAATTGATCGTCGAACTCAAGTCTATCGAGGTGGTGCATCCAGTCCACAAAAAACAGCTATTGACCTATCTACGCCTGTCCGGGTTGAAGCTGGGGCTGTTGGTCAATTTTGGCGAAGCGCTCATGAAGACCGGGATACATCGCATCATCAACAATCGAGTGGAACGCATATGAGGGCTCACGCCAAGACGCCAAGGCGCCAAGAAAGTATTTCGCATTGCCAATCCAGTTATCTTCCCAGCCTTCATCCTTGTTTTTGCTTTTCTTGGCGCCTTGGCGTCTTGGCGTGAGCCCCCCTGATATGTCCTCAAGAAACACCGTCAAATCCATCCAGGACCTCATGCGCCAGGATGTCGGCGTCGATGGCGATGCCCAGCGCCTGTCCCAGCTTTGCTGGATGTTCTTCCTCAAGATCATCGACGACCAGGATCAGCAACTGGAAGCCATGCAGGACCGCTACCGCTCACCCATCCCCGTGAAATACCAGTGGCGCACCTGGGCGGCGGACCCGGAAGGCATCACCGGCGACGCCCTGCTCGCTTTCATCAACGGCGATCTGTTCCCCACCCTCAAGGAACTCGCCGGTTTTGGCCCCACGGCCAGCCGCGCCCGCGTGGTGAAAAGCGTGTTCGAGGACGCCTACAACTACATGAAGTCCGGCCAGTTGATGCGCCAGGTCATCAACAAGATCAGCGGCGTGGACTTCAACGACCTGGCCGAGCGCAAGCACTTCGGCGACATCTACGAGCAACTGCTCAACGACCTGCAAAGCGCCGGCAACGCGGGCGAGTACTACACCCCCCGCGCCGTCACCGCCTTCATGGTGGACCGCATCGACCCGAAACCGGGCGAGACCCTGTTCGACCCCAGTTGCGGCACCGGCGGCTTCCTCACCTGTTCCATCCGCCACATGCGCGACCGCTATGTGAAGCAGGTGGAAGACGAACAGGCCCTGCAAGCCAGCCTGCGCGCCGTGGAAAAGAAGCAACTGCCGCACATGCTCTGCGTCACCAACATGCTGCTGCACGGCATCGAAGACCCCAGCTTCGTGCGCCACGACAACACCCTGGCGCGGCCCTACATCAGCTACGGCCAGCACGACCGGGTGGACATCATCCTCACCAATCCCCCCTTCGGCGGGCGCGAGGAGGACGGCATCGAATCCAACTTCCCCGCCCACTTCCGCACCAAGGAAACCGCCGACCTGTTCCTCGCCCTGTTCATCCGCCTGCTCAAGCCCGGCGGCCGCGCCGCCATCGTCCTGCCGGACGGCTCCCTGTTCGGCGAGGGCGTGAAGACCCGCCTCAAGGAACACCTGCTGGAGGAATGCAACCTGCACACCATCGTGCGCCTGCCCAACAGCGTGTTCAAACCCTACGCCAGCATCGGCACCAACCTGCTGTTCTTCGAGAGAGGCGAGCCGACCCAGGACATCTGGTACTACGAGCACCGCGTCCCGGCAGGCCAGAAGGCGTACTCTATGACCCGCCCGATCAAGGTCGAACACCTGAACGGCTGCGTGGCATGGTGGGGTGGCGCCAAACGTGAGGGGCGACAGGAAACCGAAGTCGCCTGGAAAGTCGGCATCGCCGAGATCAAGGCGCGCAACTACAACCTCGACTGCAAGAACCCCCACACCGTCGCCGCCGACCATGGCGACCCGGAAGAACTGCTGGCGCAACTGGACGCCGCCGAGGCGAAAGCCGCCGACCTGCGCGACCAGTTGAAAGCCATCCTGGCTGAGGCATTGCAGCGATGAACCTAAATTCCTCAATTCATTTCGCGCCAAGACGCCAAGACGCAGAGAAAACAAGGGGATATTTCATGTTCGGCCATCACCCAGAGGGTTTGAGTGCGATAACGATAAAACTATTGATTTCCTTGGCGTTCTTGGCGTCTTTGCGTGAGACACGGAGGTTTCTAGGATGACCCAACCCACCATTCGCCAGGACGATTTCAACGAAATCAGCCAACTGATTGCCGCCGCGCGGCAACATGCGTTGCAGACGGTCAACACCGTCCTGATCGAGCTGTATTGGCAGGTTGGCCAAATCCTCAGCCGCAAGATCGCCCAAGCCGAATGGGGCGATGGCGTGGTGGCGCAACTGGCCGAGCATCTGGCCCGCACCCAGCCGGGATTGCGCGGGTTTACGTCACGCAACCTGTTCCGGATGCGCCAGTTTTACGAGGCTTATCAAGACGACGAAAAAGTCTCACCACTGGCGAGACAATTGCCCTGGACCCACAACCTCCTCATCCTCAGCCAGAGCAAAAGGCCGGAAGAGCGCGAGTTCTATCTGCGGCTGGCGATCCGGGAAAAATGGAGCAAGCGTGAACTCGAACGCCAATTCAAAACCGCCTTGTTCGAGCGCACCGTTCTCAGCCCGGTAAAAGTGTCACCACTGGTGTCACAAATTCACCCCGACGCCCTGAGCGTGTTCAAGGACAGCTATCTGGTCGAGTTTCTCGACCTGCCCCAAGGCCATGCCGAAGCCGATTTGCACCGGGGCCTGTTGCAGCGGCTCAAGAATTTCCTGATCGAACTGGGGCGGGATTTCTGTTTTGTCGGCAGCGAATACCCGCTGCAAGTGGGCGGGCGGGACTTCGCGCTTGACCTGTTGCTTTTCCATCGAGGGCTGAATTGCCTGGTCGCCATCGAACTCAAGGTCGGGCGATTCGAGCCGGAATATCTCGGCAAGCTGGGCTTCTACCTCGAAGCCCTCGACCGGGATGCCAAAAAGCCCCACGAACACCCCGCCATCGGCGTGCTGCTCTGCGCCAGCAAGGATGACGAAGTGGTGGAATACGCCCTCAGCCGCAGCCTCTCCCCGGCGCTGATCGCCGAATACCAGACCCAGTTACCGGACAAGGCCCTGCTCCAAGCCAAGCTGCATGAGTTCTATTGGCTGAATGCGCCGGACGAGGATGCCGACGCATGAACCCGGCGCAACTGTTGGCGCATTTCGAGCGCATCAGCGAAGCGCCGGACGCGGTGGCGCGGCTGCGCCGGTTCATTCTCGATCTGGCGGTGCGGGGGAAGTTGGTGGAGCAAGACCCGGAGGAGGAGCCGGCGGCGGAACTGCTCAAGCGGATTCAGGTAGGCAAGACAAAGAAGGCGCCGTCACACGCGCCCATTGTTCCCAGCGGACTGCTGTTTGAGTTACCGCCTGGTTGGGCCTTTGCACGTTTTGGTGATGTGTATTCACTGGAATATGGTGACAACCTTCCGGCAGAAAAGCGCACGAATACCGGCGAATATCCGGTTTACGGATCGAATGGCGTAGTTGGAAGCCACTTTGAGTGCTTTGTGAATTCCCCCTGCATCGTCGTAGGCCGCAAAGGCTCGGCTGGTGCATTGAATCTTTCGCAGACCAATGGGTGCTGCGTTACCGATGTGGCCTACTACTGCACCCCTCCAAGCGGGTTGGATATGGCCTTTTCGTTCAAGCTATTTCATACCCTTGGACTTGATGCTCTCGGGAAAGGTGTGAAGCCAGGTCTAAGCAGAAGCGAAGCGTATTTGTTGCCGATTGCAATTCCGCCCCTCGCCGAACAACACCGCATCGTCGCCAAGGTCGATGAACTCATGGCCCTATGCGACCAGTTGGAAGCGGCGAAGAACGAGCGCGAGGCGCGGCGCGACCGGCTGGTGGCGGCCAGTCTGCACCGCATCAACCACTCCCCTCGCCCGCAGGCGGGAGAGGGGCCGGGGGAGAGGGAAGCTTCGGCCGTCCCCCTGTCCCAGGCCGCCCGCTTCCACCTGAACCATCTCCCGCGCCTCACCACCCGCCCCGAACACATCAAGCAACTGCGCCAGACCCTCCTCAACCTCGCCGTCCGTGGCCGGCTGGTGCCGCAAGACCCGAACAACGAACCGTCGGCGGAACTGCTCAAGCGAATCCAAGCGGAGAAGCTGCTGTTGGTGAAGGAAGGATTGATTCCCCCCTCGAAAGCCAGTGCTGGCGTTGCAAGACTTACGTTTGAATTGCCGTCCTATTGGCAGGCAATCCGCCTTGATGACATGTGTAACTTTGTCACCAGTGGTTCGCGTGGCTGGGCAGAGTATTACGCAGACAGCGGGCCGAAATTTGTCCGTGCACAAAACATCAGATTTGGCCGCCTTCGTCTCGATGACCTGGCTTGTGTCAAACCACCCGCAAGAAGCGAGGGAAAGCGTACCCAAGTATCCAAAGGTGACTTATTGATCGTCATTACTGGCGCTGGCGTGACGAATCCCGCGCTGATGGATCGTGATTTAGGTGAGGCATATGTCAGTCAGCATGTGGCGTTAATCAAACCAGCCTCAACAGCGTTGTCACGGTGGCTATTGCTGTGCCTGATGTCTGGGCCGGGTGGCCGAGACGAGTTATTCGAGTGTGCCTACGGGGCGGGCAAGCCAGGTTTGAACCTGGACAACATTCGAACACTCAACATGCCCCTTCCCCCCCTCCCCGAACAACACCGCATCGTCGCCAAGGTCGATGAACTCATGGCCCTGTGCGACCAACTGGAAGCCCAACTCACCGCCACCCAGACCGACAGCCGCCGCCTGCTCGAAGCCGTCCTGCGCGATGCGCTGGACGGCTTACTCACTGAAACCATACGTTCCAGAATCAAAGTTGAACGGTAGACTCTGGTCAGAAACTTGGGTTCGCCATTTTCAGGGTTACACGATGAGTCGTTTCTCCTTCTCCCGCTGGCTCGGCATCCTGATCAAGGAGTTCATCCAGCTCAAGCGCGACCGGCTCACCTTCGGCATGATCGTCGGCATCCCCATCATGCAATTGCTGCTGTTCGGTTTCGCCATCAATTCCGATCCCAAGCACCTGCCCACCGCCGTGGTCATGGCCGATCCCGGCCCCTTTGCCCGCGCCTATGTGGCGGCCATGGACAACAGCGACTATTTCGAGATCCTCGGCACCCTCGGCGAGCGCGAGGCCGGCCGGCTGCTGGACCAAGGAGAGGTGCAGTTCGTGGTGACCTTCCCGCCGGGGTTCCACCGCGACCTGGTGCGAGGGCGGGCGCCGGTCCTGCTGGTGGAGGCCGACGCCACCGATCCCATGGCCACCGGCGGGGCCATCTCCGTGCTGAACCGGTTGGGACTGGAGGTCTTCGCCCCCGATCTGCCCGGCCTGGAACGTCCCGCCGCCCCGCCCGTGGAGTTGCGCATCCATCGCCGCTACAACCCGGAAGGGGTTACCGCCTACAACGTGGTGCCGGGCCTGCTGGGGGTGATCCTGACCATGACCATGGTCCTCATGACCGGGCTCGCCATGACGCGGGAGCGGGAGCGCGGCACCTTCGAAAACCTGCTGGCGACCCCAGCCACGCCGCTGGAGGTGATGACCGGCAAGATCGTCCCCTACATCCTCATCGGCCTGATCCAGGTCAGTCTCATCCTGCTGGCCGCCCGCTGGGTCTTCCAGGTGCCCATGCTCGGCAACCTGGCCCTGCTCTACCTGGTGGTGCTGCTCTTCATCTGCGCCAATCTGACCCTGGGCATCACCTTCAGCTCCATCGCCCGCAACCAGCTCCAGGCCATGCAGATGACCTTTTTCTTCTTCCTGCCCTCCATCCTGCTCTCGGGCTTCATGTTCCCCTTCCGAGGCATGCCCGGCTGGGCCCAGGTCATCGGCAACATCCTGCCCCTGACCCACTTCCTGGCCCTCGTCCGGGGCATTCTCCTGAAAGGCAACGGCCCCGGCATGCTCTGGGACCACGTCTGGCCCATCCTCCTGTTCATGGGCACAGTCCTGGCGCTGGGACTCAAGACCTTCAGGCGGACCTTGGATTGAAGCCGTAAGACCGGGAGCCTAATCCTTCTTCATCAGGTCGTTTGTTGGTTCTTTTGCAATAGCCGACTACGCCGAGCAAATGGGTCTTCAATTCGACAGGTAGGATGCCGGTGAGCGATAGCGAACCGCATCAATCGCGTCGGCGTCGCCCGCGAATGGTGCGGTTCGTACCTCACCGCACCCTACGGCCCTGGCTGCTCGCGCATCTGTCTTAATCCCTTCTTAATCAGGTCGTTTGTTGGTTCGTTTGCGCAAACGGAATGGTGGTGTCCGATACGTCTTAATCCCTTCTTAATCAGGTCGTTTGTTGGTTCCATTCAGCAGCAGCGGATACCGCACCGGCGCGGTCTTAATCCCTTCTTAATCAGGTCGTTTGTTGGTTCGGAAACTCCGTTACGCAGTGGGAACAGAGGCACAGTCTTAATCCCTTCTTAATCAGGTCGTTTGTTGGTTCCCGTGCTGGTGCCCAACAGCATGCGCTTGCAATCGTCTTAATCCCTTCTTAATCAGGTCGTTTGTTGGTTCGCATTTTCAATGAGTAATGAGTAGAGCGTGAACAGTCTTAATCCCTTCTTAATCAGGTCGTTTGTTGGTTCTCAATCGGTGTACTGAATGCGACTTTATACTCCGTCTTAATCCCTTCTTAATCAGGTCGTTTGTTGGTTCACAAACGACTTATGAGGGGAACGCACGAAATGGTCTTAATCCCTTCTTAATCAGGTCGTTTGTTGGTTCCAAAAATGAGTATCACGTTCACCAAACTTTTCGTCTTAATCCCTTCTTAATCAGGTCGTTTGTTGGTTCATTCTAGTAGAAGCTATTGAGGACTTCCACCAAGTCTTAATCCCTTCTTAATCAGGTCGTTTGTTGGTTCTGCTGTAGTTTAATTCCTCCTCTCGATCAATGGGTTGCGATGGGGGTTGACGATACTGTCCGGTTCGTCCCGGTCTGATCCCAGAATGCGTCCGGTGCTGCGGGATGGGTTGCCCGACAGCAACATGACGCCTTCGGGCAACCGGCGGCGGCCGATGGCGTGGAGTTCCAGGTTGCTGGGCAGGGGGTAGATGCGGACATCATCCGTTTTAGGGTCGATCCGGGCCGCCAGTTGGTCACGGATGCGCAGTATGCCTTGGGTGTTCTCTTCCGCCGTGAAGACGGAGTACTGCATGGGTGTGGCGACATCTTTGAGATAGCGATGCACCCGGCCCAGCCGTTTAGGACAGGTGATGTCGTAGGCTATCAGCCAGGTGCGGGTTTGATTCAGCGCCATTCTTCCACCCTGATTTTGACTCTGCGGTGCAAGCTGCCCAGCAGTTCCGTCAGCCCGGTTTCCAGGCGCGAACCTGCTTTGTGCAGCAAGTATAGCAGCGCGGCGTTGTCGCCCTGGGCCTGATCCATGAAGCCGCGCATGTCGAGATAGAGGGAAAGCCCCAGAAGTTGGGCGATATCCGCCGCCAGTTCGATGGGCCTGCCCTGGTGGCACCAGTAGCGGGGCTTCAGACCCGCTTGATGCAGGGCCTGGAGGACACGGGCCAGAAGCGCTCCGGCATAGGGTCCAGCCCGGACAAAGGCGTGGTTCTCCAGTTCCGGCTGGTAGAGGTGCCGATGGATCAGTTCGTGAAACTCCTCCTCGGCGATGGGCTCTCCCGCCTGTTCCCGGCGGTGGCGCCAGGCGTGCAGGAGACTCATGCGGGCGGCGCGCAGCCAGTTGTTGTAGCAGACATCCCCTTCGGGAAGGGCCAGCAACTCTTCGAGAAGGCCATCCAGACGCGACGGCTTGCCTTGCAGGGGCATGAGATAACCGGCGGGTTCGCCGGCGTTGTCCAGAAAGACGATAGGCAGGCCTTCGCACAAGCAGGCGGCGATGGCCTCGCCCCGCCAGTTCACGCGCTGGGTGGAGATGACGCGGGCCAGCCGGGCCAGGGGATAGCGCAGGGGAGCACCGTTGGCCACTATCACCCGTAGCGCGGGGCCATCGGCACCCACCTGGGTCGGGCGTTTGCCTTGAAGGTAAAGCGGCAGTCGCGGGGAGGTGGTCTGGAGATTCATGCGAATTCTTCCTCTTCATCCTGGGCAAGCAGCGACTCGCTTTCTGCCTTGAGGTGACGGGCCAGGATGCGGCACTGGCGCAGCAACAGGCGGCGAAGGGGTGGCGCCTGAAATTCGTGGTCGCGGTAGAAGGCAGCGCGCCCAGCCTTGCCCAGCAGGCAGGCGCCTTTGTCCTGGGTGAAATGGTCCTGGCGCAAGACGTGGCCACGGAAAAGGGACCAGACCTCCCGGTCCCAATGGGGCCGCAGGGGCTCGATGAGATCGGAAGCCAAAGATTCGCGCCCGAAGCTGGGGCGGTGGTAGAAGCCCAGTAGAGGATCGAGCCCGGCCATGTGGCAGGCACGCACGGCGTCGAAGTGCAGCAGGGTGTAGCCCAGGGAAAGGCAGGCATTGACCGGGTCGCGCGGCGGCCGGCGGTTGCGGCCGTTGAAGCCGAGCGCGGGCGGAAACAAGGCGGCCAGACCCTGGAAATAGCTGCGGGCGGCGGCCCCTTCGATACCCCGGATGCTGGCGCTGCCGATACCCTCCTGGGCCAGTCCTTCCAGCGCCTGATGCAGCCGGGCGATGGCATCGGTAAGGGGTTTGCGCTGATCGGGCCGCGCCGCCAGCCCGTCCATCAGCAGGCGTATCTGGGCGCGGGTCTTGGCGATGACCTGCCGGCGCGCCCAGGCATCGCACCAAGCGGTATCGAAGACCCGCCGGCCTTGGGCCAGGCGGATGGCAGCGTCGTTGTGGGCGGTGCCGAGGATGATGGCGACCCGGCGAGTCTGGCGCTTGGAGAGCAGTAGGATAGCAATACCCGCTTCCGCCAGCTTGGTGAGCACCCCGGTATCCAGCCGGACGTTGCCCTGGATAACCACGCGCTCCAGCAGCTTCAGAGGCACTGTGCCGCTACGTTCCTCGCCTTCGTACAGGGCCAGGGCCGCGCCGTCGGCGCGGACTTCGAGATTGGAGCGGTCGAGAACCAGGGTGGTCATGGCTATTGGATGTAAAACAGGCTGGCGTCATGGGGTTCGTCCGCGATCCCCAGGGTGAGGACGGTGGAGCGCGGGTCGAGGCCGATGAGCAGAAAACTGTCCTGGTCCTCTTCCAGCAGCAGCGACATTTCCTTGAGCAGTGCGGCCCGCTCCCCGTCCGAGAGCCAACATTCATAGGCCGACTTCTGGCCGCCGGTGGCGTAGCCCTTGACCAGCTCCAGCGAATGGCGCAACCGGCGCGGGTCAGCGACATCGTAGGCGGCAAGGTAGAGACGGCGGTTCATGGCGAGGTCCAGCGGGTTGTCCGATGATGGCAGTGTAGCCGCCACCTGCCGACCGGGCCTGGGCCGCAAGCTTGCGGGATCAGCGCAGGGGTTCGAGCGGCCCGAAACAGCGATAGGCGCCTTGTTCGTGGTGGTAGAGCATGACGCGAGGGCCATTGGACAGCTCTGCGGCCACCAGAAACGCGGAGATGTCAGGGCCGGCATGAAAGAGGTGAACGACATCGACACCCGCATCCATCAGTTTTCGTGCCGCCGCGCGAATATCGCGGGCAAGATCGGTCACTTGTTCAGGCTTGAGTGCGGCGGCGCGCGTAACGCTGGCGATGCGGTCATCCGTGATGTAGGCCAAGGCCGCATCGGCTGCCAGGTGGCGGCGCACACTGGCCCCAATTGCCTTGCCGGGCAGCAGATCGACGATCAGCACCCCCGGACGGCCGCCGGGATTGCGGGCGATCTCCGCCAGCCATTTCCGCCGCTGGCGCCGCTCGCCAAAGACGACCTGCCACCAGGTCCAGAACACCGGCACGGCCAGAACGATCCCGATCACAATGCCGATGGGGTTCAGTATTTCGTTGATGATCCAGAGCAGTTGGTTCATGTCGCCGCTTCGCCGGGGCGCACACACTCGATCTCGATGCCAAGGCTGAGTTCGAGCCAGGGCCGGTCGGCAGTGACGGCCACCGCGCCCAAGGACTTGGCCAGCGCCAGGCAGGCGCGGTCTCCCAGAGACAGGCCCAGGTGGCGGGTGGGGGTGCGCAACTCGGCGGCCGCGAAGGCAAGCGCGTGGTCGAATGGCAAAATTGGCAAATCGAGGTTGTCCAGCCGCGCCCTGGCCTCCGCAAGGGGCACTTTCCAGTCCACCAGACGGGTCAACACCTCGGTCAGATTGACCGCCAGCAGCACCCCTCGCCGCCCCAGCAGGATGTCGGACACGCGCCCGGCGCCGGGTTCGTCGTTGAGAAACGCCAGCATGGCAGAGGCATCGAGAACGAACTCACTCATTCGCGGCCTCGGCTCTGCGCTCCGCGATCAACTCATCGACCAGCGACACACCTTCCGGCACGTACTGACGTATCAGCGCCTGGGCGCGATGCAACTGTTCGCGCCGTGTGAACAGCCGCGCTTCGCCCTTCCCCATTTCCCAGATGACCGTGTCACCCTCATGGAGCCCCAGCGCCTTACGGATTTCTGCCGGAATGACAACCCTTCCGCCTTCTGACATTTTCATGGCATACATGACTTTTGCTCCATTCGTTACCTTCTCTGTCAGACTAATTCTTGCCCGGCTGATCCGCAACCGGCTGGACCCGATATTCCTCCAGCCGCGCCCCGAAGCGTTCCAGCTCATCAGCGGACAACTCCCGCCCCCGCGCCTCCGGCGGCAGATCCAGCGAGAGATTGAAAAACCGCCCGCCCCGCGCGCAAACCTCGGCGGCCAGATTCACCGGCAGCGTGCCGATGATGCAGTCACCGGCCCGGATGCGGGCGGGGTCAAGATGGGCGATTTGCTCGTCCACCTCAATGCCTTGGCGAGCGGCCCACTTGATGGCGCCGGGGTGGCGGGTGATGAGGTAGGTGGTCATGTTTGACTTCCAAGTTGTTCGATGGCCTCTTGGAACCGCTGCTTGGTTTCTTTCTTGCCGGGCATACCCCAGACCTTGGTCATGGTCTCCCTGAGCAGTTCAGCCGCCGCATTGCGGCTGCGTTTGTCCTGCCAATCCAGGGCGGTCTTCATGAAACCCATTCGCTGATTGTCGAATTGTCCGCCGGGCTGGTAGGGGGCTGCGCGGGCGGCATCGAATAGCCTGCGGAACTGTTCGATGGTGGGCTGGCGCTCTTCCCATGCCAGCTCTTCCGGGGTCATGGTTTGGCGGCGGGCTTCCTTGGCCAGGCGTTCAGCTTCGGCACGGCCCTCTGCTTCTTTTTGTTCATGTTCCGCTTTAGCGGCGGGATTTTCCTGCATGGCACCATAGCCCACCGCTGTCTTAGCGCCGAAGCCGAGCCAGTTGAAGGCATGGTGAAAAGCAGCATCCAGCAGGACTTTCCAGCAGTCGCTTGCGACCAAGCTGGGGGCAAGCCGGTTGAGGTACGCGAGGTCGCATTGAACATGGAAAACAAAGCGCGACTTGGGCGGCACGGTGAGAAAGCTGATGGGGTTGGGCTGGCCGGATTCGTGGGGTGATTGGCCATGTTGGTAGTAGTGGGACTGGTGCGGGGTCATGATTTCCACGGTCAGGCTGTCGCCGGCAATCTGAGGGATCACGTCCCAGAAGCTCAACGCACCACGCAGGTGGTCGATGTCGCCGTCGCTGCTTTCCTTGCCGAACAGGGCGTTGATGGCGGCCGCATCCCAACCCTGCGTATCGCCCCAGTCGCCACGGGCCAGTTCCCGCGCCTCCTGGCGCAGTACGCCCTTGATTCCACTGCCGGGCAGGTAGGGCAGGCCATAGGGATTCAAGAAGGCGAAGCCGTTCTCCAGCGGGTGCTCATTGCCCAGACCGGTGGTGAAGGGGGCGGTGGCGAGGGCATCGAGCTGAAAGGCAGCTTCCGTCGCCACCGCCACGACGAAAACCTGCTTCTGGCGAGCCAGCAGCTCCCGCATGGTTTGCTTGTCGCAATCGTTCAAGCGTTTGGCGCCGTCAAGTGGCTTGTCCTTGCTTTTTGACCAAGCCGAGCCTTCCCACAGTTTGAGATACATGCCAAACCGCATGCCCGGCGAGGCGTGCTGGAAATCCGTGCCCAGATAGTTGGGAACTGCTGCAATCGGCATGTCAGTCTCCCCCCTTGCGGGCGGCGGCCATCTGCCGCATCCAGCGCAGCCAAGCGAAGGCTTCGGCGGTGAGTGCCTGGTAGTCGCCGGGTTTGGCTTTCATGAGAGATTCCATGAACGGTCCAAAGTTGGCGCTTTGGATCAATTGCGGAAAACGCTGTTGCAGCCATGTCCGCAAATGGCTGGCGACATCTTCGTTCTGTCGCCCAGACTCTTTCTGGCCCTTTTCATGGCAGAACGCCAGCACCTGCATCAGCCCGCTGTTCATGATGAGCGCGGGCAGGCCCTTGGCGACGTTGACATGCTCCTTGGTGTATCCCGCGCACTTCTCCCAAGCATCCTGGGCGCGTTGTTGTTCCAACGTGGCCATGTTCAGCCCTCCACTACTTTCGCCACCACCAGACCGCGTCCGGTGGTGGCGTCGCCGCCGATCTGCAACAGCTTGCCGTCGATGACGCCCTTGATCTTGGCCATCACGCTTACGGCATCTTCATGACTGTCCTGTTTGCCGGTTCGGGTCTGGCTGACCAGCAGCGGCACCACCAGCAGGGATTCGGGCGGCAGGTTTTCGGTGTAGAACAGGCCTCCGTCGCTTGCCGTGCCGGTGTCCGGGTCGATGCGCACATGCGGCTCGACCAGCATGGCGTTCTGGGCGAAGTAGGCGAAATCGGTGTCCGAGAGAACCACTAGGTCGGTTTTGAGTTTTTCGCGGAAGAAGGCGTAGGCATTGCCCTCAGGTAAGGCTTTGGCGGCAAGCTCCGTCGATAGGTTCGGTAGGTCTTGCGGAGAGATCTTGGCTCGGTATTCAAAGGCTTCCAGGTGCAACTTGTCGCCGGAGAGCAAGTCAGGATTGGCGAGTAGGCAATGCTCATCCATGACCGCCAGCGTCGGCCAGTTGACCTTGATGCCGATCAGGCCCAGCAATCGTTGTGCACGGGACAGGGCCTGCGGGCAGGTGGCATAGACATAGCCGCCTTTCAAGGAACGCACCGGCAAGGCAACGAGTTGGGCGTCGCCGAAACTGACCGCGCCGGCATGCAGATCGTTGCCGCCAGCATCCGGCCCGAACAGCCGGTCGATCAGCTTTTCATCGCCACCAATGGCGGTGAAACCATGCCGTACCGCCCCCTTGATGCCAGACCCGGCAAAGCAAGGATGGCCGGTATGGCGCTCGCGCTGGATGGGGTTGTCGATGATGCCCACGGCTTGGCCCGCGCCCAGGTGGACGGGGCTGACGGCGTAGAGGAACAGGGCTGCGTGTTTTTCAAACATGGTGTGTCTCCCTTCAAGATTCGATGTCGCTGGAAACCAGCAGATTGACGATGAGGCGGATCATCAGATCCTTGTTGGCAGGTTGGCTTTCGGCCACCAGCAGGGCCAGGGCGGTAAGGGCGTTTTCGTTGATGTTCATGGCCATTCCCTCCTGTTGCAGGTAGAGCAGGAACAGGAAGGAGCCGATGCGCTTGTTGCCGTCGGAAAACGGGTGGTCCTTGATGACGAAGTACAACAGGTGGGCTGCCTTCTCCTCGCGCGTTTTGTAGAGCGATTCGCCGAACATGGTTTGTTCGATACTGCCGAGAATGCCTTGGATGGCTTCCTCGCGCTCGCGGCCGAACAGGCCGGTGGCTTCGCCCCGATCCAGTAACGCGGTTTTCAACTCGGCGATGGCGGCCTTTGCCATCTCGTAATCGAGAACGCCGTGCGCGGGTTGACAGGTGGCGGGCAGGCTCAAGCCGTCCTCGTCGTATTGCAGCAGCAGCCGCCAGGTCTTGGCGTATCCCACAATGAGGGCGGTGACTTCGCGGCCCACTTCGTTCACCAATGCCTGGTTTTCCAGGGTGCGGGCCAGCAACTCGATGGCTTGTTGCGCCTCGGCCATGCCTTTTTCCGCCAGACGCGCCGGGTTGAAGGTGTAACCCTGCACCAGATGCTCGCGCAGGATGCGGGTGGCCCACTGGCGGAACTGCACACCGCGCTTGGAATTCACCCGGTAGCCGACGGAGATGATGGCGTCGAGGTTGTAGTGCATCACCTTGCGAGTAACCTGCCGCGCGCCCTCGGTTTGAACTACCGAGAAATCCTCGGTAGTTCCCGATTCGTCCAGTTCTTCCTGGGCATAGATGTTTTTCAGGTGCAGGCCGATGTTGTCGGTGGAGGTTTCCAGCAGGTCAGCCAACTGCCTCTGGCTCAGCCAAACGGTCTCGCCTTCCAGGCGCACGGTCACGTTTTTTTCGTTTGCGGTGTAGATCAGTAATTCGCTCATGTTCTTCTCCCTTTATTTCCAAGCTGCCAACCCGAACCGGTTGAAGCCTTCGGCCCGGCGTTGCGCATCTTCGCCGCCTTTGCCCCACAATCCTGCATCGGCAAGCTTGCGGAGCGCCTCGGGCGTGGCGTTGAGTTCGTCCAGCCAATAGACGCTGCCGGCGGGCGCGGCGCGTTGCGCGGGTTTGGGTTGCCACTTGGCCAAATCCCAACCGGAAACGACTTCAGCGCGCGGTACTGCGGCACAAACGAGACGACCGCTGACTTCGCCCAGATGGAAGCGATCTTCGGCATCGAGACCCGGCAGCTTCCAGCCCTCGGGAAAAATCCCCGGTGTGGCAAGAACGAGACGACAACGTCCAGCACGGACGATGGCGGCGTAGTCGGGTTCGGCCACATTCGGCGCCGCGGCATGAATGGCCGCCGCCCGGCCGTCGCCGCCCAGACGGACCATGCCGCTTGCTGGGGGTACGGCGCCTGCAACGCCAACCAGAAAACCGACGCCGGGTTGCATCGCCACCGCCTGCACGGAGAACAACCTCCCGTCAGCGGCGCGGCGGGTGGCGGCATCCAGGCCCACACCGACACGGGGATCAATGGACCAGAGTTCATTGCTTTTGACGAGATCGGCCGGCAACGGCAACACACCCGCCAGATACTTGCGCCAACCGGCCTCGGTCAGCCAGTAACCGGAAGCCGCTTTTCCACGTTCGGCCTCGGCGAGCACCGGCAGATTCGGCAAGGGCGACGATGACAGCACACCGGCGGCGGGTGCAGAGGGATTGAGGGTACGCACCGAGTTGGCCTTGCTGTCTTGCTCGTTGATGATCAGATCAGCAGGCGGGGCGATCAGCGGCTCAACCCGGCCATCGGCCAGCAAGCGGGCCATTTGGAAGCTTGTGACTTGGAATGTACCCGGATTTTCGGGCGTGCCCAGCGAGGGATGCTCCACTCGCCCGGCGGCAAAAGCAGCCAAATCCACGCTGTCGTCGGCCAACATGCGCGAACGCAAGGCGCCCGCTGCTACCGATGGCCAGGGCGGCACCAGCGATTCGCCGTAACTGCCGGGGTCGCCAAACAACTTGTTGCCGCGCAGGAACAGGACATCCAGCGGTTCCAGAAAACGGTATTCGATGGCGCTCATGCTTGTTCTCCGGCGCGGGTTTCACGGGCCAGGAACTCGGCCACAGTGAGGAAGTTTTCCAGCCACTTCAGGCTGTCCTTGGGTTGGGCTGCGGCGAGCGATGCAAGGCGACGGGCCAGGTCGGATACCTTGTGTTCTTCACGCACCCGTTCCTTTTCTTTCGGTTTGATCTGACGATCAAACTGATAGCCAAGTAACGAAGCCAGTATTTCCGGCTTGCCCTTGGGATCTGGCAGGTCCGTCATCCATTCCAGGCTGTGATAGACGGCGCGGCGCGAGGTTGCTTTGTCGGAGAGGAAATCCCGCAAGTTGCCAAGCAGCATCACCGGTTCACCCCATTTTTCCGTAAGACGGAGCGCACCGCCGGAACGCTTGATGACGGTGATGGAAAAAGCATCGCGCTCCCCCTCGTTCTTGGCGCGCTTTTCCGCCTCGCGTAGTTCCCGCATCACCGCCCCCAGAGGCGCTTGATGATGGGCGATGACCGCGCCGCAACTGGCCGTGGCTTTCGTACCCATCATCCGCATCAGCTTGCCTTTGAGCATGGCGAAGCCATTTTGCAGGGTCAGGCCGCGCGGGTCGCGCCCGCCTTCATGGGCTGGGTCGTCCCCGGAATAGGCCAGCCGCAAACGCTGCATGGATGAAAGCAAGTCCGACACCGGCAACATGGCGAGCACATCGTCGCCGCCGGCATAGATCACCCGGCCAAGATGTTCTTCTTCCACCACATGGCGCACCACGCTGAGCGAAAAGTCGTTGAGCGCGCCGGAAATGGCCAGATGTCGGTTGGGCGAAAGCGCCCGTTTTTGCGCGCCATAGGCCTGGATCAGCTTCTGCTTGGCGGCATGTTTGTCGAAGCCGTCTTGCACTTGCGGGTGGAAGCTCTTGCGGTACGGAATGGCGTAGTCGTCGCCACCGGAAAGCCAGGCGCCCATGCGGTCGCCGTCCATCATGAGGAGCGCGTAATAGGTTTCGAGCTTGATTTCCTCGCCCTTGTCCGTGCCTTGCGCCAGCGTTTGCCGCACCAGTCGCTGCGCCTGTTCCAGCGCCGCGTCGTCGTCGGCATCGCGCGCGGCTTCCAGCAAGCCGGGGATGCGTTTGGCATCGACCAGGACTGGGTTCCGGGCATGTTTAGACATCAATCGGCGTGGCAAGGCCACCGGATCGGCGTGGCCAATGGCTTGCTTGAAGCCTGCGCTGGTCAGTCCACCACGCGCCAGCCATTGGTCTAGTTGATGCGCCAACGCCATGGTGTGGGTGGAGACCACAAAGCGACCGATGGTTTCCTGCTCACCGCGTTCGCCAGCCGCCAATGCCAAGCCCACTTCTTCCGCGAACAGAGTTGGCCACAGGCGCTTGATGGCGGGCAATGCGCTTAGATGCTCGCCCTTCTTCGCCCAAGCGGGTTTTTTCGCTGCCACCTTCACCCACAGGGTATCGGTCTGCTGGCGATAGGACTTCAGCAATTGCGCCGGGTCGGTGGTCAGCCATTCGGCCTCGCCGGTCAGCGAGCAACGCCAGCCTTTTTGTTCAGTCTGGTCGAAAGCGCGCGTACTTTTTGCCGCCGCCAGCACCCGTTCCGCCAGGTCGTACACCGCCGGGTAAAGCACGCCGGGGTTGGGGGCGAAAAAGACCGTGCCATCACCCCAATCGATTTCCTTCTGTAGCGCCTGCCAAGCGGGTTGCGCTAGAAAGCCGCAGGGCTGACCCGCTTCCACGCCGAAGAACGGCGCCATGGCTGAGGAAAGCAGGCTCACATCGAGGTCAGTCTGTTTGGCTTTGTTGCGTGTGTGGATCAGTGAAAACGGCACAGCCGCCCAATGCACTTCCGGGAAACCTTCGAGCTGCTCCCGCATCTGGCGGTGGGCGTGTTGAACGCTTTCATTCGCCAGCCCGGCAGTTTCAAGCAAGCGGTCAACCACCCCCTGGCCCTGATCCTGCAACCATTTGCGCACCTTGCGCGACACCTCTTCGGCCAGCGCCTTGGCCCGACTGGCGGGAACGACCGCCACGAATCGGTTGGGCAAGGCCGCCGAGAACAGCGGATTGGCGTCGGTGCCGCGCTTCGCCCATTCGCAGTCCTTGAACAATTCGTCGGGCAGATTCATCTCGCCGCGCAGCCACAAGTCCACTTGCGGCACGCCGCGCAGACGCGGGAACAGGATGGCGTCCGGCCCCAGGGCTTCGCACACCGGTTTCATCGCTTCCCAGGCCAGGCGCGAGAGCAGATGCGAACCGGCCCAGAGGTCGGACGTGGTGCGTGCGCTGGCAATGAAACCCTGCACCGGGCCGATGGACAGCGCCAGCAGCGCGGCATCGCCATCCGGATCGGCGGCAAACGCGCCCGCGAAGGCGGAGGTGAGGTCGAGGTGATCCCAAATCGAGTGATCCGGCACGCGGGTATCGGCGGGCAGTACGCCCCAAAGCGCGCCGAGCTTGCCGTTGTCTTCTTCCTCGATCAGTTCCGGGCCGAAGCGCCAGTAGGCCAGGAGGGTGCGTAAATAGTCGGACTCCATAGGGCGGCCCGTGGCTGCCATATCGGGCACGGCCCGACCTATGACGAGACGCGAGAAGTGCTCGAAACTGCGTTGCTTGATGTCGTCCAACTCAGTGTCGCCCAGGTCGCCGTGTTTGCCCAAGACGAGCTGGTCGCCGGTCAGCGGGTGGATAAGCACCGGCTTGTTCGTCCAGTGCACCTGCGCCCAGGGGGCAACCCCAAAGGTTTTCTGTTCGCCTTTCTTGGTGGTGACAGTGATTTCCTGCATGGGCCACTTCGGCCGGTCCGCCGCCGCCACCCACCAGTCGGCCCGCTCGACGATATGTTCCATGCTGGGTGGCAAATTGAGTTTTTCGACTTGTGTGCCATCACGGCGGCGAACCATATTCGTCTCGAAACCGAGCGCTTTGCCGATACCGACAATACTTCCGCCTTCGTGCCCCGCCGGGTCGCGCAGCAGCACCAAGGCTTTTTCCGCCGGGTCGTGAACGCGGGCGGCGAGTTTGGTTTGCCAGATGAGATCGTTGTTCATGCTTTCCTCTCAGGCCGGGGCGCGGGTCAGTTGTTGGGCAGGCGCATCGAGAAACGTGTGGACGCGCTGCCAGACGGACTCGATGACTCGACGATCCGGCTTGAAATCAAGCGGCGGCAGGCAAGGCACATGAAAGATCACGCCGACGAATTTGCCTTCTAGCGTTTTGCGAACCTTGAAACGCAGGCTGTTGGGTAGGCGGAATGTCCCTTTCCAGGCCTTGGTGCTGTGCCGCGTGATGGGGTAAGACAGCCAATGCCGTTCCAGGGGTTGCGGGTGCGGCGGTTGTTCATTGGGAAATTTGAACTGCGTGCGCATCCCGATCTTGACGACAGCCAACTCCCGCATCAGCGCTTTCCAGTCGTCGAACGGGCGAGTTTGCCAGATCAGGGTGCCGTGGTCGTCCTGTCCGATGGCGTGCGGCCAGTCGAGCGACAGGCAATCGCGCCAGGGGCGAAGCGGTGTTGTGCCAGCTAACGGCGTTCCCTCACCCCGGCCCTCTCCCGGCGGGAGAGGGAGCAAAGCGAACGAGCCCCAGCCATTGCGGCTTCTCCCGCCGGCCGTGGCGTAGCGATCCATGAGCCAAAGCGCGCGTTCGATGTGTGGTGCTTGCTCGTCGGGCACAGCGATGGCAAGCGTCGCTGTCTCGCCGACTTGAATCGCGGCATTGTTCTTGAGTTGGGGTTGTTTGCTGCCATGCGGCAGCGTAAGCGGCCCATATCCCAGGTAAAGATCGCTACCGACCGGAAACTTCACATCAGGATGAGACACGGTTGGCAAGGGTTGCCAAGCCCGTAGCGTGCCGACCCCCCACTTGTCGAGCCGAATCCGCACCGCGCTCTTGCGCGCGGCCACCGCCCGCCCCTGCTCATCGCAGTCACTTTCCAGCCAGGCATGACCAAACAACATCCCTTCCTCCCGGCGCATGGCGACGGTGCTTTGCGGATAACGGTGGTCTTCGGCATAAGCTACCCGCCACCACTGCCGCAGCAGGGCCTTGAACGGTGGCGTGCGCCACTGCGCTTTCTGCTCGGCGTTGCCCAGAAAAGCTGGGGTGTTGAATTCAACGGTGTATTTGAGCAGCTTCATGGTTCTCTCCCAGAGGTTTTGCCTATTCTGCCTTGACTTCAAACGTATTCATTTTGCGGCAAGCTTGCCGAAGCACTTGGCTTATCTTTCCACCCAGGCCCTGATTTTCTCGTCCAACCGGGCCAATTCGGCCCCGCAGACCAGTTCGATGCGAAGGGCACCGGCCAGCCGCTTTTCCGGTTCACGCAAGGGGCGGTAACTGGCCAGCATGCCGCGTGTGCCCAGGCCACCGACGCGGCGGCAGATTTCGGCGAGTTTGAACAGGGTGTCGTTGGCCTTGGGCGCTTCGGGTTTGTCCATGCGCGCGGTCTTGCATTCGATGACGAACAGGCGATTCCGGGCCATGAAGGCCACGTCCAGTTCGTTCTTGACGCCTTCCCGGTCCAACACCGTCAGGTTGGAGGCCTTGTCGCGCAGACCCAGTTCCTCGGACAGGGTCGTGAGGGTGCGAAAGACATACTGTTCCAGCCAGCCGCCTTTGGCGAAGCCAAGGTCGGCTTGGCTTGCGAATTTGAGTTTGTTGCCCAGCACCGAAAGCACACCTGCCTCCGCGAAGTCCCGCAGCAAGGCCTCCAAGGCGTGCGCGGCTGTCCTGTTGCTGTGGCGACAGCGTTGTCTCCAGGTGTTTTCGGTCTTCTGCTCCCTGAGCCAGCCAATTCAGTTCGGCGAGGGGTTTCTCCAGACTGCCGACCTGAGTAATGAGGGTACGCAGCAGGTCCTGATGCCGAGGGAAAAATTGGGGGCGCGCGACTTCTTGCTCCAACCTGAAGCCGTAGCCCTGTAGGTAGTGAGGCAGGCGAAGCTGCTGGTTGAGCCTCTGACGGCGGGAGTCTTTGCCGAGCCAGATGACCTCGTCCGTATCCACGTCCACGTAAAACTGGGGCCAACCATAGGCCAGGGCGACCGATTGGGCAGCCAGTGCCATCAGCTTGGTGCCGCCGGTGAGGTTGAGGATGAGTTCTTGCCCCTCGCGGGCGGCGGCGATTTCGAGCAGGGTATTTTCGAGACTGCCGTAGTCGTGTTCGTTCTCCAATGCCACCAACCTGGGCTTTACGCCCGCCTCGCGCAATACGGTTTCCAACGCCTCGGCACGGGGCCGCATCTTGCCGGATACCAGCAGCAGTGCCTCGGCGGGTTTCAGTTCAGGATCGAGGGCGGGCAGCAGGTTCGCCGCCGCTTGGTCGGACACCAAGAGGATATGGACCCGGTTTCGGCTGTTGTCGGTCATGTCGGTATCCTCAATCACGAATGTGAATCTGGCCGGGGTCCAGGGTCAGCCCGAACAGGGCCTCGCGCCGGTTGCCCACCGGATGGATCTGGTAGGGCTGGGCGCCACTTTCACCCAGGGCGTGGATCAGGGCCTTGTGCAGCCTGTTCTTGGCGGGGCTGAACCAGGTGCTGTCCATGCCGTTTTTCAGGGCGTCCTCGGCGCGTTCGAACTCACCGCTAAAGCCGCTGGAAAGTTCCCGGAACAGGTCCAGGAATTCGCGGGCGCTGCCGGATGCGCCGTCCTTGCTGCAATGGAGGGGGCCGCGTCCCTCCAGACGGCGGCGCGCCATCCAGAGCAGGAGGGCGAAGTTCTGGTTCGTCAGTTTCAGCCGTTCGCCGCCAGCGGTGGCGGTGCGTGCAGCAGGGTCTATGACCAGTTGCGGGGTGCGCCCTTTGCACTGGGCGGCGGCCACGGTCTGGGAGAAGCTGCTCGCGCCCTTCAACAATTCGCCCGGCAACCCCTCGCGCAGGCGCACAAAGGGGATGTCGGCCAAATCGACCCGCGCGTTGCGGGCGTCCAGGGTGATCTCCCGGTCGCCGCGACGGCTGTGGATGGGGTGGTCGTAGGGCGTGGGGTAGTAGAAATCCCGGTTGGTCTCGTAGGGACCGGAGACCAGCACATGGGAGAGGCGGTCCTGGGGGCGGCCGTAAAGGGAGAGGGCGTATCCCAGGTAATAACCCATGGTCTTGCGTCCCCCGGCGATGGAGACTTGCAGCTCCGTAGCCGGGTCGGCGGTGAGGCGGCGCACCCTTTCGGTGATGAAGTCGGCGGCCTGGGTGTTCTGTTCCGGGGTGCGAATGTCGTCCAGTTCCTGGCCCTGAGCGTCGCTCAGGACCTGGATCTGGTCTGCCGTGAAGGCGATGGGCGGCAGGCCGTAATCCCGGCATAGCCGATGGAACCAGCCCTCGCCCTGAAGCAGGTTGAGCCGGGCGTTTTCCTTGCCGGTGGCGGTGGTGATGAGGTGGATCTCATCCGGTATCCAGGGTGACCCGCCCCGGCACGCCAAGGCGTACAGGGTCTCGGTGACTACCTGGGGGGTGAGGCCGGTGACGGCGAGGAGGATGCGGCGGGTCGATGGGGGGTTCATGGCGGCTATCCTGGCTCATGACGGCGGGGACTGTATTTGCGGCAAGCTTGCAAGGATTCGATACCGGCCCAGCCCCATGGTGGCGCCACTGCCAGCATGGGTGAACTGGCCCAGCCAGAGATAGGGCCAGAAGAGGCTTAGATCGGTGCTATCGATCTGGATGCGCCCGGTCACGCCGCCCAGTTGCATGGCGGCCTGCTGGCGCTTCGAGTAACGGCCATACTCACGCCATTGCAGTTCGCAGCGAGCGCTTACCTGCCGGGCGCTGTCCATCAGGGCACGGAAATCGGTCTCCAGCGGCGTTTCGGTGTGGAAGTAGGTCAGCATGGAGATCCGCCGCAGGAGGTTGCCGAACAGGTCCGCAAAGACAAAATCGCGTGGACCGACGTGTCGGCCTTCACGCTTGACCCGCAGTGGGGTCTCTATTTCCAGGGTACAGAGGGCAGGAACAGGCTGCGGCTCAGGCACCTGGGCCGGCAGGGTTTCGAGGGCCTCGCCAGGGCTAAAGATGTGCCGCCAATCATCCGTTCTCAACGAAATCCGTTGTTCCACCCGAATCAATTCCAGCCTGTTACCGGAGACACCACGCGGCCCGGCGGCGGCCTGGCTCAGTGCATGGATAAAGACCGGTAGGTGGCGGTTGGCCTGCCCGATCAGGGTGAAATCGAGCCGATGGGGTGCCTCTTCATCGGGCTCCAGTACGAAGGGATGGGGCGCGTTCTCGTAATGGCGCATCTTCTCGGCACCCACATGGGGCGGGGTGTCCCAGAAATAGGGATAGAGACAGGATCGGTACAGCAGGCAGTCGCGGCACTGGGCTTGCCGCGTGACGCAGACCGCCGATCTCAGGGCGTGGCCCAGGGCGCCGCGCCAGGCGTTGCCGGGAAAATCGGAGAAACGCAGAGGAGCCCCGGCGGAAAAGTGGGCGCGGTAAAGGCCGATGGGTAAGACGGGCGATGCTTGCATCAGAGATATCCATCCTTGTTGAGCCTGTGGCACGAACTTCTTGCGAGTTTAACGGATTTCGCAAATGGCAAGGGATTGAGGGACCCATAGCTCTTCGGTTGCAGGATGCTTCCAGGGGAACACCCCCAACACCCGCCCTGGATCAATGAAACCGGCGGTCCGGCGGTCAGTTAGCTTGAAAAGGTGATGTTTTTCGATATAGTCGTCAGAAAATTCCTACAAGCTATTGTGCCGGATGTCCGTTACGGCAACCTTGCCAGATACTTGCGAAAACCCATAGCCCATGGAAATTCTCTTCTCCCACATACCGAGCCACACGACGCCCAGCGATCTCTATCGCTTTGTTCAAGCGGGGATAAAGAGCTGGTGGTTTCCTTTCGGCAGGCCGCCCATCCTCGGGTGCGAGATCCTGGAGATCTACGACGAGGAATCCAGGGAATACGAATACCACGGCATCGTCAGGTTCGACGACCTCAAGACCGCCGAGCGGGCCATCAAGCGATTGAACGGAAGGTTTCTGTTCGATCAGCACGTCAGGGTGCGCGAGTACTGCCGCCGTTCGCCCGGCGACCGCCGTTTCATCAGTGAGGAGGATCTCCTCACTGGACAGTCGAATGAACGGCGCAGGCCCCTGGACCGCCGCAGGCCCGTCTTGCAGGTCAAGCGTCAGCGGCTTTCGTCCGAGGAATCGGCCTGACCCTGGGCCGCGAATCCCTCCCTACCCTTCCCCTTGATGCATTGCCGGCAGCAGCCGCTTTGGCTAGTCTTTCCCCACACACCCATTATTTAAGGGCCTCGCATGTCGGACAAAACTTATCGGCTGCTTTTCTGGGGGGAGATTCTGGAGGGTTTCGACGAGAAACGGGCCTGGAACGAACTGACCCGGTCCACCAAGATCACCCCGGAACGGCTCAATGCCATCCGGGAACGCGGTAAGACGGCCGTCCTTTTCAAAGGTTTGTCCGTGCGGCAGGCGTTCGAACTTCAGGAGAAATTTGCCGCTGCCGGCGTCAAGACCCATCTGAAGGAAGACCCGGAAGGACCCCCTGACCTTTCTCCCTTGGCGGAAGAGGACGCCCCGCCCCCGCGAGTCCCGGTTTCGGCAACCGCCAAACCATCCGGGAGCCTGCATCCACAGGAACACAGCTTCAATTTCACGGGTGAGGGAGGTGAGTATTTCCGCATCTGGATCGTCAATCTGCTGCTGACCATCCTCACGCTGGGGATCTATGGCCCTTGGGCCAAGGTTCGCAACAAGCGCTACCTCTATGGCAACAGTTTTCTCGACGACATCAGCTTTCAGTACCTGGCCAAGCCCCTGCAACTGCTCAAGGGCCGGCTGATCGCCCTGGGGCTCTTTGCTGTCTTCCTGACGCTGCAATTCATCCATCCCATCATCGGCTCCGCCTTCATGTTTCTGCTGATGCTGGGCATGCCCTGGGCAATCAACCGCTCCCTGGCGTTCAATGCCCGCAACTCCGCCTACCGCAACGTCCGCTTCGACTTCAGGGGCCGGACCGGTGAGGCCTATTGGGTCTTTCTCGTCTGGCCCGTCCTGGGAAGCCTCAGCTTCGGTCTGGCCTGGCCCTACGCCTTCTACAAGCAGCAGCGCTTCTATGCGGCGAACAGCTATTTCGGCACCACGCCCTTCGAGTTCAACGGCGAGGCGCTGAGCTATTACAAGATCGCCGGTCTGGGCATCCTGCTGGCCATCGCGATCCTGGTAGTAAGCAGCCTCCTCGGCAATCTCTTCCTGCCCCTGGCCTTCATCGGCCCCTTCCTGACCTTCGTGCTGGTCGGGGCCTTTTTCACGGTGCAGATGTCGAACCAGTTGTTCAACTCCACCAACCTGGCGGACCTCTATTTCTCCAGCACCCTGGAGACCCCCGCCTATCTGGGGATCTATGCCGTCAATACCCTGCTGATCGTCCTTACCCTCGGCCTCTACTACCCCTGGGCGAAGATCCGGCTGATGAAATACCGGGCCTCCTGCCTCTCCCTGGCCGGACTTTCCAATCTCGACCACTTCCTCGCAGGCGTCCAGAAACAGGTGGGCGCCACCGGTCAGGAAATCGCCGAGGTCTTCGATGTGGAATTCGGCCTTTGACCGCCGTCCAGGGCCAGTATTACGACGGCGCCAGTTCCCGCAGGATCGAGGCCAGTCTTGCCCTGGCGGACCACCGGCTTGTCCTCAAGGCCGGTGATGACATTCTGTCGATAGTCCGGGCCGATGAGGTAGAGATCTCGCCCCGCCTGGGCGATACAGTCAGGCGCATCGAGTTCGCCTCCGGCGCGGCCTTCGAAACGGCCGACAATGACGGTATCGACCGGTTGCTCGCGGTACTCGCCCCCTCCCCCCTCGCCGGACTCCTGCACCGGCTGGAGTCAAGCTACCCCAACATCCTGCTGTCGCTTCTGCTGGTCGTGGCCTTCGTCTGGTGGTTCGCCGCCTATGCCCTGCCCTGGAGCGCCGAGCGGATCGCCTACCGCCTGCCCCGCGAGGTCATGGGGCAGATCAACCGGCAAAGCCTCTCCCTCATGGAGGGGGACTGGCTGAAACCCTCCCGCCTGCCGGACGAACGCCAAAAAGAGCTGCTGCAAGGTTTCGAGGCACTCATCACCGCCTCGGGCCTGGAAAGGCCCCGCATCCTTTTTCGCGACAGCGAGATCCTGGGCGCCAATGCCTTCGCCCTGCCGCCGGACACCCTGGTCTTCACCGACGCGCTGGTGAAACTGGCGCAAAGGGATGAAGAACTGTCCGGCATACTCCTCCACGAGATGGGGCACCTGGAGGCGCGCCACGGCATCCGCCAGGCCATCCAGAATTCGGCGCTGACCCTGGCCAGCCTGCTCGTTTTCGGCGACATTTCCTCCATCGCCGACGTGGGTATCGGCCTGCCCCTGGTGCTCACCAAGCTGGGCTATTCGAGAGGTTTCGAACGGGAGGCGGACAGCTTTGCCCTCGCCCACCTGCACCGTCACAAGATCCCCGCCAGGCACTTCGCCGATATTCTGCTGCGGCTGGAACAGCAATCCCTCTGCGAGCAGGGAAAGAAAGACGCAGGCAAGGCCTGCGACAAACCCGCCGCCACCCCCGCCCTGTTCCACTACCTTTCCACCCATCCCGATACCAGGGAACGGGTGGCCGCTTTTCAGCAATAATTCAGCTCGGGTGGTGGGTTTTGCAACTACCTCTTGTGCAAACTCATAATCCCTTCCTTATGTGATAGCAGTCGGCCAGCAGCCGGAAACCAGTTACCGCAAGTCAGGACAGCAACTTGGCCAACCAGAGCAATATCACGGCCCCGACGAAGGCGGTGAACAGGTTTCCCGCCATGCCCGACGCCACGTGGATGCCGAGATAATGAAACACGAAGCCGCCGAGAAAGGCGCCGACGATACCGACGATGACGTTGCCGATGATGCCGAAGCCGTGGCCTTTCATCAGCAGCCCCGCCAGCCAGCCGGCCAGGGCGCCGATGATGACGAAGGGGACAAGACTGACCAGATCCATTCTCATATCGCAATCCTCCCGATGGTATGAAGGGCACCTCTAAAAATTCAAGTTTCTAAGCCAGGCAAGGCGCGAACAAAAAATTGCGACGCAACTGATATGTAAGGAGTAATTTTTTGTGAGCAACACAGCATGGCAACGAAAATTGGATTTTTAGAGGTGCCCTGAAGTTTTCTCTACCTTGCTCGTTCTACTGTCACACTTCCGCTGCCCTTCTGATTGATCCGCACCAGTGCCGTCCCTGGCACGCCTTTGCCGCTCTCCTCGTAGAGCGAATAAGGAACCTTCAATAATAGTCCGCGTTCGGGATCGTAGTTGGCCTGGATGCCTTCGACGTTGAGGGAGAAGAATCCACGCGCCGAACCCGCCTCCGAAGAGGCGGATTCTTGGCTGACGGCGAAGCATTGGGAGCCGATTTCCTGCTCCGGGATGAAGACCAGCAGGTGATAACTGCAACAGACCGGTTCGCCGTAGGTATCCACTGCGGCGACCCGGATCGAGCCGTTGGCGAAGGTCCGAGGATTGCCGGCCAGGAAGTCGATGCGGTTCAGGTCGCCGCAGGGGCCGACCTCGGCGGCCTGGACGACGGCAACCGCCCACAGCATCAGTAGCAAGAGACCCTGTTTCATCGGCATGACCTCAAAGAAGAAGGGCGGGTAAGGGTTCAGGGACCCCGGAGTTGATCAGGAAACCAATACCGGAAGCGGGCAGCTCAGCGCTATCTCCATAATAGACGGGATGGCGCGGTATGCCAGGGCCTCGACCCCTCGGGAGAGGGCATCCCGGAGGGCCTGGCCATAGGCCGGATCGATGGCGTCGGCCGGACGGACCTCCTCCGCATCACCCCGCTGGACGCAGAAGAAGATGACGGCGCGATGCCCCGCCTCGACCATGGCGGTCAGTTCCCGCAAGTGCTTGGCGCCACGGGTGGTGACGGCGTCGGGGAAATAGGCGGTGCCCGCTTCCGCCAGGGTGACGTTCTTTACCTCCAGATAGCAGCCGGGCCTGCCACCGCCCTGCAACAGCAGATCGATGCGGCTGTTCACGCCGTAGCTCACCTCTGGGCGGATTCGGTCATACCCCGCCAACTCCCGGATGACGCCGTTCTCTATCCCCTCGCGCACCAAATGGTTGGCAAGGCCGGTATTGATGCCCGCCATCACCCCGGCGGCCGTCTGCACCAGTTCCCAGGAGAGAGGATATTTGCGGGCCGGATTACCGCTGTCGCGCAGCCAGACCCGGCTGCCGGGCTCGGCGCAGCCGCGCATGGAGCCGGTGTTGGGGGTGTGGGCGGTGACGATGGCACCGTCGTCCAAACGGACATCGGCCAGGAAGCGTTTGTATCGCTTGAGCAGGGTCCCTGCGATGAGAGGGCTTTCAAAGCGCATGGATCTGAACTTTAATCAATGGGCTGGCAATCCCAGGGAGACCCACTGTGAAACTGCTGATCAAACTCATGCTGACCCTTCTCGTGCTGGCGGCGGCCTTGCCCTTCACCCCGTTCATGCCGGGAGGCAAGCCCTTGTTGAGCCTGGGGAATCTGAAATGGCCGAAGCTGGAGGCGCCCAGTCTCCCCGTGCTGAAACCGGCGGGGGGCACTTCCTCCTCCAATAACCAGACCTTCTACAAATGGCACGATGCCAAAGGCAATCTCCATTTCAGCGACCAGCCGCCGAAAGGCCATACTGCCCAACTGGAAACCGTCGAGGTCAATCCGAACACCAACCTCATCCCCGGCGTGAAGGTGCCGCCCCCGCAACCCCAGCAGAAACCTGCCCAGGAGGCCACGGCGACCAGCCTGCCCTCCCCCTATTCGCCCGACCAGATCAAGCGGCTGTTCGACGAGGCCCACAAGATCAAGCAACAGTCGGAACAGCGCAACAAGCAGTTGGAGGAGATTATGGGCAAGGCCAAGTGAACGCTGGCCTTACAACCGCGCCGGGTTACCGTCACCCATTGACTGGCCCAAAGAAAAGCGCTGCACCCGCCTATCCCATTGGTCCTGCGTGGATAGGGCGGCCGGGTGTTTATGGTTGTTCCGGCCCAAGTGATTCGATTTCCGGCCCTTCCGGCACCGAATCGTCGTAAAGCGTTTCAGGGGCAATATCGATCTCACCCGGCCAGACCACCGTACCGTAATCGACACGCACCCGTTCAAACACGGCTGGCGCGGCAATACGATCCCAAGGCTTCAGCGTAAGCAGGGGGCGCATATCAAATTTGCGACGCTCGCCGTTCTTGAATACCAGATCGAGCTGAAAGTCGGGGCAGGTGCGGACAGCAATGACATCAATCAACGTTTGCGACCTCACTGAAGCGCGGTTGGGCTGGGTACGAAGCCCAACCTCGCTGCCCTTGCGCAGAGGCGGCTAATGGGTGGCCCTTTCTGCCCTTAGGCGCCGCGCCACGGACCTCTGGCGGGATGCGCAGCATAGAAACTTCAGGAAGAAATCAATCGAGTCTGACCCCATTGGTTGAGACCACCCTTGGTTTGCCCTTGCTGTGGCGGTGAATTGCGGATCGTGCGAACGGGTATTCAGCCGACGCCAACGGGGCATGCGTCGGTCGAGGCGGTCGCGGGGGCCTTGGCTATGTGATGGCATCGGCTCACCGGCCCCAGGCAATCAGTGCCTTGGTGCGCTGAGGGAGCGGCTTGTCTTTGATTTGCCCCTCAGGGACGATACAGTGCCCATTTTGTGCTTCTCGCCGCCGCAAAGGCGGTCCTATCGAGGCCCACCGTTCCACACGAGCTTCTCGGCCTGAAAAACCCAAAAAGCTATTTCCATAGCCCGCCTCACTCTTCGAGATCAGCGGGCTCGTCCAACAATCGGTTCAGATCGTGGCTCGCTTCGCTCGCACGATCTAACCTTATTCGTTAGGCGTCTTTTAGTTTCTTTGCTAACTCACGACCTATCTTTTCTGCAAGCAACACAGGAACCGCATTTCCGATTTGGCGCATGGCCTCACCCCATGCGCCTTTAATAACAAAGTCATCGGGGAATGTTTGTATCCGTTTCGCCTCAAATGTAGTGAGATATCGAACGCTCCCATCGTTGAAACGGATCATATTTTCCCCGCCGGGCACGCCATGCCCTCCGGCCTTAATTGTTTTTGACGGCCAATCGAAGTCACTTCCTGTATGCCCGGGATAGGTACGCGCACCATCTCGAAATATGTGGTCGATTATTCCGTGATCTGACTCTGGGCCTGGTGTATCAGATAAAACATCCCGTACTGTTTTCCACGGCAGTAACTCGGGTTCAAACATTCCATATTTATCTTCAAGCCGAGATATCTTTTCTTTCAGTAGCACATCTAAAACAGGCTGCGCTGACTTAGCCACTTTGTGGCGGTCCCAGTATTCGCCCGTTACGTACATATCCCAAAGAAGCCGATCTTCCGAGTGTGTTTCTACGGGGAATGACCAAGACAATTTGAGGTCGGATCGTGTGCCTACGATGACAACCCGCTCCCGGGTTTGTGGCACCCCAAAATCTGCGGCATTTAATAGCTTGTACTGAACGTTGTATTTTCTTCCAATATAGGAACAATTTTCAATAGTACGAAGCTTGTCAAGATGACTTCCCCAATCTGCATTTTTACTTGGCGCAAAATTCGGGTAACTTAGCCTAAGGATGATGTACTCAAAATAGTCAGAAAAAGTCTCGCGCAATAGGCCTTTTACATTTTCAAAAACAAATGCTTTAGGTGCGAGCCGTTCAATTGCGCGTATAGCGTAGGGAAACATGTCCCGGCTATCTTGATTCGCCCTGTGTTTGCCACCTAATGAAAACGGTTGGCATGGCGGGCCACCCGCAACGATATCAACTTGCTCAAGGGTATCTAAATCGAAGTCTTTTATATCGCCAAAGAAAACTCGCGCCGAGTCAAAATTTTCAGAGAGTGAAGAACAAGCATGCCTATTAAGCTCAACAAAGGCTGCATGCTCAAAACCGGCCAACTCCAAGCCTTTAGCCAACCCGCCAGCGCCTGAAAATATTTCAAGGGTTTTCATCGCGAAGACCCCAAGCGCTTCAGATGAAGTCGTATTTTGGAAACTATGACGTTTTTTCCTGCATGCGCTCCATTGCACTTATTCGCCCAAGCTCTGCCCTCGTGGATAACATCCCAATCTGACTTGGCTTGCTCGTATCGACCGCTTCCGGGGTCGTGATTGCCAAACCCATCAACGGCAGTATTCCAGAGTGGCTTATTTAGTTTGATGAGGGCAGCTTCAATTGTGCTGATCATGTCGGAGCCTTCCTCTTCAAAAATGACGAAGCGACACATAAAATCTTCAAGCAATAGGTCTGCACTGTGGGTAATGCTCCTTCCGTGCTCTCGCAGGCGACCGATGAGTTCACGAGACTGGTTTAGTGCATTGTCAGATGAACGGGCTTGCCGCCATCCTTTGGGAACAGCTTTGCCCACATAGATGGGATAGCCATATGCAAGGCGATTTAGCTCGGCGTATCGCTTGTACAGAGAGTTGCCACCTGTGTAGTAGAGTGCGTACACGCCTGTTCCAAGAAAAGATTCTGGCGGGGGAAGTGTGTGGACAGGCGTGCCATTAAAGAATCTGACTGCATCTTTGACCAATTCTGCAAAGGCATCGTTTTTATAAACATGCTTACTGCGATCAAATGCTTGTGGTTTCATGCGGCACTATTTCCAAACAGGTGGGGTAGATTTTCTCATGGCATGGTGGTTATGTTGAAGCTGACGCCCATGCCTAGCTCACCCGACGAAAACCGCGCAGCGGTTTTTGGTCGAGTGAAGCAATGAGTTGGCCCGTAGGGTGCGGTGAGGCACGAACCGCACCGGACACCGCGAATGATGCGGTTCGTGCCTCACCGCATCCTACGGCCCTGGCATCGGAAAAGGCTGTGGTTTTTCCCCAGAAAACTCCTGTGCCTACAGCAAACATCCTGGAGAGGATCTCCCTCTGTGGACCCAGGTTGTTGCGAGTGAAGAACAACGGTGCAACCTATCCCCCGCTGTGTCGAGTCCCCTCTGCCGCCCCTTCGAAAAGGGGCAAGAGCGGGAGCATTGCTTTGCGCTAGTTGGGTGGGATTTTCAATTACAACCGCTCCCGCACCCAGCCCTCGACGGAAGCAAGCGCCCCCGGCAGGGCAGCGGGGTCGCTGCCGCCGGCCTGGGCCATGTCGGGGCGGCCGCCGCCTTTGCCGCCGACCTGTTCGGCCACGGCCTTGATCAGATCACCGGCCTTGAAGCGATCGGTCAGGTCCTTGGTGACGCCGGCGATCAGGCTCACCTTGTCGTCGCTCACCGTGGACAGCAGAATCACGGCGCTGCCCAGCTTGTTCTTGAGCTGGTCCAGGATGTCGCGCAGGGCCTTGGGATCGACGCCATCCAGGGTCGCCGCCAACAGTTTGAATCCATCGATCTCGACGGCCTGACCGGCCAGGTCGGAACCCTGGCTGGAGGCCAGCTTGGACTTCAATTGATCCAGTTCCTTCTCCAACCGGCGGCTACGCTCCAGCAACTGGGCCACTTTGTCGTCCAAATCGTCGCGCCCGGCCTTGAGCAGATCGGCGATACGGATCAGCTTCTCCTCGTCCGTCTCCATCCAAGTCAGGGCGTTCCCGCCGGTCAGGGCCTCGATACGCCGCACGCCGGAGGCGATGCCCTGCTCGGAAACGATCTTGAACAGGCCGATGTCGCCCAGGGAGCGTACATGGATGCCGCCGCACAGCTCCACGGAGAAATCGCCCATGCGCAGCACCCGCACATGCTCGGCGTATTTCTCGCCGAACAGGGCCATGGCGCCGGTGGACTTGGCGTCCTCCAGCGACATGATGCGGGTCTCGACCATGTGATTGCGGCGGATCTCGCGGTTGACCATGCGCTCGATCTCCATGAGCTGCTCCCGCCGGACCGGCTCGAAATGGGAGAAGTCGAAACGCAGCCGCTCCGGGTTCACCAGGGAACCCTTCTGCTCCACATGCCCCCCCAGCACGGCTCGCAGGGCGGCATGCATCAAATGAGTGGCGGAATGATTGAGGGCGGTGGACTGGCGCCGTTCGCCATCGACCCGCGCCTTGACCAGATCACCGATGTGCAGTTCTCCGGCATCGATCCGTCCGAGGTGGCCGAAGACGCTCCCGCCCTGCTTGCGGGTGTCGGTCACGCGGAACCGGAACTCGTCGCAGGAGAGTTCGCCCACATCACCCGCCTGGCCACCCGATTCGGCATAGAAGGGGGTGACATCGAGCACCACCATCCCCTCGTCCCCGGCGGCCAGACTCTCTACCGATTCCCCGCCCCGGAACAGGGCGATGACCGTGGCCTCGTCCTCGATCCGCTCATAGCCGGTGAAATGGGTCTCCCCCTCCAGGGCCAGACCGGCCGTCTGGTCGGCGCCGAACTGGCTGGCGGCGCGGGCGCGCTCGCGCTGGGCCGCCATCTCGCGCTCGAAGCCCTCCTGATCGATCTCCAGGCCGCGTTCGCGGGCGATGTCCCCGGTCAGATCGGCCGGGAAGCCGTAGGTATCGTAGAGTTTGAAAACGGTCTCGCCGGGGATGCGGTTGCCCTTGAGGGCGGCCACCGCCTCCTCCAGCAGTTTCATGCCCTGCTCCAGGGTCTCGGCGAAGCGTTCTTCTTCCAGACGCAATACCCTTTCCGCCTGTTCCCGGCCCTTGATCAGCTCGGGATAGGCGTCGCCCATGACCTCGCAGAGGGGCGCGACCAGCTTGTGGAAGAAGGGCTCCTTGCAGCCCAGCATATAGCCGTGGCGAATGGCGCGGCGGATGATGCGGCGCAGGACATAGCCGCGCCCCTCGTTGGAAGGCATGACGCCATCGTCGATCAGAAAGACGCTGGAGCGGATGTGGTCGGCAATAACGCGAAGGGATTTGTCGTCCTTGTCTAGGGTTCCCGTCGCCTCGGCCGCCGCATCGATCAGGCGGCGGAAGAGGTCGATCTCGTAGTTGCTGTGTACCCCCTGTATCACGGCGGCCAGGCGCTCCAGCCCCATGCCGGTGTCCACCGAGGGCTTGGGCAGCGGGGTCATGTTGCCGCTCGCGTCCCGGTTGTACTGCATGAAGACCAGATTCCAGATCTCGATGTAGCGGTCGCCGTCCTCGTCCGGGGTACCGGGGGGGCCGCCGAAGATGCCGGGGCCGTGGTCGTAGAAGATCTCGGTGCAGGGACCGCAGGGGCCGGTATCGCCCATGGACCAGAAGTTGTCGCTCTCGTGCTTTTTGCCGCCGGGCTTGTCGCCGATGCGGCTGAACCGGGCCGGATCGACACCCACCTCGTTCAGCCAGATGGCCGCCGCCTCGGTGTCTTCCTCGTAAACGGTGACCCAGAGCCGTTCTCTTGGCAATCCGAGCCGTTGGGTCAGGAACTCCCAGGCGTAGAAGATGGCGTCGTGCTTGAAATAGTCGCCGAAGCTGAAGTTGCCCAGCATCTCGAAGAAGGTGTGGTGACGTGCGGTATAGCCGACGTTTTCCAGGTCGTTGTGCTTGCCGCCGGCGCGGACGCAGCGCTGGGAGCTGGCGGCGCGAACATAGTCCCGCTTCTCCCGGCCGAGAAAGACATCTTTGAAGGGCACCATCCCGGCGTTGGTAAACAACAGGGTCGGGTCGTCGTGGGGGACAAGAGTACTGCTGGGGACCACTTGATGACCCTTCTCAACGAAAAAATCGAGAAAGGCCTTGCGTATCTCTGCGCTACTGTTCATAGGGAAGTAGAAAAACCGATGGCTCTGGAAAGGGCCAATGATGCCATAAAAGGCGAAGGCAAAAAAATCTGCGAGGCCATTTGTCCATGCTGTAGCAGGGTTACCCTGAAAGAATCGAGACTCCAGTGTTCTATGTCTGCCAGTTTTTGGACAGCCCCTCCAGACAGCCCCCTCCACCTCGCCCAAGCCGCCGCGAGTAAGATAGAATCGCCGGGCTATGCCATGGACACCCAGAACTACCGTTGCCGTGATCGCCGAGAGAGAGGGCCGCTTCCTGTTCGTGTTGGAGTGGGTCAAGGGCCGGCAGGTCATCAACCAGCCGGCCGGTCATCTGGAGGAGAACGAGCACTTCATCCAGGCCGCCATCCGCGAGACCCGCGAGGAGACGGCTTGGCGCTTCCAGCCCCAGGGACTGGTGGGGGTCTACCGCTGGCGCATTCCCACGCAGGGTCCAACCTATGTCCGTTACTGCTTTCATGGCCAGGTGGACGATCACCGGCCGGATCAGCCGCTGGACGATGGCGTCATCGAGGCCCTCTGGCTGACGCCGGATGAGGCCCGTTCGGGGCGTTTCCGGCTCCGCAGCCCCATGGTGTTGCGTTGCCTTGAGGACTATCTGAGCGGACAAAACTATCCCCTGGAGTTGATCAATGAGATGGACTGACAGCGCTTTCCTGCTGATGCTGCTCCCCGGTTTGGCCGGAGCCGTTGGCTTCTTCCCCGATGACACGCCGCGCGAATGGGTAAATCCGCCCAAGCCGGGCCGGTTCTCGGTCTGTTTCAATCACAGTTGCGCGGAGACGGCGATCATCGGCGTCAGCGAGCCCGACTGGCAGCGGATACGCGATCAGTTCTCGCCCCCGCCCAAGGACCCGGCCGAGGAGCGCAAACGCATCGCCAAGGCGATCGGCCTGATGGAGGTCATCGTCGGCCCCCTCATCAATACCCAAAACGACAAGAGCATGAATTTCAAGGGCGCCCTTGCCGAAGGCAACCAGCAGGATTGCATCGACGAGTCCACCGACACCACCACCTATCTGACCCTAATGGAACAGGATGGGCTGTTCCGGTTCCACAGTGTGCAGGAGACCTCCACGCGCGGCTGGTTCATCATGGGCCTGCCCCATACCACCGCCGTGGTGCGCGACAAGCAGAGCAAGATCGATTACGCCGTGGATTCCTGGTTCCATGACAACGGGGTGGAGCCGGAAGTCCTCCCGGTCGATGAGTGGTGGCGCGGCTGGCATCCGCCCGAATTCAAGCAATACCGCCCGCAATGACCGGGTCTGTGGTCGTCGGCCTGTCCGGTGGCGTCGATTCCGCCGTTGCCGCCCTGTTGCTGAAGCGGGAGGGCTGGGCGGTCTCCGGGCTGTTCATGAAGAACTGGGAGGAGGACGACGCCGAGAGCTACTGCGCCGCCGCCGAGGATCTCAAGGAGGCCCGCGCCGTGGCCGAACGGCTCGATATCCCTCTGGCGACGGTCAACTTCTCCGCCGAATACTGGGACCGGGTATTTGAGCACTTCCTGGCCGAATACCGCGCCGGGCGCACCCCCAATCCCGATGTCCTCTGCAACCGGGAGATCAAGTTCCGCGCCTTTCTCGACCATGCCCTGGAGCGGGGGGCCGACTTCATCGCCACCGGCCACTACGCGCGGCTGAGCCATGAACCTGGCGGGACCCGGCTCCAGCGGGCAGCGGACGAGGAGAAGGACCAGACCTATTTCCTCTATATGGTCGGCCAGGCGGCCCTGTCGCGGTCCCTGTTTCCCCTGGGCGGATTGCACAAGAAAGCGGTGCGGGAACTGGCGCGCGAGGCCGGTCTGCCCAACTTTCAACGCAAGGACAGCACCGGCATCTGCTTCATCGGCGAACGCCGTTTCAGCGATTTTCTCAAGCGCTATCTCCCCGCGAACCCCGGTCCCATCGTCACGCCGGAGGGTGTCGAGCTGGGCGAGCACCAGGGGCTGATGTACTACACCCTGGGCCAGCGCAAGGGGATGGGCATCGGTGGTCAGGCCGCCGGCAAGGAGGCGCCCTGGTACGTGGTGGACAAGGACCTGGAACGCAACCGGCTCGTCGTGGCCCAGGCGCACGACCACCCCCTGTTGCTCTCCTCGGCCCTGACCGCCGCCGATCTGCACTGGGTGGCGGGCGCCCCGCCCGGCATCCGGTTCAGTTGCCAGGCCCGCATCCGCCATCGCCAGCCCTTACAGGCATGTGCCTTCCAGCCCGTTGCGGACGACCCCGGCCGCTGCCTCGTGCGTTTCGATCAGAGCCAGAGGGCCGTCACCCCCGGCCAGTCGATCGTCTTCTACCAAGGCGACGACTGCCTCGGCGGGGGAATCATTCAATCCAGGGCGCCATGACCCCAATCTCCTCATTTAACCGCAAAGGCCGCGAAGGAACGCGAAGGAATTCATTGGCTTGTCTAGGTCTCGCCCCTGACCAGGAAGGTAGGAACAAAGATAAAGGCATCGGGTTGTTTTTCTTAGCGTTCTTTGCGTCCTTTGCGGTTAAAAAGAGGTTTCTAGGATGACAGGTTCAAGATGAAGACAGAAAACGACAGAATCCTCGCCTTGGCCGGGCTCTACCAGGCGGCCAGCCTGGTCAGCCAGATCGCCCGCCAGGGCAACTGCGATGCGGAGGCCAAGAAGGCCAGCGTCCACAGCCTGTTTCAGATCGACGCGGAGAATACCCCGGCGGTCTTCGGCGGTCTGGAAGGAGTGACCCACGGCCTGCGCACGCTTCTGCGGCAACTCAGCGAGGGGTCGAAGGGCGATCTGGAGATTACCCATTACGTCATACAACTGATCCAGTTGAATGGCGTCTTGCAGCGGCGTCCGGCGATGCTGGAGACCATCGGCAAGGGGCTGGAGGAGGCCGTGCAGCGCCGGGAGCATTTCGGACTGACCCATCCCAACACCCTGGCCCAGCTTGCCGATATCTACAGCCGGACCATCAGCACCCTCCAGCCGCGCATCATGGTCCAGGGCGAACCCCTGCACCTGAACAACCCCGACAACGCCAACCAGATTCGCACCCTGCTTCTGGCGGGGATTCGCGCGGCCAGGCTTTGGCGGCAGTGCGGCGGCAAGCGATTTCAGATAATATTCGGCCGTAACAGGATCTCCGGCCTTATCCGGCAACGTCTGGCCGAGTTGCAGATCGAGAACCCTTGATCCCCTCGGGGCCAATCCGCGAAGAATCACGCTTTTGTCATGGAAAACACCCTCTCCTGAAACAGTCCGTCACTAGACTCTTGCCATTTTCAACCACCTAGAACGGCGCTGATATGAACACCATAGAAGTAGAACAGGGAAAGAAGGCCAAGAGCAGACCCATGCTCTACACGGAGCTGGCCGCCACCGACGCGGACGTGCGCGAATCCCAGGCCTTGCGCTATCGCATCTTCTCCGGCGAACTCGGCGCCAAGCTCCATACCCCGGTCGAGGGCCTGGACATCGACCGCTTCGACAACTATTGCCACCACCTGCTGGTCCGTAGCGCCGAGACCGGCGAGGTCGTCGCCTCCACCCGCCTGCTGCCCGGCGCCAAGATCGCCGAGGCGGGCGGTTTCTATTCCGAAAGCGAATTCGACCTCACCAACATCAAAAAGCTGGACGGCCGCATCCTCGAAGTAGGCCGCACCTGCGTCGCCCCCGCCTATCGCACCGGCGCGGCCATCGCCGTGCTCTGGTCCGGGCTGGCGGCCTACGTCAACCTGCATGGCTTCGACTATCTTTGCGGCTGCGCCAGCATCGAGCTGGAGGACGACGGCGTGCGCGCCGCCGCCATCATGAAGCGCCTACGCCAGCAGGCCATGATCGACGAGGAGCACCGGGTCACCCCGCTCAACCCCCTGCCCCTGGTGGACGCCGACACCAACATCACCGCCGCCATGCCCCCCCTGCTCAAGGCCTACATCCGCCTCGGCGCCAAAATCTGCGGAGAGGCCTGCTGGGACCCGGATTTCAACGTGGCCGATGTCTTCATCCTGGTCAAACTGAGCGAGATGGACAACGCCTACGCCCGTCACTTCTTCGGTTACGAACGGGTGCCCGTCCGTTGAACCTAATTTCCTCATTTAACCGCAAAGGACGCGAAGGAACGCAAAGAATTTCATTGGCTTGTCGAGGTTTCGTTCCTGACCAGGAAGGTGTGAGCATAGGCAAACGTATCGGATTGTTTTCCTTAGCGTTCTTTATGTCCTTCGCGGTTAAACAGGGGTTTTTAGGTTGAAGGCCCTGCGCACCTTCTGGCGCGCCCTGGTGGTGATCCACTACATCATCGCCGGTCTGCTCCTGACCCTGGGGGTCGCCCTGTTCCAGCGGCCCGGCAAGCCCCATCCGGCCCCCGGCATCGTCCAGTGGTGGCATAGCCGCATCTGCCGGGCGCTGCATTTGAATGTCCGCCTACAGGGCGAGCTGCCCAGGGAGCCCATGTTCATCGTCTCCAACCACATCTCCTGGATGGACATCCATGTGCTCGGGGCCTTGGGCCCGCTCTGCTTCGTCTCCAAGTGGGAAGTCCGTAACTGGCCGGCCGTCGGCTGGCTGGCGGAACGCGCCGGGACCCTGTTCATCCGCCGCGGGGCCGGCCAGACGGATGAACTCAGGCGCGGCATGGTGGAAAGGCTCAACCAGGGCAACCACCTGGTCCTCTTCCCCGAAGGGACCACCACCAACGGCACCGAGGTCCGCCCCTTCTTCCCCCGCCTCTTCGCCATCGCCCAAGAGACCGGCATCCCCCTGCAACCCCTCGCCCTGCGCTACAGCCAGGCTGGCGAGTTGAGCCAAGCCGCGCCCTTCATCGGCGACGACCTGCTGGTGCCCAGCATCGTCCGCATCCTGGAACAGGACGGGATCGATGTGGACATCCATGTGACCGAACCCCTGATCCAGTGCGGGAGCGATCGCAAGACCCTCGCGAGCAATGCCCGCGCGGCCATCCTGAACGCGCTCCAAGACACCCGGAAAACGTCGCCCGCCGCCGATGACGTGGCTTGCCAGGGATAACTCCGGCAGGGCTATACTCGCCCTGTATAGAAATCCCCCCTGGAGACCGACATGAAAAAGGCCCTAATCCCCCTCGGCGCCGCCCTGTTCCTCACCGCCTGCGGCGGCAAACCCGCCGAACCGCCCAAGACCGCCTCCCCGCAAGCGCAACCCGCCGCGCCCAACAACGATTCGAATCTGGGCCAGGAGGCCTCGAAATGGGTGGAACAAAGCAAAAAGCTAGGATCGGCCACCTGGAAATCGACCAAGGACACCGCCGGCAGCGCCTATGAAGTGACCAAAGAGAAGTCCTCGGAGGCGTGGGACACAACCAAGGATGCGACGAAGGAAGGCTACGAAACCACCCGAAAGAAAAGCGCTGAGATCTACAAATCGATCACCTCGGGTCGCTGATCCTAGAAACCTCTTTTCAACCGCAAAGGACGCAAAGAAAGCTAAGGAAACCCATCCGATGCGTTTGTTCGGCGCATCCCTGCGCCTCACCCCTCCGGGGCTGGCGCGAAAATCCGCTCCCGACGGTTTTTTGTTCGGCGCATCCCTGCGCCTCACCCCTCCGGGGCTGGCGCGAAAATCCGCTCCCGACGGTTTTTTTGTCTGTGCCCCCACCTTCCTGGTCAGGGGCGGAACCTAGACAAGCCAATGAATTTCTTCGCGTTCCTTCGCGTTCTTTGCGGTTAAATGAGGAAATTAGGCTGATCGATCAAACCCAACAATAAGGGCCTGGCCTGGCCGGGACGGTTACCAGATCAGGTCATCCGGGATTTTGAATTCCGCGTAGGGGTCATCGCCATCGGCGGCGGCGGGGGGATCATTGCAAAGCACCAGGAAACTCTCGTCACGGGCGCGGATCTTCTCCGCCACCGGCGGGGTCACCAGCTCATACTGGCCTCCCAGCCGCACGATGGCCAACTGGCCCCGGCTGATCTGTCCCCGCTGGGTCTCGGTGACGAGGAGCCGTTTGACCTTGCCGTTATGGACGAACTGATAGGGCACCTCGCCACCCGTCCTGGGCTGGAGGTTGCTCTCGATCAACTGCTTGATTTGCGCCTGAATCGCCTGACGCCCGGCCAGCTCGTTTTTCTGGCGGTTGAGTTCGCGGTCACGCTCGGCGCGTCTGGCCTGCTCCTCTTTCAGATGCTGATGGCCGGGCGCGGACGCTCCTTGCTTGAGCTGCTGTTTCTTCTTGTTGAACTGCTCCTTCTTGACCTTGCCGACCTGTTCGTTATCGATCAGGCCCGCCTTGAGCAGTTGGTCTTGCAGTGAGTTAGCCACTTGCGGACTCCGGGGTTTCTGGAATAGACGGCTCTCCCGAGCGCATCGAAGGACTCACTCGGACCGGCAGCGCGTTGACAGCCATTCCTGGAAGGATCGCGCCAGTTCGCCGTGTTTCAGGGCGTAATCGACGGTGGCCTGAAGATAGCCGAGCTTGCTGCCGCAGTCGTAGCGGGTGCCTTTGAACTGGTAGGAGAGTACGTCCTCTTCGCTCATGAGGCGGGCGATGGCATCGGTGAGCTGGATCTCGCCGCCGGCCCCCCTGCCGGTCTGGGCCAGGTGGTGGAAGACCCGCGAGGTCAGGATATAGCGGCCGACCACGGCTAGGTTGGAGGGGGCCTCGGCGGGGACGGGTTTTTCCACAATGCCGTTCACCTTCATCAATTGCTCGTCGCCGTCCACATCGACGATCCCGTACCTGTTGGTCTCGTCTTGGGGGACCCGTTCCGCGCCGAGGATGGAGCAACCGCTGTCGGCATAGCACCGGACCATCTGGGAGACGCAACCGGCCCCCTGGCCGTCGATGAGGTCGTCGGCCAGGATGACGGCGAAGGGCTCGTCACCCACCACGGGCTGGGCGCAGAGCACGGCGTGGCCCAGGCCCAGGGGCATGTTCTGGCGGATGAAGACGCAGGAGACGTGCGGCGGGATGATGCCTTCCACCAGTTGCAGGAGCTTGTCCTTGTTGCGCATGCGCAACTCGTTCTCCAGCTCGTAGGCGGTGTCGAAGTGGTTGATGATGGCCTCCTTGTTGCGCCCGGTGACGAAGACCATGGTCTCGATCCCGGCCTCGACGGCCTCCTCGACGGCATACTGGATCAGGGGTTTGTCCACGATCGGCAGCATCTCTTTGGGGCTGGCCTTGGTGGCGGGCAGGAAGCGGGTTCCCAGACCCGCGACGGGAAAAACGGCTTTGCGAACAATGCGTGTCATCGGTGATTCATCCAGAGAAAAAATTAGCGTGAAAATCGCGGACCAGCGCGTAGGTTGGTTGACGTTAGGAAGCCCGACGCCGAATGTTGGGCTTCGTGCCTCAGCCCAACCTACCGGGCTTTACGAGCCCTAGGATAGCCGACCATAGAGCGAAAGCAGCGAGCGCATCCGGTCGGCCAGATCGGGCGGTGGCTGCTCCCAGGAGAAACGCCAGCGCCAATTCTCCTCCCCGATGGTGCCGGGGGTGTTCATGCGATGGGCGCCATCGAGCCCCAGCAGGTCCTGCATGGGCAGCATCGCCAACTGGCTCCGCGAGGCCAGGGCCGCGCGGATCAGGGGCCAGGGCATGGATTCGGCGGGATGGCCCAGATAGTCATCGACGCGCGCCTGGGTGCCTGCGTCCAGGGTATTGTACCAACCCAGACTGGTGTCATTGTCATGGGTGCCGGTATAGACCACGGAGCGCCGCTCGTGATTGTAAGGGAGATAGGGATTGTCGCCATCGCCGGAGAAGGCGAACTGGAGGATCTTCATGCCGGGCATTTCGTGCCGGTCCCTCAAGGCCCGTACCTCGTCCGTGATGACGCCCAGGTCCTCGGCAACCAGGGGTAAGTGGCCCAGCCTCTCCCGCAGGCGGTTGAACAGGGCGTCTCCCGGCCCCGGCAGCCAGCAGCCGTTGATGGCGTACTCCTCGTGGGCGGGAATCGCCCAATAGGATTCGAAGCCGCGGAAGTGGTCGATACGGAGCAGGTCGAACAACTCCAGTTGGGTCTTGATGCGCTGTTCCCAGAACCGGTAACCGGTGCGGTGCATCGTCTCCCAACGATAGAGGGGGTTCCCCCAGCGCTGCCCGGTCGCGGAGAAATAGTCGGGCGGCACGCCGGCGACGACGGTGGGCAGGCCGGTCTCGTCCACCTCGAACAGGTCGCGATGGGCCCAGACCTCGGCGCTGTCCAGGGCGACGAAGATGGGAACGTCGCCGAACAGGAGCACGCCCCGTTCGTTGGCGTATTTCTTCAGGGCGCGCCACTGCTGGAAAAACAGGAATTGCTGAAAGCGGTAGCAGGTGATCCGGTCGGCCAGGCGGGTGCGGGCCTGCGACAGGCCTTGCGCGGTCCGGTCGCGCAGCTCCACCGGCCATTCCCACCAGCCGCGCCCGAACTCCTGGTGCAGGACATGGAAAAGGGCATAGTCGTCGAGCCAATAGGCCTCGCGCTCGACGAACTCGATGAAGGCCTGGCGCTCGAACCCTTCGGAGTGGAGACAAAACCCGCGCAGGGCGGCCCGATAGTCGTCATAGCTGATCGCGCCCATCTCCCGGTCCGCGAGCCATCCCCGCTCCATCAGCGGGGCCGGGTCTATCAAGCCCGGATCGCCGGCGAAGGCCGAAGAGGTCTGGTAGGGCGAAGCACTCGCCCCGACGGGATTGACCGGCAACATTTGCCAGACCGAGAAACCGGCGGACGCCAGCAGGTCGATGAAACGATAGGCCTCGGCGCCAAGACGGCCTTGCCTTCCTGGCCCCGGTAATGATGTCAGGTGCAGGAGAACTCCCGCCTGACGGGGTTGTGGGTGATAACGGCGCAAGTTGATCGTTCCTAATTATTCCTGCGCATGACGCCGCCCATGGAGGGATCGCCGCTGCCATGGGCAAAGACATGATGGAGGTATTCCGGGGGTTTTTCCCCCAGCAGCAAGTGGAGATGGCTCAATTGCAGCCGGAACAGGTGCTCGAAATCGGAAACCGCCTGACCGGGGTTGTAGTCGCCGAACCACCAGAACCAATCCGATCCTTCGCAGGTCGCCAATTGCTGTTCGATCTTGCGTAGCGTCTCCTCGTCGTAGGTCCGCTTCTCCATCGCCTGGTCGTAGATCTTCTTGGCATCCACCAGCATCTCCCAGCCCCGGTTCTTGTCCATATCGCCGATCCAGGTGGACAGGGTGCCGTAGACCCAACTGCCGGCGACGACATGCGGCAGGCGCGCGGGGCCTCCGGACAGGTCATCGAGATAATCGGAAAAGGTGCTCAGGGCGAGGGTCGGATGGTTGCTCAGGCGCTTGTAGAGGGCATCAAGGAAATAGACGCCATTGTCGGGATAGTATTCCCAGGCGTTCTCCCCATCCATGATGATGGAAACCACCCGGTTCGGGTCCCCGCGCGTCGCGCGGTCGATGTTTTCCAGGTGCTGGATCAGATTGCCGACGGCGTCGTCCGCGTGCCAATCGGAATAGGTGAAACCGATCAAATCGGAAAGACCGTCATCGCGGAAGAAGCCATGCATATTGCCCTTGTCGCCCAGCCGGTAGGCGGTATGCACCCAGGACGCGGGGGCGCTGATGTCGGCCTTCATGGCCTTCAGGCTGTTGCTCAACACCTGCTGGCCGCTGGCCACCCAGTGGAAGCCCTCCTCCTCCAGCAGCCGCACGCTGTCGTCGCTGAGAGCCCCTTCGGACGGCCAGCAGCCCTTGGGGCGGAAGCCGAAATGGCGCTGGAAGATCTCCAGCCCCTTGCGCACATGCCAGACCGCCCGCTCCCGGCCGCCGGGATAGTCCCCGGTATCGGGCAGGCGCATGTCTGGGAGGGATTCCCTCGCCACATGAAAGTTATAAAACAGCGGCAGGATGGGGTGGGCGTAGGGCGTCACCGACAGTTCCACCCGCCCGCTCTCGGCGAGGCGCCGGTAGCGGTCGATCAGCCCACCCAGGACATCGGCGATGACGCTGAGCAACTGGCGCCGGTCGTTTTCGTTGAAGTTGCGCTTCTTCTTCTCCAGGGAGATGACCCGGAGGTCGTTGTGGCGGATGCTCTCCCCCATCCAGGCCAGGTGGTACCAGACCAGGAGATCGACCATGTATTGATCGTTGAGATAGCCGTAGTTGTGCGGTTGATGATCGATCCAGTGCGCGATGTCCACCAGATCGCGGAACCCCTCGAAGCGGTTGATCAGCCGCTTCTCGTTGGCCCGCAGGCAATCCTTGATCAGCTTCCGCCGCTCCCGCAGCCCCAGGGGCACACCGGGACCGGCCAGCGCCGCCAGCAAGGGATCGCTGATGCGCTCGCCGGTCTTCAGCCAGCGCCGCGTCTGATGGGAGTAATCCTCGATCTGTTCCAGCAGCAGGGGGGCGAAATTGACGACCGCCCTCGCCTTGCCATGGTTTTCCAAATGGAAGGCCATGTCGGAATAGTCCTTGATTCCGTGCAGGTAGACCCAGGGCAATTCATAGTCGCTGCCGGCCGGGCCACGGTAGTACGGCTGGTGCATGTGCCAGCAGAGAACGACTTTAAGCGGCTTTGCGTTAGCGGGCATGGTGCAGGTCTTGTCCCAACATTTCAGGTGTCACCAACACGACCCCGCCCGCCGTGACGTGGAAGCGGCGCGAGTCGTCTTCAAAATCTTCCCCGATCACCGTGCCCTCGGGCACGTGACAGCCCCTGTCGATAACCGCCTTTTTGATGCGGCAGTTACGGCCGATGAAGGCCTCGGGCAATACCACCGAGTCCTCCACCAGGCTGAAGGAGTTTACCTTCACGCTGGAAAACAGCAACGAATGACGCACGACCGACCCCGAGATGATGCAGCCGCCGGACACCATGGAATCGACGGCCATGCCGCGCCTGTCTTCGTTGTCGAACACGAACTTGGCCGGCGGCAACTGGGCTGCGTGGGTCCAGATCGGCCAGCTATCGTCATAGAGATTGAGCGGCGGGGTGACGCCGGTCAGCTCCAAATTGGCCTCCCAGAAGGAATCCACGGTCCCCACGTCGCGCCAATAGGCCTGGTTGCCCTCCCGGTCGCGGAAGGGATAGGCCATCACATGGTATTTGTTGATCACCTTGGGAATGATGTCCTTGCCGAAGTCGTGGCTGGAGCCCTTCTCGTCGGCGTCCTTGCACAGTTGCTCGAACAGGAAACCCCTGTTGAAGACGTAGATCCCCATGGAGGCGAGGACGGTGTCCGGCTTGCCCGGAATCGTCTCCGGGTATTCCGGTTTCTCGGTGAATTTGATCACGCGGCTGTCGTCATCGACGCTCATGACGCCGAAGGCCCGGGCCGTCTCCACATCCACCTCGATGCAGCCCACGGTCATGTCGGCGCCCTTTTCGACGTGCTCGGCGATCATGGCGCCGTAGTCCATTTTGTAGATATGGTCGCCCGCCAGGATCAGCACATATTCGGGATGATGGGAGCGCAGGATGTCGAGGTTCTGGTAGACCGCGTCGGCGGTCCCTTCGTACCAACTGGATTCGATCCGCTGCTGGGCCGGCAGCAGTTCGACGAATTCGCCGAACTCGCCGCGCAGGAAGCTCCAGCCCCGTTGCAGGTGCAGCAGCAGCGAATGGGCCTTGTATTGGGTCAGGACGCAGACACGGCGAACGCCGGAGTTGATGCAGTTGGAGAGAGGGAAATCGATGATACGGAACTTACCGCCGAAATGGACCGCCGGCTTGGCGCGCCACAGGGTCAAGTGCTTGAGCCGCGATCCCCGCCCGCCGGCAAGGATCAAGGCCAGGGTTTTGCGGGTGAGACGGCTGACGAAACGGGGACTGCTGTCACTACTCATGACCATGTACGGCTCCTTGGATATTACGATACAGCGAATCGGCTGCGATCTTGGCTGACATTATTCGGGATATGTCGCGGGCTTCAAACTTTTTTCGTCTCCGAGGCGCCTGCTTTTTTCCGGGGCCTCTCGTCCCATGGGGTGTGAACAGGTAGGCCGGCCTTCAGGCCGGCAAGCGGCGCCGCAATCGGCCTGAAGGCCGACCTACCCCCCAACATCCGGTTCGCTATTTTCACGGCAACCGGGCCTTTGATGCTATTCTCTCGCACGCCCAATCACATTTTCATGACAACCGTCAGCCCTGGCAGTAACCCCGAGGCAGGAGCAAAAAATGGAGAAATTACTCGATTTCCGCCACCACGATCCCTTCGCGATCCTGGGCCGCCATATCGAGGGCGATGCCGCCGTGGTCCGCGCCTTTGCCCCCTTCTGCCGGGAGTTGGAGCTGGTCGAAAATGGTCAGTTCATGACGCGCCTGGAAGGCACGGACCTGTTCGAATGGCGGGGACCCGCCGCCAGCCTTCCCGAACGCTACCGGCTACGCTGGACCGACGACCGGGGCCATGAGCACGAGCAATTCGATACCTATTGTTTCCCCCCGCAACTGGGCGACCTCGACATATACCTCTTCGGTGAGGGGCGGCATCTGCACGCCTATCGCTTCCTGGGTGCCCACGAGCACCAGGTGGACGGGGTCGGCGGCGTGCTCTTCGCCGTCTGGGCGCCGAATGCCGAGCGCGTCAGCGTCATCGGCGACTTCAACCGCTGGGACGGTCGCGTCCACAGCATGCGCGCGCGCGGCGGCAGCGGGATCTGGGAGCTGTTCATCCCCGGTCTTTCCGCCGGAACGCTCTATAAATTCGAGATCCGCACCCGGCAAGGCTCACTCCTGGTCAAGGCGGACCCTTACGCCAACGCCTTCCAGATGCGCCCGGAGACCGCCTGCTGGGTAAACCGGGACAACTACGAATGGAACGACGCGACCTGGATTGACCAGCGCGCCGAGGGTGACTGGCAGCACAGCCCCATGAGCGTCTATGAGGTCCACCTGGGCTCCTGGCAAAAGAGCGACCAGGGACATTTCCTCAACTACCGGGAGCTGGCGCACCGCCTGGCCGAATACGTCAACTGGCTGGGCTTCTCCCATATCGAACTGTTGCCTATCACGGAACACCCCTTCGACGCCTCCTGGGGCTATCAGACCACCGGCTATTTCGCCCCGACCAGCCGCTTCGGCTCCCCCGATGATTTCCGCTATTTCGTCGATCACATGCATCAGCGCGGCATCGGCATCATCCTCGACTGGGTCCCGGCCCACTTCCCCAAGGACGACTTCGCCCTGGCCAAGTTCGACGGCACCGCCCTCTACGAGCACGAGGACCCGCGACTGGGCGAGCACCGCGACTGGGGCACGCTGATCTACAACTACGGCCGCAACGAAGTGCGTAACTTCCTGCTCTCCAGCGCCATCTACTGGCTGGAGGAGTTTCATCTGGATGGGCTGCGGGTGGACGCAGTGGCCTCCATGCTCTACCTCGACTACTCCCGCGAGGCCAACGACTGGATTCCCAACGAATACGGCGGACGGGAGAACCTGCGGGCGGTCGATTTCATCCGCCACCTCAACGAAGAGGTCCACAAAAACTTCCCCGGCGCCCTGGTGATCGCCGAGGAGTCCACCGCATGGCCCCAGGTTTCCCGCCCCACCTGGCTGGGCGGGCTCGGCTTCAGCATGAAGTGGAATATGGGCTGGATGCACGACACCCTGACCTATTTCCATGAAAACCCGGTACACCGCAGCTACCATCACGACCAGCTCACCTTCGGCCTGCTCTACTGCTTCACCGAGAACTTCGTGTTGCCCTTCTCCCACGACGAGGTGGTGCATGGTAAAGGCTCGCTGATCTCCAAGATGCCGGGGGACGCCTGGCAGCAGTTCGCCAACCTGCGTCTGCTCTACAGCTTCCTCTTCACCTACCCCGGCAAAAAGCTCCTGTTCATGGGCAACGAGTTCGGACAGGGCCGTGAATGGAACGCCGCCGAATCCCTCGACTGGCATCAGATCAACGACCCCCAGCACCGTGGCGTGCAACTGCTGGTCTGCGATCTGGCCAAGCTCTACCGGGAACAGCCCCCCCTCCACGAGCTCGACTTCTCCCACGAGGGCTTCTCCTGGATCGACTGCCACGACAGCACCCAATCGGTGATCTGTTATCTGCGCCGCGACCGCCAAGGCCGCACCCTGCTCGTCGTGCTCAATTTCACCCCCGTGCCCCGCTACGGCTATCGCATTGGCGTGCCCCAGGCCGGCAGCTACAGTGAGTTGATCAACTCCGATTCCGCCTTCTACAACGGCGGCAACGTCGGCAGCGACAGCGTGCAGAGCGAGAGCGTCCCCTGGATGGGCTTCGACCAATCGATCAGTCTGGTGTTGCCGCCCTTGGGCGCCCTGGTGCTGACACCTTATTGACGGTCCCCTGGACCGTCAAATTATTGGCTAAAAACAGCCATCATACGATTTTTTGACGGTATAAATTTTCCGCCTTCATCGTGTTATGCTTTGGCTACATGCGGCTTGACTGCATGAAATAAAAAACACTATGCCGGAGGAGAATTGACTATGAAATCATCTGTAAAGATGGCGGCCCTCGCTGCCCTTTTCACCGGGCTCGCCTTTTCCCTTTCCGCCCTCGCCAACGAGGTCAACATCACTAAGGACATCCCCTACCTCGACGTGGCGCACAAGGGGACGACGGTCCGCATTCAACGGATACAGGACAAGGAAAACCGCCTGATCGACGACTTCGCCAAGACATCCCGCCCCTGCCCGCCTTTTTGCATCCACCCCATCTCTGCCGGTCCTGGCGTGGAGACCCTGGGCGAACTGGAAGTGATCCACTTTCTGATGAACGAGGTGAAGGACGGCAAAGGGGTCCTGGTGGATGCCCGCATGCCGGAATGGTACGAGGCCGAAACCATACCCGGCGCCATCAATATCCCCTTTGTCATCTTCAGCAAAAACAATCCCTACCTGGAGAAGATCCTCCTTGCCATGGGAGCGACCCAGGGACCCGGCGGCACCTGGAACTACGACAACGCCAGAACCCTGACCCTCTTCTGCAACGGCCCCTGGTGCGACCAGTCGCCGAGGGCCATCCAGGGACTGATGGAGGTCGGCTACCCGGCAAGCAAGCTGAAATACTACCGCGACGGGATGAACCTCTGGCGGCTGTTGGGACTGACCACAGTCGCGTCGAAGAAACCGGTTTCCCAGTGATTCGACAGTCCTGATCGAAGGGACGGAAATACAAAAACGAGAGAGTGAGGAGACGAAAATGGTCTTTTACCAGCAAGAAGAAGTGAAACCCGACTACATGAAGATCCTGCTGCAAGGCTTGGCCGCCCTGCTGCTGATATCCCTGATCATGCTCGCCTGGTCGGTGCGATCCTGGTTCCTGAGCCGCGCGGAACGGAATCTCGCCGAAATACAGATGGCGCCCGCCACGGCTCTGACCACCACCGTCAAGGCGGAAGTCGAACAGAAGCCATCGGTGGCAGTGGCTCCGGCTGTGGCTCCGGCCGTGGCAGTAGCTCCGGCGCCCAAGGCCGAGGCGCAAGGCGACGGAGGCCTCTCATCCTCTGTGGATCAGGCACTGGACAACCTGAAACAACAGAGCGCCGCGCGGGCGAAGCAGGCAACAGCCGCCGCCCCGGCGATCAGCCCCCCGGACGTAAATTCGGCGCAACCCGCCACCAAGGAAGATAAGGATTATGTACAGGCCCTGACCGTCCAGTACCAGGATCGCGGAAAAGCCACCGAGCAGCTCTCCGACGAAGAGCTGGCGAAGCGGATCGACGCCGGCGCCAAGACGCAGACCACCCAAGGCAAGGTGGAAGACGTGACCAACAAGGTGCTCATCTCCGCCGGGAACGGACAACCTGCGCGCGGCAACAACCTCCAGAGTGACTTGGATACCCTGGTGGCCGCATCCCTCCAGACACTCAATGAAGGAAAGGCAGCGCCCGCCACCCCGCCTGCCTACCTGCAAGGCCTGCAACAGGAAGCGGAAATCCGCGAAAACGAAGCCAGAACAGTCATAGTGAAGTCCGGGGACACCTTGACGGCGCTCTCCGCCCGCGCCTACGGCAGTTCCACCCAGTACATGAAAATCTTCCGCGCCAATCCAACCCTCATCACCGATCCCAACCGGATCTTCATCGGTCAGGTCCTGAGGGTTCCTCTGTAATAAACCTCCACTCGAAGGGAAACGCTGGGATAATCCGGCGTTTCCCTTTTCTTTGTCCCGTGGAGTTCCCATGAAAATCTGGGTGGATGCCGACGCCTGCCCCGTCGTGGTCAAGGAGATCCTGTTCCGGGCGGCGGAACGAAGCCGGGTGGAGGTCACCCTGGTTGCCAACCAGCCCGTGCGCACCCCGCCATCCCCGCTTATCAACGCAATCCGGGTCACGGCCGGCTTCGACGTGGCCGACAACGAAATCGTCAAACGGGTGGAAAAGGGCGACCTCGTCATCACCAGCGACATCCCGCTGGCGGCGGAAGTCATCGAAAAGGGGGCGCAGGCCCTCAACCCTCGGGGCGAACTCTACACCACCGACAATGTCCGGGCCCGCCTCAACATGCGGGACTTCATGGAAACCCTGCGGGCCAGCGGCATCCAAACCGGAGGTCCGCCCCCCCTCAACCAAGCCGACCGTCAAGCCTTCGCCAACCAACTGGACCGGTTCCTCGCACGGCACGCCAAACAGCGGGGCAGCGCCAAACCGGGGGATTAGCGAGTAGCCCAATCAGCCCAGCAGCGCTTTGATTCGTACCGCCAGCGCCTGCCCCAGTTTTTGATGCTCGCCAGCCTCCAAGTGTATGCCATCCAAATCGCTCGAAACGACGACCGTCGATGTGTCCAAATAGGCACAGCCCATCTCTTGGGCCACGCGCCCGTAGTGGGCAGAGAATTTCCGCGACTTCTGCCCTGCCCCTTCAAACATCTCCGCAAAGAGACTGAGCTTTGCGGTCGGAGGCGGGGCGAGCAGCAGCACTGGCGGTGCGCGCCAATGGTGACCGGCGGAGCTGCCTTGAATGATGCGCACCAAGACCTTCGCCCCCTCGGCAATATCGTAGGCGGACAGGCTGAACCGCTGTTTGAGATCGTTCGTGCCGAGCATCAGGACCACCAAATCGAGGGGCCGATGGGAGTCAAGACAGGGATACAGATAGGCTTGTCCGTTCTTGTAACCTTCGATGGGATCATCCCAGACCGTCGTCCGGCCGCTCAGGCCTTCCTCGATGATGGTGTAGCCAGTCCCGAGGACTTGGCCCAAGACCCCGGTCCAACGACTGTTCGTATCCAAACGGTCCTGCGACACCGGGTCATAGCCCCAGGTGTTCGAATCCCCGTAGCAGAGTATGCGTTTCATGTCGTCTGAAGCCCTCTATGTGAATTGGTTGCCCGCCTAACATTCCAATAAATACTGGAATATCAGGCCTTTGTGGTATTGAAACACGTTGTCATTAATAATCGAGCAAACGGCATTATTTCGATTTTTCCTCGTTGGGAAATCTATTACCTCCCCGCCTCCAGCTCGATAAAGGCGTCCACCCGCAGCCCCACGGGCAGATCGCTGCCGGGATCGAGGTCGATGAGGATCTCCATCACTCGGGTATCCACGCGCTCGCCGGGCTGTTCGTCGTGTACCCGTTTGCGCCCCATCAGGCTGCCCAGGCGGGAGACGCGCCCGGTGAAGCGCCGCTCACCCCAGGCCTCGGCGCGGCACCAGGCCGGGCGGCCCAGGGCGATGAGGCCGAGGTCGGCCTCGTCCACCTCGGCGCGCACGCGCAGCACCGAGGTATCGCCCACCGAGAGGATCGGGGTGTCGCCCAGCTCGGTGACCTGCTCCCCGGCACGGCGGAAGCGGTGCAGGACCAGCCCCTGGAGCGGGCTGCGGATGAGGGATTTTTCGTAGATGGCGCGGGTCTCGGCCGCCCGCGCCTGGGCCACCGCCAGCTCGGCCTCGGCCTGGGCGCGCTCATCCTCCCGTGGCGGGGCCTCGACCAAATCCAGGTGGCGCCGGGCGCGCTCCAGACGGGCGCGGGCGGCCCGCGCCTCGCTGTTCGCCGCATCCAGGGACTGGTGGCTGACCAGCTTCTGTTCGGCCAGGCCCTGCTGGCGCGCCGCCTCGCGGTCCGAGAGTCCCGCCAGGGCCTCGGCCTCGGTCACCGCCGCTGCGGCCTCGCGCCGTTCCTCGGGCCGCGCCCCGTTGAGCACGCGCTCCAACGCGGCCTGGGCGACGCGCACCCCGGCCTCGGCGGCCTGGAGCCGGGCGAGATGGTCGGCGTTTTCCCAAACGTTCCATACCGCACAGAGTCTCTCACTCGCCAGATTCATCGGTAGCCCCCAAGGCAATGACGTAATGTACGTTGGCGTACAGACGCAAATCGGCATCGGGCGCAAGGTTCGTGACTGCGAATCAGATGAACCGGCAGAATCGCAGGTCAGCGCCGCAAACCGGTTACCGATAGCAAACATCACTACGGCAACCACCGTTGCCATGATGCAACCCAGACGATCCCCAACTCTCAAGGATATTTATGAAATTGCACACCAAATTAACGCTTGGACTGATTTCCTCAGTGTTCGCCGCGAACCTCGCAATGGCTGCAGACGGCGCCGCTAAAATGACCATGAACAACCCTGGCATGGGCTGCAATAGCATGAGCATGATGCCGGGCGACATGGGGATGAATCCAGTTGCCCGCGCGCAGAAACATTTAGGCGAACTGCAAGCCAAGCTCAAGCTCACTAAAGATCAGCAACCGGCCTGGGAGACATTCTCCACGCAAGTCAATGATCAAGCCAAGAACATGGCCGCGATGCAGGACAAGAAGAAGGACATGACCCAGACCATGTCGACGTCCGCACCGGAACACATGGCGATGATGGCGGAGATGATGAAGACCCGCGCCGAGAACATGGCCAAGATGGCGGACGCTGTCAAAACGTTCTATGCCGCGCTTACGACCGATCAGCAGAAGGCCTTCGACGAGCTGCACATGGAGCATATGAGCCAGATGATGCATAAGAAGTAGCCTTTTATTTTTCGGCAGTCGGCAATCAAACGCTGCCAAAGGAATCCTGGAAAATGCACGCACGCGTTGCGTCATTTTCCGGATTCCACTCTATATCGCCGCAATTGTTTCGCGCAATTTTTCGCGGTACACGAAGCATGAATCTGCGATCACTCAGCCACGATGAATGGAGACATTCAGTGTGGATCGCCTCAGAATTACCAGAATTACGGTGACACTTTACTAAATATACTTAATGAATTATGTATTTAGCAAACTATCACCGTAATTCGCACGATCTAACCTTATTCGTTATGGATTAGTAGGCCAAGTGATTTGTAGTTTTCTATGATTTGTAATGCAGTCACGTAGGTAAAGATTTATGAGGCTTTGATAAGGTACGCCCGCCTCTTCAGCCATGCTTTTGAAGTAACCAATAACGTCTTCTGATAGGCGCATGGTTACAGATTTCTTTAGTTTCGACGCGTAGGGATTTCTACGCGACTTCATTGCAGACAAATCATATTCAGCTTTCATTTTCGCTCACCCAAATAAAATGTTTGCTCAGGCTTTGTGGCTTTTCGTGCGGAAATAATGCGAAGCACTTGGCCGGATTCTCTTTCGCAGTGACACACAAGCAAAAGCTTTGCATTCACACTCATGCCAAGCATCAGAAACCGCTCTTCATTCTCCGAGCGATCGTTATCGAAGAACTGAACAGCAAATTCGTCATAAAACACTGACTGGGCCTCTTCAAATGAGACGCCATGCTTCTTAAGGTTTGATACCGCCTTCGTGGCGTCCCACTCGAATGCAATCATATGTACAGTGTATGGATCAAATAGTGCTTGTCAAGCTACCCATAACGTCCAAGCTCAGGGGCGCTGCGCGGCTTTATCGCGTAGCGTCACATGGAGCGCAGTGTTGGACGAGCCCGCTGATCTCAATTGCTGAATTATGTATTTAGCAAACTGTCATAGATGGTCGCCCCGGTTTTGCCAAGCCCTCAGTCGATGACATTGAGTTAAGGTGGAGATTGCAGCCAT
>MGZB01000043.1 GCA_001801995.1 Gammaproteobacteria bacterium RIFOXYD12_FULL_61_37 | reverse complement strand
CGATCGCGATGGAAGAAGGTCTGCGCTTCGCCATCCGCGAAGGTGGTCGTACCGTCGGCGCCGGTGTGGTCGCCAAGGTTATTGAGTAAAACAAGATGGCAAATCAAAGAATACGTATTCGGCTGAAGGCATTCGATCATCGAATGATTGATCAGTCCGCCCGCGAGATTGTTGAGACTGCGAAGCGCACCGGTGCGCAGGTATTGGGTCCTATCCCTCTGCCTACCAAGAAGGAGCGTTTCACCATCTTGATTTCGCCGCACGTGAACAAAGACGCGCGCGACCAGTATGAGATTCGCACCCACAACCGGCTGTTGGATATCGTCGATCCGACGGACAAGACAGTAGATGCGCTCATGAAGCTGGATCTCTCGGCTGGCGTTGATGTTCAGATTAAACTGAACTGAGGTTACAGAACGATGTCAATTGGATTAGTCGGACGCAAGGCGGGGATGACCCGCATCTTCACCGAAGACGGCGTCTCCGTACCCGTGACCGTGATTCAGGTTGAACCGAACCGCGTTACTCAGGTTCGCAGCCAGGAAATCGACGGCTACCGCGCCATTCAGGTTACCGCTGGTTCCAAGAAGTCCTCGCGGGTGAAAAAGGCCGAGGCTGGCCATTTCGCGAAAGCGGGCGTGGAAGCCGGTAAGGGACTCTGGGAGTTTCGTCTTGCTGAAGGTGAGGGCGAAGGTCTTGATGTCGGCAGCGAAATAAACGTTGCCTTCTTCGAAGCCGGTCAGATCGTGGATGTGCAAGGCCGTTCCAAGGGCAAGGGTTTCGCTGGTGTCGTCAAGCGTTACCACTTCAGCATGCAGGATGCTACCCATGGTAACTCCTTGTCCCATCGCGCTCCGGGTTCCATTGGTCAGAACCAGACCCCGGGCCGCGTCTTTAAGGGCAAGCGCATGGCGGGTCACATGGGTGACGTGAACCGCACGCAACAGAATCTTGAGTTGGTCCGCGTCGATGCGGAGCGCAATCTGCTGCTCGTCAAGGGTGCCGTTCCTGGCGCACCCGGCGGGGCAGTGATTGTGACGCCCGCTGTGAAAGCGGTGAAGAAGGGGTAATGGTTATGGATCTGAATGTACAGGCCGGCGGCAACATGCAGGTCTCCGACGCCGTGTTCGGCGCCGATTACAACGAGAGCCTGGTTCATCAGGTGGTGACGGCCTATCTGGCCGGCTCCCGCGCAGGTACCCGCGCTCAGAAGACTCGTTCCGATGTGCGTGGCGGTGGAATCAAGCCCTTCAAGCAGAAGGGAACGGGCCGCGCACGCGCCGGTACTATCCGCAGTCCCCTGTGGCGCACCGGTGGTGTAACCTTCGCCGCACGTCCGCAGGACTGGTCGCAGAAGGTTAACCGGAAGATGTATCGCGGTGCCTTGCGCTCCATACTCTCTGAGCTGCTGCGTCAGGATCGCCTGGTAGTGGTGGATGAGTTCAAGGTGGAGACGCCTAAGACCAAGGCCCTCGTAGCCAAGATGAATGACATGTCCCTTCAGGATGTGCTGATCGTCGATGTAATTCCCGACGAGAATCTCTACCTGGCCTCACGCAATGTGTACAAGGTTGCAGTCTGTGCCGTGGACGAGATCGATCCCGCCAGCCTGATCACCTTTGGCAAGGTCGTTATGACCAGTGCCGCCGTGAAGAGTATTGAGGAGCGACTCTCATGAATAAAGAGCGTTTGATGAAGGTGCTGTTGTCGCCAATCGTTACCGAGAAGAGTTCCAGTGTTGCCGAAAAGGCGCGCCAGATTGCCTTCAAGGTGACCACCGATGCCAGCAAGCCTGAGATCAAGGCGGCTGTAGAGATGTTGTTCGAGGTGAAGGTCGATAATGTCCGTGTCCTCAACAACAAAGGCAAGGAAAAACGCCACGGCGCCATGATGGGTCGCCGCTCTGACTGGAAAAAGGCTTACGTCAAGCTGATGCCGGGTCATGACATCAACTTCGGCGGCGGCGCCTAAGCGCGGCCCGGAAAAGAATAGGTAGAGAAAAATGGCACTCGTTAAAGCTAAACCCACCTCCCCCGGACGGCGCTTCGTCGTAACGGTTCACCACCCGCATCTGCACAAGGGTGAGCCCCATGCTGCGCTGCTGGAGAAGAAGAGCAAGTCCGGTGGTCGCAACAACCAGGGCCGTATCACTACGCGCCATCAGGGTGGCGGGCACAAGCAGCGTTACCGCGTAGTCGATTTCAAGCGCGATAAGGACGGCATTGCCGCCATCGTGGAACGCATCGAGTATGATCCCAACCGGACGGCGCATATCGCCCTTGTGCGTTATGCAGACGGCGAGCGCCGTTACATCATCGCCGCACGGGGTATGACGGCTGGCGATAAGCTGGTATCAGGTACGGATTCTCCGATCGCCACCGGCAACTGCCTGCCACTGCGTAACGTGCCGCTGGGTTCCGTTATTCATTGCATCGAGCTGAAGCCTGGCAAAGGCGCGCAGATCGCACGTAGCGCCGGTGCCTCCGTTCAGTTGGTGGCGAAGGATGGCGAGCACGCTACCCTGCGTCTTCGCTCCGGCGAGATGCGCAAGGTTCCCCTCGCATGCCGTGCTGTTATCGGCGAAGTGAGCAACACCGAGCATAATCTGCGTTCCCTGGGTAAGGCGGGCGCGCAGCGCTGGCGCGGGATACGGCCCACCGTTCGCGGTGTCGCTATGAACCCGGTCGATCATCCGCATGGTGGTGGGGAAGGCCGCACCTCCGGTGGCCGTCACCCGGTCACCCCCTGGGGTGTCCCGACCAAGGGCTACAAGACCCGTACCAACAAGCGTACCGATAAGCTCATCGTACGCCGCCGGAATAAGTAATCAGCGAGGACACCATAGTGCCACGTTCAGTTCGTAAAGGACCTTTTGTAGATCATCACCTGTGGAAAAAGGTGGAAGCAGCTGTCGCCTCCAACGACAAGCGCCCCATCAAGACCTGGTCGCGCCGCTCCCTGGTTCTACCGGAAATGGTGGGTTTGACCATCGCTGTTCACAACGGCAAGCAGCATGTTCCCGTGCTGGTTTCCGAGAACATGGTCGGCCATAAGCTCGGTGAGTTCGCTTTGACTCGCAACTATCGCGGTCATGCGGCTGATAAGAAGTCGAAATAACAGGATAAAACCATGCAAGCAGTTGCCAAATTGCGTCATGCACGGATTTCCGCGCAGAAGGGACGTCTGGTCGCGGACCAGATTCGTGGTCTGCCTGTCGGGCAGGCGCTGAATACCTTGGCCTTCAGTACCAAGAAGGCTGCGGTGCTGATCAAGAAGGTGCTCGACTCGGCCATCGCCAACGCCGAGCACAATGAAGGCGCTGATGTCGACGATTTGCGCGTCGCGACCGTCTGTGTGGATGAGGGCCCAACCCTGAAGCGTATGCATGCGCGTGCCAAGGGTCGGGGAAATCGAATTATGAAACGGACCTGTCACGTGACCGTGACGGTTGCCGACAAGTAAGCGGAAGAGGTCACGATGGGTCAAAAAGTACATCCTATCGGTATTCGTCTCGGCATCGTCAAGGACTGGACGTCCAAGTGGTATGCCGATTCGAAGCACTATGCCGATTTCCTGAACGCCGATCTGGCTACGCGGGCCTACTTGAAGCAGCGCTTATCGCAGGCTTCCGTCAGCCGCATCCAGATCGACCGTCCTGCCAAGAACGCGCACATCACTATTCATACCGCGCGTCCTGGTCTGGTGATCGGTAAAAAGGGTGAGGATATCGACGCATTGCGCGCCGATGTCAGCAGGCGTATGGGTATCCCGGTGCATATCAGCATCGAAGAGATACGCAAGCCTGAAATGGACGCGCAATTGGTCGCCGAAGGTATCGCTCAGCAGCTGGAGCGCCGTGTGATGTTCCGCCGCGCCATGAAGCGTTCCGTGCAGAACGCCATGCGCTTGGGTGCCGAAGGCATCAAGGTCAATATCGCCGGCCGTCTGAATGGAGCCGAGATCGCGCGGACCGAGTGGTATCGCGAGGGCCGCGTCCCTTTGCATACCCTGCGCGCCGATATCGACTATGGCTTTGCCGAAGCCCGAACCACCTACGGTGTGATCGGTGTAAAGGTTTGGATTTTCAAGGGCGAAGTCTTCGCGGGCGAAGAGCGGGTGGAAACCCCTGAGCCCAAGGGCAGAAGTGGCAAGAAGGCATAACGATGTTACAGCCGAAGCGTACAAAATTCCGTAAGATGCACAAGGGCCGCAACCGCGGTCTGGCGCAATCGGGCAACAAGGTCAGTTTTGGTGAGTTTGGCCTCAAGGCCACCACGCGCGGGCGTTTAACCTCGCGTCAGATCGAGTCGGCCCGCCGTACCATCACCCGTCATGTAAAACGTGGTGGCAAACTGTGGATCCGCGTCTTCCCCGACAAGCCTATCAGCAAGAAACCGCTGGAAGTGCGTATGGGTAAGGGTAAGGGTAACGTGGAGTATTGGGTTGCCCTGGTCCAGCCGGGTAGCGTGCTCTATGAAATCCAGGGTGTCAGTGAGGAGATCGCGCGTGAGGCCTTCAAGCTGGCCGCAGCCAAGCTCCCTGTCCTGACCAGTTTCGTGAAGCGGCAGGTGCTGTGATGAAAGCGAAAGAGTTGCGTGAAAAGAAGGCCGAAGAGCTGAAGAGCCTGTTGTTTGACCTTCTTAAAGAACAGTTCAATCTGCGCATGCAGCGCGGTTCAGGCCAGCTCGCCCGTCCTTCCGAAATGAAGCGTGTCCGTCGTGATATCGCTCGGGTGAAGACCCTGATGAATGAAACGAATGCAGGTGCAGCGTCATGACTGAGGCAAAAGAAAGCAACCGCACGGTAATGGGCCGCGTGGTCAGTGATAAGATGGACAAGACCGTGACCGTTCTGATCGAACGCCGCGAGAAGCACCCGATCTATGGGAAGTTCATCCGCCGTTCTACCAAACTGCATGCCCATGATGAGGAAAATAGTTGCCAGATCGGCGATACCGTAGTGGTTGAACAGTGCCGGCCGCTTTCAAAAAGCAAGTTCTGGCGTTTAGTGAAGATCATCGAACGGTCCGCGTGATCGCGGTGACCCAAGTAGGTTAAAGACGGGATAAGACCATGATTCAGATGCAAACCATACTGGGCGTAGCGGACAACAGCGGCGCCAAGCGCGTTCAGTGCATCAAGGTGCTGGGCGGTTCTCACCGCAGATACGCCGGTATCGGCGACATCATCAAGGTGAGTGTCAAGGATGCCATTCCCCGTGGCAAGGTGAACAAGGGCGACGTGTATAACGCCGTAGTAGTGCGCACCGCCAAGGGTGTGCGCCGTCCCGATGGCTCGTCGATCCGCTTCGACGGCAATGCTGCCGTGTTGCTGAACAACAAGCTGGAACCGATCGGCACCCGTATATTCGGGCCCGTGACCCGTGAACTGCGTAGCGAGAAGTTCATGAAGATCATATCCCTGGCGCCTGAAGTATTGTGAGGGTATAAGCGTGCGCAAGATTCGTAAAGGCGACGATGTCGTCATTCTGACCGGCAAGGACAAAGGCAAGCGCGGTACCGTGCTTCGCAGGGTTAGCGATGAGAAGCTGATCGTTGACAACGTGAATGTCGCCAAGCGGCATACCAAGGGCAATCCCATGCGTGGTGAGCCCGGCGGCATCGTCGAGAAGGAGATGCCGATCCACGTTTCCAATGTCGGACTCTACAATCCGGCCACCGACGCTGCCGACCGTGTGGGTTTCAAAACCCTCGAGGATGGACGCAAGGTGCGTGTGTTTAAGTCCAACGGCGAAGTCGTGGACGCATAAGGCGGGCAAGGCAATGGCGAGTTTGCAACAAGTTTATCGTGAGATGGTTGTACCCCAACTGGTTGAAAAGTTTGGTTACAAATCGGTTATGGAAGTACCCAGGATCGAGAAGATCACACTCAACATGGGTGTGGGTGAAGCAGTGGCCGACAAGAAGGTCATGGATCACGCCGTTAAGGATCTGCGCGCTATTGCAGGCCAGCAGCCCATCGTGACCCATGCCCGCAAGTCCGTGGCTGGATTCAAGATTCGCGAAGGATGGCCGATCGGTTGCAAAGTGACCCTTCGCCGCGAGCGCATGTATGAGTTTCTCGGCCGGTTGATCGATATTGCCATTCCCCGCATACGCGACTTTCGCGGGCTCAACGGCAAATCCTTCGACGGCCGTGGTAACTACAGCATGGGTGTGAAGGAACAAATAATGTTTCCCGAGATCGATTACGATAAAATCGATACTTTGCGCGGTATGGATATCACCATTACCACCACCGCGAAGAGCGATGAAGAAGGCAGGGCGTTGCTTGAAGCCTTCCGTTTTCCCTTTAAGAGCTGAGATACGTCATGGCAAAGAAGAGTATGATCGCCCGCGAGGTAAAGCGAGCTAAGGCTGCTGCCAAGTTCGTGGCCAAGCGCACCCAACTTAAGGGCATCATCAGAAACCCTAGCAGCACGTCCGAACAAGTGGACGAGGCTGTGATCAAGCTGCAAAAGTTACCAAGGGATGGGAGCAAGTCGCGACAGATGATGCGCTGTCGCATAACTGGCCGACCCCATGGCTACTATCGTAAATTCGGTCTCGGGCGCAATAAGCTGCGCGAGGCCGCCATGCGCGGAGACGTTCCGGGCTTGGTGAAGGCTAGCTGGTAAGCTGGTCTTCAGGTATCGCGGTACAAAATCGGACTGACCTGAGGAGTAAAACATGAGTATGTCTGATCCCGTTGCGGATATGCTGACGCGCATACGCAATGGCCAACAATCCGGCAAGGCGAACATCAGCATGCCCGCTTCCAAAATGAAGGCGGCTATTGCGACGGTTCTCAAGAATGAAGGCTATATCAAGGACTTTGCAGTCTCAGCCGCTTCCGGTAAGCCTGCACTAGATATAGAACTGAAGTATTTCCAAGGCCGTCCCGTCATTGAGCTGATCAAGCGCATAAGTCGCCCCGGTCTGCGTATCTACAAGGGTAAGGATGAATTGCCCAAAGTTCGTGACGGTCTTGGCATCGCCATCATTTCCACCTCTCACGGCATTATGACCGACCGAGCCGCGCGCGCCGCTGGCCAGGGCGGTGAAATTGTCGCGATCGTGGCGTAAGGAGAGGACTATGTCGAGAGTTGCAAAGGCAGCGATCACCCTTCCCTCCGGCGTCGAAGCGAAGGTGGATGGCAAAAGGTTGACCATCAAGGGTGGCAAGGGCGCCATGGATCTGCTGGTCCATGATCGTGTGGCCGTCAATATCGACGGAAGCACGCTCAGTGTCGCACCCGCCAACGAGGCCGCCGCCAAGAACGGCGCCTGGGCTATGGCCGGCACTACCCGCGCCCTGATCAATAACATGGTGGTTGGCGTGAGTCAGGGATGGACCAGAAAGTTGCAGTTGGTCGGCGTCGGTTATCGCGCTCAGGCCAAGGGCAGGGTTCTAGGCCTGAGCCTGGGCTTCTCCCATCCGGTGGAGTATCCCGTGCCTGAGGGTATCAATGTTGACACCCCCACCCAGACCGAGATCCTGGTGAGTGGCTTCGACAAGCAGAAGGTCGGACAGGTGGCTGCCGAGATCCGGGCTTATCGTCCGCCGGAGCCGTACAAGGGTAAGGGTGTCCGGTATTCCGACGAACAGGTCGTTCGTAAGGAAACCAAGAAGAAGTAAGGTGATGACGATGGATAAGAAAACTTCCCGTATACGTCGTGCCCGGCGCGGCCGAGCCAAAATCCGTGAATTGGGTGTGCATCGTCTCACCATTCACCGTACTCCCCGGCATATTTATGCCCAGGTGATTGCCCCTAACGGCGAGCAGGTCGTGGCGTCAGCTTCCACCCTGGATAAGGATGTCCGTGGTGCGTTGCAAGGCTACACCGGCAATGTCGATGCGGCCGGCCTCGTGGGCAAGTTCATCGCTGAACGTGCCAAGGCCGCCGGAGTCGAGCGCGTCGCCTTCGACCGTTCCGGGTTCAAGTATCATGGGCGCGTTCAGGCACTTGCCGATGCAGCGCGTGAAAATGGCCTTCAGTTCTAGGAGTTGAGAGATGTCGAATTTCACTGCCAAGCCTGAAGGCGATGAGCTGATTGAAAAGTTGGTCGGCGTGAACCGCGTGTCCAAGACCGTCAAGGGTGGGCGTCAGTTCTCCTTTGCCGCCCTGACCGTGGTCGGCGACGGCAAGGGACGGGTTGGATTCGGGACCGGTAAGGCCCGCGAAGTACCCCTGGCCATTCAAAAGGCGATGGATGCCGCGCGCAGGAACATGAGAACCATCAAGCTGAAGGGCAGCACCTTACAGCATCCGGTAATGGCTCGTCATGGCGCCGCCAAGATCTATATGCAGCCTGCCTCCGAGGGTACCGGCATCATCGCGGGCGGCGCCATGCGCGCCGTGTTCGAGGTGGTCGGGGTGCATGACGTGTTGGCCAAGTGTATCGGCACCAATAACCCCATCAATGTCGTTCGCGCTACTATGCGCGGTCTGCAAGAAATGGTGGACGCTGAGACCGTCGCGGCCAAGCGCGGCAAATCCGTTCAAGAGATTCTGGGGTGATAGTCATGGCCGATAAGAAAATGATGCGCGTGACCCTGGTGAAGAGCATGTTTGGCCGGCTCCAGAGCCATATGGCCTGTGTTCGCGGCCTGGGACTTCGCCGCATGCATCACTGTGTTGAGGTTGAGGACACCCCCGCAACTCGCGGGATGGTGAATAAGGTTTCCTATATGGTCAAGGTTGAGGACGCTTAAGATGCGCCTGAATGCATTGAAGCCGGCGGCTGGCAGCCGCCCTGAAAAGAAGCGCGTGGGCCGTGGCATCGGCTGCGGACTGGGTAAGACCTGTGGTCGTGGCCACAAGGGCCAGACCTCCCGCGCGGGTGGTTTTCACAAGGTGGGTTTCGAGGGCGGTCAGATGCCCTTGCAGCGCCGCTTGCCTAAGGTGGGTTTCAACTCCCGCATGGCTAAGGTCACCGCCGAGATTCGCCTAGGTGAGCTGGGCAAGGTTGAGGGTGGCATGGTCGATCTCGTCTCTCTGCAAAAGGCGGGCGTGATCTCTAACGCCATCCAGCGGGTGCGTGTGATCAAGTCAGGCGTCATCGACAAGCCTGTGACCCTCAAGGGCGTTGCTGTCACCAAGGGTGCCCGCGAGGCTATCGAAGCGGCCGGCGGCAAGATCGAAGACTGAGCCCATGGCACTGACTGGCACTAGCGTTGGCTCCCTCGGCGGGATGGGGAAACTGAAAGAGCTTCAGCGGCGGATCTTTTTCGTCATTGGCGCCCTGATTGTGTACCGCATCGGTACCTTTATCCCCGTGCCGGGTGTCAACGCCTCGGCGCTGGCCCAGTTGCTTGAGCAGCAGGCAGGGACCATCCTTGACATGTTCAACATGTTCTCGGGCGGGGCCTTGAATCGCGCCAGTCTGTTTGCGCTCGGCATCATGCCGTACATCTCTGCGTCGATCATCATTCAGTTGATGACGACCGTGATTCCCCAACTGGAGCAGTTGAAGAAGGAAGGGGAGTCGGGCCGCCGCAAGATTACCCAGTACACCCGCTATGGCACGGTTGGCCTGGCACTGTTTCAGGCGGTGGGCATCTCCATCGCCCTGCAAGGCCAGCAGGTGGCGGGGAACTATGTGGTCGCCCATCAGGGTGTTGGGTTCATCTTCACGGCAACCGTGTCACTGGTTACGGGCACCATGTTTTTGATGTGGCTGGGGGAGCAGATCACGGAGCGGGGTATCGGCAACGGGATCTCTCTGATCATATTCGGCGGTATCGTGGCAGGACTCCCTGCGGCCATCGGACAGACCCTTGAGCTGGTCCGTAACGGTGAGATGCACTTCCTTACCGTGCTGACCCTGTTCATGCTGGCCATTGCCGTGACGGCCTTCGTGATCTTTGTCGAACGCGGCCAGCGCAGGGTGACGGTCAATTATGCCAAGCGGCAACAGGGAAGGAAGCTCTACGCAGCCCAGAGCAGCCATCTGCCGCTGAAGCTCAATATGGCGGGCGTCATTCCCCCCATCTTCGCGTCGAGCATCATTCTCTTTCCCTCGACCCTGGGGCAGTGGTTCGGGCAGAACGAGAACATGCGCTGGATGCAGGATATCGTGAGTAAGCTCTCCCCCGGTGAGCCTATCTACGTGATGTTCTATGCCCTTGCGATCATTTTCTTCTGCTTCTTCTACACGGCCCTGGTGTTCAACTCCAAGGAGACGGCGGATAACTTGAAACGGTCCGGCGCCTTCATTCCAGGTATCCGTCCCGGTGAACAGACCGCGAAGTATATTGATGGCGTGATGACCCGGCTTACCTTCTGGGGGGCCATCTACATCACGGCGGTTTGCTTGTTGCCTGAGTTCCTGATCGTCGCCTGGCATGTGCCGTTCTACTTCGGTGGCACCTCCCTGCTGATTATTGTGGTCGTGGTCATGGATTTCATGGCGCAGGTGCAGGCCCATACCATGTCGCATCAATACGAGGGTCTGATGCGCAAGGCTAATTTAAAAGGTCCCAACGCCGGACTGCTCAGGTAGCCGGCGGCAAATTATTTTCGGAGATTGAGACGATGAAGGTTCGTGCCTCTGTTAAGAAGCTGTGCCGCAGCTGTAAGGTTATCCGTCGCAATGGCGTGGTCCGTGTGATCTGCAAAGATCCGCGCCACAAGCAGCGGCAGGGTTGATTTGAAATCGCGGGGTTGCGGAGTCTAGCCATATTGGCTAAAATTCCGCGTTTCCGCCTGACGAGTTTATTTCAGGAGTTTTGTTCATGGCCCGTATTGCTGGGGTAAACATATCGGATCGCAAGCACACAGTCATTGCACTGACTGCGATCTATGGCATCGGTCGCACCCGCGCCGGTCTGATTTGCGATGCCGTAGGCGTCGCTCGCGAGCGTAAAGTTCAAGACCTTTCCGATGAGGAAGTCGAGAAGCTGCGTACCGAGGTCGCCAAGTTTACTGTCGAAGGCGATCTGCGTCGTGAAGTATCCATGAATATCAAGCGTTTGATGGATCTCGGCTGCTATCGCGGTATCCGTCATCGTCGCGGCTTGCCGTTGCGCGGTCAGCGTACCCGCACCAACGCACGCACCCGTAAAGGTCCCCGTCGCCCCATCAAGAAGTAAGGGCGGGGGAGCATACAGCTAACAACAGGTAGATATAGATGGCTAAAGCAGCGGCAAGGACTCGTAAAAAAGTCAAGAAAGTGGTGACGGACGGGATTGTTCACGTCCACGCCTCCTTCAACAACACCATCGTGACCATAACTGACCGTCAAGGCAACGCCCTTTGCTGGGCAACCTCCGGCGGCTCCGGTTTTCGTGGATCGCGCAAGAGCACCCCTTTCGCTGCCCAGGTAGCCGCTGACCGCGCTGGCCAGGTCGCGAAGGAATACGGGTTGAAGAATCTTGATGTCAATGTCAACGGCCCCGGCCCTGGCCGCGAGTCTGCCGTGCGCGCACTCAATGCCGCCGGATTCAAGATCACCAGCATTACCGACGTGACGCCAATCCCGCATAACGGGTGCCGTCCGCCGAAGAAGCGCCGAGTCTAAAGGGGAACTGAATAAATGGCGAGGTATATTGGTCCCAAGTGTAAACTGAGTCGGCGCGAAGGCACCGACCTGTTTCTGAAGAGCCGTGTCCGCACGATCGAGTCCAAGTGCAACATGGAAAAGCAGCCGGGTCAGCATGGTGAGCGTCAACGCCGCCAGTCCGACTACGGCGGCCAGTTGCGCGAAAAGCAAAAGCTTCGTCGCATCTACGGCATCCTTGAACGTCAGTTCAGCAACTATTACAAGAAGGCCGCCCAGCAAAAGGGCGCAACGGGTGAGAACCTGTTGCAGTTGCTTGAGTCGCGTCTGGATAACGTCGTCTATCGCATGGGATTCGGCAGCACCCGCGCCGAGGCTCGTCAGCTCGTAGGCCACAAGTCCGTCGTGGTCAATGGCAAGATAGTCAACATTCCATCCTTCCAGGTTTCCGCCGAGGATGTGGTCTCCGTCCGCGAAAAGGCCCGCAAGCAGTTGCGAGTGCAAAGCGCCCTGGCGCTCGCCGAGCAACACGGCTTCGTCGATTGGGTCGAGGTGGATACCAAGTCGATGAGTGGCGTCTACAAGCGCATTCCTGAGCGCACTGACCTGCCTGCCGACATCCAAGAGCATCTCGTGGTCGAGCTCTACTCCAAGTAACGCGATCTGACCTATTAGAGAAAAAATGTAATGACTGGATCAGTCAACGAATTTCTGAAGCCTCGAATCGTCAGGGTTGACACTTTGAGCGACAAGCATGCCAAGGTTTCCCTTGAGCCGCTTGAGCGCGGCTTTGGGCATACCCTGGGCAACGCGCTACGTCGCATCCTTCTCTCCTCCATGCCCGGCGCCGCCGTGACTGAGGTCGAGATGGAAGGGGTTGTACACGAGTACAGCACCGTCGAAGGGGTACAGGAGGATGTGCTCGAAATCCTGCTGAACCTGAAAGAATTGGCTATCGACATGCCGGACCGCGATGATGCGACCGTCAAGCTCATCGTCAAGGGTCCGGCTACCGTCACTGCCGGTGACATTCAAGTCAGTCACGGCATCAACATTGCCAATCCCAATCATGTGATCGCCCACCTGACCGACAAGGGCGCTCTCAACATGATCATGAAGATCGAACGCGGCCGTGGCTACCAGCCCGCTACCGCCCGCGAGAGTGCTGCCGGTGAGGACCGCCCCATCGGCCATCTGCAGATCGACTCGACCTTCAGCCCGGTTCGCCGCGTTGCTTACGCCGTCGAGGACGCCCGTGTTGAGCAACGCACCGACCTGGACCGTCTGGTAATCGACATCGAGACCAACGGCACTATCGATCCCGAAGCGGCGATTCGCCGTGCAGCAACCATACTGCAAGACCAACTGACTGCCTTCGTGTTGCTTGAGAGTACCGTAACCCATGGCGAACTCCGTCATGAAGAGACGGAAAAGCCTGGTGTGGACCCGATCCTGCTCCGTCCCGTTGACGATCTGGAGCTGACCGTCCGTTCCGCCAACTGCCTCAAGGCCGAGAATATCTTCCTGATCGGTGATCTGATCCAGCGCACCGAGGTCGAGTTGTTGAAGACCCCGAACTTGGGCAAGAAGTCGCTCACAGAGATCAAGGATGTGCTCGCCACCCGCGGCCTCTCCCTCGGCATGCGCCTGGAGAACTGGCCACCGGAAGGACTCGAAGAAGCCTCCTGATTTAGAACTGAACTGTATTTATAGGAATTTGTGCCATGCGCCACCGCAAATCCGGACGCCAACTCAATCGTAACAGCAGCCATCGCAAGGCTATGTTCCGCAACATGGCGAACTCCCTGCTCCGTCATGAGTTGATCAAGACCACCCTGCCCAAGGCCAAGGAATTGCGCCGTGTGGCGGAGCCGTTGATCACCCTGTCCAAGATCGACTCTGTTGCCAAGCGCCGCTTGGCCTTCGCCCGCCTTCGTGACAGCGAAGTCGTCGGAAAGCTCTTCACTAACCTGGGCCCCCGCTACATGGATCGTCCTGGTGGTTATATCCGTATCCTGAAGTGCGGCTTCCGTGCCGGTGACAAGGCCCCCATGGCCTACGTCGAACTGGTCGATCGCCCCGATGTCGTTGCGGTTGCCGTTGAGACCGAGGAATAAGCCCTTGAACAAGGGATAAGAAAACCGGGCATGGCCCGGTTTTTTTTGGCCTCCGGATAGCAGCCTCTCAGTTGCCGGAATGAATCAGCATGGAAAAGACAGACCTGAACAGGTTCGGCTATAAAATCGTCGATCGTGATTACGCCGCGATTGAACCTATCCTGGCGGATGCGGCGGAACATCTGCGTCCCGTCGAGGTCGGTCTCTATTTCAAGGATGGGGAGACCCATTCACGGCTGCGGACCAGGCTTGGCGGGCCGGGCCAGGCGGTTGTTACCCATCTGGACCACCGCAAGCTCAGTGTCTATTCCCACCTCAGGCATGAGCCTCTCATGCGCGAGCAGATCGAGACCTCTCTTGCCCTGGGTGCCGGGTACGCCATCAACCACGTCGCCCCCTACCCCATGTCGCCTCGCCCCGACTACCAGTCCTTGCTGCTTGAACGGCTGTCCTGCAACCTGGAGCGGCTGGACCACATCTGCCGGGAGTACGGATTTTCCATTCACATCGAGAACACCTTTCATGGTATCGGCTTCTACCGGAGGATATTCCAGCAGATTCGCCTGCGGGGGCTGGACCGGCTCCACTTCTGTTTCGATATCGGCCACGCCAAGGTCTGGTCCACCAGCAGCCTGGGCGAATGGATGGAATTCCTGGATGAGCTGAACGGGCAGGGGTTCAACCTCCACATGCACCTGCACGCCAACAGCGGCTTGATGGACGAGCACCTCTCGCTGCCCGAAGCTGAGCGTCTGGGCTACACCCAGCCGGATGTCTTCACCGGCAACTGGGGTTTTCACGAGGCGATTTCCCGTCTCGATCAGCGCTTCCCCAAGGCGTGCAAGATCTTCGAGGTGCCCACTGGCGAGGCACTGGAGAACATGAGCAACAGCCTGGCGCGCATGGCGGGTATTCGTGCCGAGGCGGGGTAGGGCAAGCGCGGAGCGATCAATCCCATGTCTCGATCCATCTCGGCCATTGCCCTGTACACCGACTTCGGGCCTCTCGACCACTACCTTGGACAGATGCGCGCAGTGCTGCATGATCGTGTGCCCAGTCTGCCCGTCTATGATCTGATGTCGAACGCGCCGAGGTTCGATCCCCGCGCATCGGCCTATCTGCTGGCGGCCATTCTGGATGATCTGCCTTCCGGGACCCTAGTCGTGGCCATCGTGGACCCCGGTGTAGGCTCAAACCGGAAGGCGCTGATGGTGCAAACCTGCCGCCATGTCCTGATCGGTCCCGATAATGGCCTTTTAACATTGGCCGCCCGGCGCTCCCCGCAGTTGCAGGCATGGAAGATCGACTGGACGCCCGTCAAGCTCTCGACCAGTTTCCACGGCCGCGACCTATTCGCCCCCGTGGCCGCCATGGTGGCGAGGGGCGAGCCCTTCCCGGCGAGCCCCCTTTCTCCCGATGCATTGGTAGGCTGGGATTGGCCGGATGACCTTGCCGAAGTCATCCATGCGGATGTCTATGGCAATCTCATCACCGGATTGCGGACCGCCAAGTTGGACCGGGATGCATTGATCCGGGCCGGTGGCCATCTCATCGCAAATGCCGGAACCTTTTCAGAGGCGCCGCCTGGCGCGCTGTTCTGGTACGGCAACTCCTCGGGTCTGGTGGAGATCGCTTGCAATCAAGATTCGGCAGCCGGCCGCCTGGGGATCGGGATCGGCGACAAGATCGATTTGTTGGGAAAAGGCCCAGCAACCGCAAACCCATGAGGCACCAGTCCCTGCTCATCTGCTACAGTTAGGCGAACATAACAAGAGAGACGAGGAGGGGAGATGGCGATCGACAAGAAAGAAGCGCTCGATAAGTTGCGCAAGGCCAAGGGTGCCCACATCAAGTGGCGGGCCTACGCCCAGGCGCTGGTGTCCGGCGTACAGGTCAGCGAGGACAAGATCCCGGTGGAGCACACAAGCTGCGCCTTCGGGCAGTGGTATCACGGCGACGGTAGTCAGTTGCTGGGGCACCTGGCTTCCTACGAGGGCATCTACACGCCGCATGAGATGTTGCACGAGATCTACAAACGGATCTTCCATGTCATGCATGCGGAGGATGAGGGGGGGCTGCTGAAGCTGTTCTCAACCAAGGCATCGCGCGAGCAGGACCGGATGCAGCTTGCCCGGCAGTACATGGAGGAACTGGTGGGGGTCTCGGAGACCCTATTGAAGGCATTGGATATTCTGGAGCAGGAGATCCGGGAATTACCCGATAAATGAGGGTGTTTGCCGTCCGGTTTTTTTGCCCTCAATCAAGAAATTCGCATGTTTGGCGGCGTCCGTCGATTCTGCTGGGGCATAATGCGCGAACCAAGTCCGCTGGACAGCTCCCTGGCCCAACTGAAACCACATCCTTATGAAAGCGAAAATTGCACTGCTAACCCTGTTTCTCTCCAGCCTGAATCTCTGGGCTGCGGAGGCCATCGATCAGACCAACTGGATGTCCCATCCCGATATCGATCAGGTGCGCCTCCTCCACTCGGATGTCAACGCCGCCGAGGATAGGGGGGAGCTGAACCGGCAGGCGAACCCCTGTACCGTCAATGACGGCGCGGCAACCATCAACCGGGCGCTGTACCGGGACAAGAAGAAGCTGGTCCGTAAATATGTCCTCGACGGCGGACCTGCGGACTCCAAGACCCGGCTGGAATACTACTACGACGAAAAAACGGTGCTGCGATTCATCTATCGCCAGCGCACCGTCGCCAATGGAACCCAAAAGGAAGAGCGGGTCTTTTTCGGCGCCGACGGTTCCCACCTCTATACCGACCGAAGCGAGACGGGGCCGGGTTATCCCGACGAGACCCTCATCGACTTCGTTCTGGACCCCGAAGCGGACTTTACCGGTCCCTGCAGGGAACAAGCCTAGCAGCCGAGCCTTGAATCCGGGCCTGACCTCCATGTCAGGCCCGGACGGGGCAGCTTCTGCCCGTTTGAGCCTTGGAGAGCCGGTACACCATGAGCACCGAATACGACACCCAGGAAGACTACTGCGGCCACCACCTGGCCTGGCCCAACAACCAGCTCAACATGCGGATGACCGCCAACGTGCTGGAAGGGGCGCACAAAAAAGACGTGGACCTCTTGGTCACCTCCTGCCCCCTCTGCTCCAATACCACGGCGTACCGGTGAGTTTGCGGCTGTAGCTTCAAGAAATTAATCGTGCATGCTTCCGGCATTGAATTGAACCGGCCATGGGGAAAATGCTTATGAATTACCACGACAGAATTACCGCCGAGCCCGGCAAGAGGGGCGGCAAGCCCTGTGTCAGGGGCTTGCGGATCACAGTCTACGACGTGTTGGAAATGCTTGCCGGTGGAATGACGTTCGAAGATATCGTTGCGGATTTCCCGGAGCTGGAGAGGAAAGACATCCAGGCTTGCCTGGCTTTTGCCGCTGATCGCGAACGCCGGCTGATGATTTCCCACTGATGAAACTGCTGCTCGACGAGAATTTGTCCCGTCGTTTAGTGCCCTTTCTGCAATCCGCCTTTCCTGGCAGTACCCAGGTCGCTTTGATTGGCCTCGAACGCGCCGATGATCGGGCGATCTGGCAGTATGCACGGGAGCATGATTTCGTCATCGTTACCAAGGACGCCGATTACTACGATTTGAGCCTGCTTTTGGGTTCGCCACCGGATGTGGTCTGGCTTCAGGTGGGGAATGCCGACAAGGCGATAGTTCTGAACAAGCTTTTGGCAAATCAGCAGATGATCGAGTCGGGTTTCGCCAAAGGATTGGCCTGCATCGAAATTCTAGAGTGAATGCCCCATGTCATCGGTAAAACCGGCCGAAAAGAAACAGGCAAAGTCCGCCATCGCCGCCAGGGTCCATCGGGAGCTGCACGAGCGCCCGCCCCTGGACGTGCAGGCCTTCGCCCATGTCCATCATGTGGCCTATCTCCTCTCCGAACAGGAGGAGGACCGCAGACAGGCGCGGGCGCACCGGGCGGAGCTGTTTCAGGCCCTGGGAATCCAGGAGGATCAGCCCTGCCAGGGCGAGCGCCACGCCGTGGGGGAAAAGCGCTACGTCAACGGCGACATCCTGCGCATCACCTGGGAGCTGCATTCCGAGTTCGTCAGCTACACCTTCACCCACATGGCAGCCGCCGACCGCTCCCTGGGCTTCGGTCCCCTCATGCTGCCCGAGGCGTTGCCGGACACCGAGCCGGAGTGGGAGCGCATCCTGGCCATAGATCTCCTGATCACACCCTGGTCCCGGTTGGGCGAGAAGGAGCATCGGCACCTCTTCGGCACCCAGACCCTCTTCGGCAGCCAGGTCCAGGGCGGCAAGGGCCAGGCCTGGACCAGCTTCCGCCTGGACCGCTCCGGCTGGGAGCACTACCTGATCCTGGCCGGCGAACTGACCCCCACCCAACTGGGGCGGCAGGTCAAACGTCTGTTGGAGCTGGAAAACTACTACCACCTGATCCTTATGCCCCTCGACGAATTCCGCGCCCAGGCCGCCGAACTCCGCGATCTGGAAGTGGCCTTTACCCGCAAGACCCGCGAGATGTTCACGGCCCTGGTGGACGCCCCGCCGGAAGAGGAACGCCGCTGGCTCGGCCTGCTCACCGAGCACAGCGCCCAGGTGACTCGCCTCAAAGAAGTGATGCGTTACCGCCTGGGAGCGGCCCGCTCCTATCACGAGCTGTTCCATCGCCAGCTCAAAAACATGAACGAAAACCGGGTGGAAGAGGGCAATCAGCCCCTCAGCAGCTTCCTCATCGGCCGCGTGGACCCGGCCGTGCGCGGCTACACCAACTTCAACGAACGCCTCGACTCCCTCTCCCGAGGGCTCGACCGCGCCAGCAACATGCTCCGCACCCGCGTCGAAATGACCGTGCAAAAGCAGAACCTCGACCTCCTCGAAGGCATGGCCCGCCAGGGACGCCAGCAGCTCATGCTGCAAACCACCGTCGAAGGGCTGTCGGTCATCGTCCTCTCCTACTACCTCACCGGGCTTTTCGGCTACCTGGTCAAAGCCCTGACCAAACTCGACTGGCTGGCCGGCGACCCCGCCGTCTGGCAAGGGGCCATGCTACCCCTGGCCGTAGCCATATCCATCGCCATCAATACCTACGTCCACCGCCGGGTCCATAAGCTGGAGAACAAAGGCCACTGAACGCGGATATGATAAAAAGCGCGGTGAAATACTAGGTTGTGTATCCAGACGTGGGCAGGCCTTCAAGCCGGTAATCTGCGTAGCTATCGACCCGAACCCCAATGTCAGTCAAACCGCATTCATCCACCCTAGCCGCCATTTTTCTTGTTATCCATGCCGGTTTGCTTCCTGGTATAGCTCGTAGTGGTGAGAGGTTGCGAACCGCATCGTTCGCGTGACCATCTTCCCCGATTGATGCGGTTCGTGCCTCACCGCATCCTCTCATAGCCTTTACAAATTAATACTATTTATGGTTACCAAGGTCTCAGCCCACGCGAAAAGTGAAGCCGATTGACATAAATCCC
>MGZB01000042.1 GCA_001801995.1 Gammaproteobacteria bacterium RIFOXYD12_FULL_61_37 | reverse complement strand
CTCGTTACTCATCGGATCACATTCCCTCTTTCTTTACTCTCATGATTATTTGAGATCATGTGTCCGGGATAGTCTAGCCAGATCAGGATTCCCGCCCGGATGCCAACGTATAATCCGGGTTTTCCTTTGGCGCGGCCGATGAAAATCCACCTCACGACACTTGGCTGCCGGCTCAATGAAGCGGAACTGGAGACCTGGACGAGGGAGTTCGCCGCGCGGGGCCATAGCATCTGCACCGAGGGTGAGGCGGCCGATCTGATAGTGGTCAATACCTGCGCCGTGACCGAAGAGGCAGTGCGCAAATCGCGCCAGTTGTTACGGCGCATCCACCGTGCAAACCCCACGGCGCGGCTGGTGGTCAGCGGCTGTTATGCCAGCCTCGACCCCGCCGGGCCGGTTGCTCTGCCGGGGGTCGATCTGATCGTGGCGAACCAAGACAAATCGCGGTTGGTGGAAATCGCCGGGGAACACTTCGGGCTTCCCCTGATGCCGGACCTGGCCATCGAATCCGACGCCCATCTACTGCTCGCGCGGGGCCGCCAGCGGGCCTTTATCAAGGTGCAGGACGGCTGCCGCTACCAATGCAGCTTCTGCATCGTCACCCAGGCCCGCGGCACGGAGCGGAGCCGCCCCCTGGCCGAGATCATCGACGAAATCAACGCCTATCAGCGGGAAGGGATTCAAGAAGTGGTACTGACTGGCGTCCACCTGGGCGGCTACGGCGGCGAGACGGGCTCGGATATCGGCGATTTGGTGCGGGAGGTGCTGAGATCGACCGAAATACCGCGCATCCGCCTCGGCTCCCTAGAGCCCTGGGACCTGCCCGAGGGCTTCTGGTCCCTGTTCGCATCGCCCCGGCTCATGCCCCACCTGCACCTGCCCCTGCAAAGCGGGGCCGATTCCGTATTGCGCCGCATGGCGCGCCGCTGCAAGACCGGCGAATACCGCCATCTGCTGCAAGCGGGCCGCGCCGCCGTGCCCGATCTTAACGTCACCACCGACATCATCGTCGGCTTCCCCGGCGAAACCGATGACGAATGGCGCCAGACCCTGGCATTCATCGAAGACTGCGGCTTCGGCCAGAGCCACATCTTCAGCTTCTCCCCCCGCACCGGCACCAAGGCGGCCGGTCTTCCCGGCCAAGTCCCGGAACTCGTTAAACGGAAACGCGCACAGGAGCTGGCCGATCTGGCCCATCGGCTCAGGCAAGAGACCCTGGCCCCTTATGTCGGGCGGTGCTTTCCTGTATTGATCGAAGGCCGGTTGGCGGGGAGCGAGACCCGCTGGCCAGGCTACACCCCCAACTTCCTCCGGGTGGAATTGGCAGCGGATACCCAGGCAGACCTCTGCAATCACGTTCTCAGGGTCGAAATCAGTAGAGCGAACGAGAACGGAACACTGGCGGGATATCTCCCCTCTCCCGTAGCCGGGAGAGGGGAATAAAAGCCGGACTACGCAAACTCCATCCAGATAGGGCAATGGTCCGAGGGCTTTTCCATGGCGCGGATGCCGTAGTCGATGCCTACGCCCGAACAGCGTTCCATCAAGGGACAGGAGGCGAGGATCAGGTCGATGCGCAGGCCGTGCCGGGGTTCGCGATCGAAGCCTTTGCTGCGGTAGTCGAACCAGCTAAAGCGGTCGTTGGTCTCGGGTTCTAGTGCACGGAAGCTGTCCACAAGCCCCCACGCCATCAGCGAACCCAGCCACTCCCGCTCCTCGGGCAGGAAGCAGCATTTGCCGGTGCGTAGCCAGCGTTTGGCGTTATCGGCGCCGATGCCGATGTCTTGATCCAGGGGGGCCACGTTCATGTCGCCCATGACCACCAGGTTCTGGTCCGGAGTGTATTGGCTTTGCAAATGAGCCAGCAGGTCGGCGTAGAAGCGCCGTTTGTTGGGGAACTTGGTGGGGTGGTCGCGGCTCTCGCCCTGGGGAAAGTAGCCGTTGATGACCGTCAGGGGCTGGCCGCCGAGGTCATCGAAGCGCGCCCAGATCAGACGCCGTTGTTCATCCTCGTCACCCCCCGAAAGGCCCATGCCCACCGCCGTAGGCGTCTGCCGGGAGAGTATGGCGACGCCGTAATGCCCCTTCTGGCCATGAAAGCAGACCTGGTATCCCAGCGCTTCGATCATGTCGCGGGGAAACTCCGCGTCCTGCACCTTGGTCTCTTGCAGGCCGATGATGTCGGGGCTGTGCAGCTCGACCAGGCGTTCGAGCTGGTGGGGACGGGCGCGCAGACCGTTGACGTTGAAAGAGACTAACTTCATACCGGCTCCTTTTGCGGTAATACCTCGCGGCACTCCTGTTCGCCCATTTCCAGGCCATGGCGGTAGGCACGGCCCCAGGGGGTTGTTTGCTGGCCGTCGATGATGTCTTCCGGGTCGGGGTCCAGCTGTTCGCGCAGGCGGCAGCCATAGCCCGCCCCGTCCAGAACCCCCACCATGCCGTTGGCGTAGCCACGGTTGTACCAAAGCTGCGGATTATCGGGCGCGTCGTGGAAGCCTGCCGATTCCTCGTAGAGCCTCCGCAAGAGATCGATCAGCCGTTCCACCTGTTCGTAGCCGTTCATCCTAAGCCGGACGAGCCGGAACCAAACAGGTAATACTGTAAGGAACTGTGTGATGACATGGAGACTGACCATGGCTACGACGGGATTGACAGAGCGATACGCGGCGAATTTGCAGGGTGTGCTGTCCTGCTTTGATCGAATCATCATCACCGGTACGCTGCCGGGTGCCTGCTACGCAAAGGGCATGACGGTTTTTTTGTATTCGCACGGAATCCGCATTTTTGACTACCCGCGATTTGCGGAGCCTCTTCGGGAACGTATCCGAGAGCGGGCGCAGGAGGTGTGTGCGGCGGCGGGCATTAAGATCGAACATGTGAGCAATAGCTCTATTCGCAAGGAAGAGCGGGTGGCGCGGGTGCTCGCCGTTCGCGGCGATGCACCCGGCCTGGTGCATGTCCTCTCGGCAATGGAGGCGTGCCCGAGCTACAAACCCTGGCACGACAAGGTCAGCGGCACGACCTATCTGCGTCCGGAGCAGGGCAAGTGCCTGCATTACTACTTCTACTTCATCGACGAAGAACTCGGCCTGTGCTATCTGCGCGTGCCCACCTGGGCACCGTTCGGTTTGCAGTTCTACTGCAACGGCCACAGTGCGCTGGCACGGACGCTGGCGCGTGAAGGCATCGATTTCCTCCAGCAGGACAACGCCTTCCTGCGTGTCGCCGACATCGAGCGGGCGCAGGCGCTGTCCGATGCCTTCAGCCCGGATGTGCTGCATCGGCGCCTGGATCACTACGCACAGTGGCTGTGCCCCGTTCTTGACGTGTTCGGACAGGTTTACCACTGGAGCGTCCGTCAGGCCGAATACTCCACCGACCTGATGTTTCGCAGCGAGCAAATCCTGGTGCCGCTCTATGACGCCATCTCGCGCCAGGCCGTGCTGGCCGCCAATGCGGACCGGGTCGCCGGCTTCCTGGGCAAGAAGATCACGCCGCAGTTGGCCCAGGAGATTGGCTCGCGACTGTCCACCCGCATTGAGGGACGCTGCATCAAGCATTACATGGGCGCCGCCAGTGTGAAGGTCTATGACAAGTTCTCCCGCGTGCTGCGTGTGGAGACGACCATCAATGACCTGAGTTTTTTCAAGCACCACCGCAAAGTGGAACATAAAGACAGAGACGCCACGCGCGCGTTGGCGCCGTTGAAGAAGACAATCTACAGCTTGATCGACCTGCGTGAAATTCTGCTGGGCTGCAATCAGCGCTATCTGGCGTTCCTGTCCAGCCTGGACGACCCCAGCGCGGGTGAGCGTGATTTGCAGCGGCTCAGTCAGCCGCGCGTGGGTACCGATCCCAGCATCAAAGGTTTGAACTTCTTCGATGCCGCCGAGCAAATGCTGCTGCGCGCCTTGCAGCAAGGGGAGTTCAATATTCACGGCTGGCGCCGAGCCGATCTGCTGGCGCATTTGAGCATCACGCCCTCGGCGATGTCGCGCCAACTCAAACGGCTTCGCGTGCTCGGGCTGATCAAGAAGGTCGCGCATACCTACCGCTATTACCTGACGCACCTGGGCCGCGCCGCCATCGCCGCAGCCTGCTCGCTGACGCGCTTCAATATCGTCCCCGCCATGGCTGCTGTAGCTTGAAGTCTACTCATCATCTGTTAAAACCGAGTTGGTTAGTGACTAGAAACCTCTTTTCAACCGCAAAGGACGCAAAGAACGCTAAGGAAACCCATCCGATGCATTTGTTCGGCGCATCCCTGCGCCTCACCCCTCCGGGGCTGGCGCGAAAATCCGCTCCCGACGGATTTTTGTCTGTGCCCCCACCTTCCTGGTCAGGAGCGGAACCTAGGCAAGCCAATGAATTCCTTCGCGTTCTTTGCGGTTAAATGAGGAAATTAGGTTCATGACGGGGAAAACCCTAGCCCTCCAGAAACCCCACGGAGAGGTGATCCTTTTTGATGAAGCGGGGGTCCTTGCCCTTTACCGCATAGATCATGTGGGCGCAGACGTTTTCGGCGTGGTCGCCGATGCGTTCCAGGGCCTTGAGCACGAAGATGATGTCGATGGCGGCGCCGATGTGGCGCGGGTCTTCCAGCAGGAAGGTGCTGAGGCGGCGCAGGGAATCCTTGAAGAGCCGGTCCAGTTCCGCATCGCTCTGGATGACGTGGATGGCGAGTTCCAGGTCCTCGCGCTCGATGACATGGACGGCGTTGACCAGCATGCGGATCGCCTTTTCGGCAAGCACGCTCACGTCGTACAAGAGGGCGGGACGGGCCGCGCCGGGGCCTTGATCGAACAGACGCAGGGTGGTGTGAGCGATTTTCCGGGCCTCGTCGCCGATGCGTTCAAGATCCGAGATGCATTTGGACAGCGAGATGACCAGCCGCAGATCGCTGGCCACCGGACTGCGCATGGCCAGGTGCTTGATGCACTCCTCGTTGGCCGTCATATCCAGGTCGTGGATGTGGCGCTCGCGGTAGATCACCTTGCGCGCCATTTCGACATCCCGCGCCTCCATGGCGGCGACGGCCTCCTTCAACTGTTCGAGGACGGCGGCCCCCATTTCGAGCATCAGGCCCCGAAGCTGCATGATCTCCTTATCGTAGCGACTGAGGATGTGGCCCTCACCCAGTTTATCCGTCATGGCGGAGAGTCTCCGAACAACGAGTGGTCAGATCAGCCGAAGCGGCCGGTGATGTAGTCTTCTGTAAGACGGTGGCGGGGGTTGGTGAAGATCTGGGTGGTCTCGCCCACCTCCACCAGATTGCCCAGGTGGAAATAGGCCGTGCGTTGCGACACGCGGGCCGCCTGCTGCATGGAGTGGGTGACGATGGCGATGGTGTAGTGCTCGCGCAGTTCGTCGATCAGTTCCTCGACCTTGGCGGTGGCGATGGGGTCCAGGGCCGAGCAGGGCTCGTCCATCAGGATGACCTCGGGCGACACGGCGATGGTACGGGCGATGCAGAGACGCTGCTGCTGGCCGCCGGAGAGGCCGGTGCCAGGCTGGTCCAGGCGATCCTTCACCTCCTCCCAGAGCCCCGCCTTGCGCAGGCTGGTCTCGACGATCTCGTCCAGATCGATCTTGTTGCCGGCCAGGCCATGAATCCGGGGACCATAGGCGACGTTTTCATAGATGGATTTGGGGAAGGGGTTCGGCTTCTGGAACACCATGCCGACCCGGACCCGCAAGGGCACCACATCCATCTGCGGGTCGTATATGTCTTGCGTGTCCAGTTTGATACGGCCGTTGACCCGGCAGCCGTCGATGGTGTCGTTCATCCGGTTGAGACAGCGCAGAAAGGTCGATTTGCCGCAGCCGGAGGGGCCGATCATGGCGATCACCTCGTTCTTGCCGATGTCCAGGCTCACGTCGATGATGGCGTGCTTGTTGCCGTAATAGACATTGACATCGCGACAGGTCATGCGGGCGTCCGCGACCTTCACCTCGCCCACGGTGCCGGAGATTTTCCGTTCGCCCAAGGCATCTGAGCTAACGCCGGATTTGCTGGAATAGCCGCTCTCGTTCATAGCAATACTGTTATCCATGATGGGACCTCAAATCTCAAACGCACCTGTCACCAGCGGCGTTCAAACTTCTTACGGAGATAGACGGCTACCGCGTTCATCACAATGAGGAACGTCAAGAGCACCATGATTGCCGCCGATGTCTTTTCCACAAAGGCCCGTTCCGGGCTATCCACCCAGAGATAGATCTGAACCGGCAACACGGACGCGGGATCGGTGAACCCGCCCGGCAGATCGACGATGAAGGCGACCATGCCGATCATGAGCAGCGGCGCGGTCTCTCCCAGCGCACGCGCCATGCCGATGATGGCGCCCGTCAGGATGCCCGGCATGGCCAGCGGCAGCACATGGTGGGTGACGGCCTGAAGGTGGGAGGCCCCCACACCCAGGGCCGCCTCGCGGATGGATGGCGGCACCGATTTCAGGGCCGAGCGGCCGGCGATGATGATAGTAGGCAAGGTCATGAGGGTCAGGACCAGACCGCCGACCACCGGGGCGGATCGGGGCATGCCGAAGAAGTTGATGAAGACAGCCAGGCCGAGCAGACCGAAGACGATGGAAGGCACCGCCGCCAAGTTATTGATGTTGACCTCGATAAGGTCGGTCCATTTGTTCTTGGGGGCGAATTCCTCCATGTAGACCGCCGCCGCCACCCCGATGGGAAAGGAGAGGGCCAGGGTCACCAGCAAGGTGTAGAGAGACCCCAGCACGGCGCCGCCGATGCCTGCCAGCTCGGGTTCGCGGGAATCGCCCGAGGTAAAGAAGTTGCTGTTGAATCCCTTCTCGATGCGCCCCTCGGCTTGCAGCTTCGTGATCCAGGCAATCAACTGGTCCTTGACCCGGCGATCGCCCTCGGGAACAGCAAGCCTCAGAATCTCCCAGTCGCCCTTGCCGGCCTCCGTGGCGGAAGAAAGGGGCAACAAGACCTTGCCGCCGATGCCGCTGTTGTTCACGCTGGACGCCTTGACCAGACCGCCGTTGATGCGCACCAGGTAACTGGGCAGGTCGGCAGAGAGCGTCTCATCCCCGCCCGGCGCTTCCGCCCGCTTGCGCAGATCGGCGGCCTCCTGGGTCTTGGCGGCGGCCTCCTCGACCAACCCCTTCCGTTCGGCCAGAAGATTCAGCTTGGCCGTATCAAGACCGGCGGCGATGCCTTCGTTGCCGGCGGCCTTCTCCTTGGCGAGTTGCCGGTCCAGCGCCGCGATCTCGCGCTCGATGCGCTGCAAGTTCATCTCCAGATCGCCGATGCCCTTCTCAGCCAGGAGCGCCTTTCGCAGAAGGGATTCCTTCACCTCGTTCAACACGGCGTTGAAGGAGTTGGTCGTCAGCAGCACCTGGACCTCGCCCTCGACGCCGGTAGGCGATGCAATCCCTTCGCCGGGAATAGTGTCGATCGCCGTGGAGCCGTCCTTGAAGAAGAGATCGATCTCATCGTCCACCGGCAGCCAGAGGCTCCGCTGGGTGCCGATCAGCCCCGTATCCTCCCGCACCCGTTGCCTGACCCGGTGACCGGCCCCAGAGCTGAGGATCTTGTTGAGTTCCCGCTTATCCTGGCGTGAACTGACCTGGGGGAACTGGCTCCGCAAGGCTTCCTTGACCAAGGCATCGTAGTCGGCCTTCGCCAGGTCTGCGGGGTCGCGCTTGCCCTGGGGGTCGATGAGTTCCGCCTTGAAATCGATGTCGAGCTTGACGAAGGATTGATAAAAGGCCGTGTGTCCATTGGCGACGATGCTGATGAACAGCAGCGCGACAAACCCCAGCCCGGAAATCACCGCCGCCAGGCCGTAGAGTTCAAAGCGTTTCTCGGCCGAATAGCGCTTCCTGAGCGTCCTCTCGACGATATCGATGGTGCGTGGCTTCTGAGCGGATGACATGAGGCCCCCTCCCCTGCTTATTCGTACTGCTCGCGGTACTTGCGTACCACATGCAGGGCGACGATGTTGAGAATCAAGGTCACGACAAACAGCACCAGGCCGAGGGCGAAGGCCGCCAGGGTCTTGGGGCTGTCGAACTCCTGATCGCCGACCAGGAGGGTAACGATCTGCACCGTCACGGTCGTGACCGCCTCCAGGGGATTGGCGGTCAGATTGGCCGAAAGCCCCGCCGCCATCACCACGATCATGGTCTCGCCGATGGCGCGGGAGACCGCCAGCAAAATGCCGCCGACGATCCCCGGCAGCGCGGCCGGAATGATGACGCGGCTGACGGTCTCGGACTTGGTGGCACCCAGGGCGTAGGAACCGTCGCGCATGGACTGGGGCACCGCATTGATCACGTCATCCGACAGGGAAGAAACGAAGGGAATGATCATGATCCCCATCACCACGCCCGCCGCCAGGGCGCTTTCGGAAGAGACGGTCAGACCGATGGCTTCGCCGGCCCCGCGAAAGAAGGGAGCCACGGTCAGCGCGGCGAAGAAGCCGTAAACCACGGTGGGTATGCCCGCCAGAATCTCCAAAAGGGGCTTGGCCGTGGCGCGAAAGTGTTTGTTGGCATATTCGGAGAGATAGATCGCCGACATCAGGCCGACCGGCACGGCCACCAGCATGGCGATGAGGGAGATCAGCAGGGTGCCTGTGAAGAGCGGCACCGCGCCGAAGGCCCCGGAGGAACCCACCTGGTCTGCGCGGATCGACATCTGCGGGCTCCATTCGAGCCCGAACAGGAAATCGATGAAGGGAATGATGTCGAAGAAGCGTATCGCTTCGAACAGCACCGAGAGGACGATGCCGATGGTGGTGAAGATGGCGATGCTCGAACAGGCGATCAGCAAGGCCTTGACCGTCTTCTCCACCGCGTTGCGCGCCCGCAGCTCGGGGGAGATCCGCCGCCAGGCGAACAGGATGCCCAGGATGCCGAGGACGAGCACGACGACGCTGAGGGCGGCAGAGCTGGTCGTCTCCAGACTGGTGTAGTGATCGGCGGCCGCCTTGATCCCAGGGTCCGTTTCCTTGGCGAGGATATTCCCATCGGCAAGATTTTTGATGTCGTTGACCACCAGATTCAGCCGTTCCGGGGAAAGCTGGCGGGTCTCCAGGGGCAGATCGGCCACTACCAGATGGGTAATGATGTTGGATTCGAAGGCCAGCCAGAGGCTGAACACCAGCAAGGCAGGGAGCCCGCACCAAAGCGCCGTGTAGGCGCCGTAGTAACTCGGCAGGGAGTGGAGTCTCGGCACGGACCTGATGCCGCCCACGGTCGCGATGGAGCGGTGGCGTCCCAGATGGTAGGCCATGGCCACCACGGCCAGCAGGACGATGATCAACAGAGATGGCTGCATGACTCCACCGACAATTCGACATTTCGGTTGTTAGGGAGACCCCTGCGTTATTGCAGGAGCCGCGCGGCTCGGGGAGACGCCGCCATCCTCAACGGCCAGAAGCCATTGATTTTGGAACTGAAGTCGCGACATCCCTGTCGCCCCGCAAAATAGACGGCCGGAGAAGAATCTCCGGCCGCTACTGTCAAGCCCCAGGCCCTACGCGGAGAATCACTTCTTCTCTTCGAAGACCATCGGGGTCAGGTTCTTGGCATCGGCGGTGAACTTGGCCTGCTCTTCCTTGGGCATAGGGATCAAACCCTTGTCGGCCAGATATCCCTCGTTGCCCCAGGCCTTGGCGCTGGTGAATTCGGTCAGGAATTCCTGAATGCCGGGGATTTTACCAACGTGGGCCTTCTTAACATAGATGTACAGGGGACGGGAGATCTTGTAGGAGCCGTCTGCGATGCTTTCGAAAGCGGGCGCCTTGCCGTCGATCTTGGAACCCTGCACCTTGTCGGCGTTCTGGTCGAGGAAGGAGTAACCGAAGACACCCAGGGCATTGGGATTGGCCCCCAGCTTCTGCACGATCAGGTTGTCGTTCTCGCCGGCCTCAATATAGGCGCCGTCCTCGCGGATGGCGTGGGCCACGGCCTCGAACACCTTCTCGCCCTTGGCGTTGAAGGCGCTTTCGGGGATGCCCAGCTTGGTTATCAGTGCCTTGATTTCGGCCTCGTCCTTGGACTCCTTCAACTTGTGCAGGTCCTCGATTTTCTTGGCGCCGCCCTGCATGGCCATCTCGGCGAAGGCGTCACGGGTGCCGGAGGTCGGGGGCGGGCCCAGGACCTCGATCTTGGTGGCGGGCAGCGCGGAATTGACATCCTTCCAGGTCTTGTAGGGATTGTTGATCAGCTTGCCATCGGGACCGGGAACCTGCTTGGCCAGAGCCAGGAAGACGTCCTTCAGGCTAAGTTCGAGCTGGGCGGACTTCTTGGAGTTGGCGATGGCGATGCCGTCGTAGCCCACCTTGACTTCCACGACATCGGTCACGCCGTTCTTGGCGCAATCCTCGACCTCGCCCTTCTTGATGCGGCGGGAGGCGTTGGTAACATCAGGGGTTTCTACGCCGACACCCTTGCAGAACAGCTTCATGCCGCCGCCGGTGCCGGTGGACTCGATCTTGGGGGTCTTGAAACTGCCGGACTTGCCGAACTGCTCGGCAACGGCGGTAGAAAAGGGATAGACGGTGGAAGAACCGACGATTTCGATATAATCGCGAGCGGCGGCGGCCTGTACGTTGGCGGACACGGCAGCGGCCAGCACGGCGACAGCAAAGGTCTTTTTAATCACTCTTGAGCCTCCAGGGAAGTTAAAAACTCATCGAGCGACACTCGATGGCTGCCGCGCATTCTGAGTGGGTTATGTGTAGGTTTTATGACAGCCGCTTCAAATAATTGTGACAGGATCTAATTCATGTTCCGCAGTGTGCCGAGCAGTTTCATGGTTCCATTGAAAAAATCGCTCTCCGTATTCTCCACGCAATAGAGCTGATTCCTGCGCATGGCCCCTTCCAGGTCCACCCCCTGTAGCACATTTTCCCCCGTCGCCAAGGCGAGGCCGGAGATAAAACCCGCCAGCCAATCCTTGTAACGCTGGTATTCGGCCATCGACTCTTCCTCGCCCTTCTCCCAGCCCGCATAGGCCTTCCGGTACTCCTCGCAACTGCGCACGCCGTAGCCATGCAACTGGGGTTTTTCCGCCTGGGCCGCGAACGCGGCCAGCGCCAGCAGGGTTCCGAGAAGGGTTTTGCGCATGAATCGCTCCGGCAGGGGATCAATGGCGCGCATTATGACGCAATTTGGATCTTCCGCACACGGGGTATTGAAAGGCGGGAGGTTGATCCTACCGTGAAATCATCAGCCGTAGGGGCGGGTTTGAAACCCGCCCCTACACAGCCTCCCCGTGGAGGGTTGGGGAGGGGGGGGGTTCAATCGTGCAGCGGCGTTGCCGACAAGGCTTCCTGTTTCGGCAGCGGGCGCAACGGGTCGTCCTCATCGGCGTTTTCGACGCGGGAATAGATCCTTTCCAGCGCCTGTTCGGCGGTAGAGAAGAAACGCCTCTCGCCGATGACCTCACGCAGGCCGGTAGCGCGCATCACGTCGTGGATCTGTTTCTTGAGGCCGGAGAACAGCATGACGGTGCCGTTCTCGTTGAGGCGCTCGACCAGGTGATGGATGACTTCCTCGCCCGAGGCGTCGATGTCGTTGATGCCGTCTCCGACCACCAGCACGTAGGGGGCCTCCGGGTTGTCGGCCACCGCTTCGAGAATGGCGTCTTCGAAGTAGGAGACGTTGGCGAAGTAGAGACGGCCGTCGAAGCGGATGGCGGTGACCACATCCGAGGCGGGCAGATTGTTGATCTTCGCGTCGCGCAGGGTGCCGTCGTGGTAGCGGCCGAGGATCGCCACACGGGGCTTCATCGTCTGATAGAGGAACAGCACCAGCGCCAGGCCGGCGCCGACCATGATGCCCTTGTCCAGGTGCGGCGCCGCCAGCAGGGTCACGCTGAAAGTGACCAGGGCGACGATGCCGTCCACGCGGCTGGCATGCCAGGTGTGCTTGAGCGCCTTCGGCGTAATCAGGCTGGTCACCGCCAGCAGGATAATCACTGCCAACACGGCCTTGGGCAGGTGATAGAGGAAAGGCGTCAGGAACAGCAGGGTCACGGCGACGAAGACGCCGTTGAACACCGAGGCCAGGCCCGTCTTGGCCCCGGCCTGGAGGTTGATGGCCGACCCGGTGAAGGAGCCGCACGAAGGATAGGCCTGGAAGAAGGCCCCGCCGAGGTTGGACAGCCCCTGGCCGATCAGCTCCTGATTCGGGTCCAGCCGTTGCTTGGTCTGGGCCGCCAGGGCCTTGGCCATGGAGATGGTCTCCATGAAGGCCACCAGGGCGATGATGAAAGAGGCGGACAGCAGGGAAAGCATGGCGTCCCAGGTCAGGGTGGGCAGGCGGAAGCTGGGCAGGCCGGCCGGGATGTTGCCCACCACGTCGCCGCCGCCCATCAGGCGCATCTCACCCTTTTCGATCTTCTTGATGTGCCAGACATGGCCATCCGTTTCCGCACCGGCGGGCACGCCGCCCTTCACGTAGAGTTGCGCCTCACCGCCTCCTGCGGCCGGGACGAGTTCGAAATGCAGACGGTTGATCTTGGCCTTGCTCGTCTTGTTCCGCGCCTCCAGGGATTGCAGGTTGATGCGCATCAGATCGAGATCGTGGCGCAAATCGGCCATGGCGCGGGCGTCATGGGCCTTTTCGGCCGCGCGCAACTCAGTGGACTTGGCCGTGGTCTGCGTCATCACCCCGGCGATCTGCTTGTCGATATCGACATAGCCCGTCACCAGCTCCCGCACGGCGGGATCGGCGATCTGGCCGGGGCTGGCCTTGGCCTTCTGTTCATAACCGGCAAGGATACTGACGAGGATGGTGATGACCACGGTGATCAGCACGCTGGGCTTGGCGAGCGAGGGGATCTTCTTGAGCCCGAGCATCAGCGCCAGCGCGAGAATGGACATGGCCAGCGTCGGCAGATGGGTCTGGGGCAGATAGCCCATCATTTCCCAAATATCCTGGAGGAACGAATCACTGCGGCCCTTGGGGATGCCCAGCAGCATGTCGAGCTGGGAAAGAGCGATGATGATCGCCGCCGCGTTGATGAAGCCCAGGATGACCGGATGGGAGACGAAATTGACGATGGTGCCCAGCTTGAAGGCCCCCATCCCGAACTGGATCACGCCAACCATCAGCGTCAGCAGCAGCGCCAGCCCGATGTAATCCTCGGTAAAGGGGACCGCCAGCGGCGTAACGGCGGCAGCCGTCATCAGGGAGACGATGGCGACCGGCCCGGACAGCAATTGCCGCGAAGACCCCCAAAGCGCCCCCAGAATGGCCGGTATGAACGCGGTATAGAGGCCGAAATAGATCGGCAGACCGGAGAGCTGGGCATAGGCCATCGCCTTGGGCACCAGCACCAAAGCACCGATGATGCCGGCCATGAGATCGCCGCGCAGGATGATGGAATCGATGGGAAACCAGGCAAGAAAGGGGAAAAGGCGGAGCAACAGCGGATTGTTCATGGCGGGCGATTCACCTCATATGTTGCATAATGCAATTGCTATGTGATAGATTGCATCAGTTTAGCAGAGGCTCATATACCCCTCAATCGCCGAGCCTTTCCATTCCACCTGGAGCTTCTCTCTTGATCCGACGCAATCCCAACGGCGACATCCCCGTCGTCCACGAAACCGCCTTTGTCGATCCCACCGCCATCCTCTGCGGCAAGATCATCGTCGAGGAGAATGTCTTTATCGGCCCCTACGCCGTGATCCGCGCCGACGAGGTGGACGAAAACGGCGGCATGCAAGCCATCCGCATCGGCGCGGGTTCCAACATCCAGGACGGGGTGGTGATCCACTGCAAGGAAGGCAGCGAGGTGGTGATCGGGAGAGGGACATCCATCGCCCATCGCTCCATCGTCCATGGTCCCTGCCGTGTGGGCGACAACGTCTTCGTCGGCTTCAATTCGGTGCTGTTCAACTGCACCCTGGGGGAAGGTTCGGTGGTGCGCCACAACTCCGTGGTGGAAGGCTGCACCGTCCCGCCGGGCTTCCACATCCCCTCCACCAGCAGCATCCGCTCGGACTCAGAACTGGCCAGCATCCAGCCCGTCACCCCCGACCAGGCCAGCTTCTCGGAAAGCGTCGCCCAGGCCAATCGGGAGCTGGTGAGGGGATATAAGCGGATCAGGAACGAGTTTTAACGCTTGCTGCTCCCAGCTCACCGGAAGTTGGCGGTAAACTGCGATGGCTTACCGGCACCCCGAGCACACTACCCCGCCCGAGCTAAAATGAGGCCGTTACGGCACGATCTGCCGGGTTTTACGCGCTACATCAGCCCCGCAGCAAGGCCGCCGCCGATCGTTACCATCAGCACGGCCACCGCTAGTTCGACGAAGCGCAGTGTCACCTTCTTCAGCAACCGCTTGCCAAGCCAAGCGCCGAGGAAGGCAGAAAGCGCTGCGGCGGCGACCAAGCCGGCATCTTCGCCACGCACCACAGCCCAGCCACCGGAGTGAAAAGCAGCGCCATAGACGGCCAAACGGACGGCATCGACCAGAACCGTGCAGGCAGCGCCGGTGCCGACATAGGCTTCCTTCGACAGCCCCGCCCTGATGAGAAAGGCCGAGCGCAGCGCGCCCTGGTTGCCGGAAAGCCCCCCGAAAAAGCCCGACAGCAGGCCGCCGAGGGGCAGCCAGCGCGGCGGAAAGGAAAGCTTCGCGAAGCGCGGCGAAAGCTCCAGCAGCGCGAAGCTGACGATCAAGAGGCCGATGGTGGCCTTGACCGGCGTGATCTCATGCGGGTGCCCGGCGAGTTGGTAGTCGGCGAGGGCAGGAAGTTCGGCGAAGAGTGCGAGCAGGCTTGCCCCGACGATGGCCGCCAGCGCGGCGGGAACGCCGAAGCGAGCCACGACACGCCAGTCGGCGTCGCGACCAACGAGGCCGATCTTGAAGAGGTTGTTGGCCAGATGCACGACCGCCGTCATGGCCACGGCCGCCTGGATTGGAAAAAACAGCGCGAACACCGGTGTCAGGATCGTCCCCAGGCCGAAGCCAGAGAACAGGGTCAGGCCCGAGGCGAGCAGGGCGGCGAGGCAGATGATGAGGAAGTCCATGGCTCGAATGATGGCACGTTTGCCAATGAGGAATCACCCATAAACACGCCGGGCGCAAGCGCGCCCGGCACCGGCCAGATCTATCCACCAAACCCCTTGATGGCCTGCGAGAACTTTTCGGTCAGCGGCGCCTCCTTATGCACCAGGTTGTAATGGCAGGCGATGCAGTTGGTGCGGCCTTTCTTGATGGCGTCCTCGTGCGCGCGCTGGCCACGCTTCCGGGCCGGTGCGATGGCCTCCATCTTGTGGCACTCGCGGCAGGTGTGGCTGTCCTCGTTGTACATCTTCAACCGCGCCTTCTCCGCCATGGCCGAGCGTTTTGCCTCGAAGTTCTCCGGTTTCGACCAGTCGTAGCTGTACTCCTCGATCAGGTCGTGGGTGCCCATTATGTGGTCGTACACGGCCGGCCAGAAGCGCTTGGCGACGTGGCATTGGCCACATTCCGGCCGCGCGCCCGAGGCGTTGGTGTAGTGCTTCGACTGCTTGAACTCCTCATACACGTAGGCACTCATTGAGTGGCAGGAGATGCAGAAAGCCGTCGAGTTGCCCCGGATGTTGAGTTCCTCCGCCGCGACGAAGGAAAGCCCCAGCACCACCACCGTGCCAAAAAGGGCCAGTACGCCGTTCAGCGGGCTCTTGAAAAAGTCGTGTAATGCATCCCATAACCGACGGGCGCGCGCGACTTTCAACTCCTCACTTGAGTTCGACGGCATTGATGTGTCCCTCCTTCGTGCCGAGCGAGAGTTTGAGCGGCAGGCTCACATAGTGGAACCGCGTGGTGACATTGTCGTCATGCACCGCCAGACCAATCGGGTAAGCCTGCCCCACTGCAAGTGCTACGTCGTCCTTTTGCCCGGTGTTCAGCTTGCGCCAGAAGGTCATGGTCCACACCCCGTTGGCCCAGGTGCCGCTGGCGTTCAGGTCGTCAGCAGAGCCGTCGGTCTTGGTGTTGAGGATGAAGCCGGGCAGGATGTCACCGTCCTTGACCTTGGCCGGGTCGAAGGGAACGCTGTTGGTGTTGTCCAGCTTCGGCGCCATCGGGTCGCGGAACTGTGCCTGCGTGAGCGCCACTGCGCCCTTATTCTTGGCCGGGTCGAACATGAACTTGGGCTGCTTCTTCTCGCCGTCCCAGTTGCTATCGAAGGGCTTCTTGCCCGAGTCGAAGTTACGGTACTGGAAGACGTAGGAATCGTCGGCCTTACCCACCGGCAGGGAACGGTAGGCGCGGGCCTGCCAGAGGTCGAGGAAGGTACCCTTGGCCATCAGGTCGTCGAGCGCGGACTTGTCCTTCAGCTTGTCCCAGCCGCCGACGTCGTTCGTCTCGGTGCGGGTCTCGGCCAGATACTTGCGGATGTCGCTCTTCTTCATGCCGTCCTTGCCCAGCACCGGATGCGCCTGAACCTGGTCCTTGGTCGGCTCGTTGGGCGTATCGCGCATGGAGTTGTGACAGGTGACCCAACAACCCTGGTTCGCGAAATTGGCCACGCTGCCCTTGTTGTCGCCGAGCATGAAGTTGAAGCGGTCCTCGTAGGAGACCTTGGCCGCACCTGACTTCACATCCTTGTTGGTTCGGTTGCTACCGTAGGTCGTCCATTTGCCGTCCTTCAAGCCCTTGTAATCGTGGAAAACGCCGGCCTCCTTCAGGTTGGTCGGCCAACTCGCGCGGAGGTAGAAATACTCCTCGTCGTAGGCCGCCTGTACCGTGACCTTGATGGAGCCTGGCTTGCCGGGGATGGGTGTGGGCTCCAGCTTCTCGCCGCTGACGATGGTCTTGCCGATATCGGCCTCTTCATCAGCATGGCATTCCTGACAGTTTTTACCCTCATTCACCCCTGTGGCGCCAGCCCTGTGCGCGGCACTCGTCATCCATTCCTGGGTGGATTGGCCAGGGTAGAACAGCGTGATCTGGGTCCTGGGTACGCTGACCCATTTGAGAGTGGCTGGATCGGCCGCCAGGGCGGGACCGGCGATGGCGACGGCCAAGCTCGCTGCGATGATCTTCTTTTGCATGGTTGTTCCTCTGGTAAACGGGGCGATCCCGTGACAGAGAAAGGAAGGGCAGGCTGCATGCCAGATGGCCTGTTTTGATTTTTTCAGGCGAAAATCATATGGATGGCGCACAGAGGCAAAGCCCGGCCTCCTTGCCGTGCTGTCACGGACACATGACAGTCGTCATGCGTCCGTGACAAGCCCGTGGCGTTTCAGGTGCGGGTAGAGATTCTGGCGCGCGAGGCCGGAAAGGCGGGCGGCTTCGGAAACATTGCCCCCCGCTTCGGCCATCAACCGGACGAAATATTCGCGGTCGAAGGCATCGCGCGCCTGGCGGTACGCTGGCAGAGATACGGCGGACAGCGGCGACGGAGCGCCGAGGTTGCCGAGGTCGTCCGACGTGACATGTCCACCGGACTTGACCGCCACCACACGCTCAATCAGATGCTGCAACTGGCGCACGTTGCCCGGCCAGGGGGCCGTTTCCAGGGCGATGGCGGCCTCGGGCGTGAAGGGGCCGGCCTCGCGTCCGAACTTGCGGTTGAAGCGGTCAAGGAAAAACATCGCCAGGGGCATCACATCCTCCGTCCGTTCCCGCAACGGCGGGATGCGCAGGGCGATGACATTGATGCGGTAATAGAGATCGGGACGGAAGCGGCCGGCACGCACCTCCTCCTCCAGCGGCTTATTAGTGGCGCAGACCAGACGGAAATCGCTCATGCGCGACGCCGTGCCGCCCAGGCGGACGAACCTGCGCTCCTGCAGGACGCGCAGCAGGCTGGCCTGGAGCTTGGGACTCATGTCGGCGATTTCGTCGAGGAACAGCGTACCGCCGTCCGCCTCCTCGATGACGCCGGTGGTGGCGCGGGCGGCGCCGGTGAAGGCGCCCTTCTCAAAGCCGAACAGGCTGCTTTCCAGCAGGGTTTCGGACAACGCGCCGCAATTGACTTCGAGCAGCGAACCTTTGGCTCTCGAGCTCAGGGCGTGGATCAGTTGGGCCACCAGTTCCTTGCCCGTGCCGCTTTCGCCTTCGATCAGCACCGAGGTGTCGAGCGGCGCTACCTGCCGTACCTGCGTCAGCAACCCATGGATGGCGGACGAGCGACCGATGATGGCCGGGCCATCACGCCGGGCATCCAGGGTGGCGCGCAGCTCGCTGATCTCGCGGTAGGCGCGATCCAGTTCGAGAGCGCGCACGATGACAGCATCCAGTTCTTCCGGATTCTCGAAAGGCTTGGTCAGATAGTCGAACAGCCCCTCGCGCACCGCCCGGACGGCATCCTTTATCTCTGCATAACCGGTGATGAGGATAGCGACCTGGCGCGGACGCTCGCGCCGCAGTTCGGCGAACAGGTCGAGACCGTTGCCGTCCGGCAGCCGCTGATCGAGTACGATCAGGTTGAAATCCGCCTGGCGGAAGGCTACGCGCGCCTGGGCAAGATTGTCCGCGATGCGCAGGTCGACCGCACGGTCGCGCAGCAAGTCCTTGAACAGGTATTGGGTGGAGGGGTCGTCATCAACGAGCAGTATTTTCGCTTTCATGTCCCGTTTTCCGGTGCCGGCAGCCAGAGGACGAAACGCGCGCCGCCGCCGGGATTGTCCTCCGCCCACAGCTCGCCGCCATGCCGCACGGTGATGTGGCGGGCGACCGATAGCCCCAGCCCGGTGCCGCCCGGCCGCGTGCTGAAGAAAGGCGTGAACAGCCGCGCCGCCGCTTCCGGCGCGATGCCCGGCCCCCGGTCAGCCACCGACAGTTGCCAACCGGCGATGCCTTCGCACATTGCCGCGTCGAGGGCGACCGTCACCGGCCCGCACGGATCGGCCTGGGCCGCGTTCTGGATCAGGTTGAACAGGGCGTGACGCAGCAGCACCGGATCGGCTTCGACCATGGTTTCGGCTGTATTAGCCGTCGTTGCGTAGACGGCTTCCGGTGCGGCGCCGACGGTTTGGCGAAAGAACGCCACCGTTTCGCGCACCAGGGCATCCAACACCACCGCCTGCGGTTCCATGCGCGCGGCCTGGGTGAAACGCAACATGCGCTGCACATAGGCGCTGCAATGCTCGCCGGCCTTGCGGATTTCGCCGAGCAATTCCCTTACGCGCGCCGGGTCGTCAACCTGGCGTTCGGCGCGTTGCGTCAGGTTGATGACGCCGACCAGCGGATTGTTGAACTGATGGGCTATCTCGCCGACCATCTGTCCCATCGCCGAAAGCTTCTCCATCTGCACGATGCGGGCGTGCTCGCTGGAGAGCTTGTGGAACCGGTGTTCCGCCTCGCGCTGGCGCCGGTAGACCGCATTGAACAGCCAGAAGATCGCCGCGAACAGGATCGCGCCGCCAGCGCCCTTGACCAGCCAGAGCAGCCACAGGCCGCGCTCCAGCGTGGCCGTCAGGTCCTCCGCAGAACGGTAGAGCGACAGCGCGCCATAGACCTTCTCACCCGCGCTGCCCAGTTTCACCACCGAGAAGGGCACGTAAAACTCGATCAGCGGCAGGTCGGGCAGGGATTCATCCGCATGGGACGCACGCTTGTCCGGATTGAACACCGCAGCCACTCCGCCGGCGATGGCTCGCGACAGGTACTTGTCCTTCGCCAACCGGAGGCCGATCAGCGACGCGACGTCCGACCAGACCACCACATGGTCCGCATTGAACACCTTGATGCGCACCACCCCGGTCAGGTCGCTCAGGATGCCGAAGCGTTGCTGAAGATTGATCAGAGCCGCCGCCTCACCGTGGTGTTCAAGGTCTTCGGCACGAAGATTCCGCGCGGCGATGGCGGTGGCGAGATCGCGCACGATCACCGCCTCGCGCTGGATAACCGCGTCGCGAAAGAAATTCGACTGCACATAACCGATCGCCATCGCCGTCAGGATGATCAGCAACAGGCAGACGACGGCGAAAATAGTCGGCGGTGTGCGCGGCAGGAGATTCAATGGCTTTCCTCGGAACAGATATGCGCCATGAAGTCTAAACTACGGTGACACAAACTACGGTGACATGGAACCCATCCGCATCGGCGCGGGTTCCAACATCCAGGACGGGGTGGTAATCCACTGCAAGGAAGGCAGCGAGGTCATGATCGGGAGAGGGACATCCATCGCCCATCGCTCCATCGTCCATGGCCCCTGCCGGGTGGGCGACAACGTCTTCGTCGGCTTCAATTCGGTGCTGTTCAACTGCACCCTGGGGGAAGGTTCAGTGGTGCGCCACAACTCCGTGGTGGAAGGCTGCACCGTCCCGCCGGGCTTCCACATCCCCTCCACCAGCAACATCCATTCCGACTCGGAACTGGCCGGCATCCAGCCCGTCACCCCTGACCAGGCCAGCTTCTCGGAAAGTGTCGCCCAGGCCAATCGGGAGCTGGTGAGGGGATATAAGCGGATCAGGAACGAGTTTTAACGCGAAACTCGTGTTACACAACGCCTTTTAAATCTAAGCCGGCTCGTCCGGCTTAGGTTTGAGGGGCGAAGGACAGAAATGGGATTTCCAGGTGCTTTTTACAATCAAATGCCCGCTCTTCGAAGCCTCAAGGCGTTGGTGACGACCGAGACGGAACTGAAGCTCATCGCCAGCGCCGCGATGAGCGGGGATAGCAGCAGGCCGAAGAAGGGATAGAGCACCCCGGCGGCAATGGGCACGCCCAGGGCGTTGTAGAGAAAGGCGAACATCAGATTCTGGCGCATGTTGCGCAGGGTGGCGTGCGAAAGTCGGCGGGCGCTGGCGATGCCTCGCAGGTCGCCCTTGACGAGCGTGACCTGCGCGCTGTTCATCGCCACATCGGTACCCGTGCCCATGGCGATGCCGACGTTGGCACGCGCCAGCGCCGGCGCATCATTGATGCCGTCGCCGACCATGGCGACGATACGGCCTTGTGCCTGGAGCCGGGCGACCAATTCGTCCTTGTCTTGCGGCTTGACCTCGCCCCATACCTCCTCGATACCGAGCTTGCGACCCACGGCGCGGGCGGTAGTGAGACCATCGCCGGTGGCCATGATGACCGACAGACCACTGGCCCTTAGCATCGCCAGCGCTTCCGGCGTGGAGCGCTTGATGGGATCGGACACCGCAACGAGACCGGCCGCCTTGCCGGCCACGGCGAGAAACACAACGCTGGCGCCTTCCTGACGCAGGGCTTCGGCCTGCACCTCCAACGGATGCCAATCGATGCCGTTTTCTTCCATCAGCAAGCTGTTGCCCAGTGCCACCGCCTGACCATCGACAATGCCGCTCACGCCGATACCCGAGGCAGATTCGAATCGCTCCGGGGTGTCAAGCCGAAATTCGCGCCGCCGCGCCTCGGCGACAATGGTCTGCGCCAGAGGGTGCTCGCTGCCCTGATCGAGACTGGCGGCAAGCCTCAAGACATCATCTTCGCTGCCGCCGGCCACCGCCACCACAGCGTGGAAGGCGGGTTTGCCCTCGGTGAGGGTGCCGGTCTTGTCCACGATGAGGGTGTCCACCTTGCACAGATGTTCGATCGCCGCTGCATCGCGGAACAGCACACCATGGGTCGCCGCCTTGCCGGTGGCGACCATCACCGACATCGGCGTCGCCAGCCCGAGCGCGCAGGGACAGGCGATGATCAGCACAGCCACCGCGTTGATGAGACCGTAGGCCCAGCTCGGCTGCGGACCGAACAGCCCCCAGCCGGCCAGCGTGGCCAGTGCGATGGCCACGACGGCGGGCACGAACCAGCCCGCGACCCGGTCTGCCATGCGCTGCATGGGCGCGCGCGAACGTTGCGCAAAGGCAACCATCTGCACAATCTGCGCGAGCACCGTCTGCGCGCCGACCTTCTCGGCCCGCATCACCAGGGCGCCGGTGGTATTGAGCGTGGCGCCGATAAGTCTGTCGCCTGGGCGCTTGCCTACCGGAATCGGCTCGCCGGTCAGCATGGACTCGTCCACCGCGCTGTCTCCGGAAAGAACGACACCATCCACAGGAACCTTCTCGCCCGGCCGCACGCGAAGGCGGTCGCCGGGATGCACCTGGGTGAGCGGAATATCCTCTTCGCTGTCGTCGTCACGGAAACGCCGCGCCGTTTTCGGCGCGAGACCGAGCAGGGACTTGATTGCGGCCCCGGTCTCCGAACGCGCCCTGAGTTCCAGCACCTGCCCAAGCAGCGTGAGCGAAATAATCACCGCCGATGCCTCGAAATAGAGGGCCACATGACCGGCCACGCGGAAGGAAGGGGGAAAGATGCCAGGGAGCACCGTGGCCACCAGGCTGTAGAGATAGGCCGCGCCCGTACCCAGCCCGATCAGGGTCCACATGTTCGGGCTGCGGTTTCGCACCGATTGCACGCCGCGCACGAAAAACGGCCAGCCAGCCCAGAGGACGACAGGCGTGCCAAGCGCCAGCTCCACCCAGGGGCGGGCCGTCCCCAGCAGCCCATCGAACATTCCCCCCGACATGGGGATCAAGGTGACCAGAACGGTGAGCGGCAAGGTCCGCCAGAAGCGGCGGCGGAAATCGCCAAGCTCGGGATTCTCGCCCTCCTCCCGTTCGGGCAGTAACGGCTCCAGGGCCATGCCGCACTTCGGGCAGGTGCCGGGGCCGGTCTGCCGCACTTCCGGATGCATCGGGCAGGTATATTCCCCGCCCGTCGGAAGGGCTTCCTCGGGTGGCGGCGCCAGGTAGCGATCGGGATCGGCCTCGAACCTGGCCAGGCAGTTGGCGCTACAAAAGTGGATTACGCGCCCCCCGCGCCGCGCCTCATGCGGAGAATCCGTCTTGACCCTCATGCCGCATACCGGGTCCAGGTCCGGTATCGACGCCTGTGCATGACTCGTCTGACCCTGCGGCGAGTGGGCGTGTCCAGCGTGACTCATTGCGGCCTCCTTTGTCCTCATCGGTGTGGAGGCGCGTCAAAGAAGACCGGGCGGGATATCAATGACGCGCGTAAGTGGCACTTTGCCCATCGTAGCCAACCAGAAGAACCTCGTAGGGAATTCTGCGCGGATCGTCCATGCCGGGGGCGCTCGCGGGCATTCCGGGCGAGACGAGGCCCCGCGCTCGCGGCCTTTCCGCGAGCAGCCGTTTCACATCGGCGGCGGGCACATGGCCCTCGACCAAATAGCCGACGACTTCGGCGGTGTGGCATGAACCCATAGCCGCAGGCACACCCAGTCGGACCTTGTGGGAGGCCACGTTTTCGGTGTCGTGGGTGACGACCGGAAAACCGCTGGCCTTCATGTGTTCGATCCATTTCCCGCAACAACCGCAACTCGGGCTTTTATACACCGTCAGCGTCGGCAACGGCGGCTCCGCCCAGGCAACTGGCGCCAGCATCGACAGGAAAACAACCGTCCGGATGGAGGGTTTCTTTTGCGGCTCCTTGTTCAAGACAAAGGGAGTATGGCCCGTCATTCCCAACGGCAAGATGACGCCTGAATGACATTTTTGTCATCCCGATCAGGTCGCGGTAGGGACAGAGGTTACCCCCTGCCCCCCGCACAGATCCCTGCGAGCGGCATTCCCGCACAAGGCTCCTGCCTCGGGTGAGTGACGCCA
>MGZB01000041.1 GCA_001801995.1 Gammaproteobacteria bacterium RIFOXYD12_FULL_61_37 | reverse complement strand
TCACGCTGAAGATCGCGCCGGTCTGCGTCCTGATCGAATTCACCGGCCAGCGCACGCTCTATATCTCTCGGTCGTGTGTTATGGCCTTCAATCAGATTGCTGTAGTAGGTGTTCATGATCCGCACAAGTCCGGCGAGATTGCTCGCTGTGCGCGTGTTTAAGGCGTGTCCGAGTTTCGTCGCCGCAGTCACAAGCTCGGCAACGGCATCGCTCACGGCTCCAGGAACCTCTTCGAGACGAGCGGGCTCAATCCGCTGGACGCTTTCATTGGACATGCTGTTGGCCGATCTATTGTTTCTGTAATCAAGCCTTACTACAGCAAATACGCAGGTATATCCACTAAATTTGGCCGATTAATTGGCCGATCTCCATGGACAGCCGCAGCGGATGCCCCGTGGTGACGGGACACTGGAGCGTCCGGGGATGCGTTCCCACGCTGGAGCCTGGGAACGATCTTCATCAGGCGGGACAGTAGCGTGCGGTGAGGTTAGAACTGACTACATTTACGCCGTACACCGCGTTTACGGAACTGAGTCCCCGCCCCGCATGCCGTAAAACTCCCTGACGAAGCCGTCGAGCCGTCCCTGCTCGATGGCCTCTCTCAACCCCCGCATCAGGGCCTGGTAGTAATGGAGATTGTGGATGCTGTTGAGCCGGGCGCCGAGGATCTCGTTGCACTTGTCCAGGTGGTGGAGGTAGGCACGGCTGTAGTGGCGGCAGGTATAGCAGTCGCAGTGGGGATCGAGGGGGCCGGGGTCGTCGCGGTGGCGGGCGTTGCGGATGCGCACCACGCCTTCGTGGGTGAAGAGGTGGCCGTTGCGGGCGTTGCGGGTGGGGATGACGCAGTCGAACATGTCGATGCCGCGCAGCACGGCTTCGACGATGTCTTCGGGCTTGCCCACGCCCATGAGGTATCGGGGACGGTCCACCGGCATGCGGTCGCTGAGGAAGTCGAGCACCCTGTGGCGCTCCTCGGCCGGTTCTCCGACCGAGAGGCCGCCGATGGCGTAACCGTCGAAGCCGATCTCCACCAGCCCTTGCAGTGACTCCTGCCGCAGTTCCGGGTACATGCCGCCCTGGACGATGCCGAACAGTGCCGCGGGATTGTCGCCGTGGGCGATCCGGCTCCGTTCGGCCCAGCGCAGGGAGAGTTCCATGGAGGCGCGCGCCTCCGCCGGGGTGGCCGGATAGGGGGTGCATTCGTCGAAGATCATGACGATGTCCGAGCCCAGCTCGCGCTGGACCCGCATGGACTCCTCCGGCCCCAGGAAGACCTTGGCCCCGTCGATGGGCGACCGGAAGGTGACGCCTTGCTCGGTGATCTTGCGCAGATCCCCCAGGCTGAAGACCTGGAAACCGCCGGAGTCGGTGAGGATGGGGCCATCCCAGTGCATGAAGCCGTGCAGGTCGCCCAGGCGGGCGATGATCTCCGTGCCCGGCCGCAGCATCAGATGGAAGGTGTTGCCCAGGACGATCTGGGCGCCCGACTCCCGCAGCTCTTCCGGGGTCATGGCCTTGACCGTGCCGTAGGTGCCGACCGGCATGAAGGCGGGCGTCTCCACCAGGCCGCGATCGAAGTGGAGCCGGCCCCGGCGGGCATGGCCGATGCTGTGCAGGAGATCAAATCTCATGGGTCATAAGTTTCTGGTGAGTGTTGACAAGAAAATTCATATATTAGAAGATTATTAACGACTGATGCACTCCTCCTTAATCGTCAGTCATCTTCCTCCTCTGGTGGTTAAGCGCGGTTCCCCTGCCGCGCTTTTTTTTGCCCCGATTATTTCCCCTCGAACGCCGGATTCGCCCGCTGGGCGATGAACATGGCATCGCCGTAGCTGAAGAAGCGGTAACGCTGTTCCACAGCGTGGCGGTAGGCCGCCATGGCTTCTTCGTAGCCTGCAAAGGCGCAGACCAGCATCAGCAGGGTCGATTCCGGCAAATGGAAATTGGTGATCAGGGCATCGACCACCCGAAACGGGTAGCCCGGTGTGATAAAGATCCTTGTCTCGCCGCAATAGGGTTGCAGCTCGCCGCTGGCGGCGGCCGTCTCCAGGCTTCTGACACAAGTCGTGCCGACGGCGATCACCCGCCCGCCCCGTTCCCGCGCCGCCGCCACCTGGGCGCAGACCGTCTCGCTCACCTCCACCCATTCGGCGTGCATCCGATGCTCGTGGATTTGCTCTACCCGCACCGGCTGGAAGGTACCGGCCCCCACATGCAGGGTTACTTCCGCCGTCTCGACACCCTTCCCCCTCAGCCGTTCCAGCAGATCCCGCTCGAAGTGGAGCCCGGCGGTGGGGGCCGCCACAGCACCTTCGCGACTGGCAAAGACGGTCTGGTAGCGGGATTCGTCGAAGGCCCCATCCGTGCGCCGGATGTAGGGCGGCAGGGGCACATGGCCGAAACCGGTCATCAGTTCGCGCCAATCGCCCTGTTCGGGGCGCAGACGGAAGAAATCCCCCTCGCGCCCCTCTACGAGCACACCCCCAAAAACTCCGCTGCGCTCCGTTTTTGACCCCTCAAGGGACAAGAAACACTTGGGGCGGCCCTGCGTGTCGCTCGTTTTCACACCCCCAAAAACTCCGCTGCGCTCCGTTTTTGACCCCTCAAGGGGCAAGAAACACTTGGGGCGACCCGGCGTGTTTCTTGAGAGCACCTGCGTCTCGCCGATAAAGAGCCGGGAACCCGGCTTGGGCGGCTTGCTGGCGCGCACCTGGGCCAGGGCGGCCCCGTCCGGCAGCAGCCGTTCCAACAGCACCTCCACAGCCCCGCCGGTCTCCTTGCGGCCGTGAAAACGTGCCCGCATCACACGGGTATTGTTCAGTACCAGCAAATCACTGGGCCGGAGCAGGCCCTCGATGTCCGGGAAGAGCCGGTCTTCGATCCGTTTTCCATCCAAATAGAGAAGACGGCTCGCCCCCCGCCGTTCGGTGGGGTACTGGGCGATCAATTCATCGGGAAGTTCGTATCGGAATTCGGAGAGGCGCATGGGGGCGGCATTCTAGCACCATTAGTCCCTACTGGAATCCGCACCCCGACCTCGCCAAATATCGCTGCTATGCTTGAGAGGAATGGGGTGGGATTTCTGCACCTCTCACAACAACAGGTCAAAGTGTATGAACAGAATAACTGTAAGAGATTTCCTCTGTTTTTCAGTTTCCCTTGTTGCACTGACTCTGGTGATCGAAGGCACGCCCGTGTCGGCTCAAGGGACGGGAGAACCAACCATCCCGAATGCCTATACCAAGCCCGTGGGCGGTACGGTCCGGAAGATAGACCCCTATAGCAACCAAAGTGGCCCCCAGGGCCCACAAACAGGGACCTATACCCCCGGCGGAAAACCGCCACAGGGGCCGGTCGATAACAATACCGGCTCCGGTGATTGGTACTTCGATCAGTCAACCTATACCTGGAAACACCGGAAATAATCTGGGGCGAAGCCTCGATCCGCCAGACTACCCGGCTGCAGGACAGTCCCGGCGCAGACAGCAACAGCTGCACTGGGGCTTTTTGCGGCAGGACTCCTTGGCGTGGCGCACGATGAGGGCGTGGTACTCGTTGAACAGTTGCACGTCCGGGGGCAGGGCTGATTCGAAGCCGTGGCGCAAGGTCTCGTAGCCTTCTTCCCCGCCGATCAGGCCGTTGCGGCTCAAAAGCCGCCGGGTGTAGGCGTCGATCACGAAAACCGGACGTTGGAAGGCGTAGAGCAGCATGTCGTCGGCGGTCTCCGGGCCGACACCGTGGACTGCCAGCAGCTCGTGGCGCAGATGCGGGGTATCCAATGCAGCCAGGGCGGCCTCGCCGCCGCGCTCGATCAGGAAGCGGCAGAAGGACTGCAAGCGGCGGGTCTTGACGTTGAAATAGCCAGCCGGGCGGATGGCCCCGGCGACCTGGGAAGGATCGGCATCGGCCAGGGCAACGGGATCGAGCAGACCCGCCCCCTTGAGGTTGACGATGGCCTTTTCCACATTGCCCCAGGCAGTGTTCTGGGTGAGCACCGCGCCGACCATCACCTCAAAGGGGCTCTCGGCCGGCCACCAGTGCTGGGGACCATAGGCCGCAAGCATCCGCTCGAAGAGGGCCAGCAGTCGTTCGGGGGGCAGGATCAGGGGATTCATGAGTTGGAGTCAGCGATGCACCCGGATTCCACTGCGTTCCATCCGGGCTACGAGTCTTAGGTTTCAGACCTCAAGCCTAAAGCCTGACCAGAAACCATCCGTTGCAAGGCATGGATCTCCTCCTTGTCCAGCTCGCGCCACTGGCCCATGCGCGGGTAGGCTCCCAGCAGGATAGGCCCGTAGCGCACCCGGATCAGCCGGTTCACCTTGGCGCCGACCGCCTCCCACATGCGCCGCACCTCGCGGTTGCGTCCCTCCACCAGCACCACATGGAACCAGCGGTTGGCGCCGGTGCCGCCCGATTCGGTGATCTCCTCGAAGCGGGCCGGGCCATCCTCCAGGGTGACGCCATGGGTCAGGGTATGCAGCATCTCAGGCGTCACCTCGCCGAGGACGCGCACCGCGTACTCGCGTTCCACCTGGAGCGAGGGATGCATCAGCTTGTTGGCCAACTCACCGCGGGTAGTGAACAACAGCAGGCCCGAACTGTTGATATCGAGCCGTCCGACCGCTATCCAGCGGCCCTTCCGTAGCGATGGCAGGCCACTAAAAACCGTCTTGCGACCTTCCGGGTCCTTGCGGGTGACCAGTTCCCCCTCGGGCTTGTAATAGGCAATCACCCGCAAAGGGCCTTGCGTCCTGGCCTCGTCCCGGACCTCGAATACCCGCCGTCCCCAGCGCAGCTTGTCCCCCGGCTTGGCCCGGTCACCCAGTTGAACCTGGCGGTCATTGAGCTGGATCTGCCCGTCGGCGATCAGCCGCTCCAACTCCCGGCGGCTGCCCCAACCGGCATTGGCAAGGATCTTCTGAACACGCTCGCCCTGCCCCGCTTCATTCTGCTTTTTCATCGCTTCTCGAAACCCTCAGCACATCAAGACCCGGAACTATACCCTTGAACACCCAAGAGAGCCCCATCCGATTCCACCAGCCAGCCAGCGCCGCGCGATGCATCCCGCATATGGGATAAACTTGAGCCCCGTCGCAACAACCCCAGGCCCGGTCCCCATGAACGAAATCCTCTGTGAGCACAAACCCGCCCCCGTCAAACTCGAAGTGCTGGGGGTCTACGACTGGCCCATCTGGAAAAAGGAGGTCTCCACCTTCCCCTGGACCTACAGCGATAAAGAAACCTGCTACATCCTCAAAGGCCGCGTCATCGTCACCCCCGACGGCGGCCAGCCCCAGGAATTCAAACGCGGCGACCTGGTCACCTTCCCCGCCGGCCTCTCCTGCACCTGGGAAATCCTGGAGGCCATCGAGAAGCACTACGAGCTTGGATGATCACCGGGTCGATAAGCCCGCCACAGACCGCTGACCAGCGCCACGGCGAGCGGGACCGCCGCCGTCCACAGGACATGGATCGTGTCGAGCGGCGCGAGGCCGAGCGCCCAGGCGCGTAACGCGGGCAGCAGCAGCGTGACGCCGAGATAAAGCGCCGCGGCCGCGACGGCCAGGGGCACGCGCGCACTGGCGCTGCCAGCGAGCTGTATCCACAGACAGAGGAAATAGACCGCGATGCCGATCAGGCGGTGGCTGTCCCCCTGCGACAGGCCGCCGAGCCGGGCAAGCCCGTCCTCCGCATGCAGGATCAGCAGGATACGCAGGGCGTTGGCGGCCAGCGTCGCCGCCCAGGCTGCGGCGAACGCGCCGAGCAGCCTGGCCGGGCGCAGCGGCAACGCCCGCCCGCGCCACAGCCAGGCGAGCCAGGAGATGAGCAGGAAATTACCGCCGGCGCAGGCCTTGACGATGAGGATGCCCTGCCCGGCATCCAGCCAGTCTCCGGTCGGCAGCGGCTGGAACCTGAGATCGCTCACCACCTCCAGCAGCCGCGCCAGCGGCCACAGCAGCCATTGCAGTTCCGTTGCGTCCGCCATGCCGTAGAGCTGCTTCAGGGCCAGTGCGAGCAGGGCGATTAGGCCCCACTCGCCCCAGCGGCGGGGGCAAGCCCGCTCGGCGCGGGCTTGCGTTGCGAGGGACGGCCCTTGCTCAGCGGCAGGCATGGCGGAGCTTCCGCATCAGACTGACCAGCGCCATCAGCGCGACGAGCCAGTAGAGTTCCGGCTCCGGCACCTGCCTGGGGGCGAGCGCCAGTTCCGAGACGCCCTGCGGCAGGGGCAACGGCTGCTGCACCTCTTGGCCCTCGCCCTTCGGATTGACCACCACCTCGTCCACCGCGACGAAGGAGGTGTGGGATGTCAATATCGAATGGGCAAGCCCCAGGCGGACGATCTCGTCACGATTGGCCTCCGCGTCCGTGCCTTGCAGGTCCGCGATGCGCATCAGGCGGTGGCGCGGGCAGCAGTTCGGTACGCCCCTCACCTTGGCCCTGCACGAGCGGCAGGCGAGTGCGGTATTCGCCGGAAGCCGCCTGGCCGGTGATCTCCAGGCCGGCGGACTTGCCCTCGCCGCGATATTTGCCGAACACGACGATGGGGCGCTCCGCCAGCATCACCGGGATCTCCGCCGGCTCCAGGTCATAGAGTTCCACGCCATCGCCATGGATCGCGATCCTGCCGAGCAGCGGCGACTGGATGTAACGGCGGAAGCGCGCACCCGCCTCGGTCGCCTCGGCGGGCGAGGTCACGATGAAGGGTTCGCCCGCGCCGGCATGGGCCATGCCCTCCAGCAAATGGCGGTTGACCGAGCTGCCGATGCCGAAGGCGAACAGGTTGCTGCGGTTGCGCTCGGCGCGGATCAGATCGTAGGCCTCGCGTTCGGCGCCGATGAAGCCGTCGGTCACCACCACCAGGCTGCGAGCGAGGTCCGCCGTGCGCGGCATGGCAAAGGCGCGTTGCAGGGCGGGCAACAGCTCGGTGCCGCCGCCGCCATCGATGCCCTGCATCATGGCAAGTGCGCGTTGCACGTTGTCCGGCGTGGCCGGCAGGGGTTCGGGCGACAGCACCCGCGAGCCGCCGGAGAAGAAGAGGATGTTGAACGACTCCTGCGGCTTGAGGGCGCCCAGCAGCTCGCCCATCAGGTGGCGCGCGGTATCGAGGGGGAAGCCGTGCATGGAGCCGGAGACATCGACCACGAACAGATACTCGCGCCGCATCACCTGCTGGGCCACCACGCGCCGGGGCGGCTGGGCCATCATCAGGAAGTAGTTCTCGTCACCCTGGCGATAGGTCATCAGACCCGAGAGGATCTGCTCGCCCGCGAGGCGGAAGCGCAGCACGAAGTCACGGTTGCCGGCCTGGGTCTCGGAGGGGTCCAGGGTCACCTGGGCGGATTTGTCGCTCTCCCACCGGGTATCGACCTTGTGTTGCACCGAGTGCAAATCCCGCACCGGGACCGGGCTCGACAGCGCGACACGGATGCCGGTGGCGGTCGCCGCCGGGTTGCCGCCCTTGGCGTCGTCCGCCGCGTAGGGATTGGCGATCCACTTCGCATCGTCTTCGATCCGTAGCGGATCTGCGCCATAGCGCGGCCCAACCACCGTCGGATAGACCAGCTCGTAGACCCCCTCTTCCGGCACCAGCAGCTCGCTGTAGCGCAGCGTCAGCTCGACCTCGTCGCCGGGCATGATGTTGGCCACGTCCATCGAGAACACATTGGGCCGTTGCTGTTCCAGCAGCGCCGCACGCTTGCCCTCGCGCTTGCCCGCCTCGAAGACGCGCGCGGCCTCGGCCTTCTCCTTGATCTGGGCGCGCACCAAGCGGTCCCCGATCTTCATCGTCAGCCCATGCACCGCCGCGCGGGTGGAGCCGGGAAAGACATAACGGGCATTGAGGGCGCGCGTTCCGGCGTTGCCGTAGCGTTGCGTCACCTCGACCTCGGCGATGGGGCCGTTGATGCGGATCTCCGCGTGGCTCGATTTCAGCGGCAGGCGGTCCACGGCGGGATCGCCGTCCGGTATCCACAGCCGAGGCGCCAGGCTGCGGTCGCAGCCGTCGCATTCCGCCGCGAAGGCGGGTGGCGTCATCAGACTGAAGCAGGCGAAAAGGAAAAATACTAAGCGTTTCATGGCAAATACCCCTCGTTCTGGTTGGTGGTGGAACGAGCTTATGCAACGCCTGTGGGGTTATCGTGGGGCTTCTATGGGATTTTCGTGTGGATTGCGAGGGGATCTGACACCGGCAGACTGAAACAGGCCCGCGCCCCACCCTCGGGGTGGTTGGCGAGTTCAATGCCGCCGCCATGCAGCCGGGCGACTTCGCGCACGAGGTTGAGGCCGAGACCGGTGCCACGCTCCCCGCTGCCGGGGCGGGGGGTGGAGTAGAAGCGTTCGAACAGGCGCGACCGGGCGTAATCGGGAATGCCGGGGCCACGGTCGCGGATGCTGAGGCGGGCGAGCCCCCCTTCTTCATCGAGGCGGAGATCGATACCACCGCCTGGGGGACTGAAGTCGATGGCATTGTCGAGCAGATTGGCCACTGCCTGGCGCAGCAGGAAACGGTTGCCCTGCACATGCAGCGATTCGAGCAGGGTCACGACGGCAAGGCCCCTGGCGGCGAGCCGGCCGGCGCGGGTGTCGAGCAGATCGCGGACGAGCCCGGCGAGGTCGATCTCCTCCACATCGTCCAACCGACCGCGGTTCTCGACACGGGCGAGGTTGAGCACGCCCTCGATGATGCGGTGCAGACGCCCGGTCTCGGCGGCGATGTTGGTCAAAAGGCGCGCGCGCTGGTCGTCGCCGGTCTCGTCCTGCAACAACTCGACCGCGCCGCGCACGGCGGCGAGCGGGCTTTTCAGTTCATGGGCGAGCAGTTGCGAGACCTTCTCCACATGGGCCTTGCCGTCCAATTCGGCGCGCAGGTGTTCCAGCGCCACGGCCAGCCGGCGCAGTTCGCTACGGCCTTCGATGGGGATATGCTCGCGTGTGCCTTCGGCAACCTCATTGGCGTAATCGACCAGGCGGCGCAGGTCGCGGGTCATCCAGTAGGAGAAGCCGAGCGCCAGCAGCAGTGACAGCGCGAACAGCCAGAGCGCGGATTGCCAGGCGCCGGCATGGGCGAGGTCGATGAAGCCCTGGAAAGCGCGCTCGGGCTTGCCCACGGAGAGAACCCCCGCAATGCGCCCGTCACGCAGGATGGGCGCCGCCACATACATCATGCTGCTCAGGGGATCGGCCGCGTCCTCCTGCGTGGCACGGGCGCCGTACTGGCCCCGGAGGGTGAGACTCACGTCGTGCCAACGGGAGTAATCCTTGCCGATGTCCTGCCCCCGGCTGTCGAACACCAGGCGCCCACCGGCGTCGGTGACATAGATCCGCAGATTGGGGTCGTCCTTGATGACGCCGTAGATGTTGGCCGCGAAACGCCGCTTTTCGTAGGCGCGGAATACTGCCTCGATACCGGCCACCCCGGCATCGCCCGGCGCGGCGTTGGCCTGCTCCCTTCCCGCCATCTCCGCCAGCAGGTTGGCGGTCTGCAACAGCGTCTCCTCCGCCGACTGGCGCACGCCGGGCAGAAACAGCCCGGTGAACAGCTTCATCGCCAGCAGCACGGCCACCACGGTGACCAGCACATAGCCGGCGAAAAAACGGACGAAGAAGTTCATGGCTCGCGCGCCAGGCTGTAGCCGAGGCCGCGATGGGTGCGGATGGGGTCGTGCCGCGGGGCCAGCACCGTGAGCTTGGCGCGCAGGCCCTTGATATGGGTATCGACCGAGCGTTCCAGGCTGGCCTCGGCGAGACCGGCGGCGTCCATCAGCTCGGCGCGGCTGAACACCTTCTCCGGCCGCGCGGCCATCGCCTTCAGCATCAAGTATTCGGTGCGGCTCAGGTCGAGCGGCTGGCCGAGGCAGAGTACGCGGGCGCGCTCGGCATCGATATCGATGAACGCAGGCGCGGCGGCGGGTGTGGCTGGGGTATCGGGCGCAGCCACGCGGGCACGGCGCAGGATGGTTCTCACCCGCGCGGCCAGCTCGCGCGGGCTGAAAGGCTTGAGCACATAGTCGTCGGCGCCGATCTCCAGACCGACGACCCGGTCTATCTCGTCGGCGCGGGCAGTGAGGAAAATCACCGGGATGTCCGAAAACCCGCGCAGGGCGCGGCAGAGGTCGAAACCGTTGCCGTCGGGCAGGCCCACATCGAGGATCGCCAGATCGAAACCGCCCTGGCGCAGCAATGCCAGGGCCTCGGCCACCAGCGTCACATGCCGGCAAGCCATGTTGTCCCGCGCGAGGGCGAGGATCACGTTATCAGCGATGGGACGGTCGTCTTCGACCAGCAGGATGGAGATGCTCATGCGAACAGGCGTAGAGTGGAGTCCTGCCGAGTATAGCTGCCACGGGGGAGCGGTGTGTTGAACCAGTAATGGCTTGTTGCGGCACCGGCTCAATTGGCCCCATCCGCAAGCACCACCTGGCCATCACCGGACTGATGGCGGGGTGGGCTTCGAGTCCCTGACATGAGAAATTAATACACCTCGGCAAGACAGCAGGGGGCAGGCAGGGCGAGGGCATCTCTCGGGTTACACTACACCAACGCCAATCCCTTCCGGCGGCAAACAGCAAGAACACACAGCCATGAACACCCAAACCCACCGCCAACTTGCTGGTTTGATCTGGCAAATCTGCAATCTGCTGCGCGGCCCGCATCGAATTTGACGACCGCGACATTGTCAGCTTCCATGCCGATAGCGTTCCGGCACTGCGAGAGGCCTTTGAAGAGGCTGCGGAGAAGCCCGCCAGTATGAAACAACGGGCCGTTTAGGTTACCGCCAGCTCAACCCACCAAATCATCCAGATCCAGGCGCAGTGCCTCGGCGAGTTTTTTGAGCAAATCGACCGATAGTCCCCGCTTGCCGCTCTCGATCTGCGAGATCGCCGCCGGAGTTACCCCTGCCAGTTCCGCCAGCCGGGCCGCCGTCAGGCCGCGATATTCGCGCCATACCCTGACTTTGTTTTCCCCGCTCAACAAGCGGTCAACCAGCTCGGCGGGGAAGGTCTCCTCGCCCCCCCTGATGGCGGCTTTGGCGGCATCAGCGTCCACGATGTCTTGCAGCTCCTCCAGTCGTTCCATGATGGCCTGCCACTCATCCCAGGGCACCACGGCATATTCAGGCTTGCCACTCTGTTCGATAATCTGCGCACTCATTTGTACAGGTCTCCCCTCGGGCCAATCTTCAACACCAGCAACAGCAGCTCTCCCTCCCGCACCTCCAGTATCGCCCGGTAACCGCCAGCCCGAAGCCGGTGATAGGGGCTGTTAGTCATTTTGATCAGATCACCGGCGTAACCCGCCCAATCGGCAGCAACCGCCTTGAGTTCCTTTTGCAGCATGCCGCAAGGACTCGATTAACTCCAGTAAGCAGGTCGGGCTACGGTGCGCAGAACCCTTTACCGGACCAGCCATCTCAGCATGCTTGCCAAGTTACAGCTCCCTGTCCGTTTGCCGCCAACACCCAACCCACCAGCCAGCCAGCGACGTCAAAGGACCCGGCACAGTACAATAGCCCCATGACCGACCCAGCCTCCCCCTCCGCCCACACCCCCATGATGCAGCAGTACCTCCGCCACAAGGCGGAGCATCCGGACAAGCTGCTGTTCTATCGCATGGGCGATTTCTACGAGCTGTTCTACGGTGACGCGGAGCGGGCGGCGCTGTTACTGGGCATCACCCTGACCAAGCGCGGGCAGTCGGCGGGGCAGCCGATCCCCATGGCGGGGGTGCCCTATCACGCGGCCGAGGGTTATCTGGCGAAGCTGGTCAAATTGGGCGAGTCGGTGGCGATCTGTGAGCAGATCGGCGATCCGGCGACTTCGAAAGGCCCGGTGGAGCGCAAGGTCATGCGTATCGTCACGCCGGGGACGGTGACGGACGAGGCCCTGTTGGAGGAACGCCGGGACAACCTGCTGGCGGCCCTGTGCGAGGCGCCGGAGCACCACTACGGTCTTGCCACCCTGGACCTGACGGGCGGGCGCTTCCGGGTGCAGGAGCTGAAGGGGCTGGAGGCCCTGGAGAGTGAGCTGGAACGGCTGCGCCCCGCCGAACTCCTGCTCAGCGACGAGAGCAGCCTCTTCCCCCGGCTGCAAAGGCGGGGCGCCACCACCCGCCGCCCGCCCTGGCACTTCGAGCTGGATTCGGCGCGGCGGTTGTTGACCGGCCAGTTCGGGGTCAAGGACCTGGGCGGCTTCGGTTGCGAGGGCATGCCCCTGGCCGTCCGCGCCGCCGGCTGTCTGCTGCAATACGTCCAGGACACCCAGCGCACCGCCCTGCCCCACCTGCGCGGTCTGGCGGTGGAGCAGCGGGGCGACGGGGTCATCATCGACGCCGCCACCCGCCGCAACCTGGAGATCGACCAGGCGATGAGCGGCCAGGTCCGCCACAGCCTGGCCGGGGTGCTGGACCGCACCGCCACCGCCATGGGCAGCCGCCTGTTGCGGCGCTGGCTCAACCGGCCCCTGCGCGCCCTCGGCCCCATCCGCGAACGCCACCAGGCCATCGCCGAGCTGCTGGAAATGCGCGGATTCGAACCCCTCCATGACCAATTGAAGGGCATCGGCGACATCGAGCGCATCCTGGCGCGGGTGGCGCTGAAATCGGCCCGGCCCCGCGACCTCTCGACCCTGCGCGACTCCCTCGCCCTGCTGCCCGCCCTGCGCCAGGGGATGGTGGCCTACGGTTCGCCCCTGCTGCAACGCCTCGCCGGCGAGATCGCCGAGCAACCGGAAACCGTCGCGCTGCTGCGCCGGGCCGTCATCGAGGCCCCGCCCATGCTGATCCGCGACGGCGGCGTCATCGCCCCCGGCTATGACAGCGAGCTGGACCGGCTGCGGGATCTCTCCGAGAACGCCGACCAGTTCCTCATCGACCTGGAACGGCGCGAGCGGGAGCGCACCGGCATCTCGACCCTGAAGGTCGGCTACAACCGGGTCCACGGCTACTACATCGAGCTGGGGCGCGTCCACGCGGAGCGGGTGCCGGACGACTACACGCGGCGTCAGACCCTCAAGGGCGCCGAACGCTACATCACCCCGGAGCTGAAAAGGTTCGAGGACCAGGTCCTCTCCGCCAGGGAAAGGTCCCTGGCGCGGGAGAAGCATCTCTACGAGGCGCTGCTGGAGCTGCTGCTCCCCGGCATCCCGGCCCTGCAAGCCAGCGCCGAGGGGCTGGCCGAGCTGGATGTGCTCTGCAACCTGGCGGAGCGGGCCGAGCGGCTGGACCTCTGCCAGCCGGTCATGTCCGAAACCCCCGGCATCCGCATCGAGGGCGGCCGCCACCCGGTGGTGGAACAGGTCAGCGACCAGCCCTTCGTCGCCAACGGCGTCCTGCTCAACGACGAGCGGCGCATGCTCGTCGTCACCGGCCCCAACATGGGCGGCAAATCCACCTTCATGCGCCAGACCGCCCTCATCGTACTCATGGCCTGCGCCGGCGGCTTCGTCCCCGCCACCGCCGCCGAGATCGGCCCGGTGGACCGCATCTTCTCCCGCATCGGCGCCTCCGACGACCTGGCCGGCGGCCGGTCCACCTTCATGGTCGAGATGGAAGAGACCGCCAACATCCTCCACAACGCCAGCGAAAGGTCCCTGATCCTGATGGACGAGATCGGCCGCGGCACCAGCACCTTCGACGGCCTCTCCCTGGCCTGGGCCTGCGCCGTCGAGCTGGCGACCCGCATCAAGGCCTTCACCCTCTTCGCCACCCACTACTTCGAGCTGACCACAATGCCCGAGGAACACCCCGGCATCGCCAACGTCCACCTGGACGCGGTGGAGCACGGGGATTCGATCATCTTCATGCACGCCGTCAAGGATGGCCCCGCCAACCAGAGCTACGGCCTGCAAGTGGCCCAACTGGCCGGCGTGCCACCGGCGGTGATCAAACGGGCGCGGATTCGCCTGCGGGAACTGGAAGCGGCGGCGCGCAAACACGCCGACCAAGTCATGAACCAGCTCTCCCTCTTCGACCCGGAACCCGAAGTATCCCCGCCCCCCGCCCACCCCGCCATGGACGCTCTCCAAGCGATAGACCCTGACGACATGACCCCCAAGAAGGCCCTGGAGACTCTCTATCGGCTAAAGGGGATGCTCCAGCAATGAAGGGGGGCAAAGGCCCGTAGGCCCTGCCCATCGGTGGAAGGCAGATAGAACACAGGCTCAATCTCTGAGCCTGCCCATTTGTTATCCTCATAAAAAAGCCCCCGCCAAGGCGGAGGCTTGGGGTTTACCCTTGCGGGGTATCCTGCGAAGCATTCAGCTTCTTGTTATGAATGCAAGACAGGCATCGGTCAGTTACAACGTGTTCAAGGATACTGGATGGGAGCGGAAAGATGAAGAACCGGAATGTGATCGGAATCGACGTGGGGACCAACTCCATCGGTTGGGCGCTGGTGGAAGAGAATGAAAACGGGTTACCTCAATCTCTCAAGGCTGCGGGGGTGCGTATTTTTCAGGAGGCGGTGGAAGCCAAGACCCGCACCCCGAAAAACCACAAACGCCGTCAAGCCCGGCTCGCCAGGCGCGTATTGGCGCGGCGGGCACGGCGCAAGCAACGGTTGCAGAATCTGCTGCTGAAGCATGGGCTGCTGCCGGGAGGGGTTACTGATCCCGTACAGCGGGAAGCTGCGTTCACCACCCTGGGCGACCCCTACCAGCTCCGGGCCAAGGGGTTGAATCTTCCCCTCGGTCTGCACGAATTTGGTCGAGTGCTGTTTCAGTTGGGTGCGCGCCGGGGCTTTCTCAGTAATCGCAAGACCCGATACGGCCATTTGAACAAACTGGATGAACTGGCCGATCTGATCGAGGCAGAGGATGCTGCCCCCAAAACTGGGGACGCAGAGGAAGGCATCATCCGCAAGGAAATTGGCGAACTGCGCCAGGCCATGTCCGCCGCCGGATCGCGTACCCTGGGCGAGTATCTGGCGGGCCTGGCTAAAGAGGAACGCAAGCGGTGCCGCCACACCGAACGGGCCATGCTGGAAGAGGAGTTCGAGCGGCTTTGGATGGTTCAGGCCCGGTTTCATCCCGAACTCAGCGACGAGTTGAAGGTACAGGTCCACACTGTCATCTTCTTTCAGCGCCCCCTGAAATCCAACCGCGCCTCATTGGGCAAATGCAGTCTTGAACCCAGCCGCCGTAAGGCGGCCCGCGCCTGGCCCGAAGCGCAACGGTTCCGGCTCCTGCAAGACCTCAACAACCTGGAAATCCTCGACCCCCGCACCGGCGAGCTGCGCCGGCTGCGCGATACCGAGCGGGCCATTCTGTTGAATGCCCTAGAACAGCAGAAGTCCATGACTTGGAACGCCGTCCGCAAGAAGCTTGGGCTGCACCAAGGGGAAAAATTCAACCTGGAAACCGGTGCCAAGGCCGAGACCGGTCTCAAAGGACTGCAAACCCTGGCAAGCCTGCATGCCATCCTGCAAGGCTGGTTCGACGAACTGGGCGATAAGCGCGACCTGCTCATCGAGGATCTCATCACCATCGAGGACTCCGCAGGGCTTTATCGCCGATTGCGCGAGCATTGGGGCTTCGACCGCGAAACCGCCTTTCGTCTTGCCACCCTGGAACTGGAACCCGGCTACGCCAGCCTCTCCCTCAAGGCCATTCGCAAGCTTCTGCCCCATATGGGGGCAGGCCATCGCTACTCCGAAGCACGTCAACAGGTTGGCTATGGCTATGAAACAGGGCAACGCGACCTGCAAGAAAGGCTTGGTGAACCACCAGATCCCCGCAATCCCGTAGTCGATAAGGCACTACACGAACTGCGGCGGGTCATCAATGCCTTGATCCACCGCTTCGGGCGGCCTGACGTGGTGCGCGTCGAGCTGGCTCGCGATCTCAAGCTCGCCAAGCGCGACAAGGAGCGTCTGGAGAAACAGAACCGGGAAAACCAAAGGCTCAACCGCAAGGCCGAAGCGGCCCTGGCAGAGCTTGGCTTAGGCCAGCCTTCCCGCGACGACTTGATCAAATACCGGCTGTGGGAAGAGTCCAAAGGGCTATGCCCCTACACCGGCCGGGAGATTGGGCTCTCCACCCTCTTCAGCCCCGAAGTGGACGTGGAGCACATCATCCCCTATTCCCGTTGCCTGGATGATTCCTACATGAACAAGACTCTCTGCATGACGGAGGAGAACCGGATGCAGAAGGGTAACCGGACCCCCTGGGAGGCCTATGGCGGTGATCCGGCGCGCTACGAGCAAATTCTTCAGTGTGCCCGGTATTTTCCCATGGCCAAGCGTAAGCGGTTTCTTGAACAGGGTTCGGATTTCGTGGACCAATTCATTCAGCGCCAACTGAACGACACTCGCTATATCGCCAAGCTCGCCAAGGAGTATCTGGCTGCCGTTTGCACCAATGTGCAGGTAACCAAGGGCGGGACCACCGCCATGTTGCGCCATCATTGGGGGCTGAATCGGTTACTTGGTGAGGACGATGGTCAGAAGGAGCGCGGCGACCACCGGCACCATGCGTTGGACGCGGCAGTTATCGCCGTAACGAGCCGTTCACTCTATCAGCGCCTTGCGCGTATAGCCCATCAGCGGGGCCATGCCCCAAGCCAGCGCGGTTTCTATATCGATCCGCCCTGGCAGGGGTATCAGGCCGACTTGGCACAGACCTTGGCCGGAATCGTCGTATCACATGCCACTAATCGCAAGCTGACCGGGGCCTTGCATGAGGAAACAGCCTACGGCCATATCCCCCATGTCGGTTTCGTTTACCGCAAGACACTGAATAAGGACTTCAAACTCGGAGACATCGAGGCGATCTACGACCCCTCGCTCCAGGAATTGGTGAAGGCCCATCTGGAACACCACGGCAACGACCCCAAACGGGCCTTTGCCGAGGGCATCCAGTGCTATCACAAGGACGGGCACACTCCCATCAAACGGGTGCGCATCCGGGCCAAACAGGTCTCGGAAAAGGGCACCTTTTCGATCAGCGACCGGGCAGGCAGGGCCTACAAGCACCACAAAACCGGCAGCAATCACCATGTGGAAATTCTGCGCCACCGCGCAACCGGCAAGATAGAACCGGTCTATCTCACCACCAAGGAGGCGACGGAGCGGGCAAGGCGAGGTGGGGAACCCGTGATCCAGCGCGACCATGGGCCGGAATGGGAGTTCATCATCTCCCTCTGCATCAACGACATGGTCCGGCTGGGGGAGGGAGGCCAAGTGGCCTATTTTCGTGTTCAGAAGATCGAGGCTACCAACAATCGGGTCACTCTCCGTTCCCATCTAGCCGCAACGCTGGATGATGAGGACATGAAGGTAACAACAAGTGTTCCGAAGCTTGCCGTTATGCCCGGTTTCCAGAAAGTCCTGGTCACCGCCGTCGGCGAGGTGCTGGAACTCCATGATTAAACGCATCCTGGTGGTGGAAAACGGAACCTACCTCCACCGCGCTCACCGGCAACTTGTGGTTATGCGGGATGGGCAACGGGTGGGACAGGTCCCCTTTGAGGATCTAGGGGTGTTGATGCTGGACCACCCTGCCATCGTCCTGACCCAGGCCGTGCTCTCGGCCTGCCAGGAGGCAGGCGCGGTGGTGATCGTGAGCGATGGGCGCCATCTCCCCGCCGCCCTGTTGCTACCCCTGAGCGGTCATAGCCTCCATGCCCGCATTCTCGAAGCCCAGGTCAATATCGGGCTGCCCACCCGCAAACGCCTGTGGCAAACCCTGATTCAGGCCAAGATCAATGCCCAGGCGCTGAACCTGGAAGCAGATTTCCCCGAATCCGCCTCCCACCTGCGGGGAATGGTGAAGCGGGTTCGAAGCGGCGACCCGGACAATCTGGAGGCCCAGGCCGCCCAGCACTACTGGCCCGCTTTGTTTGGAAACAGTTTCCGGCGCGGGGATTCGAGCCAGGCTATCAATGGGGCGCTCAACTTTGGCTATGCCCTGCTGCGTTCCGCCGTGGCGCGTGCCCTCGTCGGGTCGGGGCTCCATCCGGCAGTCGGCCTTCACCACCACAATCAATACGACGATTTCCGGCTGGCGGACGATTTGATGGAACCCCTACGACCCCTGGTGGACCGCCATGTCCGGCAACTAGACCAGAAAATGGGCGGGGTGCCCGAACTGAACCCCGGACTCAAGCATGAACTATTGCGGATGCTGGAAGCGGAATTAAGGCTGGGAGGACGGCAAACGAGCCTCTTTGCCGCCCTGAGTGCCTACACCGCCAGCCTCGTGGCTGTGGCTCTGGGTAAGGGTAAAGTCCTGGAGATCCCAGTGCCATGATGTACGGAGGGTTTCGTTCCATGTGGATTTTCGTTCTTTTCGACCTGCCGGTGGACACCCCCGAGGCGCGCCACTGCTATACGGATTTTCGCCGCTTCCTCCTGGATGACGGCTTCCTGATGCTCCAGTACTCGGTTTATGCCCGCCACGCCGCCAGCGAGGAGAATGCCCTGGTCCATGCCGGACGGGTACGGGCGAATCTGCCGCCGGATGGCGAGGTGCGAATCCTGACCATAACCGAGCGCCAGTTCGAAAGGATGCAGGTATTCCACGGCGAAATACGCGCCGCGACAGAGGCCCCGCCAGAGCAAATCAGCTTTTTCTGATTGGCCCTGGCGGGATTAGTGCTTCAAGAACAGAAGGTTGGGGAAAGGCGATTGTAACTGACCGATGCCTGCCCGCGATTCACAACGTACCCGTTCCCGTACCCGTACCCGTTCACATTGTAACTGACCGATGCCTGCCCGCGATTCACAACCTTCCTCTGCCCGCGCCGCTTCCTCTGCCCATTGTAACTGACCGATGCCTGCCCGCGATTCACAACGCAGAACGCGAGATTGAGCGGCAGCGCGAGATTGTAACTGACCGATGCCTGCCCGCGATTCACAACACTTCGTTGATAGCGGGCTTCAGTATTCGGATTGTAACTGACCGATGCCTGCCCGCGATTCACAACTTGACCTGAAAGGAGAAAACATTGAGGCGCATTGTAACTGACCGATGCCTGCCCGCGATTCACAACAGCCCGTTCGTCATCTCGTCGAACTTATGATTGTAACTGACCGATGCCTGCCCGCGATTCACAACGAACTCTTTAACCAAGAACCCTTTAGTGATATTGTAACTGACCGATGCCTGCCCGCGATTCACAACGATGCTACGCGAGCGGATGCAACCCAAGTCATTGTAACTGACCGATGCCTGCCCGCGATTCACAACTGCGGCTTGCTCCTTGCCTTTTGTCAACTCATTGTAACTGACCGATGCCTGCCCGCGATTCACAACTACCTGCTGCAACTGGATGACAACGTCCTGATTGTAACTGACCGATGCCTGCCCGCGATTCACAACGGTGGGTCTCGGAGCCCGTCATGGGAATGGATTGTAACTGACCGATGCCTGCCCGCGATTCACAACCTATGCTAAAAACAGCAAATGGGGAGGTAAATTGTAACTGACCGATGCCTGCCCGCGATTCACAACTGCGCGCCCAGGTGGTGCGGCAGATGAACGATTGTAACTGACCGATGCCTGCCCGCGATTCACAACGAGGCTCGATGGCGGGCAGCCCCCCGGCCGATTGTAACTGACCGATGCCTGCCCGCGATTCACAACTCGATGGTCACCACCTGCCGCCACTGCCCGATTGTAACTGACCGATGCCTGCCCGCGATTCACAACCAAGAACAGCAAGAGCAAATCGATTCAGCGATTGTAACTGACCGATGCCTGCCCGCGATTCACAACGATGCCATCTACGACCAGATCGCGCCTTTCATTGTAACTGACCGATGCCTGCCCGCGATTCACAACGTTGTGGCGCAGGTGGTCTTGACCTTGAAGATTGTAACTGACCGATGCCTGCCCGCGATTCACAACCAGATGGCGATGAAGCGTCTTCCCTCTATGATTGTAACTGACCGATGCCTGCCCGCGATTCACAACAGCAATCTCCCATACCACGCACAAGCGCTGATTGTAACTGACCGATGCCTGCCCGCGATTCACAACGGGCTATGCTGAAAGCGTTTGCCGACAGCGATTGTAACTGACCGATGCCTGCCCGCGATTCACAACTATGCGGCGCGCGGCCATCTTTCCAACTTGATTGTAACTGACCGATGCCTGCCCGCGATTCACAACTTGGAGGGGTGATGCTCACCGCGTAACCCGGCACAAAGCGCCTGCGGCTATTGCGCTTGGGCTTCCTCACGATCAGGAGTCCTCCTTTCTCCCCGGCCCAGGCGGCAATAGACACTCCGCCGGATTGGCAAAAATGAACCAGCCAACCGCCATCACCCCCGGCAATGCCAAAAACCACTCCGGTTCTCCGGTCAGTCGAAGCCCCACAATCCCGATGCCAAGGCCAAGCAGAACGCAGAACAACAGCCAAAGGAGCCGCTGGAAGTATGAACGACTTAACGCGGCCAACTCACGGGCACCTTTTCTGCAAACCAGGGCGATGATCCGAGGAGGATGACATCTCCCTGTTGGGCTAACTTAGGATTGCGGGGCAAGGTTGGCTAGTGAAAGGTCCTAAGCGTAGGCCTTTCCAAGGCTTCCAGCTCCGAATGGGAGATCGCGGCCAGGTCCCAATCGGCGCTCTTTGCCCCCTCTTCCAGCAATTTGACCAGCACATGGAGCAGTTTGCGGTCCAATTGGAAACCGATGGTCTTGCCGTCGGGCAGGCCCAGGGTGAGCAGGATCATCCCCCTGTCGATCCGCTGGTATTTGATGGAGGAGAGCAACACCGGGGCCTCGCCGAGGGGGTGTTGGGTGGCGGATCTGTCGTAGACGGTGCCGAAGTCGGCGCCGATCAGTGCGGCATCCCGCTGGAAGGACTTCATGGCGGCCTGGACCGGAACGGGATCGGCCTTGCCTTGTTCCTGATCGAGGAGCTTGTTCAAGACGCCGAGCAGCAGCCGGGTATAACGGCGCGTCAACCAGGCATGAATCTCGCTGTCGTCATCCATCCGCACCCGGAGTATCAGCCGATCTTCCTGGGATACGAATTGCACGTTCATCTGGTGCAACTTTGCCACAAGCCCATCTCCGTTGATTAATCACCCTGGGATAGTAGCCGAGTAGAGGGGCGTTTGGGGGGAACTGGAGCACAAAAAGAGGGGGCGCTCAGCCTCGCGATCCACGCCTTCTGGCAATTGCGGCGGCGGTTTTGTTCCAGGATCTCGCGGATGCGCGCTTCCACCTTGGACAAGGGAATGGGTTTGCCCGGCTTGATCCTTTCGCAGAGCAGGATGTGGAAGCCTATCTCGGTTTCGATGATGGGGCTGATATCCCCCTCCGCCATCTGGAACAAGGCCCTGTCCAGCTCGGGGTAGAGCTGCCCCTGTTTCACCTCCCCCAGCTTGCCGCCCTCCATGGCGGTGGGGCATTCGGAGTGGCGCCGGGCAAAATCGGCGAAACGGTTGGTCCGTCCGCTCAGTTTTTCCGTCAGGCGTTCCATACGGGCGAACGCTGCCTCGCGGCTGTTTTCGGGATAGCCGGGGTTGAGGGTGATCAGAATATGGCGCGCCACCCGCCGCTCGGGGGTGATGAACCGGTCGCGGTGCATCTCGTGGAAGAGGCGCAGGTCGATGTCGCTGACGGCTGCGCTTTGGGCCGCCACCTTTTGCATCACGCAGTCGAAGACCAGTTCGCGGCGGAGTGCCCGGCGCAGCCCTTCCTCGTCGAGACCGTTGGTCTCCAGGTCCTGGGCGAACTCTTCGGGGCTGGCATAGCGGCCGGCGACCTGGGCCAGGGAGCGGTCCAGCATCTCCTCCCCGATCGTCACCCCTTTGGCCTCGGGCGAGGCCAGCACCAAGGATTCCAGCTCGTAACTCTTGCGGGCCTTGCGCTGGACCTGGCCAAGCTCCTCGGGACTGAGTTGAGACAGGTTCTTGCGGTAACTCTCCAGGGCGTTGCGCAGCAGGTGGTAGCTGAATTCGGGGGTGCTGTTCATCCTAGAAACCTCTTTTCAACCGCAAAGGACGCAAAGAACGCTAAGGAAACCCATCCGATGCATTTGTTCGGCGCATCCCTGTGCCTCACCCCTTCGGGGCTGGCGCGAAAATCCGCTCCCGACGGTTTTTTGTTCGGCGCATCCCTGTGCCTCACCCCTCCGGGGCTGGCGCGAAAATCCGCTCCCGACGGTTTTTTGTTCGGCGCATCCATGCGCCTCACCCCTCCGGGGCTGGCTCGAAAATCCGCTCCCGACGGTTTTTTGTCTGTGCCCCCACCTTCCTGGTCAGGGGCGGAACCTAAGCAAGCCAATGAATTCCTTCGCGTTTCTTCGCGTTCTTTGCGGTTAAATGAGGAAATTAGGTCCATGTCTCACCAGCCTCCTCGCTGGGATGCAGAAATTCGAGGGCGCTCTCCGGCGCCAGCAGGGTGCGGCCGCTGAAATAGACATGGTAGGCCGGCCCGCCGGGGTAGTCGTGCAGCAGCTTTTCGATCTCGCCCGCGTCGCCGGGCCGGGCGATGATTTCACCCTGGATGGCGAGGGGAAGCCTCGGCGTCACCCTGTCCCTGAATTCGAAGCGGTTGGGAACCCAGGGGTCTTCGGCGGGTTGCAACTCCTGCTCGCGGCAGCCCACGACCTTACCCTGATCGATGAAATCCACCGAGTAGATCAGTTGATCCTGCAAGAAGGTCCCCACATCCCGCACATAGCCGACGCTGCCGCGCCGGACGAGCAGCCGGCCGGTGGGGGCGCCGGGGTAGGTCCCGTCGTTGCGCAGGTTGCGGATCACCCGCACCGCCTCGCCGTATTCAAACCGGGGGCGCACTCATAACCCCCTTGTTGAGATCCGGCAGCGGGACCATGACCCGGACCGGTTCGTGCAGGCGGAAGACCCGGAATACCTTTTCGGTGCGGGCATCGGATTTGACGAAATCCTCATAGGCCCCGCGCAGCCGGTCGGCATGGACCCGGCGCCGTCCGGCTTCGTCCTCCGGCATGGCTTCCACCCCGGCGAGATAGTCGTGGAAGCGTTGCAGGATGTGCAGCCGGTTGACCCGCACCACCGCCGGATCGTAATCGACGCCGAAGTAGTCGAGGAAATCCTCCGCGCTGCTGAGTTCTTCCAGTTCCAGATCAAAGTTGCTTTGGTTCATTGACGCATCCATTCCAGGCCCTCCCCATTGATTTCCCGGTAGAAACCGCGCAGATCCTGCTCCTCCGGCGGACGCTTGTGGCGCACGGCATAGCGGCGGACCCGCTGCAACAGGGACTCGGCCTGGCGGCGATTCAGGGTCAGACCCATGCCGGCATAGGCGTGGATGACGGCATGGCTGCCGGAGTGCTTTCCCAGGACAAAATGGTGATCGCGCCCCAGTTCCAGGGGATCGACCCCCTGATAGTTGCGGCGGTCCTTCATCATGCCGTCCACATGGGTGCCGGCCTCGTGGGTGAAGACACCGGTCCCGACCAGGCTCTTCTGCCAGCCGACGCTGCGGCCCGAGGCCCGCTCCACCAGACGGGAGACCGTGGAATAGTTTGCCATGTCGATCCCCTGCCCCTGATCGAAGAAGCGGCGCAGGCCCATCACCACCTCTTCCAGGGGGGCGTTGCCGGCGCGCTCGCCGAGGCCATGGACCGTGGTGTTGACATGGGTCGCCCCGCCGCGAATGGCGGCCAGGGTATTGGCCGTCGCCAGACCCAGGTCGTCATGGGCGTGCATCTCGATCTCCAGATCGCTCATGGCCCGCAGGTCGCGGATGGTCTCAAAGACTTGGAAAGGCTCCATGACGCCCAGGGTATCGGCAAAACGGAAGCGCCGCGCCCCAGCCAGTTCCGCCGCCTCCACCACCCGCCAAAGAAACTCGGGGTCGGCGCGGGAGGCGTCCTCGCCGCCGATGCAGACATCGAACCCCAGCTCCAGGGCCTCGCCCACATGCCGGCCGATCCGGGCCAGTACCCAGTCGCGGGAACGGCCCAGCTTGTTGTGGATCTGTTGGTCCGACAGCGGCATGGAGAGGTCGAGGCTCTGCACGCCCAGGCCACGGCACTGGGCGATGTCCTGGCTCCGCATGCGGCACCAGACCATCAGCCTGGCGTTCCGGACGACTTGGGAGACGGCCTTGATCGACTGCCGCTCCTCCTCGCCCATGGCCGGAATCCCCACTTCCAGCTCGGGAACACCCAATTCGTCCAGGGCGCGGGCAATCGCCAGTTTTTCCTCCAGGCTGAAGGAGACCCCGGCCGACTGCTCCCCGTCCCGCAACGTGGTGTCGTTGATAATGACTTCAGGTTTTGCTTGTCTCATGGCTCGCTCCTTTTTCAAGGGAGGTGCAAGCGCTGTGCCATGGGAATAATTAATGGACTATCAACAAGATAGTAAGAAGCAGGCGCCGATGTGTTCGAAGCGGACGGTGACATTGTCGCAAAGGCGACAAGGCGCCCCGGGGAGGCTGTGTGGGGGCAGGTTTCAAACCCGCCCCTACCCGGCGCCGTCACTAATAGCTTCCATCCAATAGGTATCGCAATCTTCCAGCAGATGCTGGACCGACCCCATGCCGGGAATCACCAGTTCCGGGGCGATCTCGGCCAGGGGCTTGAGGACGAAGGATCGATCGGGGATGCCGGGATGAGGCACGGTGAGCCGCTCCGTCTCGATGATCTCCTCATCGTAGACCAGCAGATCCAAATCCAGGGTGCGCGGCCCCCAGCGCTCCACTTGACGCATCCGCCCATGGGCGTTCTCGATCCCCACCAACACATCGAACAGCTCCTCTGGCCCCAGATCGGTTTCGATCTGCACCACGGCGTTGAGGAAATCGGGCTGGGCCTGCGGCCCCATGGGGGGATTGCGGTAGAAACTCGACTTCGCCATCACCTCGATGCGGGGGTGGCTGGCCAAGGCCTCCAGGGCACTTCGCAACTGGGTCTCGGGGTGTTCAAGATTACTGCCGAGGCCGACATAGGCCGTTGTACTGCTCATGGCTCAGCTCAGGTCACAGGGGTTTGTTTTTTCCCGCCGCGCGAACGCCTCCGGCGCTTGCGGCGGCCACTCTCTTCGCCGGACGGCATGATCATCGTCCGCTGCACTTCCTCGCCGGATGCCTGGAAGCGGGTCCACCAATCCGCCAGCTCCTGTTCCGCCTCGCCTGCCCTGGCGCGCAACACCAGAAAATCATAGGCGGCGCGGAAGCGGGGGTGGGTGAGGAGCCGTTGCGGGCGCTTGCCGGAGCGGCCCTCGAAGCGCGGCTGCAACTGCCAGATCTCGCGCATATCGAGGCTGTAGCGTTTGGGGATGGCGACCCGCTCCAGGGAGCGGGTCAGGATCTCGCTCCCCGCCTGCTGCAAGGCGAGGACCTCATCCAGCCCGTCGTTTTCCACATACTCTTCCGCCAAGCGGCGCACCGGCTCCCAGAGGAGCACGGCGAACAGGAAGGCCGGTGTCACCGGCTTGTCTTCCTGGATGCGGGCGTCCGTATTGGCCAGTCCGTGGATGACGAAGGTGATGGGAAAATGTTCCTCCTCTTCGCCCAGGCAGCGCTCCGTCTCCGGGAAGAGCCAGTCGAACAGACGGTAGTGGCGGAGTTTTTCGAAGGTTTCCACCGCCTGCCCGCCGTGGAACAGCTTCAGGCATTCGTCGAACAGCCGGGCCGAAGGAACCTCTTGCATCAGGGACGCCATGCCCGGCATCAGCCGTTCCGACGCCGCGTCGATGTTGAAGCCGAGCTTGGCGGCGAAGCGCACGGCCCGCAGCATGCGCACTGGGTCCTCACGGAAGCGCACTTCCGGATCACCCAGCAGGCGCAGCATCCCGGCTCGCAGATCGGCCATGCCGCTGCCGTAGTCCACCACCGAGAAATCGGCAATATTGTAATAGAGGGCGTTGACCGTGAAGTCGCGCCGCAGGGCGTCCTCCTCGATGGTGCCATAGACGTTGTCGCGCAGGAGCATGCCGTTGCCGGTCTCCTGATCGACGGCATACTCGTTGGGAATGGCGCGGAAGGTGGCCACCTCGACGATATCGCGGCCGGAGCGGACATGGGCCAGCCGGAAGCGGCGGCCGATCAAGTGGCAGTTGCGGCCAAAGACATCCTTCACCTGCTCGGGATGGGCGTTGGTGACCACGTCGAAATCCTTGGGTTCGCGGCCCAGCAGCAGATCCCTGACCCCGCCGCCGACCAGATAGGCGTCGAATCCCGCCTCGCGCAACTGATAGAGAACCCGCAGGGCGCTTCTGCTGATATTGGCCCGGGAGATATTGTGGTCCGGCCGGGCAATGATGCTGGGCGTTCTTATGATGGTTCCCTTCGAACGCCCTTTGGTCAGGGCGTCAAGTAATGCAAGCAGGAAGGCCGCCGCAAAATTACGCGCAATGAGCCAAAAGTTCAACAGGCGCGGGCGAGCAGGTTTAAATCCTGTGGTTGTCAGTTTCTTGATCTCCTGAAATCAAAGCCCCAAGGCATCCAGCAGTGGATGCACTGCCGATTCTACCCCACCCCGAACCGAATCTCCCCCTCTTCCACCCGCAACCGCACTTTGTCGCCCTCCTTGCATTCGCCGCGCACCATCATCATGGCCAGGGGGTTTTCCACTTGGCGCTCCACCTCGCGGCGGAGGGGGCGGGCGCCGTAGGCGGGTTCGAAGCCGTCCTTGGCCAGCTTTTGGATCACCGCTTCATCAATCTCCAGGCTGATCTGGCGTTGGTTCATGCGCCGGGCGAGTTCGTCGATGTACATGCGGGCGATGGCCTCCACGTGCTCCCGCTCCAGATAGTGGAAGACGATGATGTCGTCCAGCCGGTTCAGGAACTCGGGTTTGAAGAACTTCTTCACCTCGTGCATGACCAGGGTCCGGGCCTCGCGGTAGTCGGGGGTGGCGGAGTGGACGAAGCCGATGGGGCGGTTCTCCGGCGAGAGGGTCTCGGTGCCCAGGTTGGAGGTGCCGATGAGGATGGTGTTGCGGAAGGAGACGGTATGCCCCTGGGCGTCGGTCAGGCGGCCGTCCTCCAGGATCTGCAACAGCATGTTGAAGACGTCGGGGTGGGCCTTTTCCACCTCGTCCAGCAGTACCACGGAGTAGGGGTTGCGCCGCACCTTTTCGGTGAGCTGGCCGCCCTCGCCATAGCCGATGTAGCCGGGCGGGGCGCCGATCATCTTGGAGACCTCGTGACGCTCCATGTATTCGGACATGTCGAGCCGGACGATGCGGGTCTCGTCGTCCAGGAGAAACTGCGCCAGGGCCTTGGCCAGCTCGGTCTTGCCGACCCCGGTGGGGCCGAGGAAGAGGAAGGAGCCGATGGGCCGGTGGGCTGAGTTGATGCCGGCGCGGTTGCGGCGGATGGCGTCGGCCACGGCGCGCACGGCGTCCTCCTGGCCGACGATGCGGTGATGCAGGTTCTCCTCCATGCGCGACAGCTTGTTGGCCTCGCTCTCCACCATGCGCGCCACCGGGATGTCGGTCCAACTGGCGACCACCTCGGCGATATCCTCCTTATCAACCGTCTCATCCACCTCGCCCCGTTTGGCCTCCCAGGCCCGGCGGGCGGCGGTCAGTTGCTCTTCCTGCTTGAGGATCTCCATCTGCAAGCGGGCGGCCCCCTCGAAGTCCTGGCGGTTGAAGGCATCGGTCTTTTCGTGCAGCAGCTCCTGGTGGCGCTGCTCCAGTGCTTTCACGTCGTGGGGGATGGAGACCAGGCGGATGTGCTTGCGGGAGCCCGCCTCGTCGATCAGATCCACCGCCTTGTCGGGCAGGTTGCGGTCGTTGATGTAGCGTTCCGAGAGTTCGGCCGCCGCCTCCAGCGACTCGGGCGAGTAGCGCACACGGTGGTGGGCCTCGTACTTGGGGGAGATGCCGCGCAGGATGTCCAGGGTCTCGGCGATGCCGGGCTCGCGCACCAGGATGGTATGGAAGCGCCGTTCCAGGGCCTTGTCGGTCTCGATGTGGCGATGGTATTCGTCCAGGGTGGTGGCGCCGATTACCTGCAAGGTCCCCTGGGCCAGGGCGGTCTTGAGCATGCTGGGGGCGTCCATGCCGCCGGCCCCAGCGCCTGCCCCCACCACGGTATGCAGCTCGTCGATGAAGAGGATCACCTTGCCCTTGGCCTGGATCACCGCGTCGCGTACCGACTTGAGCCGTTCCTCGAACTCACCGCGCATCTTGGCCCCGGCCACGATCTCTGCCATGTCCAGGGAGAGCAGGCGCTTGTTGAGCAGGGTGTCGGGCACATCGGAACCGGCGATGCGCTGGGCCAGCCCCTCCACGATCACCGTCTTGCCCACCCCGGCCTCGCCGATCAGGACCGGGTTGTTCTTCTTGCGCCGCGACAGGGTCTGGATGATCTGGGCGATCTCCGCCTCGCGGCCGATCACGGGGTCGAGCTGACCGCTACGGGCCATCTCGGTGAGGTCCTTGGTATAGCGAGCCAGGACATCTCCCTCGCTCTCCGCCGCATCGCTGTCGATAGCGCGCCCGCCGCGCAGTTCCTTCAACGCCTTCGCGGCCTGGTTCCGGTCTAGCCCAGCCTCGTCGAACACGCGGGCGACAGGGCCGCAGCGGGGATCGAACAGGGCCAGGAATAGGGCGCCGGTGGAGATGTATTGATCCCCCAGGGCGCGCGCCTCGTCCATGGCCACCTGGAACAGCTCGTTCACCTCCTGGGAGGCGACGATCTGGTTCGCCATCGGCCCAGCGTGGGCAGGGTGGAGCTGAAGCTGGCCGGTCAGGGCCGCGATCAGCCGCTTGGGGTCCTTGCCCAGGCGCTCCAGTATTCGCCGAGCCTCCGCGTCGGGCTGATCCAGCAGGGCCAGCAGAATGAAGTCGGGGGTCAGGACATTCTGGCCCCGCCGCGCCAGCTCCGAGATGGCCAGCTCCAGGGTGCGCAGGACCTTCTTCGTGCTCTGTTCGACATAGTTCTGAAACATGGTTGGTCCTCCGGGGATCTCGCCTGTCTGGAGGAGATTAGGCCGATGGCATACACTTCGCGCCAATCCCATCCAATCCTCCCGACTCAATCTAAATACCGCGTTTAACCGCAAAGATCGCAAAGAGGAATGACCCGCTGTTTTCCTTCGTGTTCTTTGCGTCCTTTGCGGTTAAATTGATGTTTCCAGGTTCATTCAACTTAGCGCAGGAACCCATAGATGCAACCCACCCCTCCGATAAAACTCAAACCCCTCTCCGCCATCCTCTTCGGCAGCCGCTGGCTGCAAATGCCGCTCTACCTGGGCCTGATCATTGCCCAGGCGGTCTATGTCTATCTGTTCTGGGTGGAACTCCTGCACCTGGTGCAGGAGACGCCGCACCTGACGGAAGAGAAGATCATGCTGGTGGTGCTGGGCCTGATCGACGTGGTGATGATCTCCAACCTGCTCATCATGGTCATCGTCGGCGGCTACGAGACCTTCGTCTCGCGCCTGGGACTGGAGGGGCATCCCGACGAGCCGGACTGGCTCTCCCACGTCAACGCCAACGTGCTCAAGGTCAAGCTCGCCACCGCCATCATCGGCATATCTTCCATCCACCTGTTGAAGACCTTCATCAATGCCCCCAACCTGGATGAAAAGACCATCAAATGGCAGGTCATCATCCATATGGTGTTCGTGCTATCGGCTATCGGCATCGCCGCCATCGACCGGCTCATGAGCCACACCCAGGGTTCGCCGGAAGAACATTGAGATCGAGGGTTCCAGTACCCGGCCGCTTCATGTAGTACCACCGGGGCTTGTGCCGGCGGATTAGCCAGCCTAGACTAACCCGCATCCTCACTCATCCCGGAGCCCTCCCATGCAGACGATCAACATGCTGCAAGCCAAGACCAACCTGTCGCGCCTGGTGGAAGCCATCGAGCAGGGCGAAGAGCGGGAGATCGTCATCGCCCGGAACGGCCACCCCGCCGCCAAGCTGGTGCCGGTTTCCGCTACCCCCGCCGAGCGGCGTATCGGCGTGGCCAAGGGGCTATTCAAAGTGCCGGATGACATCGATGCGCACAATGGCGAGGTGGCGCGGCTGTTTCTGGGCGACGGCGCGAAATGAACCTGCTGCTGGATACGCATGTGGCGCTCAGGGCCATCACCGACAGCCCCCGGCTGAGCGACAAGGCACGGGAACTGATCCTCTCCCCGCGCGCCAGGGTCTGGGTCAGCGCCGCCAGCATTTGGGAGATCGCCATCAAGCACAGCCTCGGCCGGGGCGACATGCCCATTTCAGGAGAAGAGGCGATAGCCCACTTCAGGGCGGCCGGCTATCAATTCCTGCCGGTGGAACCGGAACACGCCGCCGCCATCGAGGGCTTGCCCAAACACCACCAGGACCCCTTCGACCGCCTGCTGGCCGCCCAGGCCCAACTGGAACCCATGCGTCTGCTGACCCACGACCCGATGCTGGCCCTTTACGGCGACTTCGTCTTCCCGGTCTGAAACCGCCATGTTCGACAACACCTGCCGCGACGTCTTCGTCGGCAAGGCGCCCGACCCCAAGTCCCAGGAAGCGCCCTTGCAGGCGCGCCATTCCCGAACGAATGTCCGTGATTTTCCTGCCCCTCCGGCGCCCCGGCGTCTGTAACCTGAATCCTGCATTTAACCGCAAAGGACGCAAAGAACACGAAGAAAAACGATGGGTTGCGATCATTCATTTACTCACCGATCCGGTTTGAGAAGACCTATGGATAAGCTGTTGTAATCTTGGCGTACTTTGCGCCCTTTGCGGTTAGATTTAAGAAATTTAGGTGTAAAATGGCGGTTTCAGAAACCCTATTCAACGGGGCATGAGACAAGATGAAGATTCAAGTGAACGGCCAGGACGAGACTTTGAACCAGGGGGCAACCCTAGCCGATCTGGTGGCGGCAAAGGGGCTCCAAGGCAGGCGCATTGCCATCGAGGTGAACGAGGAGCTGGTCCCTCGCTCCGAATACGGCCGCCACGGGCTGCAAGAAGGGGACCAGGTCGAAATCGTCCAGGCCATTGGAGGCGGCTGACCCCTTCTGTCGCCTCCCGCCACCGCAACCCCCGAAAGGGATAGACTTACGCCCATTCGATTCCACTCCCCCGGAGCCTTGACTACAGATGACTGACCTGAGCAACGATACCCTCAACCTCGCCGGCCGCGTCTACCGTTCGCGCCTCCTGGTCGGCACCGGCAAGTACAAGGACATGGACGAGACCCGCGCCGCCATCGAGGCCAGCGGGGCGGAGATTGTCACCATCGCCGTGCGCCGCACCAACATCGGCCAGAACAAGGACGAGCCTAATATCCTCGACGTGCTGCCGCCGGATCGCTATACCATCCTGCCCAATACCGCCGGCTGCTATGACCAGAAGACCGCCGTGCGCACCTGCAAGCTGGCCCGTGAGCTGCTGGACGGCCACAAGCTGGTGAAGCTGGAGGTCCTGGGCGACGAAAAGACCCTCTTCCCCGACGTGATCCAGACCCTGGCCGCCGCCGAGGAACTGGTGAAGGACGGCTTCGATGTCATGGTCTACACCAACGACGACCCCATCGTCGCCAAGCGCCTGGAGGAGATCGGTTGCATCGCCGTCATGCCCCTGGCCGCCCCCATCGGCTCCGGCCTGGGGATTCGCAACAAGCTCAACATCCTGACCATCGTCGAGAACGCCAAGGTGCCGATCCTGGTGGACGCGGGCGTGGGCACCGCCTCGGACGCGGCAGTCGCCATGGAGCTGGGTTGCGACGGTGTGCTGATGAACACCGCCATTGCCGCCGCCCGCAATCCGGTCCTGATGGCCTCGGCCATGCGCAAGGCCATCGAGGCTGGGCGCGAGGCCTTCCTGGCGGGTCGCATGCCAGCCAAGCGGTTCGCCTCCGCCTCCAGTCCGGTCGATGGCCTCTTTTTCTGATCGGCTACCGGAGCCGGAACCCTGCAACGTGGGCGAAACACAACAGCATCAACGCCCCATCCGCAGCTATGTGCTTCGCTGTGGGCGGATGACCGGGGGACAGGAGCGGGCCTTCGCCGATCTTTGGCCCAAATACGGCCTCGATCCGGCCGAAGGCCCAATCGACCCCACCCTGGTCTTCGGCCCCGGACGGCCTGTCCACCTCGAAATCGGCTTCGGCAATGGCGAGGCGCTGCTGGAAGCGGCACGGCAACACCCCGGAAATGGCTTTATCGGCATCGAGGTTCACCGTCCCGGCGTCGGCCATTTGCTGCTCAAGCTGGATGAGGAGGGCCTCGAAAACGTGCGGGTGATCCGCCACGACGCACTGGAGGTATTACGGCGTCTGCCGGACCATTGCCTGGACGCCGTCATGCTCTTCTTCCCCGATCCCTGGCATAAGAGAAAACACCATAAGCGGCGCATCGTGCAGCCGGAGTTTGCCGCGCTCTGCGCCCGTCTGCTGAGGCCCGGCGGCCTCCTGCACATGGCCACCGATTGGGAGCATTATGCCCGGCAGATGCTGCGTGTTCTCACCACCGCCGGCGACTTCGAAAACAGGGCCGGCGAGGGCGGTTTTTCACCCCGCCCGGAGAGCCGCCCCCTGACTCGCTTCGAGCAGCGGGGGCAGCGGCTGGGCCATGGGGTCTGGGATCTGCTGTTCCGGCGCCGTTGATACCTAAATCCTGCATTTAACCGCAAAGGACGCAAAGAACACGAAGAAAAACGATGGGTTGCGATCATTCATTTACTCATCGATCCGGTTTGAGAAGACCTATGGATAAGCTGTTGTAATCTTGGCGTACTTTGCGCCCTTTGCGGTTAGATTTGAGAAATTTAGGCGATATGATGCTGCGCACCATCGGACTGAGGCCCCCTACCCTGCCTCCCATCGACCTGGAAGTCGCCCCCGCGACCATCCTTACCCTGAGCGGCCCCTCGGGGATCGGCAAATCCCTGTTCTTGCGCGCCGTCGTCGACCTGGACCCCAACGAGGGTGAGGTCAGTCTGGGCGACCGGTTCAGGAACAAGACAGCCGCTCCCCATTGGCGCCGCCTGGTTGGCTACCTGCCGGCCGAAAGCCATTGGTGGCGGGACAGGGTGCGCGATCATTTCATTTGCCTTGAGGCCCTGCCCTTGACCGAATTGGGCATGCCGCCGGAGTCCCTGGACTGGTCCGTCTCCCGCCTTTCCAGCGGCGAGCGGCAGCGCCTGGCCCTGGCCCGATTGTTGGCGCAAACCCCGCAAGCCCTGCTGCTGGATGAACCCACCGCAAACCTGGACAGCGACAGCACCACAAGGGTCGAGGCACTGGTGAGGGAATATGCGTCGAGCCGAGGGGCGCCGGTCATCTGGGTCAGTCACGATGGGGATCAGTGCCGCCGCATCGGTGATCGCCATCTGCTCTTGGGTCCAGATGGATTGAGGGAAAGGACGTGGAACTGATCCGTCTCACCCCCTTTTCCCTGGCTCTGACCGCCGTCCTGGTCCTGCTGCTTGCCCTGCTCTCCTACCGCCTGCACCTGGGGGTCGGCCGCCGCCTGATCATCGCGGCACTGCGGAGTACGGTGCAGCTCCTGCTACTGGGGATGGTGCTGACGATCCTCTTCGACCAGCGCAATCCCTGGCTGATCGGGCTGATCACCCTGATCATGCTCAGCGTCGCCAGCCACGAGGTCACGGCCCGGCAGAAGCACCGCTACGCGGGCGGCTGGGGTTACGGCATCGGCGCCGCCTCCATGCTGCTCTCCTCCTTCTCCGTCACCCTGCTCACCCTGCTGGTCATCATCCGGGTGGAACCCTGGTATACCCCGCAATACCTGATCCCCCTGCTCGGAATGCTGCTCGGCAACACCATGTCCGGTGTCGCCCTCAGCTTGGACAACCTCTCCCGCGCGGCCTGGGGCAAGAAGGGAGAGATCGAGGCGCGGCTGATGCTGGGGGCCGAATTTGGCGAGGCAATCCGCGAGATTCGCCGCGATGCCCTGCGATCCGGCCTTATCCCCATCATCAACAGCATGTCCGTGGCGGGTGTGGTCAGCCTGCCGGGCATGATGACCGGCCAGATCCTGGGCGGTTCGCCCCCGTTCGAGGCGGCGAAATATCAGATTCTGATCCTGCTTTTAATTGCGTTCGGCACCGGTCTTGGTAGTATCTTCGCCGTATACGCCGGTTCAGCCAGACTGTTTGATGAACGCCAGAGACTCCGGCTTGACCGCCTGAATTCGTCTGCTGATTAAGATCACGGCATGTTGCCTGATATTTGCTGCAACATAGCATCAAGATAGAAGCCTTTTACAAAAGCGCGTATCGAAAGATTATTCTATGCTTTGGACCGATTTACCTTTATTCTCCTCGCATGCAACAGTTCTCCGATAGAATAACTTTCGCTCGCAAGCGTCTTGGCCTGTCCCAGGCACAGCTGGCCTCCATCCTCGGCGTCAGCCGCGGGGCCTGCGGCCAATGGGAACAGGGCGTCTCAACCCCCAGCGTCACCCACATGATCGAATTGGCCAGGGTGACCGAGGTCAGCTTCGAATGGCTGGCCACGGGAAGGGGTAACATTGAACTGGATATCCCCAAAGACCCGGACACCGGCGTGGACGATGGCCAGCAACCCGAAAACCTCTCCGGCAGGCCCATCACCGGCGATCTGAGGGAAACCCTCATCTGGCTGCAAAAACTGCCCGCCGATAAGCTGGAATCGGTCATCAAGATGCTGCGCAGCATCCGCAACCTTATCGGCTGATCCCCAGCGGGGACTCGAATTTTCAGGCGGAACGCCGCAATACAGGGGCCTACAGAGATGTAGGCCCTTTTTGTTGGCTGCCGACCCGCCCAGCTTGGCGGCAGAACGGCAGGAGATCCATCGGGGCAGGCATTGAAATGGCTTGGCGCCGCACCAACATGGGGAAGGCGGGAAATCCCCTTTGCCTTTGGCATTGAAAAGTCCGGGAAACCCTGTATATAGAAACTGACCGGTGGCATGGCCTCGGACTCTTCGCCATCCGCCCCGTTCTTTACGGATAACGCAAGGGAATCACAGTCAGGGCGACAGGTCCCCACAAAAAATACAGAAAATAAGGAGCACAAAATGTCCAAAGGGCAGAATCTTCAAGATCCCTTCCTCAACGCCTTGCGGAAGGAACGCATCCCCGTCTCGATCTACCTGGTGAACGGAATCAAGCTCCAGGGCCAGATCGATTCCTTCGATCAGTTCGTTGTGCTGTTGAAGAACAGCGTCAGCCAGATGGTCTATAAACACGCGATATCAACTGTCGTACCGGCACGCGCCGTGCGTATCCCGAGCATGTATGGCGATGATGAGGACCACGAAGGCGGCGATGCCGGATGAGGTCAGGTCCCACGAATCCTTATTGGAATATGCAGCGATCCGGGGCGGCGCTTGTTTGAGCGCCTGCCCTCGGGCGAGCGTTCAGTGCTGGTCCACATCGGTATTGGGGAACCCGCCGACGAGGATCAACTGAGCGAGTTCCGTCATCTCACGACATCCGCCGGTGCAGAACCGGCCGGTGTTCTCACAGCCGTCCGCCAGCGTCCCGATCCCCGCTACTTCGCCGGTTCCGGCAAGGTGGAAGAAATTGCCGCCTTGGTCGAAGCCGAGCAGGCCGAGCTGGTCATTTTTGATAACGCCCTCTCTCCCAGTCAGGAACGCAACCTGGAAAAGGCCCTCAAGTGCCGGGTGATCGACCGGACCGGCCTGATCCTGGATGTCTTCGCCCAGCGGGCGCGTACCTTCGAGGGGATGTTGCAGGTGGAACTGGCGCAACTGCGCCACCTCTCGACCCGGCTGGTGCGCGGCTGGACCCACCTGGAGCGCCAGAAGGGCGGCATCGGCCTGCGTGGCCCCGGCGAGACCCAGTTGGAGACCGACCGCCGTTTGCTGGGCAAGCGCATCAGTGTGCTGCGCGATCGGCTGGAAAAGGTGGACCGCCAGCGGGAGCAGGGACGCCGGTCGAGGAAAAAGGCGGAAGTGCCGACCCTCTCACTGGTGGGTTACACCAATGCCGGCAAATCGACCCTCTTCAACCGCCTGACGGCGGCCGACGTCTACGCGGCGGATCAGCTCTTCGCGACCCTCGATCCCACCCTGCGGCGCATTGAGCTGCCCACAGGTCCCCTGGTCCTGGCCGATACCGTCGGCTTCATCTCCCATCTGCCCCATGAACTGGTCGCCGCCTTTCGCTCCACCTTACAGGAGACGGTAGAGGCCGACCTCCTGTTGCATGTGATCGATGCCGCCAATCCGCTCCGGGACCAGCAGATGGCCGAGGTGGAGAAGGTGCTCGAACAGATCGGCGCCCATTCGGTGCCGCGCATCAACCTGTTCAACAAGATCGACCAGCTTCCCGGCGTGACCCCGCATGTGGACAGGGATTCCGAGGGTGGTGCCGAAAGGATCTGGCTTTCGGGCATGGACGGAGAGGGTATCGATTTGCTGTTGGAGGAACTGGGTCGGCGTTTCTCCCAGGATTCGATCCCCCGCCGCTTTGTCTTGTGCGCCGGGGATGGGCGCTTGCGCGCCCTGCTGTTCGAGTCCGGCGAGGTGCTGTCCGAGACCCCCGTCCCCGAAGGCGGGTCGGAACTGGTGGTCCGTCTGCCCGAGCGGCTGTGGCGGCGCCTGCTGAAACAGGAAGAGGCCTTGGGGGAGCGGCTGAGATCTGAGACTGTGGCCTGAGGCTGAAGGCTTCAAGCCTCCTCTTCCGCGCCTTTCATGGTCGCCTTCGAAACCTAATGCGGCTAGAATGCGACTTCTTCGCGGCCAGGCCGCCGAGGCAAATCAATCAACGGAGTTAACCATGGCCTGGAATGAACCGGGTAACGATAAAGACCCTTGGGGTGGCAAGCAGGGAAACGAAGGTCCGCCCGATCTCGATGAGGTGGTAAGGGACCTGCGGAAAAAGCTCGGCGGACTCTTCAGCCGCCGTGGCGATGGCGAGAACTCCGGTTCCGGCGGGCCTTCGCTCGGAGGCGCCGGCGTGTCGCTCATCCTCGGGGTGATCGTCGCCCTTTGGCTCGCCAGCGGCATCTATATCATCGAACCGGCCGAGCGCGGCCTGGTGCTCCATTTCGGCGCCTTCAAGAAGGTGACCCAGGCAGGCCCCAACTGGCACATCCCCTATCCGGTGGAGCAGGTGATCAAGGTCAATGTGGACCAGATCAATTCCTTCCGCCACAAGGCCCAGATGCTGACCCGCGACGAGAACATCGTGGACGTGGAGCTGACGGTGCAATCGCGCATCCAGGATGCCGTCGACTACGAATTCCAGGATCAGAACCCCGACAAGACCATTCAGGACGCCACCGAGACGGCCGTGCGCGAAACCATCGGCAAGAACAAGCTCGACTTCATCCTGACCGAGGGCCGTGGCGCCGTCGCCGTTCAGATCAAGGACGGTATTCAGGGCCTGCTCAATCTGTATAAAACCGGCCTGATTGTGACCAGTGTCAACATGCAGCCCGCCAAGCCGCCGGAAGCGGTCAAGTCCGCCTTCGACGACGCCATCAAGGCGCGCGAGGACAAGGAGCGGCAAGAGAACGAGGCCCATGCCTACTCCAACGAAGTGGTGCCCAAGGCGCGCGGCGCGGCGGCGCGCCGTGTCGCCGACGCCGAGGCCTATCGCGATCGCCGCATCGCCGAAGCCGGTGGTGAAGCCGATCGCTTCGGCGCCGTGTTGACCGAATATGAAAAGGCCCCCGAGGTTACCCGGGAACGTCTCTATCTCGAAGCCGTCGAGTCCGTGCTGGGCAAGGCCGGCAAGGTCATCGTCAACGTGGAAGGTGGCGGCAATATTACCTATCTGCCCCTCGACCGGCTCATGAATCGGGCCAGCGCCAATGGGGAAGAGACGGCAACACCCGAGACCGCGACTGCGCCACAGGCCCAGGCCGCCCCTGCCGATGGCGCCAAGGGCGAGAGGCCGCAACGTGAAGAGGCCCGCACCCGGAGGGTTCGCTGATGAACGGAAATAAGACAATTTGGCCGGTGCTGGCCCTGATCCTGGCCATAGGCGCCTATGCCTTCACCTTCGTGGTCAACCAATGGGAACTGGCTCTGAAGCTGCGCCTGGGCGAGATCATGGACGCCGACTACAAACCGGGCCTGCATTTCATGATCCCCGGCGTGAATACGGTGGCCAAGTTTGATAAGCGCATCCAGACCCTGGACGCCCAGCCCCAGCGCTTCCTGACCAAGGAACAGAAAGACGTGATCGTCGATTCCTACGTCAAATGGCGCATCAAGGACGTGGAGAAGTATTTCCGCTCCACTGGCGGCAGCCTGGCCCAGACATCGCGGCTTCTCTCCGAACGGATCAATACCAGCCTGCGCGACGAGTTCGGTAAACGCTCCATCCAGGATGTCGTTTCCGGCGAGCGTACTGAGATCATGGAGCTGTTGCGCAAGGATGCCGACGAGAAGGCCGCCGAGATCGGCGTCGAGGTGGTGGACGTGCGGGTGAAGCAGATCGACCTGCCGCCCGAGGTCAGCGACTCGGTCTACAACCGCATGCGCGCCGAGCGTGAGCGGGTGGCCCGCGACCTGCGCGCCCAGGGCGCCGAGGCGGCGGAAAAGATCCGTGCCGGCGCCGACCGCCAGCGCACCGTGATCCTGGCCAATGCCTATGGCGAGGCCGAGCGGCTTCGCGGCGAGGGCGACTCCAAGGCCTCCGAGGTCTACGCCAAGGCCTACAGCCGGAACCCCGAGTTTTACGCCTTCTACCGGAGCCTGGATGCCTATCGCAAGGCGTTCAACACCGGCAACGATGTCATGGTGCTGAAACCGGATTCGGGCTTTTTCCGCTACTTTAATGATAAAAAGGGCAAGTAATCCCTCCCTTTTCCTAACCAGCCGGGAGCCGATGCTCCCGGTTTTTTCGTGATCGCGGCAAACATGTGGCAGGACCTTCTCGTTGCGTTTTCGCTGATGTTCGTCATGGAGGGACTGATGCCCTTTCTCAACCCCCGGCGCCTGCGCGAGGCCCTGCTGACCATCGCCGGGATGGACGACCGCAGCCTCCGCATCGTTGGATTGATCAGCATGGCGTCGGGGGTCGCGATGCTCTATCTGGTGAGATGAATCATGCATGACAACCGTTGGCTATTGCCCGAAGGCATAGAAGAGATCCTGCCGCCCCAGGCCGCCCGCCTGGAGGGCTTGCGCCGCGAGCTGCTCGATCTGTTTCGCGGCTGGGGCTACGAGCTGATCCTGCCCCCCTTCATCGAATTCCTCGACTCCTTGCTGACCGGTTCCGGCAAGGATCTGGAGCTGCAAACCTTCAAACTGACTGACCAGGGCAGCGGCCGGCTCATGGGTGTGCGCGCCGACATCACCCCGCAGGCGGCGCGCATCGACGCCCATCAGCTCAAACGCGAGGCCCCGACCCGGCTCTGCTATTTGGGCACCGTCCTGCGCACACGCACCGACGGCTTCGGCGGTTCGCGGGCACCCTTGCAGATCGGAGCCGAGCTGTTCGGCCACTACGGGCTGGAGAGCGACTGCGAGATCATCTGTCTGATGATGGAGACCCTGTGTCTGGCCGGGGTGGCCGATGTCCATCTCGATCTGGGCCATGTGGGCATCTATCGCGGATTGGCGCGGCAGGCGGGACTGGACGACCGTCAGGAGCGGGCGCTGTTCGAGGCGCTGCAACGCAAGGCCCTGCCGGAGATCCGGGACCTGCTGGCCGAATTCGCCGTTCCCGAGCCCCTGCGAGGGATGCTGGGGAGCCTGGCCGAGTTGAACGGTCCCGATGCCTTGCAGCGTGCCGGGCAGTTATTGGCCGAGGCCGATGCCCCGGTGCGCGAGGCGCTGGAATACCTGCAACGCATCGCCGCTCTGGTGCATGAGCGGCTGCCCGAGATCCCGGTCCATTACGACCTGGCGGAGCTGAGGGCCTATCACTACCAGACGGGGGTGGTCTTCGCCGCCTTCGTTCCCGGCTCCGGTCAGGAAATCGCCCGAGGCGGCCGTTACGACCACATCGGCGAATGCTTCGGACGCCCCCGATGCGCCACCGGCTTCAGCGCCGATCTTCTGACCTTGATGCGCCACTCGGGGCATATGGACAATGGTCCGGATAGGCGTATCCTTGCCCCCGCCGCCGAGGATGCCGGCCTGCGGGCAATGGTGGCCGAGTTGCGCCGGCAGGGCCATGTGGTGGTTTTCGAGCTGCCCGGCCAAACGGCCGACGCCCTGGCCATGGGCTGCACGGCCCGCTTGGTCGCCGCCGCCAGCGGCTGGCGGGTGGATGAACTGGTTCCAACATAGGATGTGGTGAGCGATAGCGAACCGCATCGTTCGCGTCGGCGCCCGACGATGCGGTTCGCAAGCTCACCGCATCCTACAGACTAAACAACCCTGATCGAGATCGAGAGACTATGGGCAAGAACGTTGTAGTGATTGGCACCCAGTGGGGTGATGAGGGCAAGGGCAAGATCGTCGATCTGCTCACCGACAAGGCGCATGCGGTGGCCCGCTTCCAGGGCGGCCACAACGCCGGCCACACCCTGGTGATCGAGGGCAAAAAGACCGTCCTGCACCTGATCCCCTCCGGCATCCTGCGCGACAACGTGCGCTGCCTGATCGGCAACGGCGTGGTCCTCTCCCCGGACGCCCTGCTGACCGAGATCGACAAGCTGGAGCAGAACGGCGTGCCGGTCAGCGAACGGCTCGGCATCTCCGAGTCCTGTCCGCTGATCCTGCCCTATCACGTCTCCCTCGACCAGGCCCGCGAAAAGGCCCGTGGCAACAAGGCCATCGGCACCACCGGCCGCGGCATCGGCCCCGCCTACGAGGACAAGGTCTCCCGGCGCGGCATCCGCCTGGGCGAGATCTTCGACACCGCCCGCATCGCCGATCGCCTGCGCGAGGTGATGGACTACCACAACCACGCCCTCAAGCACTATTTCGACTTCGAGACCGTCGATTACCGGCAGGTGCTGGATACGCTGATGGCCCAGGCCGAGCGCATCCGGCCCATGGTGGAGGATGTCACCGGCACCCTGCACGCCTACCGCCGCGCCGGCAAAAACGTCATGTACGAAGGGGCACAGGGCGCGCTGCTCGACATCGACCACGGCACCTATCCCTACGTAACCTCCTCCAACACCACCGCCGGCGGCGCCGCCTCCGGGTCCGGCATGGGACCTCGCTACCTCGACTATGTCCTGGGCATCGTCAAGGCCTACACCACCCGCGTCGGCGCCGGTCCCTTCCCGACCGAACTCTTCGATGGCGACGGCGACCACCTGGGCACCAAGGGCCACGAGTTCGGCGCCACCACCGGCCGCAAACGCCGCTGTGGTTGGCTCGACACCGTCTCCCTGCGCCGTTCCCTCGACATCAACAGCGTCTCCGGCCTCTGCATCACCAAGCTCGACGTGCTGGACGGCCTCGACACCCTCAAGATCTGCGTCGCCTACCAACTGGATGGCAAGGAAGTAGACACCCCGCCCGTGGGCGCCGACCGCTTCGCCGAATGCCAGCCCGTCTACATCGAAATGCCCGGCTGGAAGGAATCCACCCTCGGCGCCAAGGGCCTGGACGAACTGCCCCAGGCCGCGCGCGACTACCTCGCCAAGGTAGAAGAACTCACCGGCACCCCCATCGACATCGTCTCCACCGGCCCCGACCGCGAGGAAACCGTCGTCCTGCGGCATCCCTTCGAAGGCTGATCAACAGCATTATTCACCGCAGAGGGCGCAGAACCCTAGCGGCTGCAAAGGAAGGCGAAATAATGGCGCGTCGAGACGACAGAGATTCGTCGAGTGTTTTTGAAGACAAACGAGGGGCCGATAACGGCCCCTCGTTTTTTTGGAAAATCGGACGAACCTCAGAACGACGGTTCCTGAAGTCTTTACTCAGACCCAAAACATCCCGATCCTACGCAGGACCCTCCGGCGTAGGCCGACGGCTTTTTTGAGAAAGTGGGTCACCCCTGTCTCCCGCCCCTGCCCCCCGCCCTTGTAGGATTTTTCTGAAAGTAATTGCGCAAGCTTGCAGGAAACCGGTGCCCCGTGGATGATGGGAATGTCACGGGATAAGGCTTGACGACGACTCTCCCCACAACCCGAATGAGGCGAATATTAAGAATCGACTTTAACTCCCATCCGCCGAAATTTAGGAGACCTAAAAATGAAGCGCAGAGAAAATCGCCTGATATGTCAACGGCTTGCCTTGCTGGCCCATGAAATAGGCCGTATTTCTTGAGAGATACTGTGTTGTCTATTTCACGTTAGGAGATAAGTAATGCCTGATGTAGTTTTCTGGCCATTGTTCGTCACCTTCGCAGCCATCGCTATAGGCGCGACCCTCAAGGCGGTCGAGGCACTGCAAGCGAAAAAGCTCTCTGATGAGGAATGTTCGCGTCTTCGGGCTCAGCTTGACGTGCTCAAGAATCCAACAGGCGAAAAAACCATTGATGAGCAACCAATCAAGGTGAACGAAACTCTTGTACCGCAAAACGAGCGAATGGAAAAAATAAAGGACGATATTCTTGTTCTTCTTTCCATCCACCCAGATACTCAAGCCGAGTTTTTTGCGCAGTCCACAAAAATAGGAAACCAAGTTGCCCTGCATCATCTTGAAGCCATGCAGGAGAAAAACTTTACGCGCTACTATTGGCGCGCTAAAACGTGGAAACTCCAGCCCGCCGGTCGAGAATATCTTGTTCGTCATAACCTTATCTCCTAACCCGTCGCTCAAGCTGACGGGCCTGACGGCCCGCCGCTTAGCTTTGCGTTAGCTTACATCATGACCGATCCAATATTTCTTGGCATTGACAAGCCCACTTGGGACTTAGTGAATGGCTTCGCCAATTGGTTTGCAGCCATTGGCTCCGTTGCCGCAGCCGCAGTAGCACTCTATATCGCTAATCGCTCTGCACGACCGAGTGCCGTGTTATCAGTCGGCCACCGTATCACCATTGGTGCTGGTTCGGTGGCACCGTACCCTGAGTACACTGTCTTCCGGGTGGTAAACACTGGCGACCGACCAATCAGGATCGTGCAAATCGGATGGAGCATTCGATGGCCGAAAAGACGTTCAGCCGTTCAGATGTTTGAGCAAAGCCTGAGTAGTCAATTACCAGTCGATCTGTCGCACGGACAAGAGGCTTCTTGGTATGTTCCGCTAAATGCGCGAGATGAGCATTGGATGGACTATTTTGCCAAAGGCATGCTCACGCCGAGCTACAGATTATCCCTGTGGTCACTTCGCGCCCAAGCATTCTCGTCTGTCGGCTTTGTCTTTACTGCAAAGCCCGAGCAGGGGCTACTTCGTCGTCTTAGAGAAGCATGTGAGCGGGTGAGCAACAATGCAAGCTAACCTGTCGTTCGAGCGGGACGCCACAAAAGCGCGGCGCCCCTCAACTTTACGTTAGGGGTTTTCGATGCTGAAATTCTTAGGCAAGCTGCTTAATAGAGACCTCACGTCTCCTTCCGAGCCGATAGATACAAATGTTTCTGAAGATGAAATATGGGAGATTTTGCATCCCACAAATAAGACAGAACAATCGCGAAAGAAGAAAAACCTTCAAAATTTCTTGCGATTTATCACGTCTCACCTAAGCAAAACAGAGTCGCAACGCCTGTGTCGTGTTGCGAAGAAAGCCTTGGACGATGAGGAAGTAGAAGCACCTATCTGGGCCTTGAGCGAGGTTATACGGGGAGAGAATGGGCAAAGAAGAGGGCGCTGGGTTTTTATCCAGTTGGACTGGAAAGCCAGAGAAGAAATCGAATGGCAAGTCTCCGAAGTATTGTCCGCGCGCGGCCTCGAATGCAAATGGGACCGAAATTGCCTAACAGATTTTGATTCTGTCCCACAGGCTTTGATTGCCCTCTCAGTGTGGCTATCTGAGCGAAGTCTTGCGCTTTTGCACCTGGATACCGAATCAGATTCATATTGCTGTTTTGTGGTTAAGGGCACCGAGATTGGTGATGCAAAAGAGCTCGGCGCGTTAGCTGAACTAAAGATTTTCGACCATGACGAATTTACAAAACAGTACCCCTAACCCCAATGCCATTAAGTTAAGCGAGGGCGCATTGTGTAGGGGCGAATTTATTCGCCCAGAACAAGGGGTTGTTCAAGGCACAGGGCGAATGAATTCGCCCCTACATGCTTAACTTAATGGCATTGCCCCTAACCCGGCGCTCAACCTCGCTCCCTTCGGTCGCTGGACGCTGCGCGATAAAGCCGCGCAGCGCCGGTTAGCTTTACGTTAGGCCTCATCAAATGCCCAAGCTTTCATACGCCAAATTGCTGCTTGAGCACTGGGGCGTTGCCGTTGAAGAAATCCCAGTCTCTGATGTTCCGGGGAAGCTCGTAGGTTGGGTTAGACGCGCAAACCCTATGTCGCTTCATACCCCGGCGAGATTGACGCGCGTCGTAACCCAACAGGTGCCGCCGAGAATGTTGGGCTTCATTGCATTCAGCCCATAACCTACCGCACTAAAATGGTACTTTTGTAATTTCTAATTCCCTAAGATAAGCAACGTGGTCTAGTTTTTCGGGAGTCTTAGTGATGTATGCTGAACGTTTGATTCTGGAAACTGATATGTCAGGCAACCTCAAGGTTATGCCAACGTTGCCTGCCAACAAGCAGTTTGAGGTTATATTTTTACTGTTGGAGAAGCCGGATTCCACCGTTCAGGTTAAGCGCATCCCTCATCCTGACATTGTGGGGCGCGTACAAATTTTAGGGGATATTATGGGTAGCACGCCAGAAACCGACTGGGATCTGCTCGCATGATTATTCTGGACACGCATGTGTGGTTGTGGTGGGTCAATCAAGACACCCAGCAATTGAAGGCTTTGTGGCTGGAACAAATTGCCCAAGCAGATGAGGTAGCAGTCTCTGCGATCAGCTTATTTGAAGTGGCGTGGCTGGATAAACAGGAAAGAATCACCTTGCCATGTAACAGAACGGAGTGGTTCGACAAGGCGTTGGATGGTTCAGGTATCGGGGTAGTGCCTATCTCCCCTGCAATTGCCAGCCAAGCCGTGGAATTGGCAGAACACCATCGTGATCCTCAAGACCGCCTGATCATGGCAACGTCGCTTGTGTGTGGCGCTAAACTTCTATCGGCAGACAGGAAATTCCCGCTTTATGAAGAGCTTGCTGGGGTGCTCATCCAGTAACAGCCGGGGGGCAGCGAGGTACGCATTGCACCGCTTCACGATTGAGATGCGGGTTGTTACTGCCACCGAAAGCGCATTGTTGTACTCCCAAACTGGTTCGGCCCGCCAAGGGCTTGAACGAACTGCCCAAGGCCGCCCGCGACTATCTCGCCAAGGTAGAAGAACTCACCGGCACCCCCATCGACATCGTCTCCACCGGCCCCGACCGCGAAGAGACCAACGATGGGCTGACGGCACGGGAAGTAGTCGATGGCGTGGAAGCTGCTATCCTCTTAGCTGAAGTTGATGTGGATCTGATTGTCGCCGACGACGAATGGGCGCCCTGTTTGTCCCTCCAAGATGCATACAGACTGGATGGGATTCTTGAGGCGCCTCGCAGTAGCGATCTCAAAACCGCATCGAGAAAGGCGCCTGTGTACTGCATGCAGCTTACCGCTATCTGACCAATGGATTCACACTGCATGATCTAGGGATGATCATACCTCCCCAAGTTTCCATCGAAGCAAAAGGGTCTGCCATGACACACCATATCATTCCCCTCGAACGGCTGGGCATAGGCGATGTCGAGACGGTGGGCGGTAAGAACGCCTCCCTCGGCGAGATGATCCGCAACCTGGCGGACCTGGGGGTGCGCGTCCCCGGCGGCTTCGCCACCACCGCCCTCGCCTACCGTGAATTCCTCTCCCAGAGCGGCCTGGACGCCAAGATCGGCGAGACCCTCGACCGGCTCGACGTGGACGACGTGAATACCCTCGCCCGCACCGGCAGCGAGATCCGCCAATGGATTCTGGACACCCCCTTTCCATCCGCCCTGGACCAGGCGATTGAGACCGCCTTCGCCGGGCTTGTCGCCGACCATGGCGATGAGGTCTCCTGGGCCGTGCGCTCCTCCGCCACCGCCGAGGACCTGCCGGATGCCTCCTTCGCCGGCCAGCAGGAGACCTTCCTCAACGTGCGCGGCCTGGCGGCGGTGAAAAAGGCCATCCACGAGGTCTTCGCCTCCCTCTACAACGACCGCGCTATTGCGTATCGAGTCCACCAAGGCTTCGACCACCGCAAGGTGGCCCTTTCGGCCGGGATTCAGAAAATGATCCGCAGCGACCGGGCCGCCTCCGGCGTCGTCTTCACCCTGGACACCGAGAGCGGCTTCCCGGACGCCGTCTTCATCACCGGCAGCTATGGCCTGGGCGAGCTGGTGGTGCAGGGAGCGGTCAATCCGGACGAGTTCTTCGTCTACAAGCCGGCCCTGGCCGCCGGCCGGCCGGCCATCCTGCGCCGCACATTAGGGACCAAGGCCATCAAGATGACCTACGGCGAGGGCGGACGGGCGGTCCAGACCGGCCCCTGCGACGCGACCGAGCGTCTGCGCTTCTGCATCAGTGACGCCCAGATCGAGGAGCTGGCGCGCCACGCCATGACCATCGAGCAGCACTACGGTCGCCCCATGGACATCGAATGGGCGCTGGATGGCCTCGACGGACGGCTCTATATCGTCCAGGCCCGGCCGGAGACGGTGCAGAGCCGCAAGGGCAACGTCGTCGAACGCTACGAGCTGCAAGGGCGCGGCGAGGTCCTGGCCGAGGGCCGCGCCATCGGCCAGCGCATCGGCAGCGGCACAGCGCGGGTGATCCACTCCATCCGCGAGATGGACAGGGTGCGGGACGGCGATGTGCTGGTCACCGACATGACCGACCCCGATTGGGAACCGATCATGAAGCGGGCCTCGGGCATCGTCACCAATCGCGGCGGCCGCACCTGCCACGCCGCCATCATCGCCCGCGAGCTGGGCGTGGCCGCCGTGGTCGGTTGCGGCGACGCCACCGGGACCATCCCCGACGGCGAGGCCGTTACCGTCTCCTGCGCCGAGGGCGAGACCGGCTACGTCTATCGCGGCGCCCTGCCCTACAAGCATCGCCAGATCGAACTGGGCCAGATGCCGCCCGCGCCGGTAAAGATGATGATGAACGTGGGCAACCCCGAGCGCGCCTTCGACTTCGCCGCCATCCCCAACCAGGGCATCGGCCTGGCGCGGCTGGAGTTCCTCATCAGCAACTCCATCGGCATCCACCCCAAGGCCCTGCTGGAATTCGACCGCCAGCCGGAGGAGCTGAAAAGGCAGATCGCCCCGCGCATCGCCGCCTACGGCGATCCGGTGGACTTCTACGTCGCCAAGCTCACCGAGGGCATCGCCACCCTGGCCGCCGCCTTCGCCCCGAACCCGGTGATCCTGCGGTTCTCGGACTTCAAGTCCAACGAATACGCCAACCTGCTGGGCGGCAGCCGTTACGAGCCCCAGGAAGAGAACCCCATGATCGGCTTCCGTGGCGCCTCGCGCTACGCCTCGGAGTCGTTTCGGGAGTGTTTCCGCCTGGAGTGCGAGGCGGTGAAGCGGGTCCGCGACGGCATGGGCCTGACTAATTTAGAAGTCATGATCCCCTTCGTCCGCACCCTCGACGAGGCCCGCGCCGTGCTGCAACGCATGGACGAAAACGGCCTGCGCCGGGGCGAGAACGGTCTGCGCGTCATCATGATGTGCGAGATCCCCTCCAACGCCCTGCTCGCCGACGAATTCCTCGACCTCTTCGACGGCTTCTCCATCGGCTCCAACGACCTCACCCAACTCTGCCTCGGCCTCGACCGCGACTCCGCCCTCGTCGCCTACGCCTTCGACGAACGCAACCCGGCGGTGAAGAGGCTGCTCAAGATGGCCATCGACGCCTGCCGCGCCCGCGACAAATACATCGGCATCTGCGGCCAGGGACCCTCCGACCACCCCGACCTGGCCGAATGGCTCGTCCAGCAAGGCATCGGCAGCGTCTCACTGAATCCGGATTCCATGGTGGATACTTGGTTGCGATTGGCGAAGGGCTGAGGATCATGGGGTGAGACGTGCCCCACCCCGAAAGTGAAAAACCTCCTCATTTAACCGCGAAGAAACGCAAAGGAATTCATTGGCTTGTCTAGGTTTCGCCCCTGACCAGGAAGGTAGGAACGTAATTATTCAGCTCCCCCTCCCTCCGGGATGGGGTTGGGGGGAGGGTGGAGAGTAGACCGAGCACCTACAGCCTGAATCGACCCCTTACCCCCTCCCCAACCCTCCCCCTAGAAGAGGGAGGGGGTAATTTCCGAATCGAGCTGAATAGTTACGTAGGAACAAAGACAAAGGCATCTGGTTGTTTTCCTTAGAGTTCTTTGCGTCCTTTGCGGTTGAAAAGAGGTTTCTAGGTTAAAGAATCCCCTCTGCCCCGGCGCCGAAGGACTCGGTGGTGTACCGCTGCACCCGAAGGTTGCCGGACCAGTGATTCATCGGCAGGCCAGCCTTGCGTTTGAGCTGGCGCCAGAAGTCGAGGGGCTGGGGCAGGGATTCCCAGACGGAGGGGAGGAAGGTGCCGCGGTTGCGGCCCTCTTGTAGGATCAGGCCGTCGATGCCGGGCCGGATCTGGGCGATGAGACCCGCCTCCGATTGGAAGCTCAGGGGCTCGGGCAGGCTGAGGATGGAGATGTGGATATCGAGCCCGCTCAACTCCTCCGCCCGCAGGCTGGGAAAGCGGGGGTCCTGGAAGGCGGCGGCATAGGCATTGTCGGCCACGTCCCGGACCAGGGGCTGGATCGCCTCCAGGTGACCGATGCAGCCCCGCAAGTTGCCATGCAGGTTGAGGGTGACGAAGCAGGCGCGGCCTTCCCGCAGGGCCGGATCGTAATCACCGGTCTCGACCGCCAGGGGCTTGCCCCGTTCCAGGCCATGGCGGATGGAACGGAGGGCGACGCCCAGCAACAACTTCCGCAAGGGCTCAGACAAAGACATAGGCGCCATACCCTACGACTTGGTTACGGGGACCGGCGGTGTCGCCGGAGTTGCGTCGATCCAGGGTCAGTGCTTTGAAGCCATGTCGGCGGGCATAGAGCAGCAGGCCGCCGATGGGGATGCAGCCGCAGGCGTGTTCGTATTGCAGCCCCTCGGGGTCCAGGGCCTCGATGGCCCGGCTGGCGTCCGCGTCCATCCGGCGCGCCTCTTCGTAGGGGTGGTAGTGGCTGAGATCAGAGCTGATCAGGATCAGGGTCTCGGTGCCGCCGCCGATCCGCTCCAGCACCTGGTCCACCTCCCGGTATCCGCATTGCCCCACCAGCAGGGGCGCCAGGCTGAAATCACCCAAGACCTGTTGCAGAAAGGGGAGCTGTACCTCCAGGCAATGCTCTTGGGTAAAGGCGTGATCCATGGCATGAACGAAGGGAAAATCAAGCAGCGAGTCCAATAGTCCCTGGTCCAGGGGGACATCACCCAGGGGGGTGCGGAAGTAATCGGCGCTATGTATCGCGATGCCGAGCACGGGGACCCGGTGGGCCGGTCCCAGCATCACCACCCGTTCCACCGGATGATCGAGCCGGCTCAACTGCCGGTAGGCGGAACCGGCGATGGGTCCCGAATAGACGTAACCGGCGTGGGGGACGATCATGGCCCTGGGGATCAGGCCGGCGCGAGGCGGGGCCTCGGCCAGGTAGGCGTCCACGTCGCGTCGCAGTTGGTCCGCCTGCGCGGGATAGAAGAGCCCGGCGACCGCCGGAGGCTTGATCAGGATCGGGCTCTCCCGGCTGGAAAATTGCCTGTTCATCCGGTCACCTCTGGTCATATTTTCTTAACAAAGCTCGATTATGTTTCCCTAAAGGCAACAAGGCCCCTCCCCGAGGGAGGTGGCACTGAATGGCTGCCCTTAAACAAACTATAGAAGAGGAAGCGGACAATGGTGCTGGGGAACCCGGAAAACATTCATCGTAGAAGCAACGAACAATCGCTGCTCAAAGACATTGCCTATTTCGAGGCCCGCCTGGAAGAAATGGGCTACAACGGCGATTGCGCCTATGAACGGGCCATCGTTAAGACCTTCGCACGCCTGGTCGAGGAACGGCGTGATTCCCTGGCGGGATTGCGCGCCTCCATAGCCGCATGACCTGGATCAATGAATGATCCAAACCGGGGGTTTAACCTTCGAACGCATCCCGGATGGTCGTTCCGTGGATTGTGCGCTAGCATCAAAGCCGTCTGACGAATAGCAAAACAGCCTCCTTGCCCTCGCCAGACGGCTCTTTTTTGCCTGTTTCCATCCCCGCGGGCCTATCGCCCTAATCCCAGTGGTTGATCCCATCGCCGAGACGGAGTGCAATAGGGGACAACGTCCTATACGCACTCGTCCCCCAGGAAAGACCATGCCCTATTTCATCTATCGCGTCATCGACCCCCGGAAGCTCGAATATATCGACACCCTTGAAAATTATAAGGAAGCGCGGGATTCGGCCCGCGCCCACCGGGTGGATTTGCCCAGAGACACCGACATCATCGTCAGGATGATCTTCGCCAAGAGTCAGGCCGAGGCCGAAAAGCTCCTTCTCGCCCCTCGCGAGGAGCGCTATATCGACGAGGGTTAAATGCGCGGCCACCCCGAGAAACGCACAGTCCTATTGCTGGCGGTCTTCCTGCTGATCGCCGCCTGGTATTTCCTGCCCGCCATCGAACACCTGATCGCCGGATACTCCACCACCCCCAGAGCCATAACGGCGCGCGGCGACTTGGCGGAGGACGAAAAGGCCACCATCGGCATCTTCGAACGGGCCAGTCCCGCCGTGGTCTACATCACCACCCTGCAACGGGTGGTCAATCCCTGGACGCGGAACGTCCTCAGCGTCCCCAAGGGCACAGGGTCCGGCTTTGTCTGGGACAGCCTGGGCCATGTGGTGACCAACAACCATGTGATCGCCGAGGCCTCGGATGCCAAGGTCCGCCTCAACGACGGCCGCACCTACGAGGCATCCCTGGCAGGTGCCAGCCCCGCCCATGACCTGGCCGTGCTGCGCATCCGCGTCCCCATCGACCGCCCGCCGCCGGTGCCCATCGGCACCAGTGGCAATCTGAAGGTGGGCCAGAAGGTCTTCGCCATCGGCAACCCCTTCGGGCTGGATTACACCCTGACCAGCGGCATCGTCTCCGCCCTGGACCGCAGCCTCTCCGGCGAGGACGGCGGCACCATCGACCACCTCATCCAAACCGACGCCGCCATCAACCCCGGCAACTCCGGCGGTCCCCTGCTGGACAGCGCCGGCCGCCTGATCGGCATCAACACCGCCATCTACAGCCCCTCCGGGGCCTATGCGGGGATCGGCTTCGCCGTCCCGGTCGATACCGTCAACCGCGTTGTGCCGGAACTGATCGCCAAGGGACGCTACGTGCGCCCTGCCCTCGGCATCGAGATCGACGAGGAATCGAACCGGCTCCTCAGCAAGGAACTGGGCGTCGAAGGGGTGTGGGTGCTACGGGTCGAACCCGGTTCCCCCGCCGCCGCCATCGGCCTGCGCGCCGCCCACGTCGATGCCGGGGGAAATGTCGTCCCCGGCGACGTAATCATCAGCATCGGCGGAAAAAAGGTCACCAGCGTCAGCGGCCTGCTCTCCCGCCTGGACGACTTCCAGGTAGGCGACCGCACCCGCATCACCATCTGGCGCGAGGGGCGGGAGCAGGGGTTTGAGATTCAGTTGTAACACTCCGCAGGGCAATTCAACGTCCCCATGATTCGCGTGAACCATCAATCCCATTCGGTCATCACCGCACCCGCATTCCTTGATGTTTCCACGAACGGCTCGCATAATCTGGCCAGATAACATGGCCAGTTTAGAGGCAAATATGCACACAACGAGTTGGCGTTTACAGGATGCAAAAAATCAATTCAGCAAGGTGGTTGATGCGGCATTGCACGGCGAGCCGCAACGTGTCACTCGCCGTGGCCGCGATGCGGTAGTGGTGGTCGCCGCAGCGGATTATGAGCGGATGTTGCGCCATGAAAGGGCCGATAGCCCAGGGCTTGTCGCGCATTTGCTGGCCATGCCCCGTGATGATGGCGAATTCGCACGGGCGGATCTCGAACTCCGCGAGACCGAATTCTGATGTACCTGCTCGATACGGTCGTCATCTCCGAACTGCGCAAGCGCCAGCCCGCGCCGACGGTAGTGCAATGGCTGTCGCAGCGCGTCGAGTCCGAGCTGTTTCTGAGCGTCTTGACGATCGGCGAAATTCAACGCGGAATTGCAGGCAGACGCCAGGATGACCCGGTATTCGCAAACGCCTTGTCGGGTTGGCTTGACGCGCTTCTCAGGAATTATGGGGATCGCATTCTGCCTGTCACCACGGAGGTTGCGCGCTTGTGGGGGGATTTGAGCTGGCGCGCCAAGCATAATGGGGCTGATGTGCTGATTGCCGCCACCGCACTCTCGCGCGGGCTGGTGGTGGTAACGCGCAATGTGCGGCATTTCGATCCGCTGGGCGTTAAGGTGGTCAATCCGTTTTAGAATTACGCTGGGTTCAGGATGGATTGACAGTTTGCCCGTCAAAGAAACGAATCATATTGCGTCCGCTGTCTTTCGCTTGGTACATCGCATTATCGGCCCACTTGAGGACATCTTCCTGGTTGGCCTGATGCTTGATGAACAAGGCTACGCCGATACTCGCCGTGCAATGATGTTCCACCGTAATTTCCTCATTTCCCGTTGGCTTGCACGTCAACCAATACGGTTCAGCCAGGGCTGCTCGGATTTTCTCGGCGACCACGCGGGCCTGCGCAGTGGAAATCTCTTTATCCGCATTCAACTCGGAGAGTATCACCACGAATTCATCGCCGCCCATTCGCGCCACGGTGTCAACTTCACGCACACAATTTGTCAGCCGATGCGCCACTTCGACCAATAACATATCGCCAGCTTCATGACCGTGTTTGTCGTTGAGTAATTTGAAGTTGTCCAAATCCAGAAACATCACCGCACCGTGGTGTCCGCTGCGTTTGCTGGCAGCCATCGCCTGCCCCAGGCGGTCGGTCAGCAGGCGACGATTGGCAAGTTGCGTCAGGCTGTCATAGAAAGCCAGATGACGAATTTGATTTTCGCTTTCACGCAAGGCGCGGGTGATTTTTTCATTTTCCCGCATAGCCTCTTCCAATTCTCCGGTGCGGCGGCGCACCTGATCTTCCAGTGTGATCGCCGTATGGAACAGGTTGAAGTCGGAGCCTTGAATACTGGTATTGCGTTCGGCACGGTTCATCAATGACTGAATGATCTTGTTCAGCCGTTTGATCTCGGCCTGCATCGCCAGCTCGTTAGGCTGCATTGGCTCAGACATCGCGCGTCTCTGCGGTTGGTTGTGGGACAGTGCCTATGGCAATCCCGGTGAGAGTTTGATTAACGTGGACACCGTGGAATTGCTCGCCATAAGTGCTGAAACCGATGGTGTGGTTGCGCTGAAAGATCTTCCCGACATGATCTTTCAATCCATTCTGGGAAACTTCCAAGTTGCGTAAGATACAGTCGCAGCCGATGACGAGTTGCGGCATACCGATCTCCGCCCGTATCTTGTCGAAAGCCTGTTCCAGATTTTTCATAAGATTCACGCCATGCGCCACCCTGAGCACAACCCCTTCCTCAATGGCACAAAAGAAAGTCAGGCTACCGTCAGCGTTTGCCTTCTGGATTGATCGCACATAGTCCGTGCCGTCTATCATCACCACCACGGGCGAATCGGCGAAACGCAAGGGATTGAGATCAAGCACATCGATACCCAGCAGCCGCGCGTATTCGGCAGCTGCCGGCAGCCCATTGATCTCCTTAACAGTGCGTTTTGAAGTATCGGCTTCCGTGACCACCAGCCGCTCATCGGTAGAAATAAAATGCTGGGTTTTGAATATCGTGAATGGCAAGGGCGTGTTTACCAAAATCAACACGGCGCTATCTGAATAGAATCGTCCTTCGTTGAACACGAAGGTCTTGATAAATTTCTGATCGTCGCCCGCCGAACCACCGAACAGCACGATATCTCCCAAGGCATACTGCAAGGCATGCGCCACCGGCTCTTCCCGAATGGATAAACCGTCAATCAGCAGTAATGCAAAGCTGTTATCCGAGTTGGCTTGCGGTGCTTTGCTTTCGAATTGCTGCAACAAGGTTTGCGCGAAGTCACGTCCACCTGCGATATTGAACTGGCTGAGATTTCTCAGCAGCCCGCCGACGGCAACGCAACTATCCGTAGCGAAACTCGCCCCGGAAAGACTACGTGAACGATAACCGGCGGGGCCGATCTCACCGGCAGTGGTGCAACCCGCCACTTGCACCCCGGCAAACAAGCGGTTCATTTCTGCAGCCAGCACATCAAGATCGTATTCGCTGGAGCAGAAGAAAATCACCAACGCCATGTTTGCTTGCACCACCGCCGCATGAAATTCCTGGACTGCCAGGCGCGCCTCCACTGCGCAGGATTGTGCGGTACGAATAGTTTGAATGTTCATCTTCGTATACCCCTGTAATACCGGCCCCGCCTGGGTTACGGCGCACAACATCCTTACCGGAACCCTCATCAGCATTGAATTTGCGCACCTAACCCAACGAAGTAACAGAATAAAGTGGGGTGGCTTTGGAGGTCAGTATAGACCCAATACCATTAACGCATGTTCCCTCAGGCGCAACCCCGGCGCCTGCCGGTGCGGCAATTTGCCGCATTGCCAACACCCGCCCTGACAAGTCGAATAGGCGCCTCGTATGGACGGACTGACGTGGGTAAATCGAGTTTGCCCCCTCCTGCGAATCAAATGTCTCCCGATGCGGGCTACTTCGACGATTTGGCGCGATAACGATGGGCCTGTTTTTTCCAGATCACGGAATAGCGTTTGGCAGACCGGTCGGCCGGAAGCTCTCTTTCGCGGGGGTGACGGCCGCGCACGCAGCCTTTTTCGGCCTGGTGGCCGTCACTGAGCCGCCGGACCATCCGGCCGAACTGTTGCATCCCTTCACCGCCCGTTTGATCGAATTGGCGTCGGATGAATCAACAGCGGAGGTCCCCCCGCCACCTCCGCCGCCCGAAGAAGTCCCGCCCGACCTCCCGCCGGTGCTGGCCGTGAATGAACCCGCACCGACGCCCCAGGCCGCCCCCCTCGTCGAGGCGCCCAAGCCCAGACCGAGGCCACCGGCCCCGGAGAAGCCCAAGGCCAGCCGTGCGGCCCGCCATTCCGACGCCGACTCCGTACATATCCTGCATAACCCGAAACCGGCCTATCCCTCGGCCTCCCGCCAGCTCGGCGAACATGGCCGGGTGTTGCTGCGGGTTCGCGTCAGCGCCGGCGGCCGCGTGGAAAGCGTCGCAGTCGCGCACGGCAGCGGTTACCCGCGCCTCGACCAAGCGGCCATGAATGCCGTGCGGGGCTGGAGCTTCACCCCCGCCCGGCGCGGTGGCGAGGCCATCGCCTCCTGGGTGCTCGTGCCCATCACCTTTAACATCAAAGGCTAGTTTGCATGCAATCTGATCTCGGTCTGGTTCATTTCTGGCAGCAGGGCGACCTGGTCACCCATTCCGTGGCGATCCTGTTGATGCTGCTCTCCATCGTCAGTTGGTCGCTGACCGTCACGCGATTCTTCCAGCAACTCCGCTTCAACCGCACCATGGAACAGGCGCCGCAGGCCTTCTGGCTGGCAAGGGCATTGCCGGAAGCGATCAGCGCCATCGAGACCGCGGATCGCACCGGCGTGTTCGCTGGGCTGGCGCGGGAGGGCATCCGGGCAGCGCAGGTGCATAACTGCCCGGCGGGGCTCAATCTCGATGCCAGCCGGCGCCGTAATGAGGCCTGCGGAAACTGCGATCAACCGGCGGGAGGGTGTCACGCCGCACGCGGTCTCGGCGCTGGCATCAGTCTGAACGAAGGTGTGACCCGCGCGCTACGCAATCACATCCTTCACGCCCAGGCAGGAATGGAGAGCGGCTTGACCTTCCTGGCCTCGGTGGGGGCAACCGCGCCCTTCATCGGCCTGTTCGGCACCGTCTGGGGCATCTATCACGCACTGGTCGGGCTGACCGGCGCCCAGCATGTGGTACTGGACAAGGTGGCCGGACCGGTCGGCGAGGCGCTGATCATGACCGCCGCCGGGCTGTTCGTCGCCATTCCCGCCGTGCTGGCCTACAACGCGCTGACTCGCGGTAATCGCCTGGTGCTCGCGCAACTGGACGGCTTTGCGCACGACATCCACGCCTTCCTGACCACCGGCGCCTGCCGGCCACTAGAGGGCGGTCCCTCGCCCGCCGTGGCGACGAACCCGGCAGCAGCAACCGGCGGGGTCGTCTGATGGCCCTCGGTTCCTTCAACGAGGGCGCGAACGCGGCGCCCATGGCCGAGATCAACACCACCCCCCTGGTGGACGTGATGCTGGTACTGCTGGTGATCTTCATCATCACCGCGCCGCTCCTCAATCAGGCCGTGCCCATCAACCTGCCGCGTGTCGATTCGACCCAGCTCGACGACAAACCCCTGGTGGTCGATCTGGCCCTCGACGGCCAGGGCGCCCTGTTTCTCGACGGCGCCCCGGCGAGCCCCGAGGCGGTCCATGCCCGCCTCGCCGGACTGGCCCCGCAGCAGCCGGAACTTCACCTGCGCGCCGAGCGAGCCACGCCTTACGAAAAAGTGGCCGACATCCTCGCTGTGGCGCAGAAGGCGGGGGTGACGAAGATCGCCTTCGTCACCGAACCCAGAGATAACGGGCTTCCGGTGCCCACTGAACAGAATATTCCATCGTCCAACCCATAAGGGGGAGCCCCCATGACACGCAAACCCGGCGCTCCGGCGGGCGCCCGCCGCCCATTGTCCTTCGCCGTTGCCGCCCTGTCCGGCATGATCTGTTGCGGCAGCGCGGCTGCCGCAGAGAAGGATGTCCTGTTGCAGGAGATGATCGTTTCGACGGATGCGGAAATGCCGGTTCAGAAGCGTACTCCGCTGGGCAAATTGACCAAATACACACCAATCTCCGGCGCGGTGGTGGATCACAAGGAAATCGAGCACCTGAATCTGGTGAACAACCTGCTGGAACTCGGCAAGCGGGTGCCCGGCATCAGCATGGTGCGCAACATGCGCATTCCCGACGGCGGGAAGAACTACACCGAGAACCGCGTCGATGGCTTGCGCGTCTCGGCGACCTCGAACACCTCCCTGCTGGACGAGGTCGATGGGGGTAATATCGATCGCATTGACGTCATCACCGGCCCCGGTTCCGCACTTTACGGCAGCGGCGCGCTGGGCGGCACATTGAGCGTGACGACCCGTCTGCCGCCGGAAGACTTCCAGGGAAAGCTTTCACAGGAAGCCGGCAGTTGGGGGTTTAGCCGGACCCGGGGCAACATCGGCACCTCGACGAAGGACGGCCGCTTCGGTTTTCTGGTCAATGCCAGCACCATGGATAACGACGGCTGGCGAAAGAACCTGGCCTCTGGAAAGAACAACGCCGCCGAAGAGCACAAGGACGGCTTGGCCTTTCGCACCTCGATCCGTCCTACGGACTCGACCAAGCTGACGCTGGGCGCCGACCGTTTGAAATACGACTATCACCTCGCTGGCGCGATCCCGCTGAACGCGACCGAGGCCGCCAAACTCAAGAATGCCAGCATCAACGGCACCAATCTGCGTAGCGTGTATTGGGAGAATGACTGGCAGCCGACCGTGCCGGGGACCGATGGCCGTTCCGTCAACGACTATGAAACCTGGTCGGCAAACCTCCAGCAACAGATCGGGGCGCACGGCGAATTCAGCCTGGCGTATCAGCAACGCACCGATGACGGGATCGCCTATGGTGCGGCAGGTTCCGGCGGGGCCAGAAGCGTCATTTGCGACAACGTCACCGTCACCTGTAACACCTACAACACCGGATCCGCAGCATCGACGAACACCCTCAAGAAGAACGATGTCGTCACGCAATCGGCCCGTCCGATGTACCGCCAGGAGTTCGACCTGGCCAAATCGACTTTGTATCTGGGGATGGAGCTGATCGATGTCGAGACAGACTCCGCGACCTATAGCAACAGCTTCACGGCGGCACAGGCGCAGACGGGGATGTGGGGTGTCGGCACGATGACCGCCACCGGGCAGGGATCGGTCGCCAGGGAGGAAAACTCGACCCCCTTCGCTCATTTCGAGTTTTCGCCCCTCGACAAGTTGCGCCTGCACATCGGCGAACGCTTCGACAAGATCACCTATACGACCGATGACCGGACAGCATCGAACAAGGACACCAAGAAGACCTTTCAAAAGGACATCTTGAAATCCGGGGCGACCTATGAATTCGCCAAGGGCCATCTGATCTGGGGAAACCTGGCAGAAACCTTCAATGCGCCCGCGAGTTCCACCCTGCTCGATACGGCGACGAAGGGCACCGCCGGCAACGTGATAGGGAATACGAGCCTGGAGCCGGAAGAGGCGCTGACCAAGGAAATCGGCCTCCGTGGCCGTCTCGAGAATATCGGCCTGCAATACGACGTTACCCTGTATCACAGCTACAACCAGGGCTTCATCGTGGCGCGGGACTGCACCGCCGCCGAGGCGACCGCCCTGAACAATGGCGCCGCCTGCAAGATCAATGAGAATGCCGGTGGGCTGACGGCCGAGGGACTGGAGTCGATGTTCACCTGGAACGCGAACGACTGGCTCGATCTCGGCGCCACCTACACCAACGCACGCGCCTACTACAACAGCTACAAGACGACGACTGCCGATTACAGCGGTAAATCCTATGCCGCGATGCCAAGGGAGCGGCTGAACCTGCGGATCGGGGTAAAGCCCGCGCCGGGCTGGCTTGTCGAACTCGAAGGGGACCACATATCGAAATATTTCACGCGCGTCGAAAACGACAGTACCTATTCGCGTCCCGACTTGTTCAGTCTGCGTGCCAGTTACCGCAAAAAGGACTGGTCGTTCTGGATGCACGCCATCAACCTCACCGACGAGAAATACGCCACTCGCGCCAGTTACACGACAATCGCCGGCGTCAGTGTCTTGTCCGCCATGGCGGGGCAAGGCAACAGCGGCACCTATACCCCGCTGACCCTGCGCGCCGGGCTTTCATATGAATTTTGATCCCATCATGGGTCGCATGACACACCGGTTCGCGCCGGTACTGCTGCTGGTGTCGTTGGCGAGCGGCCCCGTCACGGCGCTGGAAGGGGGCTGCGTGCTCTGGATTTCAGACACTTCGCCCATGCGGGCAGAAGGCGCACCCGCACGGCGCGGTGGGGGTATGGGGGGAATGCCGATGGGCGGTGGTATGCATTCCGGCCCGCCGATGAAGCGCCTCTGGCTGCTTTCCGGCACCGATCCCCAGAAAGCAGCCTTCGCCCGCGGCGACGCGGATGCCTCGGTGGAGACCTTGCTAGTCACGCCCAGCAAACCCGAGGGCGAGTCCGTGCCGCCGCCGGGCGAGGGCCATAGGGGGCTTGTGTTCGAGATGCCGGCGCAGGGTTTCTACCGTGTTTACGTCACCACCCGCACGCTGCAAGAGAGGATGCTAAACCTCAACGTCGCGAAGGCCGAGGTGGGTAACTTCGGCCATGACGGCGATGAGGAGGAGCACGATCGGGCCATGACGGCGCCGCGTGCGCTGGAGAACGCGGCAATCGAGATCGTCCGTGAACGTCAGCCCAAGGAGGGGCCGTTTTCCCAAGTCAGGTCGGGTACGGAACAGTCCTTCATCGTCCTGCGGAAGGGCCTGCCGGTGCCGGATGCGCGCGTGCGCTTCGTCAGCCATCAAGGCTGGAGCAAGGAGGTAACGAGCGACGGGCAGGGGCGCGCCAGATTTCAGGTGGTCCGGGACTACTTCCCTCCCTGGGGCGAGTTCCAGAAACGCTTCAAGGCCACCTATCTGGTGATTGCCGAATTCGACGCCACCGAAGCGGGCAACCACAAGGATCAGCCCTATACCAGTGTGCGCTACCAAGCCACCCTGTCTGGCAGCTACTACCCTTCGCCCGAAGATTATCGCTCCTATGCCTGGGGGTTGGGGGTGGGCCTACTCGCGGCCCTGCTCAGTGGTGTGGCCACCTATCTCTACCGCCGCCGCCGGTTGAGGCCCTTTCAGGAGGTACGCCTCGATGAAAAGGCTTAAGGACGCCATCGACGGGGTCGACCTCAACCGCTTCCGCATCTGGTTCCAGTTGGCGATGTTTGTGCTGCTGGTCTATGGCGGCTACCTGGCCATCAACCTGGGCAATCACCTGCCGATGTTCGCCTGTGGTTTTAATCAGGAGGGGCGCGGAGGCATCTGTTATTTAATGCCGCTCCAGCATCAGTTGGCCCGGCCCTGGCCCCAGCTCTTCGGCATGGCGAGCCTCGGCGTCCTCACCGGCTTCGGCATTTTCTGGCTCTGGTTCATCTTTCTCAACAAGGGCTGGTGCGGCTACGTCTGCCCGCTGGGGACGATCCAGGACTGGATCACGGCGCTACGCCGTCGGCTCGGTGTGCGCTATGCCCGCTATACGCAGGATCAGTTCCGCCATCTCAGCCGGGTGAAGTATGTCCTGCTGGCATTGATGATCCTGATCCCGCTCGGCATCGGCGGCGGCTGGTTCTCCCGCGACATGGGCACGCCGTTCTGCCTGATCTGCCCTGCGCGCATGGTACTGCCCCTGTTCACGGGCGATCTGTCCCATCTGACGGTCGATTTCTCATCGAAGACCGCCGTGGCAATGACGGTGCTGGGCATGCTGATCACCGGCCTGTTCCTGACCGGGGCCTTCGTCAAAAAGCGCTTCTTCTGCTTCTTCTGCCCCATGAGCGCGCTGCATTACCTGATCTCCAGGCCCGCGCTGCTCAAGCTCAGGAAGGACGGAGACAAGTGCACACGCTGCGGGGACTGCTACCGGGCCTGTGACATGGAGATCAAGGCCATCGCCGACGATGTCAAGAATGCCGACATCATGGCCGACGACTGCATCCTCTGCCTCAAATGCGTCGCCGCCTGCCCGGAACCGGGCGCGCTCAAGGCGACTTTTGCCACCATCACCATTTTCGAGTCCACCGAGGCCGGATTCATCAAACGCTGTCAGAAGGGAATAGGCCTTGACCAACCCAAACGCTAAGACCGCCGCGCTCCCCTACAACCGTAGCCGCCAGGCGCGCGAGGCGGAGACCATGCTTGACCATATCACTGACGACTTCGACGACAACCCGCCGTCGATGGCCTATTTCTACGATCTGTTCCGCCGAGCCTATTGCCGGGGAGAGTCGATCGAACGGGAAGGTGTGCGGGTGGGGACCACCTGCATTCACGCCCCCGAGGAGCTGATCTACGCCTTCGGCGCTACGCCGGTGCGTCTGTGCAACGGCTCGTATCACTATGACCAGATCGGCGCCGATTTCATGCCGGCCAAGTCCTGTTCTCTGGTCAAGGCCACGCTGGGCATGTTGAGTTCGGAAAACGCCATCCCGAAGACCGGCAAATTGGATTTGATCGTCAACCCCACTACCTGCGATCAGAAGAAGAAGGCGAGTGCCATGATGGCGGGCATGGGGCATAGCGTCTATGAGCTGGAACTGCCCCCGGCCAAGGAAAGCGAACAGGCGCGGGTCTATTGGCAGCGCTCGGTGCGGGAGTTCGCCGTACGGCTGCGCCAGCTCACCGGCAAAAAACTGACCCGCAAGAATCTGATGGCGGCGATGGCCAAAACCAGCCGGGCACAGGTCGCCTTCCGTACCTTGCACAACTTCCGCCGCAAGGCACCGTCGCTGATCCTCGGCAAAGACGTATTTCTGGTGACCAACGCCTATTTTTTCGACGACATCGACCGCTGGACCGATGCGGTGGAAAGGCTCAACGCCGAACTGGCGCAACGCGAAAAGGACGGCTTTTGCGCCGCCCAGAAGAAGGCTCCGCGCATCCTGTTCACCGGTTCGCCGCCGGTCTTTCCCAACCTGAAACTGCCGCTGGTGATCGAACAGTCCGGCGGTGTCGTAGTGGCGGACGAAACCTGCTCCGCCAACCGCATGCTCTACGACATGACCTCAGTCGACGAATGGCTTCTCAACAATATGGTCGACAGTCTGGCGGACAAGTATCTCAAACCCTGCACCTGCCCGATCTTCCCCAACAACGACGACCGTATCCGGCGGCTGCTGGATCTTGCCAAAAGCTTTGCCGTCGATGGCGTGGTCTATCAAACCTTCGCCGGTTGCCAGGTCTACGAGATGGAGCAGCGAAGCGTCGCCGAAGCCCTCAACAAGGCGGGCATCGTCATGCTCGCCGTGGAAACCGACTACAGCCCGGACGATCTGGGTCAGTTGACCACCCGCATCGAGGCCTTCCTCGAATCCATCAAGACCAGAAAACGGAAGGCCACATGAACTATTTTGCCGGGCTGGATATAGGTTCAACCGCCATCAAGGTGGCCCTGGTCGATGAAGAGGGCGGTCTTGCCGGGGTGCATGTCTCCGATTCCGGCAGCTTGTTCCACAAGAATGCCAAGGCGGCATTGGGGCTGTTGCTGGAACGGCACGGCCTGGTGCGCGAACAGGTGAAATACCTGATCGCCACCGGCTACGGCCGCAAGCTGTTCAAGGAGGCCGACGACTCCATCAGCGAGATCACCGCCAATGCCATCGGGGCCTTTGAAGTTGGCAAGGCATTCGGCGGGGTGCGCACCATCATCAACATCGGCGGCCAGGATTCCAAGGCCATCCAGATCGACGCTACCGGCAGCGTCTCCAACTTCGCCATGAACGACAAGTGCGCCGCCGGCACGGGACGCTTTCTCGACGTGGCGGCCCGCAACCTGGACATCGACCTGGAAGAACTGGGCGACTACCACTTCAATGGCAAGGGCGTGCCGCTAACCATCAACAGCACCTGCACCGTCTTCGCCGAGTCCGAGATCATCGGGCTGCTGGCCAATGGCCATGGCAAGGAGGAGATCGTCGCCGGCATCCACTACTCCATCGCCAAACGCACCCTGCGGCTGGCCAAGCGGGTCGGCATCGAGGACCGAGTGTATTTCGACGGCGGCCCGGCGCTGAACAAGGGCCTGGTCGCGGCCATCCAGGATGAATTGCAACGGGAGCTGGTGGTTCCGGAACATCCGCAGACCACCACAGCCTTCGGCGCGGCGATCCTGGCGCGGAGCGAATTTTTGTCGGGGAACGCCTGATGACCGCCGTGCCGATGGAAACCCTGGTGGGCCTGCCCATGGCGCTGGCGCTTGGGCTGGCCTATGGCATGGGGCCTTGCCTCATCAGTTGCCTGCCGTACCTGGGGCCGGTGTTCCTGGCGCGGGATTTCAGCCTGCGCCGTTCCTGGCGCGTGGTGCTGCCGCTTTCCCTGGGGCGGCTTCTGGGTTACAGCGCCTTTGGCATGGCGGCGGGTCTGGCCGGACAAGTCGTCAAGGATGGAACGGCGGCGCCCACCCTAAGGCTTGTGGTGGGCACCGCTGCCCTGATGATGGGGCTGGCCTTGCTGTGGCGGCGCCCGGCCTGTGCCGCGGCAGTCTGCGATGCGTCGGCTTCGCACAGGATGGGCCTTCCCGCCGAACCACGGCTGCTCCTTCCCGGCGGTCTGTTCCTGATGGGCGCCGGCATGGCGCTCACACCCTGCGCACCGCTGGGCGTGGTGCTATTCTCCGCTGCCGCCAGCGCCAATGCCCTACAAGGCTGGACGTTGGGGTTGGCGTTCGGCCTGGGGGCCATCGTTGTGCCCAGCATCGTCTATGGCATCGGCGCGGCGTATCTGGGGCGTCGCCTCCGTGAGGAGCTGAAAGGCTGGCGGCCGGCGATGGAGCGACTCGCGGCCGGATTGCTGATTCTGGTTGGTCTTTCGAATATTCTAAAATGAAGCAATCCTCCCTATTCTCCGCCCGCCAGCAACCCGTCCAGGCGGTGCTGGACCGGCCTTCCGGCGCGATGACGAATACGCCCCCTTCTGTGGCAGAACCATGCAACTGACGCTCAATAAACATCGGACCCTCCTTGTTCTAGCAGCCTGTGCCGCCGCCGGCCTCGTCGTCTGGCGGCAGGCCGCTGGGCTGAATGCGGGCGAACCCTACAAGACCCAAACCATCGAGAAAGGACCGCTGACGCAGAACATTTCGGCCAACGGCACGCTCAATCCGGTCATCCTGGTCAATGTCGGCAGCCAGGTATCGGGCACGGTGAAAAGGCTCCATGTGGATTTCAATGACCGGGTGACGGGGGGGCAGGCGCTGGCGGATCTGGACGATGCCCTGTTGTCGGCCCAGGCGCGCTTGAGCGCGGCGGGCTTGCAAAGCGCGCTGGTCAGCCTTGATCTGGCCAATGCCAATGAGGCGCGTAGCCGCAGTCTGTTCGCCAAAAATTACGCTTCCCGCCAGGAATTGGATCAGGTGGTGCAGGCGAAGAGGGCCGCCACCGCCGCCGTCGACCTGGCCCGCGCCCAGGCGGACAAGGATCGCGTCACCCTTTCCTATACGGTGATCCGCTCGCCGGTGTCAGGCGTCGTGGTCGCCCGTAGCGTGGATGTGGGCCAGACTGTCGCCGCCAGCTTCCAGACGCCGACCCTGTTCCAGATCGCCCAGGATTTGTCGGCCATGCAGATCGACACGAGTTTTCCCGAGGCGGATATCGGCAATGTCAAGGTCGGCATGGATGCCCGTTTCACCGTCGATGCCTTCCCCGGCCGAGCCTTCAATGGCAAGGTGCGGCAGATTCGCCTCAACCCGGCTACCCAGCAGAACGTGGTCACCTACAACGTGGTGGTCGCGGTGGATAACCCCGATCAGGCGCTCATGCCGGGGATGACGGCCTATGTGAATATCGGGATCGCCCAGCGGGCGGAGGCGCTGCTGGTCCCCAATGCCGCGCTCCGGTTCAAGCCGGCCGGGACGCCAGCCCCGTCCGGCAAGGCGGGCGCCGATGGTAAATCCGCAAAGTCCAAGAAAGACAGTAGTTCCGGCACGGTCTATCTCCTTCAGGCTGGAGACTTTAAACCCCTGGCCGTCACATTGGGGATCACCGATAACAAGAACACGGAAATCGTCGCTGGCGATCTCAAGGCGGGTGATACGGTGATCGTCGGCGAAGCGGCGGCAGCATCCTCCCCTGGCGCCGCCAAGACCGTCGGCATGAGGATGTTCTGATGACCCGGTCAGCGCCGGTACCCGAAGCCCCGCTGATCCGTGTCGAGGGTCTATTCAAGTCCTACGCTACCCCCGCCGGTCCCTTTCCCGTGCTCAAGGACGTGAACCTGACCATCGAGTCCGGCGAATATGTGGCCGTGATGGGGCACTCCGGCTCGGGAAAATCGACCTTCATGAATATCCTTGGCTGCCTGGACCGGCCAACAGCCGGTCAGTACGCGCTCGATGGGCAACGGGTCGCCCAACTCGCAAAGGATCAATTGGCGCATCTGCGCGGCCGTACCATCGGCTTCGTCTTTCAGGGCTTCAATCTGCTGCCCCGGATGAATCTGGAGGATAACGTCGCCCTGCCGCTGGTCTATTGCGGCATCGGCAAGGAGGAGCGGCGCCGTCGCAGCCGGGAAATATTGGAAAAGGTGGGCCTGGGCAGTTACGCCAAATCGCTGCCTAACCGGATCTCCGGTGGCCAGCAACAGCGCGTGGCCATCGCCCGCGCTCTGGTAAACCGGCCGCGGCTGATCCTGGCCGATGAGCCGACCGGCAACCTGGACAGCCACACCGGCGAGGAGATCATGGCCCTGTTCGGCCAGTTGAACGCCGCTGGAATCACCATCGTCCTGGTGACGCACGAGCCGGACATCGCCGCCCACGCCCGGCGTCAGGTGCGTTTTCTGGACGGCCGCATACTGAGCGACCAGATCATTCGGCCGCGATTATGCTGAAGGCCATGCTGGAGGAGGCCTGGCAGGCCATGGGGGCCAACCGCCTGCGCACCTTTCTGACCATGCTGGGCATGGTCATCGGTGTCGGCGCGGTGGTTCTGATGATCTCGGTAGGCCAGGGCGCCCGTTACGCGGTCAACCAGACCATCAGCACCATGGGCAGCAACCTGTTCATCCTGGGTTCCGGACCGTCCGTCAGCGGCGGCGTCAAGGGAAGCACTCTCTTCACGCTGAAGATGGCCGATGCGGAAGCGATCGAGGAACTCGACCATGTGGAGGTGGTGGCCCCCTACCACCATCCCGCCCCGGCGCAGGTTCAATTCGGCGCCAACAATTGGAAGAGTTCGGTCGTGCCGACCGTGCCTGGATATCTGGATTGCCGCGTCTGGAACACGGTCGCCGGGCGGCCGTTCTCCGATTCCGACGTGCGTTCGGCCACCACGGTTGCCTTGCTGGGATGGACAGTGGCACAGAAGCTGTTCGGCGACATGGACCCGGTCGATAAGATCATTCGCATCCAGGGGGTGGCCTTTACCGTGCTCGGCGTGCTCGCGCCCAAGGGGCAGAGCCTGGATGGGCGGGATCAGGACGATACCCTCGTGATCCCCTTGACCACCTACCAGCGCAAGCTGTTCGGCGAATCCTTCCGTGGCTCGGTGCAACTGATGATGGTCAAGGCCGCTTCTTCAGAGGCCATGCCGGGCGTCGAGAAGTCCATCGCTGCCCTGCTGCGCCAACGCCACAGGCTGCGCGAGGGGGTTGCCGACGACTTCAGCATCCGCAACCTCACGGCCGTGGCGGAATCCGCGGCCGAGACCACCCGCATCATGTCCCTGCTGCTTGGCGCCATCGCCTCCATCTCGCTGCTGGTGGGCGGTATCGGCATCATGAACATCATGCTGGTCTCGGTCACCGAGCGGACGCGGGAAATCGGCATCCGGCTGGCGATCGGCGCCCGCGAACAGGACATCCTGCTCCAGTTCCTGCTTGAGGCGATCATCATCTCCGTGGCCGGCTGCTGCATCGGCGTCGTGCTCGGCATCGGCGGCGCGCTGCTGACCAATGCGCTCACCGGCACGGCGATCATCATCTCCGGCAGTTCCCTGTTGGTCTCTTTTCTCGTCGCGGCGGGCGTGGGGGTGTTTTTCGGCTACTACCCGGCGCGCAAGGCGGCGCGTCTCGACCCCATCGAATCGCTACGGTATCAGTGACCGCTCTTGGTGCGGCATTTTGTCGCATTTCTTTCCCGGCCCGGTCCGGCCACTATGAAAGATGATGTTTCCCCACGAAGGAGCAAGCCATGTTTCGATTGATAATCCCCCGGTACCTTACCACCCTGTTTGCCCCCCTTTTTCTCGCCATCGCCTTCAACGCCGTGGCGGACCCCGGCGGGCCGGAAAACGAATTCGACCGGGGCGCCATGGCTCACCGACAACGCGACTACCCTGCCGCGTTCAAGATCTGGCTGCCCTGGCCGAAAATGGCAATGTGGATGCGCAGTACAACATCGCCCGCATGCTGCAAGACGGCGACGGGGCAGCGAAAAACCCCAGTGAGGCGGCTGCGTGGTTCCGCAAGGCGGCGGAACAGGGCGACAAGGAGTCCCAATATTATCTGGGGCTGATGTATTTGCGCGGTGAAGGCGTGGCCGCCAACGAAGCAGAGGCCCACAAGTGGTTCGCCATGAACCGCCAGAGCCATTGCGCTTCGGGTGAATTCACGCAATCACCCGTGGCTAATCGCCCGGAAATATTGACGGTGCAGCCAATAGCCAGCAAGTGACCCAATTTCCGCGCGGCAGGCCGCCGCATGGCGGCGATAATCCGGGCCGGACAGGTTGTTGGACGACGTAGCGCCCATGTTTGCCCGATTATTGAATAGCAGCGGGACAGCGGCCGGGGAGACTTCCGTCCGCAACCGGTGTCGGCTCAATACCCTGCGCTGGTTCAGCGTCGCGGCCATGTGCCTGCTCGCCCTGCCCGGTCCAGGGTTACTCCATATCGACCTGCCTACCTTACCCCTCGTCGCGGTGGCGGCCGCCACGGCCGCCTTCAATCTGGCTTCTCTCAGTATGAGGGACGCCGGTACGCCCTGGGCGCCATTTCCCCTGGCCTTGGAGCTGGGCTTAGATATCCTGGCCTGGGGCCTGTTCATTGCCCTTTCCGGCGGCGCCACCAACCCGCTCATCTCCATTCTCCTCCCCCTGGTGGCCATTGGCGCCGCTGTGCTGCCCGTGCGCCAAGCCTGGGGGCTTGGCCTGCTGTCCGTCTTCGCCTATTCCTTGCTGTGGCAATTCTATTGGCCGCTCGTCGCCCTCGACGCCGAACTGGCTATACATCTGCACTTGGCGGGGATGTGGCTGACCTTTGCCGTCTCGGCTGGGGTCAGCGTATGGTTCATCACGCGCATGACGGCCGCCCTGCGCGATCGCGACCTGGCCCTGGCGATGGCACGGGAGGAGGCCCTGCGCAACAACTGGGTCGTCTCCCTGGGGAGCCTGGCGGCCGGTGCCGCACATGAATTGAGCACCCCGCTGGGCACCATCGGGACATTGGTGGAGGAGTTGCTGGCCACGCCAGCTTTGGCACCCGGCCTGCGCGGGGATCTTGAATTGATGCAGACCCAGATCGAGGCCTGCAAACACTCGCTGACCCTGCTCACAGCCCGCGCCGGTCATGTTCGCGCCGGGCAGCGCCATGTCTGTACGGCCGAAGAGTGGCTGCGAGGACTCGCCCAAGCCTGGCGGGCGCTGCATCCCGCCGCCCATATCGGTCTGGCCCTGGCGCCGGAGTTAGCCGAGGTGCGGCTCGCACCCGACGCCTCCCTGGAGCAGGCCTTGCGCTGTCTGGTGGATAACGCCATCTCGGCCGACCCCAAAGGGACCCGATTGTCGGCAACCCGCCAGGAAGGACACCTGGAGATCCGCGTCTCCGACCAAGGTCCAGGCATCGCCATCGGCATCCTCGTGGGGCTCGATCAACGAGCCCCGTTGCATTCGGCCAATGGTCTCGGTATCGGCCTCGCCCTCAGCAAGGGGGCCATCGAACGCTATGCCGGCAGCATCGGCTTCAGTCAGCGCCCGCAAGGCGGTACCGAGGCGGTGGTCCGGCTGCCACTGGCGCGCATCGAGATACCATGAATCCGGGCGCGCCTTGCTGGCTGGTGGTCGATGACGATGTGAGCTACAACCATGTGCTTTCCCGTGCACTGGCGCGGCGCGGCTTTGCCGTTCACAGCGCCCATACCCCGGACGAGGCGCTGGTATTCGCCAGACTCCAGGCACCCGATTACGTGGTGTTAGATCTCAACCTGGCCGGCGAATCGGGGCTCGACCTCATCAAGCCCCTGCTGGAGCAGTGCCCCAGGGCCAATATCCTGGTCCTGACCGGCTACGCCAGCATCCCCACCACAGTGGGCGCCATCAAACTCGGCGCCAAGCAGTATCTGACAAAGCCAGCCTCGGTAGATGGGGTGATCAAGGCGTTGATGGATGAGGCGGAGGATATTTCCCAACCTGACACCGCCGGCTCGCTTATGTCGGTGCAACGTCTGGAGTGGGAATATATTCAGCGGGTTCTAACCGATCACGGCGGCAACATCAGCACCGCCGCAAGCGCCCTCAAGATGCATCGGCGCACCCTGCAACGAAAGCTGGCCAAACGGCCGCCAGCAAATTAAGGGAGCGGGAAACTACAAACAGACCCATTTGGTTGTAGGGTGGCTTTGGAGGTCAGTATAGAGCCAATACCATTAACGCATGGCCTTTAGCCCCGGCAGGCTCTGCTATGCTGTAGCTGTTCGAAATAACCTTTCAACACCCGAGAGAGCTGTCATGAAGCCCTTCCCGTCCCCCGCTCTGCCCCCGATTCTGCGCCTTTCCCTGTTTCTTCTGCTGTTGCTCCCGGTCCTGGCCCAGGCGGGGGATGATCCGGCCGGGCTTCTGGCCAAGGCCTATCCCGGTTTTATCAAGGGTCAGCAGGGGAATGATCTGGTTTGGGGCGATGGGACCAAGATGCCCATCGAGGATGGCCGGACCAAGAGCTTCGATCAGTTGCTGGACGAGCCGGACATCCAGGATCAATTTACCTGGCGCTATCCCACCGGTTCCGCCTCCTACGCCCCGCCCGCCTTTAATTACGACCCCGGCCGGGTGCGTTACGAGCCGCTGTTCAAGAAGATGTATGGCACCGACGCGGGGGCGGTCCAGCGCAACCTGGTCCCTGTGAAGTGGCTGCCCAAGACGGTCAACGCCAGGGTGATGATCAGCCGCGTCAACGACGTGGACAAGCGGCTGGCTGCGGTGTCGAAGGAACTGGACGAGCTGCCGCCGGAGCTGAAGAAGTACGCCTACCCCACCGCTGGCACCTTCAACTGGCGGCCCATTGCGGGCACCCAGCGCCTGAGTACCCACTCCTTCGGCACCGCCATCGACCTGAACACCCAGTACACCGACTATTGGAAGTGGGACAAGAAGATGGCCTATAAGAACCAGATACCCAAAGAGATCGTGGAGATCTTCGAGAAGCACGGCTTCATCTGGGGCGGCAAGTGGTATCACTACGACACCATGCATTTCGAGTACCGGCCCGAGCTGCTGGGCCAGAAGGGGCAATAGAGGAGAGAAACGATGAAGAGACTGACACAGCTTCTCGGGATGGTTGCCGGGCTCTGTCTGCCGTTACTGGCGGTGGCCGCCTCCTATCCGGAGGTGAGTTTCATCCTCGACGCCTCCGGCAGCATGCTGGGCATGGCCGGGGACAAGACCAAGATGGCGGCGGCCAAGGAGGTCATGGCCCAGGTCGTGCCGGGGCTGGCGCCGGAGGCACGGGTAGGACTGGTGGCCTATGGCCATCGGCGCAAGGGTGACTGCACCGATATCGAGGTGCTGATCCCCGCCGGCAGCGCGGACCGCGCCGGCCTGATGGACAGGGTCAACGCCCTGCAACCCATGGGCAAGACCCCCATCACCGCCGCCGTCGGCTCGGTGGTGGAGCAGCTCAAGACCAGGGAGAACGAGACCACCATCGTGCTGGTGAGCGACGGCATCGAGACCTGCGCCGCCGATCCCTGCAAGATGGTGGGGGACCTCATGGCCAGCGGCATCAAGTTCGTCATGCATGTGGTCGGGTTCGGCGTGGCCGGCCAGGGGGCGGAACAACTGAGCTGCATCGCCAAGGCTGGCGGCGGGCAATACCTGGCGGCCAGCGACGCCCCTACCCTGCTCAACGCCCTGACCCAGGTCACCCAGGAAGTGACGAAAAAGGTCGAGGTGGAGAAGGCCAGAACCACCCAGGTCCAGGCCAAGACCGGCCTGGGCAAGATCAAGCTCAATCTGCCGGAAAGCGCCACCAAGGGAATCGCCGGGCTGACCCTCACGCGGGACGGCAAGGTGGTCAAGACCACCGAGGGCCTGACGGCGGAAAGCCTCCATCCGCTGATGCCCGGTGAATATGAGGCCGATCTGCGCATCGCCACCCCCAACTACGGCGAACCGACCATCACCCGGCTGGGCAAGGTCCGCGTCTCCCCCGGAGAGACCAGCGGGATCGCCCTGGGCGCCATCGTCTTCAATCTGCCCGATTCGCTGAAGGAGGGACCGGCCGTCGAAAGGCCGCTGGTCGGCCAGGTCATCGTCGCCGACGCCGCCTCCGGCAATCCCGTCGTCACCGTGAAAGACAACGGCAACGGTTATTACAACTTCGTGCCCAAGGCGGTCCTGGCCGGGAAATACGACATCCTGATCCAGTACGCCAACAGCCCCAAGCCCGCGATTGCCGCCAGGGACGTATCGGTCCAGGCCGGCGGGGAGACGGCTGTCACCCTGGATTCGGGCCTGCGGTTTGCGAAGGTGAAGGACAGCGGCATCATTGGATGGGATCTTGTTCCGCTCGCCGCCGCCCGGAGGGCGGACAGCGAAGAGGATGGGGACCAGGCCGCCGCAGTCGAACCCCTGCTTCAGGCCAGACCGGGATCGGGCAACAAGGATGCCCTCTGGGCGCCCTACCTGGTCCCCCCCGGCAAGTACCGCCTGATCGCCCATGTCCAAGGCATGCCGGAACCCCTGCCGGTGGCCGAGGAGCTGGAGATCAAGGCCGGGGAGCTGTTGAGCTTCAATTCGGGGTTATAGCCGCATCTCGACCGTAGAAGAATGATTCATATGAGAGTCAAACCATGACCAAACGCGCAATCCTGGCCGTCGCCGCCATTTTCATCGCCTGGTCCCTGCTGGATTTCCTCCTGCACGGACTGTTGCTGCAATCCACCTACGCGGCCACCGCCCATCTCTGGCGCCCCATGGACGCCATGAACATGCCGCTGATGTACCTGGTCACCCTGCTGGTCGCGGCGGCCTTTGTGGCCATCTATCTCTGGCTGGTCGAGCCAAAATCACTGGGAACCGGCATCCGCCTGGGCCTCCTGTTCGGCCTCGCCACGGGCATCTCCATGGGCTTCGGTTCCTACAGCTACATGCCCATACCGGTATCGCTGGCCTGGAGCTGGTTCCTGGGGACACTGGTGGAATGCGCCGTGGCGGGGGCCATTGCCGGATGGCTGATCAGGCGCTGAGCATTCAGCTCCCGCCTTCCGGAGACAACAGCGTTATTTGCCCTTGAAGAACCGGGCTATCTTCCCTTGCAGCTTCAGCCAGGCTTGGTGTTCGACCAGGGGAAAGCCGGCGTAGTGTCTGCGGCCTTCAAGCGATTTCGTCACTACGCCACGCCCATAGATGATTGCGAATTCGCCGATCTCCAGATGGCCTATGGTGGCGCTCTGTCCGCCCATGACGACGTTCCGCCCGAGGGTGGTGGAGCCGGATATCCCGACCTGCGAGACCAGGATGGCGTGTTCGCCGATGACGCTGTTGTGGCCGATCTGGACCAGGTTGTCGATCTTGCAGCCTTCCTTGATGAGGGTGGAGCCGAAGGCGGCCCGGTCTATGGTGGTGTTGGCGCCGATCTCCACATCATCGCCGATGACGACGTTGCCGAGCTGGTGGATCTTGATGTGACGCCCCTCACGGGTAGTGGCGAATCCGAAGCCGTCGCTGCCGATGACGGCACCCGCCTGGAGGATGCAACGCGAGCCGATGATGGAGTCCGGGTAGACGACGACATTGGGATGGAGCAGGCAGCCGTCGCCGATATGGACATTGTCGCCGATGCAGACGCCGCTCATGAGGGTGACGTTGCCGCCGATCACCACATCCCGGCCCAGGCTGACGTTGGGGGCAAGGAGACAACCGGCGCCCAGGATGGGGTCTGCCCCCTCCGGCCGCAGGGGGGGCCTGGCGAAGTGCTTGCTGGCCAGGGCCAGTTTCACGTAAGGCTCATCGGTGATCAGGGGAATGGTCCCCGCCGGCAGCAGCGGGACCATCCGCTCTTCCACCAGCACGGCCGCCGCCTGGGTGGTTTCCAGCTCCCTGGCGTATTTGGCGTTGTGGAAGAAACTGAGTTCATCGCCCCTGGCATCGGTCAGGGTATTGATTCCCCTGATCTCCGGGCCATCGCCGGCACAATCGACACCGATCTCTTTCGCCAACTCGCTCAGTTTCACCCTGCTTCACTCCCGTCATCGGAGGCGGCTATTTGAACTTGCCGGGTGGATAAGCGATAGCCTATCCACCCGGCATCTCCAGTTTTGGCCCAGTATATACCATGAGAAGACAGGGGCCGCACCGTAGCCGCAGCCCCTGAAAATGTCACTGGGCGTGACGCCATGCACTACTCTAGGAAAATGGGGAACGTAGAATTCCGGTATTCGATCATGGAGACCCAGCCTTTGCGCAAGATGTCGATTGGTAAACCGGGGTGGGCCGCGCTCTGCCTGCTGGGCGTCTGTCTTGCCGCCGCCCGCCCGGTCATGGCTGGGGCGCCGGTCCGGGACGAGCCCATCCAGCCCCTGCCCAGCCGGCACGAGCAGGACGAACGCAAGGTCGCCCTGGGTCGCATGCTGTTTCACGACAAGCGTCTCTCCAAGGACGATTCGCTCAGTTGCGCCGGTTGTCACCCGCTCGCCAAGGGGGGCATGGACGGAAAGGCCCGTAGCGCCGGCGTCGGCGGCGCCGAGGGAACCATCAACGCGCCCACGGTTTACAACGCCGGTCTCCTGCTGGCCCAGTTCTGGGACGGGCGGGCCCAGGACCTGGAGGAGCAGATCAACGGCCCCATCAAGAACCCCCTGGAGATGGCTACCACCTGGGAGGCGATCATCCCCAAGCTGGAGCTTGACCCGGAATATGTCCGCCGGTTCGGCGAGCTGTACGCTTCCCGCGTGACCGCCGAGGCCGCGCGGGACGCCATCGCCTGCTTCGAGCGTTCGCTGATTACCGCCGATTCCCCCTTCGACCGCTGGCTGCGTGGCGATGAAACCGCCCTGGGCGCGGCGGAGAAGGAGGGCTACGCCCTCTTCAAGTCCTACGGCTGCGTGGCCTGCCATCAGGGAGCCAACGCCGGAGGCAACATGTTCCAGCGCATGGGGGCCATGGGCGATTACTTCGCCGACCGCAAGACCGGGCTCACTCCGGCCGACCAGGGCCGCTTCAACTTCACCGGGCGGGAGGAAGACCGGTATTACTTCAAGGTCCCGAGCCTGCGGCTGGCGGCACTGACGGCCCCCTATTTCCACGACGCCAGCGTCGATAACCTGCCCGACGCGATCCGCGTGATGGCCCGCTACCAACTGGGGCGAGAGATCAATGACGCCCATGTGGAAAAGATCGCCGCCTTCCTGAAGGCCCTTCCGGGCAAGCACCAGGAGCTTTCCCAATGAAGTTCCGGTTCGCGGGCTGGATGCAATATCTGTTGCTGGCGGCGACGGTGCTCGTCGTCATGCTTTTCTTCCAGAACCGCGCCATCGACGTGGAGCAACACAACCGGCGGCTGGACCTGCTTCTTCATCTGACGGAGTCGGAAGGGGCGCTGGACCGTCTGGTCCTGCTGACCACCTTTTTCCGCCTCAACCAATACGACCCCTTCGTGGACAAGACGCAGAGGGTCCGGCAACTCTTCGCCGAGATCGAGAAGACCGGCGCGGAGCTGAAGGGCGAGGTAGGCATCCGCTTCCGCGCCGACCTGGCGGAGTATCTGGACGCCATGCGGGAAAAACTGCGCCTGCTGGAGCAGATCAAGTCGAAGACGGCGCTGGTGCGCAACGGCCTCCATTACCTGCCCCTGGCGGTGAAGGAGACGGACGCCCTCTCCCCCCTCCTGAACGAACTGCTCTATTGCACCCTCTTCCCGACCGACGCGAATCTGCACAACCTCCACAACCTGATCGACAAGGCCAAGCCGCCAGCCGCCACCACCGGGACCGGCCTTGACGCCTTCAACAACGCCCTGTTCCACATGCGGGCCAACCTCCGGCTCATGGGCGAGCTGGCGGAATTGCGCGACAGCTACACGGCGGTGCCCAGCCGGGAGCGTTTCAATAGCCTGCAACACGCCTATGCCGGGGCCTACGCCCACCTGACCCAGCGTTCGGAACTTTACAGCCTGCTCCTGCTGGCGCTGACGGTGGCCCTGTTCACCGGCCTGGGTCTGGCCTTGCGCAAGAACGCCCGGTCCAGGGCGGCGGCCGAGCACTCCTGGGAACAGTTGCATGACGCCGTCGAAAGCCTGTCGGAGGCCTTCGCCCTCTTTTCGTCCGAGGGCCGGATGGTGCTGTGCAACAAACGTTACCTGGAGTTCTACCCCTGGCTGTCCGAGCTGCTGCAAGGGGACGCCACCCTCGACGAGATCTTCCGCCAGAACACCCTCTTCGCCCGGCTGCGCCTGACCGGCTACGAAGGCTCCAAGCTCCCCGTCTATTTTCCGGAGCTGGCCAAGGGCGGCACCCAGACCTACCTGGAGCAGTACGAAGACAACCGCTGGTATCTGGCCAGCGATACCCGCACCTCGTCCGGCGAGATCGCCTGCGTCCGGTTCGACATCAGCCAAGGCAAGAAGACCGAACAGGAGTTGCGCAAGCTCTACCGGGCGGTGGAGCAGAGCCCGGCCTCGGTAGTGATTACGGACACCCAGGGCCGGATCGAATACGTCAACCCCAAGTTCGAGGAGACCACCGGCTACGCCGCCGAGGAGGTCCTGGGCCAGAACCCCCGCCTGCTCAAATCCGGCGACAAATCCGAAAAGGAATACCAGGAACTCTGGAGCACCATCACCTCGGGCAAGGTCTGGCGCGGTCAGTTCCACAACAGGCGCAAGGACGGCACCATCTACTGGGAATCGGCCTCCATCTCCCCGGTGCGCGACTACGACGGCGTCATCACCCATTTCATCGCGGTGAAGGAGGACATCACGGCGCAAAAGCGGGCCGAGGATCAGTTACGCCTGAACGCCACGGTATTCGACACCACCACGGAAGGGATCATGGTGACCGACGCGGACAACCGCATCAAATCGGTCAACCCCTCCTTCACGCGAATCACCGGCTACTTGGCGGAAGAGGTCATCGGCCGCAGTCCGAGGATGCTCAGCTCGGGGCGCCAAGACACCCAGTTCTATGAGGAGCTGTGGCGGCAGCTCTACAAGCGGGGCTACTGGAGCGGCGAGATCTGGAACCGCCGCAAGGACGGGGCCGTCTATCCCGAATGGCTCTCCCTGGCCCTGATCCTCGACGAGAAGGGCAACGTGACCGAGCATGTGGGGGTCTTTTCAGACATCACCCAGCGCAAGGCCGACGAGGAACAGATCCGCTACCAGGCCAATTACGATGCCCTCACCGGCCTGCCCAACCGCTCCCTGCTGGAGGACCGGCTCGACCGCGCTGTGGCCGGCGCCCGTCGCGAGAGGTCCAAGCTGGCCCTGCTGTTCGTGGATCTGGATCATTTCAAGACGGTTAATGACACCCTGGGCCATGTGGTAGGGGACGAGCTGCTCCAGCAGGCCACCGGACGGATGAGGGTCTGTCTGCGCGAGGCCGATACCCTGGCCCGCTTCGGCGGGGACGAGTTCGTGATTCTGCTGGATGATGTCCGGCAGGCCGAGGATGCAGCGGAGGTCGCCAAAAAAATCATCGACGCCATGTCGAAGCCCTTTGTGCTGGGCGGACGGGAACTTTTCGTCGGCGCCAGTATCGGTATCTCCCTCTATCCCGAGGACACCCAGGAGACCGCCGTGCTGCTGCGCAACGCCGACATGGCCATGTACCGGGCCAAGGAGACCGGCAGAAACCGTTACCAGTTCTTCACCTTCGCCATGAACGAGCAGGTCTACCAACGGATGGAGATGGAGCGGAATCTGCGCACGGCGGTGGACCGGGATGAACTCTTCCTTTGCTACCAGCCCATCGTCGATCTACAAAACGAGCGGGTGGTCTCGGTCGAGGCCCTGCTGCGGTGGCGGCATCCAGATGAGGGGGTGATCGACCCCGACCGGTTCATCTCTCTGGCGGAAGAGACCGGGGTCATCGCCGGCATCGGGCTTTGGGTCCTGCGCCAGGCCTGCGCCCAAGCGGCCGGCTGGCGCCGCCAGGGGATCGAGCTTGCCATCAGCGTCAACGTCTCGCCCCGGCAGCTCACGGCCGGCCTGAGGGTCGATCAGATCAAAGAGATTCTGGCGGAGACCGGGCTTCCCGCCGCCGCGCTCAAGCTGGAAATCACCGAAAGCCTGATGCTGCAAGCGGATACCACCCTGGATTGGGTCGATGACCTCCGGGAACTGGGCGTGGGTCTCTCCCTGGACGACTTCGGCACGGGCTACTCCTCCCTGAGCTACCTCAAGCGATTCCAGATGGATATCCTCAAGATCGACCGCTCCTTCGTCTCCGGCCTCTCCAGGCATCAGGGAGACAACTCCCTGGTGCAGACCATCATGGCCATGGCCGCCAGCCTGGGCCTGGAGGTCATCGCCGAAGGAGTCGAGACCCAGGAACAACTCGGGGTACTGCGCCAACTGGGGTGCCGCTACATCCAGGGCTTTCTCTTCAGCGAACCCGTTGTCCAGGAAAGTCTTTTGGAACGGGTGGGCGCGATTCAGGCCGATTTCCACAGGGGATTCCTGTCCTCTGATAGTGGATAATCCCCCGCGACGCCCCTATCCCCGAAGGTCTATAGATTGAACAACTTCACCGCCCTCTTTCTGCTTTTCCTTACCCTGGCCTTTTGGGTGCAGTTGTGGCTTTCCCTGCGCAATGCCCGCCATGTGGCCCGCCATCGCGGGGCGGTCCCGGCCGATTTCGCCGACCGGATTCCCCTGGAGGCCCACCAGAAGGCGGCGGACTACAGCCTGGCGAAGGGCCGGATCGGGCGGCTGGAGCTGGTCTGGGGCACGGCCCTGCTGCTGCTCTGGACCCTGGGCGGCGGGCTGGATCTGCTGGACCGCTTCTGGCGCGGCTGGGACTGGTCGCCCGAGTGGACCGGGGCGGCGGTCTTTTTCAGCTTCATGCTGCTCGGCGCCCTGCTGGACCTGCCCTTCGAGCTGCATCGCACCTTCGTGCTGGAGGCGCGTTTCGGTTTCAATCGCACCACGCCCCGGACCTGGCTGCTGGACAAGCTCAAGGGGATGCTGTTGCTGGCCGCCCTGGGCCTGCCGCTGTTGTGGGTGGTACTGACGCTGATGGAAAACGCCGGGGCCAACTGGTGGCTCTATGTCTGGCTGGTCTGGTCCGGCTTTCTGTTGTTGATGATGTGGGCCTTTCCGGCCTTCATCGCGCCCCTGTTCAACAAGTTCACCCCGCTGGAGGATGCCGCCCTGCGCGAGCGGATCGAGGCCCTGCTCCACCGCTGCGGCTTCGCCAGCAAGGGGCTGTTCGTGATGGACGGCTCCCGCCGCTCCAGCCACGGCAACGCCTACTTCACCGGCTTCGGCAACAACAAGCGCATCGTCTTCTTCGACACCTTGCTGCAAGGGCTCAGCATCGACGAGGTGGAAGCGGTGCTGGCCCACGAGCTGGGCCATTTCCGCCACCGCCATATCCGCGTGCGGCTGGCCCTTTCCCTGAGCATCTCCCTGGCGGGCCTCGCCCTGCTGGGCTGGCTGATGGCGCAACCGGCCTTCTACAGCGGCCTGGGGGTGACGGCTCCCTCGACCTACATGGCCCTGCTGCTCTTCATGCTGGCGGGGCCGGTCTTCAGCTTCCTGCTCGGCCCCCTCATGGCCGCCCTGTCGCGCCGCCACGAGTTCCAGGCGGACGCCTACGCCGCCCAACAGGCCGAGGCCAAGGCCCTGATCCGGGCGCTGGTCAACATGTACCGGGACAACGCCGCTACATTGACGCCAGACCCGCTCTACTCGGCCTTCTACGATTCGCACCCCCCGGCGCCGATCCGCATCGCCCATTTACGGTCGTTGGGCTAAGGGCTCGTAAAGGAACAACTTGAACATCTTGCATCTCGTCTTCGGGCCATCTTCGGATGCGCCTCAATCGCAAAATCCTCAGCGTAGCGCTGCTACGCCTGCGGTTTTGCTCAATCGCCGCATCCAAATCTGACCCAAATCCGAGCGCAATATTGCCCAAGTTATTCCTTTACGAGCCCTAACCCCTTTTCCATCCATCTGTTAATTCGCCCCACCCCATCATGAACAACCGATTTCCGCTCCTACTCCTTGCTTGCTCCCTTTTGCTGCCTGCCGCCGCTGTGGAGGCATCCGGCAAGACGGCCCAGATCCATGCCGACACGCCCCAGCCGCGCCGGTTCGTCGTCCAGGAGACCCGGCTCCTGGACAATGCCAGCGGCAAGCCGGTCTTCTTCCGTGGCATGGGCTATTCGCCCTATCTGAAGGGCGAGACCCCGCAGCAGGGGGCGGGGCCGGGCAACGACGGGCGTTATCCGGGGCATCTCGACCTGCTCAAAGGGATGGGGGTGAATTACCTTCATGTCTTCCCCCTGCGCATGCCGGCCAATTTCTTCGCCGCCCTCGACGGCACGGACCTGGTCTATGGCCAGGACATCTGGATCGATCCCTTCAGCCCCGACATCCTGGACGAGAAGTACCAGTCCGACACCCTCGCCAGCATCAAGCAGGTCATCGACCATACCTACGCAACGGGCCGCCCCGGTCGTCTGGTGCTCTTCTCCGTCGGTGACGAATTGCAGGCCGCCACGGTGGAGAACACCAACAAGCGCCACCCGGAGGTCCGCGACTACCGGGGCAAGCACCTCTCCGTGACGGGACGCACCGCCAGCGAGGTCGCCCTTGCCCGCCTCATCGACGAGGCCATGGACTACGAGCTGACCCGCTACGGCCAGCGCCACCTCTATTGCCACACCAGTTGGACCCATATCGGCCCCCTGGCCGACCGCCCCGACCTGGATATCCCGCGCGAGCATGTCCTGGTGCCGGATATGGGCGATCTCTACTGCATGAACATCTACACCTATGCCCACGGCGTCATGAGTTCGCCGCCGGGATCGGTCACAGGGACTCCCTTCCAGGGCTATCTTGAAGAGCTGGCCGCCGGCTCGGCCAAGCCCATCCTGGTGACCCAGGTGGGGCTCTCCACCTCGCCCATCATGCCCAAGCCCGAGGTGGTCGATTACGGCGGCCGGGACGTGGCGAAGATACCGGCGGTGTTCGAATCGGTCTGGCGGGACATCCGCACGGCGAGGGACCGGGAGCGCTTCGGCGGCTTGGTCTTCTTCGAGTTCCAGGACGAGTGGTGGAAGATCGGCTGGGTACCAGGCGACGAGAACCAGCACGAACCAGCCGACCCCGAGGAGTGGTTCGGCATCTACGAAATCGGCGAGGATAACCGGCTGATTCCCAAGGGGGAGATCCCGGCGACCCTGCGGAACCTTTTCGGCGAGCCTTGATCCTACCTTGCGCATTGAGCGGAATAGTTACAACGCAATCGAACCGATAACGTCCCAGACTCGACTGAGCCGATGAATTACCGATGAGTGGCAAGGGTGTTTTTTCCGATCTGACCTGTAAGCGCTGGGGCCGATTCTGGTTATGGGCGATCCTGACCAGCCTGGTTGCGCTGTCCTTGGGCATCGGTTTCATCCAGGTGCTGATGGTCACCCCCCGCCTCGCCCTCCTTGACCAACGCACCAATCCTGAACGGGCACTGCACGCCCTCATCGCCACCGAGCAGTCGCATCCGGGCATGAGCCCACCATCCTGGCTGGAAAAATCCCGTCGCACCCTGCGCCCTACCCTGCCCAACGGTGGCATGGATGTGCGTGCCGCCTTCTATGTGGGCCAAGATCCCAACAGCCTGCACTCTCTCAAGGAAAATGCTACCCGGTTGAGCCATGTGATCCCTGAAGCCTTTTACCTGGGTGACATGCCCCCGCGACTTGTTACCGCCCCTCAGAACCCCGATCTGATCGAAGTGGTAAAGGCCAGTGGTCTGAAATCCATCGCCTTGCTCAACAACAATATGGAAGGCGTCTGGCAACCGGAAGCGGTAGAGACGCTGCTGCGCGAGAAACCCGAGGGACAACGGAGCTTCGCGGAGGATCTGGCCAATCGTCTGAGCAATGGAGATTACTCGGGCGTTTTGATCGACTGGCAACAGGTGGACCCGGTCTACCGGCCGCAATATTCCACCCTGATGGCCATGCTTGCCTCCGTTCTGCACGCACACAAGCTGGAGCTTTGGCTGGCGGTTCCGGTTGGGCTGGACGTGAAGCTCCTCGATCTCGATACCCTGGCGGAGACGGTGGACCACTTCCTCGCCATGCTCTATGACGAAAACGGCGAGGACGACCCGCCCGGCCCTCTGGCCTCCCAGCCCTGGTTCAACCAATGGCTCGAAGTGCTGCTGGGCTACGGCGACCCCAAGCAATGGGTGATCGGCATCGGCAGTTACGGCTACGACTGGCCGGAAAAGGGTACGCCCGAGACCATCGGTTTCCTCGACGCCATGGCCCGGGCCCAGAATCAACCGGGGACAGCGGTCTTTACCCGCGCCCCGAGCTACAGCCCCCACTTCTCTTATAACGACCGGGGCAAGAACCATCAGGTCTGGTTCCTCGACGCCATCAGCTTCCGCAACCAGGTCGAGCTGGCTCGCCAGTACGGCGTTGCCGGCATTGCCCTCTACCGGCTGGGTACCGAGGACCCCAAGGCCCTCGGGGCACTGGCCCCGAACCAGACCCCGCAGACGTTATCGGTACTGGAGAGCCCAGACCGTTTCACGCATATCGGCGAGGGTGATTTTCTACGGGTGGAAAATGCCCACAGCCCCGGCCGGCGCAAGGTGCAGGCCGATGACGGGGAGCTGTGGAGCACCGAGTATGAGCAATTTCCGGTCCTCCCCACCGTCTATCACGCCGGGGCCGGTGATCCCGACGCAGTGGCCATCAGTTTCGATGATGGCCCCGATCCCCAGTGGACCCCGGACATCCTGGATGTCCTCAAGGAAAAGGGGGTCAAGGCGAGCTTCTTCGTGATCGGCTCCCAGGCCGCCCTCTACCCCGACCTGGTGCGGCGCATCGTCGATGAGGGCCACGAGCTGGGGGTGCACCTACACCCATCCCAATCTCTCGCTGGTGTCGCGCCGGCGCCTGAATCTGGAGCTGAACGCGACCCAGCACCTGCTGGAGGGGCTGGTGGGCCGGTCAACGGTGCTGTTCCGGCCACCCTACAACGTGGACAGCCAACCCAGCACCATCGCGGAGGTGGAGCCGCTGCTGAGCGTCCAGGAATTGGGTTACGTCACCGTTACCCAAAGCATCGACACCACCGACTGGGACAGGCCCGGCGTGGATGAGATCGTGCAGCGGGTGAAGTCCAGCCGCTCCGAGTCCCAGGGGGGCAATGTCATCCTCATGCATGACAGCGGCGGCGACCGTACCCAGACCATCAAGGCACTGCCTCGGCTCATCGATTACCTCCAGGATCGTGGCGACCACGTCGTCAGCCTGGCGCAACTGGTGGGTGCCGACCGCAACGCCCTGATGCCGGTGGTCTCGGTCGAGAAACAGTGGGTGACCCGCGCCGGCTTCGATGTCATCCGCTTCCTGGAACGCTTCTTCTGGGCCTTCATGATACTCGCCACGATCCTGGTGCTCCTGCGCACCCTGGTGGTGCTCTGGCTGGCGATTCGCCACGAGCGGCGGCTGCGGCGCCATCCGCCGCCGCTGTTGGATGAAGCGCCGCCGGTGTCGGTGCTGATCGCCGCCTACAACGAGACCAAGGTGATCGAGGCCACCCTGCGCTCGGTCCTGAACACCCGCTACAAGGGTGAGGTGGAGGTGGTGGTAGTGGACGATGGCTCGCGCGATCACACTGCCGATATCGTCGATGCCGTGGCCGCCGCCGACCCGCGTGTGCGGTTGATCCGCCAGCCCAATCAGGGCAAGGCCAAGGCCCTGCAAAACGCCCTCCAGGCGTCCCATCACGAAATCCTGGTGATGCTGGACGCCGACACCCAGTTCCAGCCGGACACAATCCAGGAACTGGTGCGCTATCTGGTTCCGCCGGGTGTGGGCGCCGTGTCGGGTCACGTCAAGGTGGGCAATCGCCGCGGCTGGCTGGGACGCTTCCAGTCCCTGGAATACACCTGCGGCTTCAACCTGGACCGCCGCGCCTACGACGAGTGGAACTGCGTCACCGTGGTACCGGGTGCGGCCTGTGCCATGTCAAGAAGCGCCATCGGCGCGGTCGGCGGCATCTCCGACGATACCCTGGCGGAGGATACCGATCTGACCCTAGCCCTGCACCGGGCCGGTTACCGGGTGCGCTACAACCCGGAGGCCGTGGCCTGGACCGAGGCCCCGGACAGCGTCACCGCCCTGGCGAAGCAACGGGTGCGCTGGTCCTTCGGCACCCTGCAATGCCTGTGGAAACACCGCGACATGGTCTTCAACCCCAAATATGGCGCCTTGGCGTTCTTCAGCTTGCCCAGCATCGCCCTGTTCCAGATGTTCCTGGTGGCGGTCATCCCGCTGGTGGATGCCCTGCTGATTCTTTCCTTGATCTGGGGCTTCGGCCTGGCCATCGTCAACTACGCGGTGATCTTCCTGCTGGTGGATCTGGTCCTGGCGGTTCTGGCCTGCGTCATGGAGAAAGAATCGGTCTGGCAGGCGGGCTATATCCTGCTGATGCGATTGGTCTATCGGCCGCTGTTGGCCTACGCGGTATGGCGTTCCATCTTCCGCACCCTGCGCGGCAAATGGGGCGGCTGGAGCAAGTTGGAACGACGGGGCACGGTATTGATCGGCAAGGGGCGGGAATCCGCATGAGTCCATTGAACCTAATTTCCTCGTTTAACCGCAAAGAACGCGAAGGAACGCGAAGGAACGCGAAGGAATTCATTGGCTTGTCTAGGTTTTGCCCCTGACCAGGAAGGTGAGCGCACAGACAAAAAACCGTCGGGAGCGGATTTTCGCGCCAGCCCCGGAGGGGTGAGGCGCAGGGATGCGCCGAACAAAAAACCGCCGGGAGCGGATTTTCGCGCCAGCCCCGGAGGGGTGAGGCGCAGGGATGCGCCGAACAAAAAACCGCCGGGAGCGGATTTTCGCGCCAGCCCCGGAGGGGTGAGGCGCAGGGATGCGCCGAACAAAAATCCGTCGGGAGCGGGTTTTCGCGCCAGCCCCGAAGGGGTGAGGCGCAGGGATGCGCCGAACAAATGCATCGGATGGGTTTCCTTAGCGTTCTTAGCGTTCTTGGCGTCCTTTGCGGTTTAAAAGAGGTTTATAGGTTGAAACATTGGCGCATCCTTGGACTGGCCGGCCTGATCGGTCTCCTCTCCCTCCCGGCGGGGGCTGCGGAAACGGACCGCGCGCCGCGTCTGGCGGTGCCGGCGCAAGGGGCCTATACGGGGGCCTATCTGGGCGCGGGCGATGCCGAGGATCAGTTGTCCTTCGATGCCATGGAGGCCTTCGGGGAGATGGTGGGCAAGCACCAGGCCCTCGTCGCCTTCTCCAATTTCTGGGGCGAGGGCCATTTCCCCACACGGCAACTCAAGATCATCCAGGCCTATGGGGCCGCTCCCCTGATCTACTGGTCCCCCTGGGAGCCGCCCTACTACCTGAACATGGGTGGCCGTTTCACGCTCGATAAAATTCTCGACGGCCAGGCCGATGGCTATATCGACGACTGGGCGAGGGAGGCCAAGGCGTGGGGACGGCCGCTGCTGGTGTCCTGGGGCATGGAGATGAACGGTAACTGGTTCCCTTGGTCTGGCCTATTCTTCGGCGCCGGCACCCCGGTGCCCGGTTCCGATCCGCCGCTCTACCAGGGACCCGAGACCTACAAGCGCGCCTACCGCTATGTGGTGGACAGGGTGCGGCAGCAGGGGGCCTTCAATGTCGAGTGGGTGTTTCACGGCAACAATGGGTCGGAACCGGCAGGACCGGGCGATGCCTGGAACGATGTCACCCAATATTATCCGGGCGACGACTACGTGGATTGGGTCGGCATCTCGGCCTATGGAAAACAGTTCCCCCAGCAAAGCTGGTATAACTTCGAATCAATCTTTGACGATGCCTACGCCAAGCTGACAAAGCTGGCCCCCGCCAAACCCTTCATCCTGGCGGAGTGGGGTGTGGGCGAGTTTCCCGATGACGGCGACAAGGGAGCCTTCATCGCCGAGGGGTTTCAGCGGATGGCGCAAAGCTACCCGCGCCTGAAGGCGGCGGTCTATTGGCAGGAACGCTGGCAGAACGCCGACCTCAGTTACAGCAACATCCGCGTGCAATCCTCCATGGGTTCCCTCAATGCCTACCGGAACGCTGTCGCCAGCCCATTCTGGATTGCCCGCCCGCAGGGGCTGGAGTAGCTGCTTAAAATCCAGCCAACTCTCTCTGGAATCCATCTTCAATCCTCGGAAAACTGCCGTGACCCGCTCTCTGGGAACAGGAAAGGTTTGATGTCGTTGAAATGGGTTCGAAGAAACAACCACTCTTCTTCTCCCGAGGTTTAACAGGGTGCCCACAGTTGACTCAACCGTTTCGCTCACTTTGAGAATCCGGGGACTTAAACAGAAAATCGCCCTCGCCTCCCTTGGCGCCTTGGCCTTGACCCCGATGCTCTGGCGCCTTGCCCAGAGGGGCGGCGGGGAGCCCATCGGTTTGCTCTCCGATGGCGGAGCCGGGCTCCTGCTGCTGCTCCTGCTCCTTTACAGCCCCCATTGGCTGCGCATGATCCTGGCCCTCTCCTGGGCCGCCTTTCAGACCGGCGCCAGCGAACTTTTGGCGGCGATGCAGCGGCTGCCTTCCTGGGAGGACCTTCACTATCTGGCCGATCCCGCCTTTGTAAGAAACAGCACGGCCAGCTTCAATGTCTCTTCACCGGGCCTGGTCTGGTCGTTATTGCTGTCGGCGGGGCTGGTCTGCCTGTTGCCCGCCGCCAGGCCCAGGGTGAAATATCTGCTTCCAGCCGGGCTGGCGGCCGGGGCCGCTCTTCTGTCGGTCCAGGGCTATCTGAGCATCAACCATGACGATCAGAGCGTGGCCTCGCGCCACAACGCCCTTCATTGGTTCATCCTGGATGCCATCGTCTCGCCGCCGCGCTGGTCTCCGGAGGCACTGGCCAACTTCACCTTGCCCCAGGGTCTGAACCGGCTGGATCTGGACGGCAGTGCCATCCTGCCCAAGGGGGCGGCCAAGAATGTCCTCATCATCACCCTGGAGGGCATGCCGGGCCTCTATCATCCCGAGATCCGCAAGGCCATGGGGGTCGATTATCCGGATGTCTCCATGACCAAGCTGGCGGCGGTCACGCAGGATGCCATGCTGATCCCCGACTTCGTGGACCATAGCCACCAGACCATCCGCGGGCTCTACTCCCTGCTGTGCGGCGATTTCGACAAACTCTCCTGGGACACACCCAAGGCCATCGAGCTACAGAGTCTCCCGGAGCGCGCCGCGAATTGCCTCCCCGCCCAGATGGCCAAGAACGGCTGGGACACCCATTTTCTGCAAGGGGCCGGTCTGGGCTTCATGGGCAAGGACCGTTTCATGCCCCTGGTCGGATTCCAGAAGGTTCACGGCACCGAATGGTTTAAGGAAGCCAATCCCTATCCCTTTGAATGGGGGGTGATCGACTCGGTCTTCTTTCGCGGCGCGCGCAACTACATCGCGGGTCTGCGCAAGAAGCACCGTCCCTGGATGCTGACCCTGCTGACCGTGGGTACGCACCAGCCCTACGCGGTGCCCGGCGAGATCGCCGCCAAGTATCCCGACCGAAGGGCCGCGACCGTGGACCTGCTGGACCAGGCGGTGGCCAGGTTCATTACGGATCTGCGCAAGGATGGGGTGCTGAAGGACACCCTGGTCATCATCACCTCGGACGAGTCCCACGGCTCCGACAAGGCCGATTGGGTCAGCAGTTGGGGGATGGGGGTCGTCCTGGCCCCGGAGGCCAGGCAGCTCCCCCGGCTCAAGGGTGGCGGCTATGGTCTGGTGGATATGGAGGCATCCATCCTGGATTACCTGGGTCTGCCGATGCCGCCCTCCCTGATCGGCAGAAGCTTCTTCCGCGACTACGGCGAACCCCGCGAGATGGTCTCCTACACCACTTCCAAACGCCGTTGGCACACGGCGCAAAACCTCCGTTATGAATGCTCCGACGACGGCCGTTGCCGGGTAGGCAAGTCCGGCAGCCTCATAGGCCCGCCCCCGGCCGATTTCGCCCGCGACAAGGAAGGCGGCGGCGCCCAGGTCTTCCTCGTCACGGCGAAACTGGACCAGAAACTCACCCCGCAACGGGGGCTGAAGGTATTGAAATTTGCCAATGGGGAGATCCGCAAGCTACCGGAAAAGATCACCAACGAATGGTCCGACAACCTGGTGGGCGCCCAGTACCTCGACTTCCCGGCCCGCTCCAGGGTGAGCGTGTCGATCAAGGTAAAGGTGATAAAGGCGCCGACGGAGGGGGTACAGCTCAAGCTGGCGATCAAGCAGTGGGAAGGCGCCATCGACGAGATCCAACACGACAACTTCCCCATCCTCCACGCCATGGAAGAGGGCCGGCTCGAATTCGCCTTCGACAATCCCAGACCCAGGCAATACCTCTCGTTCCATCTCCTGGGCGAGGGCAAGGATGCCGCTGTGCAACTGGAAGAGTTCAACGTCACGGTCGATAACCGCGAGGGATAGAAAAAAGACCGGATGGAACGGCTTTACCCGTTCCATCCAGTCTATTTCCCGAGAGGCGTTTCCCTGTGCCTCAGGAAGCACCGGGGACCGGTGCTTCCAAACAGCAGAGCCTTACAGGGGAGTCACGTTCTCAGCCTGGGGACCCTTCTTGCCTTGGGTTTCGGTAAACTCGACCCGCTGACCGTCCGCGAGAGTGCGATGGCCCTCGCCAACAATGGAACGGAAATGGACGAAAAGATCCTTACCGCCCTCGCGCTGTATGAATCCATAGCCTTTGCCGTTATCGAACCACTTCACGGTTCCAGTTTGTCTATCAGACATCTATATCAACCTCGAAAAATGACTTACACCAGTCCGTCAAACGGACCAACACTGCGAATCCAGGGCGAGAACTACGAAGATCGATTCAGATGTCACTGGAGGGAAACAACGAAAAGAGGCGATAGAAACAGGTCAAGGAAATTGCAGCGAGGTCACAGTATCTCGTTGCCCAAGGAAACGCAATGGAAATATCTGTAAATCCTTGCCGGGGCGGTTATTTCACCCCAATAGCGCCACGCTTTTCACCTGGGCATAGAGATGCATCCCCTCGCGCAGACCCAGGGCCACGCCCGAGCGGCGGGTGATGCGGGCCAGCAGGGTCTGGCCGTCGAGCATTCGCAGGCGCACCAGGAGCTGGGTGGGATTGATCTCCTGGGTGTCGATGATCTCCACCGGGACGATGTTGAGGATGCTGGTGTCGTGATGGCTGGAGAGGGAGAGGCTGACATCGCGGGCATGGATCTGAACCCGTGCATGGCGGCCGGCCGGCAGGTCCTCGCGGGGGACGGCGAAGCGGCCGCCGCCGGTGCCGATCCAGGTCAGGTGATAGGTCTCGTCGTGGGCGCTGACCCGGCCTTCGAGCACCGCAGAGGCGCCGTCGAAGGCCGCCAAGGGCAGGTCGAGGCGGGTCATCAGATCGGCCGCCTCCCCCGCCGCGATCACCCGCCCCTGCTCCAGGACCACCATATGGTCGGCCAGCCGGGCCACCTCACCGGGGTCGTGGGAGACATAGAGCGAGGGGATCGCCATCTCGTCATGCAGCCGTTCCAGGTAAGGGAGGATGGTCTGTTTGGCGCCATGATCCAGTGCCGAGAGGGGTTCGTCCATCAGCAGCAACCTCGGACTGGTGAGCAGTGCCCGGCCGATGGCCACCCGCTGGCGTTCGCCCCCGGAGAGCAGGCGCGGGTCCCGTTGAAGCAGCGGCGCCAGCCCCAGCAGTCCGGCGGCTTCGTCGAGGCCGATCCGGCGGTCCGCCGGGGCGATCCGCCGCAGGCCGTACTCCAGATTGCGCCGGACCGAGAGGTGGGGAAAGAGGCTCGCCTCCTGGAAGACATAGCCGATGGGCCGCTGGTGGACGGGGACGAACCGGCCCTCGTCCTGCCAGGTATCGCCGTTCAACTGCACCAGGCCCAGCTCCGCCCGCGCCAGTCCGGCGACGGCGCGCAGGACGCTGGTCTTGCCCGAGCCGGAACGGCCGAAAAGGGCCGTCACCCCTGTCGCCGGGGCGGTGAAGGCGACATCCAGCTCGAAGCCGCCCAGGCGCGTTTTAAGCTCCACCCGCAGACCGCTCAAGACCCAACCCTCCGTAGACGGCGTTCCAGCAGATACATGGCCAACACCACGGCGAAAGAAAAGAGCACCATGCCGCCTGCGTACCAGTGAGCCTGGGGCCACTCCAGCGCCTCCACATGATCGTAGATGGCTACCGACAATACCTTGGTCTCGCCCGGAATATTGCCGCCGATCATCAGCACTACGCCGAACTCGCCGACGGTGTGGGCAAAGCCCAGCACCGCGCCGGTCAGAAAACCCGGCCGGGCCAGGGGCAAAGCGACGCCGAGAAAACGGTCCAGGGGACCGGCGCGGAGGGTGGCTGCCACCTCCAGGGGGCGTTCACCCATGGCCTCGAAGGCGTTGCGGATCGGTTGCACCACAAAGGGAAGCGAGTAGACCACGGAGCCCACCACCAGCCCGGCGAAGGTAAAGGGCAGCGTTCCCAGCCCCAGGGCCTGGCTCAAGCGCCCGCCGGGGCCTTCCGGGCCGAGCAGCAGCAGAAGATAGAAACCGAGCACGGTGGGCGGCAATACCAAGGGCAGCGCCACCAGACTCCCCACCGCCTCCTTCCACCAGGCGCGGGAGCGGGCCAGCCACCAGGCCAGAGGCGTGCCGAGCAGCAGCAGGACCAGGGTGGTGACCGTGGCCAATTTCAGGGTCAGCCAGACCGGTTGCCAGTCAAAGGGCATCAATCCCCCTGGAGTCGTCGTAGCCATAGGCCCGGATCACCTGGCGTGCCGTCTCGCCCTTGAGGAATTGGAGAAAGGCCGCCGCTGCGGGATTGGCCTCGCCCTTCTTGAGCAGCACAGCCGCCTGTTCGATGGGGGCATGGAATTCAGCCGGGACCTCCCAGACGCTGCCGGGAGTCCCCTTCCAGGCCCTGACCTGGGACAGGGCGATCAAGCCTGCCTCGGCATTGCCGGTGGCGGCGAACTGGAAGGCCTGGGCGATGGATTCGCCCTGCACCAGCTTGCCTTGCAGGGGCTGCCAAAACCCCAGCCTTTCGAGCGTCTGTTGCGCCGCCAGGCCATAGGGGGCGGTCTTGGGATTGGCGATGGCCAGGTGGTTGAAGGCGGCGGCGCGGAGATAGGCCTTCCCGTCCCCGAACAGGCCGGGCTTGGCGCTCCAAAGTGCCAGCCGTCCCTTGGCATAGACGAAGCGGCTGCCCGCCACCGCCAGGCCGGACGCCTCCACCTTGGCCGGAATACGGGTATCGGCCGAAAGCAGGACCTCGAAAGGGGCACCGTTTTCGATCTGGGAATAGAGCTTGCCGGAGGAACCGGAGCTAATCAGAAGGTTGTGTCCAGTCTCCTTCACAAACAGGGGCACCAGTTCGCGCACCACATCGGTGAAATTGGAGGCCACCGCCAACCGCAGCACCCCCGCGTCCACCAGCGGCGCCGACAGCAAAGAGATCAGGGCCACCAGAAGCCGGGAAAGGCGTCTCATCTTTGTCTCCTTTCGTACAACAGGATATGGGGAATTAACCCTATCCAATCCCCGTGCCAGTTCCTTGACCCAGATCTGGATATTGTAGTCCGGCCTTCAGACCGACAGCAGCGGGCTTGAAGGCCGGCCTGCCCACGACAGCAGGACCAGCCCTAAGATGCCGATGACTGGCCAATTTCCGTACCTGGCATAGGGGGTAATACCTTTGAGGGGAATGACCCGGCGGGTGAGCACATATTCCTTGAGCAGAGGCGAGCGTTCCAGGACCCGGCCATCCGGGCCGATAACCGCCGAGATGCCGGTGTTGGTCGATTTCAGCAGGGTGCGGCCTGTCTCAAGCGCCCGCATGCGGGCGATCTCCAGGTGTTGATGGGGGGCGATGGAGTCGCCGAACCAGCCGTCGTTGCTGGCGTTGATGAGAAAGGCGGCCTCGGGCAGGGCCTGGATCAGTTCCGCGCCGAAGGCGTCCTCGTAGCAGATGGAGATCCCGGCCAGATGGCCGGCCACCTTGAGCAGAGGCTTCGCGGCGCTACCCGATATGAAATCCGACATGGGGATGCCCAGGGAATCGACCAGGGGCTTCAGGACGGAACGGAAGGGGGCATATTCGCCGATAGGGACCAGGTGTCGCTTGTAATAGGTCCCCACCTCCTTGCCCAGGCTGAGCATGGCGTTGTAATAGCGATCACTCTTGAAATCCATGATGGGGACGCCCAGCAGCACTTCGCTGCCGTGTTCCCGCGCGTCCGACTCCAGGGGGTCCAGCAGAAAGGGGCGGACCGTATGCTCGAAGGCGCTTACCGCCGTCTCGGGCCAGATGATCAGGTCGCTGTCCCAATGGGCACTGGTCAGCTCCAGGTGCTTCTTCATGGAGAGCCCGAACTGTTCCGGGTTCCACTTGAACTCCTGGGCGATATTGGCCTGCACCAGGCTGACCCGGATCGCCTCCCCGGCGGGCTCGCTCCAGCTCAGGGATTGAAGCGCCCAGCCCCCCAGGAAGATGAGCGCGGCCATCGCCGCCAAGGCCGCGCGAAGGGCAAGAGATGCAGAGACCGTCAGGGCCAGCGCCCCGGCCAGCAGGGCCGCCAGCCAGCCGAGGCCATAGACCCCGGCCAGCGGCGCGTAGCCCCCCAGGGGGGTATCAAGACCGGCATAACCCAATTCCAGCCAGGGAAAACCAGTCAGCAGCCAGCCCCGCAGCCACTCCACCAGGACCCAGACCGCCGGGGCAACCAGCAATAGATCAAAGGCCCGCCGTCCTCCCGCCATCCGGGCAATCAGCCCGCCAGCCAGGCCGAAGTAGAGGGCCATGAAGGCGACAAACCCCAGGGTGAAGAGAATCGAGGCCAGAAAGCCGACCCCGGCGAACAGCTCCAGGCTGATTTGCAGCCAGGAGACCCCCGCCCCCATCAGGCCCAGCCCAAAGGCATAACCCGCGAAGAAACCGGCGCGGGGCTTCATTTGGACGAGGTGGAAAAAGAGATAGGCCAGCCCCAGGGGCAGCAGGGTCCGCCATTCGAAGGGGGCGAAGGAAAGCACCCCCAGGGCGCCGCAGAGCAGGAAGGACAGGTATCGGAGAGGGGAGCTTGTGAAAGGCCGGATCATCGAGGGTAATCAGGGTCTGTCTGGGAATAACATGGACATACTGCGCTCAGATTTGGGTCAGGTTTGGATGCGGCGACTGAGCAAAACCGCAGGCGTAGCAGGGCTACGTCGAGGATTTTGCGATGGAGCTGCATTCAAAAATGGCCCGAAGATGAGATGCAAGATGTTCATGTTATTCACGGACAGGCCCTCAGTCACCGCCATCGTCCCTTCCCGTCTGTTCCCCGGCATCGACACGCACGTCCAGCAGATGGGTGCGGCGGCTGTCGGAACGCAGCACCTTGAAGTGAAACCGGCCACGCCTCACCGACTCGCCGCGCTTGGGCAGATGGCCCATGGTGTTGATCACCAAGCCGCCGATGGTATCGAAATCCCCGTCGGGGAAATCGGCGCCGAAGTAGTCGTTGAAATCCTCGATGCTGGTGTGGGCCTTGACGGTGTAGGCGTTTTCACTGCGCTTGAGGATGGAGGCGCCTTCGTCGAAATCGTATTCGTCCTCGATCTCTCCGACGATCTGCTCCAGCACGTCCTCGATGGTCACAAGACCTGCTGCGTCGCCGTATTCGTCCACCACAATGGCCATATGGTTGTGGCTGGCGCGGAATTCCTTGAGCAATACGTTCAGGCGTTTACTTTCGGGCACGAAGACGGCGGAACGCAGCAGATCCCGCATATTGAAGCGGGGCGCGCTCAGGCCGCAGTATTTCAGGAGGTCCTTGGCCAGCAGGATGCCGACCACCTCGCCCTTGTCGTCGCCGATGACGGGGAAACGGGAGTGGGCGGACTCGACCGCCACCGGCAGGATCTCCTCCAGGGGGTCGTCCCGGCTCACCACCACCATCTGGGCGCGAGGGATCATGATGTCGCGGACCTGAAGCTCCGCGACCTCCAACACCCCCTCGATCATGCTGAGGGCGTCGGTATCGAGCAGGGACCGCCGCTTGGCGTCGCGAAGCAGCCCGAGCAACTGCTCCCTATCTTTGGGTTCGGCGCCGAAGGCCAGGAACAAACGCTCCAACCAGCCTATCGGCGCCTGGCTACTACTGGGGTCATCAGTCATTGGGTCATGATTTCCTGATAAGGGTCTGGAAAACCGAGCCGGGCCAGTATCCTGACTTCGAGGCCCTCCATCTCATCGGCTTCGGCATCATTTTGATGGTCATACCCCAGCAAATGCAAGACGCCGTGGACCAGCATGTGGGCCCAGTGGGCCTCGGGGGACTTGCCCTGCTCCAGGGCCTCGCTCGCCACCACCGGGGCGCAGATCGCCAGATCGCCCAGGTGATGGCAGGGAAAACCGGGAGGGGCCTCGAAGGGGAAGGAGAGGACATTGGTCGGCCTGTCCTTGCCGCGGTATTGGCGGTTCAGTTCCCGGCTCTCCGCCTCATCGACGATGCGGATGACCAGCTCGGCGGCGTCCATTCCGGCCAGGGGGGTGGCCATGGCCCAGGCGGTCAATTGCCCGTCCGAGGGCTGAGAGGGAGCTTCCGAAGCGCGCTGTATCTCGATATCCACTACTTCTTCCCCTCTTGCTTGCCGGTCGCTCCCGGCCTCCTGCCTCCCGCGACATCCGACCCTCCCTGCTCATCAAACGCCTCATAGGCATTGACCACCCGCTGCACCAGGGGGTGACGCACCACGTCGCGGGCGTTGAAGAAGGTGAAGGCGATCCCCTCCACCTCGCGCAGGACCTCGATGGCCTGGCGCAGGCCCGACTGCTGGCCGCGCGGCAGGTCGATCTGGGTCACGTCGCCGGTGATGACGGCAGTGGCGCCGAAACCCAGCCGGGTGAGGAACATCTTCATCTGTTCCGGCGTGGTGTTCTGGGCCTCGTCCAGGATGATGAAGGACTCGTTCAGGGTGCGGCCGCGCATGTAGGCCAGGGGCGCCACCTCGATCACACTGCGCTCGATGAGCTTGGCCACCCGCTCGAAACCCAGCATCTCGTAGAGGGCGTCGTAAAGCGGGCGCAGATAGGGATCGATCTTCTGGGCCAGGTCGCCGGGCAGGAAACCAAGCCGCTCCCCCGCCTCCACCGCCGGCCGCACCAGGATGATGCGGCGCACCAGATCCCGTTCCAGGGCATCCACCGCGCAGGCGACGGCCAAATAGGTCTTGCCGGTCCCCGCCGGGCCGACGCCGAAATTGATGTCGTGGGTCAGGATGCGATGCAGGTACTCGCGCTGATTGGGACCACGCGGCTTGACCAGCCCCCGGCGGGTCTTGATGCTGACATCCTGAACCTCGGGCGCCACCTCCTCCTGGGCCGCGTCCAGGCCTGAATCCTGTAGAAACAGGTGCACCCGCGCCGGGGTCAGAACCTCCGCCCCCGTCTCGCCGTAAAGCTCGCTCAATACCCTCTCCCCGGTGCGCACCCCCGCCTCGTCGCCGATCAGTTGAAAGCGCCCGCCCCGGTTATTGATCTCGATCCCCAGCCGCCGCTCGACCAGACGCAGATGCTCGTCCAGCCGGCCGCACAGATTCGCCAGCCGGGCGTTGTCGAAGGGGTCCAGTTCCAGTTCAAGGCTGATGGGTTGGTCGGTCATGGGGTATGTTTATTTGCAAGGGGGTAGGGAGATCAACCCGGAGGGTATCTCCTCGCCGAGTGGATGAGGTTCAAAATAGAAACCGACTCCTCGCCGATCTCCACCACCGCAATGTAGGGCAAGCGGTGGATGACATATTCCTTGGTGCCGGGAACTCGCCCCGGACGGCACCGCTCTGGAAACAGGGCCAACGAGCCGACATGGGCCATGATCCTGGCGCAGACAGCTTCGGCAACCCGCGATCCTCCTTGATCAAGGTAGTAAGCCAAGATGCTTTCCAGGTCCCGCTCTGCCTCATTCGTCCATCTGAGTTCGAACATGGGCGAGGGTCAGAGGGCATCCGGTTTCAGTTGCAGTTTTTGCCGCAGGCGCTCCATAACCTCATCGTGGGAAGAGGTGGCTGTCTTGCCACTATGCAAGGCATCAAGGGTGCTCGCCACCTTGGCCTGAAACCAGGCGTCGTAGCCCTCTTCCTTTTCCATGAACATTTCCGGGATCAGGGTATCGGCGGCGTCTTCGATGGAAATCATGATGCCGACGGGGCGATTGTTCTTGGTCACGAGCACGGGTTCACGCTGCATCGTATCTAGGAACTCGCCGAAATGGATCTTTGCATCACGGGCCGTCATTGTTTTCATGCACTGGCCTTGAACGAAGGGATTGATGTGTTCATTGTAGTCACAATAGTCACTCCTACAAACCCGGACTGACGCTGATCGCCCCCCGCAGGGAATTGGGCAGGGCCTCAAGGATGCGGACATCGACAAACTGGCCGATCAGGGCCGGGGCGCCATCGAAGTTAACCACCCGGTTGTTTTCGGTGCGGCCGGAGAGCTGGCTTGAATCCCTGCGGGCGAATCGGTCCACCAATACCCGTTGCACCGTCCCCACCATCTGACGGCTGATACGCTGGGCGTTGCCGTTGATGGCCTGTTGCAGGCGCTGGAGCCGCTGCTGCTTGACCTCCAGGAGAACATCGTCTGGGTACTCGGCGGCCGGGGTGCCGGGGCGGCGGCTGTAGATGAAGCTGAAGGAGTGGTCGAAGCCGATCTCCTCGATCAACCCCATCGTATATTCGAAGTCCTGCTCCGTCTCGCCGGGAAAGCCGATGATGAAGTCCGACGACAGGCTGATGTCGGGCCGGATCTCGCGCAATCGCCGGACCTTGGCCTTGTATTCGTAGGCGCTGTGGCCGCGCTTCATCAGCATCAACATGCGGTCGGAACCGCTCTGCACCGGCAGATGGAGGTGGCTGACCAGGGCCGGGACCTCCCGGTAGACCTCGATCAGGCTGTCGCTGAATTCCAGGGGGTGGGAGGTGGTGAAGCGGATGCGGCCGATGCCCTCGATGGCCGCCAGGGTGCGGATCAGGCTGGCCAGATCGGCGGTGCCGCCCTCATGGGTCAGGCCGCGATAGGCGTTGACGTTCTGCCCCAGCAGGTTGACCTCGCGCACCCCCTGCCCCGCCAGGCTCGCCACCTCGGCGATCACGTCATCGAAGGGGCGGCTGATCTCCTCCCCGCGCGTGAAGGGGACGATGCAATAGGTACAGTACTTGGAACAGCCCTCCATCACCGAGACGAAGGCGCTCGGCCCCTCCGCGCGGGGCTCCGGCAGGGCGTCGAACTTCTCGATCTCGGGGAAGGAGACATCCACCACCGGCCGTCGTTCGGCCCGCGCCTGGTCGATCATCTGGGGCAGGCGGTGCAGGGTCTGGGGACCGAACACCAGATCGACGAAGGGCGCGCGCTCCAGGATCATCCCGCCCTCCTGGCTCGCCACGCAACCGCCGACACCGATGATCAGGTTGGGATTGCGCTTCTTCCAGGGCCGCCAGCGCCCCAGTTGGGAAAAGACCTTCTCCTGCGCCCGCTCCCGCACCGAGCAGGTATTCAGCAGCAGCACCTCCGCCTCCTCGGCGTTCTCCGTCGGCTCCAACCCGTGGGACTCCCGCAGCAGATCCAGCATCTTGGCGGAATCGTACTCGTTCATCTGGCAACCGAAGGTCTTGATATACAGCTTGGGGGGCATTCGAGCGGGGGTCTTGAAGAGGGAATCGGGGCGAATTTTACACCAATTTACCCGTCCAACATTTCATATTCCAGGATGGCGCCGCCCCCCATGTCCGCTAGAATGACCGGCCTCAACCCAATGCCCCGAGACCAACTCCATGCGACACATCAAGAAGGCGCTTTCCTACTCCATCGCCGGCAGCCTTGGACTGACGGTCATCGCCGCCTTGAACGGCTGCGGCAAGCCGAGCCAGCCGCCCCAGGGCTCCATCGCGGAGCTGAATGCCGAGCAGCAACAACAGAACCTCTTTCTGGTCATAAAGCAGACCGGCGCCTCGCCGGACACCTACGAATTGGTGGAGAAGCACCCCACCGAAGGCCCCACCCGCGCCATCCTGCGGGACATGAACGGCACCGAGCGCTTCCTGACCCAGGAAGAGCTGAAGAAGATCGCCGAACAGGAGGCTGCCAAGGTCGAGGCCGGTTCCTCGCGCCTGACCCAGAACCCTTCCATGCACTCCGGCGGCCTATCCCTGGGCGAGACCATCCTGGCTGCGGCGGCCGGTTCCCTGATCGGCGGCATGCTGGCCAATAAGCTGATGGGCAACCCCAACTACCAGCAGAACCAGCAGCGCTACGGCGGCGGCCGTCCCGCTTCCACCATTTCCCGCCCCGCCAGCGGCGCCGCGACCGGCGCCAGCAAGCCCCGCACGGGCTTCTTCGGCGGCAGTTCCCCCGACCGGTCCTCCAGCGCCGGCAGCAGTTCTTTCGGAGGCTGAGGCCATGATCGAGACACTTGCCGTCAAACCCCTGACCAAGGCCCTCATGGAGGAGATCGGCATGGCCTGGCATACGGACAAGGACGGCACAGATTACATCGTCCCCGAGCTGATTCAGGTCAGCGAGGACGAGGCGGAGGCCTACTACGACGCGGCCAACCGCCTCTACGACATGTACCTGGAGGCCGCCGACCATGTCATCGACAACCGGCTCTATTACGAGCTGGGCATCCCCTCCAACCTGGTCAATCTGATCGAACAGAGCTGGAAGGAAGAGCACCTCCACCTCTACGGCCGTTTCGACCTGGCCGGCGGCTTGGACGGACTGCCCATCAAGCTGATCGAATTCAACGCCGACACCCCCACCGGCCTGTTCGAGACCTCCATCATCCAGTGGGCGCTGCTCAAGGCCAACGGCATGGACGAGACCCATCAGTTCAACAATCTGCACGAGATGCTGATGGACAACTTCCGCCGTCTGATCACGGACGCGGACTACGGGGCCGATTTCAAGTCCCGCTATGCCGGGGAGAAGATGCTCTTCTCCAGCGTCCGCGACCTGCCGGAAGAGGAGCGGACGGTGCGCTATCTGGAGAACATCGCCCATGAGGCCGGTTTCTTCAGCGATTTCTGCTACCTGGACGAGGCGGGATTCCTGGAGCAGGAGGGGGTCTTCAACAAGGACCAGCAGCGGGCGGACTTCTGGTTCAAGCTCTATCCCTGGGAAGACATCGCCGCCGATGAGTTGGAACTCACCCGCATCCTGGAACAGATCGCCAAAAACAAGATGACTCGCTTCCTCAACCCCGCCTATACCCTGCTCTTCCAGAGCAAAGGCATGCTGAAGATCCTTTGGGACCTGTTCCCCGATTCACCCTATCTGCTGAGAACCGATTTCAAACCCCTGCCGGGCCTGGCCCAGGCCGAAAAGAAACTCTTCGGCCGCGAAGGGGCCAACATGGCCCTGCGCGATGCCAGCGGCCGGGTCATCCAAAGCACCGATGGCCCCTACCAGCACCACAAATCCGTCTACCAGGAACTCGCGTCCTTCCCCCAGGACGCGGCCGGGCGCAACTATCAGGCCGGGGTCTTCTACGTCTGGGAGGCCTGCGGCCTCGGCTTCCGCCGTGGCGGCGCCATCCTGGACAACGGCAGCAAGTTCGTGGGGCACCGGGTGGTTTAATCGATTCGATCCGGATAGGCAAAGCGAAGCCTGCCTATCATCGACGCTATTCAGCGCAACAACAGGGCCATCCCCGAGCCGGCGAGGGTGAAGGCAATAGCGCGGCGGAAGCTTTCCTGGCTGATGTTGGTATGGATGTGGCCGCCCGCGTAGAGCGAGACCGCCATGACGGGCAGGGCCGCTCCCGCCAGCATCAAGGTGTCGCGGCTGTAGAAGCCCGACAGGAAGTAGCCGAGGATGCGACTCGCCCCGTCGAGCAGGAAGATGGTCGCCACCGTGGCGCGGAAGGGGGTCTTGGTCAGGCCGCGAAGGTGGAGATAGATGACGTAGAAAGGGCCGCCGGTGCCGAAGAGGGTGCCGACCAGCCCGCCGAGCCCCCCGGCGGGGATCGCCCAGCGGCGTGTGCCGCCGCCCTCGGGCTCCCGTCCGAAGAGGGAGTAGAGGGCATAGAGCAGGACGAAGCCGCCCAGAAACCGAAGCAGCAGCTCCGCATGGATTGTCTTGAAGAGATAGAGCGCCGTGACCACCCCGACCAGGGTGAAGGGCATGAGCGGCAGGATCTCGCGCCAAGCGATGGCCTCCCGGTGCTTGACCCCATGGGAAGCGGCGGCGAAGTAATCGAGCAGCCCGACCATGGGCACCACCAGCGATAGGGGCAGCATCTGCGCCAGCAAGGGGATGGCGATCAACCCGGAGCCGAAGCCGGTGATGCCCCGGACTAGATAGGCCAGGATCAGCACCAGCGCCATCAGGACGAGTTGCAAAAGGGAGAGGGATTCGAGCATGGGGGAAAGCTTGGGCTTTAGTTCGACTTCGTTATATTTCTTTTTGTCATGACTCAGGGGGCCACTTTAATTTTTTTGTTCATGATTCCTTTTTTCCCAGCGGCTTGATGTTTTTGGGTGGGGTGAAGCTGGGCCAAAGCGCGTTGTCGGTGTCGAGGAAGGCCAGTTCCATTTCCCGCAGACGGTGCAAATCGCGGCTCCGTGTCTTGTCGTTGCGTTTGAGGTAGAGACTGGTATACCAGGGCGCCCGGCGGACCTCGTCGAGGGGCAGCGGTCGCCCCCGGTCGAGCAGTTGGGAAAGGATGGTGTACTGCCGGGCATTGATCCGCTTTTCATCCAGGGCACGGCGGATGTTGCTCTCGTAAAGCAGCATGGCGACCAGGCGATTGACGCGATCTTGCAGGCCGTTGATCGTCAGGCGCATGCCTTCGAGGTGGAAGGCGATAAACGCCTGGTTGGGCGCAGGTTGCCCTTTTTCGGCGGCCTTGCGGCAGGTGTTGAAGAGACTGAAGTAGGCGTCGATGTTCGTCAGGTAATAGCGGGCCAGCGCAAAGGGCGCGTAGCGGTATCCGGCAGCCTGGAGCAACGTGGCCTCGATGACGCGACCAACGCGGCCGTTGCCGTCCCAGAAGGGATGGATCTGCTCGTAGTAGAGATGCACGAGCGGCGCGCGAATCGTGGCCGGGATGCCGGCCGTCGCCAATTCCCCGTGCCAGGCGACCAGGGCATCCAGCAGGCGCTCGATGTCCCTGCCATATTGCGGCGGTTTATAGCGCCCGCCATGGGCCTCGTCGCCGACGAAGGTAATGCGTGTTTTGGGGTTGTCACGTAACTGGCCGGGCCGGTTGTCGGGATGGGGAAGTTTCTGGGTGATCAGTCGATGCAGTTCGACGATGAACGACGTGTTCAGGGTCCAGCCGGGCGTAACGGCCAGGGTTTGCGACAGATCGTAGGCCGCCTTGATGTTGATGGCACGTTGCTGCTCGACCCCTTGCACCGTGGCCGGGTCAAGGGCCAGGGCACTGGCGGTCTCGTCCTCGGTCAGTGTGCCGCCCTCGATGGTGTTGGTGCCGAACACGCTGCCGACCACCACTTCCTGCTCCAGGCGGTTAGCCACCTGGGAGAGTGGCGAAGCGACGAAGCGTTCGTGGGCATCCTCGACCCGCTGTAGCGCCATCCCGATCTCCGCCCCCATAATGCCAGGCTGGAAGACGAAAGGACCGAAGCGGTCGGTTTCGATCCGTAGCCTCAGGTCAGAGATGGATGCGAGCGCCATTTGTCCTGAAAAATGTCCTTGCTATGACTTGAATAACATTGTGATTTCCAACCATTTAATCACGGAATACGGCGGTTCATGTCCTAAAAAATGTCCGCCGATTTGAGGACGCCGCGCGAGACTTGAGCGACACCGTGATGTGCATAGCATCGAAGGTCGTGATCTTGATGGACCTCTGCTCCTCACCGGTGAGATTGGAGAGGCTATTGGCAAAGGTATAGGCGATCATAAACCGCCTCACTGCTGTCCGGTTAAATTGAAAAACGCCCATTTCTGCTACGTAACACATTGATCTATAAGGGCCCGTGTTCCGCGCGTGAATTCAAATCGACGCCACCGCTGAACGCCTTGAATCCCTTGCCAGATCAGGCTTTCAGCGATTCGCCCTTTCATTTAACCGGACAGTAGTGAAACCGCCTATGTATTCTCTTTATCCAGCATGAGCTGCACAGTACTTATCTACATCGCTGTTCAATACTTCGAACGCGTGCAGCTGATGCAAAGGAGCGAAGTCCTGAATGTAGTCAACAAGACGATGAACACCGACTTGTGGTTTGAATTTTTTTAGTGCACGTCCACTCAGCCCACTGGCGGAATTCAACAGTTCATAGAGAACATCTTTAGGATCGGGCAGGTTCTCCACACTCTTCAAAGCGGGTAACTGCAGGTCCATCGTCCCATTTGGATTTGATGCGGCATATTTAATGGCGTCGATGTCGAACAATAGCCATGCCTCCGACATGCGCACGGGAATTACGCAAATATGATGAGGCATGGGATCTTTAACCGACTTTTTAGCTAATGCCTTTTGTGCTCCCTCGATAGCCTCATCGATCTCCTGTATGCGCTGCTCCCTTGTCATCCTGTCGGCATCTCTATGGACAAAAAGCAGGTCGCAAGGATAAAGCTGTATCCCTTTGGCGATCTTCTCCGCTAACGAGCGCGGTGGGGAAGGTAATCTTGCCAGATCGGCCCATTCGCCATCTATCGGCAAGTCCTCATTGTGCTGACTCAATAACCAGCGCAAGATGGGCAGCAGCACCCTATCGGAACTACCCTCCGTGACCAAAGTAAAACGCAGTCGATTCATTCTGGGAACTCCAAATCGATTTGCTCTGCAACGTACTCTTTAACTAGACGAGGCTTTGCTGGCATCGATTTTAAATCTGATTTCTCATCCGCTGCGGGATTAAGATAGGAGAGTAGTTTACCCAGGCTCACTTCTCTAAAATTCGAAGGACTGTTTGTTCTCCATGTGCCTGAAAGAGCACTGAACCGTGTGTGCTGAAACCGTATTTTTGTAACTGGGTCGACACCCTCTTGTAAGTCTGCTACTACCAAGCTATCAGTAGGCACAAGGGAGACAACTCCGGGTGAGTGAGTATTGATAATCACCTGCCGCAACGGGTTATCAATACTCACCTTTTCTGTCGTGTCAACCGCAATATCCTGCAATAATTCCAATATTGCAGTGATACGTTGTGGATGAATTCCGTTTTCAGGCTCTTCAAAACAGAGCACACCAGGGATATGTTCAAGCTCCAGCACAGCTAAAGCTAAAAAACGCAGTGTTCCATCAGACAGCGAACGTGCCGGATGGAATGTCCCGTCCCGGCCTGCTACCTCCAGTGTCAGGAGCTCCCGCTTTTCATCTCGATCAACCCTTACGGTCCGAACATCGTCGAGCAGTTGGCTTAGGCGATTCGTGATCTGAGAGTAAACTTTATTACTGTTAGCTCCAATCTGAGTGCCTTCGTGAATAGTATCTGCGTTTGCTTGGGTGTAGAGCGATTTCGCCAGATGGGCGCCATCCACGCCAAGTCGGTTAGGGGCATTGAATCCATCGGGCTTCCTCAATGCCGTTGGTTCCAATTGCAATAGCCGCCATGAGCGCATCTCCAGTCGTGCAAGAAGGGCTGTTGGACTCTCTGAAGCGTTAGTATCCGATAACACGGTACGGGGCAAACTATCCGCGAGCAACAATCGAGCCCTCCCACCTCCCTTGTCATCTTGTCGATCTTGGTGCAGCTTTATTCTCCTCTTACCACCCTCGACGTCCGTGGAAATAAAAGGCGATGTACGCTTACCAAACCCCAACGAATCACGCCAAGTCTTTACAACATGCTTGAATAGGAGATGTTGATGCGCCTCCCCTTTCTTGTAGTAGTCCAACGATTCATGCACCAATTTTAAAGTGCCTCTCGTACTGGATGCACCATCCGGCTGATACGCCAATTCCAACTTATAGCGTAGAAACGTAGTAGTAGCCTCGGCAGGCTGCCCAAGATTATCCTGCCCTTGGCGAGGCACGATCATCTCGGCCTCGAATGTCATCGGGTCAGGTGCAGCATCACCGATGCGATGGAAAAGGCCACGAATATCACCCGACAGCCCTTCCTCATCTCGAACGATTTGTGCAGCCGCCAGGAACGGCATATCGGCAAGAGCACTAAGAAATCGAATAGCGTCGAACAGGTTAGATTTACCAACCCCGTTGGCGCCTGCGATACATGTGAATGGCCCGAAACGGATATCCACATCCGCAAGATTCTTGAAACCATTGATTTTTAGGCGCGTCAGCATGGCACTCTCCCCCTATAACTCTACAGAATATCAGGCCGATCTCTTCGCTAATCACAACCTAAACACCTTCATCACCTCATCCCCAAGATGATTGATAACCTTCACCGCGATCCGCCCGGACTTCGGTTTGTCGAATGGCCGTGAGGTGTCGCTGTTGAGCGTGGCCCAGGCTTCTTCGTTGATCTCGGCTTTCGGCGTGGTCTTCGGCGCCTTGTAGGGATCGTTGGTGCCGAGGAAGCAGGCTTGGCGCACGGAGAAAGATTCGGTTGCGGTAGGGGGCGGGGGGTAGTGACCCCTGTCCCTACCGCGACCAGATCAATCCACCCAATCCGCCGGGCGCATCTGATCGGCCTTGAGTTTGGCGGTGAAGTAGTCGTCGGCGAGGTCCAGGTCAACATCATTGCCGTCTTTGTCCAGCAGGGGTTGATCGTAGTCCTTCCAGCCGCGCAGGCCGGTCTGCATGGAAACCACGTCCTTGAAGCCGAGCACCTGTAACGAATGGGCCGCCAGGATGCTGCGGTAGCCGGAACGGCAGACGACGATGATCTCCCGCTCGCGGGCGCGGACCAGTTCCGGTTCGGTCTCTTCGTATTCCCATTCGCAGGCCGATTCGAGGATGCCGCGCGGGACGTTGAGCGATCCCGCGATGTGCATGGCATCGAATTCCGCCGGCTCGCGCACGTCGAGGATCATCAGGCCGGGATTGGCCCGGATACGCTCTTCCACATCCCAGGGCATCAGTTCGCGGACATCCGACAGGTTATGCCTGATCAATTCCAGAAATCTGTTCATCTCTCTCCCAAATCCTCAATTCTCAATTTTCAATCCAGCGGCCCGGTTCAGCGCTGGGCCGCCCACAGAGGTTTCTCTCCACGGCGATCACCGCTGCCTCGACGCGGGAATGGACATTCAATTTGCGCAGAATGGCCTTCACATGCAATTTCACCGTCCCGTCTGAAATCCCCAGGTTGCGGGCGATGACCTTGTTGCTCTGGCCCTCGGCCAGGTGGCAGAGGATCTCCCGTTCGCGGGGGGTGAGTTCCGAGAAGATGGCATCCCCGGCCTCTATCGTTTCTTCCTTCTCACCGCCCTGCACCGCTCTGGCCAGCACGGCCGTAAGCTCGCTCGCCACCAGGGTCTCGCCCTTGCCGACGATGCGATTGAGGGCGTCGATCAGCTCGGCCGGTTCCATGTCCTTGAGCAGGTAGCCTTGGGCGCCCTTTTGCAGGCTGTCGATGACATCCCGCTCCTCGCGGCTGGTGGTGAGCATGACGATGGGCATGCGGGGATGGGCCGCCCGCAGGCGTATCAGCACATCCAAGCCGTTCAGGCCCGGCATGCGCATGTCGAGCAGCACCACGTCCGGCTGGCGTTGGGCCACCAGGGCGATGCCTTCCTCGCCATCGCCGACGGCATCGACCACCTCGATTTCCCGCCGCTCCAGCAGTTCGCGGAGCCCCATTCGAAACAGGGCATGATCGTCAATCAAGAGTACACGCAAGTGCGCTATTCCTCGTCGCTCGGCCGGGTCGGCCGCTGGGTTGGAAGATCAGCTCGACGCGCGTCCCTTCGCCAGGTTCGCTTTCGATCTTGATCGAACCATTGAGGCGTCGCGCCCGTTCTTCAAGTATGGAGAGTCCGATGTGCTCGCCCGGTTTGCCGAGGCGGGCGGCATTCTCGAAGCCGATCCCGTCGTCCTCCACCAGCAGAATATAACCCTTGGGGCTGGCGCAGCGCAGTAAAACGCGAACTGTATGGGCTTTGGCATGCTTGCGGATATTGGCCAGGGACTCCTGCACGATGCGCAGTAACTGCATCTCCTCGTTGCCGGAAAAAGGGGGAGGGCGGCATTCCAACTGCAAGAAGACCGGGGTGCCTGTCTCCTCGCGGAAGCGTTCGATCATGTGCAGCAGCGCCGGCATCAGGCCACGCTGGTCCAGCGGGGCACGGAAGCTGTTGAGCAGCTCGCGCAGCTCGGTGTGGGCCTCCTCCACGCTGTTCTGTATCCGGCGCGATTCCTGGCGGGCCTGGTCGCAGGTCCCCGCCTCTTCCAGGGTTTCGCTCAGCATCCGTATCTGGAAGCGAAGGCTGGCGATGGTTTGGGCCAGGGAATCATGAAGTTCGTGGGCCAGGGCGGTCCGTTCCTCGATGATGGAGAGGCGCCGGGCCTCCTCGTCGGAACGCTGCTTGGCCACCGCCATGCCCAGGTGGCGGCCGACCGTGAGCAGCATCTCCATCAGCTCCTCGCGTTCGGCGGTCACACTCTTGGGGGCATAGAGCCGGTAGAGGCCCATTATCTCTTCGTGATAACGGAGAGGGACCTCGATCACCTCGATCTCATCGGTGCCGAACATCCGCCGCCCCTGCAACAGGGAGCAGTGTTCGGGGTCGTGCTCGCAGAGGATGTCGCCAGGGGTCAGGGCGATCCCGCACCGGCAGAGGCGGATCGGCAGGATCTCGGCGCCCCGCGTGACCTGGTTGTCCAGGCCCAGGCAGGCAACGGCGCGCATCCGGCCCTCCGGCATGGTCAGTTGCACCGTGGCGGCCAGGCCGCCGACCATCTCCTTCAATACCCGCAGGAATCGGGTCAGCAGCTCGTCCAGACTACGCGCCTCGTTGATGCTGTTGGCCACATCGTAGAGGATGTGCAGCGAGGCCGTCTTTTGTGCCAGGCGCCGGGTCTGGCTGGCTACCCGGTTGTCCATGTCGTCGTAGAGATCGGCCAGTTCCTCGATCAGGCTATTAATATCCTTGGCCATGCCATCAAGGACGCCGACCCGGCCATCCCCCACGCGCACCCCCGGCTCCCCCTGGTTGAAGTGGTAGAGGGCGTTCTGCATGGAAATCAGGGGCCGGAACAGATAGCGGTGGAGACGGTTGAGGGTGACCGCCAGACCCAGGGTCATCAAGATCCAGGCGGAGAAATGGAGCCAGGAGGGAAAGAAATGGCCGCCGGCACCGGCGGTCCAGGCAGCCAGGAGGCCGAGGACCAGGGCCAGGAGCGGAATCCCCAGCCGCGCCGATCGTAACAGTTGGGTTAGGGTAGTGTTCTGTTCGTCGTCGATCCGCGTCAAGGGAGGTTCCGGGGGAGGTAAAACGGGGATTCTCGCCTCTGGGGGATATAATGCCAACAGGGTCGCCATGAAAATCGCGGATTCGGCGGTTCTCGTTGGCTTATTTAGGGACAGGATTTAGCGAATATAGCGAATCGGACGTTGCTGGGTAGGTCGGCCTTCAGGCCGACTGCGGCGCTGATGGACGGCCTGAAGGCCGACCTACCTCTTTTTCATCGTTCCGGGACGGGTTGTCTCGCCCCATGGGCGGTTAGGGTAATAAACCATGAAGATCTACCTCGTCGGCGGCGCCGTGCGTGACGAACTCCTGGGCCGTCCGGTCAAGGAGCGCGACTGGGTGGTGGTGGGCGCCACGCCGGAGGCGATGCAGGCCCAGGGCTTCAAACAGGTGGGCAAGGACTTTCCCGTTTTTCTCCACCCGCGAACGGGCGAGGAATACGCCCTGGCCCGCACCGAACGCAAGACCTCACCGGGCTACCGGGGTTTCGCGGTCCATGCGGCGCCCGATGTCAGCCTGGAACAGGACCTGCTGCGCCGCGACCTGACCATCAATGCCCTGGCCAGGGACGACACAGGCCATATCATCGACCCCTACGGCGGGCTGCAAGACCTGGAAAACCGCCTGCTGCGCCATGTCTCGAACGCCTTCGCCGAAGACCCGGTCCGCATCCTGCGCACGGCCCGCTTTGCCGCCCGCTATACCCACCTCGGCTTCCGCATCGCTCCGGAGACCAACGCCCTGATGCAGGCCATGGCCGCCGCCGGCGAGGTGGATGCCCTGGTGCCGGAGCGGGTCTGGCAGGAGCTGGTCAAGGCCCTGGCCGAAGAGACTCCCTCCCGCTTCTTTGAGGCCCTGCGCGACTGCAATGCCCTGGGGATTATTTTCCCCGAGATCGGCCGCCTCTTCGGCGTACCCCAGCCCGAGGTCCACCACCCGGAGATCGACACCGGCGTCCACAGCCTCATGGTACTGGACCAGGCCGCGCGGCTCAGCCCAGACCCCAGGGTCCGTTTTGCCGCCCTGACCCACGACCTGGGCAAGGGCCTGACCTCGGCGGAGATCCTGCCCTCCCACCACGGCCACGAGGATCGGGGTGCGGTCCTGGCCGAACAACTCTGCCGGCGGCTGAAGGCCCCCAACGACTACCGCGACCTGGCCCTGCTCACCGCCCGTTACCACGGCCATATCCACCGGGCCGGACAGCTCCGGCCGGAAACCGCCCTCAAGGTCCTGGAAGCCTGCGACGCCTTCCGCCGCCCGGAACGATTCGAACATCTACTGATTGCCTGCGAGGCCGATGCCCGTGGCCGCAAGGGCTTCGAGGAACGCCCCTATCCCCAGGCCGGGTTGTTCCGCCGCTGCCTCAGCGCCACCCGCACCTTCGACCCGGCCGGTCCGGTCCGGGAAGGGCTCAAGGGCGAGGCGCTGAGGGACGCCATCCGCAAGGGAAGGCTAGGGGCAATCAAGATGGGGCTGACGGCGTTACCCTGAAGGTCGAGCCGCCAGGATTCTCTATCAGCCAATTTTCCCGGGAGGGGTCTTCCGCCCCATGATCGTTATAAAATAGGCGTCATCGCTTTCCAGGAGCCACCCATGTCCGAATCGAACAAGCTACAGTTTCTCCCCGTCTCCTTCTTCTCCATGGTGATGGGGCTGGCCGGCCTGACCATCGCTTGGCGCAAGATGCAGGACATTCTGCAAGTGGATTGGGGCCTGGACGCCGTGCTGGGCATCCTCTCCGGCGGGGTCTTTCTGACCCTGTCCCTGCTCTATCTGATCAAGATCGGCCAGCACCGGGCCGCCGTCCTGGCCGAGCTGCGCCATCCGGTGAAGCTGAATTTCTTCCCCACCATCTCCATCAGCCTGATCCTGCTCTCCGTAATCGCCTTCCAGTTCAGCTTTGCCCTGGCAAATTTTCTGTGGACTCTGGGCGTCATCCTGCACCTGTTGCTGACGCACTATGTGATGTATTCCTGGCTGCACCACGAGCACTATGAAATTCATCACATCAACCCGGCCTGGTTCATCCCCGTGGTGGGCAACGCCATGGTCCCTATCGTCGGCGTTCCCCTGGGCTATGGGGAGATCTCCTGGTTCTTCTTCAGCATCGGCATCGTCTTCTGGCTGGTGCTGTTCGTCATCATCTTCTACCGGGTCCTGTTCCATAACCCGCTTTCCGACAAATTGATGCCGACCTTCTTTATCCTGATCGCGCCGCCGGCGGTGGGCTTCATCGCCTACGAAAAGCTCAACGGCGACATCGATAACTTCGCCCGTGTGCTGTACTACAGCGGCCTCTTCCTGACCCTGCTGCTCCTCGCCCAGGCGCCGCGCTTCCTGAAGCTGCCCTTTTCCCTGACCTGGTGGGCCTATTCCTTCCCCATCGCCGCCATCACCATCGCCACTTTCGTCATGTTCCAGGATACCGGCATCGTGCTTTTCCAAACTATCGGCATGGGCCTCTTGACGCTATTGAGCCTAATGGTGGCCTATTTGCTCTACCGCACCATCCAGGCCGCACGAAAAGGCTTGATCTGCCAGCCCGATTGAGCGACAAATCAGATAATATTTGCGCGAGACCGATCCATTTCCAGGAACGGGAGGACCCATGAGCCAGCTTCGTTACTTCTGCATTTCACTGTTACTGCTATTCGGCGCATCACAGGCCTTTGCACAGCCCATCACCCTGGTGACCCTGGGTGACAGCCTGACCAAGGGCGATGGGGATGCCGAGGGCGGAGGCGGCTATCCGGCACGGCTCCAGAAGAAGCTGGAGGCGGCCTATCCGAGCACCAGACTGATGAATCTGGCGCAGTCGGGCATGACCACGGACGACCTGATCGACGCCCAACTGGAACCGGCGCTGGAACAGCTTGGCAAGGCCCCCCCAGGGAACGCCAAGGTGGCCCTGGTCTGGATCGGCAGCAACGATCTCTTCGGCCTCTACAACTTCGTCTGCGACGAGCAGTATCCCAACGACTATGAGAGCTGCGAGCGCGAGTCGTCGGCCATCTTCTCCGACAACATCAACACCATCCTGGCGTCCCTTCAGAGCGGCGGGGCGAGCGTCTACATCGCACTGCTGGACGACCAGTCGAAACGCCCGGTCATGACCGACCAACTCCTCCGGCAAAGCAGCTTCGACCGCTTCACCGCCGAAGAGGTGCCGAGGATGGCGGCGCAGATCGCCAAATACAACGACATCATCCGCAAGACCGCCGCCCGTCTGGGCGTGACCCTTGTCGATTTCTCCACCACGACCTTGCTCCAGAACCGGGCCACCCTCGACCGTGACGGCAACCACCCCAACGGGGCCGGCTATGACCAGATCGCCGATATCTGGCACCAGGCCGTCGCCAGCGCCACCCCCAACACGCCTGCCCCAACCACGCCCCCCGCGATTCGCGATCCCGTCCCCGACGCCGACGTCGATCCCGAAGACGCCCCCGGCAAGGCAAACGACGCAGCCACCGATATCACGCCGGAGCCGTCCCTGGAACCCGTACCCCCCGAAGGGGCAAAGGGACCCGCCTCGCATCCACCCGCGCAATAATCGCAGGCAACCTGCGCCGCTGAGCGGTTGTGAAGTATCCCCCTCTCCCCTGCTCAGGGGAGAGGGGGTGTCTTTTCACGGCCGCTGACCTTTACCCCTACAAGACGGCAACCGAGAACGTTCCAACAGGATGTCAGGAAATCATTCACCCCCTATCAATCCCCCATCGGCCGCACACAACACCGGCAGGGCGTTTCTGTGGCTATGGAGCAGAATGCCGCTGTGGTGGCTGCACGTCTTGGGTTATTTGCTCGGAAAATCGGCCTGGTATCTCGTAAAACGGAAGCGTGAACGGGTCATTGCCTTGATGCGCTCCCTCGGCATCGACAACCCGGAGGCGCAATTCCGGCGCTACCTGGTCGTTATTTCGCGCGTCGTTCTGGATTATCCCTGGTGGTGGCTGAACAGAGATTCTGTCGTCTCCCGCCATGTCAGCGTTGAATCAGGGCAAGAGATTCTCGACGGCCTCGGCCGGAATCCAACCCTCTTCGTCGGCGGGCATTTGAGTTCGCCGGAACCGTTGGTTCGTTGCATCGGGCGCCATGCCCCCCTCTGTTACATCTATCAAAACTCAAAAAGCCGGATTGCCTCTTTCATCCTGTCGCTACGCCACCAGCCCCCTCGCTTCACGGCCCTGCCATCCAGCGATCCGGGTTCGATCCGCTTCCTGCTCGACACACTCAAAAATAATGGCGCCGCCTTGATGTACACCGACATGAGGCCGCCCAGGGGCTCGGGAGACTGGTTGGATTTCTTCGGAAGAAAGTCCTACACCATGACCCTGGCCGCGCGATTGAGCCTGCGCCCCCGTGTTCGAGTCATATTTTTCGAATGTTACCAGGGGTTCAACAGGTACAGGGTCCGGTTGACGGACATAACGGAACAGCTCCCGGCGGATTTATTGCCGCGGGCGCAGGCCATCAACGACCACATCGAGAGGGTGGCACGGACCAGTCCCGATCAGTACCTCTGGTTCACCAATCGTTTCCGGGCGCCGTAGCAAAGACAGGGGTTTTCAGGAACAGAAATGCAGCTCGCCGCCGGTCAGTTCCAGGCGGGCCTGCCCATTCAGCAGGGCCTGGAGCTGGCGTCCGGCCACGGCGGCACGCCAGCCGTGCAGCAGTTCCGATTTGGGGTCCCCGGCGACCAGGCGTTCGATCTCCTTGCGGCCGGCGATGGCGGCGGGGGTGAGTTTTCGCTCGCTGGCGATCAGGCGCAGGGCGGCGGAGAGGACATCGGTCAGTGCCTCCTGCTGGGGCGATAGCTTGGGCGGGATATGCTCGCGCGGCCAGATCTCCCTGGGCATCTGGCGTCCCTCCTCGATCAGGGCCAGCCACTGTCTACCCCAGCGCCGGGCATCGCGCTCGTCCATGCCGCGCAGGCGTTCGATCTGCTCCTGCCCTTGGGGCATGCGACGCGCCAGATCGACCATGAGTTCGTCGCTGAGCAGCCTCCGGCGCGGACGGTCATTGGTGACGGCCTCACGCTCGCGCCATTCCGCCAGCCGTTGCAGCACGGCGTATTGCACCCCGCGCAGGACCTGCCGTCCCTTGACCTTCTTCCAGGCCTCGGGCGGTTCGACGATATAGGTGGCGGGGTCAGCCAACTCGGCGAAATCGCTCTCCAGCCAGTCCAGGCGGCCGAGATGATTCAGCGCGGCATGCAGTTTCAGGTAGACATCTCCCAGATGGATCACGTCGTTATAGGCGTACTCCAGTTGCTGGGGATCGAGCGGGCGCCGGGTCCAATCGGTGCGGGCATGGCCCTTCTCCAATTTGATGTCCAGCAGATGTTCCACCAGGGCGCCGTAGCCCACCTGATCGCCGATGCCCATGAGGGCTGCGGCCGGCTGGGTGTCGAACAGGGGCGTGGGGATACGCCCCCAGCGGTGCAGGAAGATCTCCAGATCCTGCCGGGCGGCGTGGAAGACCTTGACGATCGACGGTTCGTGCAGCAGCTCCAGCAGGGGCGAGAGGTCATCCAGGGCCAGGGGATCGACGCAGGCGGCCAGCTCGTCGCTGGCCAGTTGCAGCAGACAGAGCTTGGGGTAATAGGTCGTCTCGCGCAGGAATTCGGTGTCCAGGGCGAGCCAGGGCTTGCCCTGGAGACGGCGGCAGAGGCCGGTGAGCTTGGCCGGGGTATCGATGTAGAGGGTTTCCATGGGGAAGGGAGGATAACAGGAATGGGCACTGAGTACCTTTTTCACCATCAGGGGCGGCTTGAATCGCCATGATTGGTTAAGATGCACCCTGATTTTATCGGGAAGCCGGGTGAAACGTCTTTTTAGCTACTTCATCAACCTCTGCCTGCTCCGGGCCGGACCGCAGGATCTGCCGGGGGTCTGGTTGCTGTTCTGGCTGCTCCTGCCACTGAGCCTGACGGTCAGCACCCTGCTGGTGCGTTCCGATGTGGGCGGTCTGGACAAGGGTTTCGTCGCAGCCTTGCTGGATCTGGTCCTGATGCTCTCCTGGGTCTGGCTGCTGCTGTCGTTCAAAGGCCGCCCGGCCCGTTTCCTCCAGACCACCACGGCCCTGCTGGGTTGCGGCGCCCTGCTGGGGACTTTGGGTCTGCCCCTACAAATGGCGGCGGCGGGCGGCGGTGCTCCCCTGGCCGCGTTATCGCTGTTTTTCGTGCTGGTCTGGTCGGTCGTGGTGGTGGCCCATATCCTGCGCAACGCCTTGGAGGTGGGTATGGGACTGGCCATGGGCCTGGCGCTGACTTATTCGATTCTTATCTCCTTTGTCATCAACTTCTTTTTCCCCAAAATCGGAGGGGGATAATGCACATTCATATCTTAGGAGTCTGCGGCACCTTCATGGGTGGCATCGCTCAACTGGCGAAGGCCATGGGGCATCGGGTCTCCGGCTCGGACGCCAACGTCTATCCGCCCATGAGCACCCAACTGGAGCAGGCGGGCATCGAGGTGATGCAGGGCTTCTCGCCCGATCACCTGCAACCCGCCCCCGACTGGGTGGTGATCGGCAACGCCATGAGCCGGGGCAATCCGGCGGTGGAATATGTCCTGGACCAGGGCCTGCGCTACACCTCGGGGCCTCAGTGGCTGGCCGAACATGTGCTGCACGGCCGCTGGGTGCTGGGCGTGGCCGGGACCCACGGCAAGACCACCACCTCCAGCATGCTGGCCTGGATTCTGGAGGACGCGGGACTGAACCCCGGTTTCCTCATCGGCGGCGTGCCGGAGAACTTCGGCTGCTCCGCCCGCCTGGGGGCCGAGCCCTTCTTCGTGGTGGAGGCGGACGAGTACGACACCGCCTTTTTCGACAAACGTTCCAAGTTCGTCCACTACCAGCCGCGCACCCTGGTCATGAACAACCTGGAATTCGACCACGCCGACATCTTCGACGACCTGGCCGCCATCCAGCGCCAGTTCCACCATTTGGTGCGGACCATCCCCGGCACCGGCCTGATCGTCGCGCCGGGCAGGGACGGCAACCTGCGGCAGGTGCTCGACAAAGGCTGCTGGACCCCGGTGGAGTGGTTCGATCTGGAAACGGAGGGCGGCTGGCGCGTGGCCCATATGACCCCGGACGGGGGCCAATTCGATGTGTGTTTCGGGGACGAGGCCCTTGGCCGGGTCGAGTGGGAATTGGGTGGCCGCCACAACGTCAGCAATGCCCTGGCCGCCATCGCCGCCGCCCGTCATGCCGGGGTGCCGCCCGCCGTGGCGGTCGAGGCCCTGGGCCGCTTCAAGAACGTCAAGCGCCGCATGGAGCTGCGGGGCGAGGTAAAGGGGGTCAAGGTCTACGACGACTTCGCCCACCATCCCACCGCCATCGAGACCACCCTCCACGGGCTGCGGGCGAAGATGCAAACAGGCCGGCTGATCGCCATCCTGGAACCCCGCTCCAACACCATGCGCATGGGCGTCCACGCCGAGCAGTTGCCCGGTTCCCTCAAGCTGGCCGACCGGGTGCTGGTCCATACCCCCGCCAATCTGGGCTGGGACGCGAGCCAGGTCTTCAGCCCCCTGGGCGGCAAGGCGGCCCTCTTCGGCCAGGTCGAGGCCATCGTCCAACAGGTCAAGGCCGAGGCCCGGCCGGGGGACTGCGTCCTGGTCATGAGCAACGGCGGCTTCGAAGGGATACACCAGCGGCTGCTGAATGCCCTGGGGAGTTAGGTCGATGAACCCCATCGCCCTCGCCATTACCGGCGCCTCCGGCAGCATCTACGGCCTGCGGCTGTTGCAATGGCTGGTGCAATCAGGACGGCCGGTCTATTTGATGGTCTCCCAGGCCGGACAGATTGTTTTGCGCATGGAGCAGGGGATCGAGGTCCCCGCCACCCCCGAGGCGGCGACCCGCTGGTTCAGCGAACGCTACGACGCAGTGCCGGGACAGATCCGCGTCTTCGGCCGCCAGCAGTGGACCGCCCCCGTGGCCAGCGGCTCCAACCCGCCCGAGGCCATGGTGGTCTGCCCCTGCACCACCGGCACCCTGGCCAGCATCGCCGCCGGGATCAGCAACGACCTCATCGACCGCGCCGCCGACGTGGCCCTCAAGGAACGGCGCAAGCTCATCTTGGTAGTGCGCGAGACCCCCTTCTCCGAGATCCACCTGGAGAATATGCTCAAACTGACCCGCATGGGGGCCGTCGTCATGCCCGCCAACCCCGGCTTCTACCACCATCCCCAGACCCTCGACGACCTAGCCGATTTCATGGTCGCCCGTGTGCTGGACCACCTGGGGATCGGGCACGAACTCATGCCAAGGTGGGGAAACGAGGCGATTGCCGGAAATTAAGGGCTTCGGCAAAAATAAATCGCCCCGTATTGCGCCGGATTGTTGTCCGGATTCAAGGCGCGGCAAGCGGCGCATAGCGGGCCTATGTAACGCTTGCCGCAACACAGAAGCCGGACAACAGGACAAGCAAGACGGGGCGATTTATTTTTGCCGGAGCCCTAACATCCCGGATTGAAGCATGCGTAACAGAGCCACCCCGCGAGGGTCCCAGATCAACGCCCCTTTTACGGAGAATCCCATGCCGCGAGGCGGAAAGCGGCCCGGCGCCGGACGGCCGCCGGGCCAAGGCAAATTTGGCGAACCGACCCAGCCGTTACGAGTCCCGGTCAGCCGGATCGAGGCCGTGCGCGGCTTTCTCGAAAACCGCAGCCAGGCCCTGCCGCTTTATGCAAGCAGGGTCTCCGCCGGTTTCCCCTCCCCCGCCGACGACTACCTGGAAGGGACGCTGGACCTGAACGAGCACCTGGTGAAGCACCCGGCCGCCACCTTCTTCGTGCGGGTCTCGGGCGATTCCATGCTCAACGCCGGCATCCACCCCGGCGACATCCTGGTGGTGGACCGCAGTCTGACGCCCGTCTCCGGCCGCATCGTCATCGCCGCCCTCGACGGCGAACTGACCGTGAAACGCTTCGACCAGCGCAACGGCCGCACCCGGCTGCTGGCGGAGAATCCGGCCTACGCCCCCATCGAGATCCAGGACGGCAACGAGCTGCATATCTGGGGCGTGGTCACCAACGTCATCCATCCGGTATGACCGCCCCCCTCTTCGCCCTGGCGGACTGCAACAACTTCTACGCCTCCTGCGAGCGGCTGTTCAACCCTGCCCTCATCGGCCGGCCGCTGATCGTGCTCTCCAACAACGACGGCTGCGTGGTGGCCCGTTCCAACGAGGCCAAGGCGCTGGGCATCGGCATGGGCGTCCCTTTCTTCCAGGTGCGCGAGCTGGCCCGGCGCCATGGCGTGGCGGTTTTCTCCTCCAACTACAGCCTCTACGGCGACCTGTCGCAGCGGGTGATGGCGGTGCTGGCCGGCTTCTCGCCCGATATGGAGATCTACTCCATTGACGAGGCCTTCCTGCGCCTGGACCGCCTGCCGCAACCGCCCCTGGAATTGGCGCGTGAGATGCGCGACCGGGTGCGGCAATGGACCGGCATCCCCCTCTCCGTCGGCCTGGGGCCGACCAAGACCCTGGCCAAGCTGGCCAACCTGATCGCCAAAAAGAGCGGCGAGGGCGTCTACCAGATCGAACGCCCGGAACAGCTTCGTGGCCTCCTGGCGCGGCTGCCGGCGCGCGAGGTCTGGGGCATCGGCCGCCGCTCGGCGGACCGGTTGAGGTCCCTCGGCATCGAGACTGTGGAGCAGTTGCGCCGTGCCGATCCGAAGCTGATCCGGAGCCATCTCTCGGTGGTGGGCGAACGCATCGTCCGCGAGCTGAACGGCACCCCCTGCCTCGGCCTGGAAGAGACCCAGCCCAACCAGCAGATCCTCTGCTCCAAGTCCTTCGGTCAGCGCGTCACCACGCTGCCCCCCATCCTTGAAGCGGTCAGCAACTACGCCGCCCGCGCCGGCGAACGACTGCGCCGGCAAGGACTCTGCTGCCGCCACATCCACGTCTTCCTCCAGACCGGCCGCCACGACGCCAAGGTCTACAGCAACGCCCTCTCCGCCGGGTTTCCCGCCCCCACCGCCGACAGCCGCCCGCTCATCCAGACCGCCAAGGCCCTGGCGCAACGGCTGTTCATCGAGGGCTACCGCTACCAGAAGGTGGGCGTAATCCTGCTGGACCTGATCGACACCCAGCGCATTCAAGACGACCTCTTCATCCCCAAGACCGACAACCCCCGCCTGATGCAGGCCCTCGACACCATCAACGCCCGCCTGGGCACCGGCGAGATCTTCTTCGCCGCCCAAGGCGTCCAACGGCCCTGGCGCACGCAAAACGAGTACCGCTCGCCGCGCTATACGACTTGCTGGAGTGAGTTGGCCGGGGTTTCGTAAAAACAGTGGGTTATGTGCCTGACCGAAGAACAGCGTCAATCGATCAAGACTGATGCCACAGCTACGCAGCCCTGACCTCGTTGAGCAGATCGGGATGGCGGTCGAGCAATTTGAGCAGCCTCACCAGCGACAGGGGCGGCTTGGTCTTGCCGTTTTCGTATCGCGAAAACGCATTGACACCACCGCCGAAAATCTCGCCCGCCTCGCGTTGATCGAGCGCGAGCTTCTTGCGAACGCTGGCAATGAAGTTGGGATCGACAATCGAGGCGTTCACCTGCTTGATGAAGTCGCCTACATATTCGCCAAAACGGCGTGATTCCGCCATGTCCAGGACGGATTCAGCGCAGGCGGGGCAGAAATCACCCGTCACGGAGGGAATGATCGTAGTTTCCCCTTTGTAGTTAAATGGCACATCGCGGCTGTCATGGATCCGTTCCGACGCACCGCAAACAGGACATTTCATGTTCATAGCTCCTTGAAGGAGACGATCAGCGCATCATCGATGACCATGAGTTTCAGAGACGGATTCCCAACCGCCGTGTTTGGGCGGTACACGTCTTGCCAAACCCGATGATCGGCATAGGTGGTCATCGACTTGTTGATCTGGCAAGCCTATTCCGGACACAAAATCACGCGGCATGTTGAACACTTTGCTCGAATCTTGCGGGTGACTGATAACCGATGGTGGAATGTCGTC
>MGZB01000040.1 GCA_001801995.1 Gammaproteobacteria bacterium RIFOXYD12_FULL_61_37 | reverse complement strand
CTCCCGGAGGGAGGGGGAGCTGAATGATTACAGAAGATTTTGAATTAAGCCGACATAGTTACTCAGGAATAAAAATGGGAGACCGATACGCCAAACTGGAGCCCGCAACCCTCTGGGACCGCCTGCGGGAGCGGACCCGTAGCGCCCTGGCTTGCGGGGCGCTTTTGAGCATCGAGACCCAGCAGTGTTTCATGGAGGATGGCGGGATGCGCTTTCTGGTGCGTTCCGTCTCCAGCCTGCGGCGCAAGGCGCGGCGGGAGGATGATCGCGGAGCGGACTTCAATCCCTTTCTGCCGCCCGAGCCGGAGCTGACCCTCGGGGCCATCGGCGGAAACCATCTCGGCGTCCTGAACAAATTCAACGTCCTGGAGCACCATCTGCTCATCGTCACCCGGCAATTCAAGCACCAGGAGACCCTGCTCGACCGCGACGATTTCCTGGCCCTCCAACTGGCCTTGCAGGGTATCGACGGCCTGGGTTTCTACAACGGCGGCGCGGCGGCCGGGGCCAGCCAGAACCACAAACACCTCCAGCTCGTCCCCCTGCCCTTGACCCCGGACGGCCCGGATCTGCCCCTGGAGGCGGTGCTGGCCGGGGTCGAAGAGGGGCCGGTCCCTGCCCTGCCCTTCGCCCATGCCTTCCGGCGCCTGCCGACCGATCTGTGGCAACGGCCGGAGGCGGCCGGATACATCCACCTGATTTACCGAGAGATGCTGGAGCAACTGGGCATCGCCGAGGTGGAGCGGGCGGGGGAACCGCGCCAGTCGGCCCCCTACAACCTGCTGCTGCGGCGCGGCTGGATGCTGCTGGTGCCGCGCAGGCAGGAGCACTTCGAAGGCATCTCGGTCAATGCCCTGGGCTTTGCCGGTTCCCTCTTCGTGCGCACCCCGCAGGAGCTGGAACGGGTGGCCCGGACCGGCCCCCTGCGGATACTGGCCGGGGTGGCGGGGATTTGATCCTGGCTCATTCCACGCGACAAGGCGAGGAAGTGGCATATTCAGTGTATTTGGTAAACTGTCTCCGTGATTCCTAACGTGGAGCTAAGGGGCTGCGCGCTTTTGCGCAGTCCCGCTTGAGCGTAGGATTAGGCAGCACTTTGCTCATACTTGGCATGAATCGCATTCTTGAGTTCGACGATGGATTCCTTGGCGGCCTTATAGACTTTGTTGAACTCTGTGAGTGCCTCTTCCCGCTTCATCTTGGTTATCTTGCCCGAGCTTTCGAGAACCCAGAGTTGGAGATGGCTACTGTCGTCCTCCGGCTCGCGGCCAACTACTAGCACTGGGTGAGCATTGCTTGCGTGGTGTGCGAATGCGTTACGCAGAGAAATGACCCTGTGAAGCGCATCTTTGTTGAGCTTGAACCGCATCTCGTGAGCGGCAGCCATAGCAACTTTGATCTTTGAGCCTAGCGACATTACCGATGTGTCTAGGACGACGCTCCACATGAACTCCCATGCTTCCTTACGTGGGGCACAGTAGCCCACGATGATCTGGTTGAGGATGTTCTCTATAAGAGCGGTGCGGTCTACCACCTGTACGAGGTCAGAATCGCGCTGCTCGGGAGACTCGACTGGAGGTTTCGAAGGTTTGTTCATTTGTGCTGCCTAACGAATAGCGTTTATCCGCCGCCAGGGACGCAGGGGGGGCGGCCAGAGTGCGTGATGCACGGCATCACAGAGGTGATTCAGCCCTGAAATACTGAGCAGAAAGTTGCCCCGGATGCCGCTGGCGCGACCAACCCCCGGCCCCTTGTTGGCGGCATTCTCAGATACGGTGACACTTTACTAAATACACTCGATAAAGTGTATTTAGTAAAGTGTCACCGTATCAAGCTTCCGTCATAAACGACCAGTCAATGTGCAGATCGGGGAACCGTTGTACCGGCGTTGGTTCATCCATCCCAAACACCGATGGCTTGCCGTACTGCGCTTGTGCATCCAGCGTATACACCATAATCCAACGGTCTTCGGGGTGGATAATCCAGTATTCATTCACCCCGTGCCTTTCGTACAAGCCGCGCTTGGTGTTCATGTCGTGCAAGGTGGTGGAGGGGGAAAGCACTTCGATTACCCAGTCCGGCGTACCCCGGCACCCTTTTTTATCCAGCTTGGACTTATCGCAGACGATGGTTAAGTCCGGCTGCACCACATTTTCAACCTGTGCATCCGCCTCGTTTTTATACGGCAGACGCACATCAAACGGGGCAACGTAAACTTCACACGGCTTGCCTTGAAAATGATTGCCTATCTGCCTGCCCAGTTCAGACACAATTTTTTGGTGGATACGTTGTGGAGCTACCATGGCATACGCCACCCCATCAATCAGTTCCCAATGCTCATCTTCAGGCCACTGGGCATAATCGCCATAGGTGTAACCTTGTTCCAGCTTGGTGGCGATGCTCATAGCTTTTGCTCCAGATAAAGGCGTAAAGGAAACATATGGTACGTCGAATAGGGCCAGCCGGCGACGGGGGCCACGTGGTCATGCTGCATCGGACAAAAGGGGATTACCCTGCGCGCAACAAGGCCAAAGCGCCCTCGTAATCATAGGATTCGATGCGCAGCAGCAATCCCTGGCCCCTCTCTCCGAGCCCGGCCCGCAGCAGGTCCGCTTCATCTCGGGCCAGGATGTTGGCCTCCATATCGGCCAGGGCTACCAGCTCTTCAAGGCGGGCGAGCACCTTGGCGAGCCGCTGCTCATTGATCGGAGAGGGTTCCGACTGGACCTGGCTGAGCGTGGCCCGGATGGCGTCGATCAAGGGCGGCATCTCCGTCATCAGGGCCGAGTAGCTGCGTTCGATCTCGTCCCGTTCCGCGCCTTGGCGGATCGCCTTCTGCAAGCCGTCTGACGCCTCGAATACCCGCTTCGCTCCCAGATTCCCGGCGACGCCCTTGATGCCATGGGCCAGTTGCCGCACCTCCTCCAGTCTGCCGGCGACCATGGCCTCGACCAGGAGCTGGAGGTTCCCCTCCTGGCGTTCGGCGAACAGGGAGAGCAGGCGTAGATAGCTCGACAGCTTGCCCCGCACCACACCCAGCCCCTGCGCGACATCCAGTCCGGGGATGAGCGACAGGCGCACCAACTGAGCCGCATCGGGGGTTTCCGGCGGGGAAGGCGGTATTATCGTCGCCGCCGACTTGGCGGACGCGGGCAGCCATGAGAGCAGGGTGGCGTAGAGGGCCTCCGGGTCCACCGGCTTGGCGACGAAGTCGTTCATCCCCGCTGCGAGGCAGTCGCGGCGGTCCTCCTCGAAGACATTGGCGGTCATGACCAGGATCGGCAGCGCCTCCCGTCCCGGCAAGGCGCGAATGGCGCGGGTGGCCTCCAGTCCGTCCATCTCGGGCATCTGCACATCCATCAGGATCAGGTCGAAACAAGCGGCGCTCGCCTTGACCAGCGCCTCGCGGCCGTTGGCGGCCGTCTCCACCGTCAGCCCTGCCCCCATCAGGAGTTCCACCGCCACTTCGCGGTTGATGGGATTGTCCTCAACCAGCAGCAGATGCGCGCCCCCATGGAGGCGGCGGAGTTCCTCCTCCCCATTTCCCTGGAGATGGGCCGCTTGCGTATCGACCGGCCGCCCCCGTTCGAAGCGGGCGGTGAACCAGAACAGGCTGCCCCGGCCCGGCTCGCTCTCCACCCCCGCCTCGCCGCCCATCAGACGCGCCAGGCGCCGGGTGATGACCAGCCCCAGGCCGGTGCCGCCGTATTTGCGCGTGGTCGAGGCATCCGCCTGCTCGAAGGGTTCGAAGAGGCGCGCCTGTTTATCGGCGGGGATGCCGACGCCCGTGTCCCGCACCTCGAAGCGGATCAGGATGCCGTTTTCATCCTCTTCCACCGGCGTGGCGCTCAGGGTGACGGAGCCCCGCCCGGTGAACTTGACGGCGTTGCCCGCGTAGTTGATCAACGCCTGACGCAGACGGGTCGGGTCGCCTCGCAGCCAGAGGGGCGAGTCGCCTCCCCGGACCTGAACGGTAAGCCCCTTGGCCCTGGCCTGCTCGGCAATCAGGGAGTGGACATTGTCCAGCATCCCCCCCAGGGAGAAATCCACCGATTCCAGCTTCAAGCGGCCGGCCTCGATCTTGGAGATGTCCAGGATGTCGCTGATGATGCTCAGCAGATGCCGCCCGGCGGCATCGATCTTGTCCAACTGATCGGCCTGCTTGGGCGTCGTCCCGCCCCGTTGCAGCAGATGGGTGAGGCCGACGATGGCATTCATGGGGGTGCGGATCTCGTGGCTCATGTTGGCCAGGAAGGCGCTCTTGGCCCGGTTGGCCGATTCCGCCTGGGCCATCGCCTCCTCCAGTTGCGCGGTGCGTTCCTCCACCATCTCCTCCAAGTGGCGGCGATGCTGGTCCAGTTCCTCGCCCATGCGCTTCCGCTCGGTAATGTCTTCTTTCACGGCCACGTAATGGGTGATGTGCCCGTCCGGCTGGCGGATGGGGGTGATGATGGCAAATTCCACGTATTCGCTGCCGTCCTTGCGCCGGTTGATGAATTCCCCCTTCCAGGTGCGGCCCTGAAGCAGGTTCTCCCAAAGGGCGGTGTAAGTGGCCTTGGGCGTCTTGCCCGACTGGAGGACACGGGGATTCTGGCCGCGCGCCTCTTCGCGGCTATAGCCGGTGTTGCGCACGTAGGCCTCGTTGACGTATTCGATGTTGCCGTTCAGATCGGTGATGGCGATGCTTTCGGGGCTCTGCTCCACCGCCAGCGACAGCTTGAGGATGCGCTCCTCCGACTCGGCCAGACACGCCCGCTCCCGGTCCAGGGAATCGGCCATGCCGTTGAAGGCCAGCCTGATGCGGCCGAATTCCCCCGGCAGGGAGCCGAGGCGGCGGGCATGATCGCCTGCAGCGAGGGCCATGATGCCCGCCTCCAGGTCGATCAGAGGGCGGGAGACATGCCGCCGCACCAGCCAGGCGATGACCAGCCAGATCAGGGCAAAGGAACCCAGCCCCCAGGCCAGATTGCCCAAAAGCTCGTTCCGCAGCCGGTCCTGGAGATGGCCTGAGGGTATCTTGATGCTGAGGATGCCGCGCAGCTCACCCACTTTGTAGTCGAAGGCGTTGTCGTACCTCTCCTGGATGGTCTCGGGCGCCTGTTCCCGCTTGCCGTGACACTTCAGGCAATAGGGCTCGATCCAGATCGGCCGGGCATAAAGGAAATAGGGGCTACCGTCCTTGGCCGTGAAGGGAACGAAACGCCGTTCCTCCTCGGGGTTGTTGCTGAAAAATGCGATCGCCTCCAGTTCCGGCCCATCGGCCTGTTGCGCGGGATTGCGCGGCCGGTCGGAGACGTTGTTGAAAGAGAAGCCGCTCTTGTCCCAGTTGAACAGATCCTTCGAAATCCGGGACATGGCATGGGCGGGTAGAAAACCGAGGGTCTTGTCGTTCAGCGGCAGACCACTCTCGATGAACTGGTGCTGGTAGACCCGCCGGATGGCCATGAGTACACCCCGGATACGCTCGGCCGAGGCCAGCAGATCGGCCTGAGCCTTGACGCTCTCACGCTCGTAATCGAGGTACTGGAAACCCGCGAGCCCGGCCGCGACCACCAGACCGATAAAGAGCAGGAGTTTTCGTTCGAGGTTCATGCGGCAATGCCTTTCGTGCCTATCTCCCCAATTGTAGTCCCGGTCAGGCGAGCCGCCCCGGAAGATCAATCACCCTAAAAACTTCATTTAAACCGCCAAGGGCGCAAAGAACGCAAAGAAAAACATCGATTTGTATCCTCCCGAGCACTCACCCGCCGGGTTGGACGGGAGAAGTGGTGCAGGGATGCACCGGTTACGGACCAAGGAATGGAATCGAGGGATTTAGGATCACCGGCTTTCGCGCGGCTCCTCGGCGACGGGGACCAGCCTCTGATGTTCGGCCCGGCATTGCCGCAACAGCTCCAGCGCCTCGGGGTAGAGGTAGCGTTCCACCCGGTTGACCAGCGCCTCTCCCCGGACCCCAAGCCCCAGTTTAAGCAGGGCTGCCTGCTCCGCGACCAGGGGATTGGCCCGCATGTCGTCCACCGCCAAAAGCGGCTCCAGCTCGTCCAGCACCTGCCCTATCCGTTCCCAATCCGGCAAGGCGGGGAGCGGAGCCTCTTGAATGGGGGACCCGGCCGACACCAAGGGTTCGGATCGTGCATCCGGGTGAGGTCCCTTGCCGAGACGGGCGGTGAACCAGAAAAGGCTGCCCTTGCCCAATTTGGTCCCGATCCCGGCATCGCCCCCCATCAGCCGCGCCAGCCGACGGGTGATGGCAAGCCCCAGGCCCGTGCCGCCTTGCTTGCGGGTGAAGGAGGCATCGACCTGTTCGAAGGGTTCGAAGAGCCGTGGCGCGTCATTGACCGGGACGCCTATGCCCGTGTCCTCCACCTCGAAGCGCAACAAAAGGCTGGTCTTCGTCTCGGCCTCAATGCGCAGGCGTAACGTAATGCCACCCCGCTCGGTGAACTTGACGGCGTTGTCCAGGTAATTGAGCAGGGCCTGGCGCAAGTGGTCCCGGTCTCCCGTCAGAACGGGCGGCAGGGGTTCGGCCTCGATGCGGAACTCCAAGGACTTGCCGTCCAGTTTGTGCAGCGTCAGTGCCTTCAACTGCTCCAGCAAGGCACTGGGGGAAAACTCGACCTGTTCCAGCTCGAACCGCCCCGCCTCGATACGGGAGATGTCCAGCAGGTCGTTGACCATCGCCAGCAATTGGCCGGAGGAGCCCCGGATCTTCTCCAGGCGGCAGAGGTGATCGGGGTCCTTCAGCTCGCGTCCGAGCATGTGGATATTGCCGGCGATGGCGTTCATGGGGGTGCGGATCTCGTGGCTCATGTTGGCCAGGAAGGCGCTTTTGGCCCGATTGGCGTTTTCCGCGGCCTCCTTCGCCAGGGTAAGCTCCTCCGTGCGCAGTTCCACCAGATCCTCCAAGTGATGGCGATAGCGATCCAGTTCCTCGCCGATCCGCTTCTTCTCGCTGATGTCCTCCTGGATGGCCAGGTAATGTGTAATCTTTCCATCCGGCTGGCGAATGGGCGAGATCCGGGCGAACTCCACGCATTCGCTGCCGTCCTTGCGGCGGTTGATGAATTCTCCCTTCCAGCCCCGGCCGTTTCGCAATGCCTCCCAGAGGCTCCGGTAGGTCTCGCCCGGCGTCTTGCCGGACTGGAGGATATGGGGATTCCGTCCGATCAGATCCTCGCGCCGGTATCCCGAGTTCGCCGAAAAGGCCTCGTTGACATACAGGATGCGACCTTCCAGATCGGTGATGAAGATGCTCTCCGGGCTTTGTTCCACCGCCTGAAAGAGCTTGCGAATCCGCTCCTCTGCCTGTTTTCGCTCGCTAATGTCCTGGAAGGCCGTGACCGCCCCGCTCCTTTCGCCGTCCCTGGTCAGGGGCGCCGCGATCAGTTCCACGGGGAACCCCTTGCCGTCCTTGCGGATAAACCAGTCTTCCTGACGGCGGACAATGCCGTCCAGGGTCGTGAGATGGATGGGGCATTCCTCGAAGGGATAGGGTTCTCCGTCGGGGCGGCTGTGGTGAAAGAGGGCATGCTGCGGTTGGCCCAGCACCTCCTCCTCCCGGAAACCCAGCATGCCGAGGGCCGCGGGGTTGATGAAGGTACAGCGGCCCTTCTCATCGACGCCATAGACCCCCTCGCCCAGGGCGGACAATACCTCCCGGTGAAGCGTCTCGCTGGCCCGCAGGGCCGCCTCTGCCTCTTTGCGCTCGGTGATGTCGATGGCCGCGCCCAGGGAATACAGGGGGCGGTTCTGGGAATCGAAGCGCACGACGCGGCCCCGGTTCTCGACCCAGATCCAGCGCCCATCGGCATGGCGCAGCCGGCAGGTAAAGCGGAACCGCCCCTGGGACCGGCCCGTCTCCATGGCGGAGGTCACGCCGGGGAGGTCTTCCGGATGGACCAGCGTCAGCCAGGAGCATTTGCAGTCCGGGTCCCTCTCGCCGCCCAGCAGGCGGCAGAACCCTTGATCCCAGACCATGGCGTCGAGCGCATGGTTATATCGCCAGGCGCCCAGGCCGCCGACCTCCATGACCAGTTCCAGCCGCGATTCCAGGTCCGATTTGGCCTCACGCAACCCGGCATCTTCCTTCAGGGTCTCGTCCAGCATCTGGATGCCCAGCAGCTCCAGCAGCCGGTGCTGGCTGAGGATGCCGATCAGGATGCCCTTATCATCCACCACGGGCAGGTGGCGGATATTGTCCTGACCCATGAGCTGCACGGCCTCGCTGAAGGAAGCGGCCGGGGTGAGGGTTACCAGCGGGGAATGCATCACCTCGGCTAGGGAAACCGACGTGAGATCGGTCTCATCCGTCAATAGGCGAGGCAGATCGCGTTCGGTCAGGATGCCCAGGGGACGCCCCTCCTCCAGCACCAGAACGAATTCCCGACTCTCTTCCAGCATGAACTCCAGGGCGCGAACGACGTTGTCTCGGGGCGACAGGACGGGGATATCCCGCTCGATGAACCGCTCCAGATCGCCCAGACGGCGCAGGACATCCATCCCCAGGCGGCCGCGCAGGTCGCTCTCGCTCACCAGGCCCACCAGGTTGCCAGGCTCGTCCACCACCACCAGATGACGGACGCCGTGGCGTCGCAACAGGGAATAGGCGGAACGGAACCCCAGTTCGGGCGGCGCCCTGTGCAGGGGTTTGCTCATTACCTCAGCCACCGGGACATCGGAGGGGGTTCCCTGAAGCATCAGGCGAGCCAGGTCCCGCTCGGTGAGAATACCCACCGGCTTTTCCCCCTCCGTCACCACCAGGCTGGAGATGTGCCGCGCCGCCATCAGCCGGGCGGCTTCGCCCAAGGGACGATCGGGGGCTATCACATCCACCCGGTGGCTCATGATGTCGGCAAGAGAGAGTTCGGAAAGGGATTTCATGGGTGATGGTTCAGGCAGTGTTTGTTCTATCTTCGTCCGGCTCATTGCCTTTGAGGATCAACACCGGCTCATCCCTCGCCTGGCGAAGCGCCATGGAAGGGTTCTTTTTCAGATCACGCACATGGGTGGCGTACATGGCAGACATCTCGTGAAGTAGTGCTTTTAAAGTAGTCTAGGTTAGCGGAAACACCTATTCCACGACAGGCTGGGTTGGGTTTAGGCGCGCAAATTCCGCAATTCCGCCAGGGCCTCGGGGTAGCAATAGCGTTCGACCAGATCGACCAGCCTCTCGCCTTGGGGTCCTAATCCAGCCTTGAGCAGGGCGGCTTGCTCCGCGACCAGGCTGTTGGCCCCCATGTCGTCCATCGCGAGCAGCGCCTCCAGTTTCGCCATGAGCTGCCGCAACCTGTAATCATCCGGATCGGTCGCCGGCACGGCCGATTCAGTGTTCAGCAGGACCCCCGCCGCCTCCGACAGGGCCTTGTAGGCTATCTCGACATCATTTGTCAGACGCTCGATCTCGCCGGATTCCCGGCCCTCGCCGAGGGCCGTTTCCAGTTGGGCGGCCAGGCCCTGGACCTGGACGGCCCCCAGGTTGCCCGAGGCGCCCTTGAGGGAGTGGGCGAGCCGCTTCGCCTCGATCCGGTCGCCTGCGGCCAGCCGTTCGCGCAACAGGGCCATGTCGGCCCCGTGATCGGCCGCATAACGCCGCAATATCCTCAGATAGGCGGCCTCCTTGCCGCCCAGGGATTTGAGCCCAAGCCCCGTATCGAGACCGGGGATGGCCGAAAGACCTTCCCATACCCCTGTGTCCGTCGCCTCCCTGGGCGGCGGTTCGCTGGGAACGGCGACCGGACCGGTCTCCGGCAGCCATTTGAGCAGCGCGATGTAGAGGGCTTCCGGGTCCACCGGCTTGGCGACGAAGCCGTTCATGCCCGCCGCGAGGCAGGCGCGCCGGTCTTCTTCGAAGACATTGGCGGTTATGGCCAATATGGGCAGCCTGTCCATGCCCGGCAGGGCGCGGATGGCGCGAGTGGCCTCCAGTCCGTCCATCTCGGGCATCTGCACGTCCATGAGGATCAGATCATAGCGGCCGGTGCGCGCCAGGGTCAGTGCCTCCCGGCCATTGCCGGCCACGTCTACGGCCAACCCGGCCCCCATCAGGAGTTCCACCGCCACCTCGCTGTTGATGGGGTTGTCTTCCGCCAGGAGTATGCGGGCGCCCTCATCGCGCCGGCGCAGCTCCTCTTCCCCGCTGCCATGCGGGTCTGGCATGGCAACTTCCTTGCCCCGGCCGAACCGGGCCGTGAACCAGAAACAGCTCCCCAGGCCCGGCTCGCTCTCCACCCCTGCTTCCCCGCCCATGAGCAGGGCCAGACGCCGCGTGATGGCCAGGCCCAGGCCGGTGCCGCCATATTTGCGCGTAGTCGAGACATCGGCCTGCTGGAACTCCTTGAAGAGCCGGGAGATCTTTTCCGGGGGGATGCCGACGCCCGTGTCCCGCACCTCGAAACGCACCAGGATGGAGTTGCTGTTCTCTTCCACCGGCTTGGCGCTTAGGGCAATGGAACCCCGGTCGGTGAATTTGATGGCGTTTCCGGCGTAGTTGATCAGGGCCTGGCGCAGGCGGGTCGGGTCGCCGCGCAGCCAGAGTGAGCCCTGGTCGCATTCCACCAGGAAGGCCAGCCCCTTGGCCTTGGCCTGTTCCGTCATGAGTGAACGGACATGATCCAACAGGGAACCCAGGTGGAAATCGGTGCGTTCCAGCTCCAGCCGGCCGGTCTCGATCTTGGAGATGTCCAGGATGTCGCTGATGATGGAGAGCAGGTGCCGGGCGGAGGTGGCAATTTTATCCAACTGGTCGGCCTGCTTGGGCGTGGGTGCGCTCCGTTGCAGCAGGTGGGTGAGACCGACGATGGCATTGATGGGGGTGCGGATTTCGTGGCTCATATTGGCCAGGAAGGCGCTCTTGGCCCGGCTGGCCGACACCGCGTGCTCCCTCGCGTCTTCCAGTTGCACCGTGCGCTCCTCCACCAGACTTTCCAGGTGATGGCGGTGGCGACCCAACTCCTCGGCCAGCCGCCTGCGCTCGGTGATGTCACGGGCAATGCCCAGCACGCCGATGAGTTTGCCGCTGGCATCGAACATGGGGGTCTTGATGGTCTCCAGGAGTTCCTGGTGGCCGTCGTCGGCGTAGGTGACTTCCTCCTCGTTGACCGAGGGGCCACCGGCGGCGATGGCCGCCAAGTCCTTCTGACGGAAGAAATCGGCGAGCTCCTTCTCGACGAAATCATGGTCGCGCCTGCCGAGGATCTCCGCCTCCTTGGCCCCGAAGAAACGCTCGAAGCGGTGGTTGCAGGCCAGATAGATGCCGTTGGGGTCCTTGAGCCAGACCAGATCGGGCACGGTGTTGATCAGTGTGCTCAAGAAGCCTTGCTTCTTCTCCAGCTCGCGGTAGGGGTGGAGGACGCCATAGACAAAGATGGCCTGAAAGACCATCAAATAGCCCGCCGCCTTATAGACATGCCCCATCAGGTTCATGAGATCGGTGACGTGGCTGTAAAGGGTAAAGAACATCTCGGCCAGGCCGAGGGTCCAGGCCGCCGCCGCAAGCCAAAGGAAATCCCGGCGCCCTGTCTTGCCGCCTTCTGCGGCCAGCCGGATCGAAGCCAGGGCATAAAGGCCGGCCAGCAGAAACTCGGTGCCGATCTTGAAGGAAGTCAGACCGGAACCGGGAATAAAGGTCCGGGGCAGACGATCGGGATGATAGAGGCCCAACCACCAAGTCAGTCCAGCGACGGCCAGCCCGGCCGACAGTGCCAGATAATAGCCCGGCCGGCTTGCGCGCCGCTCAGGGAGCAAAACGATCAGCAACAGGGTCAGGGCCGCCACCAGACGCCCGGCCAGCCAGAAATTGATCGCCTTTTCCGGGCCATTGGGCGTCACGAACTGGGGCATGCCCTCGTAGGAGAGGGTATGGGCGAAATCGATGAGCATCACGGCGCCGAATCCGGCGCCGACCAGGGCCGGGAGCTGGTTGGATTCCTGCTCCCGTAGCGCCCAGGTCAGGGCGAAGACCATGGCCGAAATGGCCATGGCGATAAATTCCAGCCCCATATGCAGAGGGAGATAGCCTACCGGATCGGCAAAGAAGCGGACCTTGGGCAAAAACTGACCCACCGCCAGCACGGCAGTCAGCACGACGGCCCAAAACAAAGGGTCATTCCTTAAGGATTTGGCTTCGCTGCCCATGCTTTATCTTTTCCGCATTCCCCCACCTCGCCAAAGCATAGTTGATGGATGGAAGGGAGGGGATATCGGTGAGCCAGGCGCCCTTAGTAAAACTGCTTACAGCCCAGCCGTTCCTCGTCCTGATCACCCCAGCGCACGCCGGGGGGCTGGTTGGGATCGGAGGAGACCTTGCCGGCCATGATCCGCTCGGAGAACTTGGCGGCGGTGATCCTTTTGCCGGGGAGGTACTCAATGCCGCCGCAGGCCTTGTCGAGGTACTTGGCCAATTGCCCCACATCCCCCTCGGAGTTGCCGGTGGCGGTGACGGCCATGTAGACGAGGGCCTTCTTGATCTTGCCGTCGCGGGAGGGGGTGGAGTAGTCGTCGAATTCCTTGTAGCTCATGCAGCGCCGGCCGATCTTCTGCTTGAATTGCCAGGCCTCTTCCACCATGGGCACGCGCTCCGCGACCTGATGGCAGACTTCTCCCGCCAGCCGGGACAGCTTCTCGTCGCGGCCCTCCTCGACCAGGGCGATCCGTTTCTGCATCTCGTCTTCGAAGATGCCCTTCAAGTGGTACTGCTCGGTGCCGTAGCCCGGCAGGGCGCTCTCGGACTTGCCGTAGTCCTTGGGCTGTTTCCAGTAACGGAAGGACCCCGCCTTCGGTGCCGGGACGAAGCTGTTGAGGGTGGTGTGCAGCAGGGGCTGGACCTTGGCGGGCACGGTCGATTTCAGGTAATGGACCACGCCATTGCGTTCCACCTGGGTGACGATCTGGCCGTGGCCGGCAGTCTCGTTCGGGCCATGGATGTGCGGCAGGGCGGCCACCACGCCGGGCCGGAACCACTTGCGGTCGAGCTGGACCGGATAGGTGTCGCGCATCAGGGTGTTGGTGCTGACCTGCTGTCCGACGTAATCGAAGAAGCGGCGCAGGCGCCGCTTGGGCGGCTGGTCGTCGAAATCACCCATCTCGTTGTCGATGAGCCCGTTGGCGCCCTGGATGACGAAGGGAAGGCCGTTCTCGTAGGCGAATATGAGCCGGGCGAAATAGACCGCGTCGGCGCAATCCTGGGCGATGCCGCCGTATTTTCCCTTCACGAAGATGTCCGGGGTGAAGCCCTTGCCCAGCCACTGGCCGAAACGCCCCTCCCAGTCATCGTTCCAGCGGTTGCGGTTCTCCCACACGGCGGCCTGGGCCTGGGAGAGGGAGAGTACCAGCAGCAAAAAGATCGATCCGCGTTTCATGAGTCACCTGCCCCGTGGGGGTCGCCGTGAGATTCTCGGCACGAAGAAAATCATTGGGTTGTAGGTCGGCCTTCAGGCCGACGTGCCGGGCTGAAGCCCGGCCTACGGGCCAACGGAAAATCCGAGATCAATAGAATTGCTGGCACCCCAGCGCCGCTTCATCCTGGTCGCCCCAGCGGACGGCGGGATTCTGGTTGGGGTCGGCGGAGACCTTGCCGGCCAGGAGCCGTTCGGCGAATTTGGCGGCGCTGATCTTTTTGCCGGGGAGGTATTCGATGTCGCCGCAGGCCTGGTTCAGGTATTTGGCGACCTGTCCCACGTCCCTGGCGTCGCGGATACGTTGCTCGGTCGCGGTGGTCACCAGATAACCCAGTGCCTTCTTGATCTTGCCGTCCCGCGAGGGGGTGGAGTAGGAGTCGAATTCCTTGAAGTCCATGCAACGTGCGCCGATGGTCGCCTTGTACTGCCAGGCCTCGTTGACGACCGGGACGCGCTGGGCGACTTGGCTGCACACCTCACCGGCCAGGCGGCCCAGCTTCTGGTCACGGGTCTCCTCGGTGAGGGCAAAGCGCTTCTGCACTTCGTCCTCGAAGATGCCCTTGATCTCGTATTGCTCGGTGCCGTAGCCGGGGATCTGTTCATCCCGCATCTTGTAGTGCTGGGGCTGTTTCCAGTAACGGAAGGAGCCGCCCCTGGGGTGCGGGACGAAGATATTCAGGGTGGTGGGCTGCAAGAGCCGGAGCTGCGCCGGTACGGTCGATTTCAAATAACGGATCACGCCGTTACTGTCCAGGCCGACGACGATCTGGCTGTGGCCGGCGGTCTCCGCCGCGCCGTTGGGTCCGTTGTCCTCGAAGAAGAAGGGATTGGGACCGCCGGCGTGGACGGGCGCCCGTGGCAGGCCGGCCACCACGCCGGGCCGGAACCAGCGGCGGTCCAGTTGGACCGGGTAGGTGTCGTTGAACAGGGAATTGCTGCCGACCACGTCGCCCACCAGGTTGATGAAGCGGCGAAAACGGCGCTCCGGCTCCAGTGCGTCGTAGAACCGCATCTCGCTGCTGATCATGCGGGTGACGACGTTGTAGGGGCTGTTCATGTCGCCGGTCTTCGGCATCATGATCTGGACCTTCTCCTTTTTGTAGGAGCGGAAGCGGGGGTCCAGGATGACGAAGGGCAGGCCGTTCTCGTAGGCGAAGATGAGCCGGGTAAAGTAGGCCGAGTCGGCGCAATCGTGCTTGATGCCGCCGTATTTGCCGTTCATGAAGATGTCTTGGGTCAGCCCGGTCGATACCCATTGGGAGAAGCGTTCTTCCCAGGCGTCGTCCCACTGATGCTTGGTCTCCCAGACAGCGGCCTGGACGGCCGTTTGGGACAGGAGGAGGAGAAGGAGGATCGAGAGACTGCGTTTCATGAGGCCTCGCAGTGGGTTGGTCGCTTTGTAGGTTGGGTTAGGCGGTATTCCCGCCGTAACCCAACAAGCTGCGCGTGATTCGGTCTCTTAGTGCCAGGGGGTCAGATCCTCGATGTACACCTTGGCGACGGTGCCGGGGGGGGCTGCGGCGATCGGCTTGTCCACCAGGACGCGGGTCATGCCGACCTCGACGAAGTTGTTATTGAGCCACGCGGCATCTTCCACGAACAACCGCACACAGCCATGGCTGGCGTTATATCCGGGCACTTCGGGCGAGCCATGGAGCGCGATGCCGCCCTTGAAGAAGATGCAGTACGGCATGGGGGCGCCGCCTTCGTTGGCGGGAAAGATCGTGGAAACACAATCGGAGCCCATCTTGCGGATGGTCTGGAAATCACCCTGCGGGGTCACGCACTTTTCGCCGATGTCCTTGCAATAGCCCTTCCCGGCGGAGATCGGACCCCACTTCAAGAGCTGTCCGCGCATGTCGTAGGCACCCCAGGCAAGGTCCTTCTGACTGACGACGACCCGGCTCGTCCGGTCCGATACCTTGATGAGCTTGGGGAAGGGGGCGTAATCCATCAGTCTGGCCGAATCGAGATCCTTCGGCACGGCGATGACCTGGCCGCCGCGCGGCTCGATATTCATGCGGTTGAGGCGCTGTACCAGCTCGCGCTCACTGGAATTGGAGAAGAGCTTGCCCCAGGTGTCGCCCTTCTTCACCTTGACACACTTGAACCCGTTCTTCTTGCAAAGATTGTCGCCGTAACCGGCATGGGCGGGGGAAACCGACAACACCAGTCCAGTTACCGCAATAAACAACGATGAAATCAATTTCTTATACATGGCCAGCCTCCACAGGATTCTTTGTCATGCCGCCGCCAGGAATCTTGGCGGCAAGCGTTAGTCTTTGCTAATTATCCAGAGAAAATGCTTCAAGTACAGCGGGCGATTGGCGAGGGGGGAAATCCCGGTTCGCCGGAATCTGAATCCGTCCGGCCAGGAACCGCCCTGGCTGCCGCGATTACTGCCTGTCCCAGCGATATTCCCCCATCATTGAGGGGGGTATCTTGCGGAAAAAAGACGCGCAGATCCTGTTGCCGGAGCAGCTCGCCAACCCTTTGCAGCAGCAACCGATTCTGAAAGACCCCGCCGCTCAACAGGGTGGTGCCTATCCCCTCTCGCCCGCAGAGCAGGCCCGCCGTTTCCGCCACCGCCGCCGCCAGCCCTTGATGAAAGCGGGCCGCGATGATTCCAGGCTCGACACCCTGTTTCAAGTCCCCTAACAGGCCTTCCCACAGGGGTGTCCAGTCGAGCTGGAGGGGTCCTTCGCCTGCAACCGCCCGGCAGGGGTAGCCCTTATCTGTCTCGTTCTGGAAATGGGGCTCCGCCAGGGTCTCCAGCGCCATCGCCGCCTGGCCCTCGTATCCCTGGGTCTCCCGGCACAGCCCCAAGGCGGCGGCCACGGCGTCGAAAAGGCGGCCGCAAGAAGAGGCCGGCGGGCTGTTGAGCCCGCGCTCAGCCATGATCTGGAGATTGGCGAGGGGTTTCCCCCGCAGGAAACGGACGATCTCCAGCCCGCCAAATGCCGCCTCCACGCGCTCCCAGCCCAGAGCCGCCCAGAGGTGGGCAAAGGTGTTGCGCCAAGGTTCCTGCATGGCCCGCGCACCGCCTAACAAAGGGACCGGCCGGAAATGGGCCAGCCGCTTGAATCCACCATAACCGGCCAGGAGAAACTCGCCGCCCCAGAGGGTGCCGTCGTCTCCGTAGCCGATGCCGTCCAGGGCCACGCCCAGCACCAGTCCCCCATCGGGTGATAGGCCATGTTCGGCCATGCAGGCGGCGATGTGGGCGTGGTGGTGTTGCACCTCCACCAGCCTCAAACCTTCCTCTTGCGCCATGGCCCGCCCCAACAGGGTCGAGCCGTAATTGGGATGACCATCGACCGCGACGATCGCCGGACGCAGATCGAAGAGACGCCGGTAGAGATCGAGGTTGCGGCGGTAATCCCTGAGAGTGGCTGCGTCTTCCAAATCGCCGATGTGCTGGGAGAGCACCGCCCTCCCCTCCTTGAGCAGGCAGAAGCTGTTCTTCAGCTCGCCACCCATGGCCAGGATCGGGGGCTCACCCTCGAACCCGGCAGGCAGCCGGATCGCATCGGGGGCATAGCCCCGTGCGCGGCGGATACTCATCCGCATCTCCCCGGTCCGGCAGACAACCGAGTCATCCAGCCGGTTGAGGATCTCCCGGTCATGCATCAGGAAAAAATCGGCGATGCTGCGCAGGCGCTCCCTGGCCTCGGCATTGTCGATGCACTGGGGTTCCTCGCTACGGTTGCCGGAGGTGAGAACGATGGGCCAATCGAGCCGATGCAGCAGCAGGTGATGCAACGGACTGTAGGGCAGCATGAAGCCCAGCCGGTTCTGGCTAGGGGCAATGCCATCGGGAAGCCGCTCGCCCGCCCGGTCCAGGATGACGATAGGCGCGGCCTTGTCTTGCAGCCATTCGGCCTCGGCCCGGTCGATCCTGGCATAACGGCGAATGACGGCCAGATCGGCGGCCATGAGGGCGAAGGGCTTGAAATAGCGCCCCTTGCGCCGCCGCAGGGCTGCCACTACCGCTTTGTCGCGGGCGTCGCAGGTCAGATGGAAACCGCCAATGCCCTTGATGGCGAGGATATGACCCCGTTCGATCAGGACACGGGCCTGGCCGATGGGATCGGAATCCCCCAGCCGGTTACCCTCCCCGTCCTCCAGCCAGAGCCGGGGGCCGCATTCGGGGCAGGCATTGGGCTGGGCATGGAAACGCCGGTCGGAAGGCTCCTCGTATTCGGCCTGGCAGCGGGGACACTGGTGAAAAGCGGCCATGCTGGTGTTCGCCCGGTCATAGGGCACGGCGCCGATGATGGAGAGACGGGGGCCGCAATGGGTGCAGTTGGTGAAGGGGTAGCGGTATCGTCTGTCGGTGGGGTCCAGGATCTCGCCCAGACAGAGGGGACAGGTCGCCGCGTCCGGGGCTATGGCGGTCCTTGCCTCACCGCTGCCGCTGCCGATGATGGCGAAATCCCCGCAGGGAGAGGCTTCTTCCAGGGGGGTCCGTTCGATGGCCTCGATCCTGGCCAGGGGCGGCGCCTCTCGCAGCAGGCGCCCGGCAAAGCAGGCCAGTTGCCGTTCCGTGCCCCAGACCTGGATCAGGACCCCCTCGGCATCGTTGCGTACCGTGCCGTGAAGGCCCTCGTCCCTGGCAAGCCGCCAGACAGTAGGCCGGAAACCAACCCCCTGCACGACGCCCCTGACGCGAATCGATTCACCTTTGGACATGGGTCATCAAGCTGCCACGGTTTTCTAGGCAGGCCAAACTAGAACTATCTGGAGTAGGCCGCAACTGGTTTTATAATTACGACAGCGGCTGACGGGATTGCCCATTTGCCCCGGCGCCGGGAAGAGAGAGGGAATGGGTCAGCCGCTATCGCGGTAAGATATCAACGTCTCGCATTGATGAGGTACTAACAGACGATGGGTCTTCTGGACGAGCTCAAGGCAAAGGCAGATCAAGTCCTTTCCCAGGAACCGGCTGAGGGGGCGGATGGGCAACCCCAGGAGGCGGACGAACTGAGGCGGCTCAGGTCGCGCCTGAAGGCGCTGTTCTGCTATCTCCAGGAAATGACCAAGCACCTCAGAGTGGTTCCCTTGGATGTCAGCGTTGCCTACAGCCTGCCGGGCGACTTCACCACGCCCAAAATGCCGCTCAGGAACTTTGCCGTCACCGCCGACGCCAGCGACCGCATGTCCGAGATCCGTCTCCGTTGCGACGCGGTTGCCGAACGCCCAAGTTTCATCCCCGCACCGAACGAGAAAATCGCCACCGAGATCGCCGAGGGCCTCAAAAAATACGGATTGACCTACGCCAAGCGCACCTCCGCCCGGAGCGGCCACAAGGCCGTCTGCATCTATGAAGTCGGCCCCAGGATACCCATCAACTACGTCTTCAGGATCGACGCGGAGAAGGAGGGGCTTCACCTGATTCTGCGGAATTACGGTGAGCTTGGTATCCGCAAAGACTTCTTCGTGCTGGCCGAGCTGACGGATGAGTGGCTGGAAAACGTGGGCGCCCTGGTCATCCACAAGGACACCAGACTGCTCGACCACGCCCCGCCGGATGCGGAACGGGAAAGGATCAGAAACCGCCTCACCAATGCCCGCATGGAAGAGATCGACGAACAAATCGCCGAAGCAGAGGCCGTAAGACGCCGAAAACCCAGAAGCGCCTGGGAGATCCTGTTCCGGAGCGGCAAAGAGCCGCCGGAGAAGTGAGGGGCTGTGAAAACACCTCCCGGTGGCGTTGCATGTAGAATGCGGGTTCCCTCATTGCACCCAGGCCTATCGAACCTTGTCCGGTCTATTCGCCGATAAGAAAAAACCCATCCAGCAGGGGCATCCGGGGCCGGTCAGCAATCCGGCTCGCGCCGATTTCTCCACAAAGGCCGTCTCACGGGCGGTATTGAAGGCGACGGCCCAGACCCCGCAGGTGCTCTATCCCCTGGCCATCGGCATCCTGGGCGGCCTCGCCGCCCTGCTGCTCGCACCCTCCACCCTCTTCATCGCCTCGGCGGCGGCGGGCTCCGCCATCGGCCTGGGGGCCTGGCTGCTGGATTCGACCCTGCGCCGCGAGAAGCATGCCGGCGACTATCTGCGGGAGATACAACAGCGCCTGGCCGGGGAGGTCGAACGCTCCATTCAGCGCCTGGGCCAGGAACTGCGGGAAGAGTCCTTCGAGCAAGGCCTGGGGCAACTGGAGCGACTGCGGGACAAGTACGAGGCCTTCCAGGAGCTGCTACGGCGCAAGCTCAACCCCGAGGAGCTGACCTTCAGCCGCTTCCTGGGCATGACGGAACAGGTCTTCCTGGCCGGTCTCGACAACCTCACACGCATGGTGGATGCCCTCAAGGGCATCAACGCCATCGACGAAAGCCACATCCGCCGCCGCCTGCTGGAACTGGACGCGGAAAAGGGAAGACCGGAGACCCGCAAGGTCGAATACGAGGCCCTGTCTGAACGCCTGGGCCTGCTGACGGCGCAACGGGAGAAGCTCGACCGCTGGTTTACCCAGAACGAGGAGGCCATGACCCAGATGGACCGGATCATGGCCGCCATGGCCGAGATGGACACCACCCGCCCCCGCGCCGCCATGGACATGGAATCGGCCATGGAGGAACTGAAGCACCTGGCCGCCAGGGGGAGGGATTATGGGAGAACCGCCGGGCTGTAGCAGCCCAGCAGGGAGGGCATATATTCATGCCCACCACAATACTTGGCGCGGGCTCTGCGTATGGAACGTCGCATATGGCGATAGGAATTTGGCTTTATCCTGCCCGGCCACGAAATGGTGGGCATGAGTACATGCCTACCCTTCTACCGGGCTTCCTTGCAATCACCTTGGTATGGAACAATGCGGTCAGCGGCATCGAAATCAAAAATGGAACGCCACGGATCAACGTCTGAATACGTAACCAACTTGCCCATGTTCATGGGAACGGCGCGACTTGGGCCGGCGCCAATAAGAGCTTGGTCATCGGTGGTTGAGGGATCACTGTCGCGATCGAAGAGTATGAAGCCCAGTGATTTTTCGCCCTTGTAAGCTTCGGGTCTGGGGCGCTGTACGCGATAGATGGATGCCTTCTTTCCTTCTTCGGCGATCTTCGGAATTATCTTTTTCGGGTTTCCATCGGGGTGGATAATGTTTCCATTTACATATGCCTGCCGTAGTTGATTGTTGGAATCGTAGTCAGCCGATATGTTCCAACGCCATATGTAATAATGGCACAGGTCAATATCGTAAATATACTTTTCGATACCGAAGCCTCCGGCCCTAGTCTTTAGCGTTGCGTGCCCTTCGTCCACGAATATGCGCCGAACGTCTGTACGGGCCGTTCCTAGCGGAATCTTTGACCGAATCAGAGACGACATTTCGTCGAGAGACATTACCGATTCGAACGCAAATATTGGTTCAGTACCCGCATATGTCTTGCCACCGAAGATCAGCAACATCACGATACTAGCAATCTTGGAAGTGTTCATATTCTGTCCAGTATGCAGAAGAAATGCTATGAGGCCGAACGTGAAGCTAAGGGGCGCCGCGCTTTTGCGCCGTCCCCCTCGAACGTAGGGTTAGACCTTGGCTTTTTCAATTAACCACCTTACATCAGACCAGATTAGAAATGAAATGCCCACGAAGCAACCAAGAGCAAGCGATGACAAAAGCCCTATGGCAGGCCAAGACATGCCATCACCATTGTCACCCTGTCCCATATGCCACTCCGCGGCTAAAAAATTCATGAGAAACCACAGGAATAACGAGAGCGCAATAGCACTTAGCCAACGAACTGCGTGCATAGCCATTAACGAGATACTCCGAAGGTCTAACGTCTGAATTAACCGGCTGGCGCGGCTTTATCGCGCCAGTCCGTGTTGAATAATGGGTTAGGTACCATGCCGCAATGCCTCTTCTTGTTCTTGTAATAGCGCGGTAGGTTGGGCTGAGGCACGAAGCCCAACATTCGGCGCCGACCTTTGTTGTTGGGCTTCCTAACGTCAGCCCAACCTACCGCGCTAGTTACGCATCCGCTCGCCTGGACCATCGTCGATGTATTTCTGCAAACGTTCGGTGCGGATTTCCGTCATAGCTTGCAGCTCACCATTGACCAACATTGGGTACATGCTACCCCAGCAAAGACTCGCATCGTCTTCGTCACAGGCAAACTGAGCTGCTATTTCAGCATCACGGAATGCAATCCACGCCTTTTGTGCGGCTTTCAGCTTGGCAGTGGCGATTTTATCGTCCTTATATTTCGCCATCAATTCCTTCCAAGTGGCGTTGAGCTTCCGGGGTGTCTTCGATCTCGTTATACGTTTTGGGACATCCAAGTCCCCAAAACGCACTCGATCTTCGACAACTTTTTGTGCCCCGATCGCCCTGCGTCCGTTGCGACTCCGGACTCCCTCGTTGGGGAGCCCTCCGTCACAACTCCCGCAAATGGCTTAACGGCGTGTCGGGATGCGCTCTGCATAGGCCCTCCGCTGGTTGCGGGATTTCCAATCCCTCCACCAACTCCGGTCCTACGCCCGCGCCCTACGCCTATCGGGGACTACCAGCCCTCGCTCCGCTCTCCATGGCTGGCAGCGTTTGTCCGCTGCGGCGTAATCGTCGGCGGCACACTGATTAATTCCAATTTGGTTGCCGTCAGATTTGCATTTAATGTCCTCGGCGTTAACGGTGGTGGCGGATAACAGCAGTACCAAGGCAATACTCATAACAGTTTTCATAACAATCACTCATTCACAAAATTAAGAAGCCCGGTAGGGTTAGCGATTGGTGCTATTTTTCTCTTTGATTTTGACATAGCGCACACCATCGAATTTCCAGCCCAGCCCAGTAGGGTGGGCATGTACTCATGCCCACCACAATACCTGGCGCGGGCTCTGCGTATGGAACATCGCATATGGCGATAGGAATTTGGCTTTATCCTGCCCGACCACGAAATGGTGGGCATGAGCACATGCCCACCGGGCTAAGGCAAGTATAGCGCCGGGCCAGCGGCCCAGCCCAACGCCTTGGACTACCGCGAAGATATTTCTGTCGAATTCCGCATTGCCCTGCTTCAGTAAGGCCGAAGATGTTGATCGATGTGATTTCCGTCCGCACCTGCCCCGACTTTCAGCTCGACCTGGAGTTCACGCCCTGGGATCGCATCGCGGTGCCAGCGGTGTTTGAACGGGTACGAGTTGATTAGGGCACGGTGGTCTGGCCGGGTGAGATCGATATTGCCCCTGAAACGCTTTACGACGATTCGGTGCCGGTGGGATAAACTCATAGGCAATCCAAGTTACACCCGAGGACGACTTCCCATGGCAACCCCCGCCCCCGCTTCGCAACTGGTCTTCGCGGACAAGGAACAACTGCGCAAGGAGCTTGAGCTTCCCGATCCTTTACAACTGCAAGCGGAGCGCGCCGCCGATCCCGCGTTGGATCAGCAGGCCGAGGACGTGGTCGCGCGGATCATGAAGGTCGATCTCAACGACGATAAACAGCTCCAGGCAGCCAAGACCTCCTTCGAGACCATCGGGCTGGACCTGCAAAAGGAGGCGGCCCGCCGCAGCGCCATGCTGAAGCAGCCCATCAGCAAGCTGATGGCCGACAGCGAGGAGGGAGGCCAGGTGGCCACCTCTTTGATCGACCTCAAGACCGAGGTGGAGGAGCTGGACCCGGCGCGGGTCGATCTGGACGCGGGTTTCGCCACCCGCATGCTGGGTTATCTGCCGGGGGTCGGCACGCCGCTCAAGCGTTATTTTTCCCGCTACGAGAACGCCTCGACCACCATCGACGCCATCATCCAGTCCCTGGAGAACGGCCGGGAGCAGTTGAAGCGCGACAATATCACCCTGGCCGACGATCAGGCCCTGATGCGGGCCTTGACCCTGAAGCTGGAGAAGGCCGTGAAGCTGGGCCAGTTGATCGACCAGCGCCTGCAAGAAGGCCTGAACACCGAGATCCCCCAGAGCGACCCGCGCTACGGCTTCATCGCCGACGAGCTGCTCTTCCCCCTGCGCCAGCGCATCCAGGATCTGCAACAGCAGTTGCTGGTCAACCAGCAGGGCTACCTGACCATCGAGATGATCATCCGCAACAACAAGGAGCTGATCCGGGGCGTGAACCGGGCGCTCAACACCACGGTCAGCGCCCTCCAGGTGGCGGTCACCCTGGCGCTGGCCCTGGCCAATCAGCGGATCGTGCTGGAGAAGGTGCAGGCCATCAACACCACCACCGAGAACCTGATCGCCGGCACCGCCGCCCGCCTGCGTACCCAGGGGGCGGAGATCCAGAAGCAGGCCTCCGGCACCCAGCTCGACATCGGCCTGCTCAAGCAGGCCTTCGCCGATATCCACGGCGCCCTGAACGACATCACCAGTTACCGCCGCGAGGCCCTGCCCAAGATGGCGGAGAACATCCTGGAGATGGAACGCCTGGCGACGGAATCGGAGGAAAACATCCGCAAGATGGAACACGCCGAACAGGCCGCCACCGATTTTCCGTTGGAAATCACCGATTGATCCAAGCAGAAGGACCCCGACCATGACGAAACAATTCACTCGGATACTGACCCTGATCGCCGCCCTCGCCTGGGGCCTGACCGCCCAGGCCGGTGAGAGCTTCCGCGTTGCCTGGTCCCATTACACCGGCTGGGAGCCCTGGGGCTACGCCGACTCGGCCGGCATCCTCAAGAAATGGGCCGACAAGTACGGCATCCAGATCGAACTGACCCTGGTGAACGACTACATCGAGTCGATCAACCTTTATACCTCCGGCAAATTCGACGCCTGCGCCATGACCAACATGGACGCCCTCACCATCCCCGCCGTGGGCGGGGTGGACAGCACGGCGGTGATCGTCGGCGACTACTCCAACGGCAACGACGGCATCGTCATGAAGAACGGCAATAGCGTCGCCGACCTCAAGGGGCGCACCGTCAATCTGGTGGAACTCTCCGTCTCGCATTATTTATTGGCCCGCGCCCTTGACCAGAACGGCATGAGCGAACGCGACCTGAAGCTGGTCAACACCAGCGACGCCGACATCGCCGCCATCTTCACCTCCGATCCCAACGGCGCGGCGGTCACCTGGAACCCGCCCCTGATGCAGGCCCGCAACGCCAAGGGGGCCAATCTGGTGTTCGACTCCTCCAAGATCCCCGGCGAGATCCTCGACCTGATGGTGGTCAAGACCAGCGCCCCGGATAGCTTGAAGAAGGCCCTGGCCGGCGCCTGGTACGAGACCCTGGCCACCATGACGGCCAAGGACACAAAGGCCGACGAGGCAATGACGTACATGGCCAAGGCCTCCGGCGCCACCCTGGCCGAGTTCAAGGCCCAACTGCGCACCACCGCCATGTACTACCAGCCCAAGGAGGGCGCGGACTTCGCCGCCTCACCCCAGGTCCGCCAGACCATGGAGCAGGTACGCAGGTTCTCCTTCGACAAGGGGCTCTTCGGCAACGCCGCCAGCTCGCCCGATGCCGTCGGCATCGAGTTTAACGACGGCAGCGTCCTGGGCGACAAGGGCAATGTGAAGCTGCGTTTCACCGCCAAGTACATGGCCGCGGCTGGGCTTTGATTTGAAAAACCGCAAGCTGGCCGATCAATTTGAGGACGCGGCATTACGGCGACCGCTGTCAATGGAAATCACCGGCTTGCGGCGCCTTCCTTACCGGGCTAAAGCCTGGCCTACCGGAAATCCTCGGTAATTCAGTCACTCGAATGGTCGTGGATTGGAGCCCTCCTCGCTAAAAAGTTCCCATCCGCTGCCCCTCGTTCTATATTGACAAACCTCATGCCCCGCTCCTGCGGGGCGGCTTAGTATCCAGGGTTTCGTCAAGAAACCGGCGAAGGCGCATTTCCGACACCAGATGACCAGTCCACTTCCCACACTCGTTAATACCTTCGGCCAGGACCTCAAGCGCCGTTATGGATTTCCGGTCCACAAACTGGCAATCCACGCCGGATTCACCTGCCCCAACCGGGACGGCAGCAAGGGAAAGGGCGGCTGCACCTTCTGCAACAATGCCTCCTTCGGTCCCAACGCCCGCCAGGAGCCGGACATCCCGGCCCAGATCGAGGCCGGCCGCCGGGTCATCGCCAAGCGGACCCATGCTGCCCATTTCATCGCCTATTTCCAGACCTACACCAATACCTATGCCGACGTGGAGGAACTGGACCGGCTCTACCGGACCGCCTTGAACGAGCCCGGCGTCATCGGTCTTTCCGTGGGGACGCGGCCCGATTGCGTGCAACCGGAGGTGCTGGAACTGTTGTGCCGCTACCGGGACGAGGGTTATGAGGTTTGGGTGGAACTGGGGCTGCAATCGGCCTTCGACGAGACCCTGCGGCGGGTGAACCGGGGGCACGGTTTCGCGGAATACCAGGCCACGGCGCGGGCGGTCCGTTCCCACGGCCTGCCGCTCTGCACCCATTTGATCATCGGCCTGCCCGGAGAGACCGGCTATCATGCCCAGAGGACCCTGGACCGGGTCATCAACGAAGGGGTGGATGGGCTCAAGCTCCATCCCCTGCATGTGGTCAAAGGCACGCAACTGGCTAACCAGTGGCGACGGGGGGAATACCAGCCGCTGACCCAGAACAACTACATCCAGATCGCAGCCAATCTGGTGGAACAGACCCCGCCCGAGGTCAGCTTTCACCGCCTCACCGGGACCGCCTCCCCCAGCATCCTGCTGGCGCCCGACTGGTGCAGCCGCAAGTGGGTGGTCATCGATGGCATCGCCGAGGAGCTGCTCCGGCGAGGGAGCCGCCAGGGCAGCGCCCTGACGGGTGCCCCGCTCACCGCAGCCGTCTAACTCTCACCGTAACTATTCAGCTCGATTCAGAAATTGCCCCCTCCCCCTTCCAGGGGGAGGGTTGGGG
>MGZB01000039.1 GCA_001801995.1 Gammaproteobacteria bacterium RIFOXYD12_FULL_61_37 | reverse complement strand
GCAGACCGGTGGAGTTAAGACCAAAATATAAGACGCTGTAAAGCCAGGTGTTTTTAATGCGATTGCCCTAGTCTCGGGAAAGGGTGCCAGCACCCGCTGGGGCGATTCGGGGTCCAGGCTGACCCGGGGCCAACTACTGTTCTCCGCCTTGTCGCAGGCGATGAACCAGCGGCTGGTGAACTCCTTTAGCGCGTACATCCCCTGCGCCAGGGTCTTGCCGCGTTGGGGAGACCAGGCCCGATATAAGAGCTTGGAGTTGTCCGGTTCGCGGTAGCTCAGGCTGACGGCCTCCGGCAACAAGGGCTGGATGTTTTCCGTATTCTCCGGGCGCAGGTAGAGGCGTTGCTGGAGCGTGTCATAAAGGTTGCCCGAATCGAGTATCAGGAGACGCCCGAACGGGGCATTAATCTGGGGGTGGCCGCCGAGCGGGCCAAGGTCGATCTGCTGGTGCGACCCGGCGAGGATCAGGACAGGGTTTGGTTGAGCGATATTCTCTTCCAGCCAGTAGTAGACGTGGGGACCGACGGGAGACAGGCCGTCCCCGCGTAGATTGCCTTGTGGAAAAGTCAGGGTCGTGCGGCTCTTGATATGGATAAAGGAAGGGCTTTCGCCGTACTCAGTCACTCCCGCCCAGCCGTTCACCACCGGCCGGGCCTTTGAATAGACCGGAGGCAGTGCCCAGTTTCCCTGGAGATCGACATAACCCCAGCGTTCGTAAGTCCCCGCGTCGGTTCCCACCTTGACCTTGACCCGCGCGTAGCCCTGGTCGAAGGCGCCGAACTCCAGCACTTTCCGCACCGGCGGCGCATCCGGGGCGCCGCTCTGGAAGATGGCGAGGGGTATCAGTTTGCCCGTGGTGGTCTCAAGGATGGTTGGGGGCCATTTCGGTTGGGCCGGCAACAGGCTCAGCCAGCGTCCGGCCGGGCTCTGTTCGTCGGCCGAGGAAGGAAGCAGGCTGCGAAAGGCCCATGCGCGTTCGCGCTGATCCGGCATGGCCGCCTGCATAGGGACCGGTTCGAAAAGTGCCTCCAGGCCGGAGGACTGCGCCGGGGCGGTCCAGGCCAGGACGCCAAGGAGCGCGGCCAGGGCCGGTGTTTTTAACTCAAGTGCAGTCATCTTCGGTCCATTCCTGGTCTAGCGTCCAGACACCCTGGATATTGAGGAAGACCTTCTTCCAGGTCAGAAAGGGGCTGATGCCACCGGGAGTCTGCCCCGTCCAGAGGGCGATGTCCGGCACCCCGTCACGATCCAGGTCGATGTCCTGCAAGATGACCTTTACCATCGTCTGCTTCCCCTCCGCGTCGGTTGCTTTGGCGCGCAGCACCCGTGTTTCGACCAGCGCCTGCCGCGCGGCGAGGGGTTTGGCGACGAAGAAACTCAGTATCCCCGCTTCTGTCGGGAGGGTCGGGGTGTCGGCAAGCGGGGTTTCATCCTTTGCCGTCCAGAGGTGGGGCCTGACGCCACAGCCCATATCCGGATCGTCGAAGTAATCTCCGACCAAGGCACCGGGGATGTGCGATGCGGCCAAGAGGCCGTCGGTGTCCAGGGTATGGCGGATGGGTGGGCTCTCCCAGGCGATCTCGGCCTCGGCGATGTCCCAGAAGCCGGTGATGTATTGCCCGCCGTGCTTCCCATCGAAATACTCCGGACCACGTAGCAGGTTCGTGAGGCGCAGCCTGCCGCCACTGAGCGCGGTCATCTGATCGAGGGTCGGCTGTTGTATCGGTCCATCGATGAGCAGCTCGTCGCGGCGTTGAAGCAGGGAAGACCGGATCTTTGGCAGGCCATCGGGCAGGTAGGCATTGGCCACTTCGGGGCGAACCGGGTGGACCTTCAGTTGGATCACCTCCTTGGAGGAGACACTGATGCCCTCGCGCATGCGTGCCTTCATCGCCTCGAACTCGGGCAGCTTCCAGCGGATCGGTTTCCTCTCCTCCAGCTCGCGCGCCTGTTGTTCCGGGCTGAGCAGGTCATTCATGGCAAGGCCGGCTGCCTGGAAACGATCCCAGGAGGGCGAGATCCAGAATTCCTGAAGTGGGATTTCCAGGGAGTGATGGCCGGTGGCCGGATTGGTGCCGGACGGATTGGGGAGTTTCAGATCGGCGAATGCCAGCGGCCTGTCGCCGAGTTGATCGCAAGGGACGAAACCGCGTTGGGCCGAGGGTCCCTCGACCTCGCACCAAGTGTCTTGGCGACGCAGCAGGCGCACAGGGGTATTGGTCGGCCATTGGGCGCGCACCTCTGCCGCTGTCTCTGGCCCGGCATGCAGACTGACCCAGGCGCCATGTATCCACTGTGACTCCCCCGCCACCGACAGCCAAGGTATCAGGGTCAGTCCCAAGGCCAGATAAATTCCTTTCAAGTCCATGTCAGCCTCCGCAAGATAAGCGTCAGAACATTTATAGTCCGTTCACTGCGGCTTCCATCACCGGCGAGCTTCTCCCGCAACGCCGTTACGGCTCTTGATGATTAGCCAGTCAACATGAAACGCCACCACCGTAGGTTGGGCTTTAGCCCGACATGCCGGCCTGAAGGCCAACCTACACCCTGCCGTCTCACAAGGCCGCATCCAGCAGTTTGGCCAGACCTGCGTGAACGGCGCGGGCAAGCCGGCGGTGGCAAGATCGTTGAGCGGACAGTCGAGCGGCCAGGGGGCGTTGGATGCGGAAGTAATCATGGCCATAACCGAATGACCGGCTGGGGTATTGAAAGCGGCGGCATCCGAGAGCACCAGTGCCGGGCGGTTCTTGGTCGTGATACGGTCAGTAAAAGGGAAGGGGACGCGCACGACCGAAAAGCGTTCAAAGCTCAGGGTAGGCTTCCTCGTTGGCGCTACCGGCCCATTCCGAGACTGTGCCTTCGACGGCCCGAAGGTGCTGGATGTCCAGCGGTTGAGCGCGGCGCACAGCCGCCGTGCCGTAAGTACTTTACGGCGGACATTTGGGGAGTCCAAGTTGGAAGCTGCCTCAGCCCGTGCTGGAAGGGTTGGCGCACATAGTGGGGCCGATGTGTGATGCCAGGATTGCTTGCTCATCTCATATGAACTATCCCCATCAGGCCGGGATGGTTCCGACTGAGACAGGTTCCCTTGTTGCCATAGGGTTGTCCGAGTATCTTACGCCCCCATGCGCCTGGAAAAGATCAAACTCGCCGGTTTCAAATCCTTTGTCGATCCCACCACCGTCCTGATTCCCTCCAATCTGGTGGGGGTGGTCGGTCCCAATGGGTGCGGCAAGTCCAACGTGATCGATGCCGTGCGCTGGGTGATGGGCGAGAGTTCGGCCAAGATGCTGCGCGGCGAGTCCATGGCCGACGTGATCTTCAACGGCTCCACCTCGCGCAAGCCGGTGGGTACAGCCGCCATCGAGCTTATCTTCGACAACAGCGAGGGCAGGGCAGGGGGCCAGTACGCCAACTACCATCAGATCGCGGTCAAGCGCACGGTGTCGCGCGACGGCCAGTCCAACTACTTTCTGAACGGGGTCCGCTGCCGCCGCCGCGACATCACCGATCTCTTCCTCGGCACCGGCCTGGGGCCGCGCAGTTATTCCATCATTGAGCAGGGAATGATCAGCCGCCTGATCGAGGCGCGGCCGGAGGATCTGCGGCATTTTCTGGAGGAGGCGGCCGGGATCTCCAAATATAAGGAGCGGCGGCGCGAGACCGAGGGCCGCATCCTGGGTACGCGGGAGAACCTGGACCGCCTCAACGACCTGCGCGAGGAGGTGGGCAAGCAGTTGCTGCACCTGCAACGCCAGGCCGAGACCGCCGAGAAGTACAAGAACTACAAGCAGGATGAGCGGCGCCGCAAGGCGGAGCTGCTGGCCCTGCGCTGGCGCGCCCTGGCCGAGGAGGTGGGTTCCGACGAGGCGCTGCTGGCCCGCCAAGAAACGACGCTGGAGGCGGCACTGGCCGAGCAGCGCCGCCTGGAGGCCGACATTGAGCGGGACCGGGACGCTCACATCCAGGTCAACGATCGATTCAACGAGGAGCAGAGCCGGTTCTACGCCGTGGGCGCCGATATCTCCCGGCTGGAGCAGGCCATCCAGTTCGCCCGCGACAACCGGACCCGGCAGGAGCGCGACCTCGCCCAGCTCGACGCCAGCCTGCGCGAGCTTCAGGACCACCGTGCCCAGGACGAGGCCGGCCTCGAAGAGATCGCCCAGCGCCTCCTGTCGGAGGAACCCGAGCTGGAGGCCCTGCGCGAGATGGAGGAGGAGATCGCCGCCCGGCTGCAAGGGTCCGAGGGAGAACTCCTCGCCTGGCAGGCCGAGTGGGACGAGTTCAACCGCAAGGCGGCGGAACCCGCCCAGCGCGCCCAGGTGGAGCGCACCCGCATCAACCACTTCGACCAGCAGGATGTCCAGTCGCTGCAACGCCAGGGGCGCCTGAATGAAGAACTGGAGCGGCTGCAAATGGCTGAACTGGAAGAGGAGGCGGCCACTCTCGCCATGCAGGAGGCAGAGGTCGGCGAGTTCTGCGCCGGGCACGAGGCGGCGCTCCAATCCATCCTCGGTGAGATCGAACAATCGCGGGCCAAGGTCAAGCAGGCCGAGGCCGACCTCAACCGGGTCCAGGGGCGGATTCAGGAGCTGCGGGGACGCCGGGCCTCCCTGGAGGCCCTGCAACAGGCGGCCCTGGGCAAGCAGGCGGACCGGACCCGCGCCTGGCTGCGCGACCAGGGGCTCGACCGGGCCAAGCGTCTGGGCGAGGTACTGCAAGCGGAGCCCGCCTGGCGCGGTGCGGTCGAGGCGGTGCTGGGGGCGCGTCTGCAAGCGGTCTGCGTCGATGATCTCGCCAGCCGGGGTCCCGCCGCCGCCACGCTGGACAAGGCTATGCTGGCCCTGCTGGAGAGCGAACAGTCCCCGCCCGCGAATCTCGCCTCCAGGGATGGAGGTGAGGGGCGTGAGCTGGGAGCGGTAAGCTTCCCCGGCGACAGCCTGATCCACAAAATCAGCCGCCCGGCGGGGGTTGTCACCCTGCTGGCCGGCCTGCGCTGCTGCGACACCCTGGGACAAGCCCTGGCGCGGCGTGCGGAACTGGCGCCCCACGAGTGCTGGCTGACCCCCGAGGGGATTCAGGTAGGCCCCAATTGGTTGATTACCGGTGAGAACGACGCCGGGGCTGGGGTCCTCAAGCGCGAAGAAGAATTGCGCGAATCGGCCGAGGCATTGGAGTCCCAGGAGTTCGCGGCGGAAACGCTTGCCGAGGCGCTGGAACAGGCCCGCGAGACCTCGCGGGGGCTGGAGCAGTTGCGGGAACAGCGGCAGCGGGAGTTTAACGAGGCCAATCGGCGTCTCTCCGAATCCCGTGCCGCCCTGAGCGGGGTGAAGGCCCGCATGGAGCACCTGGCTACCCGGCGGCGCCATGTGGAGCAGGAGCTTCAGGAAATCGGCCAGCAGATCACCAGCGGCCGCGAGCAGCAGGCCGAGGCCCGCGAGCGCCTGCACGAGGCCCTGACCGCCATGGAGACCCTGGCCCAGCGGCGCGAGGCCCTGGTTTCCCGGCGTGATCAATTGCGCGACCGGGTGGAGCAGATCCGGCGCGAGCGCAACGAGGCACGGGCCAAGGCCCACGAGGTAGCCTTGCGGGTAGAGGCCATGCGCACCTCGCGGCGCTCCCTGGAGCAGTCGCTCTCCCGCTCGGTCTCCCAGCTCCAGCAGTTGCAGGGGCGCAAGGCGGAATTGGAACAGCAACTGGGCGAGGGCGAGGTCCCGGTCCAGGAATTGCGCGATCAACTGGAGACCCAACTGGCCCTGCGGCTGGAGGTGGAGGCCCGCCTGGGCGAGACCCGCAATGCCCTGGAGACGCTCGACCGGCAATTGCGGCAACTGGAACAGCAGCGGGCGGTGGCCGAGCAGCAGGCGCAACGGCGGCGCGGCGAGCTGGAACAGGGGCGATTGAAGCTTCAGGAGCACAGGGTCCGCTGGAGCACCCTGGAAGAGCAGTTGCAGGAGACCGGTTTCGAACGGGAACTGCTCCTGAGCGAGATGCCGGCCGAGGCCGGACCCGAGAAGTGGCAGGAGGAGCTGCAACGCATCGCCCGGCGCATCGAAGGGCTGGGCCGCATCAACCTGGCCGCCATCGACGAATACCGCGAGCAGGCCGAGCGCATGAAATACCTGGACGACCAGCACGCCGACATCAGCCGTGCCCTGGAGGTGCTGGAGGAGGCCATCCGCAAGATCGACCGCGAGACCCGCACCCGTTTCAAGGAGACCTTCGACAGGGTCAACAGCGGTCTCCAGGCCCTGTTCCCCAAGCTGTTCGGCGGCGGTCACGCCTACCTGCAATTGACCGGCGAGGACCTGCTCGACACCGGCGTCTCCGTCATGGCCCGCCCCCCCGGCAAGCGCAACAGCAGCATTCAGTTGCTCTCCGGCGGTGAAAAGGCCCTGACCGCCGTGGCCCTGGTCTTCGCCATCTTCCAGCTCAACCCCGCCCCCTTCTGCCTGCTGGACGAGGTCGATGCCCCCCTGGACGATGCCAATGTGGGCCGTTTTTGCCACATGGTGCGCGAGATGTCTGATAAAGTTCAGTTTATCTTCATTACCCACAACAAGGTCACCATGGAGATGTCCCATCAACTGATCGGCGTGACCATGAATGAACCCGGCGTTTCCCGCATCGTCTCGGTCGATATCGGCGAGGCGGCGAAGCTGGCGGCGATGTAGCGCGGTTCAGTATGGAAGCCGATTTTTTCAGGTTTTTGCTGTTCATCGGGGGCGTGCTCTTCGTGCTCGGCATCTACTTCTGGGATCGCCAGAAGCGCCTGAGCGACCACATAGAAACTATCCGCCGGGACCAGCAGCCGCGCCGCGACGAAGAGGTCGATAGCCGCCAGGCTGGCTACGAGCCCCTGTGGCGCGAAGGTGCCCGTGCATCCCGGATCGACGCCTCCAGGGATGGAGGTGGTAGGGCGATGCCGGACGACGACGAAATCGATGATTCGGACGGCATCCTCTCCGGCCTGGCTGACCACATCGAGACCCAGCTCGAACAAAATGGCGAAGACGTCTCCTGGGATGGCCCACACCATCTGGGTATGCCAACCTCTCAAACCCGTTCGGACCCCTTCCCCGACTTCTTGGCCAACGAGGACGGGGAAGAATCGGAAGAGAGTCTGTTCGAGGAGATGACACATTTCGGCGAGAAGGCGCAGCCGGCTCCCCCCCCGGAGGAAGAGGCGCCGCTCGTCCGGAAGGCCCCGACCATCCGCGTCACTGCCATTTCCGGCTTTACGCCGGTGGCCATGAGCGCCCCGCCCGCCGTGGAGCCGCCACCTGCCGTGCCCGTTGAGGCGGAAGCGGAAGAAGAACCCCCCGTGGAAATCGAGCTGGAACAGGGTCCTGTCATCGACAGCAGCGAAATCGACCGTCTCTGGAAACAAGGGTTCCAGGACCCCGCCCGCACGGAACCCCTCATCGACCTCGCGGCCCTGGCGGTGGAGCCTGAGCCGGAGGAGAAGCCGGAACCCTGGTTCGACGCCCCGGAGGAGCCGGACCTGGGACAGGCCCCCAGGTTCGAGGAAGCGGCCGAAGCGGAAACCGGGATCGAGACCTGGCCGGAAACCCAGCTTGAGTCCGAGTTTGAACCCGAGCCCGAGCCCGAACCCGAACCCGAACCCGAACCCGAACCCGAACCCGAACCCGAACCCGAACCCGAACCCGAACCCGAACCCGAACCCGAACCCGAACCCGAACCCGAGCCCGAGCCCGAGCCCGAGCCCGAGCCCGAGCCCGAGCCCGAGCCCGAGCCTGAGGAAGAACCCGAAGAGGAGGAGATCGATCTGGGTGGCAGGCAGGAGCCCTGGCTGGATCTCGCTGCTGTCATTGCCCTAAGGGCCAGGCCGGAGCCCAAGCTGGGCAAGAATTTCGTGCGCGATGCGGCCTCCTCGCTCAGGCAAGAGCCCTGGCTGGATGTGGGAAATAGCCCCGATCCCGATTCGGAGCCGTCATACGATTTGGAACCGGAGCGGGAGCTCGATTTCAACGCGCAGCGCGGGACCCCCTACGAGGACGAAGTCTATGAGGAAGATGTCTACGAGGAGCCGGTGCGCCCGGTCCAGCAGTCGGCCTTCGATTTTTTCGGCAATGAGCCGCCCATCCTGGAAAAACCGAACCCGGACCTGCCTGGAAAGATCCTGCAAATCAATGTGGTTGCCCGTGGCAACGACTTCGCGGGCGTGGACATCCTGGAGATGGTCTACCGTCTAATGCTGAAGCCGGGGCGGATGCCGATCTTTCATCGGGTCGAGCCCGACGGCAACCGGGTGGTCTACAGCATGGCCAGCCTGGTTGAGCCGGGCCTCTTTCCCCTGGACCGGATGGAGGACTTTTCCACCCCTGGGATAACCCTGTTTGCCCAGTTGCCCGGTCCCATCGAGGGCATGGTCGCATTCAACGATATGCTGGAGACGGCGCGGGAATTCGCCAGGGCGCTCAATGGCGAGCTTCAGGACGAGAGCCATAGCGTCCTTTCCCGGCAGACCATCGAGCACACCCGGAGCGAGATCATGGAACATCGCCGCCAATTGCAGTTGGCCTTGAAGCGGCGGGGGAAGAAGCGGTGATGGATTTCGCCGGTGTCCAACGCAGGCTGGAGCATCTTCGGCGGGAGATCGGTCGCCACGACTACCAGTACTATGTCCTGAACGAGCCGCTGATCCCCGACGCCGAGTACGACCGGTTGCTGCGGGAGCTGGAAGGGCTGGAGGCCGATTATCCGGAACTGGTGACCCCCGATTCTCCCACGCAGCGCGTCGGCGGCTCCCCCGCCGAGGGGTTTGATGAGGTCAATCACGCCGTCCCCATGCTCTCCCTGGGCAACGCCTTCAGCGACGAGGAGCTGGCCGAGTTCGACCGCCGCGCGCGCGACCGGACCGGCAGCGATCAACCGCTGGTCTATCTGGCTGAACCCAAGCTGGACGGGCTCGCGGTCAGCCTGCGTTACGAGCAAGGCCTGTTGTTGCGGGCGGCGACTCGGGGCGACGGCAGCCGTGGCGAGGACGTGACCCGCAATGTGCGGACCATCGCCGCCATCCCCCTGCGGCTGCTTGGCACCGGCTGGCCCGAGGTCCTGGAGGTGCGCGGCGAGGTCTTTATGCCCCGGCGCGGTTTCGAGGCATTCAATCGACAGGCGCGGGAACGGGGCGAGAAGCCGTTCGCCAATCCCCGCAACGCCGCCGCCGGTTCCCTGCGCCAGCTCGATCCCCGCATCACGGCACAGCGGCCATTGGCCTTTTATGCCTACGGTCTCGGGGAGGTCAGCACAGCCGATCTGCCCGATACCCAAAGCGGGCGCATGGCCTGGATCAAGGGCTGGGGCCTGCCGGTCTCGCCCGAACTGGCCGTCGTCACCGGGGTGGCGGGCTGCCTCGGCTACTATCGCCGCATGGGCGAGCGCCGCGACGGCCTCGATTACGACATCGACGGGGTAGTCTACAAGCTGGACAGCATCGCCCAGCAGGAACAGCTCGGTTTCGTCAGCCGAGCCCCCCGCTGGGCCTTGGCCCACAAGTTCCCGGCCCAGGAGGAGCTGACCCGGCTGCTGGCGGTGGAGTTTCAGGTGGGCCGTACCGGCGCCCTGACGCCCGTGGCGCGGCTGGAGCCGGTATTCGTCGGCGGTGTCACGGTCAGCAACGCCACCCTGCACAACATGGACGAGGTGGAGCGCAAGGATGTCCGCATCGGCGATACGGTGATCGTGCGCCGGGCCGGGGACGTGATCCCGGAGGTGGTGCGCTCCCTCCCCGAGCGGCGGCCCGCCGACGCCCAGCCCATCCTCCTGCCGGCCCATTGCCCGGTCTGCGGCTCCGACATCGTGCGGCCCGAGGGTGAGGCGGCCGCCCGGTGCAGCGGCGGGCTCTGGTGCGGCGCCCAGCGCAAGGAGGCGATCAAGCACTTCGCCTCGCGCCGGGCCATGGATATCGACGGCCTGGGCGACAAGCTGGTGGAACAACTGGTGGAACAGGGATTGATCCAGAATCCGGCCGATCTCTACACCTTGACGCTGGAGCAACTGGCCAGCCTCGAACGCATGGCCGAGCGGTCGGCATCCAATCTGCTGGCTGCCCTGGATGCCAGCAAGGCGACGACCCTGGAGCGGTTCCTCTTCGCCCTGGGCATCCGCGAGGTGGGTGAGGCCACCGCCCGCGCTTTGGCACGTTCCTTCGGCGATCTCGAACCCCTGATGGCGGCGGACGAGTCGCGGCTGCAACAGACCCCCGACGTGGGGCCGGTGGTGGCGGCCCATGTCCACGCCTTTTTCCGCCAGCCGCACAACCGGGAGGTCATCGGCCAGCTCCGCGACGCCGACATCCGCTGGAAACCGCTGGAAGTGGTCAGTCCGGCCGTCTCTCCCCTGGCGGGCAAGACCTTCGTCCTCACCGGAACCCTGAGCCACCCCCGCGACGAGATCAAGGACCGGCTCCTGGCCTTGGGGGCCAAGGTGGCCGGCAGTGTTTCGAAAAAGACCGATTATCTGGTGGCGGGTGCCGATGCCGGCTCCAAACTGACCAAGGCCGGGGAGCTGGATATCCCCGTGCTCGATGAGGAAGGGTTGAATCGCCTGCTGGAAGGTTTGTCCCCATAGGGCGCCGCTGTCACTCCCCATACTGGCTTGGCTCAAGTTTCCTTGCCTTTTTCCATGTCCCTTTCCATCAAGGTGGGCTAGGCTTATCAATGGCATCTTGGCAAAAAGCAGCGGAAGGTTATTCTCATGTTTTCTTCTCTGTTCTCTTTTTTTCTGAAAGGCAAGGAAGAGGGGGATTCCTCCAGCGATGCGGAGCAGACCGCGCCGGGTTCACATATCCCCTACCATCCGGGCTTGATTAAGCAGCTCGTCTCCGATCACAGAGATCTGCTGGCCCTTTATAAACGCATCGAAGAGGGCAGGGTCAGCGCGGACTACCGCCGGGTCGATTCCTTGCTGGAGGAATTCGCCGGGGCTTTGCGGAGTCACCTCTTGACCGAAAATGTGAAGCTCTATGTCTATCTCAAGCATGCCTTGAGCAATGACCCGGAGAATGCCGCCCTCATGCAGCAGATGCGGAGCGAGATGATGCATATCGGCAAGAGCGTCGTCTCTTTTCTGGAGAAGTACCACAAATGCTCCTGGGACGACCCCTCGCGGAAGCAGTTCGCGGCCGATATGGCCCAGATCGGGGCAGTTCTGGTCAAACGCATCAACACGGAGGAGGACACCCTCTACCCCCTCTATATGTCGCCGGACTCCTATGCTTGAGACGGGGATTTCCCTCCCCTTCATGCAGGATATGAAGGATGCGAACCAGGTAGTGACCGGGATGGAAAAAAAGATGTCTCCTTGTTCCATCCTGGACTAAAATTTGCGGCTCGATAATTCATTGGCCGGTGCTGACCGGCGGCGGTAATCAAATGAATGTGAAGCAAAGAGCCATTGGAATCCTCCCCCGCAAGGCGGCCATCAGTCTTTTGGCCATGGTCCCCTTCCTGTTCCTGGGCGCGATGGATGGTCATGCCAGCCCAGCTGCGAAGCTCGGCGCCTACCCAAGCAAACCTTCTTCCGGCGGCGGCTATGTTTCGCCCTGGGCCCTGGTCAAGGAACCCACCTCAGGCCAGACGGAGGTCATCGGCGGTGCCGCCTACGGCTGTATCGCAGGGGCCAAGGATCTGCCGGAGACGGGGAAGGGGTACGTTACCATCCGCCGCGAACGCAACCGCCATTACGGTCATCCCGAGACGGTCAAGATGATCAAGGATATCGGTGCGGAGCTGGCAAGCAGGACCGATCAATTGATGATGATCGGCGACATGGCCCAGCCGCGCGGCGGCCGCATGGAATCCATGCACCGCAGTCACCAGAACGGCATGGACGTGGATATCTGGTTCACCCTGGCGTCCTCGCCCAAGGCCGCGAATCTTCTTGCCCCCGAGGGCAACGATCCCCCGACCATGTTGACCGAGGATAGGGCGGGCATCAGCAAGCGCTGGGGCGAGGATCAATTGTTCCTGCTAAAGACGGCGGCCCAGCGGCCCGATGTGGACCGCATCTTCGTCAACTTCGCCATCAAGAACGCCCTCTGCAAAAGCGTCGAGGGGGATCGTAGCTGGTTGGGCAAGGTGCGCCCCTGGTGGGGACACGATGCCCATTTCCATATCCGGCTCAAGTGCCCGGCAGGCAGTCCCGAGTGCAAGCAGCAGCCTGCCACGCCGAAGGGCGATGGTTGCGGATATGAGGTTGCTTCCTGGATGAAGAAACCCAAAATCATCCTGAAAAAGTCGGATAAGCCGGCACCGCCTCCTCCTTTGGGTCCCGCCAGGTGTGTTGCCCTGCTGAAAAAGGGCAAGGGAACGAATGACGGTGGTGTACAGACGGCGGCGAAGTGACTGCCGATATGGGTCATGGCCGACTGATTCCCTTGTCGCCCATGGCGGCATGGGAGTTGATGCAGAAGGACAAGCGCGCCCTCTTGGTCGATATCCGGTCGTCCATGGAGTTTCTCTTCGTCGGTCATCCGGTGGGGGCCATCCATATTCCCTGGATCGACGAGCCGGATTGGGATGTCAATCCTCACTTCGCGGCGGACATCCGGAAACTGGTGTTGGGGGGGGTGGTCTGCGACGCCGATGCGGGTTGCGCCCCCATCATCTTGATCTGCCGTAGCGGTAAACGCTCCAAGGAGGCCGGTGATCTTCTGGTCAAGGAGGGGCTTAGCCGGGTATACCATGTGGACGAAGGCTTCGAGGGCGATCTCAACGACAAGCACCAGCGCAGCTCATTCAATGGCTGGCGCTTCCTCGGCCTGCCTTGGGAGCAGTGCTGAGGGGGAGTGTAGCAAAGACAGCACTTCCTCCTCCCCAGCCCCAGCATAGGATGGATTTCCTCAGAGATCCTGATCCTTTTTCGTTTCCATTTTCTTCTTGGCCTTTTCCTCTTCCGCTTTTTCTTTGATGATTTCTTCCGGTGATTTCGGAAGAGAGGTCATAGGGCATTCCTTCACGGAAGCGGCTTTTCTTAATGCCTCGAATTCGCCTTTTAGATTGGAGTATTCCACTGCTTCGGGGCCATCTCCTCCTTCCAGGAAGAAAAGCGCCGGCCAGAATAGAACGAGTCCCACACCCATTTGAGTGGAATCGTTGTCGGCTTTCTTCTTGAGTGCTTGATAAAGGGTTACTGTTTTGTGGGAGACTTGGTCCATCTCCATGGAAATTTGGTTGCAGTCATAGTCTTTGTATTTGAGGGGAGAAACGTAGCTGGCGGCCATTTTCTCTGGCTGCGAGGCACAAGCACCAAGAATCAAAGTTATAGCGGCGACAAGGGTCTTTACTGTTCGTTTCACGGACAATCCTTTATTGTTCTAAATGGCAGGCCGCATGATATCTCCGAACAAGTCTCAATCGGCATCAGAAAAATCTGAAATTTTGAGACTGAATGAGATGGTCGAATGGATTTCAGGAACCCCAAATCCTGCCTATCCATGACTTGCTCGCCCAAGTCTCCTTGATGCCCTGGTTGATGAGGAAGGGGCTGTATCGCTTGTCTTCGATCATGATGTGATTCCGCAGCCACTTTCTCAGGAAGGTCATCAACTCCAGCGACCCTTGCTCTTCCCCGCTTTGGATTTTGTCGTTGATGTCGATCACCTGTCTTCTGAGATCCTCGTGGCGTTTCTTGTGCGAGTCGTATTCTGGGTAGCCGAAGATGCGGAACAGGCTCTCCTCCACGGCGAAATGGATGATCGTGTATTGGACCAGCTCGTTCATGATCGCCTTGATGGCGTCCAGTTGGCCGGGGGAATAGATAACGGCGTTGTATAGCCTGTTTACTATGGAAATGAGCTGCTTGTGCTGCTCGTCGATTTCTTGAATGCCGACGCTGATCTCGTCGGACCATGAGAAAAATTCCGTCATTTCGCCCCTCCCCTGGTTCAGTAGGAAATGCGCGCTAGGATGCCATATTTCTGTTGCTAACACTATGTAAATGCTTGTGATTATCCCTTTCGCCGGATGAACGCCATTGTGGGTGCCTGGTGCGGTTCTCGGGGTAAAGGATAATCCAACGGGCCAATTCGAAAGTGGTTATGTGCAGGCGGACCTGGAAATCGGCTTGCGTTGCGGGCCAGCGGTCCTGTCATGTATTCCGGCGCAGGAGTGCGTTAGACTTTGACGGACGGTCTGGCTACGGCAACACCGGCGGTTTCGAGCCCCGGTCATCACAGAGGCGATAGCATCATGCGATGGTTAATCCCACTGATCGGAATTGTCCTGATCCCCCTTTTCGCCGTCTGGGAGAAGGCTCACTACGACGGCAATCTCAACCCCAAACTCCAGCAATCGGTCATGGATAGCCTTGATGAGCCGCGTTTTGAGCGGGTCATCACGTCGCTGGACCACCTGGATGTCTCGCTTGGCGGCCAGGTGGACGACCTGGAATCCCGCGAGGCGGCCAGGGCCAAGGCCGATGGCTTGGCCGGTGTTCGCGCCCTGGAGAGGGACAACCACATCAAGGTCTCCCCGGTGCTGGAGCTGTCGCGGTTGGATGGCAAACTGCGGTCCACTGGTCTCTTGAGCCTGGAAGACAAGCCGCTGGCCCTTCAGTGGCCGAACCTGCAAGACCAGGATGCCGCCGGACTGGCGGACAACGGTTACGTCGCCGGGCTGACAGCGAAGCAGCGCGCTTTTCTGGCCCGGTTGGCGGCTGAGTTCTTTGCCCTGCCGGGGGATCGCTCGCTGCTGATGGACAAGGATGGCATTCGCCTGAGCGGCGATGTCACGCTCCCTCAGATCACCGGCTGGCAGAAGGCCAGCGAGGGCTGGTTCAACCCCGAGGCCAGCCTGGCGAATCTGCGGCTCTTCCCCTCCCTGTTCCATTTCCCCGGCTACCAGCGGCAGACGGTGAAAGATCAGACCAAGGCCAAAGAGCTGGGAGACAAGCTGCTGGCAAATCCCATCTACTTCTCACTGGGTTCCGCCGATATCGAACCGGCGGAGGCCGAGAAGGTCCAGCAACTGGTCGAGGCGATCAATCAATCAGACGCCGAAGCCCGTTTTGCCGTCGGTGGTCATACGGACGCCAGCGGCACCCTCGACGCCAACATGGCCCTCGGCGAGTCCCGTTCGAAGAACGTCGTCAATGCCCTGGCCGCAGCCGGAATCAACGCCGAGCGGCTGGAGGTGGTCAGTTTCGGGCCCAGCCAATTGGCCGGTGACAACGAGACGGAAGAAGGGCGGCGACTCAGCCGTCGTGTCGAAATTTTGATCAAGTAAGGGGACATTCGATGGATGCCATAACCTATTTCTTTTTCAACAGCACCCTGCTCATCGTCGTATTGGCCATTGTCTTCTTCCTGCTCGGTCTCTGGCTGGGCTGGTGGCTTTGGGGCCGCTGCTGCCGGGGACAGACATGCGGGCATCAGCCCGAGCCGGCGAATTCGCCCGTTGCGTCCACCGCCGGGGCTGCGCCCGCGCAGGCCTTTAGCGCCTTCAGCGCCGAGGTCGATTCCGGCAAGGCGCGCATCGATGACACCCTGGGTGTGCTCTATCACGAGCCACCCGAAGCGCGGGACGATCTGACCATCATCAAAGGGGTCGCCGAGGTGCTGAACGGCAAGCTGAATGCCTTCGGCGTCTATACCTTCAAGCAGATCGCCAGTTGGGACGACACCATCATCAAGGAATTTTCGAAGAAGCTCGCCTTCCGCGACCGTGTCTGGCGTGAGAACTGGGTGGGGCAGGCCAAGGCTCTGCACAAGGAGAAGTACGGGGAAGATCTGGGCTGATCGGGATGGTTGGTACGCGGCGCTGGCCGTAGTCGTTGGGCTCCTTAGTAGTGATAGCGGCCTTGCAGGAATTCAACCTGATCGGCCTTGACCAGGTAGACGCAGCGGTGCTCCTGAGTAATCCGCCGTGACCAGACATCGGGTCCCAAGTACTTCAGGGGTTCGGGTTTGCCAATACCGTCGAAGGGGTCGCGCAGGATAGCGCGTACCAATTCCAGTAAGCGCTTGGCGACTCGACGATCAGTCTCTACCCAATTTTATCTGCCAGCTATCCCTTTGATCCACAGTGACTAAGCCCCTCCCCCAGGCGGGGGAGGGGCAATTTCCGAATTGAGTTGAATAGTTACATTAGTTGTTTTTAATCCAACAATTCTTGCGGGATGTTACCGCCATTCTGGGCGAGTTTTTGCATGACGGCTTTATGCAGCCATACGTTCATTTGAGCGGAATCTTCCATTGCCTGCGCCGAGCAGCCCAATTCTGCTGCAAGTCCTTTGCGAGCCGTCAAACTACTATCAAGCCCCAGCAGCTTCAGCAAATCGACAATTGAAACCTTCCAGTTAAGTTTTTCCGCATGTGAGGCCGCCAATCCTTCTAATTTAGCGACCACATCAACAACAGTAATCGCGGTGGCAGTAGCTGTAGTGGCTGATGCCTCGGCTGCAACAGGGGCCTCAGCCGCCTCAGCGCTGCCGATGCCTAATGCCGAAAGAATGGAATTAAAAAAGCTCATGGTTGATCCTTTAAGGTAGTGATGTTATCGCCGTTATTTCTGCATGATTTATATTGGAAATCTAAACCATGCTGCCATGATGAGCGGTTACTTTTACAGCCTATTGACTATATCCGTAGCTGCTCAGATTAAGTGGAGTGATTTTTAGTTGTTGTGACCCTGGCCACTTCAACTTCCTGCGGCTAGACCCCCAGCATCTTATGGATCTCGCCACGAGCGCCTTCGACCAGGCCCAGCTTCTCGCCCAGCTCCTGAATGTACGCTTGCTCGGCTGGGGTATCGGCCTTGATGGCCAGCAGTGAAGCCGCGTAGATCTGCGCGGCGACTTGGAGATTGCCGCCCGCCGCGCCGACGATGCTGTCCATATCCATGGGGGAGGCCAGCTCCTGACGCAGAAAGGCCAGTTCGTCTTCTTGAGCGCCGCCTTCCTGCATACGGCCGGTGATTCTTTCCATCTCTTCCTGATCCACCTGGCCATCGGCCTTGGCCGCGTTGATCATGGCCTTGAGAATGAGCAGGGCTATGTTCTGGACCTTTTCCTGCTCCTGTTCGTTCATGGGTTCGCGCAACCCGGCCGTCAGCTGGGCGTCCGAAGCCTGGGCCGGATCGGCTGCCTGTTGCGCCATGTAGTCCTTGAGGGCGTTGACCGCCAGCATGCCGAGGGCGGCCATCACGCCCCCCTTCGCCATGCCGCCGAGACCGCCGCCACCGCCGACCAAGCCACCGAGTACCCCGCCCAGGGCGGCAGTGCCCATGCCTTCGCTCTTGTTGCCCAGGGCATTGCCGAGGATGTCACCCACCTGTCCCAGGCCACCGGAGCCCAGGGCGTTTTGCAAACGCCCCTCGGCCACGCTGTTCAAACCGCCCTGAATCAGGGCACCAATTAGACCGCCGGCATTGATCATGGATTTTCCGAGGGTGAGAATGAAAGTCGAGGTGGAGAACGGCTGCTCTCCAGTCTCGCGATGCTGTAGACCAAGGGCCTCCAGCAGGGGAAGTCTACTAAATTATAGGGGCGGTAGATATGATAAATATGGACAATCAGTGGAAAGAGTCGCTATCCTACCTGCTTCCAAGGGGTTCCTTTCCGGCCGTGCCGGTGACCTGGAATCGTCCGCTTGAATGATGACACTGCTATACTCTGGCCGGTTTTGAGCAATCACGGGGAGCGACCGGAAATGACCGATCCAATCGAATCGATGGAAGAGGCTGTGGAACAACCCTGCAAGCGCCCGCGCGGGATCTACCTGCTGCCTAATCTATTCACCACCGCAGCCCTGTTTGGCGGTTTCTTCGCCATCCTTTCCGCCATCAACGGCAATTTCCAGGAGGCGGTGATCGCCATCTTCATCGCCATGGTGCTGGATGGCCTGGACGGTCGGGTGGCGCGCCTGACCAATACCCAGTCCGCCTTCGGCGCCGAATACGACAGCCTCTCCGACATGGTGGCGTTCGGCCTGGCGCCGTCGCTGGTCGTCTATCTCTGGACCTTGCATGGGCTGGGCAAATTCGGCTGGCTGGCGGCCTTTATCTTCACCGCCAGCGCCGCGCTCCGTCTGGCCCGCTTCAATACCCAGATCGAGACCGCCGATAAACGCTATTTTCAGGGGCTGCCGAGCCCTTCCGCCGCTGCCGTGCTGGCCGGGGCGGTGTGGGTCTGCGTCGATTACCAGGCGAACCCGGACACTCTGGCACCGGTCGCGGCCGTCCTGACCATCGTCAGCGGGCTATTGATGGTGAGCAATGCTCGCTACCACAGCTTCAAGGAGTTCGATCCCCGCGACCGCATCCCCTTCATCGCCCTGGTGGTGATCATGCTCGGTTTCGCCGTGTTCACGCTTCATCCCTCCGTGGTGCTGTTTCTCGGCTTCCTGGCCTATGTCATCTCCGGCCCGGTGCTCACCCTGGTCAAGCTGAAGGAGCGCCGTGCCGCGCGCCGCGTCCAGGTTCAGGGCGAGTAGGCTATTAACCCTCTCTATTCAGATATTTACAGGGTCGAATAGCCGGGCAGGTCTGGATGTGTCAGACTCGCCCAGTTTTAATCCAACCCGAGGAGCGATGATATGCGAGTGATTCTGCTGGGCGGCCCTGGCGCCGGTAAAGGTACTCAAGCCAACTTCATTAAGGAGCGTTATTCCATCCCGCAGATCTCCACTGGCGACATGCTCCGCGCGCACGTCAAGGCCGGTACCGATCTCGGCAAGGCGGCCAAGAAGATCATGGACGAGGGCGGCCTGGTCTCCGACGACATCATCATGGGCATGGTCAAGGCCCGCATCACCGATGAAGACTGCAAGAACGGCTACCTGTTCGACGGCTTCCCCCGCACCATTCCCCAGGCCAATGCCCTGAAGGATGCCGGCGTGCCCATCGACGCCGTGGTTGAGATCGACGTGCCCGACGAAGAGATCATCAAGCGCATGTCCGGCCGCCGCGTACATCTGGCCTCCGGCCGCACCTATCACGTCGTCTTCAATCCCCCGAAAGTGGCGGGCAAGGACGACGAAACCGGCGAAGATCTGATCCAGCGCGAAGACGACAAGGAAGAGACCGTCAAGGCCCGCCTCAAGGTCTACCACGACCAGACCGAGCCCCTGATCGACTTCTATTCCAAGGAAGCCTCAGCCAATAACTGCAAGTACCTGAAGGTCTCCGGCGTCGGCAGCGTCGACTCCATCACCTCACAGGTCTTCACCGGCCTGGATGCGGTCAAGGGATGATCGGCGGGTGACGGCCTCCGGGCATCCGAAGAAAGCCGCCTCCGGGCGGCTTTTTAGTCTCTGCAAGTCTCCGGGATAAATTTCCACCACTCGCTGTCATACACCAGAGTCAACATAAGCAACAACATCAAGGAACCCGTGCAACCCGTCGCCACCCCCATGACTGAAACAAACATCGATTCCAGCCTTATGCCAGCCCCAGACCCGTCCTCACTCCACGGGGTGGACGTGGACCTCTGTGTCCTGCGGGAGGCCATCGTAGGGGCCTTCGGACTGCCCCCCGGCCAGATGTTCATGAGCATCCGGGGCGATCCCTCCCTGCGCGAGACCGCCGCGATCCGCGACAAATACCAATCCCGCATCGACCGCAAGGCCGGTCTGGTGCTGGAGACCTGCGAATGGCTGCTGGCCGAGACCGGCATCTATGCCCTCTATATCGGCTTCAACAGCTCGGAGGTTCGCACCGAATCCATCTTCAATCCCTTCAGCTATGAGATTCACGACACCGACGCCCTGATCCAGGAAGATTACCGCCAGCGTCATTTCGTGCCGGCGCCCTATGACGAGAAGCTCAATACCATCGCCTGGATGCGCAACATGATCCAGACCGGCCCCCTGCGCACCTACCTCCCCGACCACTGGCGCCGGGTCATGGACGAACAGCGCGGCCAATGGCAGCCCATGCGCAAGGAGGAGATCGGCGAAGTCATCCAGGGGTTCAACCGCCTGCGCGACATCGAAGGCTACTACCTGCGCAACGCCGCCATTTCCCTTTCCCAGGGCATCGTGCGCGCCTCCTTCAACTGCGACGGCACCTACATCGTCAATGCCGACTTCTTTCCGGAGTTCGTCAGCAGCAATGTGGCTTGAGTAGCCGCGAGAAAAACCCCCGCCATTCAATTCTGCTGGCCATCATTGTTGTCGCAACTCCGCCTACCGCGTCTAGGGGCGTTCGCAGCTGGCGAGGGATTTTTTCTCAGCCTCTCAGTTCCCTGCGGCTACCCCAGTCCGCTATACGGCCGGACAGGGAGTCCTCTATCGAGGGGCAGTCCGTAGGAAAAACCTAGCAGTCTCCACCATGGGCTATCCTTCTCACAGCCTATGTAGCACGTCATCGGCTCGCCGCTTTTGTCCCAATGCATTTACGGAACAGGATCGCCAATGGACAACTCAACCAAAGATTCCCGGCCGGACACCAGCCTGATCAGGGTCGCAATCCTTGCCCTGATCCTCACCCTGGCAACCAGCGCCCATGCCTATCGGGGCGAAGCGACCGACGCGGCCTTTGCCGCCCTCTTCTCCCTGCCCGGCGGAGGGCCAACGACCGGCTATTGGAAATTTGATGTTCCAGCAGATTTCGAGGCAAAGAACGAAGAGGAACTGATCGTCTACCTCGCCAAGAAGCAAAAGGAAGGGGCCGACTTCAACGCCTACCGCCACAAGGGGACGCTGCTGCACCACGCCATACGGGTGGGCTTCGAAAAGACGGCCCTGTGGTTGCTGAAGAATGGTGCCGATACTTCATTGGGCGAGTGTAATGAGGTGGCCCTGTCACTCTGTGTACGATCCCACCGAGATCGGATTACCGAGGCGCTGGTGGGGTCCAAACTCAACCCGTCCCCGCCTGCCAAGAAAACCCCGCCAAAACGCGAACTCCCCAAGCCCACCCCGCCCAGGGAAGGGCCGGTTACCGGCTCGACGATCTGGGCTGCCTTAGAGAAAGGGGAATTTGAGGAGTATTTGCGTCGTCAGTCACCCCAGAGGGTAGAAGCAGCCCTCGCGGATGAAAGCGATACCCGTCGGTTGTTACACAATATGGCTATGCACCATGCCAAACCCTATTCGCGGTGGCAACGGCTGGTGCAGGCGATGGGGCCTGCCACGTACCGCAAGGTCGTCGATGATGAAGCCGCCATTGACGATCTGGTGTGGCTGAACAGGGGCGACGTGGATCATTTTGCCGACATGCTGGATTCGCTACCCGCCGAGGTACTGGAGCGTCATCAAGGCACAGTCCTTTCCAAGCTTGTGTGGCCCAGTGGCGAACCTGCAACTGCGGTTTTGCAGCTGTTTTGGGAACGAATCAGGCGCCCGCTGGACTACTCAGCCTTGCCGAATCTGGCAGGAAGGATTCAACCCGAACTCTGGCCCAAATTGTATGCTAGCGGATACAAGAACCGCGACCCTGAGAGCGCCCTCGGCTGCCTATTGGCGGAATCCAGTGCCGCTGATCTGGAGAGATACTGGCCGGCACTCAAGGCCCAATTTCCTGCCATTGATCAGGTGGCACCGCAACTGGTGCTCCTCCACTATCGCCCAGGTACCCCCTGCCGTAATTACGAAAGCGGCGAAACCCTGAGAAAGCTGACCTTTTTGCGCCAGCAGGGTGTGACCAGCAAGGCCCGAGTCCTACGAGAAGAGGCATTGAAAGGGGAATCTCCCGAGCTTCAACAGGTCCTTCGACCCTTCCTACTGGAAAAGGGCGAGATACCGCCGTCCCGCCTGGTAGAGACTCGGCCCGATTGCGTGTTTGAACTGAATGACAATTTCTACCGGAGGCTGTTGCACCCGTTCGTAAAAACCGAGGAGTCGGCCAACAAGGTCGAGACAGTGCAGTTGATCCAAATCCCCGGCGAGCGGGAGTGCGGCCTACTGGTAGGTGGTTTCGAACAAATCGATGCGTATGAAAGCGGAGTGGTGGACGGGTTTGATGGCCCAACTGAAAATCCACGCATAGCTTACGCAGACCCCACTGACCGCTATGAGGTATGGCGCAACAATCAAGACAAGATTGAGAGGCTGGGGACTGATTTGGGAGGGCATAACCGAGCGCCCGGTGTATTTTTGGTAAAGGACGCCAATGGGGGTGACCACTATTATGTTGTTGGAACCGAGATCCATGGAGGATTTCCAAGACCTCCCGAGATTTTTGTATGGAAAAAGTCGGCTGGCGGCTGGAAGCTCAGCAGTTATGAAGATACAGCTTTGCTCGATACCTTCCATGACCAATGCCGCTATTCCGGTTCCGGTGATGCCATGGTCTGCGATGGCGTACCAGGGATTGAGCTGGCTTTGGACTCAAACCAGAAACCCGCTAACCAGTCACCGGAAGAGAAACGGATGAAACCCTTCCGGAGCATGGGTCTCGATCAGTTCATCCTGACCTATCGCCAGGAGATGCACGACGACTACCTCGCCGCCGTCATGGCCCTGGACAAACCGCGCCTGAAGGAGTTGCAGGTGCAGGGCATCCCCTCCACTTGGACCTCGGAGGCGATCAACGCCGTGAGCGCATCCAATCTGTCCCTGGAGGAGAAACGCAGACGCACCGCCTGGCTTTTCTACGACCACGCGCAGTTGGCCAAGGCGCTGGATTCTTCCGTGCTGGAGCAGTTGGTGAAATGGCTGCCAAGGGAAGATTGGGGGCCGATCTTCAAGGTGTTGGAACCCCAGGGAGGGGGACTTTTGAAATATTTAAGGGACGATGTGGCGGAAATGGGCCTGAATGACCTGGCCTGCGATTTTGATCACGCCATGGGCCTAATCTGCGGCGAGACCTGGGGGGTCGGAGAACCCCCCGCCGAGTAGGCCATGGAGGGTCCCGGCAAAGTAGCCGGGGACCTGCGTTACAGAGCACCGCGCTGTAGGAGCGCATTTAAGCGCGATCAATCCCGTCGCACGGACAAGGCACTCCTACTGGCATCTCCTCCTGATTGTCGGCTTTCCGACAATCGCCCTTTCAATCGACCGATCTTAAAATTCCAATAAATCAATAGGTAACAGTCTTGCGTCCTGGCTGGCACAGGCATTGCTTTGATTCAGATCAATAACGATCCAGTCAGTTGCCGGGAGATGGTGCCATGTTGATCCTTTCTGAAAGTGCCCTGAAGGCCGCAGGCCGTTTTATCAAGGGTTCGGACAAGCCCGTGCTGGGGTTGCGTATCGCGGTGACCGGGGGCGGCTGCTCGGGGATGCAGTACAGCATGATGTTGGAGGAGAAGACTAACTTCGGCGATAGCGTGCTGGAGATCGGGGGTCTGAAGATCCTTGTCGATCCCTTCAGCGCTCCCTTGTTGAAGGGGGTGAAGCTGGACTTCAGCGACGGCCTGGAGGGCGGCGGTTTCAAGTTCGAAAACCCGAACGCATCCGGTGGTTGCGGCTGCGGTAAATCATTTTCCGTCTGAGGCAGGAGGAACACGCCATGTGGGACTATTCCGAAAAGGTCAAAGATCATTTCTTCAACCCCCGCAATGCCGGGGCGGTCGCCGAGGCCAACGCCATCGGCGAGGTGGGTTCGCTCTCCTGCGGTGATGCCTTGCGCCTGACCCTCAAGGTCGATCCCACGACCGAGACCATTCTGGAGGCGGGTTTTCAGACCTTCGGCTGCGGTTCGGCCATTGCCTCCAGCTCGGCCCTGACGGAGATCGTCAAGGGGCTGCGGCTCGACGACGCCCTGAAGGTGAGCAACCAGGACATCGCGGATTTTCTGGACGGCCTGCCGCCAGAGAAGATGCATTGTTCCGTGATGGGGCGCGAGGCCTTGCAAGCGGCGGTGGCGAATTTTCGCGGCCAGGAGTGGAAAGACGATCACGCCGAGGGGGCGCTGATCTGCAAGTGCTTCGCCGTGGATGCGGTGCTGATCGAGGAGACCATCCGTGCCAACGGCCTGCGCACTGTGGAGGAAGTGGCCAACTATACGAAGGCGGGCGGCGGCTGTTCCGCCTGCCATGAAGGGATCGAGGAGATCCTGGTGCGGGTCATGGCGGACCGGGGGGAGAGCTTCGATCCCAATGCGGTGGCCGGTGAGATCAAGAAACCCAGAACCCTGCTGACCAGTCTGCAACGGGTCAAGCGCATCGAGGGGCTGCTGGAAGAGATCCGTCCCAATCTGCGTCGCGACCGGGGCGATGTGGAACTGGTGGAGGTGGAGGGGAAAAACATCTATCTGAAGATGATCGGCGCCTGTTCCGGCTGCCAGATGGCCGCGACCACCCTGGGCGGTATCCAGCAGCACCTGGTCGAGGGGCTGGGCGAGTTTATCCGGGTGCTCCCGGCCGAAGAGCTGTCACGCCGCACGGCAATGGGAGGCTGAACCATGAACGAAGGTATCTATCTGGACAACAACGCCACCACCCAGGTGGCGCCCGAAGTGGTGGCGGAGATGCTGCCCTTCTTCACCGAGCAGTACGGCAACCCTTCCTCCATGCACCAGTTCGGCGACCGGGTGGGACGGGCCATCAAACAGGCGCGCCAACAGGTGCAAGCCCTGCTGGGGGCGGAGCAGGATTCCGAGATCATCTTTACCTCCTGCGGTACGGAATCGGATTCCACCGCCATCCTTTCCGCCCTCAAGGCCCAGCCCGAGCGCAAGGAGATCATCACCACGGTGGTGGAGCATCCGGCCGTGCTGGCGCTGTGCGAGCAGTTGGAGAAGGAGGGCCATATCGTCCACCATCTGAAGGTGGACAAGAAGGGGCGGCTGGACATCAACGAATACTACAGACTGCTCTCCGACAAGGTGGCCATTGTCTCGGTCATGTGGGCCAACAACGAGACCGGCACCCTCTTTCCGGTGGAGGAGATGGCCGAGATGGCCCGTTCCGCCGGGGTCCTGTTCCATACGGATGCGGTGCAGGCAGTGGGCAAGCTGCCCATCAATCTGAAGGAGACAAGCATCGACATGCTGTCGCTGTCGGGGCACAAGCTGCACGCACCCAAGGGGATCGGCGTGCTCTATCTGCGGCGCGGGGTGCGCTACCGTCCCCTGCTGCGCGGCGGTCATCAGGAACGCGGTCGCCGGGCGGGCACTGAAAACAGCGCCTCCATCGTCGCCTTGGGCAAGGCCTGCGAAATGGCCATGGCGGCGATGGAGTATGAGAAGAGCAGCGTCAAGGCACTGCGCGACCATCTGGAAAAGGGGATTCTCAGCCGGATTCCGCACTGCTTCGTCACCGGCGACCCCGGTAACCGCCTGCCCAATACCTGTAATATGGCTTTTGAATACGTCGAAGGCGAGTCGATCCTGCTGATGCTCAACAAGCTGGGCATCGCCGCCTCCAGCGGTTCCGCCTGCACCTCCGGTTCCTTGGAGCCCTCCCACGTCATGCGCGCCATGGGGATTCCCTACACCGCCGCCCACGGATCGGTGCGGTTTTCCCTTTCACGCTACAACAGCAGAGAGGAGATCGACCGGGTCATCGAGGCACTGCCGCCCATCCTGGCGCGGTTGAGAAAGCTCTCCCCCTACTGGCAAGGCGACGGCCCGGTGGCCGAATCGGAAGGGGCCTTCGCGCCTACCTATGCCTGAACCGCTGGGGGTAGGCCCGGCCTACCCGCCGTGGATCAGCCCGTCGTGTCCGGTTTCTGGCCGAGGGCGCCAGCTTGTTCCCGCCGCGCCTTGCGCTTTCTCATTTCACGCACCACATGCCAGCGCCAGTAACCGCGCACGAGGGCGTAGCCCAGGATTCCCAGGACCAGGCCAACCACAATGCCGCCGAGAAAAAGCAGCCACCAGATTTCCCCCAATACATTCTGTACCCATTCGGCGCTCATCTGAAAATTTTCCACCGAGGTTTCCTCGCCCAGCATCCAAGTTCCCACTTGGTACATGACATACAACAGCGGGGGGGTCGTAATGGGGTTGGACACCCAGACCAGGGCCACCGATATGGGCAGGTTGACCCTTGTCACGATGGCGAAGGCGGCGGCAGTGACCATCTGGGGGAAGATCGGCAAAACGGCGCAGAAGAGGCCGACGAAGAAGGCCCCTGAAACCGACCGCCGGTTCATGTGCCAGAGATTGGGGTCATGGATGAGCTTGCCAAAGATCCGCAGATGCTTGTGATGCCGGACCTGTTCATGGTCCGGAAAGAATTTTCTGATCAGATGTTTAGGCATGGGCTCGGGCTCGAAGGGCTACTGCGGCGGCGACAGTAGAGCCGGGTTTCCGGAAAAGTTCAAGCGCCCAGGGTCCGGAAATACAGTTGCTTGCGTAGGGGAAGGTCTGTAGCGAACGGGAACTTATCCAGGATAATGGGCCGGTCGAATTACCCTGGAGGAACGGATGCCGGTCGCCCTTGCCTTTGCCCTGGGTGTGCTGTCGTTGCAGCAGTTTTCCGAGCTGCCGCCCTGGCCGCTGGCCCTGGCGGCCCTTTTGCTCGCCTTGGTCCTGTTCCGGCGTTTTCCCTGGCTGGCGGCCCTTGTGGCGGGGTTGGGGTACGCCGGTCTCCATGCTCGCGTGGCCCTCGGGGCCGATTTCCCCCTGGCTTGGGAGATGAAGGACCTGACCGCCGAGGGGCGGGTTGTCTCCCTGCCGGACCTTGAGGCGGGGCGGGTCCGCTTCGCGTTCCAGATCGATTCCCTGCGTGACGGGGAGGCGCCGGTGGCGTTCAAGGGCCGGGCGCGGCTCTCCTGGTACGGGGAGGCGCGTCCGCCGCTCAAGGCCGGGGAGGGCTGGTCGTTAAAGGTTCGTTTGAAGCGGCCGCGCGGGCTCCTCAATCCCGGTCTGTACGACTACGAGTCCTGGCTGTGGCGGGAGGGCATCCGGGCGGCTGGCTATGTGCGGGACTCGGACCAGAACCGGCGCTTGGCCATCAAGGATGCGCCGCTCTCCCTCGACCCCTGGCGCCAGGCCCTGGGCGATGCCCTGGACGCTCATCTGCCCCAAGGGGCCGCCGCCTTGATCAAGGCGCTCACCATCGGCGACGGCAACGGTTTTACGCCGGCGCAATGGGACAGCTTCCGCAAGACTGGGACCAATCACCTGGTGTCGATCTCCGGCCTGCATGTGGGTCTGGCGGCGGGGCTGCTGCTGTTGCTGACGGAGCGGCTGTGGCGGCTGTCGCCCGCCCTCTGTCTCTGGTTGGCGGCGCCGAAGGCCGGCGCCCTGGCGGGGATGATCGGGGCTTTCTTTTACACCGCCCTGGCCGGGTTTCTGGTCCCGACCCAAAGGTCATTGGTCATGATCGTAGCCTTGCTGGCGCCGAAGCTGCTGGCCCGCGAGGTCCGGCCCTGGCAGGGATTCGCCCTGGCCCTGATCCTGGTGCTGCTGTTCGACCCGCGCGCGGTGATGTCGCCGGGCTTCCTGCTCTCCTTCGCGGCGGTGGCGGCCATCTTCTGGGGGCTGGCAGGCCGACGCGAACGGGGCTATCTCCTCCCCTTGGTCAGGCTGCAATGGGTCATCCTGTTGCTGATCACGCCGCTGACCCTGTTTCTGTTCAACCAGACCTCCCTGCTGGCCTTCCCGGTCAACCTTCTGGCCGTGCCCTGGTTTTCCCTGGTACTGGTCCCCGCCGCCCTGGTGGCGGTGCTGCTGTTCGCGCTGGTCCCGGCTTGGGGCCTGGGGCTTTTCGGCCTGATCGCCCCCCTTTTCACGGTCAGCATCGAAGGGCTGCAAGCCGTCGCCGCCATCGATGCCGGACTGCTGGAGATCGCCGGACGGCCCCTGCCCGTGCTGATCCTCGCCAGCCTGGGAGCGGCCTGGCTGGCCATGCCCATGCGTCTGCCCGCCCGCTATCTCGCCCTGCCGCTGATCCTTCCCTTCGCCCTTTGGCGCGAGGTGCCTCCCGCCGATGGGGCCTTCGAGGCGACCCTGCTGGATGTGGGCCAGGGGTTATCGGTGGCGGTCAGGACCGCCAGCCACCTGCTCCTCTATGATGCGGGTCCAGCCTATCCCGGCGGCTTCGACGCCGGAGAGTCCGTGGTTGTCCCCTATCTGCGCGCCAGCGGGGTAGGGCGGGTAGATCGCCTGGTGGTCTCCCACTCCGGCATGGACCACGCGGGCGGGGTAAAGGCGCTGATGGCACGGATGCCTGTCGGCGATCTCCTCGGCAATCCGGGGCAGGGCATCGCCGCCACGCCCTGCCGCGCCGGGCAGGCATGGCAATGGGACGGGGTCGATTTCCGCATTCTCCATCCGGGACAAGGGGAAGAGTGGAACGACAACGACAGCTCCTGCGTCCTCTCGGTCTCCAATGCCGCCGGCAGCCTGTTGCTGACCGGCGATCTGGAGGCCCCCGGTGAAGCGGCACTCCTCTCCCGGCAGGGCGGAACCTTGCAGACCAGCGTCGTCCAGGTGGGCCACCACGGCAGCCGCACCTCCTCGTCGCCCGCCTTCGTCGCCGCCCTGGCCCCCCGCTGGGCTCTGATCCCCAACGGCTACCGCAACCGCTTCGGTTTTCCCGCGCCGGAGGTGGTCCAACGCTGGCGCACGGCGGGCGCCGGGGTCCTGGAGACAGCCGACAGCGGGGCGCTACGCCTTCTGTTCCACCCCAGCCAAGGACTCATCGGCCCAGTGCGGGAACGGGAGCAGCGGGCGCGGTTCTGGCGGCGGTGAGCGATATCGTAAGGGCCGTAGGATGCAGCAGGATGCGGTGAGGCACGAACCGCATCAATCGAGTGGAATGAAGTGGCCCCGCAGCCAAAGGATCAATTCTCTCCTTTTGCCTCAGGCGTTTCGTACGTCATAAACGTGCTACGCAGCCGTCCCTGGCCGCTGCCCGATTCAGACTGGAAGCCTGAGGAGATCAACCCTTGCCGATGGAACAGGCCACCGGCTCGTTTTTGAACCCGAGCTTATGCAGCAGGATCAGTCCAGGGCAGGCACCGGTCAGCCCGCCGAAGGCCAGGGCGGCGGCGGGCAGGTAGAGCAGCCAGTGAACCTGGTCGAATCCGGTCAGCCAGATCCCGCCCAAGATCATGGCGGAGAAGAGCAGCATCAGCATTCTTGTTGCAGTCATCGGAATATCCTCGTCAATGGAGTCAGTGGGATGTCAGTGGATAGGGTCATGCCTGATCAGGCGAAGGCCCCCTGTTGCTCGACCTTGAAGGTCTTCAGTACCAGGGTGAAGGCTCGGTTGTTGGCCGCCAGGGCGACTACATCGAACAGGTCTCGATCACTCCACCCCTGGGCACGTGCCGCATCCAGATCGGCTGCCTGTACGGCGTCCGGGTCAGTCACCCCCTTGAGCGCCAGCCGTAACAGCGGGCGTTCGCGTTCGCTGATCGGAGCGCGGTCGAGATCGTCACGGGCGGCCTGCGCGGCTTCGAGACTCACCCCAAGCTGGGCCAGCCGGGCCTCGTTGAGGCTGATGCAGAAGCGGCAACCGACCCGCTCCGAGGCGAGGTAGCGGATCATGGTCAGCAGCTCCTGACTCAGCCGCTTGTGGCCCAGGAAGTAACTGACCCCGCTGAGAAAGCTGTCGAGCAGGTCGGGACTGATGCCGTACAGGCGCAGGCCGTCGGGGACCATCCCGAGGTGTGCCTCGACATGGCGGAAGACGGCCTCGACACGGGCCTCTTCACCTTGGGGTGGGGTGGGCAACAGCAGTGGAGCAGGGGTTTGTTCATGCATGGTAGCGTTCTCCGTTACAGGGATAAAAAAGATCGACCGGTCGGTCTGTATTTGGTTGATGATTCGGTTTGTCGATGGTTGCGTCTCTCCTTTTGGTTAAAAATGTATAGACCCGTCGGTCTGTTATTGGCTGAAAAAAAGGGGTCGCTTCAGTGCGTCAGATAGTCCTGCATGAAGGCGATGGCATCGTCCAAGGGGGCCGGGTCCTGTTCGGCCTTGCTCAACAGCACCGCGCCTTCCAGCAGGCTGAGGGCCATCGCTGCAGTTCGTTCCGGGTCGATGCCGGCCCTTACTTCACCCGCCTGCTGGGCCTGGCGCACCAGGGCTGCAAACAGAGAGCGCATTCCGTCGAAGGTGGCCACCAGTTCGCGGCGTACCTCCTCGCTGGCCCCGCTCATCTCCAGCGAGAGGTTGCCGAAGTAGCAGCCGCGGATCGCGCAGCTTCCACCCGGACTCACCTGCTGGCGAATCCGTTGCATCAGGGTGAACAGTTGCTGTAAGGGGCCTTTGTCCCCCTGCGGATCTTTGGCACCCAGGGCAATCATCCTCTCCTCGCGGTAGCGCCGCAGTGCCTCTACCGCCAGCTCTTCTTTGCTTTTGAAGTAGTAATAGAAATTTCCCTTGGTCACATCTGCGGCACGGATCACTCGCTCAATGCCGGTAGCGTTGTAGCCGTGGGCATAGAACAGCTCAATGGCGGCACGCAGGATGCGGTCGCGGGTCTGGAGTGCCTTGTCAGTGTAGCCTTTCATTTAGCGACCGGTCAGTCCAATATGGTTGCCAGTCTGTAGCCACAGTGACGTCTTGTCAAGACCCTTTTCCATAGCGTTGCATTACGTGCCGCAGGAAGGCCATCTGTCGGCGATAGAATTACGGGTTGCGGTAGGGCACCGGTTACCCGGCGTCCCCCGCACAGATCCCTGCGAGCGGAATTACCGCACAAGGCTCCTGCCTCGGGTAGGATTACGGTAATGGGATGGTCGCCCCTCCCCAAACCGGCATCTGAGTGCCAAAGTGTGGCGAATAGAGATTCCCACTGACTGAAGAGAGGCAACTGAGATGAAGATTACGACGATAGGTATTG
>MGZB01000038.1 GCA_001801995.1 Gammaproteobacteria bacterium RIFOXYD12_FULL_61_37 | reverse complement strand
CATCTCGTTACTCATCGGATCACATTCCCTCTTTCTTTACTCTCATGATTATTTGAGATCATGTGTCCGGGATAGTCTAGCCAGATCACTACCAAGCGCGGCGACGTCCTCGGCTTGAGCGACGATGAAGTCGCTTTCTACGACGCGCTCGCCGCCAATGAATCCGCCGTCATCGCCATGGGCGACGACAAGCTCAGGGTCATCGCCGCCGAACTCATCACCCAGGTGCGCAAGAGCGTGACGATTGACTGGACGTTGCGCGAAGGCGCGCGGGCAAAGATTCGCGTGATGGTGAAACGCATCCTGAACAAGTACGGCTATCCGCCGGATTTGCAGGATGAAGCGGTGAAGACCGTGCTCGCGCAGGCCGAGCTGCTGTCGGCGTGTTGGGCGGAAGGATAGGATTCCAACTTTCGATTCCTTGGTGTGCTTCCTTCAACCGAACTGGCCGCGAAGCAGGTCCAGCAGCCTATCGGCCTCTTCCGGCCGGTAGGGAACTGTTGCCGAGTGGCCCCATACGGGGCCTGGCCAGGCGGGATCTGTTTGAAAGCGGGCGACATGGTGCAGATGGAGCTGGGGGACCAGGTTGCCGAGGGCGCCGATGTTGAGCTTGTCGAACTGGAATTCCCGTTCCATCCATTCCGCCACCCGGCAGGATTCCTCCCATAACAACAGACGATCCGCCGCATCGAGGTGATGGATCTCGCGCAGGCCCTCCCGGCGCGGGACCAGGATGAGCCAGGGATAGCGGCTGTCGTTCATCAGCAATAACCGGGAGAGTGCCAGATCACCGGCTGCGAAGGTGTCGGCCGCGAGCCGGGGATGGAGCTGGAACCCTTCCTTCACGCCCCCTCCAGGCTCTTGGAGGCAATCTCGAAGACATCCTTCGATAGGCCATCGGTCCGCAATACCCGCTCCAACTGGCCCTGCATCAAGCCCCGCCGACCCTCGTCGTAGCGCCGCCAGCGCGACATGAGCCTCAGCATGCGCGCGGCGACCTGGGGATTGAGCCGGTCCAATTCCAGCACCCGGTCGGCCAGGAATTGGTAGCCCGAGCCGTCCGCCGCGTGGAAGCGTACCGGGTTGCCGGAACAGAAGGCGCCGATCAGGGCGCGCACCTTGTTGGGATTCTTGATACTGAAGGCCCGATGCCCCGTCAGCCGCTTGACCTGTTGCAGCGTGTCCTCGCGCCGGGAAGTGGCCTGCACCGCAAACCACTTGTCCAGGACCAGGGGATCGTCCTGCCACCAGTCATAAAAGTCAGCCAGGGCCTCTTCGCGCTCGGATACATTGGTGTCGGCCAGCAGGGAAAGGGCGGCCATCACGTCGGTCATGTTGCTGCGGGCGCCGTATTGGTCCAGACAGAGGTCGAGCGCCAAACGGCTCCCCCGCGCCATGAGATAGGACAGGGCCAGATTCTTGAGCCGGCGGGTGCCGACGCCCTCGGGCGTGAACTGGTAACTTTCCTCCTCCAGATTCGCGTCCAGGACCGCCAGCAGCTCTTCCCGCAACACCCCGCCGATGCGTTCCCGCAAGGTCTCGCGGGCCAGGAAAAGGCCGTCCACGTCCACTTCCGCCATCTGGTCTCCCAGATAGGATTCGGAGGGCAGGGTCAGGATCTCCGCCAGCAGCGACGGGGCCGATGATCTGTCGATCAGGGCGATTCGGAAGGCCTTGATGAAGCCGTCATCAACGCTCATACCCACGCCTTCCCGGCGGTCGGCGACCATGCGCAGGATGAGCCGCTGCGCCAGGGCCTGGGCGGCATCCCAGCGATTGAAGCCGTCGCTGTCCTTGGCCATGAGGAACATCAGCTCCTCGTCGCTGTAGTCGTACTTGATCTTGACCGGGGCCGAAAAGCCGCGCAACAGGGAAGGGACGGGCCGCTGCCCGATCCCCTCGAAGACGAAGGCCTGCTCCCGTTCGGTCAGCTCCAGCATCCTTGTACCTTCGGGCAACAGCCCGGCCCCGTACTTGCCGAGCAGACTGACTGCGACGGGAATATGGAAGGGGGGCTTGCCGGTCTGGCCGGGGCTGTCGGGCGTCTGTTGGCGGAAGCGGAGGCTGTAACGCCCGGCGGTCTCGTCATACTCGCTGGTCACCCGCAGTTCCGGCGTGCCGGCGTAATCGTACCAGTGCTTGAACTGGGTCAGGTCCCGGCCGGAGGCATCCGCCATGCACTGGACGAAATCGTCGGTGGTCACGGCATGCCCGTCGTGGCGGTCGAAGTAGAGGTCGGTGGCCTTGCGGAATAACTCCGGCCCCAGCAGATTGGCCTGCATGCGCACCACTTCCGCGCCCTTTTCGTAGACGGTGACGGTGTAGAAGTTGTTGATCTCCATGTAGGAGTCAGGCCGCACCGGGTGAGCCATGGGGCCTGCGTCCTCGGCGAACTGGTGGGAGCGCAACAGGCGTACGTCCTCGATGCGCTTGGCCTCGCGCGCGCCCATGTCGGCGGAAAAGGCCTGGTCGCGGAAGACGGTGAAACCCTCCTTCAGGGACAACTGAAACCAGTCGCGGCAGGTGATGCGGTTGCCGGTCCAGTTGTGGAAATACTCGTGGGCAATGACAGCCTCGACGGCGAGATAATCGGCATCGGTGGCCGATTCGGGGTTTGCCAGCACAAATTTGGCGTTGAAGATGTTGAGGCCCTTGTTCTCCATGGCCCCCATGTTGAAATCATTGACGGCGACGATGTTGTACACGTCCAGGTCGCACTCCCGGCCGTAATGCTCCTCGTCCCAGGTCATGGCCTTTTGCAGGGAGCGCAAGGCGTGGTCGCAGCGGTCGATGTTCTCCGCCTCGGTATAGATGCGCAGGCGGACACTGCGTCCGCTGGGCGTGGTGTGATAGCCCTCCACATGATCCAGATCGCCCGCCACCAGGGCGAAGAGGTAACAGGGCTTGGGAAAGGGGTCGTCCCAGACGGCGAAATGGCGGCCATCGGGAAGATCGCCCGCGTCCATGGGGTTGCCGTTGGAAAGCAGTACCGGGTACTGGGTCTTGTCGGCCTCAATGCGGACGGTAAAGGCCGCCATCACGTCCGGGCGGTCAATGAACCAGGTGATCTTGCGGAAGCCCTCCGCCTCGCACTGGGTGCAGAACATGCCGTTTGAACGATACAGCCCCTCCAGGGCCGTGTTGGTCTCGGGCGCGAGTTCTACCTCGGTCTCCAGGATGAACCTGTTGTCCGGATTGGGGAGGGTCAGGCTGGTATCGGTCAACTGATAGGCATCGGGCGCCAGCTCCTTGCCGTCCACCCAGACGCCGAAGGTCCTCAGGCCCTCCCCGTCCAGCACCAGGGGACCGCCCTCCCCCGCCGGATTGAGCCGGACCCGGAAGCGCGAATGGACCCGCGTCTCCCGCTCTCGCAGCGTAAAGAGCAAATCGACCTGATCGATCAGATAGGAAGGTGGCCTGTAATCCTTGAGATAGATTGTCCTGGGCGATGCATCTCGGCTCATGATTTCCGCCTCCCGGTTCAAGCCCATGCCGATCATTGAATAGTTCCTAGTCTAGCCCTAGGATGGGGGAGTTTAAACGGAGGAGTAACAAATAATGCCTAATGTCGTCGTCTACAGCACCACTGTCTGCCCCTACTGCGTCCGCGCCAAGGCCCTGCTGAAGCGCAAGGGCGTGGCCTTCCAGGAGATCATGATCGACAACGATCGTGCCCTGATGCGCGAAATGATGGAGCGCAGCCAGAGGAGGACGGTCCCGCAGATCTTCATCGGCGACCACCATGTGGGCGGCTACGACGACATGGCGGAACTGGACTCCCTGGGCGAGCTGGACCCGCTCCTGGGAATCAACGGCGAGGACGAGGAAGAACCGACGTGAACGGCGCCCCCGCCGCCATGCGCCTCGACAAGTGGCTCTGGGCGGCCCGTTTCTTCAAGACCCGCAAACTGGCGGTGGAGGCGGTCAATGGCGGCAAGGTCCATGTCAACGGACAAAGGGCCAAGCCGGGCAAGGAGGTCCACATCGGCACGTCCCTCCAGATCAGCATCGGTTCCCTGGAGTGGGACATACGGGTCGCCCAGCTCCCGTCCCAGCGGCGGCCAGCGTCCGAGGCCATCCACTTCTATGAGGAGGACGAGGAGAACCAGGAAAGGCGCAAGGCACTTGTCGCCGAACAGCGTCTTTTGCGAGATGCCCAGCCCCTGCACACCGAGGGCCGCCCCAGCAAGCGCGACCGGCGGCTGATCCACCGCTTCAAACAGGGGGAGTAATTCCTTGGACCAGGACGCCTTCCGTCAGACCTATCGCGACACCAGCGCGTGTTTCTGCGCCTTCGAGACGAGCATCCTCACCAGCCGCTGTGCTTGCAGCCTGGCCGACCGCTTCTGCATCGCCGAGCGCGAGGGAATCGAATGCCGCTCGGACCAGGCCCAGCAGCTCTGTTTCGATTTTCTGGAAATATTGCGGGAGAAGGCCCGCTTCGTGCTGAAGACGCACCAGGAGACAGCCCCTCTGGCCCACGGCAAGACCCTACGGCTGCAAGTGGGCGGACTGCGCGGCCTCCATGCCCTGCTCCGCCCGGAAAAACCCATCCCCATCCTGATCCGGGACGTTCACACCACCCTCAGCGCCTGCCGCGATCACTTCGGAAGCCTCGAAGCGATTCCCTATCAGGAAGTCATCAAACAGATCGCGGCCTTTCAGGACAAGAAAAGATCCCGCCCCAGAAGAGAGCCGTCGAACGACGATTGAGAAAGGGGATCAGGCAGCCTGAACGGGGATCTGGTCGCCGGTACGGATGACCTGATTGCGCTCGTTGGTGTAGACCAGAATCGGCTTGAATCCGGCCAGTTCGGCCTCGTCCAGCACGGCGTAGGCGCAGATGATGACGCGGTCGCCGGGGGATGCCTTGTGGGCGGCGGCGCCGTTGACGGAAATGACGCGGGAACCGGCCTCCGCCTCGATGGCGTAGGTGGTGAAGCGCTCGCCATTGGCCACGTTATAGATCTGAATCTGCTCGTAAGGCAGGATACCGGCCATTTCCAGCAAATCGCGGTCTATGGCGCAGGAACCCTCATACTCCAGCTCGGAGTGGGTAACGCAGGCGCGGTGAATCTTGCACTTGAGAAGGGTCAGTTGCATCCGACTATCCGACAACAAAAAACAGGATCGGCAATTATGACCTTAATATCAACGAATTCAACCCCTCTCATTCGACCATGAGCTTCTGGATGCTGCCGTAGCTCCGCAACCAGGCGGACACGCCGGTCAGCTTCGCCATGGCGGCGTCGGCATCGGCCTTGCTCGCATAGCTGCCCTGGATCACGGCATACATGGGCTTCTCATCGCGCACGAAACCGAATACGGCGATCTTGTCGGTGGCGTTGAATTTCTTGATGTAACTCTCCACCGCCGAGAGCTGGGTGGCGGCGTAGACCTGGATGGCCAGGTTCTTGGCCGGCTGCGCTTTGATCCACTCGCTGCTCTCGGCCGGGGTCGAGACCTTGACGACGGCAGACTCGGCAGGGGTTTCGCTGGGTTTGGGGACATCGACGGGGGCGGCCTTTGCGCTGGCGGCCGTCTCGGTCTTGGGCTTGGCTTTGGGCTTATCCTTTGCCTTGGCCTCGGATTTGGGCTTGCTGCCGGCATCCGCAGCCAGGGGCTGTTCGGCCTGGCCCGGTTCCAGCTTGGCAAGGACCTTTTTCGCCTCATCGGAACCCAGCTCGGCGGCCTTGCGATACCAGCGCATGGCCTCGTCCTTGTTCTTCTTCAGACCCTGGCCGTGGTAATAGAGGCTGCCGAGGTTGTAGGCGGCCTGGGGTACGCCCTGCTCGGCGGCCTTGCGCCACCACTGGGCGGCGCGGAGGTGGTCCTGTTCCACCCAGCGGCCATGGTAGTAGCGGTTGCCCAGGTTAAACTGAGCAGCGGAATAACCGGCCTGGGCCGAACTGGTCAGCCAGGAAAGGGCGGAAAAGACATCCTGTTCGATGCCCTCGCCGTTGGAGTAGAGGGTACTGAGGTAGAACTGGGCCTGGGAGTTGCCTTTCTCGGCTAGGGGCTTCCACACTTCCAGAGCCTTTTTGAAATCGCCGGAGGTAAAGGCTTCGTGCCCCGCCTGCATGGTCTTGGCGTCCGCGTCCGCAGCCCCTTCTCCCTCCGCCTGGGCCAGCGGCCAGAGGCTGAGGGTCAAGACGATCAATGAAAGGGCGTATCGCAACATCTGGTTTCTCCGCATGTTCATAATCCTCTTCGGTCCCAATCCGTCACTGCAAGGATGGGGCTATGCTACCAGAAACTTGGTGCTCAAGCGGCTCATCTCTCGACCCGCAGATTGTCGATCAGCCGTGCCTTGCCCAGGCGAGCCGCCGCCAGCACGACGAGGTCCGGCTCTTCCGGTCCCGGCACCGACAGATCCGCCGCGCGGCGGACGCTGACATAATCCGGGGCGAATCCCCCTTCGCTCAACCGCCGGGCCGCCTCGCGCTCCAGGGCGGGATAATCGGCCTCGCCAAGCTTCAAGTCCTCGGCCAGTCCTTGAAGCACGCGGTACAACAGGGCCGCCCGCTGCCGCTCATCCTCACTGAGATACTGGTTACGGGAACTCATCGCCAGGCCGGAGGGCTCGCGCTCGGTCGCCACACCGATGATCTCCACCGGTATGTCCAGGTCGGCGGCCATGCGGCGGATGACCAATAATTGCTGGAAGTCCTTTTCGCCGAAGAGGGCCAGGTCCGGCTGCACCATATGGAAGAGCTTGCAGACCACCGTGGCGACACCGGTGAAATGGCCGGGCCGGGAAGCGCCGCACAACTCACCGGAGAGGCCGGGCACGCTGACCTCCACATGCCCTGCCCGTCCCCTCGGGTAGACGGTTTTTTCATCGGGGGTGAAGAGCAGATCGGCCCCGGCCGTTTCCAGCAACGCCCTGTCCCGCTCCAGGGTGCGGGGATAGCTGGCGAAGTCCTCGCCCGCGCCAAACTGCATGGGGTTCACGAAGATGCTGACCACTAGGCGACCGCCCCGCCGCTTGGCCTCGTGCGCCAGCTTGAGATGGCCCTGATGGAGATTCCCCATGGTGGGCACGAGGAGGATGCGATCCCCCGCCCGGCGCCACTGGGCCAACTGGGCGCGCAGGGATTCGATGGTATCGACGCAGATCATCGCAACACCTGCCCCGGCTCAGGAAAGGTCCCGGTGCGGACGGCCTCCACGAAGGCCGCCGCCGCCCCGGCGATGGAGCCCTGTCCCTGGAGAAAGTCCTTGGCGAAACGGGGCATCCTCGGCGTCAGGCCGAGCACGTCATAGAGCACCAGTACCTGGCCGTCGCAGTCCCTGCCCGCACCGATGCCGATCACCGGGATCTCCAGCAGGCCGCTGATCTCCTGGGCCAGTTCCGCTGGCACGCACTCCAGTACCAGCATCTGCGCCCCCGCCGCTTGCAGCGCCAGGGCATCCCGGCGCATGGCCCCGGCGGAACCGGAATCGGTCCCCTGCACCCTGTAGCCGCCCAGCTTATGCACCGACTGGGGTTGCAGGCCCAAGTGGGCGCAGACCGGCACGCCCTGGCCGGAGAGGGACTTGACCGTGGGAAGCTGGCTCTCGCCCCCCTCCAGCTTGACCATGTGGGCGCCACCCTCCTTCATCAGCCGGGCCGCCGTATCCAGGGCCTGCCGGGGTTCGGCATAGCTCATGAAGGGCATGTCGGCGATGAGGAAGGCACAGGTGCGGGCGCGGGCCACGCAGGCGGTGTGATAGACCATCTGATCCAGGGTGACCGGCAATGTGCTGGAATGCCCCTGCACCACCATTCCCAGGGAGTCCCCCACCAGCAGCACATCCACGCCCGCCTGTTCCAGGGCGGGGACGAAGCCGGCGTCGTAACAGGTCAGCATGGCGATCTTCTCGCCATCCCGCTTCATCCGCGCCAGGGTAGAAATATTGATGTTTTTCATGGGGCGATTGTTTCAGACCCCTGGACCGGATTCAATGGAACCTCTACAGCCGCCGCCGGACCAGCCGCAGCGCGGGGTCCTCTTTGGAGGGGAGGATGCTGAAGCCCAGCTCCGCGCAGAGGTCGAGCATATGGCTGTTCTCGGCCAGGACATCGCCCTCCATGAGGCTCAGGCCCCGGTTGCGCGCTGCCTCTATCAAAGCGTTCATCAGCAGGGTGCCGATCCCCATCTTGTGCCAGTCGTCGCTCACCACCAGGGCGAATTCGCAGGAATGTCCATCGGGGCTGATGCTGTAACGGGTCACACCGACCTCGGTGGTCTCGACGCCCTGCTTCTCCAGCATGGCGATCAGCGCCATCTCCCGGTCGTAATCGGGTTGGGTGAAGCGCACCAGCATCTCCGGGGTCAGCTCCTTGATGGACTGCATGAAACGCAGATAGCGGGTTTGCGGGGTCAGCTTGCGCACGAACTCCTGCTCGATGCGCGCGTCCTCCGGCCGGATGGGACGGATCAGGATGTTGGTCCCGTCGGGCAACTGGGAGCGCGACACCAGATGCGAGGGATAGGGGTGTATCGCCATGTGCGAATAGGGTTCTTTGCCGCCACGGGGCCGCTTGACCAGCATGCGGGCATCGACCGCGATCACCCCGTTCTCGTGGGCCAGGAGGGGATTGATGTCCAGCTCCACCAGATGGGGCAATTCGCAAACCATCTCCGAGACGCGCAGCAGCACATGCAGGACGGCATCGAGGTCCACCGCGGGCATGTGGCGGAAGGGCTCCAGCAATCTGGCGACACGGGTTCCCTCGATCAGGCGCCGCGCCAGGATCTCATTCAGCGGGGGCAGCGCCACCGCGCTATCCCGGTGAATTTCGACGGCGGTGCCGCCGGCGCCGAAGCTGATCGCCGGACCGAATACCGGGTCGCGCACCACGCCCACCATGAGTTCGCGGGCATGGGGGGTGGTCACCATGGCCTCCACCGACACGCCCCGGATCTCGGCATGGGGCCGATTGATCTTCACGCGGTCGATCAGATTGGCGTAGGCCGAACGCACATCCGGGGCGCTGGCCACGTTCAGCTCAACCCCCCCGGCATCCGATTTGTGGCTGATATTGGGCGAGCTGATCTTGAGCGCCACCGGAAATCCCAGGGACTCCGCCGCGATCAAGGCCTCGTTGGCCGAATGGACCTCCCGGCTCGGCACCGTGGGGATATGAAAGGCGGCGAGAATGGCCTTGGACTCGATATCGGAGAGCATCTCCCGTCCCTCGGCCAACACCCCTTCGATGATCAGACGCGCACCCTCCACGTCGGGGACACGCTGGTCGCTGATGGGTTCAGGCATTTGCAGCAACAGCCGCTGATTGCGCTGGTGCTTGGCCAGGTAGCTGAAGGCCTCGACCGCCCGCTCCGGGGTCAGAAAATGGGGCAGTCCCAGTTCAGACATCCGGAGACGCGCTTCGGCGACACTGGTCTCACCCATCCAGCAAGCCAGCACCTGCTTGCCGGGAAACTTCTTCATGGACCGGGCGATCGACTCGGCCGCCTGTGTCGGCTGGGTCATGGCCTGGGGCGTCAACAGGGCCAGCACCCCGTCGCAATTCTTGTCCTCCAGGCAATATTCCACCGCTTGGCCGTAGCGTTCCGGCGGGGCGTCCCCGAGGATATCGACCGGGTTGCCATGGGACCAGTGTGCCGGCAGGAGTTGATTGAACCGTTCCAGGGTCTCGGGCGCAAGCTCCGCCATCCGGACCCCCACCTCCTCGGCGCGGTCGGTCGCCAGGGCACCGGGGCCGCCGCCGTTGGTAACGATGGCCAGCCGGTTCCCCTTGACCTTTGTCCCCGAGGTCAGCAACTCGGCCGCCGCGAACAGTTGTCCGATGGAATAGGCGCGCACCACACCGGCACGCTCCAGGGCAGCGGCAAAGACGGCATCAGATCCGATGAGCGCGCCGGTATGGGTAGCGGCGGCCTTCGATCCCCCCTCGTTGCGCCCCGCCTTGAGCACCACGATGGGCTTCATGCGCGATGCCACCCGCAGCCCGCTGATGAAGCGGCGGGAATGGCTGATGCCTTCGATGTAGAGCAGGATCGCGTGGGTATGGGGGTCCAGGGCCAGGAAATCGAGCAGATCGCCGAAATCCACATCGGCGGCATTGCCCATGGACACCACGGCCGAGAAGCCGATCTTGTGCGGCGCCGCCCAGTCCAGGATGGCCGTGCAGAGGGCGCCGGACTGGGATACCAGGGCCAGTTTGCCGGGGGTGGCCGGCGAGTTGAGAAAGGTGGCATCTATCCCCTTGGGCGGGCGCATGAAGCCCAGGCAGTTGGGACCCACCAGGCGCAGGTTGTAGAGCGCCGCCATCTCCTTCAACTCCTGCTCCATCCGCTGTCCCACCTCGCCCACTTCCCGGAAACCCGCCGACAGGACCACCGCCACCTTGACGCCGTATTCACCGCACTGGCGGATGACTTCCTTCACGGCCGGGGCCGGGGTGGCGATGATGGCCAGATCGACCGGCGCGCCGGTGTCGTTCAGTGTCTTGAAACAGGCGCGTCCCTGCACCGACTCACGGTTCGGGTTGAGGGGATAGACCCGGTCAGAGTAAGCCCCGTCCAGCAGATTGCGGAAGATGCGCATGCCGACGGAATCTGGGCGCTCGCTGGCGCCGAAAACGGCGATGGCCTGGGGGGAAAAAAGACTGTCAAGAAAGTGGGGACCCATACTGCATTACCCTTTGGAAGTGACGTAACATTGAAACTAAATCCCTGAATTTGTTTCGCGCAAACGAGAAATGGGATTGTTAGATTGAAATTGAAATCGATGTAACTGAAAAGAGGCACCATGCCAATTGCATTCTTCTCACACCCCTATTGCTACGACCACGAGATGGGGGAGGGTCATCCCGAGCGCCCGTCACGCCTCAGCTCCATCAACGACAGGATCGTCGCCTCTGGGCTCGGCTTTGTCCTGCACCACATGGACGCGCCCAAGGCCAGCCGCGAGCAGCTCGCCGCCGTTCACGACAGCGGCTACATCGACCACATCTTCGCCGTCGCGCCCGCCGGGGATGAGTTGATAGCCCTCGACGGTGACACCCTGATGAATGCCTGTAGTTTGGAGGCTGCCCTGCGTGCCGCCGGGGCCGTCATCGGCGCGGTCGATGCGGTCATGCAGGGCGATGTGAGAAGGGCCTTCTGCTCCGTGCGGCCGCCCGGCCACCATGCGGAGCGGGACCGGGCCATGGGTTTCTGCATCTTCAACAACATTGCCGTCGGTGCCGCCCACGCCCTGAACCAGTACAAGCTAGAGCGCATCGCCATCTGCGACTTCGATGTCCACCACGGCAACGGCACCGAGGACATCTTCGAAGGCGACGAGCGGGTGCTCTTTCTCTCCAGCTTCCAGCACCCCTTCTACCCCTACACCGACCTGAACCACTGCGCCGCCAACGTTATCAAGACCCCCTTTCCGGCCGGGACCGGCGGCGAGGTCTTCCGCAAGGTCATCGGCGAACAGTGGCTGCCGGCCCTGGATGCCTTCCGGCCGCAACTGATCCTGATCTCCGCCGGCTTCGACGGCCATGCCGAGGACGAGATGTCTCAACTGCGCCTGCGCGAGAACGACTATCAATGGATCACGGGAGAGCTGCGTCGGCTGGCCGACAAACACTGCGAAGGCCGTATCGTCTCGGCCCTGGAGGGGGGCTACAACCTCTCCGCCTTGAAACGGAGCGTCGGAGCCCATCTGGATTCGTTGTTGGGTAATGCCTGACCCAACGCAGGTCCCCAATGTAGGGGCGGGTTTCAAACCCGCCCCTACGGCTGATGATTTTCGCTAACGCGCCTTCCCGCAACCGGTGCAGAATTTCGCCCCCTCCTCGAAGGAAGCGCCGCAGTGGGTGCAGAACTGGGAGCGGGTCGCCTCGTCGCCTTTGAAGGACACAAGATCCCGCTCGGCGTTGAAGACCCCATCCATCATGAATTCCACGGGCCTGTCCTTTGCGCTGGTGTAGGTCGCGGCGGTAGCGCCGTAGCGGAGGATGCCGAGCTTGGCCAGGATTTCCAGGATTTTCATTGCAATGCCCCTTTCAATGTCAAACATCTCTTCATGGGTAATGTTAGCTGATCCGAAACGGAGCTACCGGCCCTTCAGTCCGCCAGCCACAGCCTGAACCGCAGCCCCAAGCCCGTGCCGAGTCCCTGGGTCTTGAAGCGGATGCGCCCCGCCCGGTCGATCACGAAGGAGGCGGGGTATCCCCGGACACCCCATTGGGCCGCCAGTTCGCCCGTTTCGTCGATGATCGTCGGAAAGCGGATGCCTTCCTTCGCCATGTAGTCCCGCACCTCGGCCAAGTCTCCGGAATGGGAGGCAATGGTGATGACTGCGTGGTCCTGGGCGATCGACTGGATGCTGCCCTGTTCCAGACGGCAGAGGGGGCACCAGCTCGCCCAGAAATGGACCAGCAAGGGCCTGTCGCCGACGGGTTCCGCCGGCCAGTGGAGTCTCTCCCAGCCCTCGTCCGGCAAGGGTGGCGCTGGGCCATCGGCCAGGTTTCGCGTCTGCCAGAAGTGGATGCCGATGAGCAGGGCGGCCAGGAGCAGCCCCTCCACCAGCCAGTTCAGCCATCGCCTTGGACCCTTGTTCATGCCCTTCTCTCTCGGGATTGATGATTCTGATTCGAGCGGGCGGGACGCCATGGTTAAATCCCCCCATGTGCATCTCCATCCCCGTCTCCACGGAAGGCCGCAAGGCGGATTCCCGCTTGCGGACATTCATGACCGGCCGCCCCGGCCTCTTCTTCGCCCTGGGCTGGCTGTTCCTCCTCGCCCTTTTTCTCCTGCTCCCCAACGGCCCCCACTCCCTGGCCGTTCTGCTGGCGGATGGCGTCCTGCTGTTGGCCCTGGGGCGGATGGCCGGGGCTTTCCAGCCCATGTCCCCCATCCGGATCGGTTTCGGTCTCTGGTTCAACCTGATCGGTGGCGGGATTGCCCTGCTGGGTGGCCTATTCCTCGTCTTGGGCGCACTGGTGGCCGCGATTGGCGCATACCCCATCATCAGCGAGTGGCGCTGGCGCCGCTTCTGGCTCAGTCATCCGGCTTGATGGCCTTGCGCAGGGCCAGGGCCTTCTGTTCCGTCTCCTCGAATTCCGCCTGCTCCGTCGAGTCGGCGACGATGCCGCCGCCGGCCCAGAACCCGATCCGGCCCTCGCGGTGCGTCAGGGTGCGGATCAGGATGTTGGAATCCATGGCGCCGTCGAAGCCGATGTAGGCCAGGCTGCCGCAGTAGGGACCGCGCCGCGCCGGTTCCAGCTCCTCGATGATGGCCATGGCCCGCAGTTTGGGCGCGCCGGTGATCGAGCCGCCCGGGAAGCTGTTGCGCATCAGGCTCAGGGCGTCCTCCCCTGCCCCCAAGTTCCCGCTGATGTCGCTGACCAGGTGATGCACGGTGGCGTAGGAATCGACCCGAAACAACTCGTCAACGCGGATGGAGCCCAGCCGGCAACTGCGTCCCAGGTCGTTGCGCAACAGATCGACGATCATCAGGTTCTCGGCCCGGTCCTTGGCGCTGTGGCGCAGCTCCTCGGCCAGGGCGGCGTCCCGGACGGGATCGGCATGGCGGGGGCGGGTCCCTTTGATGGGGCTGGTGGTCACCCGGCCGTCTTTCAGTGTCAGAAAACGTTCGGGCGAGGCGGAGAGCAGGCAGCCCTGGGGCATGCGGAAGAAGGCCCCGTAGGGCGCGGGAGAGAGGCCCCGCAACCGCCGGTAACCGGCCCAGGGGTCTCCCTCGGCGTCGGCCCGGAAGTGACGAGCGAGGTTGATCTGATAGCAGTGGCCGTCGCGGATATAGCCTTGAATCGTTTTGAATGCCGCGCCGTAGCCGGTCCGGTCCGGCGCCACGGCGATGGACCCGCGCGCCCGGAGTGGTTCCCGCCACCGTCGCGGCGGGAGGGAGCGGAAGCGTTCGACCAGCTCCTGCCATTCGGCCTCGGACAGTATGCCGTCCTGGGCCAGCAGGGCGGCGCGGCGCTTCTCGTAGTCCACCACCAGCGCCCAGGGATAGATGCCGAAGGCCATGTCGGGAAAGGGACCGCCGGCCCCGTGCCGGTCCGGCAGCCGTTCGATGCGCCGGGCCAGATCGTAGCCGAAGAAACCCATGGCGCCGCCGGCGAAGGGCCAGCCGGTTTCCTCTCCAGGGGCATGTTTGGCCAGGGCCTGGCGCAACAGATCGAAGGGGTCCCCCGTTGAAGAAGAGATTCCGCCCGGCCCCTCGATCAGGGTCCGGGCGCCCCAGGTGGTCAGGGTCTCGATGGGCCGGGCGGCGAGGATGTCGTAGCGCCCCAGGCCCCGGCCGCTGTCGAGGAATACCGCCCAGGGCTCATCGGCCAGGGACTCGAACAGATCGGCGGAGTCCTCGGGGTAGTCCAGTTCCTGAAGGCGCGGGGCCATTCAAGGGCTCTCGGCCAGCACCAGGGCGCGCACCGGGGCCGGGTGGCCCTCGATGGTGCGGCCGGGGTCGTCCGGGTCGAGGAAATCGGCGAGGGATTCGAACCGCATCCATTCGGTCGCCCGCTGTTCTGTCGCCCGAGTCGGGGTGATGTCCACCACGCGGGGATCGCGGAATCCCACCCGCGCCAGCCAAGCCACCAGGGTCGCGGGCGAGGGGATGAACCAGACGTTGCGCATCTTGGCGTAGCGGTCGGCCGGGACCAGGACCTCCCCTGCCCCGCCCGCGATCACCAGGGTCTCCAGCACCAGTTGCCCGCCGCTCCGCAGCAGGCCGCGCAGTTCCATCAGGTGGTCGATGGGGGAACGGCGGTGGTAGAAGACCCCCATGGAGAAGACCGTATCGAAGACCCCCATGCCGCCGGGCAGGTCCTCGATCCCGAGGGGCAAGAGGTGGACCGGGTGTTCGCCACCCAGGAAGTGGCGGATGGCCTCGAACTGCTGGATGAACAACTGCGTCGGGTCGATACCGACCACCAGCCGGGCGCCGGCCCCGCGCATGCGCCAGGCGTAATAGCCGTTGCCGCAGCCCACGTCCAGCACCAGCCGATCCCGCAGGGGGGCGATATGGCCCGCCAGGCGGCCCCATTTGAGATCGGATCGCCACTCGGCATCGATCTGGACGCCATGGATGCGGAAAGGTCCCTTGCGCCAGGGGTGGAGTTCCATCAAGCCACGCCGGATCGCCTCTTGCCGCTCGGCGGAGACAGGATTTCCCACCCCGACCTCGTTACCGCAGAGGCCGATGGGCTCCGGTGCCGACACCGGCAGACCCCCGATTGCCTGCCGCCAGCGCGGCAGTTCGCCGTGGGGCTGCTCGTTCCACACCCGGAGCGACCGTTCCACCAGCATCCCGGCGAAGGGTTCCAGGGCAGTGCCCGCAGCCTGTTCCAGAAAACGGCGGTACATCAGCGCACCGCCAGCAGGGAGACGAAATTGAAGCACTGGAACCAGACCGCCTGGCGCCGGAAACCCACCCGAGCCAGGCGCGCTCGGTGGCCGTCCAGGGTCTCGGGCAACAGGACCCGTTCCAGAGATTGCCGCTTCTGGCTGACCTCCAAGTCGCTGTAGCCCTGGTCCTTTTTGAACTGATGATGCATGTCGGAAAAGAGCGTTTGAAACCCCTCGTCCGCGAAGGCGATCTTCTCCGACAGCACCAGGATACCGCCGGGCAGCAGGTTGTCGTGGATCTCCCGCAGCAGTTCATCCCGTTCGCCGGGCGGGATGAACTGCAAGGTGAAGTTGAGCACCACCATAGATGCGCGGCGAATCCGCACATCCCGGATGTCGGCGCAGATCAGGTCGATGGGTGTCGCCGGGCCGGCCTTGATCAGCTCGCCCCTCGCCCGCGCCAGCATGGCGGGGGAGTTGTCCACCGCCAGGATGCGGCAGCCGGGCGCCTCGATGCCCCGCGCCATGGCCAGGGCCGAGGCCCCCAGGGAACAGCCCAGGTCGTAGCAGCGGCCGCCGGGCCCCACATGCCGCGCGGCCAGCAGGCCGATCATACGGATGATGGTCCCGTAACCCGGCACCGAGCGGTTGATCATGTCGGGAAAGACCTCGGCGACCTTGGCGTCGAAGACGAAATCGCTTACCCGCTCCAGCGGCTCGGCGTAGAGGCGGTCTCTGTCGGATTGCATGGTCATGGGGGGATTATCCTGAATCCGGCATTTAACCGCAAAGATCGCAAGGTAACGTATGGAAATTCAAGCGATTAGATCCGCTTTGCGTAAGTTCTCAATAACCACCCGTTGCCCTTCATTGCTACAGGAGTCCACGCCTTGGCGTGGGAGTGACGACCAGCCCCAGGGCTGGACTCCACTTCCCATGGGCACGGGGTTATTGAGAAGTTGCCCCTTTGTCACGTTACTCGATCGGTTACCGAAAATCATCAGCCGTAGGGGCGGGTTGGGGAGGGGGAACGATCAAGGGGCGAGGCGGCCTTTCATTTCTCGGGGTGGCTCGACTCGCCCCATGATCGTTGGGTTGAGACATACGCCCTCGGCGCAGGTCACCATTGTGCAGGCCACCATGGTTGCCGCTGCCTCAGTCTGTGCTACATTTTCCCCCACGCGAATCGAGCGAATGCAGGCATGGCGACACCCACGAAATTTTATTCGAGACTGGCCCCTTTGATGAGATACATATGGAAGCATCTACATAGACATGGATTCATATAGATGTATATGGATTTATCTACATATGGATGGTTCCATATATATATGTAGATGGTTTTCTGCCGCACGGGGCGGCGGATGAATACAATGTTAGGGTTAATAGGTGCATAGGGATACATAACGGAACATGCTGAATATAGGACAAACAAGTTTCGAAATTCATGTGCCAAGCTTGCCGCCTGAAGAATTCGAATTCTATTCAACGAATCTATTCGATGTTTGGGAAGGTGGAATCATTAGTGTGTTGCTCTTTGATGACTACGCCATATCCCTTGAAGTTGAAGAAGGATCAATAAAAGGAAAGGGTAAAATCGCGGTAGCCGCAAGCGTACTTTACTTTGGGATAGGAAATTACGGTGATTTTATAGGCGGGTTGGAAGCAATTTATAATCAAGTCACGTACATAGGTGAGCAACTCTTTCAGGCAGCCAAGTCTCCAGTCGGTGGAAACAGTACCCGTGCAACCAAAAGGACGAACGCGGGCGCAGTTTCTTCAATGAGGCGTTTATTCGAAGCAGTTCGTAGCGGTTCAATGTCAGTCGATGAAGCCATGTATGAGTTTGAAAAAATGTTAGGCGACGAGCTTGCAGAAAATACAGCCTTTGTGGATGAAATGAGGATTCAATTAGAGAAGGCTCCCGCATATCCTGAGCAGCTTAGCTTGGTTCAGGACGACTGGGAGGAAGGCGAATTACAAGAATTACCGAGCACTCCTCGAAGTCCTAGGCCAAAGCCAAAACCACCGAGGGAGCAATTAAGAATAGAAATTTGGCGGGAATCTAAAAATGATAGAAAGCAAGTCAAGTTTATTAAGGGTAAATGAGAAAACCCTCAACTAAAGGGGTCAGGCTCGAATTAAATGCAGATCAATAACCCAACACTTCATCGCAAGGGACACGCCGCCGATTGGCTGCGTGTCCCTGGATTCGGACGTTGGGCGAGAGCAGGCCATGTAGTAATAATTAAGGAATTCTATCCATGCCAATCATTTCCATGTTTTACGGGATCATCATTCGCCTGTATCTCCTCGACAATAAACATCACAATCTGCCGCATATCCACGCGAAGTATGCCGAATTTGAGGCATCCGTTGGCATCGGAGATGGTGAGGTTCTCTCCGGCGAGTTGCCTCGCAAACAGTTGAGGTTGGTACAGGCATGGATCGAGCTCCACCGCGATGAGCTGATTGCCGATTGGGATCTAGCGGTCAGTGGCGAGAACCCCTACAAAATCGATCCCCTGTGAGGTAATACCATGTACTGGGATGTCAAATCCGTTAAACCGCTGCCTGACTATCGTATTTATGTCGAGATCGAAGATGGGCGAAAGGGGGTTTTTGACCTTCAGCCCTATCTTGATTTTGGCGTATTTCGCGAGCTTCGGGATGTGCATTACTTCAATCAGGTAGGCATTCTGTTTGGGGCAGTTACCTGGCCTCACGAACAGGACATTGCGCCGGAGACGCTGCTTGCCGAAATGGCTACCCTTGATGCGGATTCACCGCCTAACGAATAAGCCCTGATCGGGGCTGGAAAGGTCCCTTGCGCCAGGGGTGGAGTTCCATCAAGCCACGCCGGATCGCCTCTTGCCGCTCGGCGGAGACAGGATTTCCCACCCCGACCTCGTTACCGCAGAGGCCGATAGGCTCCGGTCCCGTAACCCGGCACCGAGCGGTTGATCATGTCGGGAAAGACCTCGGCGACTTTGGCGTCGAAGACGAAATCGCTTACCCGCTCCAGCGGCTCGGCGTAGAGACGGTCTCTGTCGGATTGCATGGCCATGGGGGGATTATACGGGGTGCGGCATCCGGCAGGGGTATCGAATGGGGTCCTTCCATCCGCCACCGGCGATCACAAATCCGTCACATCACCTTGTTAGCCTGCCCGATCGATTCCATACATATCAGAGGGCCACCCATGTCGGCAATTTCCAAGGCGCTTCGCAACGCGGTCCATCAGCATGCCCCCACCACCCTGATGGGGATGCAGCAACGCCTGTTCAGCCTTTGGTTCAACAGCTTCATCTACAACCAGATCTGGGAAGACCCGGCGGTGGATTTGCAGGCCCTGGCGCTGACGCCCGAAAGCCGGGTGCTGTGCATCGCCTCCGGCGGCTGCAATGTGCTCAATTATTTGGCGGCATCCCCAGCCCACATCACCGCCATCGACCTGAATCCTTACCATCTCTCCCTGACTCGCCTGAAGCTGGCGGCCATGAAGCACCTGCCGGATCACGCCGCCTTCTACGACTTCTTTGGCTATGCCGACGGCGCCGGTAATCTGGAGAATTACGAGCGTTACATCCGGCCCCACCTCGACGCGGAACTGGATGCCTTCTGGGAGGGGCGAAGCATGGTCGGCCGCAAGCGCCTGCACATGTTCCGCGACGGGCTGTATCGTCATTCGCGCTTCGGTTATTTCATGCGTCTCCTGCACGGCATCGCCCGCCGCACCCACTATCACCCGGAGCGGCTGCTGAGCGCCCAATCCCTGGACGAGCAAAAGGCCATATTCCAGCGGCACATCGCCCCCTTCTTCGATAACCGGCTGGTGAAGTTCCTGGGCAAGCTGCCGGTGTCGGTGTTCAGCCTCGGCATACCGCCCCAGCAATACAAGGCGATGAAGGCCCAGGGCGACCTGATCGGCCAATACCGCGAGCGGGTCGAGCGGCTGGCCTGCCAGTTCCCCATCCAGGACAACTACTTCGCCTGGCAGGGGTTCAGCCACAGCTACGACCATGTGAAGCGCCAGGCGATCCCGCCCTATCTGCGCGCCGACAACTACGACCTGATCCGCGGCCAGTTGGGCAAGGTGGACACCCAGCTTGGCTCGATGATCGATTTTCTTCGGGAACAACCGGCCCACAGCTACGACCGTTTCGTCTTCCTCGATGCCCAGGATTGGATGAGCGACGAGGTGTTGTGTCAGTTGTGGCGCGAGGTGGAGCGGACCGGCAAACCGGGGACGCGGGTCATCTTCCGCACCGCAGCGGCTGAATCGCCCTTGGATTCGGCCTTGCCGCCGGAGTTGCTGGCCCGCTTCAGCTACGAGGCCGAGACCTCGAAAACCCTTTTCCAGCAGGACCGTTCCGCCATCTACGGCGGCTTCCACCTCTACCGCAAGGCCGGCTGACATGGACGCCATGGCGCAAATGGACCGGCATTACCGTTACCAGCGGTATGTTTATGATCTGTCGCGGAAATACTACCTGCTGGGGCGCGACCAACTGCTGGATGAGATCCCGCTGAGGGAGGGTGAAACCCTGCTGGAGATCGGCTGCGGCACGGCGCGCAATCTCATCGGTCTCGCCCGGCGCCACCCCGGCGCCCGGCTCTTTGGACTGGACGCCTCCGGCACCATGCTGGCTACCGCCCACAAAAACATCGGCGGAGACAGCATCCCGCTACGCCAAGGGCTGGCGAATCAGGTGAGCTACCGGGACTTCGGCCTGGATGAACCCTTCGACCACATCCTCTTCTCCTACGTCCTCTCCATGATCCCCGGCTGGCGGAGCGCCCTGAAACAGGCCCTGCGGCTGCTCAAGCCGGGCGGAGCGATCCACATCGTCGATTTCGCCGATCAGCAGGCAATGCCCCGCTGGTTCCGGGGCATGCTGCTCACCTGGCTCGATTGGTTCCAGGTCCATCCCGATCCCGAACTCCCTGGCTACCTCCAACAGCTCGCCGGGCAGCGGGGCGATGAACTTCAGATGCGATTCCTGCCTGGCCGCTATGCCTTGTTGGGCCATTATCGGAAGGCGTCGTAGGGATTTGGCGCTGGATGCGTTTCAGTTGTCCGACTCCATGATCGGGTTCGCCACCTGGTTGAGAGAAGCGAGGCACGATGCACTGCACACCCTCGACCTTCCCCAAAAAGAATCTCACGCCAGAAGATGACTTAAAAAGAGGAAAAAGGAAGCAAAGGGGAACTGGAGACATACCGTTTACAACTACCCACAATCCGCCTACAGTTTGGATATATATCTATCCAAGAGAAATCCCATGAACCGCTACCATATCCAGCGGGGAACTGCCCGCACCACCGTCACACTCGACTCAACCATCTGCGAGTTGCTGGCATTGAAAATGGGCAAGTCACCCGACACGCAGGATTCCCATGCAGTTGTACGTCAGTGGCTACAGGCTGTCACCGACAGCGAAGATGACCATGAGCGGGATAATTTCAGCCAATGGTTGAAAATGAAAGCCATCCTTTACATTGCGGATGATGGATTAATCACCAAACACCGTCAGTGGCAAGATCACATCGATAAAAGTTGGAACGAGGAGCTAACCCGCCGCGTCAACGAAGCTGACTCAGGCAAAGTTAGAATGATACCCAAAGATGATGTATTCAAGGCGGCGAGAGAGCAACTTGCATGATCGTCATCCATCCGGCGGCGCAGCAAGAGTTGATTGATGCGGCTGCCTATTACGAAGAACAGTTGACCGGATTGGGGACAGAGTATCTGGATGTTCTTGAACAAACCATTGACAAAATTGCCGTCAATCCATACTCCAGCTACTTGTCCCATCCGCATTTGCAGATTCGGCGGTCTATTGTTCCGCGTTTTCCCTATTTGGTGTATTACCGGGTGAATACAGGGCTGATCGATGTATTTGCCATCGCCCACCAGTCACGTAGGCCGGATTACTGGGTTGACCGCCCCGAAGTACATTAACCCCCTCTACGGCGCCCCTCCTTTTTCACATCGGCGCACGCTCCACAGAAACCACAAGGCCGGCACGAACAGCCACACCAGACGCGCCTGGTAGCGGTCGTCGGGGTTGGAGACGATGCCGGTGACGGCGGCGTTGGTCAGGGTGGCGAGCACGAGCAGCCAGAAGAAGCGGCTGGCCGGGGTTGACGGCCCCCGGTTGCGGAGGGCCAGGATCAGCCCCAGCGCCATGGCGAGTCCGATGGTTGTCTGGTGGACCAGACTGAGCCCCTTGAGACGCAGGTCTTCGACGTATTGACGGGCGGCGGTCTGACGGGCGATCTCGTTGGGGAAGTAGTGCTGCACCACATCCTGCAAGGGGGCCGCGTGCCAGATGTCCTGCCCCATGCCGCTGCCGGTACCGAATCTGGCAAGCTGCTCCAGCCAATTACCCAAGGCGGCACGCAGATTGGAGCCGGGATGGGCGAGCCAGGACCCAATCACGATCTGCCGCGCCTCCGGGCCGATGGTCCCCCACGCCTGCCAGCCGCCCATCTGTTCGAAGGCGGAACCGCGCTGCCAGAGAAAGTCGTTGGCCCCGTTGGGTCCGGCAAACAATTGGTCCTGATAGTCGCAGATACGGTAGCCGGCCTGGGGGCAGACCTCGCGCAGATAGCGTTGTGCCTCGCCGTCGCGGATGAGCCGGGCCAGGGCCATGATGGGCGCGTTGCGGCTCATGTAGGCCTCGCCGGTGGCAAGGTAGTGACTGACCGGCGTCACCAGGATGCCCGAGAGGACCACGCCCAGGACCCATCCGGCCTTCACCGCTGCAACCCCGCGCCAGGCCATGAATAGGCCCGCGAGGGCTACGGCGAGGGCTGTGGGCAGGTGGGAGGCATGGGCGCTGATCGCGGTCAGGGTGATAAGGATCAGCGCCAGGCGCCGAGCCGGGGAGAGGGGTGCCAGCAACAGCAGCCCCAACCCGGCCAGCATGATGCCGGTAAAGAAGTCGGGCATTACCTGGCTGGAGAACCAGGGCAGGCCGGTTCCCAACGCCAGAAACGGCAGACAGGTCAAGAATAGCCAGGGACTCCGCTGGGGCGGCAGCAGGGCGCGGAACAGCTCCACCAGCACATAGGCGCCGATGGCGGCCTGCGACAACACCACGGCCCAAAGGGTACCCATTTGTTCCGGTCCCGCCAGGAAGAGGCTGTAGGGAAGCGTCCGATAGTGTGCCGGGGTCAGGGTGAAGGCGGAGCGGATGTAGTCCATCGAATCGTAGAAGAAGAGGGGATGGCCGTTCCACAGGGCCGGCCAGCAGAGGACCAGGGTCGTCAGCATCCAAAGCAGCCACCAGCGGTCGGCGGATGCTGTCTCTGCGGGGGAGCTGTTTGTGTTCATCGTTGGGGAATGCTCCAGTTTTTCGCGGCCTGTGCGGGGTTTTTCATGGGTTCGCCGCGAAACACCAGGTGTTTGTTGGCCAGGTAGTTGAAGACCAGCGCCACGGCGGAACCCAGGGCCACACCCAGGACCGGCTGGGCGCGAACCGCATCCAGGGTCATGAGGGCCAGGGCGAAGCAGAGGTAGTTGATGCCACCGCCCAGGCCGTTCACCGCCAGGTAGCGGGTCCATTCTCGCCAGAGGCCGCGCTGGGGATCTGCGTCGAAGGTATAGCGGCGGTTGAGCAGCCAGGTCCCTGTCGCGGCCGCCAGATAGGAGAAAATCCGCGCCACAAGCGGGTCCAGCCCCAGTGCCATCAGGCCCTGAAGGACAACGGCATCGAGCAGAAAGCCGACGCAGCCAACCAGGCAAAAACGCAGAAACCGCATCTTCACAAATCTGCCAGGAGCAGATTTGGACGCCGACACGGCGCCCGCAGGGGGAAAAACAGGGACGTTTTTCATCAACCCGGCGGCGGACAGGCCAGATAATTGAGACGGCGCAGCTCTTGCCGTCCGCGCGTCACCGTGTCCAGGATCAGACCGCAGGCCATGCTGAGGGAGGCGAGGATCGTCAACCCGGTGGCCAGGATGGCGGTGGGAAAGCGCGGCACCAGGCCGGTTTCGATATAGGTGACGAAGAGCGGCGCGGCCAGGATCAGGGCCAGCAAGCCGAGGATCGCCCCGGCCAGGGAAAAGAACTCCAACGGCCGTTCGCTGCGGAACAGCTTGAGGATGGTGAGGAGGATGCGGAAACCGTCGCGATAGGTGTTCAGCTTGCTGGCCGATCCCTCCGGCCGCGAGCGGTAGGGGGTGACGGCCTCGTCCACCGGCATGCGCAGTTCCAGGGCGTGGATGGTCAGCTCGGTCTCGGTCTCGAACCCGGCGGAGATGGCCGGAAAGGTCTTGACGAAGCGGCGCGAGAAGACCCGGTAGCCGGAGAGGATGTCGCTGAACTGGCGGCCGAAGAGGGTGGCGACAAAGCCGGTCAGCAGGGCGTTGCCGAAGCGGTGGCCCCGGCGATAGGCGGCCTGCTCGCCCGACTCGCGGCAGCCCACCACCATGTCCAGCTGCGCGGCGCGCAGCCGTTCGATCATGGCCGGGGCGCTGGCGGCGTGGTAGGTGTCGTCGCCGTCCACCAGCACATAGATATCGGCGTCGATGTCGGCGAACATCCGCCGCACCACGTTGCCCTTGCCCTGGCGCGGCTCGGTGCGCACGATGGCGCCCGCCGTTGCCGCCGCCTCGCGGGTGCCGTCGCGGGAGTTGTTGTCGTAGACATAGACCGCCGCCTCGGGCAGGGCGGCGCGGAAGTCATGCACTACCTGGCCGATGGCGGCCTCTTCGTTGTAGCAAGGAATCAACACGGCGACGCGCTCCGGGGTATGCCAAGGGGCCGTGGCGGCGGGGAGATGCAAGAGATTGCTCATGGAATCGGTCATCACAGGTAAAAATCAAAGGGTCGCGGAAAACAGCCAGATGCTCCCCTGGGCCAAACTCGCCCCCATGAGGGCGCCGGCTGCCACGTCGCTGGGGTAGTGCAGCCCCAGGACCATGCGCGACAGGGCGACCAGCACTGCGAAGGGGACCACCAGCACGGCCCATTCGGGGTAGTAGTGCAACAGCACCCAACTGAAGCCGACCGCGTGCAGGGTATGGCCGGAGGGGAAGCTGAACTGGTCCAGCGCGGCGACGTTCTGGAAGATGTCGCCGCTGTGGTTGTAGGGGCGGACCCGCGCGGTCTTGCTCTTCAGCAGCTTGTAGAAGAAAAGCCCCACCAGCCCAACCAGGGCCATGTGCAGGGAGACGCCGGCTGCCTCCCATCCGTAGAGCACCGGCAGCATGGCCATCAGCACATACCAGAAGACCCCGTCGCCCAGGCGGCTGACGGCGGCGAAGAAGCGGCTGACCCGCTGCCAGGTATTGATGCGGTTGAAGAGCAGGCAGAGGGGTATCTCGGCATCGTTAAACTGATGGAGCAGTTTCATGGCGCACCTCGTGAAGGATCTTATGAATGGTCCGATGCAGTTGTCCCACCACCTGCTCCCAGTTGAGGCTGTGAGCCGTCCGATTGGCTTCGGCTCCCATGCGGCGGCGTAGCCCGGCGTCACCCGCCAGCTTGACGCCGGCGGCGATAAAGGCGTCGTTGTCGTCCAGGGTCACGGCGATGCCGTTCTCGCCGGAGCGGATGTACTCGCGCGCGGCGGCGTAATCGAAGGCCACCACCGGCAGACCGCAGGCCATGGCTTCGAGGATCACATTGCCGAAGGTCTCGCTGGTGCTGGGGAACAGAAAGAGATCGCTGCTGGCGTAGTGTTGCGCCAAGTCGACCCCGCTCCGCATGCCGGCGAAGAGGCAGTCGGGATGCAGCCGTTGCAGGCGCTTTCGTTCTGGACCATCTCCGACCAGCAGGAAACGGGCGCCGGGGCAGGTCTGCTGAATGGCGCGGAAGGCCGAGAAGGCGAGATGGAGATTCTTTTCCGGCGCCATGCGCGCCACCAGGGTAACCAGCAGTTGATCGGGCGTGACGCCCAGTTGCTCGCGCAGCCGCTCGTCGCGGTGACGCGGGTGGAACAGATCCGCGTCTATGCCCCGCTCCATGAGCCCCAGCTTTTCGTAACCGTCGGCGGCCAATTGCCGGCTCAACTCGCGGGTGGGGACCAGGGTAATCCTTGTCTGGTTGTGGATATGACGCAGGTAGTGCTTTGCCAGGTGGAAGAGGCTGCTCAGGTAGTAGCGGCTGTACTGGTCGTAGTTGGTGTGGAAGTCGCTGATGACCGGAATCGACAGCCGGTTGGCCGCCTTGATGGCCGAATAGCCTAACGGCCCCTCGGTGACGATCTGCACCAGATCGGGCCGCTGCCCGCGCCAAAGGCGGAGCAGGGGGTAGTATTGGGGAAAGCCCAGGCGCACCTCGTTGTAGAAGGGCAGGCTCAGTCCATTGACCAGGTATTCCTCGAAATCCTCCTCGCGCAGGGCCTTTTCACCCGGCTCGCGGCGCGGACGCACCAGTTGGACGCGGTAGCCGCCCCGGCGGCGCAACCCCTTTACCAGATGGTTGATGGTGTTGGCCACGCCGTTGATCTCCGGCGGCCAGGTCTCGGTGATCACCGCCAGCCGGACGGTCTCTCCTGGCGCCATGCCGATGGAGGGAAGAACTGCGGTAGCGTTGGCCGTCGGCACAGGTTGAGACACCTTGAATCAGCGTGGAAAGCGCATCGGACGTTGTTGGGTAGGTCGGCCTTCAGGCCGAGTGCGGCGTTGATGGACGGCCTGAAGGCCGACCTACCCCTTAAGATGCGCCCATTCTCCGGCGGCAATGCTGCAATTGGGTGACGGCTGCGTGACGGTTGGAAGACAAGAACTTTCTCCATGGAAACAAGCCTGTAACCTAAGCGGGACAGACTGGGCGGCATGGTCCTACCGAAGAGGTCGTCATGCCCGCCGTCTCCCCCCTGCGCCCCTTGCGTTACCGCAGCATCTGGCTGTCCGATGTCCACTTGGGCTTCAAGGGCTGTCAGGCCCGCTTCCTGCTCGATTTCCTCCATCACACCCAGTGCGAATACCTCTATCTGGTGGGCGACATCATCGATGTCTGGAACATGAAACGCGGGATCTATTGGCCCCAGGCGCACAACAACATTGTGCGTTCCCTGCTGGGCAAGGCCAAACACGATACCCAGGTTGTCTATGTACCTGGCAACCATGACGAAATCTTCCGGGAATACACCGGCATGACCATGGGCAACATCGCCATCCGCGACAATGCCATCCACATCACCGCCAAGGGACTGCGCCTATTGGTGCTGCACGGCGATGAATTCGACACCCTGGTCAAGTGCAGCCCCTGGCTGGCCCACATGGGCAGCCACGCCTACGATCTCCTGATCCGATTCAACATTCTGCTGAACGGATTCCGCCGCAGCTTCGGCATGCCCTACTGGTCGCTGGCCGGTTTCCTGAAGCAGAAGATCAAGAACGCCGTCAGCTACATCGGCAACTTCGAACAGGCGGTGGTATACGAAGCCGGGAAGCAAGGCGTGGATGGCCTGGTGTGCGGTCATATTCATCACGCCGCCATCCAGTCATACGGCGGCGTCGCCTACTACAACTGCGGCGACTGGGTCGAGAGCTGCACCGCCCTGGTGGAGGATTTCAGCGGCAATATCGGCCTGGTCCGCTGGGCCGAGAATGGCTTCGAAACCCTCATCCCCGCCGCGAGCGCTATCGGCGAACCGCTCTTTGCGCAAACCAAGGCGATTTGATGAAAAACGTCCCTGTTTTTCCCCCTGCGGGCGCCGTGTCGGCGTCCAAATCTGCTCCTGGCAGATTTGTGCTGCCGGCATCCGGGCCGGACAGGGCAGTCTCGTCCATCACCTGCCGGTATTCGTCCAGCATCTTGTCCGCCAGCGCGGGCGCCGACCAAGTCCCGGCATAGCGAACCGCCGCCTGCCCCATCCGGGCGCGCAGGCCCGGATCGCACAGCAATTGGATGGCCTTGGCGGCGAAGCCGACGACTTCTTCCTCGGCGATCAAGGCGGCGCCATGGCCGCCGTCGAGCACCTCCTTGGTCCCCATCACGGCAGTGGAGACCACCGGCACCCCCAAAGCCATCGCCTCCAGCAGCACCAAACCCTGGGTCTCGGTACGGGAGGAAAAGACAAAGACATCGCCGGCGCAATAACAGTCCTGCAAGTCGCCATCGCGTTTCAGATAGCCGGCCAGCAGGGCGTTCCCGGCCAGTCCCTCCCGCTGGATGCGCCGTTCCAGCGAGGCCCGCGCCGGCCCCTCCCCCGCCATCAGCAGCAGAATATTGGGTATCGTCTTTTTCACCTCGGCCAAAACATCGATCAAAAAGCAGAGATTCTTCTCATGGGCGAGACGCCCCACATGGACCATGACCGGCCGATCCGGCGGAATGCCCTGTCTGCGGCGGAAACGCGCCCCGTCGCCCGCCTCGAACGGTCGCGACTCGATGCCGGTGGGAATGACCGCCATCCGGTTGGTCACGCCGTAATTGCGCAAAACCTGGCACATGGCCTGGGACGGAACCACAATGCCATCGGCCGCGTTGCACTGGCTCGTCGAAAAGCGCCGCGCCGCCGCCCGCAGCAGGGCGCGGGGCAGAAAGCGGATGTACTTGTCCAGGTACTCCTCGAAGAAGGTGTGATAGCTCTCCACCACCGGAATGCCCAGCGCGCGGGCCAGCCGGAGCCCCTCGTAATGGGCGATGAAGGGGGTATGGATGTGGAGGATGTCGAAGCCCCTTTGGCGAAGGGTCCCGATCAGTTCGCGGATGGATCTGGCCCGGAGAATCCGGTCCTCGGGATCGACCGGCAAAAAGCGGGAGGGAATGCGGATGACCTCGAACGCCTGCACGGTCTCCTGACCGTAATCGGGGGCGATCAGCGTGACCTGATGGCCCTTCTCCACGAACTCCTTGGCAAAGGTCCAAATCGAGGTCGATACCCCGTTGATCCGGGGAAAGTAGACATCGGAGATCATCAAAATGCGCACGGGCCGCTCCCAGATGGAAATTCCGGGATTGCAGCAGGGGAAGTCGGACGGTTTCGTGACGGAACGGTGACGGGATGATGACAGGATCAAGGCCCCGCCGAGGGACGGGTACGCGGCTCGGGACCGTGGCGAACCCAGGGCCTCAAAAACTTCATTAGATGGTGCCCGGGACCGGAGTCGAACCGGTACGGCCGCAATGGCCGGCGGATTTTAAGTCCGCTGCGTCTACCAATTTCGCCACCCGGGCTGATGGGCTAACAAAAAAACCGGCGCTAGGCCGGTTTTTTTGAGTGGAGGCTCGGGCCGGAATCGAACCGACGTCCACGGATTTGCAGTCCGCTGCATAACCCCTCTGCCACCGAGCCGAACTTGTTTCGTAATTGCTGATGAAAAAACCCCGGCCGCTTGTGCTCGGGGTTTTCGATGTTTGGAGCGGGAAACGAGACTCGAACTCGCGACCCCAACCTTGGCAAGGTTGTGCTCTACCAACTGAGCTATTCCCGCAATGTCGATGGGCGGCATTTTAGTTTCCCCGGAAGGATTGTCAACACCTATGCCGTAAAATGCCGTAAAAGTTTTGTAATGAGACTCTTATTTTCCCCGTGTCAGGGCCGGCCACGCAGCCTGGAGATAGACCACCATGCTCCAGAGCGTCAACAGGGTCGCGACGTAGAGTAGGACGTATCCGACGGTGTAAGTGGGAAAGTTGCCGACAGGGGCCTGATAGATCAGCAGAAATATGGCGAGCATCTGCGCCGTGGTCTTGAACTTGCCCACCATGGAGACCGCCACCTGTGTCCGTTCTCCCAATTCCGCCATCCACTCCCTGAGCGCCGAGATGGTTATCTCCCGTCCGATGATGACCAGGGCCGGGATGGCCATCCAGGGTTTCGGGTCCCGCTGCACCAGGAGCACCAGTGCCGTGGCCACCATGAGCTTGTCGGCGACGGGGTCGAGGAAGGCGCCGAGCGAAGAGACTTGGCCCAGTCTGCGTGCCAGCCAGCCGTCCACCAGGTCGGTGAAGGCGGCGATGGCGAACACCAGCGCGCAGGCGGTATAGGCCCATTTCACCGGCAGATAGAAAAGGGGCACAAACACGGGGATCAGCGCGATCCGCAGCAGGGTCAGCAGGTTGGGGATGTTCATGGTCGTTATTCTCCCTCGCCGTGGAAGGCCTCATAGATCTGTTCCGCCAGGACGCCGCTGATCCCTTCCACCCTGGCCAGGTCCTCGATGCCGGCGCGGCTGACGCCCTGCAATCCGCCGAAGGCCTTCAGCAACTGCTGGCGGCGTTTGGCGCCGATGCCGGGGATGGACTCCAGGACCGATTGGGTCCGGACCTTGCCGCGCCGACGCCGGTGGCCGGTAATGGCGAAACGGTGCGCCTCGTCGCGGATCTGCTGGATCAAATGCAATGCGGGGGAATCGGCGGCTAGTATAGTGGGCGCCTCCCGGCCCAACAAGAACAGCCGCTCCAGACCGGGCCTGCGGTCCGCCCCCTTGGCGACGCCGATCAATTGGACCCCGGCGATCCCCAGTTCCCCCAGCACCTCCCCCGCCTGCGCCAGTTGCCCCTTGCCGCCGTCGATGAAGAGGATGTCGGGCAGCGGGGCCTCCCCCGCCTTGAGCCGGGCATAGCGTCGCTCCAGGGCCTGCCGCATGGCGGCGTAGTCGTCTCCCGGCTCGATGCCCTCGATATTGAACAAGCGGTAATCGGACTTGAGCGGGCCACTGGCATCGAACACCACGCAGGAGGCCACCGCCTTCTCGCCGCCCGTATGGCTGATGTCGAAGCACTCCATGCGCTCGGGCGTCTCTTCCAGGCCGAAGGCCTCCCGCAGGGCCTCCAGACGCTGCTGCACGCCCTCTTTTTGTGCCAGCCTGGCCCGCAGGGAGAGCCGGGCATTGTTGTCGGCCATCCTGAGCCAACGCGCCCGTTCGCCCCGAGGCCGGCAGCGGATCGCCACCCGGTGGCCGGCCTGCTCGCAGAGCACGGACTCCAGCGCCTCCCGGTCCTCCGGCTCGTGGCTCAGCAGCAGTTCGGCCGGGACCTGGCGGCCGATGTAGTGCTGGGCCAGGAAGGCCGACAACAGATCGGCCTCCTCCTGCCCGCCGGGCAATTTGGGGTAAAAGGCCTTGTTGCCCAGATTGCGGCCGCCACGGATGAAGAAGAGCTGGACGCAGGCCTGCCCCCCCTCGCAGGCGGCGGCCAGGATATCCAGATCCCCCTTCTCGTTGCTGACGTACTGCTTCTCCTGGATGCGGCGCAGGTCGGCGATCTGGTCGCGGAAGCGGGCGGCCTGTTCGAACTCCAGCCGCTCCGAGGCCTGCTCCATGCGCCCAGCCAGCTTGTCCATCACTTCGCTGGCGCGGCCTTCCAGAAAGAGAGCGGCATCCCCCACATCCCGGCCGTAGCCCGCCTCGTCGATGAGGGCCACGCAGGGGGCGGTGCAGCGTTTGATCTGGTATTGCAGACAGGGCCGGGAACGGTTGCGGAAGAAGCTATCCTCGCACTGGCGCACCGGAAAGAGCTTCTGCAAGAGTTGCAAGGTCTGGCGGATGGAACCGCCGCTGGGATAGGGGCCGAAGAAGCGCCCGCCCCCCTTGCGCGCCCCCCGGTGAGAGGTCAGACGCGGAAAGGGGTGGTCGGTGAGGTGGATGTAGGGGTAGCTCTTGTCGTCCCGCAGCAGCACGTTGTAGCGCGGCTGAAGGCCCTTGATCAGGTTGTTCTCCAGGATCAGGGCCTCGGCCTCGGTGTGGGTCACCGTGATCTCGATGGCGCGGATCTGGGAGACCATCGAATGGATGCGCCGGTTGAGGGTGCGGGTGAAATAGCTCCCCACCCGCCGCTGGAGGTTCTTCGCCTTGCCCACATAGAGCAGCCGTCCTTCCCCGTCCAGCATGCGATAGACGCCGGGGCGGCGGGTCAGGGTCTTGAGAAAGGCCTGGTGGTCGAATTCGGCGGTCAGCGGTTCGGTCATGGCCCGATTATCCAAGATTTCGGGCAAGGAAAGGCAGTATCGGAAAGGGGCCTGTCTATAATCAATCCATCCCTCTCCTTCCAGTGAAGACCATGGAACCTCAGACCCTACTCATCGTCGATGACGAGCCCGCCCAGTCGATCGCCGCCTGGCGGAACATGCCGTCCATAGATCTGGGAGATAGGGGAGTGCCTTTCATCATCGCCGCCGCCTGGCTCTGGCTGCTGCTCGTCCTGCCCGCCGCGCCCTTAGGGGCCGCCGAGCCGGTACCCGTCTTCGTCCTGCATTCCTACAGCCAGGAATACCCCTGGACCCGTGGCCAGCACAGCGGATTCATGGACGTTCTGAACGCGGACAAGGCCCGCGGCTACGATGTCCGCGCCGAGTATCTCGACACCAAGCGCACCGGCTACACCCCGGCCTACGGCGATCTCATCGCCGGCCAGTTGCGCGAAAAATACCGTGGCTACCGGCCGGCGGCGGTCTATGTCAGCGACGACAACGCCCTCAGCTTCGCCCTGACCCACCTCGACCAGATCTTTCCCCAGGTGCCGGTCTTCTTCTCCGGCGTCAACGACTACGGCGTCAGGCCGCGCCTCGATCCCGCGCGGGTCACCGGCGTATTCGAGAAGAAGGAGATCGGCCCCAATCTCGAACTGATGCGCATGATCGCGCGCGATGTCCGGGAGATCCTGGTGGTCGGCGACGCCACCGAGACCTACCGCGCCATCGAACACGAGATCCGCCTGGAACTGGCGCGCCAGCCCGGCATCAGCGCCACCTTCATCTCCGCCGCCCGGATCGAGGACCTCATCGCCCGCCTCAAGGCACAACGGACGCGCTTCGTCTTCCTGACCACCCTCGGGGCGATCGCAGGCCCGGACGGCCGCAAGCTCACCCTGCCGGAGACCATCGGCGCCATCGTCAAGGCCGGGGATTTCGTCGTCTTCAGCATGGAGGACGCCTACCTCTACCCCGGCGTCCTGGGCGGCTATGTCACCAGCGGCCCGCGCCAGGGCGGCGCGGCCGCCGGGCTGCTGCGCCGCTGGCTGGACGGGGAGCCCCTCACCGCCCTGCCGCCCATCGAGGCGAGCCCGAAACGACTACATCGTCGACGATATCGAACTGGCGCGCGCGGGGCTCGGCCTGCCGCCGGATGTCGCCCGGCAGGCGACCCATCTGAACGTCCCGCCGACCTTCTACCAGGCCAACCGTCCGCTGGTGCTCGGCAGCCTCTATGCCCTGGCTTCCCTGCTGATACTGGGTCTGATCGCCGCCCTGAGCCTCTATGTCCGCAAGAACCGGCAGATCGCCGAGGCCGCGCGGCAGCTCTCCGAGAGTGAGCAGCGGCTGCGGCTGGCGCAACAGAGCGCCAATGTCGGCATCTGGGACTGGTATGTCACCACCGGCCGGGTGACCTGGACCCCCGAACTGGAAGGGCTCTATGGCTATCCGGAGGGAAGCTTCCCCGGCACCTACGCGGCATTCAGCGCCCGCGTGGATCCCGATGACCTGGCCGAGGTGGAGCGTCTGCGCGACGCGGCGGTCGAGGCCCACCAGTCCTTCGACTTTGATTTCCGCATCTGCCTGCCGTCGGGCGTCACGCGATGGATCAACTGCAAGGGCGCCGCGCTCTATGGGCGCGACGGCGGCCCACAGCGCGTTTTCGGCGTCAACATCGACATCACCCGGCGCAAGGTGGCCGAGGAGCAACTGCGCAAGCTTTCCCAGGCGGTGGAGCAGAGCCCGGAAAGCATCCTCATCACCGGCCTGGATGCCCGCATCGAGTATGTCAACGCGGCCTTTCTGAATACCACCGGCTACCGGCTCGAAGAGGTGATCGGCCAGAACCCCCGCATCCTCCAGTCCGGCAAGACCCCGCCGGAGATCCATGCCTCCCTCTGGAGCGCCCTGGCCCGGGGCGAGGCCTGGAAGGGCGAGTTCACCAACCGGCGCCGGGACGGCAGCGAATTCACCGAGTTCGCCCACATCAGTCCGATCCGCCAGCTCGATGGCAGGATCAGCCATTACGTGGCGGTGCAGGAGGACATCACCGAGAAGAAACACATGGCGTCCGAGCTGGACCGCCATCGCCGGCACCTGGAGGAAGAGGTGGCCCAGCGCACCGCCGAACTGACCACTGCCCGCGACCGGGCCGAGGCGGCGGTCCGTGCCAAGGCGGCCTTCCTGGCCAACATGAGCCACGAGATCCGCACACCGATGAACGCTATCCTGGGCATGGCCCACCTGCTGCGGCGCGGCCAGACCACCCCGGAACAGCTCGACCATATCGACAAGATCAATGTGGCCGGGCGCCATCTGCTCGGGGTCATCAACGACATCCTCGACCTCTCCAAGGTGGAGGCGGGCAAGTTCAAACTGGAGGCGCGGCCGCTGAATCCCGCCACCATCCCCCTGCACTGCGTCTCCCTGCTGGCCGAGCAGGCACGCCAGAAGGGCCTGGAACTGCGACTGGAGACCGGGGCGCTGCCCGAGCAGTTGTTCGGCGACGCCAGCCGGCTCACCCAGGCCCTGCTCAACCTGGCCGGCAATGCCCTGAAGTTCACCCGGCGCGGTCACGTCAGCCTGCATACCCGGCTGGTGTCGGAGGACGAGGCGGGGGCGCTGCTGCGCTTCGAAGTAGCGGACAGCGGCATCGGTATCGCCCCCGAAGCCCTGCCCCGGCTGTTCCGCGCCTTCGAACAGGCGGACAGCTCCACCACCCGCCGCTATGGCGGCAGCGGCCTGGGGCTGGCCATCACCCGCTATCTCGCCGAGCTGATGGGCGGCGAGGTCGGCGCCGAAAGCACCGCCGGTGTCGGCAGCACCTTCTGGTTCACCGCCCGGCTCGCCCGCTGCGCCGCCGGGGTGGCGGGCAGCTTGGACAATGACGAACCGAAGCGGAATGCCGAGGCGATCCTGGCGCGCGACTACCGCAGCGCCCGCCTCCTGCTGGTCGAGGACGAACCCGTCAATCAGGAGGTGGGCCGCGGCCTGTTGAGCGGCATCGGCCTATGGGTCGAGGTAGCGGAAAACGGCGCCCAGGCCGTGCGGCGGATCCTCGGCGGCGAGCGCTTCGAGGCCATCCTGATGGACATGCAGATGCCGGAGATGGACGGACTGGAGGCAACCCGGCAGATCCGTCAATTGCCAGAGGGCGGGACGGTGCCCATCCTGGCCATGACCGCCAACGCCTTCGCCGAGGATCGGGAACGCTGCCTGGCCGCCGGCATGAACGACTTCGTCGCCAAGCCGGTGGAGCCCGAGGCCCTGTTCGCCACTCTGCTCCATTGGCTGCCGCCGCGCGCGCCGCGCGCCGAGGCACCGGCCATGCCCGAGGCAGCCCCAGACGCCGCCGCCATCGCGGCCCTGCGCAGTCAACTGGCGGCCCTCGACGGCCCGGAGCTGGAGCAGACCCTGCGCATCCTGCACGGCGACGTGGCGCAGTATACCGGCATGCTGCGGGGTTTCGCCGAACGGTACAGCCGCGATACCTCGGCGCTCGATGACCTGCTGGCGGCGGGCCGGATGGAGGATGCCCGCCAGCTCGCCCATCGTCTCAAGGGCGCGGCCGGGTCCCTGGGACTGGCCCGTCTGCGGGCCGCCGCCGTGGAGCTGGACGATTGTCTGCGCCAAGGCGAGGAGGCCGAGGCGCTTGCCGGCCCTGTGGCCGGTCTGATGCAGGAGATGGCCATCCTGCGCGATGCGGTGGCCGGACTTCCCGCCGAAGGGGAGATGGGGGTGGCGAACATCGATGAGGCGCAGGTCCAGGCATTGCTGGAGGAGATGGAAGGGCTCCTCGCCACCGACGATGCCGCCGCGTACCACTTGCTCGCACAACAACGCACCCAGTTGCGCCGGGCTATCGGCCCCGACCTGGAGCCCTTGGCCCATCAGATCGAGGCATTCGATTTTCCGGCCGCCCTGGTGACCCTCCGCGCCTTGCGGGCGAGGTAGCCACGGTCAGGCGGTTAAGCAAGGAATTTAGATTAGATGTGGTTATTCAGCTCCCCCTCCCTTCGGGAGGGGGTTGGGGGGAGGGCTGGGCGTAGATCGGGCACCTCTGCCCGAATCGACCTCTTACCCCCTCCCCAACCCTCCCCCTCAAAGGGGGAGGGGGTAAGGTAACTCCCGAATTGGGCTGAATAGTTACATTTTGATTAGGGCCCTTGCTCGGGCAAAGACGGCGCGGAACATCTCGGGTGTCAGGCGGCGGGTTTGGGTGTTGTAGCGGCTGCAATGGTAGGAGTCGAGCAGCAGCCTTCCGGCGACCGGATGCTCCCTGCCGTGGCCGAAGGAATGGAGAGAGGCACGCTCCCCCACGGCCCTGAGTACGGCGTTGTGGGCGATGGACCCCAGGGCCAGGATGAGCGCCCCAGCCGGCAGTGCCTTGATTTCTGCCGCGAGGAACCCGTTGCAACGACGGATCTCGTCCCCATTGGGCTTGTTTTGCGGCGGCAGGCACTTGACGGCATTGGTGATGCGGCAATCGATCAGCCTCAGACCGTCATCGCGGGAGACGGATTCCGGCCCGCTGGCAAAGCCGAATTCATGCAGGGTGGCGTACAACAGGATGCCCGCATGGTCTCCGGTGAAAGGCCGCCCGGTGCGGTTGGCACCGTGCATGCCGGGCGCCAGGCCGACGATCAGCAGACGGGGATTCGGATCGCCGAAGGGGGCGACCGGCGCGGCGTGGTATCCAGGGTTATCGGCTTGGACCTGGGCGAGAAAGGCAGAGAGCCGGGAGCAGGCGGAACAGGCGGGGTCAAACATCGCGATCGTCTGGCTCAATCCGGGCTGCCCCCCAACATGCCATGGCGGATGGCCAGGTGGGTAAGATCCACGTCCGTCTTCACCCCGAGCTTTCCATACAGCCGGTACCTGTAGGTGCTGACGGTCTTGGGGCTGAGGAAAAGGTTGTCGGCGATATCCTGGGTCTTCACCCCTTGCACGATCATCATCAGCACCTGCAACTCGCGCTGGGTCAGATCGAGGAAGGGGGCGGACTCTTCCTTACCGCTCAAGATGGCCATCGAAAGGCTGCGAGCCAGCTCCGTGGCGATATAGGGCTGCCCCCGGTTCACCGTGCGGATGGCCTCGAACAGCTCTTCCGCCGAACAACCCTTCGTCAGATAACCCAGGGCACCGGCCTCGCTCATCTGACTGGGAAAAGGCGACGCGAACTGCACGCTCAGGGCAATGACCTTGGTGTCTGGAAAGGTCCGGGAGATATGGCCGGTTGCCGCGATGCCACCCATGCCGGGCATCAGCACATCCATCAAGACAACCGAGGGGCTGAGACTGGCGACCAGTTTCAGCGCATCCTCGCCGTTCGAGGCCTCACCGGCGACCTCAAACTCGTCGGAGGATTCGAGAATCCGGCGAAACCCGGTTCGGACCAACTCATGGTCATCAACCACCAAAACCTGGATCACCCGGCCCCCTAGACCTTGAAAGAAACTCCATCTCCAACAACCCGCCGCTAAAAATCACAGGGATGGGATTTTTAGCGGTTTCCTTAAGAGTCGAATGGATATAGCGGCCAATAATGTCGTAATTCCAAGGGATTGTCATCACATCATCGGGTATTGAACCCACAGGGTCATCCGGGGAGCGCCTCAAGACTTTAATGGGACCTCTAATCGGGCCGCAGGGGACAGAAGAGGTCGCTCCCAACGGAGTTCTCTGGAATCTCGCTCGGATCGATTCGTTCGGTTATTTCTACCCTGTCACATTTATCTTCTTGATTCTATAGTGGATTGTATATAAACCCCATCATCTTGCCGACCTCCTGGACCTCCGACCCGGATCGCTGTTCGGCGGTGGGGGTGCCGAAGGAACAGCAGGTGCCCAAGAGCAAGACGGAACTGGCCTTGGAGATGGTGCGCCACCAGCGTCGGCAAGGCATCCGGTTTACCTGGGTGGGTGCGGACGGACTGTACGGCAACGATCCCGCCTTCCTGCGGGCGCTGGACGACGACGGCGAGTGTTTCCTGATCGACATCCACAGCGACCAGCGGCTGTACCGGGAAGACCCCGAGCCGAAGGTGCTAGAGCGCCAGGGGCCGCGTGGCCGCGTACCTCGTCGGCTGCAAGCACGGAGTGAAGCGATAGAAGCCCGTGACTGGGTGGCCCGGCAACCGGAGGCAGATGCAAAGCCAGCGCTACTGGATCAAGTGGCAGTTCCAGGACGCCAAGGGGCAGGTCGGGATAGGTCATTACCAAGCGCACGGCTGGAAGTCCTGGCATCACCACATGACACTGGTGGCGAAGGCGATGCTGTTCCTGCTGGAAGGCGGCTTCGACAACATTCGGCGTATCCGTCCGCCACCGCAAGCGACAGGCTTCCATCGATGCAGCCTATTGCAAACAGGAACGCGCCGATGCCATGGTTGCTACTGGCTGAACTTCCAGTGCAAATGCGAAATTGTTCCGCTTGTCAAGGCGATGAATGTGACAAAGTAGAACTAGCAGCCTGTCGGACTTAACCGTTTGAAGCGAAAATCACCGGGAGCGAATCAAATCAGCTTTATCGAACGAGGCGAATAGTGGCGCTATTTAACGAGTTCGATAAGCTGAGTTGATCGCTCTCCGGGGATTTGCAGCCAAACAGCGTTAAGTCCGACAGGCTGCTAGGCATTGGCAGGGGATAAATCCACGAGAATCTCCCTGAATTGTTCCAGTGCCGCCTCCAGGTCTTCGACGATCTCTGCAGCAATGATCTCTGGCGCGGGCAGGGTGTCGGAATCCGACAGCGATTCATCCCTCAACCAGAAGATGTCCAGGCTGGCCTTGTCGCGGTTGACAAGGTCTTCGTAGTCGTAGGCGCGCCAGCGGCCGTCGGGGGTTTTCTCCGACCACGTGGCCTTGCGATCATGCCGGTTCTCCGGCTTGTAACACCGCACGAACTCATCCAGATCCTCCCGCTTCAGCGGATCGGTCTTGAGCGTGAAGTGCATGTTGGTGCGCAGGTCGTAGATCCACAGCTTCTTGGTCCACAGGGTTTTGGCGGCGGGCCTTCTTGTCGAAGAACAGCACGTTCGCCTTCACGCCCTGGGCGTAGAACAGGCCGGTGGGCAGGCGCAGCAGGGTGTGGACGTCGCAGTCGTGCAGCAGTTTGCGGCGGATGGTCTCGCCTGCCCCGCCTTCGAACAGCACGTTGTCCGGCAGCACCAGGGCCGCGCGGCCGTTCTGCTTCAGCAGCGTCTTCACGTGCTGGACGAAGTTGAGCTGCTTGTTCGAGGTGGTGGCCCAGAAGTCGTCACGCTCGACGGTGTCGCGCTCCTTGCTGACCTTGCCCTCCTCGCCCACGATGGTCGTGCTGCTCTTCTTGCCGAAGGGCGGATTGGTCAGCACCAGGTCGAAGCGCTCGCCGGGGTCGGCGGCCAGCGAATCGCCCACCGCAATCGGCTCGAACTCCTGGCTGCCGATGCCATGCAGCAGCATGTTCATGGCGCACAGCCGGGCGGTGGCCTGCACCAGTTCCCAGCCCTTGAAGCTTTCCCCGCGCAGTTTCTTCTTCTCCGCCGAAGTCATGTTGGGGTAATGCTTCACCACATAGTCGTGCGCCGCCAGCAGAAAGCCGCCGGTGCCGCAGGCCGGGTCGGAGATAGTCTCGCCGGGCCGGGGCGCCATCGCATCGACAATCGCCTGGATCAGCGGGCGCGGCGTGAAGTACTGGCCCGCGCCCGACTTGGTGTCCTGCGCGTTCTTCTCCAGCAGGCCCTCGTAGGCGTCGCCCTTCACGTCGGCGCTCATCGACACCCAGGTTTCCCCGGGTCTTCCAGGCTTATCGATCAGGTCCACGATCAGCCGCCGCAGCTTGGCCGGGTCCTGGAACTTGTTCTGCGACTTGTTGAAGATCAGGCCGAGCAGGCCTTTCTGCCTGCCCAGTTGTTCCAGGGTGTGGCGGTAGTGGTCGAACAGCTCGTCGCCGTCCTTCCTCAACAGGCTCGCCCAGTCATAGCCGGCGGGCACCGGGCTGGCCTGGTTGTAGGGCTGCCGGCTGCGCTCATCGGCCATCTTCAGGAACAGCAGATAGGTGAGCTGCTCGACGTAGTCGCCGTAGCTCATGCCGTCGTCGCGCAGGACGTTGCAGTAGTTCCAGAGTTTCTGGACGATGGTTGCGGTGTTCACTGCGTGGGTTCCTTATTCTTTTCTTGACTCATGTTGCCGATTGCCCGCATGCGGCGGATCAATTCAGGCAGGCGTGCCTGGCTGGCGGCATCGCCGGGAAGATGTCCGGGCAGCGCCATCAGAAAGTTGCGATCTCCGAGCAAGGTATTGATCTCAGCCGCGATATAGCGCCGCAATTCGCCATCCGCTTGATCAATCTCCTGCAGCAACTCAGGTCGTCCATCGACCACCGTAATAATGTCTTCGAGGTCATGGCTGGCGAGATAGTCGTTGTTACCCCGGCCATGAAAAGCCTCGAACTTCGTTGCCACAAATACCGGGGCTGTAATCAGCCGGATATCCAGGCCATTCGGCAGATTGATCCGCGCAGCGGTTTCAATGGCCAGGGGATACCAGCGGTTATGAAACCCCAGTATGCCGGGCTGGCTGGGCATCAGGTCGAGCGCAATGCCGTGCAACACCCAGCGGCAGATCGGCGCCTCGGGCGAAAGATCATGCTTGAAGCCACGCGCTTCGACCGCCTTTTCCATCGCGTGGTAATCGGCGGTGGAAATGGCATGCACCACCACATCCACATCCTGCGTAGCCCGGATAGCCTGGGCGCGCGGCGTAGTCAGGAGCAAGCCCGTCGCGCACCCGCCCACGAAAACCAGCGAATCGCACAAGTCCCCCAGCGATTTTGCGATCAGCATCAAAATCGGCAGGTTCGGATCATCCATCCTGAAAACATTCTCGCTCACTGCAAACGTTCCTCAAGGTATTTACGGGCCAGTTCGCGCTCCCTTGCCTGCCCGGCCCTCAACGCATCGAACAAGGCCAGCAACTCATAGAGCACGGGGTCTTCCCGTGCCGCCAGCGGCAGGTTCTCGTACAAAGGCAGCAAGCCCGGCCCCCGCGCGATACCTTCGGGATGCGGCCACACCGGAGGCGGCTCGTTCGACGCGACGATCATCTCCTTGAGCGGAGAAACGCCGTAGACCGTTGGGAAGCCGATCGTGATTTCGCCCCGCACGGCCGGATAGGCATACGGCGCCCCGTAAATCACGAATCCGCGCAGCGCCGCCAATACCGGCCCGGGCTGACCATCGACCAACGCCACCAGCCGCGCAGCCGTCAAACGCTGCACAGCGGCGTGCGCCTCAAAGCGAGACATTCGCATGACGTCGGCCAAAACGGCATAGGGCATCCACTGCCCTTTCAGGGCCACCAGTTTCAAGGCGACCGCCAGATCCTGCGGTTTGAGCACCCACTGGCGCCCGCTCGCCCGCTTCATCGCAACGGATTTTTCAGATGACATAGCGCTTCTCGTATGCTGTATGCATATAGCATACATAAAATTAAGAAGCTGGCAATACTAAGCTGCCATATGTTGTATGCATACCGCATATAGACCACCAGACTGTCGTTATCTGGCCGGTTTGAATTTTTGAACCGATGCAAACCCAGGGTTTGCAAAATTGACCCAACTTAAACCTAGCGCAATGCCCGGCGCGTAACAGAGAAAATATATCGAGTACGCGATAGTTCAGCTATTCGAGGAAATATTGCGCACACCACATATCTGCCGCACCACTATCTTCGCGCCACCATTTTTATAGATGTCGCAAGACAGCGTACCGCAGATCATCATCACCCCAGATGGCCACCATGTTTGCCATCATCATGATGATGGCAAACATGGTGGGCGCGGCGTGAAGTACTGGCTCGCGCCGGACTTGGTGTCCTGCGCGTTCTTCTCCAGCAGGCCCTCGTAGGCGTCGCCCTTCACGTCGGCGCTCATCGACACCCAGGTTTCCTTGTCGATCAGGTCAACGATCAACCGCCGCAACTTGGCCGGGTCCTGAAACTTGTTCTGCGACTTGGTGAAGATCAGGCCGAGGAGGCCTTTCTGGTGGCCCAGTTGCTCCAGCGTGTGGCGGTAGTGGTCGAACAGCTCGTCGCCGTCCCGCCACAACAGGCTGGCCCAATCATGGGACTTGGGCACTGGGCTGGGCTGGTTGTAAGGCGGCTTGCAGCGCTCGTCCGCCATCTTCAGGAACAGCAGATAGGTGAGCTGCTCGACGTAGTCGCCGTAGCTCATGCCGTCGTCACGCAGGACGTTGCAGTAGTTCCAGAGTTTCTGGACGATGGTGGCGGTGTTCAAACGCTACTCCTGGCGCGCTATCGCACGCAGTTTGTCTTCAAGGTCGGGCAGACGCTGCTGGCTTGCCAAATCTCCCGGCATATGGCCCGGCAACGCCTCGATGAAGGCTGGCGTGGCAAGCAGGGTGGCAACGCGCTCCCCAAGATAGGTTCTCAATTCGCTTCGGCTGGTCCGGCATTCAGCGATCAGGCTGTCCCTGCCATCGATGACCGCCAAGAAATCGCCCAGATCGTGGCTGAACAAATAGTCGTTATTGCCGCGCCCGGAAAATGCCTCCAATTTGGTCGCCAGGAAAACCGGGGCCGCGACCAGACGGATCATCCTGCCGCTGGGCAATGCCTGAGGGGCAGCCGTCTCCAGCGCCAACGGATACCAACGATTGGAAAACCCCAGAATGCTCTCCACCGGGGGCATCACATCCACCGCCACCGCCCCCGCGCGCCAGCGGCAGATCGGCGCATCCGGGCTCATGTCATGGCGAAAGCCCCGAGCCGTCAAAGTTTTTCCCACGCGATGGTAGTCCGCCAAGGTCAGGGCCTGGACCAGCAAATCCACATCTTCCGTGGGTCGAATCGAAGGCATGGCCGGGTCGGTAATCAGCAAGCCCGCAACCGCGCCGCCGACAAACACGAACGCTTCCAGCAGGTCGTCGCCCAGCCTCTGGGCAACCGATTCCAGCATCAACACATTGACGTCGTTGGGGTTCATCCTGCCAGCCGCTCATCCAGCATCGGCATGGCCAAGGCTCGCTCGCGTGGACTGCCACCACGCACCGCATCGAACAACACCAGCAATTCATACAGCGCGGGATTTCTTCCCGCCGCTTCGGGCACCGTAGTCAGTTATAAAAAGGAAAAAAAGAAGGGGACCCTCGTAGTTCGGAGCCCAAGTGCTTGACTTGAGATTGTATCCACCGAGAAGTTGGAGGT
>MGZB01000037.1 GCA_001801995.1 Gammaproteobacteria bacterium RIFOXYD12_FULL_61_37 | reverse complement strand
AATGGGATTTATGTCAATCGGCTTCACTTTTCGCGTGGGCTGAGACCTTGGTAACCATAAATAGTATTAATTTGTAAAGGCTATGAGAGGGTGCGGAGCATCGGCACCATATGTTTGATGCAGAACCAGACCAGAATTATTAGGGCGATGGCAATCATGCCAGCCGCAATGCTGACCGCTACATCCGGCTGCTTGAAAATGTTGAACAGCGGGAGCAGAGCTGACTGCATTGAACTCATCGAAGCGGCTTCTGCGGGCGTGACGATTCCTCGATTTCCATATTTATCTCTCCTGTCTGGCCAAGTAGCGCTTGTACTATCCGGTTTTCAGGAATGTATCCTAAAGTCCCGTGATAGCCAATACTGAGGGGCCATTTGCAATTGCGATAAGAATGCTGGCCGCGCCTTGATAATACGCATTGAAAGCATGAATGGAAGGTGGGCGGACTGGAAGCCGCAGATTAGATAGTGCACTACATCAATCCAGGAGCATTATCAGAGGGACACGAACATAAAAAAACCGCTTACGTTTCCGTAAGCGGTTTTTTATTTGGCGTCCCCTAGGGGGTTCGAACCCCTGTTACCGCCGTGAAAGGGCGGGGTCCTAGGCCACTAGACGAAGGGGACTTCTTCGTACTGCCTGAGTACCTGGTGGAGCCAAGCGGGATCGAACCGCCGACCTCAACACTGCCAGTGTTGCGCTCTCCCAGCTGAGCTATGGCCCCGTTAAGGAAGGCCGCATTCTAGTGAGGCTGCCAAAAGTTGTCCAGAGCTTTTTTCAAAAATATTACGGCTGCTGTTCGAGCTTAGCCCAGCTATCCCGCAGGGTGACGGTGCGGTTGAACACCAGCCCTAGCGCCTTGGGGTCGCGGGTGAAGTAGCCCTCGCGCTCGAACTGGAAAGGGGTCTCGGGGGTGGCCTCGGCCAGGGCAGCTTCGACCAGGCAATCGGTCAGGACTTCCAGGGAGGCGGGGTTGATCAGGTAGGTGAAGTCGCTGCCGGAGACGGCATCGGGGGTGGGGTGGGTGAAGAGGCGGTCGTACAACCGCACCTCGGCCCTGACCCCGGTGGCGGCGCAGACCCAATGGATCACCCCCTTGACCTTGCGCCCCTCGGGGTTGGCGTTGAGGGTGGCGGGATCGTAGGAGCAGCGCAGTTCGATGATCTCGCCCTGCGCGTCCTTGACGACCGCTTCGCACCGGATGACGTAGGAACCGCGCAGCCGGACCTCGCCGCCCGTCACCAGTCGCTTCCATTGTTTGTTGGGGGCAACCTCGGTGAAGTCGGCCCGGTCGATGTAGATCTCGCGGCCCATGGTGACCTTGCGCATCCCCTGTGCCTCGTCCTTGGGATGGTTGGCCACCTCCAGCGCCTCGATCCGTCCCTCGGGGTAGTTCTCGATCACCAGTTTGAGCGGGCGCAATACCGCCATACGGCGAGGGGCCTGGGCGTCCAGGTCCTCGCGAATGCAGTTTTCCAGGACACTCATCTCCACCCGGTTCTCGGCCTTGGTGATGCCGATGCGGTGGCAAAAGTCGCGGATGGCCGCCGGGGTGAAGCCGCGTCGCCTGAGTCCGGCGATGGTGGGCATGCGCGGGTCGTCCCAGCCTTCCACATGGCCCTCGCTGACCAGTTGGGTCAGCTTGCGCTTGCTCATGACCGTGTATTCCAGGTTGAGTCGGGAGAACTCGATCTGGCGCGGGTGGCAGCCGATGCTGATGTTGTCCAGCACCCAATCGTAGAAGGGGCGGTGGTCCTCGAACTCCAGGGTGCAGAGGGAGTGGGTGATCCCCTCCAGGGCGTCGGAGATGGGATGGGTGTAGTCGTACATCGGATAAAGACACCAGGCCGCGCCGGTCTGGTGATGCACCACGCCATGGCGGATGCGGTAGAGCACTGGGTCGCGCAGATTGATGTTGGGCGAGGCCATGTCGATCCGGGCGCGCAGCACCCTGGCGCCGTCGGGAAACTCCCCGGCCCGCATGCGCTGAAACAGGTCCAGGTTCTCGGCGATGGGGCGGTCGCGGTAGGGGCTGTTCTTGCCCGGCTCCTTGAGGGTGCCGCGATAGTCGCGCATCCGTTCGTAGTCCAGCTCGCAGACGAAGGCCTTGCCCTTTTCGATCAGTTCGACGGCGAACTGGTACAACTGCTCGAAATAGTCGGAAGCGAAGAAGAGTCGGCCGTCCCAATCGTAGCCCAGCCAGCGGACATCCTTCTGGATCGCCTCGACGTATTCGACGTTCTCCTTCTGGGGATTGGTGTCATCGAAGCGCAGGTTGCAGAGGCCCCGGTAGTCCTCGGCGATACCGAAGTTGAGCACGATCGACTTGGCGTGGCCGATGTGCAGATAGCCGTTGGGCTCCGGCGGAAAGCGCGTGTGGATGGCGCTGTGCTTGCCGCTCGCCAGATCCTGATCGACGATCTGGCGGATGAAATTGCTGGGGGCGGATTTCTCTTCACCGCTCATGGGTTATTCCTTCGTTTCGGTCAATATTTGGACGGCTTCGTAGGATGCGGTGAGGCGCGAACCGCATCAATCGCGCCGACGCCTAAACGATGCGGTTCGCTACGCTCACCGGCATCCTACATTTTCTGAATTTGTTCAATATAACCAACGGCCTTTTCGATGCGCCGCAGGCAGGCCTCGCGGCCGATCAGGAACAGGGTCAGGTCCAGGTCCGGCGAGGGGGCACCACCGGTGACGGCTACACGGAGCGGCATACCCACCTTGCCGAAACCCACCTGCAACTCTTCGACCACCTGCTCGATGCTCTGATGGATGGCCTCGCGGCTCCAATTATCCAACTGGGCCAGCCGTTCCCGCATCTTGCGCAGGGGCCCGACCGCCGGGGCTTTCAGGGCCTTGGCCGCCGCCTTTTCGTCGTACTGGTCGAAGTCCTTATAGTAGAAGCGGCTGATGGCCGCCAGCTCCTTGAGGGTGCTGGCCCGCTCCCGCTGGGCCTCCACCACCGCCACCAGATCAGGCCCTTCGGCCGGATCTACACCCAGATCGCCCAGGTGAGAAGAGACCAGGTGGGCGACGCGCAGGGGATCGGCGCTCTTGAGGTATTGCTGGTTTATCCAGGTCAGCTTCTCGGTATTGAAGGCCGAGGGGGATTTGTTGACGGCGTCGATATCGAACAGCCGGATCATCTCATCGACGCTGAACAGCTCCTGGTCGCCGTGGGACCAGCCGAGCCGCACCAGGTAATTGAGCAGGGCCTCGGGCAGGAAGCCGTCCTCCAGGTACTGCATGACGCTCACCGCCCCGTGGCGCTTGGAGAGACGGGCGCCGTCGTCGCCCAGGATCATGGGGACATGGGCGTAGCGCGGCACGTCCCAGCCCATGGCGCGCAGCATGTTGATCTGGCGCGGGCTGTTGTTGAGGTGGTCGTCGCCACGGATCACATGGGTGATGGCCATGTCGTGGTCATCCACCACCACCGTCAGGTTGTAGGTGGGGGCGCCGTCGGTGCGGCGGATGATCAGATCGTCCAGCTCGGAATTATTGAAGGCCACCTTGCCACGGATCATGTCGTCCACCACCACAGCTCCGTCCACCGGGTTCTTGAAGCGGATCACATGGGGCTCGTCGGGGCTGATCGGCTTGTTGCGGCAGCAGCCGTCGTAGCGCGGCTTCTCCTTGTTGGCCATCTGCCGCTCGCGCAGCTCCTCCAGCCGCTCCTTGGAGCAGTTGCAGCGGTAGGCCAGCCCCTTCACCATCAGTTCGCCGATCACCTCGTTGTAGCGTTCGAAGCGGTGGGTCTGATAGAAGGGACCCTCGTCGTACTCCAGATTCAGCCAGGTCATGCCTTCCAAAATCGCATTGACCGACTCCTGGGTGGAGCGTTCCAGATCAGTATCTTCGATGCGCAGGATGAACTTGCCGCCGTGTTTGCGGGCGTAGAGCCAGGAAAAGAGCGCGGTACGGGCGCCGCCCACATGGAGATAACCGGTGGGGCTGGGGGCGAAACGGGTGCGGACGGACATTCAGTCACCTCAGACATCAAAGAGGCGGCATTTTATCACCAATCCGCCGGAAGCGGATTTGCCTGCCGGGCGTGGAATCCGGCGGGCGGGAACGGGAGATGGGGGGAGAGGCGCATCCCTGCGCCGGGGATTCCGATCGGGGACTTACTTGGCCTTGGAGACCATGAACTCGATGGCGCCCTTCAGCTCGGCGTCGTCGCAATCCATGCAGGTGCCCTTGGGGGGCATGCCCTTGGCGGTGCCGGTGACGGCGGAAGCCATCAGCGCGTCCATGCCCTTGGCGATGCGGGGTTCCCAGGCGGCCTTGTCGCCAAACTTGGGGGAACCGGCGATACCGGCTTCATGACAAACCTTGCAGGTCTTGTTATAGATTTCCTCACCAGGACGGCCAGCAGCCTGAGCCAGACCAGCGACAGCCAGCATGGTGCCGGCAACTGCAAATGCGACGGTCTTCTTCATATCGGAAACTCTCCAGAGTAGTAGTAATGGGATATCCGCCCACAGCGGGACGGGCAAGACAAATCGGCCGCCGATTCTGTCATATGTCTTTTGAAATGTGAAACCACAAATATCATTCTGGAAACCCAGAAAAACACCCCGCATCAAAAACTTGACCTCGCCTCTCCGGCGGATTAAATTGCCGCTCCTTCGGGCGCGTAGCTCAGCGGGAGAGCACTGCCTTCACACGGCAGGGGTCGCAGGTTCGAACCCTGCCGCGCCCACCAATTCCTCTACTGGCCTTGGCCAGCGTAACGTCACCTCATCGGACCATGTCCCTCAAGCAATCGTTTAGCGGCTTCGGCTGTGTCCTCGATGGGCTCAGGCTGGTGTTGCGGCCCGAGCTGCGGCACTTTGTCGCTATCCCCTTTCTCATCAATCTGCTGGTCTTTTCGGGGTTGGTCTGGCTGGGCCTGGACCAGTTCGAGGGATTCATGGACTGGATCTTGCCGCCCCAGGGCTGGCTATCCTATCTGCGTTGGCTGCTCTGGCCCCTTTTCGCCCTGGCGGCGGTCCTGATCGTCTTTTACACCTTTACCGCCTTCGCCAACCTGATCGCTGCCCCCTTCAACACCCTGCTGGCGGAAAAGGTGGAGATCCTTCTGACCGGCCGGCGGCCGCCGCAAACAGGCCCCCTGTGGAAGGACGTCCTGCCATCGGTGTTTTCCGAACTTCGGAAGATGCTCTATTTCCTGTTACGCGCCATCCCGCTGCTGATCCTCTTCCTGATTCCGGGGATCAACCTGGCCGCGCCTTTTCTCTGGCTGCTGTTCAACGCCTGGTTTCTGGCCCTGGAGTACGGGGATTATCCCATGGGTAATCACGGCATCCGTTTCGGCGACCAGCTCCTCCGGCTCAAGACCAGGCGCCTAGCTTCCCTTGGCTTCGGCGGGGGCGTTACCCTGCTGATGCTGATCCCTTTGCTCAATTTCCTCGCCATGCCCGCCGCCGTGGCGGGCGCCACCCTGTTCTGGATCAAATCGAGGACAGGGAGTTGAAGGGTCCATAACCGGTGCATCCCTGCACCATTTCTCATCTTCCGGGATGGCTCGCCTCGCCCCATGATCGTTTGCGTGAAATGGATTGAGGGCTTTATTCCTGGTGGACCCTGGCGTGGAGGGAACGGAGGCTGGCGAGATTGACATGGCCCTCGGCCGGGGCCGGGCCGGAGAGCGTCCGGCAGGGACTGCCGGGTTCGCCCAGTTGATCCAGGACCAGGGCGGCGCCATCGAAATCCTGGCCCTGGGTATAGCCGTTGACCGTCACCAGAATGTCACGGATGCCGGCGTCAAAGGCCGAGCGCACCCCGTTGTCCGAGTCCTCGAAGGCCATGCAGGCGGCGGGCGGCACCCCCATCCGCTCCATGGCCCAGCGATAGATATCCGGGGCCGGTTTCTTGGCCGGCACGATATCGCCTGCGGCGATCAGCTCGAACCAGCCACGGGCCTCGGGACCGAGGCAACTGTCGAGCAGGGCGGTGACGTTCAAGGGCGTGGTAGTGGTGGCGATAGCCAGCCGGAGCCCCGCCGCGCGGGCCTCCCGCAACAGCCGCTCGACGCCGGGGCGGAGCGGTATCGCCCCCTCCTCCAGCAGGCGGGCGTACTGGGTGGTCTTCGCCTTATGCAGCCCGGCGATAAAGGCATCCAGATCGGCCGGTCGCCGGAAGCTGGCATTGAATTTATCCAAAAAGTAACGGATACGTTCCTTGCCCCCGGTGACCCGCAGCAGTTCCCCGTACAACGGCTCCGTCCAATCCCAGTCCAGCCCCGCCTCCCGGAATGCCCGATTGAAGGCGGCCCGGTGACCGTCGCGCTCCGTATCGGCCAAGGTGCCGTCCACGTCGAACAAAAGCACTTCCAAATCCACAGCGTCCCCTCCCCGAAATTGATTGAGAGGGAGATTACCCCAAGGCCGGATGGGATTCACCAAGCGATCTTGGGGGAAAGGAAAAGGCGCCTCGTTCCTTGCCCCACCCCTAACCTTCTGGTATAGATACTGCGTTTTTTCACCCCCAGAGGGAGACTCAATGACTGACAAACAGGCAACCGGCCCGTTCAACTTCGAGCCCTACCAGGAGAAGGCAGGCGAGGAGTACATGAACCCCGCCCAGGAAGACCACTTCCGCACCATCCTGCTGGCCTGGAAACAGGAGCTGATGGAAGAGGTGGACAAGACGGTGGACCATATGAAGGACGACGCCGCCAACTTCCCCGATCCCAACGACCGGGCCACCCAGGAATCCGAGTTCAGTCTGGAGCTGCGCGCCCGCGACCGCGAGCGCAAGCTGCTGAAGAAGATCGACGAAATCCTCAAGAAGCTGGACGAACACGAATACGGCTTCTGTGACTCCTGCGGCATCGAGATCGGCCTGCGCCGACTGGAGGCCCGCCCCACCGCCACCCTCTGCATCGACTGCAAGACCCTGGACGAGATCCGGGAAAAACAGCGGGCCTGATCCCGCGACTGAGAGGCTGTGAAACTATCCCCCGCCTACTGCGAACGGCCCTGAATGCGGTGGGCTGCGTTGCGAAGACCACAATATCTGGTCATGTAGTCTTGCTACACTCCCAGATATTGTGGCCCTCGCGCCTTGCCCACCACACCCAGTGCCGCCCTCGCTACGGCGGGGGATAGTGTCACAGCCTCTGACCGGGCCGGCGATCCGCCGGCCCTATGACCCTCGATGAACAGCCTCGGCTACCGGGGGCGCTTCGCCCCTTCCCCCACCGGCAAACTCCATTTCGGTTCACTCGTGGCCGCCGTGGCCAGCTATCTGGACGCCCGCGCCTTGGGCGGCGAATGGCTGGTGCGCATCGAGAACATCGACCCGCCCAGGGAGATTCCGGGCTCGGCGGATTTGATACTGTCCACGCTGGAGGCGTTCGGGTTTGAGTGGGATGGCGAGGTCCTTTATCAATCGGACCGCTTCGAACATTACCGCGAGGTTGCCGGTCAGTTGCGCCGGGAAGGAATGGCCTACCCCTGTGCCTGCTCGCGCAAGGAGATCGGCGCCGTCGCACCTCTTGGGCATGATGGCTACATCTACCCTGGCACCTGCCGCAACGGGCTCCCGCCCGGACGGGAAGGTCTTGCCCTACGCCTGCTCACCCACGACCGGCCCATCGGGTTCGAGGACCGGATTCAGGGTCCCATCACCCAATCCGTCGCATCGGAATCCGGCGACTTCGTCATCCTGCGTGCGGATGGTTGGTTTGCCTACCAACTGGCCGTGGTGGTGGACGATCAGGACCAGGGCATCACCCAGATCCTGCGCGGGTGCGACCTGCTCCACTCCACCCCCCGCCAGATCCACCTGCAACGGTTGCTCGGCTTCGCCACGCCGGTCTATGCCCATGTCCCGGTGGTGCTGGACGGCTCTGGCAAGAAATTGAGCAAGCAGGACCTCGCCCACCCCATCGACCCCGACAATCCCCTGCCTGCCCTCGGCATGGCGCTGGGGTTTCTCAATCAGGAACAACCGCCGCCGGACCTGGATAAGCTTGAGGATTGGTGGGCCTGGGCCGTCCGCCATTGGCAGATCGGCAGGGTTCCAAAGGGCGAAGCGCTCCGGTTTCCCTGAAGCCGGAGCCCCTCAACTCCCCGCAGACCAGTCCACCACCCCGGTGTAGGCCGTCACCAGGACTACCACGCCGAAGGCAATGCGGTACCAGGCGAAGGGGGTGAAGTCGTGGTGGCTGATATAGCGCAGCAGCCAGCGCACACAGAAGAAGGCCGAAACGAAGGAGGCAATCGAGCCCACGGCGAAGACGCCGATATCGTCGAAACTGAGCGCCTCATGATGCTTGTAGACATCGTAAAAGGTGGCCGCGAACAGAGTGGGAATGGCCAGGAAGAAGGAAAACTCGGCGGCCGTGCGCCGTTCCAGGCCGACGAAGAGCCCGCCGATAATGGTTGCGCCCGAACGGGAAGTACCCGGAATCATGGCCAGGGCCTGGGCGAAGCCCACCTTCAGGGCGTCCTGCCAGGTCATCTCGTCCACGCTGAACACCCGCACCTGATGCTCGCGCCGTTCCGCCCAGAGGATCAACAGGCCACCGATGATGAAGGCGGCTGCGACGGTAATCGGGTTGAACAGATAGATTTTGATCGCCCCGGCGAACATCAGGCCCAGGATGGCGGACGGCAGGAAGGCGACGATCAGATTGAAGGCGAATTTTTGCGCGCCCGGTTCCGAAGGCAACCCCGCGACCACCTGCCAGATTTTGGCCCGGTACTCCCAAACCACCGCCAGGATGGCCGCCAACTGGATCACAATCTCGAACACCTTACCTCGCTCGTCGTTGAAGTTCAGCAGATCACCCGCAATGATCAGATGGCCGGTGCTGGAGACGGGCAGAAACTCGGTCAATCCCTCGACAACGCCCAGAATCAGGGCCTTGAGCAACAGCAATAAATCCATGGGGAGGCTCGCGTGGTGGCTGGAGTGGGGCCGGGATTATAGCCCGGCTCCAACAGGCCGGAACAATCAAATCGCCGGGGCGCAGAGTTATACGCTGCCGAGGACCTCATCCCTCCAGGTCGGCGCGCCGTTTCAGATACTCGTCCCGGTCGATCTCGCCGCGGGCATAACGCGCTTCCAGGATTTCCAGGGCGCCCTTTCCGGATTTCCCGTCAGGGGCACGGATCAGAAAGCGGATAAGCAGAACAACCAGGATGATCGGGATGGCCCAGACCAGCACCATCCCCAACCCCATACCGACATGTTCATATCCGTACATAACTCACCTCTCGCTGTTTGAGCCTGTTGCACAGATCCCCCGGCGGGCCGTACCGCCCGCCGTGGGAGCCATCACTTGGCCGGTTTTCCCGGACCGCCCTGGGGCTTGCCCATGTTCATCTCCATCATCGACTGCATCATGTCCATGCGCTTTTCCATCATCTCCATGCGCTTGGCCATCATGTCGTCGCGGTCCGCCATGCCGCCCGGCTTGCCCTGACCCATCATGCCGCCCTGCATCATGCCGGAGCCCATCATGCCCATGCCGCCCTTCTGGCCGTCCGTGGGGCCGGCGTGGTCCATCTCCTTCATCATGGACTCCATCTGATTCATACCCTCTTCCATCAGTTGCATGCGCTTGGCGGGGTCTTGGGTACGGCGTATCTCCAGCATGCGCTCGCGCAAGGACTGCATGCCGCCCTGGGGCGTAGCCTCCGGCGATGCGGCCGTGGCGGGATGATGACCTTCGTGCTCGTCCTTGGCGGCATCGGCTGCCATCAAGGTGGCGGGCATGGCCAGAGCAGCGGCCAGGCTGAGCAACAAAGCGTTGCGTTTTATCGTATTCATAAACTTCTCCTGTCGATCTATATGAAGGGCGAAGCCGCCTAAGCGGCCGCCATGGGACCTGTTTACCCTCATCGCGCCAGAGCATGCGGATTGCGATCACCGGGCTTCACTTTATTCAGGTCGATTTCAGTATGGCCAGGCTTCCGCACACCAAGCTGACACGCGGATTACATTTGCGTCATTCAGAGTGCTTTCGCTCATTCCGGTGAAGTGGAGGTAAAAGGGGTAGAAGAGCCAGTTCCCCCATGGCGGCATGCAACCATGCGGGAACCGGCCCCCTGTTCCGGGACTAGATCATATAGGCCTTGGCCTCTTCGCCCGGATTGGGCAGTCCGGCGATGCGCCAGGCTTCGCGGCAACCGCCGAAGAGCCTCTGGACCGCGTGGCGGTCCAGGTGCTGGGTACGGCAGACCTGGGACATGGGCGGTACGCTGGCGTAGGACTGATGATGTTCCCGCAGGTAATGGATGACCGCCCAATGGTCCGGCCCCAGGGGGCCGATACCGTCCAGATCGGCCATGTCGCGAGCGATTCGGCGGTTCCATGACGTTGAGTCCAGCAGAAAGCCGTCCTCGTCGCACGGCGGGGGTACAGGTCTCCCCTGGCCGCTTGTGCTGTTGAAGTGTTCTCTTTTCATACTGAAACCTCGCTAAAAAACCGTAGGCCGCCCTTCAGGGCGGCTTGCCGGGCTGAAGCCCGGCCTACAGGACTGTCAGATGCCGGCGGACTTTAACGTCCAGCCCACGCCGCCGATCCCGGCCTCCGGATGGCGTCGTGTCACCAAGGCAATAGACTCGCCGACGCGGTCCAGGGGCGCATCCACCATCAACACCACCTCGCCATGAAGCAGCGGCGTCTTCATCTCGCTGAGATGGGCGTGGGGGATGACGATGGCGAACCGTGCCTCCAGCAGGAACACCATCACGGCCAGAACCAGACTGATCTGCGCGCCCAGGACCGAGCCGGCGATCATGAAATAGAGGAAACCGAGGGCCAGGAGCCCGAACAGGGCCATGCCGCCCATCCAGAACAGGCGATCCCAGAACCATACCCGGTCCCGTTTCTGGGCATCGGTGGCCTGGGGCAGACCCCTTATATCGACACCCTCGCGGGCGAGGACATGCATCCGGTCCCTGCCGATACCGTTCTCCTCCAGCTCGGCCACAGCCCTTCGGGCCTGCTCCGGTGCGGGAAACATGAAATAGACTCTTCTCCACATGACATTCTCCTTTCGGCAACTTCTTGCTGAAAGCATGGGCGAAGGGCGATTTCTATCAACGGGCAATAACTGATGGAATTAGTCGGCCTCTCAGCGCCCGGCCGCGCTGGAAAGCTCCCACATGGGCAGGAAGATGCCCAGGGCCAGCATGAGGACCAGGACGCCGAGGGTGATGATGATGACGGGTTCGATGGTATCGCTCAGGCGTTTGAGGTCGTAACTGACCTCGCGTTCGTAGTGTTCCGCCGTCTCCATCAGCAGGTCGTCGAGGGCGCCGGTCTCTTCACCGATGGCGATCATTTGCAGCACCAGGGGGGTGAAGAGGCCGGTGGCGGTCGCGGTGCGGAAGACGCTCTCGCCCCGTTCGATGCCATCGCGCATGTTGAGAATACGAGCACCGACGAAACCGTTATCGACCACGTTGGAGATAGTGGTCAGGGACTGCACCAACGGCACACCGGCGCGGATGGAGATGGAGAAGGAGCGGCAGAAGCGCCCCAGGACGGCGCGTTGAATGATGCCACCGGCCAGCGGCAGCCGCAGCTTCCATTTCGACCAGAGGTAGTCACCCTGCTCGGTGTGGGTCCAGAACCTGATCCCCAGCGCCGCTGCGATCACAACAATGGCAAGCTCGCGCCACCAGGCGACAAAGAAGGCGGAAAAGGCCATCAGCAACTGGGTGTAGAGCGGCAGCTCGGCGTTGAACTTGGCGAAGGCGGAGGCGAACTGGGGGATGACCTTGATGTTGAGGATGACCACCGCCACCAGGATGACGGCCAGGACAGTCATGGGATAGCGCAGGGCCTGGACCACATGGTCTCGGGTGGTCTTTTCCATCTCCAGGTAGGCGGCCAGTTGCAGAAAGGCCTCGTCCAGCCGGCCGGTGTTCTCCCCCACGCGCACGATGCTGATGAAGAGCGGGGAGAAGAGCCGGGGATGCCGGGCGAGGGCCGAACCCAGATCGATACCGCTCTGCAAGTCGGTCATGACCTGTTGCAACGCCTCCTTCAACAGGGGATTGCGCGTGGTCTGGATCAGACTGGTAAGGCCCTTGAGGATGGGCACGCCCGACCGCAGCAGGGTATGGAACTGGCGCGCCAGCATGATCAGCTCGTCGAGGGAAACCCCGCGCAGATAGGTCCGCCAGCGAGGACTTTCGGACTTCTCCTTCTCTTCTTCAATCCGCTGGATTTCGATGGGAGTGATGCCGCTGTTGAAGAGCTGCTCCGCCACCTGATCCTCGTTCTCGGCCTCCAGGCGTCCCCGCATGGCCTCGCCCTGGCGGCTCCTTCCCTTGTATTGGAATTGCGGCATATTGCTTCGGCCTCTTAGATTTCGGGTTGAGTCACCGTAAAATTCCGTACACCCGCTGCCGCAGTGTATGTTACCCAGCAAGCCTGTTGGGAATAGCAATGTCGCTCTTCAATAATGAGTTTACAATCTAAAAACCTCTTTTCAACCGCAAAGTACGCAAAGAACGCTAAGGAAAACAGTCTGGTACATTTGTCTGTGCTCCCACCTTCCTGGTATGGGGCGGAATCTGGACAAGCCAATGAATTCCTTTGCGTTTCTTGGCGTTCTTTGCGGTTATAACGAGTTAAAGGGGCATGGTCATGGGAAGTTGTTGCGAAGACAAGCATTGCACCCTGAGTGCCTTACGCGATCGCCAGGGGCGGACGCTGAGGATCGTCCTGGCCATCAATGTCGTGATCTTCCTGTTCGAGTACGTTGCCGGCCTGCTGGCGCATTCAACCTCGCTCCAGGCCGATTCCCTGGATGGCCTGGGTGATGCCCTGGTTTACGGCTTCAGCCTGTATGTGCTGTTCAAAAGCGAGAGATGGCGCTCTGGGGCGGCCTTGCTGAAAGGGCTGATCATGCTGGGTTTCGGCCTTGCCGTGACGGCGGCCCTGATCGGGAAACTCCTGCTGCCAGTCGTACCCCTGGCCGAAACCATGGGCGTCGCGGGTGTTCTGGTGCTGATCGCCAACCTGGCTTGCCTCTACCTGCTTACTCGACACCGGAATGACGACCTCAACATGGAGTCGGTGTGGCTGTGTTCGCGCAACGATATCATCGCCAACGTCGGAGTGTTGGGCGCCGCAGCCGCCGTGGCGGCTACCGGCACCCAGTGGCCCGATATTCTGGTCGGCGCCGTTATCGCTTTCATCTTCCTTCGTTCCGCCATTCTGGTGCTGGGCAAATCCTTGCGCCAGTTACGGGCGATTCCCGCCGAGGGGGCAATATCGTGAAACCTGTGCCGGGTTCCTACCGGTCATCGGCGCCGGGGCCGGGGTCTGCCTCCTGGCCTTGGGGGGATTGGGCGTCCGGCGCCGGGGCTTCTTCGAGGGGCAGGTCGGCCTTGGGGTCGGGGTTCTGTTGATAGAGCCTTCCGTACAGCCGCCGTTCGAACTGCTCGATGGTTTTCTTGCCGCTGTCCGCCTTGGTGGGGAAGTAGTTGGTCACGAATTGGGTGACCAGCAGCCGGTCGCCTTTGGCGGTGGTGAGGATGCCGGCCAGGTTTTTGGTGCCGTAGAGGGTGCCGGACTTGGAGGTCAGCTTCCCCTTGAGGGGCGGTTTGGTGAAGCCGCGATGGTAGAGGAGGGTGCCGCTCTCGCCGGCGACGGGGAACAGGGCGAGGAGCCCCAGTTCCTTGTCGTTCAGGCCGATGTAGCGGATCACCTCGGTGAGCTGGCGCGCGCTGATGCGGTTGTCACGCGAGAGGCCGGAGCCGTCTTTCAGGATGGCCCGCGATAGGTCGATCCCGGCCTTTTCCTTGAGGACCGCCTTCGCGGCGGCGGTGGCGTTGGCGAAGGAGCCGGGCTGATTGTAGTAGTGCCCGCCCAGGGTCTTGAAGAGGTTGTCGGCGATGAGATTGTCGGACCGCTTCAGCATCTGGTCCATCAGATCCGGCAGGGGGGCGGAGAGGTGGGTCGCGATGGTCTTGGCCTCGCCGCCCTCGGGCTTGCCGATCTTGATCTCGCCGCCCGGCTTGATGCCGAGCTGCTTCAGTTGCTTCTCCAGCACCTCCTTGGCGAACTGGGCCGGGTTCTGCACGGCGAGTTTCAGGGGCAGGGGCTCCTTGCGTTTACCGAGACAGCCGGAGAGGAGGTATTCGTTGTTGGGGGAGGGGATCAGTTCCAGGTAGCAACGGGTGGCCTTGATCTGTTCGATAGTGACGATCGGGGCGGTGGTCTTGACGCGGATGGGCTGGTCCACGGGGACGTTGACGCGGGTCGGCTTGCCCGGCTCGGCATCGCTGTAGATGGCGCCCCAGACGCAGTTCCGGTCCAGGGTGATGGCTGCGTTGGGGGCGCTGTAGCAGGAGCCCATGTTGTCCCAGGGGAGGCCCTGGGCGTGCTCGACGCCGGTGAAGGCGCTGTCGTCCAGCCAGAGGTTATGGAAGGGCTGCGCCCCCGGCTGCTGCTTGTATTGGGTCAGGAGCTTTTGCAGGTCCTCGCGGGTCAGGGTGGGATCGCCGCTGAAGCGGATCACCAGGTCCTCGCCGGTCCGCTCCAGGGTGGTGGCGAAGCGGAAGTCCTTCGGCAGGATGAGCCTTGCCGCTAGGGCGGTGATGACCTTTTGGGTGCTGGCGGGGGGCAGCAGCAGTCCGCTGTCGTGCTCGTAGACAGGCTCGGCCTTCTCGGCCAAGGGCTGGACCAGGACCGCGTACTGGCTGCCATCCGGCAAGAGCCCGTCCAGATCAAGGGGCGCGGCCAGGGCAGGGCCGGAAGCCAGGCACAATAGCGCCATGCCGGCACGGATCTTGGTGAATGCCTCAAATCGCCCTGCTGTTCGGTTAACCATGGGTTTTTCCCGAGAAGAAATCGGGGGACTATACGCATGAGGGCAGGGCCATCGCAACCGGGGGGCGAACTTGCCGGTCAGGCAGGGCCACAAGGCCCCCGAGTTCGCGGCAGTCGAATTGAAGCAACATCGCCTTCCTTACAAAGCGAGTCGCCATCCTTGACCTGTTCTTGGTATATGGGTACGTTGTCGGATTCTGAATTTTGACTTTGACTTTTCAGCCGATCCCAGGGGGAGGTAATACGTGGAGTTGAGTGGAGCCGAGATCCTCGTTCAATGTCTGTTGGACGAAGGTGTCGAGTATGTTTTCGGTTACCCCGGCGGGTCCGTGTTGCACATCTACGACGCCCTGTTCCAGCAGGATAAGGTGCGTCATATTCTGGTACGCCACGAGCAGGGCGCGGTCCATGCTGCCGATGGCTATGCCCGCGCGACGGGCCGTCCTGGCGTCGCCCTGGTGACCTCCGGTCCCGGCGCGACCAATGCCGTCACCGGCATCGCGACCGCCTATATGGACTCGATCCCCATGGTCGTGCTGACCGGGCAGGTACCGACCCCCTTCATCGGCAGCGACGCCTTCCAGGAAGTGGACACCGTGGGCATCACCCGTCCCTGCGTGAAGCACAACTTCCTGGTCAGCCGGGTCGAGGATCTGGCGGTGACCATCAAGAAGGCCTTCTACATCGCCACCACGGGCCGGCCGGGTCCGGTTGTGGTCGATGTCCCCAAGGACGTGACCGATCCCAACATCAAGATCCCCTACTTCTACCCGAAAAAGGTCGAGATGCGGTCTTACAACCCGGTCACCAAGGGGCATCCGGGACAGATCAAGCGGGCGGTGGACCTGTTGCTTCAAGCCCAGCGGCCGGTCATCTATTCCGGCGGCGGTGTCGTCATTGGCGAGGGCTCGGAATCCTTGCGGAAACTGGTGCATGAGACCGGTTTCCCCATCACCAGTACTCTCATGGGGCTGGGCGCCTTTCCGGGCCGGGACAGGCAGTTTCTGGGGATGCTGGGGATGCACGGCACCTACGAGGCCAACATGGCCATGCACGAGACTGACGTGCTGCTGGCCGTGGGCGCCCGCTTCGACGACCGCGTCACCGGCAAGATCGCCCACTTCTGCCCCAACGCCAAGATCGTTCATATCGACATCGACCCGGCCTCCATCTCCAAGAACGTGAAGGTGGATGTGCCCATCGTCGGGCCTGTCCGGCAGGTTCTTCAGGACATGGTCAAGGTGATTCAGGAGCGGAAGCAGGAGATCAACCGCCCGGCGATCGAGCAGTGGTGGCAGCAGATTGAAAAGTGGCGCGGGATCGACTGTCTGAGTTATGAACAGAGCGACGAGGTGATCAAGCCCCAGTTCGCGGTCCAGACCCTGCATAAGGTGACCCAGGGGGAGATCATCCTGACCTCGGACGTGGGTCAGCACCAGATGTTCGCGGCCCAGTTCTTTCCCTTCGACAAGCCGCGCCGCTGGATCAATTCGGGTGGCCTGGGCACCATGGGCTTCGGCCTGCCTGCCGCCATGGGCGTCAAGATGGCCTTTCCCGAGATTGACGTGGCTGTGGTTACGGGCGAGGCCAGCATCCAGATGTGCATCCAGGAGCTGGCCACCTGCAAACAGCATGACCTGCCGCTCAAGATCATCCTGCTCAACAACGGCTACATGGGCATGGTGCGCCAGTGGCAGGAGTTCTTCTACGACGGCCGCTACTCCCACTCCTATGTGGACTCGCTACCCGATTTCGTCAAGCTGGCGGAGAGCTTCGGCCATGTGGGTATGAAGGTCACCCGCCCCGGCGACCTGGAAGCGGCCTACCGCGAGGCGTTCGCCATGAAGGACCGGCTGGTGTTCCTGGATGTGATCATCGATCCCTCCGAGAATGTCTATCCGATGATCGAGGCAGGCAAGGGGCATCACGAGATGTACCTGCCGCCCCATCTGTCCTCTGAAAGGGAGCTGGCCTGATGCGACACATCATCTCCATACTGATCGAAAACGAATCCGGCGCCCTGTCGCGCGTGGCCGGCCTCTTCTCCGCGCGCGGCTACAACATTGAATCCCTGACCGTGGCGCCCACCCAGGATGGGACCCTCTCCCGCATGACCCTGGTGACCAGCGGCAGCGAGGCCATCATCGAGCAGATCACCAAGCAGCTCAACAAGCTGGTGGACGTGGTCAAGCTGGTGGACCTCTCCGAAGGCCCCCACCTGGAACGGGAGCTGATGCTGATCAAGGTGCGGGCGGAAAAGGAGGACCGCGAGGAGATCAAGCGCCTGGCCGACATCTTCCGCGGCAGCATCATCGACGTGACCGATGCCAGCTATATCATCGAGATGACCGGCGCCAGCGACAAGCTCGACGCCTTCGTCCAGGTATTGAAGGCGGAATCGATCGTCGAGGTGGTGCGTACCGGACCCTGCGGCATTGCCCGCGGGGAGAAGGGGTTGGTTCTGTAATTCTGTAGAGGCTTGAGGCCTGAGACTGGAGGCGGTGAGGAATCCTCCCGCGTCCCAAGTCTCCAGTCTCAGGCCTCAAGCCTAAATTTATTATTCCGAAGGATTTCTCAATGGCCATCAACATCTACTATGACAAAGACTGCGACCTCTCCCTCATCAAGAGCAAAAAGGTCGTCATCGTCGGCTACGGCTCCCAGGGCCACGCCCACGCCAACAACCTCAAGGATTCCGGCGTCGATGTCACCGTCGCCCTGCGCGAGGGTTCCGCCTCCGCCGTCAAGGCCCAGGCTGCCGGTCTGACCGTCAAGTCCGTGGAAGAGGCGGTCAAGGGCGCCGATCTGGTCATGGTCCTGACCCCAGACGAGTTCCAGTCCGTACTCTACCGCCAGCAGCTCCTCCCCAATCTCAAACAGGGTGCGACACTTGCGTTTGCTCATGGTTTCGCCATCCACTATAACCAGGTTGTCCCGCGCGAAGACCTGGACGTGATCATGATCGCCCCCAAGGCCCCCGGTCACACTGTCCGTAGCGAATTCGTGTGCGGCGGCGGCATCCCCGACCTGATCGCCATCCACCAGGACGCCAGCGGCAACGCCAAGGCCCTGGCCCTCTCCTACGCCTCCGCCATCGGCGGCGGCCGCACCGGCATCATCGAGACTAGCTTCAAGGACGAGACCGAGACCGACCTCTTCGGCGAACAGGCCGTGCTTTGCGGCGGCTGCGTGGAACTGGTCAAGGCCGGCTTCGAGACCCTGGTGGACGCCGGCTACGCCCCCGAGATGGCCTACTTCGAGTGCCTGCACGAGCTGAAGCTGATCGTCGATCTCATGTACGAAGGCGGCATCGCCAACATGAACTACTCCATCTCCAACAACGCGGAGTATGGGGAATACGTCACCGGTCCCCGCGTCATCAACGACGAGTCGCGCAAGGCCATGAAACAGGCCCTGCGCAACATCCAGACCGGCGAATACGCCAAGCAGTTCGTCGCCGAGGGACAGTTGAACTACCCCTCCATGACCGCCTACCGCCGCCTCAACGCCGCCCACCCCATCGAGCAGACCGGCGAGCGCCTGCGCGCCATGATGCCCTGGATCAAGAAGATCGTGGACAAGACCAAGAACTGATCGGGGTTCGCTCCGGGACAAAGGCCGCCGGCTGCAAAGCCCGCGGCCTTTTTCGTACCGTTGTGTTATAAGTCTCGCCCCCAGTTGCAATGACCCATGAAAACAGGAGTGAGGGGGGCGATGGTTTTCTGGGGCTGTCTTTGAGCTTTCTCAAAATTGCCGAAAAATCCATCCGTGCTGTACACTGTGCCGGATTAATGGCTTTGCCGGATTTATGGCGTTTCTTGCCAGGGAGGCTCTGATTGAAATCAGGGCCTTTCTTTATGTAAAACGCTAATATTCGCATCTTGGGTATATTAGCGTTTTCATATTTTCAACAGGGGGAGGTCTCCCTGTGGATTATCGTTTCAAATAACAAATTAGTTTGGAGTTTAGAATGGCGGTTGAACGCACCATTTCCATCATCAAGCCCGATGCCGTGGCCAAGAATGTCATCGGCGACATCTACAATCGTTTTGAAAGGGCAGGTCTGCGCGTCGTCGCCGCCAGGATGATGCACCTGTCGCAGGAACAGGCCGGCGCCTTTTACGCCGTCCACAAGGAGCGCCCCTTCTACAAGGACCTGGTCGAATTTATGACCTCCGGCCCCGTCATGGTGCAGGTGTTGGAAGGCGAGGATGCCGTTGCCAAGAACCGCGAGCTGATGGGCGCCACCAACCCGCAGCAGGCCGCCGCCGGCACCATTCGCGCCGATCACGCCAAGACCGTGGACGAGAACGCGGTGCATGGTTCCGATGGTCCCGACACCGCCAAGGCCGAGATCGCCTTCTTCTTCCCGGAAGGCGTCTGCGAGCGCACCCGTTGAGCCATTGATGGGGACGGCGCAAAAAACCAATCTGCTGGAACTGGACCGGAAGGCCATGGAGGCCTTCTTCCAGTCCATTGGACAGAAGGCCTTCCATGGACGGAATGTATTGAAATGGATTCACAAGCACGGCGTCACCGATTTCGATGCCATGACCGACCTCAGCAAGAATTTGCGCCAATTGCTGGAGACGGTCGCCGAGGTGCGGGTCCCGGAGGTGGTCTTCGACAAGCCCTCCCTGGACGGCACCCATAAATACGTGCTGGAGGTGGATAGCCACAACCGCATCGAGGCTGTCCACATCCCCGACGACAACCGCAACACCCTCTGCGTCTCCTCGCAGGTGGGGTGCGCCCTGGAGTGCAGTTTCTGCTCCACCGCTCGGCAGGGCTTCAATCGCAATCTATCGGTCGCCGAGATCATCGGCCAGCTCTGGACGCCGGTCCATCGTCTCGGCAAGCCGGTGAGCAACGTGGTGATGATGGGCATGGGCGAACCCCTGGCCAATCTGGAGAACGTGGTGGGCGCCCTGAATATCATGCAGGACACCCTCTGCTACAGCCTCTCCAAGCACAAGCTCACTATCAGTACCTCGGGCATAGTTCCCGCCCTGCGTCGGTTGCGGGAGCTGAGCGATGTCTGCCTGGCGGTCTCCCTCCATGCCCCGAACAACGAGCTGCGCAACGAGCTGGTGCCGATCAACCGCAAATATCCCCTGGAAGAACTGATCCCCGCCTGCAAGGCGTTCATCGAGGGCGACAAGCGCCGCAAGGTGACCTGGGAGTACGTGATGCTGGACGGGGTCAACGACAGCGATGCCCATGCCCGGCAGTTGATCCGGCTGCTGGAGGGCGTACCCTCCAAGTTGAATCTGATCCCCTTCAATCCCTTTCCCGGCTCTTCCTACCGGACCTCCCCGCCGGAGCGGGTCGAGCGCTTCCGGCAGATCACGATGAAGTCGGGCATCATCTCCATCACCCGCAAGACAAGGGGCGACGACATCGACGCCGCCTGCGGCCAGTTGGTGGGCAGGGTGAAGGACAAGAGCCGCCGCCTGCCCCCGGCCCAACAAGCCATGGAGTCACAAGGTTCCGCCATATGAGACTTTTCAAGCTCCTCGCCCTGATTCTGGTTCTTTCTCAAACCCTGGGATGCAACCCCAATATGGTCCGGGAGGCCGATGACGCCACCGGAGAGGCGGGGAGCATAAAGGCCAAGGAGGACGGCAAGGGGGAGCTTTATACCAACCTGGCAATGGAATACATGCGCCAGGGCCAGCTCGATATCGCCTTGCAAAAGATCAAGAAAGGGGTCGAGGTCGATCCGAGAAATTCCAATGCCCACAATGTCATGGGGCTGATTTACCAGCGGCTGGGCCAAATGGATCTGGCTGAGGATCATATGAAGCGCGCCGTCAGCCTCGACCGGCATAACTTTTATGCCTTGAACGCCTACGGCAGTTTTCTCTGTGGCCTCAAGCGTTACGGTGAGGCCTACGGCCATTTCGATAACGCCGTCAAGAATCCCCTGAATCGCTATAAGGAAATCGCGCTGACCAATGCCGGGGTCTGCGCCTACGAGGAGGGTAAGCGCGAACAGGCCGAGAACTACCTGCGGGAGGCCCTCGCGGCCAACGGCAGGCATCCCCCGGCCCTGGCGCAAATGGCAGAGATCAGTTACGACACGGGTGACTTCATGTCTGCCCGCACCTACCTGCAACGTTTTCTGCAAGTGGGCAAACATACCGCCAAGACGCTGTGGGTGGGGATTCGCACCGAAAGGAAATTGGGAGACCGGGACACGGAGGCCAGCTATCGGATGCTCCTGAGAAACAATTACCCCGATTCCAAAGAATTCCGCTTAATGCGGGAATTGGAGCAACAAAGTGGATAACACCGACGACTCTCTTTCGAATGCCGCGCCCCGTGGCGGCCCTGGCGCTCGCCTCCGGGCAGCGCGTTTGCGCCGTGGCCAGGAGGTTGGCTGGGCCGCCGGCCAGCTTCATGTGAAGTCCAAGGTGGTCGAGGCCATCGAGGCCGATGACTTCGATCTGTTGCCTGCCCCCGTCTTCGTCAAGGGCTATTTGCGCAACTACGCCCAGCTCCTCGGGGAATCTGTGGACGATGTCCTTACGGAGTACCGCCGAGCCGGGGGGGACCGGCAGTCATCCCCTGCGGTCAAGCAGGTGGCGTTCGAGAGCGGTGACCACGTCAGCTCCGGCGATTTACCCATCAAGCTGATCAGCTTGGGGGTTGTATTGATGACCCTGGGGCTGTTTCTGGTCTGGGGTGTCAGCCAGATCGAGTGGTCCAGGGTGCGCCTCCCGGACGGGATGACACAGCGGTTCGAGCATTGGGTGACCTCGATCCCGCTCTTTGGGGAGGGTCCGAATGAGACTGTTCCCGGCGGGTTGGCGGCCCCGCAGGTAGATGAAGCAGAGCCGAAAATGGACGAGACGGCGCCGAGCCCAGTGACGGAACAGAAGGTCACGACGGAAGCTGTGGATGCTGCTCCGGCGGGAAATGCGCTATCCCAACTGCCGGAGGCCGTCCTGCGGCAGGCCCCCGAGCCGCACCAGGGGGTGCCTGAGCACCCCTTGACGGGAAATGCTCCGGCGGCGGCCCAGCCCGCTCCCGCGCCGGGGGGTGCCGAATCCACCCCGGCGACCGGGAAGCCAGTGGTACTCGTGATGAGCGCGAACAGTTGGGTCGATGTCAGGGACGCCAGCGGGAGCTACCGGTTGTTCGGGGACAGGAAGTCAGGCGAGCGCCATGTCCTCGGCGGAACGCCCCCCTACAAAATGGTGATAGGCAACATCAGCTCCGTCAGTATGACCGTGGACGGCAAGCCCTATGATTTTTCCACCTTCAAGAAGGGCAGCGTCGCGCGTTTCACCCTCGCCCCCTGAGAATCCGGCCGGTGCCCATTGCCGGCATGGACATTTGATATCCAAGGCCGCAAAATACCCCCCTTTCCGTTTCCTTCCATATCAATGCGTTAGCGTAGGCCGAACGGGCCAGGGCGGGACGCATACCAGCAGAATAATGCGAATTTAAGACCAATGGCACAACAGATCAAAGCCATCCGCGGCATGCACGATGTCCTGCCGGAACAGGCGGCCCTCTGGCGTTTCCTGGAGGATAGCGTGCGCGATGTCCTCGACGGCTACGGCTATGCCGAAATGCGCATGCCCATCGTCGAGATGACCGAACTCTTCAAGCGCTCCATCGGCGAGGTGACCGATATCGTCGAGAAGGAGATGTACAGCTTCGAGGACCGCAACGGCGACAGCCTGACCCTGCGGCCGGAAGGGACCGCCGGCTGCGTCCGCGCCTGCATGGAGAACGGCCTGCTGCACAACCAGACCCAGCGCATCTGGTATCGCGGCCCCATGTTCCGCCACGAGCGCCCACAGAAGGGGCGCTACCGCCAGTTCCACCAGATCGGCGTGGAGACCTTCGGCTTCAAGGGACCCGATATCGACCTGGAGACCATCTTCATCACCCGCCGCATCTGGCAGCGGCTGGGACTGACCGGTCTGGAACTCCAGATCAACAGCTTGGGCGACGCGGCCGAGCGCACGGCCTACCGGGAGTTGCTGGTGGCCTATCTCGATGTCCATCGGGATCGTCTGGACGCTGACAGCCTACGCCGCCTGGACGGCAATCCCTTGCGCATCCTGGACAGCAAAAACCCGGAGATGCGGGATGTCATTGAGGGGGCGCCCAGCCTCTTCGATCATCTGGGCGAGGAGAGCCGCCGCCACTTCGACGAACTGCGTGCCGGGCTGGACGCGGCGGGCATCCCCTATGTGGTCAATCCCTGTCTTGTGCGCGGGCTCGACTATTACAACCGGAGCGTCTACGAGTGGGTGACCACCCGCCTGGGCGCCCAGGGGACGGTCTGCGCCGGCGGGCGCTACGACGGCCTGGTGGAACAGCTCGGCGGTAAGCCGACCCCCGCCGTGGGTTTCGCCCTGGGGGTCGAGCGCCTGCTCGCCCTGCTGGAAGAGTCCGGCTGCAAAGGGGCCGATCTGGCGCCCCACGCCTATCTGGTTCTGATGGGGACAGAGGCCGAGCGGCAGGGCGTCGTCATCGCCGATCGGCTGCGGGAACTTGCCCCGCGACTGCGGCTCCAACTCCATTGCGGTGGCGGCGGTATCAAGAACCAGTTCAAGAAGGCCGACAAGAGTGGCGCCCCCTATGCACTGGTGCTGGGCGACGACGAGCTGGGCCGCGGTCTGGTGACCCTCAAGCCTTTGCGCGAGGCAGGCGAACAGCGCGAAATGACGCTCGCCGGGGCTGCGTCCTTTTTTAATGAATTGATCGAGAAGAAGGGGTAAGCCGTGAACGCTTATGAAAGTGAAGAGCAACAGGTCGAGGCACTCAAGGCCTGGTGGCAAGAGAACGGCAAGTCCGTGCTGTTTGGGGCCGTACTCGGCATCGCCATTGTGTTTGGGTGGCAGGGCTGGCGCACGCATGTGGCCGATGTCGGCGCCGCCGCGTCTCAGTCCCTGGCCGAGATGAGCGATGCCGCGCTGAAGAACGAGAAGGAGCGGGCGCTGGCTGAGGGTCAGCGCATCCTGGACGAGTACGGCGATACCGTTTATGCCGACTTTGCCGCCCTCGGCATGGCCAAGCTGGCGGTGGAGTCCAATGACCCGGCGACGGCCCAGGGGCATTTGCAACGGGTGGCCGAACACCCCAGCGATCCAGGCTTGGCGGATCTGGCCCGGTTGCGGCTCGCCCGCCTGTTACTCGATCAGGGAAAAGGGGCCGAGGCCACCGCTTTCCTCGACAAGGTCACCGCCGCTGCCCATCAGGGCGAGGTAAGCCTGCTGCGCGGGGATATCGCCCTGGCCGCCGGAGACAGGACCGCTGCCGGCAATGCCTATCGTCAGGCACTGGCCGCGGGGCTGGCGGGCGATGAGCTGGTGCGGCTCAAGCTTGATGACCTTGGCGTCACAGAGAAGGCGGAATAGGTTATGGGCACCTCTAAAAATCCAATTTTCGTTGCCATGCTCTGTTGCTCGAAAAAAATTACTCCTTACATATCAGTCATATGCGCGCCGCAATTTTTTATTCGCGCCTTGCCTAGCTTAGAAGATTGAATTTTTAGAGGAGCCCTTATGAAGTCAGTACGCACTTTCACTGCCGCTGCGATGCTGTCTGTACTCGCCGGTTGCAACAGCATGAACCCTGTTGACTGGGTATCGCCCGAGAAGAGTTCCACCCCTCCGTCGAAGCTGGTCGAGATGAAGAACAAGCTCACCCCCGTCGTGCTCTGGAGCGCCGACGTGGGTGGCGGTGCCGAGGAGCACCTGCTCAAGTTGGCGCCCGCCATCAGCGGTGGCCGGGTCTATCTGGCCAACGCCAAGGGCATGGTGGTCGCCCGTGACGCGAACACCGGCAAGACCATCTGGAGCAAGGATACGAAAACCCCTGCCTCCGGCGGCCCCGGCGTGGGCGACGGCCTGGTCCTGATCGGGACGCGGGACGCCGAGATCCTGGCCCTGAGCGCGGACACTGGCGAGATCAAATGGCGCGCCCGCGTCAGCAGCGAAGTGCTCTCGGTGCCCAAGGCCGATGCGGGCGTGGCGGTGGTCCATACCCTGGATGGCAAGCTGATCGGCCTGGATTCATCCAATGGCGAAAAGAAGTGGCAATACGATTACGAAGTCCCGGTCCTGAGTCTTCGCGGCAGCAGCTCGCCCGTCATCACCGGTGATGCCGTCATCTGCGGCCTGGCCAACGGCAAGCTGGTCGCCCTCGAACTGAGCAGCGGAAAGCTCTACTGGGAGAGCGTCGTCGGCGTCTCCCGCGGGCGCAACGAGCTCGACCGCATGATCGACATCGACGCAGATCCCCTGGTGATCGATCAGGCCCTCTTCGTCGCTACCTATCAAGGCGACTTGGCGGCCATCTCTCTCAAGAACGGCAACGTGGGCTGGCGCCGCCAGCTTTCCTCCTACGCGGGCCTTGGCGGCAACTACCGCCAGATCTATGTGACCGATGCCCAGGACCACGTCTGGTCCTTCGATCCCTCCAATTCCACCTCCATGTGGAAGCAGACATCTCTGCAATATCGCCGTCTCACCGCCCCGGTGCCCTTTGGGGACTACGTGGTGGCGGGCGATTACGAGGGTTATCTCCACTGGATGAAGTTCGAGGATGGCAGCATCCAGGCACGCACCAAGGTGGGTGGTTCACCCATCACCGCAACGCCGAAGGTGGTTGGCGACGTGCTCTATGTCTACGGTGACGGCGGTGACTTCGCCGCCATCAAGCTGCCTTGAACCTGGAAAGGGCGTTTACCGCAGTTTAAAAACCTCCTTTAACCGCAAAGGATGCAAAGAACGCGAAGGAGCCCTTGCATCCGTCCATGCATCCACCTTCCCGGTTGGCGGCGAACCGAGGTAAGTCATTGTCTATCTTTGCGTTCCTTTGCGGTTAAGAGAGGAATTCAGGTTTAACGAATTAAAGGTTATCCCCCTATGCTACCGGTAATCGCCCTGGTCGGGCGCCCCAACGTGGGCAAATCGACGCTTTTCAATCGCTTGACCCAGAGCCGTGATGCCCTGGTGGCGAACCTGCCCGGCCTCACCCGCGACCGCCAGTACGGCATCGGCAAGCTTGGTCCCTTTCCCTA
>MGZB01000036.1 GCA_001801995.1 Gammaproteobacteria bacterium RIFOXYD12_FULL_61_37 | reverse complement strand
CCGAAGCCCTCGGTCTGGAATGGCTTTACCTGGGTTATTGGATTCCCGGATGCCGGAAAATGGCCTACAAAAACCGGTATCGGCCCTTCGAAGTCCTGGTCGAAGGGAGCTGGCGTGAAGAAATAGGCTGAAATCCCTCGTCTTTGTGGTATCATCCGGCGCCTATTGGAACACCGATCGAGTCGTGATGGCGAAAGAAGACGTAATCGAAATGGAAGGCAGGATCATCGAGACCCTGCCCAACACCACCTTCCGCGTGGAACTTGAAAATGGCCACGTGGTCACTGCGCATATTTCCGGCAAAATGCGTAAACACTACATCCGCATCCTCACCGGTGACAAGGTCAAGGTTGAACTGACCCCCTACGACCTGACCAAGGGTCGCATCACCTTCCGCGAGCGCTGATTCCTCCCTCCCCGGCATAATGAATCTGGCTTGCGAAAGCCCCAATGGCGCCCGGCGCCATTGGGGCTTTTCGTTGCCCCTCGGATACTGGAATGGGATTTCTAGGATTAGCCTTTCCGCTGCAACAGCTCGCGAATCCGTTTCCGGGTAGTATCCGGCTCGATCGGCTTGATGAGGTAATCGGCCGCCCCCAGGCTTAGGCCATAGGCCCGCTCCGTTGCATCATTCTTGGCCGTGACGAAGACGATGGGTACCCGGCAGGTGAAGGGGTCTTCCTTGAGCTGGCGGCAGACCTGATAGCCGTCCATGCCGGGCATGAGCACATCAAGCAGGATCAGTTCGGGTGGGCCGGTCTCCTCGATAAGCTCCAACGCCTCCTCGCCCGAGGTTGCGAACTGGAGGTCGTACTCCTCCCCCAGAATATCGCAGAGGATATCGATGTTGATCGGCGTGTCATCGACGATAAGGACGCGCGCCTGGCTGGATGGGATATCAATCATTCTGGATCACTCGGGGTTTTCGAAAATTTGCATCATGACGCGCAGAGCGCCCAATGCCTCTTTGTATTTTAAACCGAGCGTCGCCATCCGCACGGTCTCAAAATTACCCGCCAAGGGGGTTCCGGCCAACATTGCCTGAATCGAGTCGGCCACCGGCCGGGCGCTGGCCCTGTTTTGCGCCAGCAACTGCTCCAACTCGATCAATTGGGGCAGCAGCCCGCCGGGGACCGGGATACCTTCCTTGAACGCCGAAACCGCCGGGGCATCGTTTGCCGTATCAAGCGGGGCAATGGCGTCGAGCGTCTCGTTCAGGGATGACTCGAATCCGGCCTGATGATCGGACGATCCCTGACGCAAGGCCAGCTCGAACCGCTTCGCGGACTCGTGCAGTTTATGGGCGCCGATACTGGGGGCCAGTCCCTTGAGGGTATGGGCCAGGCGCACGCACTCCTCCTGCCGGCCGGCCGCCATGGCCTCGCGCAAGCGGCCGACGCCGCCCTTGAACTCCCGGTGGAAGCTGAGCAATACCTTGTGCAGGAAGGACCAGTTGTTGTCCAGCCTTGCGACAGCGGCTTCGAGATCCAGCCCCGGTAATTCAAAGGGCGAATGCTCCTCCGGAGGCTTGGCCGCATCCACCTCAGCCTCGTCCCCCTTCCCCTGCCGATGGGGCACCCATTTAAGCAGCATGGCCGCCAGGGTCTGGGCCTCGACCGGCTTGGACAGGTGATCGTTCATGCCGGCAGCCTCGGTGGCCTGGCGATCCTCGGCCATGGCCGCCGCCGTCATGGCGACGATGGGCAGATCCCCTCCCCTGCCGAGGGCGCGGATGCGGCGGGTAGCTTCGAAGCCATCCATCACCGGCATGTGCAGATCCATGAGGACAATATCGTATGCCTGGGCGCCCACCCGGACCAGGGCCTCCTGGCCGTTGTTGGCCACATCGACGAAGAGGCCCATGCGCAGCAGGAATTCACGGGCCACCAATTGATTGGTGAGGTTGTCCTCGACCAACAGCACCCGCGCCCCGTGGATGGGGGCGGTCAGTTGGTGCAGGTCCTCCGCCCCCTCGTCGCCTGCGGTCACGAGATGGACGCGCTTCTGATGCTGGATGCCCATAAGGGTATCGAACAGGTCCGAGGGCTTGATGGGCTTGTCCAGCACGGCGTCCAGGTGCATCTCGTTGACGGCCTTGATGACATTTTCCCGGCCGAAGGCCGTGACCATGATGACGATGGGGGCGTTGACGAGCCGCCCTTCCCCCACCATGGCCTTGATCCGGCGCGCCATCTCGATGCCGTCCATGCCCGGCATCTTCCAGTCGATGAGCAGCAGCTCGAAGGGCCGCGCTTCACGCGCCGCCTCGCCGATCAACTCCATGCCCCGCTCGGCGCTGGCCGCCTGGGAGACATCGAAGGACCAGGACCTGAGCATGCCGTCCAGCACTTGCAGCGAGGTGCCCTGATCGTCCACCACCAGCACCCGCATGTGACGCAGGCTGGCGGGGCTCCGCAGGGGGCTGTCCAGGCTCGCCGGGCGGACGAGGATGCTGAAGCTGAAGGTGCTGCCCTGGCCCGGCCGGCTCTCGACGCCGATCCTGCCTTCCATCAGCTCCACCAGCCGCTTGCTGATGGCAAGCCCGATCCCGGTGCCGCCGTAGCGGCGCGTGGTGGAGCTGTCCGCCTGGCTGAAGGCCTGAAACAGGCGAGCCTGCTGTTCCGGATTCAACCCGATGCCCGTGTCGCGCACCGAGACCTGCAACAGAATACGGCCGTCCGGCTGGTTCTTGCCTTCGACCTTGATGTGGATCTCGCCCTGCTCGGTGAATTTCACCGCGTTTCCCACCAGATTGTTGATGATCTGGCTGATGCGCAGGGGGTCGCCGCGCATGGCGAAGGGAACCTCGGGCGCCACCTCGAAGATGATCTCGACGCCCTTTTCCTCGGCGGTGATGGAGAAAAGGTTGGCGGTTGTCTCCAGGAGATCGTCGAGCAGGAAATCGACCTCTTCCAGCTCCAGGCGGCCAGACTCGATCTTCGAATAGTCGAGGATGTCGTTGATGATGCCCAGCAGGGCCTTGGAGGAGGTCTGGATTCGATTCAGATAGTCGCGCTGCTTGGGATCGACCTCGGTCAGCAGCAACAACTGGATCAGGCCGATGATGGCATTCATCGGCGTGCGGACCTCGTGGCTCATGTTGGCCACGAACTCGCTCTTGGAGCGGCTGGCAAGCTCGGCCGCCTCCTTGGCGTGCTGTATCTCGCTGACATCGTAGAACCAGCTCAGAACCGCGCGCTCGCCCCGGAGCCGGATAGGGAGGTAGGAGGCCATGACCCAGACCAGGCCCCGCGCCGGGATATTCAGCTCGACCAGTTGATCGTAAAGGGCCTCTCCCTCTGCGACGCGCCGCAGGAGCGCGTCGTACCCGTCCGGGTCCGCGTAACAGGAGCGGATATCCAGCTCCCTCACCTGGGCGAGCCCGATCCCGGTCAGTTCGGCATAGCGGGAGTTGGCGAAGGCCACCCGGCGCCCCCCCTCCGTGGCCACGCGCACGGCGACCGGGCTGTTCTCCAGCATCCATTGGAGCTGTCTCTCGCTCTCCTGGAGGGCCTTCTCGCTCCTCTCCCGCTCGGTGATGTCCGAGAAGGCGACCACGGCCCCGACCAGATCCCCGTTCTTGAGCTGGGCGTGGGAGTGATATTCGACCGGAAAGGCGGACCCATCCGCCCGCCAGAAGAGTTCGCCAGCCTTGTGGCAATCCTCGCCGTGGAGATAGGTCCGGGCGATGGGACAGCCCTCCTCGGGGTAATGGGCGCCGTCCGGGCGGCGGTGATGGATGAGCCCGTGCAACCGGCGGCCGATCAGCTCCTGGGCGCTGCCGTACCCCAGCATCCCCAGGGCGGCGGGATTGATCAGGGTGCAGATGCCCTCAAGGTCCAGGCCGAAGATCCCCTCCCCCACCGATCCGAGCAAGAGGCGGAGCTTCTCCTCATTGACCCGCAGCAGGGCCACCGAGGTGGCGCCGAACAGCAGCGTTCCCCCCGCCACCGCCAGCAGCAGGAAGAGCCAGATCCGCTCCTGGTCGAGATCGGTCAGCTCATCCAGATAACGCGGCACCTGCACGGTGACGGCGCCCTCGCGGATGGGGCGGGAGATCAGCATGACCGGCGACCGGCGCTCCCCCAGCCGCAACAGGGAGGGGAAGCGGTCGCTTCCCCAGAGCCCAGGCGACAGAGGCTCGAACTGGGTCCGCTTGTACTGCTTGAGCCGCATCTCCTCCGGCAGGGAGGCGATGGGACTGCCCGGCAGGGAACGCATCTCGAACGCCTTATCCCCCGCCAGGACCACAATGCCGTTGCCGTCGGTCAAAAAGGCATCGGCCTGGGCGGTCCAGAGCGAAAAGGCGGTGATATTCCGTTTGGTGACCACCACCCCCAGGAAACGGTCCCCCTCCATCACCGGGTGGGAGTAATAGAGTCCCGGCACGTTGGTAAGGCGGCCGACGGCATACTGCCGCCCCGGCTCGCCCTTGAGGGTCTGGTGATAGTAGGCGCGCTCGGCGAAATTGCTGCCCACGAAGCTGTCCGGCATCTCCAGGTTGCTGGAGGCGACGCAATCCCCCGCCGCGTTGAGCAGATAGACCACGTCGGCCTTGTGGCTCTCGGCCTGAATGACGAATTGCCTGTTCAGGGCCTTGAGCCGGGCATCCTCCGACCAGAGGCGCTTCCGCTCCTTCGCGTCCAGGCCGGAGGCGATCCGCTCCGGGCCGAAATCGAGCAGGGCCTGCCGCACCAGGATGTCGTGGGAAAGGGCGCGGGAGACCCCCTGCAACAGGCTGATGCTCTCGCGGATATTGGCCGCGATGGACTGGCTCCAGCTATCCCCGCGGGCGAACTCCCGCTGGTAGACCTGATCGGACTGGTTGTCCCGGTAGTAGCCCGAGAAGAGCCAGGCGGCTACCGCCCAGCAGACGAAGAGGATACTGGGGACGCGAAGGAAGCGCGCCCGCAGGCCCCAAAGGGATTTGGCGGAACTCACCGCCGTGATGGTGGCGATGATCACGGCCGCCGTGACCACCAGCACCACCGAGGCCAGCAGGGTGGGCGTGATCTGGGTCCCGGTTGCGGCGCCACCCCCCTCGCGGAAAAAATAGGCGGCGGCCATGCCCGTGTAATGCATCCCGGAGATGGCCAATCCCATGATGGCCGCACTGGCGAACCGTCCCCAGGACCAGGGTCCGGCCAGCCGGTGGCTGATCTTGAACTTGACCCAGAGGGCCAGAATGGCCAGCGCCACAGCCACGACGATGGAGAGCAGAAAAAGTCCCAGGTCGTAACGGACCCAGCCGTCAAGGTGCATCGCGGCCATGCCGGTGTAGTGCATCGCCCCGATCCCCAGACCGGTCAGCAGACCGCCGGAGACCAGCCGGCCGAGGCTGATGCTCGGGCGGGAGATCAGCGACAGGGCCAGGGTGCTGGCCAGGACCGCCGGCGCCATGGAGAGCAGGGTCAGCAGGGGATCGTAGCCCGTCCGGCAAGGCAGGTTCAGGGCCAGCATGCCGACGAAGTGCATGGACCAGATCGCGGCCGCCAGAGTCAGTCCGCCGATGCCGATCCACAACCGCCGGAGCCGTTTATCGTTGCTCTCAAGAAACACGCCGGGCCGCCCCAAGTGTTTCTTGCCCCTTGAGGGGTCAAAAACGGAGCCCAGCGGAGTTTTTGGGGGCGTGCTCTGAGTAATCAGCTCGGAGACCAGCAGCGCCGTATAGGAACCAAAGATCGCCAGGGCAGCCGACAGCGTGACCAGCAGGGGGTCGTAACGCGCGGAATAAAGCAGGCTGGCGTCGGGAGCAGCGCTGAGAAGCAGGCCAAACACCCAGGTGTTGTCAGTCATTGCTTGTCCAGGGAAGGGGTGGCGTGAAAAACAGGGAACAGCACCGTGAAATGTTCGCACTCCCGTCAATAATATGGCTCGGTCAGGGGATATACAATTCACCCTGCCCTGCCCCGGTCATTCAGGCCATGAAGGAGAGGGGCGACGGCTCCGGGATTTCGAATTCCGCAGGGTATTGCACCCGCATCAGGTAGAGCCCCTGGGGCGGAGCAGTCACTCCGCCGAGGGTGCGGTCCCGGAGTTCGAGGACCTCGCGGCTCCAATCGGTGGGCCGCTCTCCCTTGCCGATGGCGATCAGAACCCCGGCGATGTTCCGCACCATGTGGTGCAGAAAGGCGTTGGCGGCCACATCCAGCACCAGCCTGTCGCCCATCCGGCGGACGCCGATGCGGCGCAGTTCCCGTACCGGGCTCTTGGCCTGGCAACCCAGGGCGCGGTAGGAGCTGAAGTCATGGACACCGGCCAGATGCTGGGCGGCCTCGTCCATGCGCGCCTCGTCCAGGGGATGGTGTATCCAGACCGCGCGGCGGCTCAGCAGGGCCGACCGCGTGTAGCGGTTGGAGATCAGGTAGCGGTATTCGCGGCCGAAGGCGCTATAGCGGGCATTGAAGCTGTCCGGCACCGGCTTGGCCCAGGCGATGTTGACGTCGAAGGGGAGATTGGCGTTGCCGCCAAGCACCCAGGCCCGCTCGTCCCGTCGCGCCTCGGTGTCGAAATGGACCACCTGGCCGATCGCGTGGACCCCGCTGTCGGTCCTGCCGGCGCATTGGACCCGGACCTCGCGGGCGGCCACCTGGGACAGGGCGCGCTCCAGTTCCTCCTGGACGCTCCTCACCCCCGGCTGCTGCGTCTGCCAGCCGTGGAAGCGGGCGCCGTCGTATTCGATGCCGAGTGCGATTCTCATGGGGATTAGGCTGGAGGCTGGAGCTTTGTAGGTTGGGTTAGGCGCGCCTAACCCAACCTACCCTCTCTTCAAAGGCTGCTCATCATCTTCCTGGCAGCCGCTTTCTGAGTGTCGTTGCCCTCGGCGAGGACCTCGTCCAGGATACTGCGCGCGCCTTCGCTGTCGCCCATCTCCTGATAGGCCTGGGCCAGCTCCAGCTTGGTCTGGATCTCGTCGATCTGTTCCGTCGGCGGCAGGTCGCCCAGGCCGAAGAGGCCGAAGCTCTCCTGATCGAGGGGTTCGGTGCGCAACTCGGAGAGGTCTTCCAGGTGATCCAGATCCAACCCCTCGGACGAGAGGTCGAACCCCTGGGTTTCGGGCTCGGGGATGCCCTGAAGCTCATCGGGAGACATCTCGGAGGCCTCCATATCGAGATTCAGATCCCCCAGGTCGAGGTTGAAATCCTCCTCCTTGACCTTGGCGGCGGGGGGGGCCGTATCGAAAATCGATCCGCCGGAGCCCGTGCCGTCCCCCTTGCCGAAGTCGGTGAAATCCAGGGCATCGAGATCGAAGTCGAATGCGGATTCCTCCGGTTCGGGCGCCTTGGGCTTTTCCCCCTTCGCCGCCGGGGCCAGCCCCGTCAACTCGGCGGAGATATCGCCCAGCGGCTCCTCTTCCAACCCCTCGCCGAAATCCAGCCCCTCGAAATCCAGTTCGCTGAATTCCTGGCCGCCACCGGCCTGTTGCGAGGTGTCGAGGGCAAGATCGGCGAGCGGAGAACCGGAGGGCTTGGCCGCCTTCACGGGGGTCTGACTCGCGAACTGTTTTTCCAATTCCGAGAGACTCAACTCTGTATCATCCAGCCCTTCCGCGCTCAGATCGAAGTCTTCGAAATCATCCTTTTCCTTCGCCTTTTCCGCCTTCGGCGCGGGTGACACAGCCCTTGCCGCCGAGCCGGCAGCCGGTTTCGCTGCCGCTATCTCCGTGAACAAACTGTTGTTCGGCGAGAATTCGCGGCCCAGCTTGGCGATCTTGTTCCAGCCGTTGGGGTCCCTTTCCCGCAACCCCTCCGTCGCATACTTTGTAGCCACTTCGGTGAAGGGGGCCTTGGCGTTGCTGGCATGCAGCACTTCAAGGTACTTGAGCTTGAGATCATCGCGGTCGGGCTCGCGCTCTACCGCCTCTTTCATCAACTCCTGGGCCTGCTGATACCGGCCGTAAGCCATGTAGACATCGGACTCGGAGGACGGGTCCACATCGGCGGTCTCATCGCCCAACTGTTCCAATTCGCTCGGAGTGAAATCGGTCAGGAAGGAGGACGAGGTATCCTCATCTTCTTCCCTGTGTATCCTGCCTCGGCCCAGGGGTTGCGAGTCCTCGAAGGAGACCGGAATACTGTCGTCGTCCGTCAGTTCGCTGACGGGGATATCGGGAATCGCTTCCTCGCCGCGAATGGGTTTTCTTTGGACGCCGCGTCCCTTCATCATCAGCAGGAGGGCCAGGATGAGGGCGACGACACCGCCACCCAGGACCAGGGGGCTTCCCAGCAACTGGGCAAGGATGCTTTCTTCCGCGACGGGCTCTTGTGCCTGTTGCGGCGGTGCCTGCTCCGGCAGCGTCTGTTCCGCCGGGGGCTGTTCCTGCACGGGCGGAGTAGCGGCCTGCTGGCCTTCGGCACCCTCAACCGCAGGACGTTCCGCCGGCTCGGCCAGCTCGGCCGGGGCCTTTTCCGGGACGATAGGCACGGCTTCTATAGTTCCAGGCTGTTCGGCGGGAATGATCTTGGCGCCGGACCCTTGGCGGGTTCCGGCGGCCTTTCCGGCCTCCTTCACCACTTCCTTTGCCGCTTCCACTGCCTTCTCGCTGGTAGCCTTGACCGTCTCGGCCGCCTTGCCTGCCATCTCCTTGGCCGCTTCGCCCGCTTCCCCCGTCTTCTCAGCGGCACTCCTGACCACTTCGCCCGTCGTCCCGGCAACCTTCTCTGCCGCTTCCTTGGCCACTTCGCCGGTGGTATCGACGGCTTCGCCCGCCTTCTCTGCGGCACTTCTGACGACTTCACCCGTCGTCTCTACCGCCTTTTCCGCCGGTTCCTTGACCGCTTCGCCCTTGGCGAGGGTTTCAGCCGGCTGTCCGGTTGCATCGGCGGGCTTCCGGGTCTTCTCCGGCACCCCGCCCGAAGGCTTGGCCATGGCCTCGGCCATCTTCTCCTGCTCGGTCTTCGGCCCCTCGGCAACCGGGGTCTGGGTCTGTTCTTGGGCCTTCTCGGCCACTGCCGCCTCGGAGATCTTTTCGGCGGCCTGTTGCTGTTTCGCCTTCTCCTTTGCCTCGGCCATGGCCTGCATCTGGGCGAGCTGATCGTTCTTCAGCTTGATCAGGCGTTCCAGGCCGGTGACCTGGCCTTCGAGATCCTTGACGCGGGATTTCAGCTCGCCGCTTTCCTGCTTGACGCTTTCGGTTGCCTCGCGGGCAAGCAGCAGATCCCGTTTGAGGTTCTCGACCTGATCTTTGCCCGCCTCATCACCGGCAGGCCCCTTCCCTTCCGGCTTGGCGGCAAGGATTTCCACGCGGGCGTCCTGTTCCGGCAGGGCCTTTCCGGGCGCAACGGCAGGGGCGGGAGTGACGGCCGATTCGCCCGCAGGCGGTGACTTCGGCTGAGCCGAGACCGGTGTCTGGGCCGGGGTCTTGGTGACCAGGGTTTCGGTATAGGTAGTCGATTGCCAGGCAGAGACTTGGGCCAGATATTCATTCCGGGCCTGGGTGTAGGAGAGATTGCCCAATTCCTCGCGGCTGGGCATGCGCATGATGGCGCCGTATTTCAGGTTGCTGATGCGCCCGCCGTAAAAGGCCTCGGGATTGGCCCGGTAGAGGGCGATCATCATCTCTTCCATGGATACGCCCTTGGGACGGTGCCGCTCGGCGATCTTCCAGACCGAGTCGTTTCGCCTGACGGTATAGTCGCCGCCCTTGACCTCGCCCGCCGGGGCCTTCGGTTTTGGCTTCGGCGCCGGCTCCTCGGCAACGGGCTGGGGGGGCGGCTCGCGCTTCACAGGCGCCGGCACCTCCTTGACCCTGGCGGGTTCCACCACAGGGGGTTTCCGTTTGACTGTGGTGGGGGGATCGAGCAGCAGGGTGAATTCCCGCAGCAGTTTCCCCTGGGACCAATTGATCTCGATGAGGAAATTCAGAAAGGGCTCGCGAATGGGGTTACTGCTCGTGACCTTGATCGCCGCCTTGCCGTCCTTCTTCCGTGTGGGCTTGAACTTGAGGTCCGTCAGGATATAGGGCCGATCGAGGCCCGCCTTGCTGAAGGCATCCGGTGAGGCGAGTTTAACCTTGACATCATCAAGCTCCCCCTCGGCCAGTGAATGCAGCTCGATGTCCGCTTCCAAAAGCTGATTCAGGGCCGACTTGATGTGAATTTCACCCACCCCCAACGCAAAGGCGTCAATGGGGCTGAGCGCGGCCGCAATGGCCATGGCAAGGGAGAGTTTTCGAATCATACCTCGCTCCTGGTGCCTCCCGCTGGAACAAATAACTTGTATCTCAATGCCTTACCTAATGCCCTGAGTACAAATGGCCGTTCGTGCGGCGCATCGAATAAGAATGTGCTTCACGTATTCCCGCTAACTATAGCTGATAAAAAGCTTTTTTGCCAAAATCTCAGCGATTTTGATGAGATTGAGGGCAAGCCCAAAACGCAGACCATCGACACCCGCCCAGAATGCAAAGCGATCTCCCCTTTCGTTAAGCGCCCTGACACCGCCGATACGGATCGAATCACCACCGACGCAACCCGCCGAGCCGAGGCAAAAAGTCTTGCCCGCCTTGGCCTCTTTGATCCAGGGGACCGAACGCATGACCCGGCGGAATGCCACCTCATCCATCCCCTGCTCCAGGGTCAGGGTCAGAGAGATCAGATCCCCGAAAAAAAGCGGCGCAACGGCGTAGGCAAAACCGAACTCCAGCCGGTCGCCCCAGAGGGAGTGCCACAGGGAGCGGAACTCGCTGGACTCCTTCTCCCCATCGCGGGCGAGAAGATTGAAGGCAATCTTTTCATCATAGGCGCGCGGCTTGGCGGGCTTGCCGCCGAGCAGTTGCGCCGTCTCATGGGCCAGACCCTCGACGGCCCGGCGGCCGTCGTTGCCCACGGCGCCGACCCAGGTGGCGTTCACCTCCAGCAGACCCGCCTCGTCATGTAGGGGGCTCAGGAGGGAGGCCAGGACGGACGAAACAGCCGAAGGCGCCAGAATGGCCGCCCCCTTGGCAAGGTCCATGTGGTCGCCATTAATGTCGGCCAGGATCGGGGGGGAGCCGTCGCCTGCATCGGGAATGGCATCGGCGGGTCCGATCAGGGTGCAGCCCTGTTCGCGCACCTGCTCGATCAGCTCCGGCGGCAGGGGGGAGCAGGCGATAGCCAGATCGACGCCGTTGAAGGCAAAGTTGTTGTAATCGTCCAGCGCGACCAGCTTTCCGCCGAAATCCACCTTGCGGCCCAGGTAGTCGCCGCTGTCCAAGGCATGCAGACGGGCGACGGGCAGGCCGCGCTCGCCGATCAGTTGCAGCAGATTGTCGCCGTTCAGCCCGACGGCGCCCAGGATGGCGATCTCAAGTCCACGGCTCATTGAGGGAGCCCCGTTTCCGGATCAGGCAATATCGTCAATCTCAATGCTCCAACAGAATGCGCAACATGCGCCGCAAGGGTTCGGCCGCGCCCCAGAGGAGCTGGTCGCCGACGGTGAAGGCGTTGAGGTACTCGGGGCCCAGGTTCATTTTGCGCAGGCGGCCGATGGGGACCTCCAGGGTGCCGGTGACTCGGGCCGGGGTCAGGTCTCGCATTGTGATCTCGCGCTCGTTGGGGACCAGGCGGACCCAGTCGTTGGCGGTGGCGATGATCTCCTGGATCTCGTCCAGAGGCACGTCCTTCTTCAATTTGACCGTCAGGCCCTGGCTGTGGCAGCGCATGGCGCCGATGCGGACGCAGGTGCCGTCGATGGGGATGGGGCGATCGGAGCGGCCGAGGATCTTGTTGGTCTCGGCGAAGCCCTTCCACTCCTCCTTGCTCTGGCCGTTCTCCAGGGCACGGTCGATCCAGGGGATCAAACTACCTGCTAGAGGTGCGCCGAAGGCCTCGGTGGGCAGGGCATCGGAACGCAGGGTCGCAGCCACGGCGCGGTCGATCTCCAGGATAGCGCTGGCGGGGTCCTGCAACTGGGTCGCTACGGCGGCGTGGACCACGCCCATCTGGGCGATCAGCTCGCGCATGTTGCGGGCACCGGCGCCGGAGGCGGCCTGATAGGTCATGGAGGTCACCCATTCGACCAGATCCTGACGGAACAGCCCGCCCAGGGCCATGAGCATCAGGCTGACGGTGCAATTGCCGCCGATGTAGTCCTTGACGCCCTTGGCCAGGCCGTCCTTGATGACATCGGCGTTGACCGGGTCGAGGATGATGATGGCATGGTCCTCCATGCGCAGGCTGGAGGCCGCATCGATCCAGTAGCCTTTCCAGCCGGCCTGGCGAAGGGGTCCGTAGACCTGCTTGGTATAATCGCCGCCCTGGCAGGTGATGATCACGTCCATTTGCTTGAGGGCCTCGATGTCGCCCGCATCCTTCAGCGGCGCCACCGCGCGGCCGATGTCCGGCCCCGCCTGCCCCACCTGGGAGGTGGTGAAAAAGACCGGCTCCTCGATGACGGCGAAGTCGTTCTCCTCCCGCATGCGGTCCATCAGGACCGAACCGACCATGCCGCGCCAACCTACGATACCTACTCGTTTCATTTCGTTGACCTAAAAATTAACCGCGAAGGACGCAAAGGACGCAAAGAACCCATTTCCCTTGGCGTTCTTTGCGTCCTTTGCGGTTAAATCAAAGCTGCCACCACCGCGTCGCCCATGGCCTCGGTGCCTACCTCGATCATGCCCTCGGACAGGATGTCGGGGGTACGCAGGCCGTCGTCCAGCACCTTGTTCACCGCCGCCTCAATGCGATCGGCCAGGGCCGCATGCCCCAGGGAATAACGCAACATCATGGCCAGGGAAAGGATGGTGGCCAGGGGATTGGCGATACCCTTGCCGGCGATGTCCGGGGCAGAGCCGTGGATGGGCTCGTACATGCCGCGGCCGCTCTCGTTCAGGGAGGCCGAGGGCAGCATGCCGATGGAGCCGGTCAGCATGGCGGCAGCGTCGGAGAGGATGTCGCCGAAGATATTGCCGGTCACCATGACATCGAACTGCTTGGGCCGCCGCACCAGTTGCATGGCGGCGTTGTCCACGTACATATGGCTCAGCTCGATGTCGGGGTATTCATTCTTGACCACCCGCGTCGCCACCTCGCGCCACAGCTCGGTGCATTCCAGGACGTTGGCCTTATCCACGGAGCAGACCCGGCGGTCGCGCTTGCGGGCAATGTCGCAGGCGACGCGGACGATGCGTTCGATCTCATGCTCGGCATAGACCATGGTGTTGAAACCCTGGCGCTCGCCACTCTCCAGGGTGCGCACCCCGCGCGGCTGGCCGAAGTAGATGTCGCCGGTCAGCTCGCGCACGATGAGGATATCGAGCCCGGCGACGATCTCGGGCTTGAGGGTCGAGGCCTCCGCCAGTTGCGGATAGAGGATGGCCGGGCGCAGGTTGGCGAAGAGCCCCAGGCCGGAACGCAGCCCCAGCAGCCCCTTCTCCGGGCGGACGCTGATGTCCAGCGACTCCCACTTGGGGCCGCCCACGGCGCCCAGCAGCACCGCGTCGGCCTCCTTTGCCATTTGCAGGGTGACATCGGGCAGCGGAACGCCGGTGGCGTCGATGGCCGCCCCGCCCACCAGGGCCTCGTCCATCTCGATCTCCAGGCCGTGGTCGTCCCGCAGGGCCGCCAGCACCTTGACCGCCTCGGTCACAATTTCCGGCCCGATACCGTCGCCGGGCAGAATCAGAATGTTTTTGCTCATACCAAAACTCCTTACTTAACCGCAAAGGACGCAAAGATCGCAAAGGATCAAACACTATTCACCATGCGTTTAATGCCGTCCCTCATGCGCCTCACGTTAAAATTCAACAAATAACCCAATCTGTAGTTTCCCAGTCTCAAATAACTGAGCAATTGCGCTTCATGAACGGGATTAAATGCAGCCACCGACTTGATTTCCACCACAACCTGTTCGTCCAGCAGTAAATCAAGCCGATATCCCGCGTCAATTTCGAGGTCCCGATAACGTATGGGCTGAACGACTTGGCGCTTTACGGCGACATTCCTCCCCTGGAGTTCATGCGCTAGACAGGCCTCATAAGCACTTTCCAGTAACCCTGGACCCAAGGCGCTATGTACTTTAATAGCCGCATCCAGTAACTCCCTGCCTACCAATTCCCTTTCCACTTCTTCTCCTTCGCGATCTTTGCGCCCTTTGCGGTTAAATCAATGAAACAACCAGGGCGCCTCGACGCGGCGGCGCTCCTCGTAGGCACGGATGTCGGCCACATGCTGCAAGGTCAGGCCGATGTCGTCCAGGCCCTCCAGCAGGCAATGCTTGCTGAAGGCGTCCACCTCGAAGCCGATGCCCTCGCCACCCTCGGGGCGTAACTGCTGGCTCGCCAAATCCACCTCGATCCGCAACGCATCAGGGCCGTTCGCCTGGGCGAAGAGGCCATCGACGATCCGCTCCTCCAGCCGAATGGGAAGGATGCCGTTCTTGAAGCAGTTATTGAAAAAGATGTCGGCGAAACTGGGCGCGATGATGACGCGGAAGCCGTAATCCAGCAAGGCCCAGGGGGCATGTTCCCGCGATGAGCCGCAACCGAAGTTCTCCCGCGCCAGCAGGATGCTCGCCCCGGCATAGCGGGGGTCGTTGAGCACGAAGTCCCGATTGATAAGCCTATTGCTGTTGTCCATCCCCGGCTCGCCGTGGTCGAGATAGCGCCACTCGTCGAACAGGTTCGGCCCGAAGCCGGACCGCTTGATCGACTTCAGGAACTGCTTGGGGATGATGGCGTCCGTGTCCACATTGGAACGGTCCAGGGGACAGACAATCCCGGTAAAGGTCTCGAATTTTTGCATTGGTTTGATCCTGAATGATTTTTACCGCAAAGGACGCAAAGAACGCCAAGGAAACAACAGGCTATCTTTGCGTCCCTTTGCGCCCTTCGCGGTTATCTCTTCGACAACTCCCGCACATCCACGAACCGCCCCGCGATGGCCGCCGCCGCCGCCATGGCGGGACTGACCAAGTGGGTGCGCCCCCCCTGGCCCTGCCGCCCCTCGAAGTTGCGGTTGGAGGTGGAGGCGCAGCGCTCGCCCGGTTCCAGGCGGTCGTCGTTCATGGCCAGGCACATGGAGCAGCCCGGCTCGCGCCATTCGAATCCGGCTTCGATGAAGATCCGGTCCAGCCCCTCCGCCTCGGCCTGCTGTTTCACCAGCCCGGAGCCCGGCACCACCAGGGCCTGTTTCACATAGGCCGCCACCTTGCGGCCCTTGGCCACGACGGCGGCGGCGCGCAGGTCCTCGATGCGGGAATTGGTGCAGGAGCCGATGAAGACCTTGTCCACCGGGATCTCGCTGATGGGCGTGTTGGCGGTCAGGCCCATGTAGGCCAGGGCGCGGCGCATGCCGTCGGCCTTGATCGGGTCCGCTTCCTGGGCCGGATCGGGGACGCGACCCGTGATCGGAACCACCATCTCCGGCGATGTCCCCCAGGTCACTTGCGGCTGGATATCGGCGGCCTTCAGCGTCAACACCCGGTCGAACTTCGCGCCCTCGTCGCTGTGCAGGGTCTGCCACCAGGCCACCGCCTTCGCCCAATCCGCTTCGCCCGGCGCGTAGGGACGGCCCTTCACATAATCGATGGTCTTGTCATCCACAGCGACAAACCCGGCGCGGGCGCCCGCCTCGATGGCCATGTTGCAGACCGTCATGCGCCCCTCGATGGAGAGGTCGCGGATCGCCTCGCCACTGAATTCGATGGCGTAACCCGTGCCGCCTGCGGTGCCGGTCTCGCCGATAATGGCCAGGACGATGTCCTTGGCGGTGACGCCGGGGCCGGCCTTGCCCTCGACCTGGATCAGCATCGTCTTGGATTTGCGCTGGATCAGGCATTGGGTGGCCAGAACCTGTTCCACCTCGGAGGTGCCGATGCCGTGGGCCAAGGCCCCCAAGGCGCCGTGGGTGGAGGTGTGGGAGTCGCCGCAGACCACCGTCATCCCCGGCAGGGTCGCCCCCTGCTCCGGCCCGACCACATGCACGATCCCCTGGCGGAGGTCGTCCATCTTGAATTCGGTGATGCCGAAGTGGGCGCAGTTCTCGTCCAGGGTCTCCACCTGGGTGCGGGCGATGGGATCGGTGATGCCCCGGTCGCGGCCGGTAGTGGGGACGTTGTGGTCCGGGGTCGCCAGATTGGTCTCGGCCCGCCAGGGCTTGCGGCCCGCCAGACGCAGCCCCTCGAAGGCCTGCGGCGAGGTCACCTCATGCACCAGTTGGCGATCTATATAGAGAAGCGCGGTGCCGTCCGCCTCCTCTCGCACCACATGGGATTCCCAGAGCTTGTCGTAAAGGGTCTTCGGGGTCATTTGCTGCTCCTAATCCAAATCGAAGTTAAAGATATCGATGGTGAGCAAATAACACAAATTCATATTTTTCATGTTTCGCATTCCGAACTAGAATGCAAAGATGGACTTGAGTTCACTGCACGCCTTTCTCCAAGTCGCCCAGACCGGTTCCTTTTCCGAGGCGGCCGACCGACTCTTTCTGACCCAGCCGGCCATCAGCAAACGCATCGCCGGCCTGGAAAATACCCTGGGGACCCGTCTCTTCGACCGCATCGGCCGCCGCGTCAGCCTGACCGAAGCGGGCAGCGCCTTGCTGCCTCGGGCACGGGATCTGATCAACGCGGCCAACGACATCAAGCGGCTGGCCTCGACCCTGACCGGCGAGGTCGCCGGGACTCTTGCCTTCGCCACCAGCCACCACATCGGACTTCACCGGTTGCCGCCGATCCTGCGCGCCTTCACCCGTGACCATCCCCAGGTGCGCATGGACATCCGTTTTCTCGATTCCGAAGTTGCCAGCCGCGCCGTAGAGAGCGGCGAACTGGAGCTGGCTATCGTCACCCTGCCCGAATCGGCACCGCCCATGCTCGACAGCCGCGCGATCTGGCACGACCGGCTACTCTTCGTCGCCGCCCCGGACCACCCCCTGGCCCAGGAGCCGTCGATCCCCCCGCAGCGCCTGGCTGAATTCCCCGCCGTGTTGCCCGGTTCCACCACCTACACCCGCGCCATCCTCGACCGCGCCCTCAGGGGCCACGGCGTCAGCCTCGATCGCGTCCAGACCACCAACTACCTGGAGACCTTAAAGATGCTCGCCGCCGCCGGCCTGGGCTGGAGCCTGCTGCCCCACACCCTGCTGGACGGGGACTTGGTCCCGTTGAATGTGGAAGGCATCGAACTCGGGCGGCAACTGGGCATCCTCATCCACCGGGACCGGACTTTGGGCAACGCCGCCCGGCGGATGATCGAACTTTGTATCGAGTGAGGCGCCCTTACCCGGCAACGGGAGATGCCGCGACAGGAAAAATCCTGCCGCAGCGAGTGGAATTACTTCAGTACGGTGGTGATGGCAAGCAGCAGGAAGCCGATGACGACCAGTGCGAATTTATAGGCGGAGACCAGGGGGATCGAGACGAAGGCGCCGACGATCCCCAATACGCCGAGGATGACAGCGATCAGCCAGACAACGGATTTGGGGGCATAGGTACGCATTGGAAATCCCTCGATGTTGGATGAAGATCCTGATCACAACCCTTTCAGGGTAGTGCTGACAGCCAGGATGACGAAGCCGATGGTGACCAGCCAGAAGGCATAGACGGAAACACCGGCGATAGGCACCAGGGCGCTGAGGATACCCAGGGCTCCGATGATTACCGCGATCAGCCAGAGGGCGAACTTGGGGGCATTGGTTCTCACGATGGACTCTCCTCTCTAAGGGTGGAATAGCCTGCGATGAAGGTGACCCGGTCAGGGCTTCCCCTGACCGTCCACAGTCTCCCATAACCCACTAATTTTATCGACGGATATATCAGACTTATCGGCAACATTGAATTGGGACACCCGGCTCAACAAAAAAGTAGAATCATTCACCCCAGAAGCCTCGGTTTAAGGTAGAAAAATGCGGACGTTCATCCTCGGCATATGCATCGCAGCCCTCATGCTCGGCACCCCGGCCCTGGCGGGCGGCCCCCTTCAACTCCCTGGAGCAACCAGGCTCCACAGCCTGAAACGCCTATTGCATCGGCTGAGCGCCCCCCATAAACCCAAGCCCCCTCGCAAAGCAGCCGCTCCGGCATCCGCAGCCCCCCCTCCCACAGACGGAAAGGCTGCCGCCGGTACAGCCCCGCCCCCGGCATCACCTCAAAACACAGCCGTTCCCGGAAAAGTCGAAGAGCCAAAGGCGGCGACACAGGGCGCGGCCCCCGGCAAACCGCTCCCCTCGGACAAAAAAGCGGCAAAGAACGGCGCGAAGACCCAGTCCACCGGAACCCCGCCTCCTCCCACAGCGGCACCGGCAACCGCAGCAGCCAGCCCAACCCGGACGGAGAATGCCGAAGAAGCCGCCCTGACCGAAGGCCCCGCCAAGCAGCGCCCCAAGGCGGTCGTAACCTCGTTGAAACCCCAAGACCTGGCCGAATTCGACCGCCAGCCCAAACGCATCCGTGAAATCATCAGCGCCGCCCTGGAAATGACCGGGATGGAGCTCTACTACGCCTACGGCTCCAATAATCCCAAAAACGGGGGCATGGACTGCTCCGGCACCATCCAATACCTCCTGAAAACCCAGGGCTTCCGCGACACCCCGCGCCAAGCCGACCTGATCTTCTCCTGGTCCAAGCAGGAAGGGACCCTCATCCCGGCCAACGTCCACCGCACAGACGCCCCCGAGCTGAAAGACCTCAGGCCCGGCGACCTGCTGTTCTGGAGCGGCACCTACAACATCAACCGCTCCATCTCCCACGTAATGATGTATCTGGGCACCGAAAAAAAGACCCGGCTGCCGGTCATGTTCGGCGCCAGCAGCGGCCGCACCTACCACGGCGAAAGTCGGCACGGCGTCAGCGTGTTCGACTTCAAACTCCCCCGCCCCGAGGGAAAATCACGCTTCGAAGGCTACGGACCCATTCCGGGGATGTTCACCGGTGAGGCGGCGAGGACGCCGAAGTCCTGAGCGGCTGAGAGATCGTGAACCGACCCGCATCGGCCGTGGGTTTCAATCGCATACGATCCAGTCCGGCAAGCCGCCCTGAAGGCAGGTGTTGCGCTCACCGGCAACCAGCCCCCACCCTTTCGTCTTTCGAAGTCCGGCGGCCATGCAGTAGAATGGCCCGATTATCGGGGTCCGTTGTGACTCCCATTGCTGAGAGGGGAATCCCAAAGTGTTGGAAATATTAGAAGCCGGCGGCTGGGTCATGTGGCCGATCATCGGGTGTTCGGTGATCTCGATGGCCATCATTCTCGAACGTTTCTGGAGCCTCCAGCCCCGCCTGGTCATCCCGAGGGACTTGGTGGCCAAAGTCTGGCAGCAGTACAGCAACGGCGGCCTGAGCCAGCAGCACATCGAGTCGGTGCGCGATGCTTCGCCCCTGGGCAAGGTTCTGGCGGCGGGGCTCTACAGTCTGAACCAGACCCGCGAGATCATGAAGGAACGGGTGGAAGACGCGGGGCGCCATGTGGTGCATGAGCTTGAGCACAACCTGAACGCCCTGGGCACCATCGCCACCATCGCCCCCCTATTGGGCCTGCTGGGTTCGGTCACGGGCCTGATGCAGGTGTTCAACGCCGTTACCGAACACGGGGTCGGCAATCCCCAGGCCTTGGCCGGCGGCATCTCCGAGATCATGATCGCCACCGCTGCGGGCCTGGCGGTCGCCATCCCCAGCGTGATCTTCTACCGCTTCTTCCAGCGCCGGGTGGACGAGCTGGCGGTGGTCATCGAGCAAGAGGTGATCAAGCTGATCGACGCCGCCCACGCGGGCACGCCCGCCGGCAGGAGATAGACATGCAGTTTCGCTCACGCCGGCGCGAAGAACCCGATATCGTCGTCATTCCCTTGATCGATGTGCTGCTGATGCTGCTCATCTTTTTCATGCTGGCGACCACCTTCGGCACCGAGAGCCGGATCAAGGTGCAGCTCCCGGAGGCCAGCGCCAGCGCCGAGACGGAACAGAAGAACGTCCCCATCAAGGTCACCATCGACGCCGAGGGCCATATTTATCTGGATCAGGAGGAGCTGGTGAGCAGCACCTTCGACACCCTCACCCTGGCGTTGCAGAAGGCGATCGCCGGCAAGACCGAGCTGCCGCCGGTGATCATCAGCGCCGACGCCAAGACCCCGCATCAGGCCGTGATGACCGTCATGGACGCCGCGAGCCGCGTCGGGCTGAACAACATGATCTTCGCCGCCAAGCAGCGCGAAGAGAATTGAGCAGTGGCCCGCGTTGACGCCTTCTGGCAGACGCGCAACGCCCTCTCCTACCTGCTGCTGCCTCTCTCCTGGCTGTTCCACGGGCTGGCGCTCCTGCGCCGCGCCCTTTACCGTCACGGCATACTGAAGATCCACCGCCTGCCGGCGCCGGTGATCGTCGTCGGCAACATCGGCGTGGGCGGATCGGGCAAAACCCCGCTGGTGATCTGGCTGGTCCGCCACCTGCGCACCCTGGGCTGGAAGCCGGGCATCGTCGCCCGAGGCTACGGCGGACGGGCCAAATACTGGCCCCAGCAGGTGAGGCCCGACAGCGATTCCCACATGGTGGGTGACGAGCCGGTCATGATCGCCCGTCTCTGCGGCTGCCCCATGAGCGTGGGGCCGAACCGGGTGGCGGCGGCCAAGGCCCTGCTGGCCCATCACGATTGCGACATCATCGTCTCCGACGACGGCCTGCAACACTACGCCCTCGGCCGCGATCTGGAGATCGCCGTCATCGATGGCCGCCGTCGCCACGGCAACGGCTTCCTCCTGCCCGCCGGTCCCCTGCGCGAGCCCCCCTCCCGGCTGGAAGAGGTCGATCTGATCGTGGCCAAGGGCCGCGCCGCCCATGGCGAGCATCTGATGAACTACAGCCTGGGCGATGCCATTCCCCTGAAGGACATGGCCAGCCGACGGCCGCTACGGGATTTTCGAGTGCTGACCGTCCACGCCCTGGCCGGCATCGGCAATCCCGACGGCTTCTTCGACATGCTGACCGAACGCCAGTTGCAGATCATCCGGCATCCTTTCCCCGATCATCACCCCTTCAAATCCGCCGACATCGAGTTCCGCGACGGCAAGCCGGTACTGATGACCCAGAAGGATGCCGTAAAATGCGAACCCTTCGCCGGTCCGCGGCACTGGTTCGTGCCCGTCGAGGCGGCGCTGAAGGAGAGCTTCGTCCAGCGCCTCAACCGCCTGCTGGCCCAGCTCGAAACCCAATTCAAACCGTCAAAGCCGAGAAAACCCCATGGATAAATACCTGCTTGAGATCCTCGTCTGCCCCCTCTGCAAGGGGCCGCTCCATTACGACAAATCTGCCCAGGAGCTGATCTGCCGCGCCGACCGTCTGGCCTACCCCATCCGCGACGACATCCCGGTGATGCTGGTGGAAGAGGCGCGCGAGCTGGCCGCCGGTGAAGAGGTTCCCGCCTGACATGGCCGGGTTCAAGGTCGTCATCCCCGCCCGCTACGCCTCTACCCGGCTGCCGGGCAAACCCCTGCGCAAGATCGCCGGCCGCCCCATGTTGCTGCATGTGGTCGATCGCGCCCGCGAAAGCGGGGCCGAACAGGTCGTGGTGGCGACAGACGACGAGCGTATCCGGCAGGCCGCCGAGGCCGAGGGGGTTGAGGTCTGCATGACCGCCGCCACCCACGGCAGCGGGACCGAACGCCTGGCGGAGGTCGTCGAGAGATACGGCTGGGCCGACGACAGCGTGCTGGTCAACCTGCAAGGAGACGAGCCCTGCATGCCCGCCCGGCTGATCGATCAGGTGGCCGAAGACATGCTTCGTCACGCGGACGCCGTGGTCACCACCCTGGCCACCCCCCTCGCGGGCCGGGGCGACCTCTTCCATCCCCACGCCGTCAAGGTCGTCACCGACCGGTTCGGCTACGCCCTCTACTTCAGCCGCGCCCCCATCCCCTGGCACCGCGACGAATTCGCCATCGAGGCCGAGCAGCTTCCCCCCGGCACCCCCTTCCTGCGCCACATCGGCCTCTATGCCTACCGCGCCGGATTCCTCGGCCACTACATCCAATGGCCACCATCCCCCCTGGAGACGGCAGAATCCCTCGAACAGCTAAGAGTCATCTGGCACGGCGGCCGCATCCACGTCAGCATCGCCGATACCGTCCCCGGCCACGGCGTCGATACCCCGGAAGACCTGGAACGGGTGGAGCGGTTGTTAGGGCCTGTCTGGGAATAACTTGGACATATTGCGCAGAGGCTGTGAAAAAATCCCCCGCCGTAGCGAGGGCGGCACTGGGTGTGGTGGGCAAGGCGCGATGACCACAATATCTGGGAGTGTAGCGAGCCTACATGACCAGATATTGTGGTCGTCGCAACGCGGCTCACCGCATCCAGGGCCGTTCGCAGTAGGCGGGGGATTTTTTCACAGCCTCTCAGATTTGGGTCAGGTTTGGATGCGGCGACTGAGCAAAACCGGTCGTTGTTCCCATGGTTTGCTGGGTGTATGGTTGCCCCATTTTTTAGCACCTTCAGGAGCCTTTCCCCATGCCGCTGATCCTTCCCTTTCCCGGCCTTCGTCCCGCCGCCGGCCGTGCCGCCGAGGTGGCGGCCCCTCCTTATGATGTGATGAACGCCGAGGAGGCGCGGGAGATGGTGCGAGGCAAGCCTTGGAGCTTTCTCCATATCTCCCGGCCCGAGGTGGATCTGCCGGAGGGGATCGATCCCTATGCCCCGGAGGTCTACGCCAAGGCGGAGGAGAACCTGCAACATATGCTGGAGGAGGGCTTGTTGGCGCGTGATGCAAAGCCCTGCTACTACGTCTATCGCCTGACCATGAATGAACATGTGCAGACCGGCCTGGTGGCCGCGGCCTCGGTGGCGGCCTATGACGCCGACCGCATCAAGAAGCACGAATTCACCCGCCCCGCCAAGGAGGACGACCGGGTGCGCCAGATCGACGCACTCAATGCCCAGACCGGCCCGGTCTTCCTGGTCTATCCCAGTGTCGATGCGGTGGACTCGGTGCTGGCCGCCACGACGCAAAGGACCCCGGCGGTGGACATCATCGGCGAAGGCAATGTGCGCCACGAACTCTGGGCACTGGACGACGAGGCGACCCTCGCCGGCCTGACCCGGTCCTTCGACGCCATGACTGCCCTCTATGTGGCCGACGGCCATCACCGCTCGGCCGCCGCCTCCCGCGTGGCGGCGGCACGCAGGGCAGCGAATTCGGGCCATACGGGCGAAGAGTCCTACAACTATTTCCTCAGCGTTATCTTCCCCCACAACCAGATGCGGATCATGGACTACAACCGTGTGGTGCGGGACCTGAACGGCCTGGACGAGGCCGCCTTCCTGGCCCGTGTGGGCGAGCGTTTCACCGTCCAGGCCAGCGATACCCCGGTCAAGCCGGCCCGGCCCGCCGAGTTCGGCATGTACCTGGGCGGACGCTGGTATCGCCTGGAACTGGACGGGCAATACATCCCCCATCAAGACCCGGTGGCGCGGCTGGATGTGAGCCTGCTGGCCGATAACCTGATCGACCCCATCCTCGGCATCAGCGACCCCCGCCGCGACGACCGCATCGACTTCGTCGGCGGCATTCGCGGGCTGGAAGGGCTGACCCAGCGGGTGGACAGCGGCGAGATGAAGGTCGCCTTCGCCCTTTATGCCACGCGCATGGAGGATCTGATGGCGGTGGCCGACGCAGGCGAAGTGATGCCGCCCAAATCCACCTGGTTCGAGCCCAAGCTGGCGGACGGTCTGGTCAGCCACGTCCTCGACGTTTAGGGGCGGTCCGCGCCATGGTCAGCATCGCCTGCCGATTGCCGGAGCCCGCCGATCTCGATGCGGTGGCGATCCGGGATTGGCTGGCCCGGCTTGAGAGCGATCGCGGGGGGTTGAGCCTGCCCTTGCTACGCAAGGCTTGCGACTTGGCCATCGTGGCGTCGCCGTCTGACATCCATCTGGGGCTGTCGATTGCCGATATCCTGCATGAGCTGGAGATGGACGACGAGACCCTGGCTGCGGCCCTGGTCCATATTGCCCGCATACCCATTGCCAGAAGCCGGGCCGGGGAGGAGTTCAATCCCGTGGTGGCGGCCATGCTGGCCGATCTCAGCAAGGTCGGCGCCCTGGCCGAGGCCCGCGTCGAGGTGAATTACGGTGACACTTTACTAAATACACCAAATACCCTCGACAAAGTGTATTTAGTAAAGTGTCACCGTAATTCCGAGGAGCACCTGGAAAATCTCCGCCGCATGCTGCTCACCGTCGCCGACGACGTGCGGGTGGTGGTGATCATCCTGGCCGAGCGGCTCCATCAACTGCGTCTGCTCAAGCGGGCGGACGACGAGACTAAACGCCGGATCGCCCTGGAGACCCGCGAGATCCACGCCCCCCTGGCCAACCGGCTGGGGATCTGGCGCGTCAAGTGGGAGCTGGAGGATTTCACCCTTCGCTATCTGCAACCGGAGGAATACAAGCGCATTGCCACCCGCCTAGACGGGCGGCGCGCCGAGCGCGAGGAGTACATCGGCGAGTTCATCGCCCTCATCAGGGAAAAGTGCGACGAGGCGGGGATCAAGGCCGAGATCGCCGGGCGGCCGAAACACATCTACAGCATCTGGCGCAAGATGCAGCGCAAGCAGGTGGACATCGACCGCATCTTCGACCTGCTGGCGGTGCGGGTGCTGGTCGATAGCGTTGCCGAGTGCTACACGGTGCTGGGGTTCGTTCACGGGCTCTGGCGCTACATCCCCGGCGAGTTCGACGATTACATCGCCACCCCCAAGGCCAACCTTTACCGTTCGCTGCACACGGCGGTGATCGGCCCCGAGGACAAGCCGGTGGAGATCCAGATCCGCACCCAGGAGATGCACGAACACTCCGAGCGCGGCGTGGCGGCCCATTGGGCCTACAAGGAGAACCGGGGCCACGACGCCGAGTTTCAGCGCCGCCTGCTCTGGATGCGCCACTGGCTGGAGCTGAAGGAGGATGCCTCGGACTCCGACTTTGCCGAACGCTTCAAGAGCGAATTCGCGCCGGCCCAGGCCTACGTCTACACCCCCCAAGGCAAGCTGGTGGAGCTGCCCCACGGCGCAACGCCGGTCGATTTCGCCTACGCCATCCATAGCGACCTGGGCCACCGCTGCCGTGGCGCCAAGGTGAACGGCCGCATCGTGCCCCTGACCTTTTCACTCGAAAGCGGCATGACGGTGGAGATCCTGACCACCAAGGAAGGCGGCCCCAGCCGCGACTGGCTTTCGCCCCACCTCAATTATCTCAAGACCTCCAGGGCGCGCGGACGGGTTCGCCAGTGGTTCAAACAGCAGGACTACGAGCAGCACGTCGCCATCGGCCGCGCCAATCTGGACCGGGAGTTCGACCGGCTGGGGCTCGGCAAGCGCGATCTGGACGAGATCGCCCGGCGCTTCAACTACAAGAAAGGGAGCGACCTGCTGGCCGCCATCGGCTGCGGCGACCTCTCCCCGGTGCAGGTGGCCCACAGTCTCGGCAAGCCGGTGGTCAAGCCCGATGAAGTCACCCTCGCCACCCGTTCCCCCGCCAAGCGCAAGGGGGAAAAGGGCAAGGGCGCGGTCGTGCTGGAGGGGGTCGGCGACCTGCTGTACAACATGGCCAAGTGCTGCAAGCCCGTGCCCTATGACCCCATCGTCGGCTTCATCACCCGTGGCAAGGGCGTGACGGTGCATCGCAACGATTGCTCTGTGATCCAGTCGCTAAGGGAGAACGACCGGGAACGGATGATTTCGGCGGCCTGGAACGACCTCTCCGAGGGCGGGCTCTACCCCGTAGACATCCGGGTGGTCGCCGGCGACCGGCGCGGCCTGCTGCGCGACATCTCCTCCATCTTCACCAACGAGGAAGTGGACGTGCTCGGCGTCAGCAGCCAAAGCGACAAACGCAAAGACACCGCCGAATTCCGCTTCACCGTCGAGATCGCCGACATGGGACAGTTGAGCCGTATCCTGGACAAGGTCGCCCAGTTACCCGATGTGCTGGAGGTACGGCGGCGGGTGTGATTTCCAGATCGCCATAACTCTGTTCGCTCCCAGCCTTGGGCGAAACTGATCCTTGTCACAAGAGGGGTTGGAACTTTGGGAATTCCATAAATACCTTGTATATTGCCAGGACCAAGGTCCAGGAATATTGGGTCAAGAAGAAGTTTGTTCGGCCAGTCGATGTCAAGCCTGTCAGCTGCGGGTTTACTACGCCACTCTTCATACTCAGATCGAATTCCCTGTTGGGTAAGTAATACGGCGTTGGCCTGATTGTCGCCCCACCATTGCTTGATGACCTCTGTAGTCGATTCGAATCGATCATTAATCTCTTCTAATATGGCCCCGCTTATCGCCGTTTGGGTAATTCCATAATTATTAAGGCCCAATGCCTCGGCAACCTGCTTGGTAGTATTCCCATAACTTATTGCGTACTGAAAAACGCTTCCGTCATATCTCATTGGTGTTTCTGTAGACACGACATTCCTCCATTATTTATTTAGAAACCGCCGCCACTAAGCAGCGAATATAGTAAACTGAACACTAACCACAAAAAAAGTATACTGAACGCATGACTCCTTACTTTGTGCGCATCGCCTGGCCCATCCATCCTTCTATATTTATAAACTAAAGCAGTGGCATATATGAACAAGCAAGTGAATGGTAGGTAAAGAAATGAGGCAGCGAGCATGCCAGCCCCTATTTCTGCCACATCAATGCTGTCTTTTAATATGCAACGACTCACCACTCCAAGAATGACAACTAACATCATTAGATAGAGATAAAAGAATACACCAAAAGAGTATGTTATTACCCGGCGGTTTCAAGTTTGAAGTGCAACACGACAAGATAACTGACTGATTTCCTGGTTCATGACTTCTTCCGGAGTGAGGAAGTTTAAACATTTTCTGGGCCGCGTATTCAATGCGGTGGCGATCTGGGTCAGTTGCCGTTGAGAAACGTCAGACAGGTCCATTCCTTTGGGCAGGTACTCGCGGATCAGTCCGTTGGTATTCTCGTTCGTTGGCCGCTGCCAGGGGCTGTGCGGATCGGCGAAATAGACCTTGATGTTCAGCCGCTGCGCCAGCTCGGGGTGACGGGCCATCTCTTTGCCCTGGTCGTAGGTCAGTGTCTTGCGCGTGGCCGCCGGCAAGGTTCTCATGCGCCGGGTGAAGCCTTCCAACACCGACGCGGCATCCGCACCATCGAGCTTGACCAGCAACAGGTAACGGCTCTTGCGTTCCACCAGGGTGCCCACCGCGCTCTGGTTACCGGCCCCTTTGATGAGATCGCCCTCCCAGTGCCCGGCCACCTGCCGCCCCAGGACTTCCTCCGGCCGTTCATGAATCGAGACCATGTCACGTAGACGCCCGCGCCGGTCCTTGCCGCGAGAACGGGGCAGCCGCTCTTTGTGTGACTGCCGCAAGGCCCCGATCAGTAATCGCCTGAGCTCTCCCCGGGGCTGGGCGTAGATGTAGGCGTAAATCGTTTCGTGTGACACCTGCCGGGCCTTATCTGGCGCGTGTTGCTGTTTCAACCGTCCGGCTATCTGTTCCGGCGACCAGCCATCCAGCAACAGCGAACGCCTGACATCAGATAATAGGGGGGAGCCCTCGTCCAGCTTGCGCCGGCCTCGGCGACGTCGACTCCGGGCCGTGGCTGCTCCCGTCACCGCGTCGTAACTCGTCCCCTGCTTTCCCCGCGATAACTCACGGCTTACTGTGCTTCGGTTCCGCCCCATCCGGCGCGCGATCTCCGATGACTTCAATCCTTCGTTCAAGCCTCTCTGAATGAAATTCCTTTCATCCGTCGTCAACTGCTGATAATTCTTTCCCATTTGCACACCTCTGGCATTAGCCTACAGGTGTTGCACTTCATTTTAGAGCCCGCCCCCAATAAACATGTTTCCTTATGTAAAAATATGAAAACACAAAGCACGCCGTGCCGCCCACCATGAATAGAGCCGGATGGAATGGATCGCCCGTGGCTTTGCGATATATTCTAAGGACCTGAATAATGTTGTCCGGGCATGACTCAGTAAACATAATGAAATAGCTGCCAGTGTTGAATCAATCTCATATTCCTTCTCTGGTTCTCGATAATCTCAGCCCGACAGGCTGCGGTTGGGGCACACCACCTCATTCGCGGATTCCAAATCTTTTCTCCTGCAACGCATTCAACGAATGGCCCGAACAAGCCGGAACAAATCCGTCCAGAGCCGCCCATGGCTCTTGAGAGCCGACACCACGGGCTTCGATAGCCCAAGAGAGGCTCGATTCAGTGCGGCGGGATGTCGTTGCTGGGTATTTCTGCATCGCTCCGTTCTCCATCTGCCGAGGGGATTTCCAACGTCCTTCCACATTCGGCACGGGGTTTAATATCAGGTCGGCTTTTCATTGTCTGTAGGTTTTTTCTGAAGTTCTTGTCAGAAAAATCTGAAACTGATTTTTTCACTCCCTTGCGGGCGGCACTCATCGAGTGCCGCCCGGCCCGAGTCGCTGTTCGCTGTTCGCTGTTCGCCTACGACATCACAAAGTGATCCTGGGTCAACTGATGCTGACCCAGGAGACGGAAGTCGAAGTCGCTGCCGTCGATCTGGATGTCGGTAGTGTTCTCCGTGAAGCTGAAGTTGAGATCGTCATAGCCGATGTGGAGCTGGCTCAGATCGATGCGGTCCTGGGCCTCGAAGTCGGCGATGATGTCCACTTCGTTCAAGGTGCTGTCGCTGAGGGCGCCAAAGTAGAAAATGTCGGCCCCGGCACCGCCGAATAGCACGTCGGCCCCCGCTTGGCCCGCCAGGTGGTCGTTGCCGTCACCCCCTTGCAGCAGGTCGGCACCGTCCCCGCCGTAGAGCCGGTCGTTGTCCGCCCCGCCCGCCAATAGGTCGTTGCCGGCCTCGCCGTAGAGGAGGTCACTGCCCGCCTGACCGTAGAGGGCATCCTTGCCGGTTCCGCCGTAAAGTTCATCATGGCCCTCGCCCCCTTCGATGAGGTCGTCACCTCCATCGCCGTAGATCAGGTCGTTGCCCTGACCGCCCAGCAGGTGGTCGTTCCCTTCGCCGCCGGTGATGAGGTCGTCGTTGGTGCCGCCGTTGACGAGGTCGCTGCCCGCGCCGGCCTCGATCAGGTCGCTGCCGGAACCGCCGTGGATGACTTCGTTGCCCGTGCCGCCGTAGATGACATCGATGCCGGCTCCGCCGTGGATCCAGTTGTCGCCGCTGTCGCCGTAGATGAGGTCGTTGCCGGCGCTGCCTTCCAGGTAGTCGTTGCCTTGGTTCGCGAACAGGACATCGTCGCCCGCGCCGCCGTCCAGGCGGTCGTTGCCGCTGTCGCCGTAGAGGACGTCGTCGCCGTCGTAACCGAACAGGCTGTCGTTGCCGTCGCCGCCATAGAGGAGGTCGGCCGCGCCCCCTTCGCGCTCCAGTACCACCCAGGCCTGATAGGCCTCGGTGCGGGTGCGGTAGGCGGATCGGAACCTACTAATACGAACTCTGTAGCCGACGGTGCGGTAGAAGGTCTGCAACTCACTGAGCTGGTCGTAATCGTTGGCCTGGGCATCACCCAGCAGGGTGTCATCCCCCGCGCCGCCGTAGAGCAGGTCGGAGCCCGTGCCGCCGTTGAGAGTGTCGTTGCCGTCACTGCCCATCAGGCGGTCATTGCCCATCTGGCCGTAGAGACTGTCGTTGCCTGTGCCGCCATCCAGATCGTCGTTGCCGTGGTTGCCTTGCAGGCTGTCGTCACCGGCCCCGCCCTGGAGGATATCGTTACCACGGTCGCCGATGAGGCTGTCGTTGCCGTCCTGGCCCTGGAGCAGGTCGTTGCCAGTGCCGCCGTTGAGGTTGTCATCACCGTTCTCGCCCTGGAGCCAATCGTCGCCGGCCTCGCCATAGAGGCTGTCGTTGCCCTCCTGGCCGTAGAGGCGGTCGTTGTCGTTGCCGCCGTTCAGGTAATCGTTGCCATTGCCGCCGAGCAGGAGGTCATGACCGTTCTCGCCGTAGAGACTGTCCTGATCATTGCCGCCGTCCAGGTAGTCGTTGCCGTCGCCGCCAAAGAGGCCGTCGTTGCCGTTGTTGCCGTAGATGAGATCGTGGCCGTTGTAGCCGTAGAGGTTTTCCGACCACCAGTTGCCATGCATGACGTCATCGGCGTTGGTGCCGCCGAAGTTGGTATCCCGCTGCAGTTCCCAGCGTTTGTTGCGCTTGCCGCCGGTGCGCACCCAGTACTCCTGGTTATAGAGGACGTAATCGACGCCGTTGTTCCAGATATTGGCGCTGTCATTGAAGTCGGTGACTTGGCTGTCGCTGTATTGGGCGCCGGGGTTGAAGCTGGGGGTGTTGACCTGTTGTTGTGACGCGGCGAAGTCGCGCAGGGCATCGAGGCCGTCGCGCAGGTCCCGGCTGTTGTCTTCGATGAGGCCGTCCTGGGCGAAGTCGTGGGTAATGGCGCCGTTGAAGCGGGCGATGTCGGTCTTGTCCTCAAAGGCATCGAAGCGGAAGTGGTCCGCCCGGAGCTGGTCCTTCTGCACGTTCTCCAGGATCAGGTGCTGATTCCCGCTGAAGTGGATGAGGGTATCGTTGCCTTTCTGTTCCAGGTTGAGCTGGTGGAAGTGGATGACCTGATCGAGGGCACTGAGATCGATCTGGTCTTCATTGAGATTGAAGTCGGTGAGGGTGTCGATGTCACCTTGGCCTTGGGTGAAGGTAAAGGTATCGCGCCCGGCGCCGCCGCTGAGGATGTCGAAGCCCTGGCCGTCGAGAAGGCTGTCGTTGCCCTGGGTGCCCTGGAGGCTATCGTTGTCGCCGGTCCCTTGGGTGCCGTTGATCTGGTTCAGATCGAAGATCAGATCGCCGCTGGACAGACTGGCGGCCTGGGTGTCGTCGAGGGTCAGCACCTGGCCGGTGGCCAGGGCAATGGCGGTGTTGGCGCCCTGCTGGCTGATGCGGTCGCCGAAGTACTGCATTTGTTTGAGGCTGACGAAGGATCGACCGAAGGCGCTGAGGTCGATCTGGTCTTCTCCCCGGCGGAAGTCGGCGATTTTGTCCTGGTCGCCGGCGTTGTTCAGGATGATGAAGCGGTCGTTGCCCTGGGCGCCGATGAGGATGTCATTGCCCGCGCCGTCGATGAGGCGATCATCGCCTTCGTCGCCGGAGAGAAGGTCATCCTGGCCGGAGCCTTGCAGGAGGTCGTTGCCCTGTCCGCCGTAGATGACATCGTCACCGGGGCCGCCGTCCAGATAGTCGTCGCCGCCCTGGCCGAGGATGTTGTCGTTGCCACCGAGTCCCAGCAGGCTGTCGTTCTGTTCGGTGCCGATGAGGCTGTCGTCGGCCTCGCTGCCGATGATGAGGCTGGCGGTGTCGAGGCTATAGCCGTCGGCGAACTGGATGGCTTCGATGACGGGGCCGCTTCCGGCGAACTGGCCTTCGATGCGGACACTGTGGCTGGCATCGGTGCGCTCACGGATGAGGAGGTCGTTGCCGTCCTTTTCCAGGACGATGTCTTTGACTTGGTAGCGAGCGTCGAGTTGGATGACATCCCGGCCGCTCTGGTCCTGGATGCGGGTCTGGCCGGCGGCCAGGTCGAGCTGGTAGGTGTCGTTCCCTTCTCCGCCTTCGAGACGGTCGTTGCCGCTGCTGGCGATGAGGGTATCGTTGCCTGCGCCGCCTTGCAGTTCGTCGTCGCCACTGCCGGCTTCCAGTTGGTCATCACCGTCACCGCCGTCGAGCCGGTCATTTCCAGCCCCGCCATAGAGGATGTCGTCCTGGCTGCCGCCGGAGAGTTCGTCGTCGCCTTCGCCACCGTCCAGGGTATCGATGCCGATCTCACCCAGGAGGCTATCCTTGCCCGCGCCGCCCAGCAGCACATCATCGCCGATGCCGCCCAGCAGCAGGTCGTCGCCCTCGCCACCGTCCAAGGTATCGTTGCCCAGATCGCCGTTGAGGATGTCATCGCCGGACTCGCCATAGAGAAAATCGACACCAAGGCCCCCGTTGAGGCTGTCGATGCCCTCACCGCCGTAAAGCTGGTCGCTGCCATCGCCCCCTTCCAGGGTGTCGCGGCCTTTCTCCCCGTACAGCGTGTCGTCGCCCGCTTCGCCGTAGAGCTGGTCACCGCCGTCACCGCCGTGGAGATCGTCTTTCCCTTCGCCGCCGTAGAGGTTGTCTGTCCCCTCGTTGCCATAGAGGTGATCGTCGCCCGCTTCGCCGAACAGATAGTCATCACCGGCGCCGCCCTGGAGGTCGTCGATCCCTTCACCGCCGTAGAGCTGGTCTGTCCCCTCGTTGCCATAGAGATGGTCGTCGCCCGCTTCGCCGAGTATCTGGTCGTCGCCGTTGCCTCCCCAGGCCCGGTCGTCGCCCGCCCCGGCCAGGATGATGTCGTTGCCGCCTTCGACGGTCACCGTCATGCCTTCGAGCACGACCTCGTCGCCATAGAGCCAGTCGTTGCCGTTGCCGCCGAGGAGGGTATCGATCCCGGCGCCGCTGCCGCCGAGCAGAGTGTCGATGCCGTCGCCGCCATCGAGGGTGTCCGTCCCCATGCCACCTTCCAGGTGGTCGTCACCCGCGTTGCCGTAAAGTTCATTGTCGCCCTCGGCGCCGATGAGGTTGTCATGCCCGGCCCCGCCCACCAGGATGTCGTTCCAGCCGGAACGGGCGGCGATGCCGTAGCCACTGGATGCTGCGGTGATGTAGACCGTCTGACTGCCATCGGCGTTGACTTCGGTCTGGGTGAGGGGCGGCGGTGGGGGGAGTTGGCGGCCTCCGAAGAGGCTGCCGAGGTAAGAGCCCAATACAGAACCCAGGATAGGGGCCAGTGGGCCAAGGACCGGAATCAGGGCCGCGCCCACCACTTGGCCGATGTAGGTCGTCGCACCGGCAATGGCGGTTTCGACCAGGGTGTCTTCAAAGTCTTCGAAGCCATGGTCCAGCAGGTTGGAGACGAAGGTAATCGCTGCGGAAACCGCAGCGGCACCGGCCGGGGTCAGTCCTGTCTTCTGCTCGGGCCTGAACCCTTCCCCGCTGACCCATTTGTAATGGGTGCCCATCTCCGTCGCCCAGGGTTGGGATTTTACGACCTCGGTCACCGCAAAGCGGATGGAGGCATTGGCCGCCAGCTTGGCATAGTCCCCCGCCTGCATCTGATCGCCGCGCAAGGCGGCGACTACGGCAAACTGGACCACGGCACCCTTGAGGGCCTGGCCCGCCGGGGTATCGAAGAGTTTGAAATCCTTACTCGCCAGCTCTTCAGGGCTGGCCTTGAGGTCGAACAGCTTGGCCAGGGTGTCCACGCCCATGGTGGTGGCGATCTGGAGGGCGTACTGCTCGGCAACCTCTTCCAGGTCGCCGCCCATCACTAAGTCGGAAATGATGCTGGGGGCAAAGTCGCTGAGGTATTGGGGAAAGTCGGACAGGGTGTCGCCCAGGTGCTGGGAGAGGGCTTCGGCGCCTTCCAGCAGCATGTTGGCGTAGTCGGATAGGGCGGTTACGGTGTTGTCGGCGTGGGTGACATCAGCGTTGGGATTGATGAGGGTGAGTATCTGGCCATCGGGCATTTTGACGGTAATGTAGGTATCACCACCTTCTTCTACACCCATTGATCCGAGAAGATCATGCAGGTTCATCTGGTCGGGATCGAACAGATTCATCATCCGGTCGAGGGAGCCGTTGCTATTGCTGATATTTGTTATCGATCCGTCATCGCCATATATCGTGGCGAGGTTCAGCTTTCCGTCCTCGCCAAAGGTAAAATAGATCGTTCCCAGGGTATCGCCTTGGCTGTTGACATAGGGTTGTACGACCTTGGAAAGCCTACCGCCTTCATAGTGCAACGTCTGCTGCGCGCTTCTGTAGGATTTTTCTGAAGTTTTGTCAGACGCTGTCCGCCAAGGAAGTGCGAAGCGCGAGGCGGATAGTCCCCGGTAGGCGCAGGGCGCGAGCGTGGCCGCCGCCAGGCGCTAGGCAAAGCGCATCCCGACAAGCCGTAGCGCCATTTGTGGGAACGCCAGTGGACGCAGGGCAGCCGGGGCCTCATGAGTAGCCGAAGATCGAGTGCGTTTCGGGGACTCGGATGTCCCAAAACGTATCACGAGATCAAAGG
>MGZB01000035.1:12387-39699 GCA_001801995.1 Gammaproteobacteria bacterium RIFOXYD12_FULL_61_37 | reverse complement strand
ACGCCGAAATCCACATGGCGTAGTCGTAAACGAGGTCTTTGCAAACATAGGTCCCGCCTCCTGTGTGCGGAGCGCCCGGCCTTGCCGCAAGTGGTTGATTCTGTTTAACTCCTCGAATCTGAGGAGTTGAAAGCTCGGCGATAAGCTCCTGAGTTTGCTGCGCCCTGAGCCAATTGGCGGGCTGGTGACTCTTCTCACCGCCCGCAGCCTTGTGCAGGTCATTAAGGCAATACCGCCCCTCGCTGTAGGTTGGTGGCAAGGCCACCTCAGCGGTCCTCTCGGGTATGCCACAGCCGCAGCACGTAGATGATCGAATCCTGAAGTTCGTAGCGAACCTCGTACTCCCCGACCAGGATTCGCCGTACCTCGCGCGGCCCGAACTGGAAAAGTTGCTCGCCGATGCGTGGGTTGGTCAGCAGAATGGCCGGGGCTTTGGTCAGTGCCTGCACCGTCCGCGCGGCGGCAGGCTTGTTCACCGGAGCCAGGAATTCATACAGGCGCGCCAAATCGGAAAGCGCCTTGCTGGTCCACTTCAACTCCATCAACGCGGCACCGGCAGCAGTTGGTCGGTGCCAAGGCTATCCGCCCACGCTTGCACGGACTGGTGGTCGATGACGCGACCGGCGTCTACGTCAGCCAGCGCTTCTTGGGTCAGTCGGTCGCGCTCCTCTTCTTGGGCGACCCAAGCGGAAAGCGCCTGCTTCATGATCCAGCCGCGCGAGCGTTCAAGCCGTGAAGCCATTTGATCCACCTTGTCGGCCAGAGGAAGCGGCACATGCGCGGTTAGCACTCTGGTTGCTGCTGTCATGTTGCACCTCCTATCGGAACTTGATCTTGCCGGAAGCGGCAACGCTGTGGTCACGGTGCTGCGGATTGCCCATAGGCTCGCCGAAGTTCTCAATGCGTTCCCAGTCCGAGTCCTTTTGGTTGCTCGTAACGGGTGGGCGGAAGATGCTCATCGGGCACGATCCTTTCTGATGCGGTTTGATATTCAATCAATCATAGTGATTAATATTGAATCGGTCAAGCGCAATGTCAGTTCCGGAAGGTTGCCGCCCACCCATTCGGACACCAGCACACCCGAGTTCGCCACCCGCGCCTGATCCATGCGGCCTGCATTGGGATTCGCGATGGCCTCGGGTCCGACACAGATCGAGTGATGCTGGCCGCCAGGGACTCGTTCAGTCGATCCGCCTGGACGTGTGTCCCCAAAGAGACGCAGTGCTCCCTTCTTGCCTACCCGCACCTTCCTGGCCAGTATCCGTCAAATAATTGACCAGCATCATGGCTTTTCCCGCCCACTGCCATAAATTACGAGCCATTGCCCGTCTGCCCATCGAACCATGCCTTTGGTCGAGATAGCAGCAGACGGGATAGGTCGGCGCGGTCCTTCGTCGCCTTGACCCTCCTTCGCCCATAACGGGCAGCCAGACAACCTCCACCCATAGGGGCTCTCGCTTACGGATGAGGACAAGAGAGCGGACCGTTATTCATACCAAGGCTGAGGACCTGCCATGGCAATAACAACAACCTCTGTTTTCATTTCCTCTCGGTTCCGGGAGTTCGCTCCAATACGGGAAGCGCTCAGAAGCAAGCTCTCTAGTTACCGACAAGTACGCTTTACTCCCATTGATCTCAATGACGGAACGGTAAGCCACCGCCTGCCGCTCGGCGTAAAGGGCTGCCGCCAGATTTTGGTCCAGCCTGTTCTTGCTTGGCGAATCGTTTCATCCACATCGTCGCTGGAGGCGGCAAGCCATGCTTCATTTCAAAGAATTTCTGCCAACACAGCCACCGGAAGGTACTGCGATCCGGGTGTTTATAGACGCAGGGTCCAATTTCGCGGCGGTTATCCATGGGGCGCCAGGCTGCGAAAACCCCAAGCTGGCGTCCGATATATGCCGGGAGGCGCTGGAGCAATTGGGTGCCGACCTTAGAGACTGGCCTCTGGCGAAGATTCTGTTGCATCTTCAACAGAAGATGGCTGCATTTTCGACCGCACGTCTGATGGCTTTTGTCGGCATCGTTCGATTCCATGAAGACAGCTATGAGGTTGCCGTGACTGGCAAGGTCAGACTTGTTGAGTTCAGTCACAACGTTCTCAGTGCAGGGAAGCGGTCGCGCATCCTGATAGATGGTGCTTCTCAGCCAACGGTACGGAGTCTGCCGATCCCACGGGATGGAATCTACATTTTGGCCTCCGACGGGCTTAATCCTCATCGCCTTGCCGGCACCATTGATCTCCGCGAACCGCCATCCTCTAACAGAGCTTGGCGTAATGCAGCAGAACGAGCGACCGCTGTCCCGGACTGGGCGATCGTCGTTTTTCCGTTCGAGCAGCTTTCCCACTATGGAAGCACTACTTGGCCCTATGACCCATTTATTGGTCGCCAGGAAGAATCCGATCACGAGCGTCGCGGACTGTCCGAGATTGCAAGTACGCTTTTCCGCTCGAAAGTTTTTCCGGGCTTCCGGATTGTCGGAGGCATCGCTCCAAACAAAGCTCACTCATCATACTTGGCCGACGGGGTGCTTATCATCCCTGAAGGCATTGTGCTGCTCGAACTCAAGGATCATTCCGGACGCATCGAGATCCCGCTTGAATCGGATGCGGACATGCGCGTCATCAACAATGGCGGCAGTGGTGCTCGCCACGAACCCAATCCGGTCTCCAAGTTGAAGCGGAATACAAGGCTCCTCAGTGACTGGGGTAAGAAATATCACTTGAATCCATGGCAAACGAAAATGGCGGTTGTCGCATTCACCAACCCCGCGTGCGGGGTGATTGGAATGTCCGGGAGCGGCAAGACAAAGGAAATCCCTTTGGTCTCCGGCGAGGTAATGGTGACATCGACGCGACAGCTCCCAATCATCCTGAAACAATTTATTGAAGAACTTGACTCGAAGTGCCCAGCTATTCGCCTTAAACCAGAGCAAATCGAGGTTATAGCTAATAAGCTCGCCAAAGCCGAGATCGAGAATCGTGACGGTGATGCAACGCGGTGGTCGATCGGCCAATATACATTCGACAGCAAGCCAGGACAGGAGACCGGTTACTACACTAGGCACCCAGGTAAATCCGATCATGGCAAGTCCGTCTGGCTCAAGCGGTACCCACTGAAGGCGCTGTTTCGCGGTGATCGAGCTGCGGCCTTGCAGTCCCTTGGGCGCGAGGCGAGGGCGCTACAAGACCTCCCCGCAGATCCCAGGCTGGAAAGGCTCCTAGATAGCGGCGAATTACCGGGCGCATTTTACACCATCATCGAAGCCGTCGATGGGCCGGACTTGGCGTCATGGCTGTCCATTTCACCTTCACGAGCGGAACGTCTTGCGATTCTGCGCGATCTGGCCGAACTGCTGGCAATCCTGGCAGAAGAAGCAGTCGTTCACCGATCCATCACCCCCAATAAAGTCCTGGTCCGCTCAGGGCGTCCGGTGTTGACCGGCTTCGAGATGGCTCGCCTCGATGAGGTGACGACGCTGATGATCGACAAGGACCGGCTTCTGGATCATCAATACCTGCCCGCTGAAGAATTCACGGGCGGAGCGCGAGGTTGCGCTACTGATACCTACAGTTTTGGTGCAATTGCCATCAAGACGCTATCCGGCGAACTGCCATTCGTCAATTATCAGGAGCTTGCCGCCCACCGAGCGAGGACTGGGTACTGGGAAAAAATCACCCAGTCGATGGGCTTGTCACAAGAGTCTACCGCAGACATCAAGCGGCTGATGGCGACTGATCCGACTGCTCGACCTGTTGGTCGGGATATTGTCGCTACCGTTTCCAAGTGGAGCTGACCGTGCCAGGCGCGGGGATGTTCAGGGCGTTGACGGTTTCGCTGGCTCTCGAACTGGAGGTGCTGACAGAAATCTGCCCAATGGCGACCACAGGGCGTGCTCTTTTCAAGGTTCGAAGCAGCCTGGATGGTTTGGTCTATGCCTTGAAAGTGTTCGATCTGACGAAGAACGATCAGGGGCTGATCCGGCGAGAAATGGTTGCACTGAATCGCCAGCTCAGTATGCCGGAGAAGTTTCCGCGCTACCGCTGCTTTTTTGAGCGAGACGGACTGGGGTACTTGTTGCTGGATTGGATGGAAGGGACGCCCCTGAGCGAAGCCGTGCGTTCGGGGGTAGCAAAGGGCGCCGACGAAGTGCGTCTGAGGGTGAGTTATTTGAAAGAACTATGCGCCACCCTCAGTCTGGTCCATAAGTCGGGCTGCTGCCATCGCGACATCAAGCCGCAGAACATCCTGCTTAGGAATCCGAAAAGCCCCAGGGAGGGTGTTGTCCTTATTGATTTTGGCTTGGCCGCGATGAAACGATCTGCGGTAGAGGGGACTCATGGATTTGCCGCCCCGGAACAGCAGACGCAGACCGGCGTATTGATCGACCGCAGAACTGACATTTTCGGCGTAGGCGCCGTCGCTTGGTGGTTATTGTCTGGTGTGGAATTCAGCTTTTTCTCGGACGATGATGGCGGTTGGTCCGGCTTGGCCGCAGGGGTCTTGCGATCATACGCCCCTGATGTAAGCGAGCGGCTTGAACGAACCATCATCAAGGCGCTATCTTTCCGCCCCGCTGATCGGCACGGGTCCGCCCAAGAACTTGGAGTTCGATTCGCGGAGGCATGCTCATGAGTCTCAATGATCAGCTTTATTTCTGGGATCAGGCATCCATAGCCGAACTGCCAGGTGCTTTGCCGGTGATGATGGGTCAGAAAATTAGCGACTTCCGTGGCGCGTGGCCAGGACATAGCTCGCCGACAATGGATGAGTTGAGGAACGAGCTTTCCAAGATCCGCCTCTGTTGCGCCCGATGGCGCACTTATCCCGATGGCGGCGTCTCCGTTGACATTCTTGCCGGGAGACTGCTTATTCCAACTTCGCTGGTAATGCGCGACGCTGGTCCACGCCTGTTTCTGGTGCCGTCGCGAGGAATTACCCCAGTCAAACATCGCGAAAAATCTAGCGTGTTGCGCGGCTGTGCCCGTATTCGAGTTAGCGGTATCTCTCTGGTGACCGGGGCTGAGATGCGAGAGCAGTTTGAGCAAAGGTACGGCATCTATCAATCGGGACGCTATGTCCGGATGATCAGGGACGCTCAGCCGGTATCGGATGATTCGGTCGCCTATGAGAAGTGCTCCGGCGGACATGCCGATGTACACGATCCCACTGCACAGGAGACGGCGTCCGCTGCAAATCTGCTCCGCCAGCTTACCGAAGCCGCTCACGAGGTCGAAGAGCAAGCCGCTCTGGCGGAACCCCCTTTCCAGTATATTGAGCGTCACGCCGAGGTCCATCGGGGGAATTTCAAGCAGTTTTTCCGGCTGAAGCTGACGAATGCGGACTGTGGGCGCTTGGCTGACAAGAAGATTGGTATGCTGGAGCGGTTCGAACCGCTAACCGGAGAAAAAACAATATTACGTGTCGAGAACATCGCGGCAGGAACTGGAGAGATAATCGTGTCATCGCAGAGGCAGTTGTCTGTGGATGACATGCCTCCGACCGGAGAACTTCGCCTCGGCACCGAGCCAACTGTCAGTAAAATCCGAGAAAACGTCATTGAGTCGCTGTCGAAAGGGCGAGCCCCGAACCCATGGCTGTTGCCTATAGTCGCGGGCAACTATCACTATTCGGAATTTCGGGCTGAGACTGTAACGCCACCGCCGGGCGCGCGACCAACCGCCTCGCAACAAGACGCAATCAATCGAGCGACCGGAAGCCCTGATCTGTTCCTGGTTTTGGGGCCGCCAGGCACAGGAAAGACCACGGTTATCTTGGCGTGGGTCCGGCATCTTGTAGCCCAGGGAAAGCGTGTTCTGATTACCTCCCAAAGCAATAAGGCCGTGGATAATGTGCTAGAGAGATTGGGGCGCGACGATTCCATTGAGTGCGTGCGTCTCGGGCAGGAGCAAAAGGTCTCTTCGTCAGTTCATCGCTTCCTGATTGATAACTGTGCCGCTGAACTTCAAAGAAAATTCCTATCCAATGTTGGCCAAGCATTGTCCACTATAGAGACTGCAACCGATTGGGCGAAGGAGGCGGAACGAGTTATTGCTCGTGACGCTTCAATTATCGGCAGACTCCACCCACTGATCGCTGGCAGGGATCAAACTGCAGCCGCCCTCGCTAAGACAGAGGAGACGTTCATTTTCAGAGCAAACCGGCTCGCTAATGCCGAAAAGGCAGCTTCCGCATGGCGGAGAAGGCTGGAGCGAGCCGAGGGCCGTCTCTTCGAGAGCAAGGGATCAAGAAGGTGGATTTTAATCCAAAGAGCCTCTGAGTTTATCGCCAAGTCCTGGGTCTTCTTTGCGAAGCATGCGCTCTCCTTTGCAGAAAGAAACCTTGTCGTAGCAGCGAGCAAATCCAAGGTGGCGCAAAGTGAAAGGGATGCGTCAAGCACGGCGCACCAACTCATTTTGACGCAGATTTCGGCGATCCATGAGCATCTTCAGCAAAACCTGCCCACTACACCAGTGAGCAGCCTACCGGAGCGATTTCATCCATGGCGGCGCCTTGGTGAACCTTTTACGCCGGTGGAGATTATCGGTGGACTCAGGAGTGATGGCGCTAACCTGAGAAGGTTGACAGAAGCCGTGGGGCGTTGGCGTCACGCAATCGGCGAGAGCCGACAGGGATCGCTTTATGCTCAACTCATCGCGTCCGTGGATGTGGTAGGCGCCACCTGTATTGGTATCCAAACCAACCAGGCGTTCAGGGAGGTGATGTTTGATGTCGTCATCGCCGACGAATGCGGCCAAATCCAGGTCCACGACCTCATGGTGCCGCTTGCCAGGGCGCCGAAGGCCATTATGGTCGGGGACCATAACCAACTACCGCCGGTAGTTACCCCGGAATTCCTTGATGCACTGGAGGCCAGGTATGTCGAGGACGAAGGGCTTGGCGATAAGAGCTGGTTCGAGCATCTTTGGGACAGGCTCCCGGAGAACCGTCGATCTGTCTTGGATACCCAGTTCCGGTGTCCGGCGGTTATCAGCGATTTCATCTCGGACGCCTTCTACGAAGGCCAATACCATGCAGGGGCCGGGGTGAAGTCCGGCGCAATGTTCTCGTTCTTCGATTCGCCGTTGGTTTTTATTGATACCAGTAGACACAGACAACGCAATGAGGTGAGTCGCAAGACGGATGACCGGTCTGAGGTAAAAGGGAACCCGCTTGAAACTAAGATCGTAATGTCAGTTCTAAAACAGGCTCTGGCGGAAAACCCGGACATTGGGAGGGATGGAGAGATAGGCGTCATCGCCCCCTACGCCAACCATGTTGCGGAGATTCAGCGAGCACTGCAAGCCGCGCTTGGGAACGATCCTTTCGGGGGAATCACCCTTCCGATCAGAGATGTCGTCGCCAGCGTTGATAGCTTTCAAGGACAGGAGCGCAAGTTGATCATTGTGGCCTTGACCCGGTGCAACAAGCACGGCACGGTCGGATTCCTCCAGGACTGGCGTCGCATCAACGTAGCCATGACCAGAACCAAGCATCAACTGGTGCTTGTTGGCGACTTGGACACACTGACCAAGCGTAGAGATGGTCTGCCCAGGGAAGATGAGGAGTTCAAGGTGTCCATGGCGAAGCTACGCGATCATGTTCTGCGGCACGGTCAATTGATCGATGCATGCAAATTCGTACCGGAGTGATTCTGATGTCTAAGCGAATTCCCTTTCCCTTCGACCAGAACATTGCCGAGATGATTGCCGACGGGCATCGCCCGATTCTCGTCACCCGTATGTGGTATCCCGTGATAGAGGTCGAAGTTGTTCTGCGTGAACGATCACGCGAGGAAATGTCCGAAGTTGAATTAGCATTTTTGGATGTCATCAAGGCGGGAATTACCCGTTTCGAAGAGATGGTGTCAATCCTTGCTGTGCGTGAGCGTTTTGCTAACCAGATTCTTTCTACCCTTCGAGATCAGGGTCTAATTGAGGTTGCGGGCAGGGAGGCGAAAATAAGCGATCTCGGCCTGATGTCTTTGGCAGAAGGCGCTCTTATCCAAGATACTCAACGGGCCGTCATCGCGTGCGGTCTCACGGGAGAGCTTCTCCCTCTCGGCGCCCATGACGTACCGAGGATAAGGCCTGGACAGGCGTTATCCAGAATACCTTCATGGATGCGGGTCTACGAGCCAAGAGACGGAGTGCCCCACAAGCTATTGTCTCTCGATATTAGCCGCCTTCGTGACCAGGGTGGAAGGGATGCTCTTGCCAATGTAGGGATTCCAGATGAGGCCGTTTCCATCCAGAGGATTCTTGGCTCTCAAGGAATGTTCGTCGAGGCAGGGCTGATTGTGGGGGCGGCTGAGCGCGGCGCGGTATGGCACGCAGACGTTTGGATGAATCGAGGGCTTAGGCTGAGAGGCATTGGACGAATGGACCAGTTCGTACCCGATGCCGAAATAGCAATTGCTGAGGCAGCGAGGAACACCGAAGACCTGATGCTGAACCTTAGCGAGAAAGGCTTGGTGTTGCGCGCTTCACCTCAATACGCAGCGCGCCGTGGACTGGAGGCTATTATTGACGGGTTTACTCCAAGGGAGCCTCTTCTGCTTCAAGGACGTTCTTTATTGTCTCGATTCGGGACATCCCGCCAGATCCCCCTGCCGATTTGGGAGTTTATTGGGCAGAAAAGAGGAGACTCCCAAAAACGAGATTTTTTGGATGGTGCCTGTCTATACCTAACGATTACAGACAAGGCGATGTCTGAGAAAGCTGAAGCATTAAGGATTGCGTGGAAGGCCGTAGACGCATACCTTGCAAAGCCCTATAAGCAGCGCGTCGGCTCGTCCTGTAAAGAAGTCGGTGACGCACTGAGCGCGGACGGCCTCAGCGTAGAAAAAACGCTTGAGGCAGCCATTTATTGCGGTGATTCGGGATTGGTGAAGCACCTGTCCGAGGATGAAAGAACGGCATAGCAAGGCTTGCATTATTTTCAGCCCGTGGATAATAAAGACTGAAATCAAAAAGGAGACTCCAGTGAAGAAAATTACCTTGGCCCTGGCGATCATGGCCGCAACGGCAATTATCTGCGCGCCACTATCCGCGCATGCGGCGTGGTTTTACTATGGTGAAGCTAAAACCGTGGAAAAATCGAAGAAAGGAGGGCTTATCATCCGTAACATTTGGTCAGCTAAACCGCTGGGCACCTGCGGAACCACGCTGTGCGATAAGCCAGAAGATGCGTTTGCCGCCGCTTGCCTGGGAGAGGATGCCAAAAAGGCAAGCGCCGAGGAAAAAAAACGCATTCAAGAAATACTTTCCCGCACGCTTGATATCGTGACCTACATGGATGTGGGATGGTTTATATCCGACTATGGCGTGGCCCTCGCTGCGAAAGGCGCAGCCAAAGTCGGGGATGTGATCACGCTGCGCATAGTCCCGAGAGATCAAGTGTTGCTGGGAATTAAATGCCCCAATCCAGCAAAAAACGCCGCGATGGTTGACAAGGTTCTCAAACACCACGACGGCGTCATCCTTTACTCCAATGGCAAGATGTTTGGCGGTGCGCCGTCCGATGCCAAGCAGGAAGCAAAACCGGTCGCTCCGAAAGGCAATGCCTTCCTCGACTGACCGCTTCCCCCGCCCAAAAGAAACCCCGCCGAAGCGGGGTTCTTTTTTGGGTGCCGAATTTCCTTACTGCCCGATGGCTGTCAACAAATCCGTCCTGCCAGGAGCGGCGCACTTCGCCAGCATTTCCCCTCGGTAGCCTCCATCGAAGCAGCGCCGGTACTGATTTCGCAGCATCAAGACCTCCCGAGCCTGCATATAGCTGTCCGTTCTCCAGCCGGTCCCCGGATTCAATCCCTGGGCATTGCACTCTGCGACCGAGAGGTTGAGCGGACAAGTGGTCCCGAAGAGCTGCGATACGCCCGAGAGGTTTGCGCCGGACTGCACGGCGGGCTTAATGAGCTTGTTGTTCACCCCTTGGGCAATACGGACTTCGTGCGCGCCGCTGCTGAGCGCTGAGGCCATGCCGGAGGTAATGCTGCCGAGGTAGCCTTCCTGGACGGAGGTTAGACCGCCGTGACTGAAAAGGCTGGTCGAGGCGGCGGTATAAACGCCGGCAGCGGCACCGCCCCAGGCGACGGCTCCGCCGCCGGCGCCGCCTATCGAGCTACCGCTCACTGCGGTAGCTCCCGCCGCACCCATCCCCCCATACGCAGCCATCAAAGTCACGCCCCCAGCCACCACCAGCAGCGTCAACACGGCATAGAACAACACCGTCCAACTCTTTTGCTGATTGACGTGCTGGTAGATCATCTCCTCGCTGACCGCCGGCAGGTTGTTTCCCTTCCAAGGGGCAATCAGGACGCCAGAGTTCGCCACGCGGGCCGCATCGGTACAACCTGCCGTAGGATTCGCGATGGCCTCGGGGCCTACGCAGATTGAGTGATGCTGGCCGCCAATGACCATTTCCACGGGACCCGCGATCCACCAGTTGGGTTTCACATAGACATTGGTCGTGGTGGTCACCTTCTTCCGAAACCTGTTGCCCGACTCGCTGGTGGAGGTGTCCTGGCGCAAGTGGCTGGTGGCAACCCAGCCAAACAGCGCCCGTTCGTGAATGATGGCCAGCCCAATGGCGGTCACCGCCCCGGACCAGGAGATGTTGTTGAACACCGGATCATCCTCCGCTCCTGCAAATGCCTGGAAAGGGTTGTAGCCCAGGCCATCCGGGTCCCACATCTTCTCGTTGGCAGTCCGGTAACCGCCGCTCAGAATCCAGGCACGCCCGTGGTGCGGGGTGTAGTCCTTCACGGCAACGATGATGTCGCCGTTGGGGAGCTTTTCGACCTTCTGCACGGCGATCCGTAGCTTGAGTGACTGCGGGGAGTACATGGCAAATACCATGCGCCCGTTACCGGGCTGTTGCGTGATCCAGTTGGACATCATCACGCCATTCGGGAGCCCGCCGGCCTGTCCGACCTCGGGCCGGTTCTTGGTGATCCATTCGGGTCCGTCGATCATGTCCCAGTTGAAGGCCTGCTTTCCCTTGGTCCAGGTCGCCCGCGCCGTGATGTGATAGTTGTCCCTGGGGAGATTGATGACGTGCGTACCCGAAAGCCGGGTATTTTTGGTCGCTGGTATCCAGTTGATGCGGTTGCCACCACGCAGCTCATTGGCATGCTCTGCCCAGCCCCCTTGCTGAATAGCCGAGGGGGCAGGGGCGACCCAGACGGATTCCCCTGCCGAGGCGATCAGGGTGGTGCCGTAGAAGCAGATCAGAGTGATCCAGGTGACGGCTTTTTTTAGAAATTCGAGCAGGCGGGGCATAATGGCGATTTCCTGTGCGCTTGACGCGATAGCGGTTATTCGTTGGTATCGGTGACAACACAAACAGTGCTCACGCCCGACATGACCACGCCATCCGCGCGGCGGTAATCTATCACTTCGATCTCTGCGGTATTGGGGGGGCAGGAGAGGGATGAATAGATGGTTGGTTGAGACCCGTTGGAAATGTAGTATGCGCCGGCGGCCCCGTAGCATGCCGAGCCGTAAAATGCAGTCGTGCCGGTTACGGACGTATGCGTGTAAACACCGTTTACCCAACCCCAGGCAGGCCTGAATATGCCGCAACAGCCCCCCTGGTACCAGCCGTAGATGGGATAGTTCGCCAATTGCCACCCCCCCGCCACGGGGCTACTGCCTCGTGCGTATCCAAGGGTGGAACAAGCTGCAAAAGCCTGGCCCTGGGTGAGCAAAAGCCAGGCGATTGCGGCTGCGACGCTGATTTTCTTTCGCATGAAGCCCCCCTTATTGATTGGTGTCAGTGGCGACACAGACAATGCTGGAGCCGGATACAACTACGCCATCTACACGGCGGTAGTCCTGTACTTTGATCTGCGCGGTGTTGCTAGGGCAGGAGCCGATGTTCCGGTCAGCGCTCCCGCACCGCCACCAGTATTGGTAGGTCCCAATGGATGTGGGCGTAAAACACGCGCTGCCCCAGAACCCGGATGACGTAACGACGGTGCCGCTCAGCGCGCATTGAGCCCCTGTATTTTCGTTATAAGCGGACGTGGCGTATGTCCCTTCTTCCTGTGTCTTGAACCCCCCGACAACGGGGCTGCTTCCTCGTGCGTATCCACCAAAATTCGAACAGGCCGCAAAGGCCTGACTCTGGGCGACCAATAGCCCAACAAGCGCAGCAGCGATGATGAATTTTCTTTGCATGGTCCTTGCTCCTATTGGCAAATGAGTGTGGCGACTGACACGTAATTGGCCGCCGATAGGCGGTTCACTGTGTCATTGCGCCAGTTGTAAATTTGGACGGTATTGAAGGGGTCTATAATCTGATCCGGTTGATAACTGGCGCAGGAGCCAGTTATCGCAGCTGTTTTTACGAACGCACGGGTCGGCGATATCGCTGTTGTTACTGCCTGTCCCGCCATTTCGAATTGGCCGTCCGCTGTGACGCGATAGCGATCCGTCTGATTGCGCAGGGCATAGCCAACGGTACCGGTCTCGATGTATTCCCTGCCGCCTCCGCGCGAGATGAAGAAAAACATTCTTCCTCTTGAGACCGAGCGACTGTCGATACTGACGGCTACGCGAGGGATTTGCAGTTTCTCGCCCGGACGCTCAGGATCATCCACTTCGTCATAGACCGGCGACAGGGCGCGGGCGTAATCCAGCGTCCCGCCTACGGCCACGAGATCTTCCATCAGGGTTGTCATGTCGGGAAAGGTGGTCGGGCAATTGGCGGATGATCTTTTGTCAATCAGGCAGCGCACGCCGAAATCCTGAGAACACGACACATCCCCGCTGGTGGCGTCCTGCGAACAGCCTACGGGAATTGGTCCCGTGCCAGCGTAAACCGGGGCGTCGAAGGCTCCGTTTGTATCGACCAGTGTCTCTCCAGTCAGAGGGGAAAGGTCTTGTTTGACTAGGCGGTAGGCGAGCTTGCCGGCGTTGGGGTAGGTCCAGCTCGTATCCAGCCCCTCGGCTATCCTCTTGGGTGTATAGGTGAATTGCAGGTAGGCGGGGACATCGGGCAGCAGTTGCGGATCTTGCGAGAAATGGCGTCCGTCAGCCATGGACACAACCTGCCAGAATAGCGTCATCGGCGTGGTGCGCCCTGACACATAGACGCTTTGCCGGTAGGTATAGACGCCGCTCGATACGCCATTGCTCAGCGCGTACGCTTTGAGCGCGGCCGCGATGCCAGGCGCTCGCGCAGTAAAAAATGGCGCAGCCCAGTCAATCAGATTGGAGCCGACCGGAGGGTATCTGGGGTCGTAGGTGTATGTCATGGACACGGCGACGCCCGGTGGCGTCGGCACCTTTTGCTCTTTGCCCGAGACCGTGTAGCCCGTGTTGCTGCTCTTGAATTCGGGCGCACCAATGGACGCTGTCGTGGTTGCGGCAAAATTGGCATCCGGCAGGCCCACCGAGGTGTTGACCATCACCATAGGGCCGATCCTCCCGGTTGGTGTGCCTGCCATAACGGGCACCATCCAGGCAGAAAGCATTAGAAGGATCGAAGCAGTAAGACGATGCAGCGGCATGGCTGGAGACTCGCAGTCTTTAACAAGACTCCAGCCTAAACCGGATTTTCCTCCTTGTGTTCGTCGAATAACGCGAAATAGACGGTATATTCAAAGAATTACCTGATTAGCAAGATACTCCAGTACGCATCCCACACTCTCGCCGGAAGGTCCATACTGAGGGTGTAGCCACCCCGGAGGAAGCAGCCATGTCGATGAACCGCATACAATTTCAGCCGGGTCTGTCGCTCCCCGCGTTTCTCGAACAGTTCGGCACCGAGGCGCAGTGCGAGGCGGCGTTGGAAAAGGCGCGCTGGCCACAAGGTTTTCGTTGTCCCCACTGTGGCGAGGCGCATCACAGCCTGTTCCGGGTTGGCGCGCGCAAGATCTTCCAATGCCGCGCGTGCCGGACGCAGACCTCCCTGATCGCCGGGACCCTGTTCCAGCACAGCCACTTGGCGCCGACCCTCTGGTTCCTGGCGATCTACCGGATCAGCCAAGCCAAAACAGGCCTGTCCGCCCTCGCGCTGAAGCGGGAATTGGGGGTCAGCTACCCCACAGCCTGGCTGCTCCAGCACAAGCTGATGCAGGCCATGGTCGAACGCGATGCGCGCTACCCGCTGCTCGGCGAAGTCCAGGTGGATGACGCCTATCTCGGTGGTGAACGATCCGGCGGCAAGGCCGGGCGCGGGTCCGAGAACAAGGTTCCCTTTGTCGCGGCGGTCGGGTTGGATGCCGAAGGGCATCCCCGGTACGTCAAAATGGCCCTCGTCCCCGCCTTCACTCGCCAGGCCATTGCCGACTGGGCCAAGGTCGACCTCAGCCCTGGATGCCGGGTGATCTCCGACGGACTGGCCTGCTTTACCGGGGTGCTCGATGCCGGTTGCCAACACCAGCCCATCATCGTGGGCGCCCGCAAGCCCAGGGAACTGCCGGAGTTCAGTTGGATCAACACCCTCCTCGGCAACCTCAAGACCAGCTTCGGCGGCGCTTACCATGCCTTCGACTTCGCCAAGTACGGCTCGCGCTATCTGGGCGCGTTCGCCTATCGCTTCAACCGCCGTTTCCACCTGGAGACACTCCCAATGCGCCTGCTCGCCGCCGCTGCCTCCAGCGGGCCACACCCTGAGCAGTGGCTCCGCCAAGCTGAGGTATCTTGCTAATCAGGAAGAATTAACTGGGAATCCGAATCGACCTGCTCGCGTTTCCTTCCGCGCCTCTTGCCGCTCACTGCGCAGGGACGGCAGAACGGACACTTTCGCAGCGCCACGGATTGCAGGTGGTAAACATGAGGCAGCTTGCAGGATGTGCAGAAGCGGAGCTTTAGCATATCGTCCCTGCCCGACTCCCTGGAAGCATCCAGCTCCCTGGCCGCCATCCAGGCCAGGGTTCCATCGATCGGCTCCGGCTGGAGCCTGTTGTACATCTCAATGGCTGCAATCAGATGCTCGGCTGAGGGCGTTTGGTCTCGCTGCAGCGTCCGGTAGAGCACGCAAAAGACGGACAGCCGTTCCGCGCCGCTCCGGTCGCGCACATAGGAGGCCGCGCCGGTTTTGAGCGGCCCCCGCTTTGTCCGGTCCCCCGTGATCTGCTGATACCAACTGATCAGCGTCGGTTGCGGCAGCCCCATAGCATGAGCCACGAGGTGTGGACGCACGCCCAGTTCGAGCATTCGCTGGGCCAGTCCTATCCGCCGGATGTCAATTGATGGCGCTGGCATTACGCGCCCCCAGGATGACGGCCGCGTTATTGACCTCCTGTGGCTCGTCCAGCATGCGCATGAGTAACGCTCGCGGCAGCCTGGGCTGAAACGGCAAGACCGTGATCGAATCTACGATCTGGCAGACCCGATCCAGGGGCGTGGCGAGCAATCGCTCCAAAAACTGGACAGGCACTCCGAACTGGATCTGTGCAGCCTCAATGTCTTCTGCTGCCGCTTCTCTTGCACCCAGCAGAAACAGCCTGCTTAGGATCTGGACAGTGTTGTTCTTGTTTGCCATCAGTGTTCTCCGTTCCGATTTACGTTTGGATACGTTAACGATTGCGAGGCTGTAATTGCGCGCAAATAACAGCTTTTCCGCCCGTTATTACGCGCTCCGCAACAGCTCTCAACATGGTATACTGCAAAGTTTGCCCGGCAATTGGTTTAACAATTGCTTGCCGTATCGCTTCGTCCTGAGCCGACTGTCCAGTATTGTTATGCGTCCCTCATCTGTTTCGGTCCTCATTAAGCGCCCGACCGCCTGCACAAGCTTGATGCTGGCCTTCGGCAAGACGACCTCGCGAAACACATTCCCGCCACGCGCCTCAATTTCCTCCGCAATCGTTGCTTCCGCAGGCGAGTCGGGCGGGTCGAACGGCAGCTTTGCGATGACGACGTGGCGGCACAGATTGCCGGGCAGGTCCACACCCTCCGCGAAACTTGCCAGGCCGAAAATCACAGAAGGGATGCCGCGTCCGATTCGAGCGGCGTGCTCGTCGAGTAGGGCGTTCCGGGGTAGCTCGTCTTGGCATAACAGGATCTGACGGATTTCCTCCGGCAAACCCTCACGGACCTCCTGTAACTGCCGCCGGGACGAGAACAGCACCAGGGTTCCACCGATTTCGCCGCCATCCTCGATCAGGTCGGGAAGCGCCATGGTGACGTAGGCGGTATGGGCCTTGCTGTCCGACGGGTCGGCGCTGGCGTGCGAGGGGATATGCAGGGAGGCGCGGGAATAATCGAAAGGCGAAGTGAGTTTCAGATAAACGGCCTGGGGCTCGTAGGGCAGCCCCGCCTCGCGCCGGAAATGCTCGAACCGGCCCAAGGCGGTCAGGGTCGCCGATGTTGCCACGGCACCATAAGCCGCGCTCCAGAGCTTGCCGCGCAACAGACCCGACACGTCGGTCGGGCACTGCTCCATGCTGTGCTCCAGTCCGTCCCTCGAAGAACGTGTCTCGATCCAGCGAGCGACCAGGGGTCCGCTGGTCTCAGCGGCGCCAGAAGCCTCGAAAAAACTCTCGAATACCGATTGCGCGGATTCGATTTGCCCGAGGGCTCCACCCAATTGCCCGGCGATGGCCTCGGCGGTCGCATGATTGGCGCGCCCGTCTGCAATGGCCTTCTTCACTTCCTCGCTGATTTTGCCCAAGGTTTTTGCCAATGCCCTGGCGGAAACCGATGCGATTCCGGTCATTTCTGACAGCTCGGACGGGACGACTCCACGCCGGAAGCGCGATTGCCGGCAGCCGTCATTCGTCGTGATGTCGGCAACTGACCTGGGAATGCCCTGGTCCAGAACGGCGCTCAATTCCACGATGGCCCGCGATAGCGCTTTTGCCTCCGAGCGTGCTTCTGCGGTCGCGTCCTTGCCCTTTTTTCCCTTTTTTCCATTTCTTCCACTGCCGCCAGGGCCAAGATCGTCCGCTGCGCTGAGCGCCTGCTGCGTTAACGCCAGGGCCTTCGCCAGCGCCTTGAACGAGACCCGTCCGCCAAAATGGCTTCTAGCTCGCTGAGGCAGCGAATGCGCTTCATCGATTACCACGATGCTGTCGGCAGGGGAGGGGAGAATCGCGCCGCCACCCATTGCCAGGTCGCAGAGCAGCAGGTCATGATTGGCGATGACGATATCGGCTTTCTCAATCCGTTCACGAGCAATCAGCGCCGGGCATTGGCCACGAAATCGACAGGCATTGCCCAGACAGCCACCACGGTCCATAGTGAGCGACGACCACAATTCGTTCTGAATCGACACCGGAAACGCATCGCGATCACCATCCCAAGAGCCTGCGTCAAGGGCGTCGCACATGGACTGGTAAATCCGTTCCGGGCGGCTAGATTCCACAACGGGCATGCCGAACATATCGCCTTGCTTTGCGCTGTAACCGGTCTTGGCTGAGAGCTTCACCGGGCAGAGATAGCGGCCCCGTCCTTTGGCGACCACGAAGCTGGCTTTGAGTCCGCTGGCGGCAAGAAAACGAGGCAAATCCTTTCGAGCGATCTGCTCTTGCAGGGCCACGGTCGATGTGGCGACAACGAGTTTCTTACCCGCCGCCAGCGCCACGGGCAAGGCGCCGGTCAGATAGGCGAGGGACTTTCCCGTCCCTGTCGGCGCCTCGGCCACGACGATCCGGTTTTCCGGCGCAGAGAGGGTCTTGGCGATCTCCGCGATCATGACCCGCTGGCCCAGTCGGGAACGGAAACCGGATTGCGCCAGGATGGATTTGTAAACCTGGGATATGGTTGCCTTGATGGACTCGTCGAGCAAGATCGTCTCCTTGGACTGGCTTTACAATCCAGGATACACGGTGTCAAAAAAATGCAACTCGCCGGAAATCAGACACTTGGCGCATAGGCGAAAAATATTTTTCGCCGTCTTTCTCTTCGAACAAGACGGACGGCACCCACCACCGACACAGGAGATGCCCATGGCAAAACGACCCACAAAAACCGAAAAGCTCCGCGCCCAGCTCGCGGACTTGCAGCGCCAACTGGAGGAGGCGGAACAAGCGGAGCAGGAGGAGCGACTGAAAAGGATCGAGCAGGCGATCAGGCGATCAGGAATTCTGGAGCGGGATTTCCCGGTTGAGGACATCGAGACGGCGCTGAAGGGGGTGGTCGAACGCAGTCTCTCACCGGCGCGGCAAGAAAAGGCCGTCGAGACAGGGGAGGAGCCGAAAGAACCGTTCTGATTCTGCTTTAGACCTCCCTCAAGAAAAGCGCCGGGTCCAGCAACAACTGGATGTCCGGCGTTTGCGCATCGACAGCGCAGAAAAAGGTTCAAACAGGGAAGAGCGTCGGCCAGGAAAGGCGTGATTTGCAAAACCGGGAAAAATTCACCGCACGCGAAAGTTGGCACGAAAAATGTAATTATTAAATTACCAGCCGAGATTGATCGAAGAAAATTTCGAATTACGAAAGAAAAGAAAAAAGAGGAAAGTGGATTCCTTCTTGGACACCGCCTAGATAAAGCTCTTGATAAGACTCTTGATAAATATCTTGATGACTTTTTTCAATTCGCCGCCAGGCCGCGCCACGCATGACTTTGCGCGGCTCTGAGTGTAACGAGTTGCCGGGGATTGGTGTAACGAGTTGCCGGGGATTGGTGTAACGAGTTGCCGGGGATTGGTGTAACGAGTTGCCGGGGATTGGTGTAACGGGTTGTCGGGGATTTGGTCCGTACTGTTGGCATCACTGCCGGAGGCAAGCGATCCTGTCCTTGGTCTTCGGTGAATGATGGAGGGGGTTGCGTTTTTGGGATTGGTGGCAGTCTGGATCTGAACGCCGCAGCGTCTTTGCGGCAAAACCAACCCGGAGAATGCTATGCGAGCCCAAAAAAACCGGCCAGCTCCCGTGCCCACCAGGGCCATGATCGTCGACTTCATCCGTCACGACCCCGCCGTCTGCATGATGCCAGGGCTGTTCCGGTCATTCAAAAGTGGCGTAGAGCGCCCTAAATTCAACGCGGTTCACGACTTCGGTGACGGCAGGCGGCTGGAGTTTTCGGGGCCGGACCAATTGGGCGCCGATGACCTGCGCGTTCTTCAGGGCCTGGTCTCCATGGCACTGAAATCGCACAAGATCATACCGCCGGAAACAAACGACCCCGCAGAGCAAGGCGCCAGGAAACAACTCGAACTGGAGCACGAGGCACACTACATGGACTCAGTTTTGGTGAAGGGAAGTTTCGCCGACCTCGCTCGTGAAATCGGACAGGTGGACCTGGATGACACGCAGCCGCTGCGCAAATGCGTGGAGCGGATGTGGAAGGTGAGTGTAATCGCCGAGGTAAAGACGGCGCAGGGCCGCAGCCGCAGGGGATTTCGCCTTATTGCCGGGTACGGCAGCGATGAAAAGGGTCAGGCAGGACAGTTGCGTGTTGGAATGAATCCGCAGATCGCGGAAATAATGCTGGGGCGGAGCCCGAAACACACGCGCATCGACATGTCCGAGGTTCGCGCCCTAAAGAGCGATTCCGCCCGGCTGATTCATCAGCGCCTGTGTGGATGGGTTGACCCCGGCAAACACAGCAAGGCCACCATTGATACGATTTGTGGATACGCATGGGCGGAGGAAGACAAGGGCGCCATGCGTATGCGGCGGACACGCGCTAGAAAGGCCCTTCAGGAGCTGATCGCTCTCGGCTGGCAAGCGGAGGAATACGAGCGGGGGAAATACAAGATCACCAGGCCGGCGGCGATCCGCCCGCTCCGCTTGTGCAAAGAAGGCGGGCTGGACGCGGCATGAGCACTGAATTCATCCGTCGAAATTCCGCTGCTGGCATGATGCCATGGCTATTCAGGTCCTACAAAAATGGCGATGTGCGTCCGGGGCTGAGCATAATTCACGGCACCTCCAGCGGCGTGCGCGTGGAGTTTTCCGGGCCTGAACTTCTCGGCGCTGATGATTTGCGCGTACTCCAGGGGCTGGTTTCGTTGGCAACAAAACCATGCGAATTACTACGCGCTGAACTGGCTGATGCCGCGATGAATGAGCCGACGGAGCGAGCAATGCGACGCATGAAACTTGCGCTCGGCGACGACTTCGTGATCAAGGGAAGCTACGCGGCCCTTGCCCGCGAAATCGGCCACGCAGACCTGAGCGACACCCGCACGCTCCGCGCCTGTATTGAACGAATGTGTAAAGTGTCGGCGATCACTGAAGAGGGTCCGGAAGAGGCGCGTCGGCAAAACGCCTCCCGGTTGATTACAGATCTTGGCAACGCGGGAAATGGCACGAATGGACGACTCCATGTGGACGTAAATCCGCAAATAACCGGAATTGTTTTGGGACTGAACACTATGCGCATCGACATGGACGAGGTTCGTGCGCTTAGAAGCGACCCGGCCCGACTCATTTATCAACGCCTTTGTGGATGGATATGCCCCGGCAAAAGCGGCAGGATATCCATCGGCACACTTTGCAGCTACGTATGGCTGGAAGACGAAACATGCGCCGCGATTAGGCAGCGGCGCGTCAGGGCAAGACGGGCGCTTCAGGAAATTATTGGCCTTGGCTGGCAAGTGGAAGAGTACGAGCCCGGTGAATACAAAATCACCAGACCCGCAGCGAATCGCCAGATCAGTCGGCGCAAAAATTGCGGACTGACTTCGTCCTGATTCCAGCAAAAGAGGCGGCAAAACACCCGTGAAGAACAAAGAAAACCGGGCCAACGCCCGGTTATTTTGTTCGGTCCGGATGCCGATTCCCGCTCAGATTCCCTCCATATTTTTAGCAAATTTCCGCGCCATGGAAGCGTGAATATGCTCCTCATTGGACGGCTTTTGTTCGGGCTCTTCCCGTTCAACACACCTCTCAACCTGCCTTTCAACGGGGTGCCGCTCTTCAGCAATTACAGTGCCTTTTGCCGCCAGCACGCCCAGAGTTGCCAGGGTCCGGACTCGCTCAGCGCGCCCCCTGGTTGACAGGGCTGCAAGATCGGCAAATAGCTCCGGCTGTGCCCTGGATACGGCGACAACAATCCGGATACTCCCCGTTTTCACTGGGATGCGCCCATGGTCCAGAAGCCCCGTGCATTGGAAAGAACGGGCTCTGTCGTGGTGTCAACCATCAGCCCGCTGAAGGACTGCTTCAACACGTCGTGGTAAAAACCGGCACCTCCGCCGACCAGCACCACGAGATCCGCTATCTGCGTCTCTGTCCGGAGTGATTTTTGGATCGATTCTGCAATCACTGCGCCGACTTTCTGCGCTGCCGCGTCAAGATATTCGGCCAGAACCACGTCTCGACCGGCGAGCTTGATCTGCAGCTTCCCCTTGCGTACGGCGGTCTCAATTGAATCTGCGGCGGGCGCGTGTCCGAAGTCGCTCGCGATCAAGTTCGCCGCCTCCTCAAGCACGACAGACGAGGCGTTTAGGCTGGTTCCTGACGACTGTCGCTGTAAGCTTCCCTGTGAGACCACGACCCAGTCCACGGAAAAGAATCCGGGATCAACCACGAGTACCCTCGCATCCTCCAGATCGACGCCCTTCTGTTCGATGTAGTCGAGCAGACCACCAATTGGCTGCGGAATCACCTTGACCTCACCCACAATGGCATCCAGCTTCCGCGTGAGCCTGTGTATCCCCTTCATGCGCTTGACAACAGCCTCGCGCCTGGCCTCGTCAAAATACTGAGTGACTGGTAGTCCCGTGACCAGCACGTCAATATGCCGCATTCCCGCAAGCAGCAAGCCGGCCTTGAAAAGCGCCATATAGGAATCGCTGGCGGGATAATCGGCGTGAAGTGACCTGCTCCAGAGTTCCGCGCGTCCGGAATCGACGCCTGCAACGTATTCCCGATCATCCACCAGGACGTGGATGAAATCTTTGTGCTGTTTCCCGTCGTACCGGGTGCCGAACCTGTCGATCGGCGCTGCGCCTGCGGGGCGCAACTGGGTCTCGGGTGTTCCGGTACCGGGGCCGTAGGCTATCTTCAAATTCGAGTATCCGATATCGATGCCAATGACATTCATTCTTCAAACTCCTGGCTGTGAACCTGTAGTGTACGTTTTGTGAACTACGCCACTTTTAACGAGTGGTTTTGGTGGAAAATTTACTGACTTTGTGTTTCTAGTGTACTTCTAGTGACCCTTCGCGGACGATCTCTTTCTCATTACATCGCTCCCTGCAATCGACCTTCATCCCAATTTCTTGCTGGTTCGAAACCTCCCCCTTCAGGGGAATTGTTGAACCGGGAAATGGCGGGCCTGCGTCGCTATCCTCCCGCCCATTGCTTCGGCGACGCTCATCACGAGTCCGGGCGGGGACCGATCCGTCAGACTCTATCCTCTGGCGGGTTTTCTGATCGTTCCGAGCATGGCCCGCAGCCCTTGGGCGCGGACGAAGCGCAAGCTTTCGCCCGGCAAGCCGCTGGACGGCGCCGCCAATATTCGGGGCGTTTTGCTGAGTCCGGAATGGAATGTCCTTCGGGCATGCCTGCGATTGTCCGCGCCACCCGATGCCCGTAAGCGCCTCCGACCACTACCTCGCCCAAAGCCCGCCAACAAGGCCCGGCCCGTCCCTAAGCCTCTTCTTGCCGCAGTACGTCCGGGCGGTCCGCTGATGCGCTCTCTCGCGCTACCGCATCCCTTTCGATTTCCGTACCGGATCGACGGAGCGCAACCAGCTTCGCCTATTCTGGCGCGCATGTGCGTCCGAATAACGCCGTTAAAAACGATTATTCGAGCGACACAAGCACGGATCGGCCCCGCACAATAGGGAAACCCATGGGTTCTTCAGGAATTAATTGGGTTTTCGCATGCAAGCCGAGAATCAATGATCGGCATTTGCCTTCATGGTGCGGTTGCCGGGGTAACTGCCCAGAAATATCGAGTGCCGCAAGATGGGCTCCAGCGGGGCAGCGGGCCTTGTTAATTAATTGGGTTTTCGCATGCAAATCGAGAATCAATGATCGTTACAGGCCCAAAAACTGGCGATTTTCAGATTGCTCGACGAGAAATACTTGTTCGATATGGGGTGCAGAAAAATGGCTACTGACTTTTCTAATTAATTGGGTTTTCGCATGCAAATCGAGAATCAATGATCCTGTTTTCTCCTTGCAACCCACGTTTTCGGGTCCTTAATTGCGGTTTTGATGTCGAAACCCCACTAAATAACACATTCGATTTTGAGGCTATGAATGAACGACGAAAAAGAGGCGATTCTTGCCGCCGTGCGGACGCGCATTGAAACGCTGCGGCTGGAAGCTAAGGGAATGGTGGATGACCACTGGAAATTCTACCTGGAAGAAAGCGATGCCCGGAGAGACTTCGCCGACAAGTCACGATTGTTCCCTCGCATTGCAACAACCAAGAACGGATTCGCCATTGAGTGGTACTACATACGGAAGTGGTTCAAGGACAAGAAGGAAAAATGGAAAAAGGTCACAAGGTACGTCTCTCGCGGCAGAAGCTTCCGTACAAACCTCGAAGCCCGCGCAAAGCCCTGGGAACTCGATGTCGTCACTGACTTCGAGAACAGGGCGGAAATGATTCGCCGGGAAGTGACCTTCCTGTCCGTTACGATTGAGAGCTACGACCGGTTTGACCGGCTCCAAGAGAAGCGTGCCGAGGCGGCGCTGAGTGAGGGCTTGCATTATTCCGGACCCGTGTAATCTGGACTCAAAAGGCGGCCACTGCCTTCGTAAAAGTGGCGGGTCAAGCCGGTGAGTGACCCCGTGCCATGCGAAACAACCCCGGCGGCTCTGGGCCGCGCGTGCCTCTTTTGGCGTCTCCCTCGCGCGGTGACCAGGCAAAAAAGTCCCGTTCTGCAAAACGGGCACGAGGGTCTGCGGTGAGTGCTGTATTGCTCACCGCCGGCCTTTCCTAATGCCCAGCTTTTCCGAGGATCGTTCGTTGACGTTCATCTCCTGGTTTGCCGCCCACCCTGCCTGGTATCTCTCCTATGCCCTTGTTATCGGGCTGGCGGTCGGGAGCTTCCTCAATGTTGTCGCCTACCGGCTGCCGCGCATGATGGAAATCGACTGGCGCAAGCAAAGCCTGGAGTTTCTTGGCCTGCCCGAGTCCGGCGAGACACCTGGGTTTAATGGCCTGATCTCCCGCTCCCGCTGCCCTCGCTGCGGACATGCGATTCGTCCCTGGGAGAACGTGCCGGTCCTGAGCTACCTCTTCCTGCGAGGACGGTGCTCCTCCTGTAGCGACCGGATCTCGCTGCGATACCCGGTTGTTGAAGCGCTGACCGGACTGCTCTCGCTGGCTGTCGCCTTGCGCTTCGGACCTACCCCCGAAACCCTTGCCGCCCTCCTGTTCGCATGGACATTGATCGCCTTGACGCTGATCGACCTCGACGAACAGATACTGCCGGACTCGCTGGCACTTCCCTTGCTCTGGGGCGGACTTGCACTGTCCCTGTTGAATGCTGCGGCCCCGTCTTACTGGTTTTTTGGCACCGGATTCCATGACTCGCTGCAAGGGCTGCTCCGTGGTCCCGCGACAGCCCTCACCGGTGCGATTGTCGGCTACCTGGCCCTCTGGCTTCCGAGTCGCGTCCTGAGCCTGCTGCTGCGCAAAGAGACCATGGGGGACGGCGATTTGAAGCTGCTGGCCGCGATTGGTGCTTGGGTTGGCTGGCAGGGTGTTTTCCAGGTGGTAATGATCGCCACCTTCACCTCCCTTCTGGCCTTTGCCCTGGCCTACGCGCTTCCCGGCGGGGATCACCGCGCACGCCTGCCCTTCGGCCCATTCCTGGCGCTGGGTGGCATTGCCGCCCTGTTCATTGGAGCGCGTTTTGAACTCGCCATCTGATTCTCCCTCTGGCTTCGGCCCGCGAACCATCCTGGCCCTGCGCCTAGACATAAAGACCGGCTGGGCGCTGCACCGTCCCGGAGGGGTCATCAGTAGCGGCTCAGTGAATTTCGCCGGGTATCAGCTTGAACGGTTCGGAAAGAAATACGCACGCTTCTCGCGGTGGCTTGGTGAATTTAATCGAAGCGGCGCCTCCGCTCCCGTGGTGCGCTTCGTTATTCAGAATCGGATCGCCGTCCGCTCCCCCGTCTGGCACCCCGACGCGCTTCTTGGCGTCATGGCGATTTGGTGCGAACGATGCGAAACGGACTATGGCGGCTGGAATGAAGATTCCGTCCGGCATTTCGCCTGCGGGGATTTTTCCGCGCCGGATCGCGACCTTATTCAATCCGCTGTTGCCGCCGGTTTTCATCCCAAAGACGCTGGAGAAGCGATGGCGATTCACTTGCTGCGCTACTCGCTGAAAGAGGCGCCCATATGAGCCTGGATTACGCCTGCCTCGGTTGCCGCTATGCCGTGCGTCTCGATCCCTGCGGCGTACTCATGAATGATCCGTTTCATGCCGTGCCCGAGTGCGGGAGGTCGCCCGATCCCGGCTCCTGTCCCTGCCTTGCGCCGCCTGATGTCCATCCCATTGCTGGCCCCGTTCTGCGCGAGGTCTCCACCGACAAAGGCTCCCCATGAGTTACAACCGATTCCGGCGCACGCTCGCCGCTCATGCCCGCAAACACTGCCTCGATCTCTCGTTATCCGAGGCGGAGTTTATTGCCCTGCTTCCCTGCCTGATTCACGACGGACAGCAGCTCAATCCCCTGGACATTGACGAGTGCGCGTCTTGCATTCGCCGATATTTTGGGCTGGGCGTTCCGAGGAAAACCGTGCCGGAAATTGCACGCGAGGACGGTGTTAGCCGCCCCGTTGTACGGCGCACTCTGCGCGATGCGCTGGCGGCCATTGCCCTAAGCCTGGAAGCCCGCGCCCTGGACTCCGTATTTTTCTCACTGATCGCGCCGGATGATGCCCTGCCGGGTACTGGGAGTGACGAATGAGTTACCGGGAACTGCTTGACGACCTACTCGACCCCTCCCTGTCCCCTGATGTGAGGGGCTGGCTGCGCGCCCCCACGATTTCCGAGTCGGAATTTGCCACTCGCCTGCCGGATCTCATTGCACTGGGCCTGCTCCGTCGTCCACCCGCCACCGAAGCCCGTGTCGGCCTATTACTCCGCCATTACGGGCTTGGCGCCTGTGCGCCCGAATCTCTGGCAGAGATTGCTCGCCGCGACGGGGTGGACCGTAAGTCCCTGGTCCGCGCACTCGGGAGCGCAAAGACCGTGCTGCTTTGTGGTGTAGAGGACTTTGTATGTTTGCTGAACGCCCTGGGCAGCGAGGTGCCTGCCCCTTTGCCCGCCTCTTTGCCTGAAACTGACGCCCGAACCGTGGCATTGAAAGCGTCCGCGCAAGACGTACTGACCATTCTCCGGCGGACGCCTCGTGAACACTATCTTCCCGGTCTCAATCTCGCGCTGGAACGCCTGTCGGAGTGCTGTGACATCCTCAGCGACCATCAAGAGCTTCACGGCGAAAAGGAGGGGGCATGAGCCCATTGAACCGAGGCAGGCCCGAGACGATATCCCTGAAATTACCGGAGGGGAGCAGGGTGATGATCCGCGAGCTGATGGCTCTGCCTTGTCTGCCGGATGCCATGCCCGACGTGGTTCTGCTCGGACTTTCCGCGCTGAAGTCCGGCTGGCGTCCTGAATCTGCCGCTGATGCTGCGTTCGGGCAGGATTCCGTGTCGGATTTGGACCCAAAAAAACCTACTGACGCACCGAGGCCCTCATGACCAGAGCACAAGCCCTATTTGACGAAGCGTTCTCGAAGCCGCGCGATCCCAGCAGCCAGGAGTACAAGGACGGGATGCTGGCGGCGCTGAAATTACTGTTCAGAGAGGCTGGCGAGATGCGATGTCCGTACAAAGTAGGTACGGTGATGACAGACGCATGGTATGCGGGCGCGACCGAGGGACGCTGTAGATGGAGAGACCACCTTTTTGGTTCGTTGGGCCTCGCCGGGGAGAGGAAAGAAAAATGCCGCTACCATTGAACACCACCGACCTGTGGCAGCAGGAAGAATTCGAGGACCACATTGCCTCAATGCTGGTATCGCTCTTCGAGACGCGGATAAGCGGCAAGGCGCGTAACAACCATAACAAGCCTGCCCGGCTGAAAGAGACCCACCTGGTACGCGCTCGGGTCATGGGTCCTTATGTTCCCGGCAAGGATCGCCGGGTATGGCCGGGGCATTTCGACCTGGTGAACGATAAGCTGCCCCTGTCCGCCTGCGTCTCCCTGCCCGGCATGATCGAAGGACACTACCGCCACACCGCACTGGTGGAGCGTGTGAACGAATTACCGCACGGCGTTGGCAAGCTCAGTCCGCCGTGTTATCGGGTCAGCTACTTCATCTACCGAGACAAGGGGCCTGTCGAAGGCTTTACCGCCTATTTTGCGGTTGATCCAGGCGGACGTATTCACATGGCTCCGATGGGTGGTTTCGAGTGGGGGAGCGAC
>MGZB01000035.1:0-12355 GCA_001801995.1 Gammaproteobacteria bacterium RIFOXYD12_FULL_61_37 | reverse complement strand
CGCATCGTCGTCGGCTCAAGAACGGCACGGAGATCGACATCACCGAGTTTCTGCGGGGCGTTTCCGAGGTGGAAATGGGCGGAACCCTGTTCCGAGTCCATGCGCCGGTGACGCTGGACCTGGACGCACCTGGGGAGCGACCCCGATGAGCGACTGGAAATGTGACGCGAATCTGTATCGGCGGAGCATTCCGGACTGCTGCGGCACGAAGACGACTGTGGTCCCTGCCTCTTCAGCAAGGTGCCACAAGACCATCGACCGGTGAAAGCTGCCAGAGAACGTCTAGGTGAACAGGACCACCTGGATTCGATATCGAACTTGCAATGGGCGCGAATTGATGAACACAAAAGAGCTTGCCCAACAACTGACGGGCATCGAATACCCCGTGCGGATTTCCAGAGAACTGCGCGCAGAGGCGGAATCTGCTGGACTGGTTATCGTCTATGGCGGAAGCGACGATCTCATGGAATTCGAGGGAGCTATTCATGACGAACTTAGTTGTTATGGCGGCGGGACTGCCTGGGTGGATTCGCGTGGGCTGGTACCGAATTTCGAGGACATTGACCGTGACGATAAGGACGCCTTCCGTGACTACTTCAAGCGCGTGAACTCGTGCTGCTTCATCCTGGCTTTATGGTGCGCTGAGGAGGGGTATTCTTGGACGTATCGAACCGACATATCGCACGATACCTTCGAGGTTGTTGACGAAGGGACGCCGTATTGTCGTGGAATCGTTTTTGCCTTGGCGGATGTTGCTTTTGGGGGTGAAAGTTGAACGGCTACGAACAACTGAGGCGCGATATCGGCGACGCGCGCCCCTCGAAGATGAGCGACAAGTCCGCCGTAGAGATCCACCGGATCTTAACTTTTTCCGAGGCGGAATTCCTCGCTCAGCTACCGAATTTCTTCCGTACCAGCCCCAATAGTGGGCTCCAGCAGAGGCCAGGCATAGAACTCATGTGGCAACTGCCTAACGACCGGATGCCGAAAGGTCTAGGCCTGGCGCTTGACGATCTTTCCCGGCTGGTCGATGCGTCCAAGAGCGGAGGCACTGGTGAGCGATGATGAGGCTGGGATGTGGCGGTTGTGGGGTGATGCCATGCTGGCTGTGATGGAGGGGGTGACCGGACCCTGTGTCGGTCGGCAGCGGCAAATTCACTTGAATTGAATGGTCGAATATGGTTGCAATTTTTCAGAACCGGCTATTCTAGCGATATGGACCCATCGGCACCGGAAAGAATCGATGGAGACGGGGGAGCTTCTGACTGGCTGCGCGAACATGCGTCTGGCGCGGAGGCTCCCAAAGGGCGTGCAGTATAGATATGCTGCACAGAAGCAACGCCAGGAGAAATAAGACATGACGGACATAGCAGACATTGCCGGACCCACGCCCCAGGACCCGACGGATTTTCTGAAAGAAGCGACCGAGGAAGATAAATTCCTCCTTCATATCACGGCGACCCTGCTCGATGGGCTCACTGTCGCCGACATTGACCACAAGCAATGGGCTCTGGAACGCGCCTTACTTGCGCTCTGCGGAAAAGAGGGGCTCGATCTCCTCAAGGAGAAGTGGCAGTGGGAGGAGGGGGGCTGCTGCCGATGATGTCACGCCTGTTGAAATCCGTCCTGGGAGCCATTCCAATTGGGAGAAAATGATGTCTGAACCAACGGTACAAATCCCGGCCAGAATTGCGGTTCATGCAGCGAAGATTTTTCATTCAATGTCGGTCATTGCGGAAGATCCGAGGGCGTCGAAAAGGCTCGAATCACTTGCTGGCGAATTTATCGCGGCAGTGGACGGACAGTGCGCAATTCACGAGATCGAGGCTGCGCTTAGCGTCGTGGAAATCGAAGAACGGAACTGGACCGACTTGGCGCAAAGGACGCATTAACGGGCACTACCCCTGCCGATGGACGCTCGTCCATCCCGGAGAAAGGAAGAGGAATGCACATAGAACGAAGCGACGACATGCTACACCCCAGACTGGGAAATAACGGGGTTGAGTTATTTTGCTACCTGAGTAATTGCGTTGACGACACGCTTGACGCGGCGATTTGGCTGCACGGGATGCCCGCCTACGATACGCGATTGACCAAACATGAGCGCAAGCCCCTGGATTCATCCACGGGGTGAGCGAACTTCTTTATTAGCTTGCTAGGTAGTTGTATAATTGGCTCATGGCTGAATACAGCGTCCGCTACAAGTCCAATGGCAACGTGGTCTACTCCTGTAAGTACCATGTTGTCTGGTGCCCGAAGTACCGCAGAGATGTCTTGAAGGAGGGAGCCGATGTCCGGCTCAAGGAGATTATACGAGAAGTCTGTACAGAATCCGGCGCGGAAATCATTGAAATGGAGATCATGCCAGACCATGTGCATCTCCTGGTCGAGGTCGATCCGCAATACGGTATCGCCAAGCTGGTGAAAACCATCAAAGGACGCTCATCCCGGATGCTTCGCCAGGAGTTCCGTTGGTGCAGGACCCGGCTCCCCTCGCTCTGGACCAATTCCTGGTTCGTCTCGACCGTCGGCGGCGCTCCGCTCGAAGTCATCAAGCAGTACATCGAACAGCAGAGGCACGTCTGATGCCCAAGGCCGAGACGCCCTCTTTCGTCCTCGAATTCCCACTGGTGGTGAAGCCCGGCGATGAGAGGGTCATGCTCGGGCGGCTGGAGGCAGGGAGACGGCTCTACAACGTCGTGCTGCAAGGCGCGCTGAATCGCCTCAAGCTCATGCGCGAATCAAAGGCGTGGCAGGCGGCATGCGCCATGCCGAAAAGTACGGACAAGGATAAGGACAAGACAAAGACGAGTGCGCGTAATGCCGCATTCATCGCTTGCCGCCAGCGCTTCAGTTTCGACGACGCCTCGGTGCAAAACGATGCCACCTGGCACAAGAACGCCGCCCGCTTCGAAGACCGCTTGGGCGCCCACGAGACCCAGAAGATCGGCACCCGCGTCTGGAATGCCGTCAATAGTTACGCCCTCGGCAAGAAAGGCAAGCCGCGCTTCAAGGGCACCCATCGGCCCTTGCATTCACTGGAGGGCAAAAGCACGGGCTCGTCCATCAAGTGGCGGCGCGACAGAAGCTGTGTCGAGTGGGACAAGTTGTTTCTGCCCGCAATCATGCCCAAGCTGGATCGAGACCCCTGGGTTAACGAAGCCCTCAAATCGAGGGTCAAATATTGCCGCGTGCTGTGGCGGACCTTTGCCGGCGGCAAGCGCTGGTACGTCCAGCTCGTCATGGAGGGGTTGTCGCCCCAAAAGTACGAGTTCCTTGCCGCCGGAATGGAGGTTGGGCTGGACATCGGTCCCAGCACCATTGCTATCGAGGGCGATCAGGTCGCTGCGCTGGAACAGTTCGCGCCCTCGGTCGTCCAGCCCTGGAAGAAGGTCCGCGTCCTGCAGCGGACGCAGGACCGCTCTCAGCGGGCCATGAATCCCGACAATTACGACGACAAGGGACGGATCAAGAAAGGGAAAAAGACCTGGAAAAAATCCGCCCGCTATAAGCAGCGGCAAGCCGATCTCGCCGATCTGGAGCGTCGGCTTGCGGCGGGGCGCAAGCGGGATCATGGCGAACTCGCCAACAAGGTCGTCGGACTGGGCACGGTCGTTAAAACCGAAACCCTGTCCTACAAGGCGTTCCAGCGGCTATTTGGCCGGAGCGTCAAGGTCCGGGCACCGGGAGCATTCTTCGAACACCTGGAAAGCAAGGCTGCAAGAGCCGGCGGACAGGTTATCGAACTGGATACCTGGCGCCTTCGTATGAGCCAGTACGATCACGTTCTGGAGCGATACGAAAAGAAGCCGCTGTCTCAGCGCTGGCACGCCCTTGGCGGGACCGATGTGCGGGTGCAGCGGGATATCTATAGCGCCTTCCTGGCACACCATGCCAAGGAAGACGGACACAACCCTTCCCATCTCGCCAGAGAATGGGCGGCTCAGGAACCTGTGCTGCGGCGCGCGGGGTTGTGTATCGACCAATCTGCGAGTGGGAAGGCTCCGCCTAGCCCCAGGGTAGCAATATCCTCAGAGCGGATCGCGCGCCGAAGGAGACTTGGGCGGGGTCTGAATTCGGGTGTGTAGTCGCGAGAACCGGATCGTCCCCTCGCCGTTCGTCTTTAGAACCCCCTGGCTTTAGCCATGGGGAGGTTCAGGCCACTGAAGCAGCGAATTATTGATGCGTTAACCGCCGAGCCGGAGCGGCGCATGAGCTACCACAGTCTAGCCTACAAACTGTGGCCGCCAGAGCAGCACCCGAAGGCGTGGAACTACAGCAGCAACGGAGGCCCGCCCGGATGGGCAATGCCGCTCGGTCGAGCACTACGCGAGCTGAAAGAGGCGAAATTGGCCTACGAGAGCGTGCCAAGAGGCGGCGGCGCCGGCCATGGCGATGTAATTTTGCTGACGCCGGCCCTGTAGGAAAGACCGGCGGCTGCTTGCCGCCTGTCGCGCCTTGGACGGAGTGTTCTGCGGTTTTTTTAGGAGAAGAATGGTCTTTGGACAAAAACGCGCCTTTAGCCGCCGTTGTGCGACCGGGGATTTTCACCTGGCTCGTGCTGCGGCCCCTGGAAGTGATTGTGGGCGCCGCCTACATCATCGCCGGACGCGCATCTCCCTCTTCGCTCCGGGGCGGAATCGGAACCATGGCGATTTTGTTCGTGGTTTGGTGCGCGGCAAGCCGCTGGTTCGATTCCCTTGCTGCGCTGAACGGCAATACCTGGCCCTGGTTCTCGCCGATTTTCGAGATCGCGCTTGTCTCATCAGTGCTTTTCCATTTTCTCGATTACTATGGAGACCTGCGCCGATTCCGGCAGGCATGGCAGGCAATGGCGGGCCTCTCGATTCTGTTCTGGCTGCTGGGTGGAGGAATGCTTTTTTTAACTGGCAATCACTTTCTGGCGAAGCTCGCCGTGGTTGCGATTTACGTGCTTGGCTTTGGTCGGCTGCTGCATGCGGCCTTCGATGGACGGGCGTCTTACGGGGCCAATCAGGCGGGCACTACCTTGAAGTCACTACTGCTTGGAGTGTCCATGTGACCTGGAGATCACACGGTATCAATCGGAGTGTCGCGACTATGCGCGTCTATCTGCCGCTACTAATTCTGATTTCCAGCATCGGAATGTTCGTTTTTGCCCTCACGCAAGACAGCTACTACATTGATGGCAGTAATCCGCACGCATGGGCGTCGGCCTGGGCGTTGTTTTGGATGGGCTGGCTTGGCCTTTTTTACGGCTGTTTTGCGTGGATTGGCAATCCAATTTTGATTGCAAGCTGGGCGATCTTCTTTGAGAAGGAATATCAGGTCGGTTTTTGGGCTTCAATTGGCGCCATCCTGTTCATGGCGAGTTTCCTTCTATACAAAACGGTGGTGTCGAGTGAGGCGCCGTCCTACTCAGTGGTCACTGGGTATGGGCTCGGTTATTGGCTTTGGGTGGCAAGCGCGGGTTTGTCGGCGGCGGCCAACCTGCTGGCCACAAGGGTTCAACTGAAGAACGGTGTTTCCGATGGATAACGAGAACGAAGCCTCGTCGTCCAGTTTAATCACTAAAATGCCCTGAACATGGGCGAAGTGGACCTACGTACCCACAGGGGGCAGGCTTACAGATGAAACCAAAACTTGTGCGGGTCGAATATTGGGACTGTGGCAGCGCCGACCACCGGCATAAGACCGAGGACGCTGCACTGGACTGCATTGCGAAACGTGGGAAGCGAACGCCCCCCAATACTGGCGCTCGAAAATGGACAAATGAGGCGTGTGCGGCGGTGCTTGCCGAGCACAGAGCCGGTGCCAGGCAATGCGACCTGGCCAAAAGCCTTGGGCTTTCGCCGGAGCGTGTGCGGCGGGTGCTTGCAAAGGCCGAGCAGCTTGATTATGCCGTAGCGTCAACCGACCCGCTTGACAGGTTGAGCGTGAGAACAAGAAACTGCCTGCTGTCACAGAACCTGCGCACGGTTGATCAGGTGCGCACGGCGCTGGCAGACGGAAGACTCGACGACGTTCCGAACCTTGGCAAGGTGAGCAAAACCGAAGTGCGGCAATGGCTGGACGGGCTGCCGTCGAACGACGAGGGCATACGGTGACGCGAGAGTGGGCACGGGGATATGTAGCCGGAAAGAAACGGGCGCGACTCGAAGTGCTGGTGGTGGTGATCTCACTGTATTTCATCGTGGCACTCATCGGGAAGATGGCGAGTGCCTAACGCGAAATAGACGGCGCCGAGTCTAGCTCCGAGTGCCGCATGAACGAAGCTCAAACACAGCGAGGCGCCTAGCAACCATGTCGGATACCACGATCCATATCGACGCCCCCGCCGGTTATCGCTGGTCCGAAATGGCGGATGTTTGCGTTGTTCGGCAGTCTCTGTTCCGGATCGGAACGGTGCTTTAGATCGGAAAGCACCGCAGGAAGTATCGCCGCCATCTCCTTTGGCAAGAACGGATCGAACTGTTTTTCCTGCCTGCCGTCGATTGGCGATTTTTCGTCCACTCTAAAACGTAGACCGCCTTTCGGCTTTCTCGGGCTGGTCATCATGAACCGTCTTGATTAGAGATCTCGTCCGCCATGTGCCGCAATTCGCTCGCAATGTCGAAAGCGTTTGCGTACTCGTCCGCTGCTGTGAAGCAGTACGCCGTCGTTCCATCGAACTTGTTCGCGGCGCCTTCAAGGGCGGCTTTCGTTGCGGCCTGCCATGAGTTCCATGTCATCTGGACGGACATTAGCCGGTATCCGCCACAGCCACCACTCTCTCGGTCAATATGCTCAGGAAAGCGTCCACCGTCCGAACACCAGCTCTCGAAGGCGTTTCTCATGGAGCTGTTTCTCATGCGCACCTCACCCGTCTTGAGCAGTGCGCCGCAACCATTTCGCTGGCAACGGTCCATTCCGCCACCTCTTCCCGTCTCTCAGTACTCCACGCAGCCTCTCCAAATTTCGTGCTGCACTCGGAGGAGACGTATACCTTGCCTCCGACAATGCCGATTCCAAATTCCATCGAAAATGCTCCGCTTACTTCAGGGTTATTTTCCATCCCAGAACGCACCAGAAAGCGCGCTGCCGTCTATCGTCCGGGCGAATTTTTACCAAGTCGCCCTCGTCGATTTCCGCAACAAATCCCTGCCGGACTTTGTTGCTTTGCGGGTCCAGCCAGACAACGGGCCGCCCAATACTGTCTTCAATGGCGGCGAGACTTCGGTTGTTTGGCAAGGGATCTCCTGAACGGTGCGCTGGCTTGGCTGAATTCAGAATAACGCCTTCCTGAAGAATGCAAGCGCCGCTGGAGCCGCGCCTTGCCTGGTTCCTTCAGGGCGACGTAATGCCGAAAGAAAGCCATATCCTTGACCGTGGACAACGGCACGCCAGGGCACCTGGCGACGGCACGGGCCAGCTCGGCACCGAGTCGCCCAGCCTGCTCATCATAATTGCGCGAGAAACCCCGCCCTGAAGGGCGGGGAGGGATAGCGCCCGCCGTTAGGCGGCCTTTCGCTGTCCGCCAAGGAAGCGCGAAGCGCGAGGCGGATAGTCCCCGGTAGGCGCAGGGCGCGAGCGTGGCCGCCGCCAGGCGCTATGCAAAGCGCATCCCGATAAGCCGTAGCGCCATTTGTGGGAACGCAGTGGACGCAGGGCAGCCGGGGCTTCACGAGTAGCCGAAGATCGCGTTCGCGAGAGTCGACTCGGGAGTCCTGTCGCGAATTCACGAGATCAAAGGCTCCCCGGTGGTCAACCGTTAGGCTTGCCGGTTTCCCAACAAGCCCCTCCCTTCAGGGAGGGGTGGCTGACACCACTCCACCTGGCCCAGGTCGGCTTTCGTGCAGCCGCACGCATCTGCGATCTGCTGTAACGTCCTTCCTGCCGCAAGGCGGTGCAACCGGAGCCACTGGCCAAGGCCCCGGACTGCCGCCGTTTCCAATCCGGAACGCACGCCTTTACCGCGCATCCGGCAACGCCCTCGCATCCTCCGGATCAACAGACAACTCCATTCCGCTGATTTCCTGGAGCGATTTCCCGGCGATCCCCTGCAAATCGCCGTACATACCCACGGTTGCCAGCATGACGCGCTCGATCTGCTCATCACGCTTGGCCCATTGCTTCATGATGGCCTTGCGCTCGCGGTCCAGGTCCTCTTTCATGCTGGAAAACGCTTCGACGATGGCCTCGACGCGCTGCCGGAAACGCGGACCCGTAAGGTACTGGTACACCATCTCCGTCTTGGTCTGCTGTCCGTCGGTGGACAACTTCGCCATTCCGACCTGGATCAGGCTGTGGCGCAGAACCATGGCGACCTGCATGGCGACCCGTGGATGTGCAACCCACACGCCATCGATCAAACCGAAAGTTTCCACGTCCTTGGGCAGCGCCTGGCTGATCAGGATGGCGACCTCCGCCTTGGCGGCGCGCTGATCGTCCCGCAGCTTCGCCAGCCAACCGTCGCTCCAGTGCTTGGTGCGCTTGGACTCCCACAGCATGGCACCATGGCTAAGGCCTCCCTGTCCGAACACCCGTTGCAGCACGTCACCACCAAATTCGCCCTTTGGCACGGGGTCAATGGCGTCAAAGGGGAACTTGGCCCGCAACAGCCCTTCCAGCTCCAGCTCCAGCGCCTCTCCCTGCAACTGCTGCGATCCCTGCTCGGACTTCTGCTTCAGCTCCTCAATCTTCTGTTGCATAGAGGCGATGGTCTGATCCTTCTCCAGCACCCTGAGCCGCAGGCTATCGTCCGCTTCCTGGCGCGCCTGAACACGGACGGCATCGAGCCCATCCTGGACACGCTTTTCCACGGTCAGATCCAGCTCTCGCCTGGCGTCGTCCAGATCCCGCTGTTTCCGGATCAGATCAGCCTGAGCTTGCTGGGCTTCGGCCAGCTTTTCGTTACGGACGCGGAGCACGCCTTGGAGATCGGCCAGCTCGCGCGCCTTGCCCTCCAATTCCGCGGCGGCGGACAGTCGAGCCCTCCTCGACTCCTCGTCAACGATGCGGGCGCGTTCGGACTGGATCTGCGATTCGACACGATCAGCGACCTGCTTTTCCATGGCTCGCCGTGCGTCATCGACATCCCGCTCCTTGCTGCGGACGCTCTGCTCGCGCAGGGCAATTTCTTCGTCCTTCCGGGCAATCTGCTGCTCGAACCGCTGGCGCGTGGCCGCCAACAAAGGTGCCGCCAGCGACTCGGTCAGATGGATCTCGGTCTGGCAATGGGGACAGGTGATGATTGGTTCCGCCACGGCTACACCCCCTCGCCCAGCGTGCAGCGAGCGATTTCGCAAGGCAGGTCGGTATCTGGGACCTTGGATTCGATTTCCTGCTGGAAACGCTCCACGCGCCCGATCATCAGTCGAATGGCCTCCCGGTGCGCCTCGCCCGTTCCCAGGCGCTCGCACTCCGCGAGGTAGGCGCGCAACATGGCGGGCACGGCCCGATCTTTAGCGAGAAAGAGAATGGAATCCTGCTCGGTGTGCGCATTACCGCTACAGGGATTGGTGGCTTGGATTTTGTATTTCCAATCGATGGCATTTGACACGGATATTCTCCTGTTGTTGTGTGCTTCCTCCAGAATACGGGATGCGGAAAAAATGCAAGCCACCCCTCTCCACCCCCGCTGAAATCAGGCCCTTGCATTTTGAAAACCCGTGGCAGGATGGATTTGCTATCACCCACAGGAGCAAATTTCAATGAGCCAATCTCTCCCGCCTCCGGACATGCTGACCCGGATTTCACTCCCCCTAGCCCTGACCGGCGTCCTGGCACTCGCCATCGGCTGGACATCCTGGTACACCGTTCCCAGCGACTCGGTGGCTGTCTTGCAGCGCTTCGGTAAATTCATGACCGAGGTACAGCCGGGCCTGCACTTCAAGATCCCCATGGGGGTCGATACCGCCACCATCCTCCCGGTCAAACGCCAGTTGAAACAGGAGTTCGGCTTCACCACAGAAGGAGCGACCAATCCGGATCAGTCCTCCGAGGAACCAGACCAGGAATCGTCTATGGTCACCGGCGACTTGAACGTAGGCGTCGTGGAATGGGTGGTGCAGTACCGCATCACCGATCCCACCAAATACCTATTTCATGTGCGTGAACCCGGCGCCACCCTGCGGGACGCTGCCGAGGCAATGATGCGCGAGGTGGTCGGCGATCGAACCGTGGACGAGGTCCTGACCATCGGACGCCAAGAGGCGGAATCCGAGGCATTGATTAAGCTGAAACGAATCGTCGAACTTTATGGACTGGGCGTCAGTATCGACCAGGTGCAGTTGAAAAACGTTAATCCGCCGACCCCCGTTCGCGTCTCCTTCAATGCGGTCAACCAGGCCCAGCAGGAGCGCGAAAAACTGATCAACGAAGCCCGTCGTGACTACAACAAAGTGGTCCCGCTGACGGAAGGACAGAAGGACCAGCGCATCCGCGAGGCCGAAGGCTACCGCCTCAAGCGCATCAACGAAGCCGAGGGTGACGTGTCGCGCTTCAATGCTGTTTTCGCCCAATACCAGAAAGCCCCGGAAGTCACTCAGCGGCGCATCTACCTGGAGACCCTGCAGTCCGTCCTGCCCCCCGTCCAAAACAAGATCGTGGTCGATGAGGGCATGAAAAACCTCTTGCCCCTGCTGAATCTCGGACAGAAAACGTCCACCGAAACCCCCAAGGAGCCCAGCAAATGAGCCGCATCTTTGCACCCATCCTGGCCATCGTCGCCGCCATCATCGGCTTCAATGCCTTCTACACCGTTGGCGAGGCCCAACAGGTCATCCTGACCCAATTCGGCAAACCGGTTGGCGAGCCCGTCACAGAGGCCGGGCTCAAGCTGAAAATGCCCTTCATCCAGTCCGTGAACCGTATCGACAAGCGCGTACTGGAATGGGACGGACCCTCCGCCGACATGCCCACCAAGGACAAGCTCTACATCACGGTCGATATGTTCGCCCGCTGGCAGATCAAGGACCCCATGGCCTACTTCTTGCGCCTGCGCGATGAACGCAGCGCCATGTCTCGCCTGGACGACATCCTGGGGGGCGAGGCGCGCAACGCCATCGCTAAGAACGAGCTGATCGAGATCGTACGGACCACCAAGGACCGTGTTCCTGTACGCGATGCCACCCTGGCAGACGCCGACGGCGTTGGCTCCATGCCGATCATTCGCAAGGGCAGGGGGCTGATCGAGCAGGAAATCTTCAAGAAAGCAGCGGAGAAACTGTCGGCGTTCGGTATCGAACTGCTCGATATTCGTCTCAAGCGGATCAACTACAACTTTGCGGTCGAAAGCAAGATCTACGAGCGGATGATCAGCGAGCGGTTACAGATCGCCGAGAAATTCCGCTCGGAAGGCCATGGGGAAGCCGCTCGTATCCGCGGTAACATGACCCGCGATCTGAGCCGGATCGAATCCGAGGCCTACCGCCTCGTCGAAGAAGTCCGAGGTGAGGGCGATGCGAAGGCAACGGCGATCTACGCCAGCGCCTACAACCAGGGACCGGAGGCCACCAAGTTCTACGAGTTCACCCGCTCAATGGATGCCTACAAGTCCATCATCACGCCGGATTCGACCCTGGTGCTGTCCACCGATAGCGACCTGTTCAAGTTCCTGAAGGGGGCGGGACGATGATGACTGAAAGCCAAAAAGAAGCGTGCGCCCGCGAGCTTTGCCGGTTGCGCGACATCGATCCGGATGGGGACGTGGCCTGCCCGTGCGGTTTCGCGTCCTGCGCTTTCAGCTACGCTCCGGCCTGGAAAATGGCCTTGCGCGAGATAGAGGAACCGGAACTCCTGCAGGCGGTCGAAAATACCCTGAAGAAATTCGCGACCGAATCGGTGCCCACTGAGCCAAAAATGACCACTGAAACCGAACGCAACCGGGGAGCCTTTGATCTCGCGAATTCGCAACAGGACTCCCGAGTCGACTCTCGCGAACGCGATCTTCGGCTACTCGTGAGGCCCCGATTGCCCTGCGTCCGCTGGTGCTCCCACAAATGGTGCTACGGCTTATCGGGATGCGCTTTGCCTAGCGCCGGGCTGCGGCCATGCTCGCCCCCTGCGCCTACCGGGGACTCTCCGCCCTCGCGCTTCGCACTTCCTTGGCGGACAGCGGTCGTCGTGGCTGCGCCGATCCTCGCGCTGGCCTTTGCCCTCGTCGTCGCCGCCCTCATCGAGTTCCTCATCCCGGGGAGCCCTTGATCTCGCGAATTCGCGACAGGACATCCCAGTCAACTCTCGCGAACTCGATCTTCCTCGCCCCGCACGGGCTCAATTTCTTAATTGACCTCCCCGTGCTCGGCGAGCCTTTGATCTCGTGATACGTTTTGGGACATCCGAGTCCCCGAAACGCACTCGATCTTCGGCTACTCATGAGGCCCCGGCTGCCCTG
>MGZB01000034.1 GCA_001801995.1 Gammaproteobacteria bacterium RIFOXYD12_FULL_61_37 | reverse complement strand
TCGTCCCTCTCAGATCCCAAAGGGGACATTTTAGAATTGGACAAAGGGGACATTACTGCTTTGGGCTAACACCAACCCAGCCGGGGCTTGTCAACCATACTCAAAGTTCGTAGTCTCTCCGCAATTCCAGCCTGGCCCCAATCGAGAACCCTGAACATGAACCAGAACAGCGTAGAACTGGCCCGATTCAACATGATCCACCAGCAGATCCGGCCCTGGAACGTCAGCGATGCGCGCGTTTTGGGCGTCCTCGACACCATTCCGCGTGAGGCATTCGTTCCCGCCGCCTACCGGGGCGTGGCCTTCGCCGATATGGAGATCCCCTTGCCCAGTGGGCATTCCATGATGGCGCCGAAACTGGTCGCGAAACTACTGCAAGGGCTCGCCATCCGCCCCAAGGACAATATCCTGGAGATCGGCACGGGCAGCGGCTATCTCACCGCCTGCCTGGCCAAGCTGGGCGGCTATGTGACCAGCATCGACATGGATGCCGAAGCCATCGCGGCGGCAACCAAGCGGCTGAATGGACTGGGCTTCCGCAATGTATCTCTCAAGGCCGGAGACGCTATGGAAGCCATTCCCGGCGGCTCTTTCGATGTCATCGTCATCGGCGGTTCGATCCCACATCGGGACGAACGCTTCGAAAGGGCGCTTACCAACGGCGGCAGGCTGTTCGCAGTAATCGGCCAATCGCCCCTCATGGATGCCTGCTTCATCACCCGCCTGGGAGATGACGAGTGGCGCTACGAGCCCAAGTTCGAGACCGATCTGGCGCCTCTCGACAACTGCACCCCATCCCAGTCCTTCGTTTTTTGAGCACCACTCTGGAGCAAGGGCTTTTTCCGTGGCCGGCCTCGATCTCTGTGAAGCAGCCAAATCGCAGCTCTTGGTGGTCGATGTGCAGGATCGCCTGTGCGCCGCCATACCCCCGGAGTGCCTGGAAACCGCCATCTCCAACATGCAGCGGCTCATTCTGTCCGCGCGCGCGCTGGAGATCCCCATCGCCGGTGCCGAGCAGTATCCCAGGGGGCTCGGCCCCACGCGGGATGCCGTAACCGCCAGCCTGCCGGAGGGTTTCGTCTTCTGTGAAAAGACCAGCTTCTCCTGCTGCAACGCCCCGGGTTTCCAAAACAGTCTGGTCGACAAGGAAAAGCGGCCTCAAATCGTGCTGGCAGGGCTGGAATCTCATATCTGCGTGTTACAGACCGCTTCGGGCCTGCAACACTGGGGCTACCGCGTTTTCGTAGCCGAGGACGCGATCTGCTCGCGCAATCCCCTGAACAAAGAAAATGCCCTCAACCGCATGCGGCAGGGCGGAATCGGGATAACCAACACCGAATCAGTGGTGTTCGAGTGGCTCGAAAATTCCGGGCATTCCCAGTTCAGAGAGATTTCCCGCCTGTTCCGCTGATGTGGCAGCTTCGTTCCCGGTCAGACAAAACCCGCCCTCGCCAGCAGCTCCTCGGTGACTTCCTTCCCGGCTTCGGCAGCCTTATCACCAAGGATAAGGCGTTCCAGATAGCGGGCGATCAGGTCCACCTCCAGGTTCACCCGGCTGCCGGGGGCATAGCTGTCCATGATGGTCTCTTGCAGGGTGTGGGGGACGATGTTGAGGTGGAAGCGGTTGCCCTCGACGCCGTTCACGGTGAGGCTGGTACCATCGACGGTGATGGAGCCCTTGTGGGCGATGTATCGGGCCAGGGAGACCGGGGCCTCAATGGTGAATCGCTCGGAGCGGGCGTCGTCGTGGCGGCTGATGACCTCGCCCGCGCCATCCACATGGCCGCTGACCAAGTGGCCGCCGAGACGGGTGGCGAGGGTGAGGGCCTTTTCCAGGTTGACCCTGCTCTGGGGCTTGAGGTCGCCCAGGGTAGTGAGGGAGAGGGTCTCCCGCGATACGTCGGCGTAGAAGCCGTCGCCCGGAAGTTCAACGGCGGTCAGGCAGACGCCGTTGACGGCGATGCTGTCGCCGAGTTTGACGTCGGCCAGGTCGAGCTTGCCGGTCTTGATATGGAACCGGCCATCACCGCTACGCCGTTCAATGCCGGCGATCTGGCCGACTGCCTGGATGATGCCTGTAAACATGGTTCAGTCCCCCTTCGTTTTGGTTGTCGCTGTCCCGATCCTCGCGCTCAGGCGTAGGTCGCGTCCCAGGTTGCGCGCATCGGTGATCTCCAGTTCGATGCGGTCTTCCATGCGGTGCAGGCCGGGTAAATGGAAGAGCCCGCGCGCCCCATCACCCATCAGGTGCGGAGCGACGTAGAGGACAATCTCATCGGCCAGCCCCGCCGCCAGCATGGCGCCCGAAAGGGTCGGCCCGGCTTCGACCCATACCTCGTTTATAGCCAACTCCGCCAGCCGGCGCAGGGTTTTTTCCAGATCGAGCCGGCCTGGATCATCTCCCAGAGATTCGACCTGGGCGCCTGCTCGGCGCAAGGGTTCCGCCCTGGCCTCGTCCAACCGGCTGCAAAAAATCCTTGTCTCGCCCGGCAGGGTCAGCAGCTTCGCCCCCGGCGGCATGGCCAGTCCGGAATCGAGCACTACCCGCATGGGCTGGCGGACGGGATAGGCCGGACCCAGGCCATGCAGCTCTTCGCCCGGAAGGCGGACATTCAGGGAGGGATCGTCGGCCAGAACGGTCCCGATGCCGGTAAGGATGGCGGAGCTTCGGGCGCGGTAGAACTGGACATCGCGGCGGGCTTCGGGACTGGTGATCCACTGGCTCTCGCCGTCCGCCATGGCGGTGCGTCCATCCAGAGACATGGCCATCTTGCAGCGCACATAGGGCAGGCACTGTTCCATGCGTTTGATGAAACCGGGGTTCAGTTGCCGCGCCTGCTGTTCCAGCAGGCCACATTCGACCTGGATACCTGCCTCGCGCAGGCGTTGCAGGCCACGACCGGCCACCAGGGGATTGGGGTCCTGCATGGCCGCCACCACGCGAGCGACCCCGGCCCGGATCAGGGCATCGGCGCAGGGCGGAGTACGGCCCTGGTGGCTACAGGGTTCGAGGCTGACATAGGCCGTGGCGCCTTTGGCCTGATCACCTGCTTGGGCCAGTGCCTGGGGTTCGGCGTGGGGTTCTCCGGCTCGGTGGTGGAACCCCTCGCCGACGACAACCCCGTCCTTGACCACCAGGGCGCCGACCCGTGGATTGGGGTCGGTGGTGTAGAGGCCTCGCTCCGCCAGGCGCAGAGCACGGGCCATGTAGTGGTAATCGTCCTTATCCGCCATGGTCTTCCGGCCGGCCGGGCTGCCGCTCCAGCAGCTCGATCTCCTCGCGGAAAGCATTGACGTCCTCGAAGCGGCGGTAGACCGAAGCGAAACGGACATAGGCGACCTGATCCAGCTTGCGCAGCTCGTCCATCACCAGATCGCCGACCCGGCGGCTGGGGACCTCGCGCTCGCCGGATGCCGTCAGCTTGCGGCGAATGCGGCTGGTTGCCCTGTCGATCTCCTCCGCGCCCACCGGGCGCTTCTCCAGCGCGCGGTTGATCCCGGCCAGGATCTTCTCCACCTGGAAGGTCTCACGGCTGCCGTCACTCTTGACGATGCGAGGCATCGCCAGCTCGATGGTCTCATAGGTGGTGAAACGCTCGGCGCACTCGACGCATTCACGGCGGCGGCGCACCTGATCACCCTCACCGCTCAGGCGTGAATCGACCACCTTGGTGTCATGGGCACCGCAGAAGGGGCATCGCATGGTCTCAGTCCGCGTACACCGGCAATCGTTTGCAGATCGCCAATACCTTGGCCTTGACCGCTTCGATCACGGACAGATCGCCCCGGCTGTCGATGAGATCGCACATCCATCCAGCCAGCTCGCGGCAGTCGGCCTCGGTGAAGCCGCGCGTGGTGACCGCCGGGGTGCCGACGCGGATGCCGGAGGTGACGAAGGGCGACTGGGGGTCGTTGGGCACGGCGTTCTTGTTGACGGTGATGTTGGCGGCACCCAGCCAGGCGTCCACGTCCTTGCCGGTTAGGCCAGCGGCAATGAAGCTCACCAGGAAGAGGTGGTCGTCGGTCCCCTTGGAGACCACATCGTAGCCGCGCGCCATGAAGACCTCGGCCATGGCTTTGGCATTGGTCATCACCTGCTGCTGATAGCTCTTGAACCCGGGTTCCATCGCCTCCTTGAAGGCCACCGCCTTGGCGGCGATGACGTGCATCAGGGGGCCGCCCTGGATGCCGGGGAAGACCAGAGAGTTGAGCTTCTTCTCGATGTCGGGATTGGCCTTGGCCAGGATCAGGCCGCCACGGGGACCGCGCAAGGTCTTGTGGGTGGTAGTGGTGGTCACGTCCGCGATCTGCACCGGAGACGGATAGAGTCCGGCGGCGATCAGACCGGCCACATGGGCCATGTCCACGAACAGGTAAGCGCCCACTTCATCGGCGATATTGCGGAAACGCTGCCAATCGACCACGCGGGAATAGGCGGAAAAACCGGCCACGATCATCTTGGGCCTGTGCTCACGGGCCAGACGTTCGACTTCCGCATAATCGATCTCGCCCGTCGCCGGATCGAGACCGTATTGCACCGCGTTGTAGATCTTGCCGGAGAAGTTGGGTTTGGCGCCGTGGGTCAGGTGGCCGCCGTGGGCCAGGCTCATGCCCATGACAGTGTCACCGGGCTGGCAAAGGGCCATATAGACCGCAGCATTGGCCTGGGAACCGGAGTGAGGCTGGACATTGGCGTAGTCGGCGCCGAACAACTGCTTGGCCCGCTCGATGGCCAGGGCCTCGGCCACATCTACATATTCGCAGCCGCCGTAATAACGCTTGCCCGGGTAACCCTCGGCATATTTGTTGGTCAGTACGCTGCCCTGTGCCTGCAAGACGCGGGGGCTGGTGTAGTTCTCGGAGGCGATCAGCTCGATGTGCTCCTCCTGGCGTAGCTCCTCCGCCTGGATGGCGCCCCAGATTTCGTCGTCATAACCCTCAATCTGCATCGATTTCTTGAACATAATCACTCCGAAAATAGCTCAACCGTAAATCGCGTGATTGTACCAGCAGGAGATAAAGGCGTCTTCCGGACATCGGGCAAATTGTTTGACCTCGGGATAGGTCACGAGTATTATTTCGCCTCTGCCGAGGCAGAGGCGCCCAAATCGGGGCATAGCGCAGTCTGGTAGCGCGCCTGCTTTGGGAGCAGGATGTCGGGGGTTCGAATCCCTCTGCCCCGACCAATTCGGGTTCAGCAGAGGCTTCAACAGGACATGCGCCCGTAGCTCAGCTGGATAGAGCAACGGCCTTCTAAGCCGTGGGTCGCAGGTTCGAGTCCTGCCGGGCGCGCCAAACCGCGCCCTTGGGGACAAAGGCAGTGTGTTTTTTATGGTGGGCGTAGCTCAGTTGGTAGAGCCCCGGATTGTGATTCCGGTCGTCGAGGGTTCGAGTCCCTTCGTCCACCCCAGGTTCAAAACGAACGCGGGCCATTAGCTCAGCTGGTAGAGCAGCGGACTCTTAATCCGTTTGTCGTAGGTTCAATCCCTACATGGCCCACCAATCTTTTCAATGACTTACGTCGATTCTCTCGCATTCACCCCGCTTTGCATGTCAACCGATTGACAACGGGTTCAGTTCCCTTGCCTGTTGCAAATGGTCCGGGGCGAAATGCGCATATCTCATAGTCGTTTCTAAGCTGGCATGGTCGAGAATGCGCTGGAGAACCCGGATATTGCCACCGCGTTGAAGAAATCGACTGGCGAAGGTGTGACGCAAAACATTGGGGTGGTTTCAAGTTTGAAGTGCAACACGACAAGATAACTGACTGATTTCCTTTGCTCTGTCAAAGGCGTATCCCTGCACTACTCTTCATCTTCTAAGATTACTCGCCTCGCCCTATGATCGTTCGCCAGAATTTCGAATAGCGCCGCCCTGGCCCGTTCGAGTTCATCACGGATGGGGACAAAGGTCTCCGCAGGCAGCAGGCCTCCCAACTGCTGCATACCCTGGTCGCATCGGCGGCAGTAGTCGCGGACAGCCGCTTCCACGGCATCGGGACCGGCAGCAGGCACCGGATCGCTGGTCCGGGCCGCTCCGGGGATGAGGACCTCTGCCGAGCGGGGCACTATGAACTGCTTGCTGTCGCTGAGACGCCGGGCCGCGACGGGGCTATGCTTGGCGTAACTCTCGCCTTTCCACTCAAAATGGGTGCCGAGGGGAATCTGATGGAATTTCATTCGCTTGTCTTGTTAACAAAAACCTGGACAGGATTTACAGAATGAACATCATAGGGGCACCCGTGAATCCTGGGAAATCCTGCCAGTCTTTCATGAATATCCGGCTTGATCGCTTTCTCTCCAACAATACCTCACTGACCCGCTCCGAGGCGCAACGCGCCATCCGCACCGGACGGGTACGGGTGGGCGAAATACCGGTGAACGACCCGGCCTTCAAGGTAGGGGAGGGGACCTCGGTGCGATACGAAGGGATCGAGTTAGGGAAGCGCCAGTCGCGCTATTTCATGCTGAACAAGCCCGCCGGTGTGGTCTGTGCCACCCGCGACGGCAAGCACCGGACCGTGTTGGATTTGATCCCCTGCGATGAGAGAGAAGGCCTGCACCCGGTAGGCCGGCTCGACAAGGACACTACCGGCCTTGTCATCTTGACCGACGATGGCGACTGGTCCCACCGGGTCACCTCTCCGCGCAGGCATTGCGCCAAGGTCTACCGGGTGGGCTTGGTGGAGCCACTGCCCGAGTCGGCGCGGCTGGCCTTGGAGCAGGGGATCGAACTGCGCGGCGAGCGGCGGCCGACCCTCCCCGCCAAGGTGGAGACACTGGGCATGCTGGAGATCCGCCTGTCCATCCAGGAAGGCAAGTACCATCAGGTCAAACGGATGCTGGCGGCAGTCGGCAACCACGTCGTCTCCCTCCGGCGGGAGAGCATAGGCACCATCAGCCTTGATCCGGCCCTGCCTCCCGGCGCTTATCGCCCCTTGTCGGCGGATGAGGTGGCTTCCATTGGCTGATGCATCTCTGGAGATATTTGATACCCATTGCCACCTGGATGTGGAGGAGTTCGATGCCGACCGGTTCGATGTTCTGACCAGGGCTCGCCGCCTGGGAGTGTGCGGCATGCTGGTGCCTGCCGTGGATGCGGCCGGGTGGCGCGGGCTGTTGGATCTCTGCGCCCAGGAGGAGGATCTTTACCCCACCCTGGGATTGCATCCGATCTATCTGGAGCGGCACACCGAGGTGGATCTGGAGGCCCTCGCCACTCTGGTAATGCAGGATAGGCCGACGGCCATCGGCGAGATCGGCCTCGACTTCTTCATCCCCGATCCTGACCGGGATCGGCAGCAGCACTTCTTCGAGCGGCAGCTCCTCATCGCCCGCGAGGCCCGCCTGCCGGTCATCCTCCATGTGCGAAAGGCCCACGATCAGGTACTGGCGACCCTGCGTCGGCTGGGAATCCGCAACGGTATCGCCCATGCCTTCAACGGCAGCCTGGATCAGGCGCGGCAGTACCAGGAGCTGGGTTTCCTGCTGGGGTTCGGCGGCATACTGACCTACGAGCATTCCCGCAAGCTGAGAGCATTGGCCCAGGCCCTGCCCCTGGAGGCACTGGTGCTGGAGACCGATGCCCCCGACCTGAGCCCCCGGCAGCATCGTGGGGAGCGCAACAGTCCAGAATACCTCCCCTATTGCCTGGAGGCGCTGGCGGAAGTCCGGGGTGACGAGCCCTGGCGCATCGCCGAGGCCACCACCTGCAACGCCCGCCGGCTTTTGGGATTGGCGGATTGAGCCTTAGAATAGCCAGCCTCAGATTTCGGCAGGGGTGATACCGGATGAACAAGACGCTACGCTTGGCGCAGATCAGCGATCTCCACTATTGCCGGGAGCCGGGCGGGTTGCTCGATTCGCCGGTGGTGACGGACCATACCCTCAAGCAAGTATTGGATCGCCTTGCCCTATGGGCGCCGGACTGGGTGATTGCCACCGGCGATCTGGCGCAGGACCCGGAACCGGTAACCTATCTGCGGCTGCGTAAGACTTTCGCCCATTATCCCTTCAGGGTCCACCCTCTGCCGGGCAACCACGACGACCCTTTCCTGATGACTCGTATGCTGGGCTTCGGCGATGGTGAACCGGTAAAGCACTTGGTCGCGGGGGCCTGGCAACTCCTGCTGCTCGACAGCACCTTGCCCGGCCATCAACAGGGACGCCTGGCGCCGGAAGAGTTGAGCTGGCTGGATGAAACCTTGGCCACCAACCCTGGTCAGCATGCCCTGATCTGCCTCCATCACCATCCCCTGCCGGTGGGCAGCCCCTGGATGGACCGCATTGCCCTGGCCAACGCCGGAGAATTGCTCGAATGCCTGACGGATCACGACCAGGTCCGTGGCGTGGCCTTCGGCCATATCCATCAGGCGTTCGAGTCGGAATGGCGCGGCATCCGGTTCTTCGGCACCCCGGCCACCTGTGTGCAGTTCCGCCCCAACAGCCATGATCTGATCATCGACAAAACGCCACCGGCCTTCCGTCGCTTCGAGCTGCATCCCGACGGCCGCCTGGAGTCGTTTGTGGAGTACCTGTCAGAGTCCGGGGCGGGGGCGGATAGGGAAGAAAAAAGGCGGGCTTGATTATGCCTAGGCCAGCAATCCGGTTGACCGGGGTTGCTCCTGTTGTTATATATTCCGCAATTTTTGCCGGTCATTGCCCGATCGAGAGCAGGCTTCCGGGATGGGCGCAGTCGGTGAATTCCACGTAATGTACCGCCCCCATTGTGGGCGCCGAGAATCCAGGGCCCGTGTTGCCGAGGGGTGCGCGGGTTTTACTTTACACCGCAATATTAGAATTCCAGCAGGTATCAATATGAAAAAACAGTTCGCCGTATTTGTCGCCGCCCTCGTTATGGCCGGAGCCTCCCAGGCTGCGGGCGATGCCGCCGCAGGCCAGACCAAATCCGTTACCTGCCTAGCCTGCCACGGTGCCGACGGCAACAGCGTCAATCCCATTTGGCCGAAGCTGGCGGGACAGCATCCCGAATATATCCTGAAGCAATTGGCCGATCTCAAGTCCGGTGCGCGCAAGGACCCGCTGATGTCGCCGATGGCAGCCCCTCTGAGCGATGCGGACATGGCGGATCTTGCCGCCTATTTCTCTTCCCAGAAGACCGCTCCCGGCACGGCCGCCCCCGATCAAGCCAAGGCTGGAGAGACCCTCTATCGCGCCGGCAATGCCGCCAGCGGTTTGACCGCTTGCATCGCTTGCCACGGCCCTTCCGGCGCCGGCAATGGGGCCGCCAACTTCCCCCGCCTGGCGGGTCAGCATGCCAGCTATGTGGACAAGGCGCTGAAGGATCTTCGTTCCGGTGCGCGCAGCAACGATCCCAACAGGATGATGCGCGATATCGCCGGAAAGATGACCGATGCGGAGATAGCGGCGGTTGCCCAGTACATTCAGGGGCTGCGTTGATTGTCTCGCTGGCTTGAATGAAAAAAGGCGGCCTTGGCCGCCTTTTTTCGTTCAGGCAAAATGACGCCTGGAACCGTATCGGGCATAAGATTCATAAACCATGCGCAGCCCTCCTGGAGATAACACGATGCGAAAAACGATCTGTTTCATTGTCCTGCTGATTACTCTTGCGCCGCTGGCTTTTGCCGGGCCGGAGAAATTCCAGGAGAGCGTAAACTACTTCGAGATATTTCCGAGCTACCCCGGCACGGACGCGGGAAAGGTCGAGGTACTGGAATTCTTTTGGTACAACTGCCCTCATTGCAACGACTTCGAGCCCCATCTTGAGCAATGGTTGTCGCGAAAACCCGAGGGGGTCGAGTTTGCACAGGTTCCAGTGATTTTTATGGGGCGTGATGGCCGGCCGAATGCCGCAGGGAAATTGCATGCCGAGACATTCTATTCACTGGAATTGATGGGGAAGCTGAAAGCCTTGCACGGGGTTATTTTCAACGCCATACATGGACAAAGGATCTCGCTGGATACCCCCGCCGCCATGGAGAAGTTTCTTGCCGAAAAGGGAATCGACGCCGAGCAATTCCGCAACACACGTCAATCCTTTGCGGTGCAGACCCGCGTGAACCGGGCGATTGAACTGGCCAAACGCTTCGGCATCGATGGGGTGCCCAATCTGGTGGTTGGCGGCACCTATCGGACTGGACCTACGGGCTCCTTTGAGGGGATGACCCAACTGGTGGATTTTCTCATCGCCAAGGTCAAGGATGAGCAAAAATCAGCAACGAAGGCGCAATGAACCCCATTTCCTCGATTAATCGCATTAGGAAGACACCGGCATGCCTGCATTTCGCTCCGGCCGGCTCTCCTCTCTGTACTATGCGCCCTTTGCGGTTGGGTCGAGGTTCTTAGGATGAGCGAGACGGAGCCCCCGGATAACTGTCTGAGAATACTCAGTTACAACATCCAGAACGGTATCGATACCTGTTACTTCCGTCATTATGTGACCCGTGGCTGGCGTAACTGGCTGCCGCACCGGGGGCAAATCCCCAATCTGGACAAGGTTGCGGGATTGGTAGGCAAATACGACATTGTCGGTCTGCAGGAGGTCGATTCGGGCAGTCTGCGCAGCAATTTCATGGATCAGACGGCCTACATCGCCCAGCGTGCCGGCTTTTCTGGCTGGTACCGCCAGGTGAACCGGGATCTGGGTCCCCTGGGTCAACACAGCAACGGACTGCTGAGCCGCTATACTCCCTTACGAGTGGAGGAGCACAAGCTACCCGGCAATGTTCCCGGACGAGGCGCCTTGCTGGCCCTGTTTGGCCGGCCGGGCAACGAGTTGGCGGTTTGTGTCGTTCATCTGGCATTGGGCCATTGGGCCAGGAAGCGTCAGTTGAGCTATATCGCCGGCCTGATCAGGCCCTTTACCTATGCTGTGGTGATGGGCGACATGAATTGCGGCTGCAATGCCCCAGAGCTGATCGATCTGGTCGGTTCCACCCAGTTACGCGGCCCCTCCTGCGAGGATGCCAGTTTTCCGAGTTGGCGGCCCATGCGGAGAATCGATCACATTCTGGTTACGGATAATCTTGAGGTGGTTAAGGCGGAGGTGGTGAACTTTCCCCTCTCCGACCACCTTCCGGTCCATGTTGAAGTTAAGCTACCGCAGGCCCTGTTCCTGGACTTGGAAGAATCGTTAAAAAACAATCTACGCCAGGTAGGTTAGCCGTACTGAAATAGTTGTAGGGGAGAAGGAGCGAGCTTGAGCATGGCAACAAATCCCAATGAAGTCCTTTTAAGGTTGATGCACAGCCAGAAGTGGCCGGCTCGCCTCGGCGACTCGGTCCGACATCTGACCGAGCGGCTTCAGGGCGATATCGGTAATCCCTCTGCCTGGAATTCCATACTGGAGGAGCTTGTCCTACTTTTTCTCAATGTCTTCGGAGGCGCCGAGTCCGATCTCAAGGAGGCGGAGGCCTTCCTTGTGGGGCTGGATAACCGGCTCAGGGAAATCGATGAGATCATTCACCATATTCAAGCCATTCGCGAGGATGCGGAAGAGAGTGGCAAGGATCTCCAGACGGGGGTTGACGAGGAGGTGGGCAACGTCCGCAGGGACGGCACGGAAGCAACCGATCTGGATTCGTTCAGGGAGCTGGTCAGCCTGCATTTGAATTCGATACAGGCACGGATCGAACAGCATTTGCAGGAGGAACGCGGGCATTTCTTGCACACCATGCAAGATACCGAGAGGGTCCGCGACCATATGCGCTCCCTGGAGGACGAGGAACAGCGGCTGCGTGGAAGATTGGCCGAGGCTCTGATTCTGGCGACGACCGATAAGGTGACGGGACTACCGAACCGGACCTCCTACGACCGCAGAATCAAGGAGGAGTACATGCGCTGGAAGCGGTTCCGCCGATCCCTCTGCCTGGTGGCATGGGATATCGATGACTTCAAGCGCATCAACGATATCTTCGGGCACCAGACCGGCGATGAGGTGTTGCGGTTTATCGGCAGGGCGTTCATGAGCCGGTTGCGTGAGACTGATTTCGTCGCCCGTTACGGCGGGGAGGAATTCGTCATGCTGATGCCAGGCGCCACGCTGGAACAGGCTTGCGCGGTCGCCGAAGAGATCCGCCGCGGGGTTTGCGAGCGCCCATTCAGTATCGGGATGAAACGGGTGTCGATCACCCTCTCCGGGGGCGTCAGCGAGTTTCGTAACGGAGACAATTCCGATGCTGTGTTCAACCGGGCGGATAAGGCGTTATACCAAGCCAAGCAGTCGGGTAAGAATTGTTGCGTGGCCGATCAGGGCATCCAGTAGAAAAAGCGCCAGGCGCCCCCTCCCGCTTGCCTGCCGAGTTTTTCCAGCAATGAGGGGATGGGCGTGGCTTCTCCCGGAAATACGCTGAATATCTCCACCAGGCTCCGGGCAAATCCAGCATGCCTGCGCCAATTCAACTCCGGCGCGGCTATGCTTTTGCCACAGCTACTGCACTCCCAAAGCGTCCCCCGCTGCAGCCAATCTTCGGCGGCAGGACGCCAGTCGCTCAGTGCCCGGCGGCAATAGGGACAGCAGGGCGGCTTGGTATTGCTTCCAGCATAAAAGGCGGGAGTAGCGCCGGTGCTGGATGTTATCCGGACATGACAAAAATCCTCATCACCCGCACCCTCCGGCTCGAAGCGTAAAAAGGGCGAACAACCGGCGAAGCTGATCAGACGCATCAGGTTGTCTCCTGCGGCAAAGGCATGCCCCGCGACCTCGGGTAGCGGGTTGGCAATCATGCCTAAGTCACGTAACAGGTCCTCCACCCCGGATGCATCAAAAAGGGTGTGAGGGTTATCGGGTGTCAGTATTAAACGTCCGGTATTCATGAGTTTGTTGAGAAAAGTGGATCGCCTGCGAAAAGAAAAGGGCGTCAAATGAGCAAGGCGCCGAATGTCAGATGTTATATCATCCCGCGAAGATTGATTGTTTGGATGGTGATCGAATGGGGTCGATAAAGATGGCGGCCGGGAAGGAGACAGATAAAGCCCTGGCAAGGGCAGCCCGGATCTGCCGTGAAAGGGGGGGCAAATTCACCTCCCAGCGCCAATTCGTTTATCGCCTGATTCTTGACGCGGATAGGCCCAGTGGCGCTTATGAGCTGTTGGAGGCCATGAGGCGGGAAATCCCCGGCGTGGCCCCGCCTACCGTTTATCGTGCGCTGGAGTTTCTGCTGGAACAGGGGCTGATCCATAAATTGGAAAGCCTCCATGCCTACGTGGTCTGCCGGGAGCCTGGGCATGATCACGATGGGCAGTTTTTGATTTGTGGCCGCTGCGGCCAGGCTCAGGAACTGGATGACCACAGTATCAGCGGGAGCCTTCAGGCAGTCATGGCTAGTCAGGGTTTCCGAGGGGAGCATCAGATGATCGAAGTGATGGGGCGCTGCTCCCATTGCGAGGCAAAAGGCCCATGAACCCCCTTAAGCAGGCGCTGCTCGGGATCATCAAAGGGTATCGCTATCTCATCAGTCCCTTGCTGGGACGGAACTGCCGGTTCTATCCGACCTGCTCCAGTTATGCCCTTGAGGCCATCGAGCGCTACGGGGCGCGAAGGGGCGGCTGGTTGGCCATAAAACGGATACTCCGCTGCCACCCTTACAACGATGGGGGTTACGACCCCGTTCCCGACATCGAATGCACCCATCACCACCACCCGGAATGATCCATATCTCCGTCATTCGGCACGATAGCCGTAATCTGGCCGCCGGTGGATAATGCGGAGCAACTTCGTCCCATTCGGATCTATCATGCCAGTGTTCGCGGAAAACTATAAAGGGAACATCTCGGGAAGCCGCTTCGCCCCCTATCTGGCGGCTCTGCTGTTCGTGCTGGCGCTCACCCCCCTGGCCGCCAATTTCGTTTCGTTCCATCCCGATGAACGGCACTACACCAACGGCGCCATTTTTATGATGCAGTCCGGTGATGCCATCTCCCCCCGTACAGGAGAAGGCGAGCTGCGTTTTAAAAAGCCCATATTGACCTACTGGGCCGTTTTAGGCAGCTACCGGCTGTTTGGCGTCAGTGCCCTTTCGTCCCGCCTCCCCTTTTTGGCGGCGGGGGCGGCGATTATCTGGCTGACCTACCGCATGGCGCTCCTGCTGTTCGCCAGCCGGAAAGTGGCCTTGACCGCGTCCATGATCATGGCCTCCAACCCCCTCTTGATGATGGCGGGGGTGCGCGCCAATCCCGATATGCTTTTGGCCCTGTGGCTTATGGTTAGCGCCTCAGGCTTCCTTGGGATAATGCTCTCCGTAAAGCCCTCCTTTCTCCGCTACCTTGCCGCCTATGGGGGCATCGGCTTGGCAGTGGCCACCAAGGGGCCTTTCCCAGCCCTTGTTTTCGCTACGGTAAGCATGGGTTATCTACGTTTCAATCCATGGCGCCGGGTTTCGTGGCGCCAATTATTCCATCTCCCCGCCATGTTCCTGGGCCTGGCGGTTGGAGGCGTTTGGTTCGGGGCTGTCTATCTGTTGCACGGGCCTGAAGCGCTGGTGAGTTTCCTTGGCGACCATGTTGGCAACAGGATCGGTTTTCAGTGGATTGAGATGCTGGGTCATTTTGGGGGCGCCGTGGCCTCCCTGAGTCTGTTGTTTATTCCCTGGCTCGTCCCTGCCATGCGCGCCCGCTCGGGACTCCGGCAGGAGGTCTGGGGTGGCAGTGGGGACAGGTCGAGCGCCGTCGAGGGGTTTGTTCTGGCGTGGGCCATCGCCATCATCCTGATGTCCGTGCCGGTTAGCGATTTTTACTCGCGTTACGTCCTCCCCGTGACACCCTTGATCGCCCTTTTGCTGGCGGAGGCGCTGAACCGGAAGAAAGAGAGGTTGCCGGCGGACTGGGCGAGGAAATTCATCCCCCTGATCGCCTTGCTTCTGACCCTGCTGCTCCTTGCCGCCCTGGCGATGCGCATGGCCCTGGACTCGGACCCTTTTGCAATGGGCTTGATCGCCCTGGCCCTGCTGATGTTGCTCTCCATCGCCGCTACGGAGAGGAAGGGCTTCGATGCCTCCATTACGGCCTTGGCGGCAATCATACTCATGATCCCTTTGGCCCTGTTCCTGCTGGTGCAACCGATTGCCTTGCCCGATCAAGGCAGCCAAATCACGGCAAAGCTCGATCAGCTTGGTCTGATCGGCAGGGGACGGGTGCTTTTTCTCGGAGAGGCGAAACCGGCAGCCAAGCTCCGAATCGCCGCCGGTCTCCGGCTCGATTTGCGCGAGCTGGATCAGCCTACGCCGGAGGACGTAGCACGAAGCCCGGTATTGATACTGCGCGAGGATAAGATGGCTGGTGTAGATCTCTCAGGCATGGAGGTCGTGCAGGCCTCCGCAAGTTGGTCCGAACTCCCCCTGTCGGCACTGGGGAAGGCGCGTAAGCTGGACGATCTGCGGGAGATATTGAAACAACCGGACCAGAGACACTTCATCGCCTGGAGGCGGGAGGGAGATGGCGCGCCCTAGAGGATTCGAACCTCTGACCTCAGCCTCCGGAGGGCTGCGCTCTATCCAGCTGAGCTAAGGGCGCGTGAAACGCTGAGTCGACAAGCGGGTGCTTGGAGCCGTGAAGGATAGCCGGAAAAGGGGCGGCCGTCCATGGGGCTTTGGCAGCTTCCGGCAAGCGGGTATACTCCCGCCAGATTTGACGCCAACGTGGGCGCTAGGTTTTCTGCCATCGTTTAGGAGTTTTTTGTGAAGCGAGAATTGGGTTTGTTTTCCATCGTCCTGGCCAGCGTCATGACCCTGGCTTCCTGGAATCTGGTTGCCGAGGAGGATCGTTCCGAGGTTCTGGACCGCATCAAGCCGATCGGCACTGTGGCAATTACCGGCCAGCTGGCGCCTGCCGAAGAGAAGGCCGCCGCACCGGCCGCCGCTCCCGCACCGGCACCTGCGGTCCCCGCCGTTGCAGCAACCACGCAACCAGTGGCGGCATCCGGCGTTGACGCCGTCTATCAGAAGTCTTGTTTTGCCTGTCATGCCACCGGTGCAGCAGGCGCGCCCAAGCTGGGCGACAAGGCGGCCTGGGGGCCTCGCATCGAAAAGGGGATCGATGCCCTCATGACATCGGCGATCAATGGCACCCCCAAGGGCATGCCGCCCAAGGGCACTTGCATGGCCTGTACCGATGCCGAGCTGAAGTCGGCCGTGGAATACATGGTTTCCCAGGCAAAATAAGGCTCAGGCGCCGGGCTTGTCCAAAAGGGCACGGATGCCCGCCAAATGGGCGCTGCCCTGCCGTTTACGCTCATCTTCCGATGGCTTGACGCCCAGGCGTAGCCACTCAATATCCTGCTCCGGCAGCTCATCGAGAAAGCGGCTGGGTTCGCAGGTCACAGTTTCTCCGTAGCGGCGCCGCTGTTTGGCCAAGGTGATGGTGAGCAACTGCCTGGCGCGAGTGATGCCGACGTAAGCCAACCGGCGCTCCTCTTCGATATTGTCCTCCTCGATGCTGTTCCTGTGCGGCAGCAGTTCCTCTTCGGCGCCGACCAGAAAGACGCTGGGAAATTCCAGGCCCTTGGCCGCATGCAGTGTCATTAGATGGACCTTGTCGCCGCCGCCCTCCTCATCTTGCCGCTCCAGGATGTCGAGCAGCGTAATCCGGTTGATGAGGGAGGCGAGATCGGTGATGTCGTCTCCGCGAAAGAGCCGCTCCAGCCAGCCGATCAGGTCATTGACATTCTGCATGCGCCGTTCTGCCACGGCATCGCTGCTGCTGATATCGCGCAGCCACTGATCATATTCCAGCTCCTGAACCAGTTGCCGGATCGCCAGGATGGGCTGCTCCGTCCCAGCCTGGCGTGCGATCCCGCCGAGCCACTGGGCGAAGGCCTGCAACTTGTCGCGCGATGGAGCGTTTAGGCCCTCTTGCAGTCCAAGTTCATCGCAGGCCATCAGCAGGGGAACACCACGGCGCTTGGCGTAGCCGGCTAGTTTTTCCAGGGTGGCGGGACCGATTTCGCGGCGAGGGGTGTTGATGATGCGCAGGAAGGCCGCGTCGTCGTCAGGATTCGCCAGCAGACGCAGATAGGCCATGATGTCCTTGATCTCACCGCGGGCGAAGAATGATGTCCCGCCGCTGAGAAAATAGGGGATCTGGTGTTCGCGCAAGGCCTTTTCGAAGGGCCTGGCCTGGTGATTGCCGCGAAAGAGCACGGCGAAGTCGCCGAAGGCCGTGCCCTGTCCGTGGTGCGCCTGGAGGATGGCGGAAACGACCCGTTGCGCCTCGCTTTCCTCGTCGCGGCATTCGATGATGCGAATGGGGTCCCCAGGGCCATGGTCGCTCCATAGGCGTTTCTCGAAGACATGGGGGTTATTGGCGATCAGCCGGTTGGCAGCGTGAAGGATGCGCCCGGAGGAGCGGTAATTCTGTTCCAGCTTGATGATCCGAAGCGACGTGAAATCAGATTTCAGAGCCGCCAGATTTTCCGGCCGGGCCCCGCGCCAGGCATAGATCGACTGGTCGTCGTCGCCGACCACGGTGAATGACCGGCGGATATCCACCAGCAGTTTGACCAACTCGTACTGGCTTTGATTGGTGTCCTGATACTCATCCACCAGCAGATAACGGATGCGGCCCCGCCAATGCTCCAGCACCTCCGGGTCGTCCCTGAACAGGCGCGCTGGCAACAGGATCAGGTCATCGAAGTCCACGGCATTGTAGGCGTGGAGATGGCGCTGGTATTCGGCGTAGAGGCGGGCATGAAAGGCCTCGGCCTCATCCTCGGCGCGCGACAACGCTGCACCCGGCTCCAGCATGGCGTTCTTCCAGCCGGATATGCGCCACTGGGCGGTGCTGACCGCCTCGCTCTCCTCGCCCTGCTGCTTGCGCAGGAGTTCCTTGAGCAGATTCTCGCTGTCCTGGGCATCGAAGATAGAGAATCCCGGCTTGTAATCCAGACGGCGGCACTCCCGCCGCAGGATATCGAGCCCGAGGTTGTGGAAGGTGGAAACTCTCAACCCCCGGCTCGGCTTGCCCTTAAGCAGCTCGGAAGCGCGCTCCTTCATTTCGCGCGCGGCCTTATTGGTGAAGGTCAGGGCTGCAATATGTTGCGGGGCAAAACCGCAGTGTTCGATTAGATGCACGATCTTGCGGGTGATGACACGGGTCTTGCCGGAACCGGCCCCCGCCAGCACCAGAAGCGGGCCGGAGACGTGCTGGACGGCCGCGAGTTGCTGAGGGTTCAATCTATGCATGTGTGCGCTGCAATCCCCAAACCTTGTTATAGTCCCCTGGACGGAACAAATCGGATTAGCTTACACGATTAATCGTGGATCATTTCCGGGCGACGTAATAATATGGAGGCCTTTACGCCGTCCGGCATTTAGTGAACTAAGGGCACGAAGAATGAAGCGCTTGATACTTCTGATGGGATTATTCATGACCCTGCCATCTTGGGCCGAGGAGTCGCTCGCCGAGCCGCCGAGACTGCCTGAACCCCAACAGAGCAGAGAGGCACTGGAACCCGAGGTGACCATTGTCGAGACCTCCAAGGGAACCGTCCACGAATACCGGGCCAACGGCCAGCTTTACATGGTCAAGATCGTGCCGCGCGTGGGCGCACCCTATTACATGATCGACACCAATGGTGATGGGGAGATGGACGCCCGCGAGGATGACATCCGTAGCGTCTCCACGCCACAGTGGGTCCTCTTGCGCTGGTGACAGCCGCCTGAACTCGACCTGGTCAACAGCGCCGGCGGCCTTGGGGCCGCCGGTCGCGTGAAGCAGTCATGCAGGAACTTCTACCCAAGCTAGCCCGAATCCTCGATTTAATCGGCGAAAATGCCGGACGCGCCGCCTCATGGCTGGTGCCGCTCTCGATTCTGACGGTATTCACCCTGGCGATTATCCGCCATACCCTTGACCTCGACTCGGCCTTTCTCCAAGACGGACTTGTCTATCTGCATGCGACCCTTTTCATGCTGGGCGCGGCCTATGCCCCCAAGCAAGGGGTGCATGCGCGCGTAGAGATCCTCCATCAGGGTTTCGGACCCAGGGGGCGGGCGCTGACCGATTTGCTGGGCGATCTTCTGCTGCTGGTCCCCCTGGCGCTCGCCATCATTTGGCTCGGTTGGGGGTATGAGGCCGAGACGGCCTCTGGGGCAGGGGGCCTGGAGACGTCCATTTGGCTGAAAATTCTGATCCCCGTTTTAGGTGCGCTGCTGCTGTTGCAGGGGATTGCCGGCATCCTTCGCAATGGCCTGTTGCTGGGCGGCGCATCCCCAGCGGATGCCGGAGAGAGGGTAACCTCGGCGGGCGAGGGGAACTGATGGCCGAATACATTCCTCTCTTGCTGTTCATGGCAACCCTGTGCCTGCTGCTGCTGGGGTATCCGATCGCCGTCACCCTGGCTGGAACGGCGATCCTGTTCGCCTTTGCCGGACTGATGGCGGGACATTTCGACAAGGGCTTCCTTGATGCGGTTCCTGGCCGCCTCATCGAAGTGATGAGCAATCAGGCATTGATTGCCGTGCCGCTCTTCATCTTCATGGGGGGGGTGCTGAAACGCTCGTGGACGGCGGATGAATGGCTGGATTCCACGAGCTGGCTTTTCAATGCCCACCGGACCGGGCCGGGTATTTCCCTGATCCTTGCCGGGGTCCTATTGTCTGCAAGCGCTGGCGCGGCCGGTGCCGCGATGACGGCCTTGGGGCCGCTTTTCCTGTCCGCCTTGCTGCGGCGTAAATACGCCCCCGGCCTCTCAGCGGGTATCCTGTGCGCCTCCGGGATCCTGGGGCAGATCGTTCCCCCCGCCATTGCGCTGGTCATGCTGGAGGATGTGCTCTCCACCTCTTATCAGCAGGCTCAGCTCGAAATGGGGGTCTGGTCGCCGGAGACGATGACCCTGGGCAGCCTCTTTGCCGGCATGCTGGTTCCTGGAATGATGCTGGCGCTGGGTTATCTGATTTACCTGTTACTGCTTGGATGGTTGCGTCCTGCCGCCATGCCCGCCACCACCGGGGACGAGCCTGCCAGCGGCCAGGATGCGACGGGACCGAATCCGGCGGGGTTGTTGTTGCCACCACTGCTCTTGATGCTGGCGGTTCTGGGTTTGATGGTTACCGGCACGGCAACGCCAACCGAGGCCGCGTCCGCCGGCGCCATGGGGTCTCTATTTTTGGCTCTGATGCGAGGCCGTCTGAACCTACGCATCTTGCGGGAGTTGATGCGAGACACCACCCGGCGTTCGGGTGCGGTGTTCATTGTCGTGATCGGGGCATCGGTGTTTTCACAGGTGTTCCGGGGCTATGGTGGCGATGAACTGGCTTCGCGCCTGCTGAACAACCTGCCAGGGGGCGCCTTCAGCGCAGTGCTGGCCGTGATGCTGTTCCTGTTTCTGCTGGGGCTTGTGCTCGATTTTGCCGGAATCGTCTTCTGGGTAGTGCCCATTCTGGCCCCGGTTTTGCTCGCGATGGGGCTTGATCCCCTCTGGCTTGGCGCCATGATTGTTGTCAACTGGCAGGCCGCACGCCTAACGCCTCCCTTGGGCTTGGCGGTCTTCCATCAGTGCCGCCTTGCTCCGCCGGGGCTGTCCCCGGCCCAGATCTACCGGGGCGTTGCTCCCTTCGTTCTCATTCATCTGTTATTGCTGGCTTCGCTGGCTTGGTGGCCTGCATTGGCCACCTGGCTGCCCTCTGCCCTGAACGGATAGGCGCGAGTCCTATTTGGGCATCTGCCGCGAAAAGGCCTGAAGCAGAGCGCGCAAGGCTTGCCCGCGGTGGCTGAGACGGTTCTTGGTCTCCGCGCTCAACTCAGCCGCACTACAGTTCTCGCTGGGCACAAAGAAGACAGGGTCGTATCCGAAGCCATTCTCCCCCTGGGGTTCGAAGAGGATGCGCCCTTCCCAAGTCCCCTGACAGATGAGCGGCGTGGGGTCCTTGGCGTGGCGCATATAGACCAGCACACATTGAAACCGGGCGGTTCGGTCCAGCTCGTGGACATCCCTGAGAGCTTCCAGCAGCTTTTGGCAGTTATCCGCGTCGGTGGCGTCGCTTCCCGCGTAGCGCGCGGAATAGATGCCGGGGGCGCCGATCAATGCATCGACCTCGATCCCCGAGTCATCGGCGATGGCGGGCAAGTCGCTGTAAAGCGCCGCATTGCGCGCCTTGAGGATGGCGTTCTCCACGAAGCTCAGGCCGGTTTCATCTGCCTCGGGCACGTCATAGACCCGTTGCGGCACGACCTCGATGTCAATGCCGGCCAGCAGTTGGTTGATCTCCCTGACCTTGCCCGCATTGTTGCTGGCCAGCACGATCCGGCTTTGGTTCATGGGCCTTCTCCCAACGCCCTGCGCTGGGCTTCGATCAGTGCGTTTATTCCCTGGTGCGCCAAAGCAAGCATTCCCGTGAGTTCCTCCTGATTGAAGGGGTGTCCTTCCGCAGTCCCCTGTATTTCGATGAAGTCGCCCTTGTCATTCATCACCACGTTCATATCGGTCTCGGCGCCGGAGTCCTCGGCGTAATCCAGGTCCAGCACAGGGGTCCCTTGATGGACGCCGACCGATACGGAAGCCACTGCGTGGCGTATCGGACTGCTCGTCAGCTTGCCCACCTCGATCAAGCCGCCGATGGCGTCGTGCAGGGCGATGTAGGCGCCGGTGATGGAGGCGGTGCGGGTGCCTCCGTCGGCCTGAATCACGTCGCAGTCAAGGGTGATGGTGCGCGGACCGAGCGCCTTCAAGTCCAGGGCGGCCCGCAGGGAACGGCCGATCAGGCGCTGTATCTCCTGGGTCCTGCCGCCTTGTTTGCCGCTACGCGCCTCCCGGCCCATGCGGTCGCTGGTGGAGCGCGGCAGCATGCCGTATTCCGCCGTAACCCAGCCGCTCGACTTGTCATCCATCCAGCGAGGTATCTTCTCTTCCACCGAAGCGGTACAGATGACTTGTGTGTCGCCAAAGGCGATCAACACGGAGCCCTCGGCGTGCTTGGTGAAATGACGGGTAATGGTAATTTCCCGAAGCTGATCGGGGCGGCGGCCGCTGGGTCGCATATTCAATCCTGTCTGGTTCGTGCGTCGAAGATTTCCAGTGCCGTTTTCAGATCGTCGATGGCCTGGGTCAATTTATCGGTCTTGTCGGCGGCCCGGACTACAGGGGCGGCGGCTGCGGCCTGACCTATGGCAGGAAACAGCCAGCGCATGGCTACGCCCGTGACGTTGTCGCTGGAAGGGCTGGCCTCGTCCACGGCCATGTCGGCCATGCGCGTGAGCAGCGAAGAGAGTTTTTCTCCATTGTCCAATCCGGCTGCAAGGCGCTCGTCGCCCAAGGGTCCCCAGAGGCCATCGGTGCAGAGAAGCAAGATATCCCCCTTCTCCAGGCGCGCCGGGGTGTCCAGAAGTGTCAGTTCCGGAGGCGTCGGCGATCCGCCCAGGCAACGGGTGACATAGTTTCTGAAGGGGTGGTTCTCCTTTTCGGCATCGTTGATGATGCCCTGCTCGCGCAACCTTTCGACATAGGAGTGATCGATGGTCTTGCCCGCGACACCGCCCTCGCGGAAATGGTAGAGCCGGCTGTCTCCGACGTGCCCCCAATAGGCCAGGCCGTTCTGGACCAGGCAGAGTACCACTGTGGTACGCGGGTCGATGGCGGGGATGTGGCGATAACCGAAGGTGATGATGGCCTCGTGGGCTTGACGGGCAATATGTTCAAGAAAACGCTCGGGCTCGGCGATGGGCTTTTTGGTGCGCATGAAGGCGTCTTCGCAGGTATCAACGACTAATTGCGCAGCCTCCTCGCCCTTCGGATGCCCGCCCATGCCGTCTGCGACCACCAACAAGACGGTATCGACCGATTCCAGCACCGCGCACCGGTCCTGGTTGTTGTTGCGGTTGCCCACCAGGCTGACATGGGTTGTTTCGAACATCGATGAACTCATTGATTCCTCAATTCTTATTTGCGACGGGCCTCAGCCGGTGACGTGGGCGCGGAATCGACGAGTCCCTCCCCGAGAAACGCCTGAAGCAACTCATGGGCGTTCTGCGGACGTTGCCGCGCTTCAATCTCCATGGCCCAGTCGATGGCCTCCAGCATATGAATCGGATAACGCTGCTTGAACACGATGGCCGCCGGTTTCAACGTGTCCTTGGCATGCCGCTCGATGGAGGTGGGCGGCGCCTTGCCATCCAGGCAAGTGCGCATGCTGGCCCCCATGGCGTAGACATCACTCCAGGGCCCCACCTTGCCCGAGACGTAATACTGTTCGACCGGTGAATAGCCGGGCGTGACCACGCGGCCGGTGCGCTTGTTGGATTGCTCCAGGAATTCATGGGCCGCGCCGAAATCGAGCAGTAGGGGATTGCCTCCTGGGCGCAAATGGATATTGCTGGGCTTGATATCCAGATGCAGGTGGTTGTGGTCGTGAACGAGCCCCAGGGCATCGAGTATCGGGGGGAAGACCGTCATCATGAAGGTCGTGCTGAGGCCGCCGCCGCGCTTGCGAATGTAGCCTCCCAGGTTCTTGCCTTCCTCATAATCCATGATCAGGTAGGCCGTGTCGTTCTCCAGGAAGAAGTTGCGCACATTGACGATGTTGGGGTGCTTGAGCTGGCTCAGCACCTTGGCTTCCTGGTAGAACAGCTTGCGCCCTTGATTGAAGGGTTCGCGGCTTTCGGGTGAGGTGACTCGCACCTGGGCGTGGCCATCATCGCGGGTGGCGAGTTTTTTGGGCAGATACTCCTTGATGACGACCTTGTCCTGATTGTCCATGTCCTTGGCAAGATAGATCAGGCTGAAACCACCACTCGCCATCAGCTTGGTGATCTCATAGCAATCGATGACAGTTCCGATCGGAAGGGGATTACGGCCGTCTGTCATGGGGCTGAATATGAGGGTGTGACTGTTTCATCCTGGTATCATATCAACTTCGTTAAAATTGTAATGTCGAAATCAACCTATGACTCGTAGTATGACTGCGTTTGCACGCTGTGAGCGTCGCGACGGACAGGGCGAATGGATCTGGGAGATCCGCTCCGTCAATCACCGCTTCCTGGAAACCTCCATGCGCCTGCCCGAGGAACTCAGGATGCTGGAGTCCGCCGTGCGGGAGAAAGTGGGGAGCAGGCTCTCGCGGGGAAAGGTCGATTGCAGTCTCCGGTATCGACCGCTACAGGCCGTCAGGCAGGAAATCCAACTCAATCTTGAAATGGCCCGCGAGGTCGTGGCCGCGACAGATCGCATCGCTGGCTTGATGGGTAAAGGCGAAAGCCCCACAGTCATGCAGGTTTTGCAATGGCCGGGGGTGGTGGAGCAGGAACGCCCCGATCTGGGGCCTGTGGCGGAGGCCGCGCTCGTGCTGCTCGACGAGACGCTGACCGAGTTATCGGGGAGCAGGCTGCGCGAAGGAGAGAAGCTGGCGGCACTGATTCTGTCGCGATGCGCATTGGTGAGGGATCAGGTCGCACAGGCAAAGGAACGCATGCCGGAGGTGCTGGAGGCACTGAGGGACCGTTTGCGCCAACGCCTGAGCGAGTTGAGGGAAGAACTGGATGCCAGCCGTCTTGAACAGGAGATGCTGCTGCTGACGCAGCGACTGGATGTGGATGAGGAGATGGACCGGCTGACGGCCCATCTGGATGAGATTGCGTCGGTGGTGAGCAGGGATGAACCCGTGGGCCGGCGGCTGGATTTTCTCATGCAGGAGTTGAATCGCGAGGCCAATACCCTCACCTCCAAGTCTCCAGATGTGAAGATGACGCGCTGCGCGGTCGAAATGAAGGTCCTGATCGAGCAGATGCGCGAGCAGGTGCAGAACATCGAGTGAGGCCGCTAAGGCCCCCTTTTAATTGCTCCAGGACGACCATGAGGTTTATGAACGATTTCCAAGAAAACACCGCAGCCCTCGGTAGCCTCATCGTCATCTCCGCTCCCTCGGGAGCAGGGAAGAGCAGCCTGATCAAGGCGCTCCTGGCCGCGACACCGGGCTTGGGAGTATCCGTCTCGCACACCACCCGTCCGATGCGCCCCGGAGAGGTTGGCGGCGAGCATTACCATTTCGTCGATGCCGATGTCTTCCGGTCCTTGGTAAAGGCGGATGCCTTTATCGAGTACGCGGAGGTCTTCGGCAACTACTACGGAACGGCCAAGTCGAGCCTGGAAGGGCCTCTACGTGAAGGCAAGGATTTGATCCTGGAGATTGACTGGCAAGGCGCCCGGCAGGTGCGAACGGCATTCCCTGATGCCCTGTCGATTTTTATCCTTCCACCCAGTATCGAGGCCCTGCGTCATCGGCTGGATTCCCGCAGCCAGGACAGCGGGGAAATCATCGAACGGCGCATGCGCGAGGCTGGCGCCGAGATCGCACATCGGCATGAATTCGACTACCTAGTCATCAACGATGATTTCGATACGGCCCTTGCCGAGCTAGGTTGTCTGGTTAAGGCTGCACGCCTTCGCTATTCCATCCAGGCGGCGCGTTGCGCATCTTCGCTTACTAAGCTGGATGGGTAGGCGTTCGTATGCTACAATTTTCGATTCACCGCATCCACATAATTTCTCTATCCCTAACCGACTGAATTGCGAAATGGATAAGGAAGAACAGACTTCCCAGCTCAAGCAACTGATCGCCAAAGGTAAGGAACAGGGCTTCCTTACCTATACCGAGGTCAACGACCACCTTCCCGAAGGCATTGTCGAACCGGATCAGATCGAAGACATCATCCGGATGATCAATGACATGGGCATTCAGGTGCTCGAATCGGTTGCCGATGTCGATCCCGAATCCCTTGGCGACATAGCCTCGACCGACGACGAAGCGGTCGAAGCAGCGGCGGCCGCATTGGCATCCGTTGAGAGCGATGTCGGTCGCACAACAGACCCGGTGCGCATGTACATGCGTGAAATGGGAACCGTAGAACTGTTGACTCGCGAGGGCGAGCTGCTGATCGCCAAGCGCATCGAAGATGGGCTGAATCAGGTGGCCGCAGCCTTGGCAGGATACCCCCTGACCATTCGCTCCCTTCTGGATAGCGTCGCCAGTATCGACGCCGGCGAGACCCGTTTGACGGACGTCATCACCAACTTCATCGACCCCAGCCAGCCCGATGAGATTCCCTCCGCAAATGGACCCGGAAAATCGGAGGCTGATGCAGATGATGCCGCCGAAGCTGAGGCTGAAGTGGATGAAGATGAGGATGAAAGCGATACGGCTGCCGATGACAAGTCGCTCGACCCTGAGCAGGTTGCCGCCAAGGTCGGCCATCTCTCGCAGCTTTACGGCGACTGGATCGAGTTGCAGGGAAAGAGGGGGGCCAAGGATGAAGAGACCATCGCAGCCCAGGGCAAGGTGGTCGAGGCTTTCATCGAATTCAAGCTGGCCCCGCAATATTTCAACCAGCTCAGTGCTCAGTTGAAAGGGGCGGTTGAGCGCATCCGCGAGCACGAGCGCACTATCATGACCCTGAGCGTGGACCGCGCGGGGATGCCACGCAAGAGCTTCATCGCCTCCTTCCCTGACAACGAAACCAATCTGGAATGGTTGAATGACCAGTCCGCCGCCAGCTATGGTGAAAAGCTGCAAAGGTACGCGGACGACATCCTGCGCGCTCAGAAGAAGCTGAAAGAGATTGAGCAACTCTCCAGTCTCACCATCGGTGACATCAAGGAAATCAACCGGCGCATGTCCATCGGCGAGGCCAAGGCCCGCCGCGCCAAGAAGGAGATGGTGGAGGCCAATCTACGCCTGGTCATCTCCATCGCCAAGAAATACACCAACCGCGGCCTCCAGTTCTTGGACCTGATCCAGGAGGGCAATATCGGCCTGATGAAGGCGGTGGACAAATTCGAATACCGGCGCGGCTACAAGTTTTCGACCTACGCCACTTGGTGGATACGTCAGGCCATCACCCGCTCCATCGCGGATCAGGCGCGCACCATCCGCATCCCGGTGCACATGATCGAGACCATCAACAAGCTCAATCGTATCTCGCGCCAGATCGTGCAGGAACAGGGCAGAGACCCGACGCCGGAAGAGCTGGCCGAGAAGATGGAGATGCCAGAGGATAAAATCCGCAAGGTGCTCAAAATCGCCAAGGAACCCATCTCCATGGAAACGCCGATCGGCGACGACGAGGACTCCCACTTGGGGGACTTCATCGAGGACGCCAGCGTGACCACACCAATCGATTCGGCTACCATGGAAGGCCTGCGGGAAGCGACCCAAAATATGTTGAGCAGCCTGACTTCCCGCGAGGCCAAAGTTCTGCGTATGCGCTTCGGCATCGATATGAACACCGACCACACCCTGGAAGAGGTTGGTAAACAGTTTGATGTCACACGCGAGCGCATTCGCCAGATAGAGGCCAAGGCCTTACGCAAGCTGCGCCATCCTTCCCGCTCCGAGAAACTGCGCAGCTTCCTCGACGAGTAAGCGGCCCCACCCATCCAGGTAGGGAGCACACCTATTCGCCGGATGGATCGGATCAGATCGGGCCCTTAGCTCAGTTGGTTAGAGCAGGCGACTCATAATCGCTTGGTCGTAGGTTCAAGTCCTACAGGGCCCACCAATTCTAAAACCCAACCCTTACCGGTTGGGTTTTTTCTTGCCCGCCGCCCCAGTACTGGCGCGGGTTTCAGAGGTGTCCGGTGTTTCGCCATCGCACCCGTGGTGCATTTCCTGCCCCATCGGCAGCCGGAATCCTCTCTTTTCTCCATTTGACCTGTGGCTGAACGAGGCTCACCCCCTCGATTTCATGCGGGTTTCGGGCCGATGGTTGGGCGTCAACCGCCCTGACCAGAAACCCTGCAAACCCGTTCTACGTATCGAATCCGTTGAACAGCTGATGCTGCTCATCCCAATCCGACGGCGGCAAATGGTTCTTCAACCAGAGCAGGCTCAAGGTCTTCGGCTGGTGCCCATCGAGGATGCTGCGCACCAGCATCGGCGAGAGCAGCGTCAGTCGCAGCAGTTCATTCACGGTCGTCTGATGCAACCCCTCGCGCCGGGCAATGTCTGATCCACTGCTGACAATGCCCTCATCGATCAGGCGCTGCCAATGAAACGCCTTCGACAGCGCCGTCAGGATCGGCGCGTCGTGCTCGGAGAGTAAACCGGTTCCTCACCCCCGTTTAGGCCGAAGTTTGTGTTCTCTGTTGCCGCCTGGTTTCCCGGCGGTGCCACGGTATTACGGCCATGC